>CP126120.1:0-1200000 GCA_030123585.1 Rhodanobacteraceae bacterium
TGCTTTTGCCTTAGCGTTGCCAAGGAACACGCATGTCTGACTGGCCCATCCTGAGCATCCTGACCTGGCTGCCCTGCGCCGGCGCGATCCTCGTGCTGCTGGCTGGCGACGCGCGCCCGCGCGTGGCGCGTTGGCTGACGCTGGCGTTCACCGTCATCACCTTCGCGTTGAGCCTGCTGATGCTGTCGGAATATAGCGCGGGTCCCGGCGGCTTCCAGTTGCAGGAGATGCACCGCTGGATTCCCGGCATCAACTCCAGTTATCACCTCGGCGTCGATGGCATCGCGGTCGCGCTGATCGTGCTGACCACGTTCACCACGATCCTGGTGATCGGCGGCGCGTGGCAGGTGATCAAGGACAAGGTGCACCAGTACATGGCCGCGATGCTGGTGCTGGAAGGCCTGCTGATCGGCGTATTCTGCGCGATGGACGCGCTGCTGTTCTATCTCTTCTTCGAGGCCATCCTGATCCCGATGTTCTTCCTGATCGGCATGTGGGGCGGCCCGCGGCGCGTGTACGCGACCCTGAAGTTCTTCATCTACACGTTCTTCGGTTCGATCTTCTTCCTGATCGGCCTCTTGTACATGTACCACCGCGCGGGCACCTTCGATCTGCAGACGCTGTGGGCGTTCCCGTTCACGATGCAGGAGCAGAGCTGGCTGTTCTTCTCGTTCCTGATCGCGTTCGCGGTGAAGACCCCGATGGTGCCGGTGCACACCTGGCTGCCGGACGCGCACGTCGAGGCGCCGACCGGCGGCTCGGTGATCCTGGCCGCGATCATGCTGAAGGTCGGCACATACGGCTTCATCCGCTTCTCGCTGCCGATCACGCCGGATGCCTCGCAGTACTTTGCGTGGCTGGTGATCGTGCTCAGCCTGATCGCGATCATCTACATCGGCTACGTCGCGCTGGTGCAGCCGGACATGAAGAAGCTGGTCGCGTATTCGTCGATCGCGCACATGGGCTTCGTGACGCTGGGCCTGTTCATCGTGTACATGCTGGCGCGCCAGCAGCACGACGTGCAGACCGCGCAACTGGGTGTGCAGGGCGCGGTGGTGCAGATGGTTTCGCACGGCTTCGTGTCGGGCGCGCTGTTCACCTGCATCGGCGTGATGTACGACCGCCTGCATACGCGTGAGATCGCGGCCTACGGCGGACTCGCCAAGGTGATGCCGTGGTTCGCGGCGTTCTGGGTGCTGTTCGCGATGGCCAACACCGGCCTGCCGGGCACCTCGGGTTTCGTCGGCGAATTCATGGTGATCCTGTCCAGCTTCACCGCCAATCCGTGGATCGCGCTGTTCGCCGCATATTCGCTGATCATCGGCGCCGGCTACACGCTGTACCTGATCAAGCGCATCGTGTGGGGCACCGCGCCGACCAGGGAAGCCGCGGCGATGCCCGAGATCAATACCCGCGAAGGCCTGGTGCTGGGCGCGTTCGCGGTCGCGGTGCTGGCGATGGGCGTGTACCCGTGGCCGCTGATGCACCTGATGGATTCCTCGGTCGCGCAACTCGTGACCCATTTGATGACCAGCAAGGTTTGACCTCATGATTACTCTCAACGACCTGCTGGTGATGCTGCCCGAGCTGTACCTGACCGCTGCAGCGTGCCTGGTGCTGCTGTTCGACGTGTTCATCAGCGACGACCAGCGCGACGCCACCCACTGGGTCGCGATCATCGTGATGCTGGTGGGCATCTTCCTGGTGATCCGCGGCCAACCGGACATGACCGTCACCGCGTTCGGCGGGATGTTCGTGCGCGACCACATGGCCGAGATCCTCAAGGTCACCGTGCTGATCGCGACCATCCTGATGTTCGTGATGGCGCGGCCGTGGCTGCGCGACCGCAAGCTGTTCATGGGCGAGTTCTATTCGCTGTCGATGTTCTCGGTGCTGGGCGTGATGCTGCTGGTGTCGGCCGGCAGCCTGATCACGGTGTACCTCGGGCTGGAGCTGTTCGCGTTGCCGGCTTATGCGCTGGTCGCGCTGAACCGCGAGTCGAAGCTGTCTTCGGAGGCTGCGATCAAGTTCTTCGTGCTGGGGTCGCTCGCGTCCGGCCTGCTGCTGTTCGGCATGTCGCTGATCTACGGCGCCACCGGCACCCTCGACCTGCACGGCATCTTCGCCGCGGCAGGCACCACCGCGCATCCGCACCTGCTGCAGTTCGGACTGGTGTTCCTGGTGGTCGGCATCGCCTTCGAGTTCGGCGCGGTGCCGTTCCACATGTGGCTGCCCGACGTGTACGAGGGCGCGCCCACCCCGATCGCGATGTACATCAGCGCGGTGCCGAAACTGGCCGCGGTCGGACTGGCCTACCGCCTGCTGGAAGTCGGCCTGGGGCCGTTCGCGCACGACTGGCGGATCATGCTGGCGATCATGGCGGCGCTGTCGCTGGTGGTTGGCAACGTGGTCGCGATCGCGCAGAAGAACTTCAAGCGCATGCTTGCGTATTCCACGATCTCGCACATGGGCTTCGTGTTCCTCGGATTGTCGAATCCGACCCCGGAAGGTTATTCGGCGGCGTTGTTCTACGCGGTGTGCTTCGCGCTGATGGAAACCGTGGCCTTCGGCGTGATCCTGGCGCTGGCGCGCAAGGGCTTCGAGTGCGAGATGATCGACGACCTGAAGGGCCTCAACCGCCGCTCGCCCTGGTTCGCGGGTTTGATGGCGATCGCGATGTTCTCGCTGGCCGGCATCCCGCCGCTGTGGGGGTTCATCGCCAAGGTGCTGGTGCTGAAGGCCGCGATCGACGGCGGCATGCTGTGGCTCGCGATCGTCGCGATCATCTGCGCCATCATCGGGCTGTTCTACTACCTGCGCGTGATCTGGGTGATGTACTTCGAGGCGCCCGCCGAAGGCGTCGAACCGTTGCAGGCCAAACCGGATCTCGCGCTGCGCGGATTGCTGTCGATCAATGCGCTGGGCCTGATCGCGATGATCTTCTTCTCCGGCCCGCTGCTCGCCTGGTGCCGGGCCGCGTTCGGGGTTTGACCCGTCGGCGCGGCGGCTGGACATGCGCGCCCTCGCGGTTGCAAAAAAGCCCCCGGAACGCCATAATGTGCGTTCCCTGTTGCGGGGTGGAGCAGTCTGGCAGCTCGTCGGGCTCATAACCCGAAGGTCGCAGGTTCAAATCCTGCCCCCGCTACCAGGCCTTGTCGGGGCGGCTTCGTTGCTTCCCTGATCCGCAGGACGCGGAACGCCGACTACTGGAAGCGAAAACGGCGACTTAAGGAATGGGCCTTGTGCCCATTTTTTGTTTCTTGGATTCGCGGAGCGCGATGGAGACCGACGCAATCGTCGCACGCGTGGCGCCGGCCCTTGCCGAACTGGGCCTGGAATGCCTGGGCGTGGAATGGAGTGCCGGTCACGGCGGCGGCCTGCTGCGCGTGTACATCGATGCGCTGCGGCAGGACGCCGATGCAGCCGGCGCGGTGAGCGTGGACGACTGCGAGGCGGCCAGCCGCGAGATTTCCGCGCTGCTGGACGTGGACGATCCGATTCCCGGGCATTACGTGCTGGAGGTGTCCTCGCCCGGGATCGAGCGCCCGCTGTTCAACGCGGCGCAGTTCGCGCGTTTCGTCGGCGACGAAGCGAAGGTGACGCTGAAGCTGCCGCGCGAGGGGCGCCGCCGCCTGCGCGGGAGGATCGCCGCGGTCGCCGGCAGGCAGATCGGCATGGACGTGGATGGCAGGCGGATGGACATCGCCGAAGACGAAATCGAAAGCGCGCATCTGGTGCCGGATTGGGATGCGCTGGGCTACACGCCCAAGCCGAAGCCCGGCAAGGCGCCGAATGCGAAACAGGGCAAGGCCAAGCGCAAGCGGTGAGCGTTGCCGAAAGACAAACCCGAATGACGGAAGGCCGCGGCAGGACGCGGCCCCGATGGAGCAAAGACGATGAATCGTGACTTGTTGTTGATCGTGGATACCGTGGCCGCCGAGAAGGCGGTGCCGCGCGACGTGATTTTCGGCGCGCTCGAGGCGGCGCTGGCGACCGCGGCCAAGAAGCGCTATCCCGACGAGGAACCCGACATCCGCGTGGCGATCGACCACGAGACCGGCGACTACGAAACCTTCCGGCGCTGGGCGGTGATCGCCGACGACGGCGAGATGGAATCGCCGGATTGGCAGTTGCGCCTGATGGACGCGGTGGACGAGCGCCCGGGCGCCCAGGTCGGCGAGTACATCGAGCAGCAGATCGAGAATCCCGAGTTCGGCCGCATCACCGCGCAGGCCGCCAAGCAGGTGATCGTGCAGCGCATCCGCGAAGCCGAGCGCGCGCAGGTGGTCGACGCCTGGAAGGATCGCGTGGGCGAACTGGTCAACGGCGTGGCCAAGCGCGTCGAGCGCGGCAACATCTACCTCGACCTCGGCGGCAATGCCGAAGCCTTCATCCCGCGCGACAAGGCGATCCCGCGCGAGGCCGTGCGCGTGGGCGACCGCGTGCGCGGTTACCTGTTCGAGGTGCGCTCGGAGCCGCGCGGCCCGCAGCTGTTCGTGTCGCGCACCGCGCCGGAATTCATGATGGAACTGTTCAAGCTGGAAGTGCCGGAAGTCGGCCAGGGCATCGTCGAGATACGCGCCTGCGCGCGCGACGCCGGCGACCGCGCCAAGATCGCGGTGGAGGCGCACGACAAGCGCACCGATCCGATCGGCGCCTGCATCGGCATGCGCGGTTCGCGCGTGCAGGCGGTGTCCAACGAACTGAACGGCGAGCGCATCGACATCGTGCTGTGGAACGACGCGCCGGCGCAGTTCGTGATCAACGCGATGGCGCCGGCCGAAGTGCAGTCCATCATCGTCGATGAGGACAAGCACTCGATGGACATTGCGGTGGCCGAGGACAAGCTGTCGCAGGCCATCGGCCGCGGCGGCCAGAACGTGCGCCTGGCCAGCAAGCTGACCGGCTGGGATCTCAAGGTGATGACCCAGGACCAGGTCGCCGCCAAGAGCGAGGCCGAGCAGGAAGCCGCGCGCAAGCTGTTCATGGACAAGCTCGAAGTGGATCAGGAGATCGCCAACATCCTGGTGCAGGAAGGCTTTTCGACGGTCGAGGAAATCGCCTACGTGCCGACCGGCGAACTGCTGGCGGTGGAAGGCTTCGACGAAGACATCGTCGAGGAACTGCGTTCGCGCGCCAAGGACGCGCTGCTCACCGAGGCGCTCGCGGTCGAGGAGGACCTCGACGAGCACGCGCCGTCGGAAGAACTGCTGGCGCTGGACGGCATGGACGAGGAAACCGCGTACGCACTGGCCGAGCGCGGCATCGTCACGCTGGACGACCTGGCCGACCAGGCGGTGGACGACCTGATCGACATGGAAGGCATGGACGAGGAACGCGCGGGCGCGTTGATCATGGCCGCGCGCGCGCCGATGCTGGCCAGGATGGAGCACGAGGGCGGCTGAGGCATGGATGGCTTCGAGTCGAAGCGGGTCTTTCCGGTACAGGGACGTGCCGTCGCGCCGGACGATGGTCGTCCGGCACGGCAAACGTGGCGCGGCCTGGCCGCGACCGTTTGCATGCAAGCCGCGGCGGGACGCCCGGTCTTGCATCATCAAGGCTGAGGTAGGACACGATGTCAGACATCACGATCAGGCAACTCGCAGGCATGGTGGGCACGCCGGAAGACAAGCTGCTGGCGCAGCTTGCCGAGGCCGGCATGACCTTCGATGGCCCGGACCAGGTCATCAACAGCCGCCAGAAGAGCAAGCTGCTCGATTTCCTGCGCAGCAACCACGGCAAGTCGGCATCCGCGTCGACTGCGGCGGCGCCCAAGCAGATCACGCTGAAGCGCCGCAAGGTCAGTGAAATCACCGTGGCCGGCGGCCGCGGCGCCAGCGCCAAGACCGTCAACGTGGAAGTGCGCGCGCGGCGCACCTACGTCAAGCGCGGCGCGATCGCGAACGATGGCGTCGTGGACAGCGAGCGCGAAGAGGCGCTGCGCAAACTCAAGGAATCGCAGGAACAGCACGAGCGCGAACTGGCCGAGCTGGCCGAACAGGACCGCCGCCGCAAGGAAGAGCAGGAACGCGCCGCCGCAGAAGCGGCCGAGCGCAAGCGCGCGGAGGAAGAGCGCGCCCGGGCCGCGGCCGAAGTCGCCGCGCATGCGGTCGAGGAGACCGCAACCGAAGAATCGCCGGCGCCTGCGCGCCGCCACGAGGCACCCAAACCCGCGGTGCGCGCCAAGGACGACAGCGGTGCACACAAGGCGAAGCGTTCGCGCGGTTCGCACCGGATGCGCGATGACGACGACGAAGGTCCGGCGCGCTACAGCGGCGGCGAGCTGCACCTCACCGACGCCGAGCGTGCGCGCCGTTCCACTAGGAAGCGCGCCAAGCCCAAGGTCGATCTGTCGGACATCACCGCCCAGCACGGCTTCTCCAAGCCGGTTGCGCCGCAGATGCGCGAAATCGCGATCGGCGACACCATCGTGGTGTCCGACCTCGCGCAGAAGATGGCGGTGAAGGGCGCGGAGGTGGTCAAGGCCCTGTTCAAGATGGGCACCATGGTGACCATCAACCAGACCATCGACCACGACACCGCGGTGCTGGTGGTCGAGGAAATGGGCCACAAGGCCGTCGATGCCGAGGAAAAGACGGCCGAGACCGAACTCGCCGCGCACGTCGTCACCGACGCGGCCGAAGGCGAGAAGGCGCCGCGCCCGCCGGTGGTCACCATCATGGGCCACGTCGATCACGGCAAGACGTCCCTGCTCGATTACATCCGCCGCACCAAGGTGGCCGCGGGCGAAGCCGGCGGCATCACCCAGCACATCGGCGCGTACCACGTGGAAACGCCCAAGGGCGTGATCACGTTCCTCGACACGCCCGGCCACGCGGCCTTCACCTCGATGCGCGCGCGCGGCGCGCAATCCACCGACATCGTGGTGCTGGTGGTCGCGGCCGACGATGGCGTGATGCCGCAGACCGTGGAAGCCATCCAGCACGCGCGCGCGGCCAAGGTGCCGCTGATCGTCGCGGTCAACAAGATGGACAAGCCGGAAGCCAATCCCGACAACGTGCGCCAGGGCCTGGCCCAGCACGAAGTGATCCCCGAGGATTGGGGCGGCGACACCCAGTTCGTGCCGGTGTCGGCCAAGACCGGCATGGGTGTCGATGCCTTGCTCGAAGCGATCAACGTGCAGGCCGAGGTGATGGAACTGAAGGCTGTGCCGGACGGGCGTGCTTCGGGAGTGGTGATCGAATCCAGCCTCGACAAGGGCCGCGGCCCGGTCGCGACGGTGCTGGTGCAGCAGGGCCTGCTGAAGCGCGGCGACTACGTGGTGTGCGGCGTCGAGTACGGCCGCGTGCGCGCGCTGTTCGACGAAACCGGCCAGCAGGTCGAGGGCGCGGGTCCGTCGATTCCGGTGCAGATGCTGGGCCTTTCGGGCGTGCCGGACGCCGGCGACGAATTCGTGGTGGTTGCGGACGAGAAACTGGCCCGCAACGTGGTGTCCGAACGCGAGGCCAAGCGCCGCGAAAAGCGGTTGGTCACGCGCACCAACACGCTCGAAGACGTGATGGCGATGATGGGCAAGGGCGAGGGCCAGCAGAGCCTCAACATCCTGATCAAGGCCGACGTGCAGGGTTCCGCCGAGGCGCTGCGCGAATCGCTCGCCGCGATCAGCAACGATCTCGTGAAGGTCAACGTGATCGCGTCCGGCGTGGGCGGCATCACCGAATCCGACGCCACCCTGGCGGCGGCCTCTAAGGCGCTGCTGATCGGCTTCAACGTGCGCGCCGATGCCTCCGCGCGTCGCGTGATCGAGCAGAATGGCGTGGACCTGCGCTACTTCTCGATCATCTACGACGTGATCGACCAGGTGAAGCAGGCGGCGTCCGGCCTGCTGGGCGTGGAAGTGCGCGAGGAAATCATCGGCGTGGCCGAAGTGCGCGACGTGTTCCGTTCGTCCAAGTTCGGCGCGATCGCCGGCTGCATGGTGGTCGAGGGCGCGGTCAAGCGGCACAAGCCGATCCGCGTGCTGCGCAACGACGTGGTGATCTTCGAGGGCGAACTGGAATCGCTGCGCCACTACAAGGAAAACGTGGACGAAGTGAAGAGCGGCAGCGAGTGCGGCATCGGCGTCAAGCAGTACAACGACGTCAAGCCCGGCGACCGCATCGAGTGCTTCGAGCGCATCGAGGTGGCACGAACGTTGTAACGCGGAGCGTTACAACGTCCGGGAATCGTGAATCGGGAATCGTGAATCGTCCGAAATCACGCCCCATCTCGGATTGCCCGCTGCGTGCTTTTGAGCGATTCTCCATTTACGATTCCCGATTCCCGTGAAAGGCTCCTTCCACCGCACCGACCGCGTCAACGCCGAACTCCGTCGTGAAGTCGGCGCGCTGGTGCACGCCGCGGTACGCGACCACGCGCTGCCGCAGGCCAGCGTGGTGGACGTGGAAGTCAGCCGCGAACTGGATGTCGCGACCGTGTGGGTCACGGCGCTGCAACCCGAACGCTCGCAGGAAGTCGTGAAGGCGCTGAAAGCGCTGGCGAAGGAATTCCGCCATGCGCTCGCGCACACGATGCGGATGCGGCGCGTGCCGGAACTGCGCTTCAAGTACGACGAATCGGTGGATACCGGAGAGCGGATCGAGCAGCTGCTCAGACGGGAATCGGGAACGGGGAATGGGGAATCGTAAGAGCGATTCGCCGGAATGCCCGTGGCTCTTTCCGATTCCCGACTCCCGATTCTCGATTCCCGGCCGTTGACCGGCATCCTGCTGCTCGACAAGCCTCAAGGCATCTCCTCCAACCGCGCCTTGCAGCAGGCGAAACGAATCTTCGGCGCGGCCAAGGCCGGGCACACCGGCAGCCTCGATCCGCTGGCGACGGGCTTGCTGCCGATCTGTTTCGGCGAGGCCACCAAGATCGCGGGTTACCTGCTCGGCGCACGCAAGGCGTATGCCGCTGAATGCCGGCTCGGCACCACCACCGATACCTGCGACAGCCAAGGTTCGGCGCTGGTCGAGCGCCCCGTGCCGCCGCTCGACGATGCGACTATCCGCGCCGCGCTTGCGCCCCTTACCGGGCGCATCACCCAGATTCCACCCGTGTACTCCGCACTCAAGCAACAGGGTGTGCCGCTGTACAAACGCGCGCGTCGCGGCGAAGCGGTGGAAGCGCCGCCGCGCGAAGTCGAGGTGTTCCGGTTCGACCTGCTGGAACGCGCGGGCGACACGCTGCGCCTGCACGTCGAATGCGGCTCGGGCACTTACGTCCGAAGCCTAGTGCGCGATCTCGGCGAGGCGCTGGGCTGCGGCGCGCACCTGACCGCGTTGCGGCGGCTGTGGGTGGAACCGTTCCGCGAGCCGCGGATGTTCGCGCTCGACGAACTCGTGGCGTTGCGCGAGCAGGGTACGCAGGCGTTGCTTGCATGCCTGTTGCCGATCGAAGCCGGTCTTGCCGACTGGCCCGTGTTGCACATGGACGAACGCGGCGCCGATGACGTGGCGCACGGACGCGCCTTGCGGGTCGATACGCCGCCAGGCCGCTATCGCGCCGATGCGCCCGATGGCCGCCTGCTCGCGATCGGCGAAGTCGATGCCTCGGGCGCGTTCAAGGTGCTGCGCGGCTTTTCCAGTTCGCGCTGACGCGCGCAAGCGCTCGAAACCGGATCACAGGATCGCGAGCACGTTCTCCGGCGGCCTGCCAATGGCGGCCTTGCCGTGGGCAAACACGATGGGGCGTTCGATCAGCACCGGGTGCGCGGCCATCGCCTCGACGAGTTGCTTGCGGGTGAGTTGCGCGTCATCGAGACCGAGTTCGGCGTACGCCGTTTCGCCCTTGCGCATCAACTCGCGCGGCTGCATCCCAAGCAGTTTCAACGCGCGTTCGATGTCCGCTGCCGATGGCGGATTCTTCTGGTAATCGACGATCGCGGGTTCGATGCCGCGTTCATGCAGCAGTTCCAGCGTGCCGCGCGATTTGGAGCAGCGCGGGTTGTGCCAGATGACGACGGTGTTCGGGATTGGCATGCGTGAATCTCGCAAGACTGGATTCGCGGGTTCGATCAGGTGTGCGATGAACCGCCGCGGTTGCCGCCGCCGCCCCGGCGCGGACCGCCGCGGCCGCCGCCGCCCGGGCTACGGTGCTGGCCACGGTTCTGGCCGCCGCCCGGACCGCGGTTCTGTCCGCGATTGGGCCCGCCGCCGGGGCGCTTGTCGCCTGCGAACCAGGTGCGCACGGAAGGCAGTTCCTGGCCGGGCGCCACGCCGCGCCGGTTCTTGCGCGGCTTGCGCGGCGGCCGGTCGGGTTTCAGCACGTTGCCGTTGACGTCGCCGCGCGGCGGGCCGCGCCGGCGCTTGCCGCGATTGTTGAAATCGTCGGGACGCACGCGGTCGAACGCGGTGAGTTCGCGCGCCTCGTCGTGGCGCACGCCGGTCCATGCGTGCGGCGCCGGGTTGGCCGGACGGATTTCGGTGACGCCGCGCGGCGCGTGCCGCTGGTGCAGGACGGGTTTCAGCGTCAGCGTGGGCTGCGCCGGTCCCGCGCCCGAGAGTTCGCGCAGCGACTTCACCGCGTCCTCGGCGAGCGCTTCGCTCTGGCCCGGCCGCAGGCCGCGCGGCAATTCGACGTTGCTGTAGCGGATGCGCTTCAGGCGGCTGACCAGGAACCCCATCGCATCCCACAGGCGGCGCACCTCGCGGTTGCGCCCTTCGTGCAGGACCACGCGGAACCAGCAGTGGCTGCCGCCGCGGCTGACCACGTGGATTTCGTCGAAACGCGCGGGACCGTCTTCCAGTTCGACGCCGGCCTTCAGTTTTTCCAGCGCCTCGTCGGGAACCTCGCCGTGCACGCGGCAGAGATATTCGCGTTCGAGTTCGTGGCTGGGATGCATCAGCGCATTCGCGAGTTCGCCGTCGGTGGTGAGCAGCAACAGGCCGGTGGTGTTGACGTCGAGGCGGCCCACCGAAATCCAGCGCGAACCGTTGAGGTGCGGCAGCTTCTCGAACACCGTGGGACGGCCTTCAGGATCGTCGCGCGTGGTCAGCTCGCCTTCGGGCTTGTGGTACATCAGTACCTGCGCGCGTTCGTGCGGGTCGGTCGCGACCACGAATTGCTTGCGATCGACTTCCACGCGGTCGCCGGCGCGCACGCTGGAACCGGTTTGCGCGGCCTGGCCGTTGACCAGGATTTCGCCTTCCGCGATGCGCTGTTCCAGCAGCCGCCGCGAACCCAGGCCGGCGTTGGCCAGCACCTTGTGCAGGCGTTCTTCCAGCGCGTCGTCACCGGCCGGCGTGGCCGCGCGTTTCAGGGTCAGCAGGGAACGTGGGGTGGAACTCATGCGGCGTCCTCGGCGGTGCGGGGGGTGGCGTCCGGCGCGGATTCACCGGCGGCGGGTTCGTCGGATTCGACGGAGGGATCGGATTCGGACGGTGCGCCGGCCGCATCGGGCGCCAGCGCGAGTTGCGGATCGGGATCGGCGATCTCGCGGATCTCGGCCAGCGTCGGCAACTGGTCGAGCGACTTCAGGTTGAAGTAATCGAGGAACTGGCGCGTGGTGCCGAACAGCGCCGGCTTGCCGGGCACGTCGCGGTAGCCGACCACCCGGATCCACTCGCGTTCCTCGAGCGTGTGCATGATGCTGGAGGCGACGGTGACCCCGCGCACCTGTTCGATCTCGCCGCGCGTGATCGGCTGGCGGTAAGCGATCAGCGCCAGCGTTTCCAGCAGGGCGCGCGAGTATTTGGTCGAGCGCTCGGCCCACAGCCGCGCCACCCACGGGTGCACATCCTCGCGAACCTGGTAGCGGAAGCCGGAGGCGACTTCGACCAGTTCGATGCCGCGGCCCTCGCAGGCTTGCGCCAGCGTTTCGAGCGCGCGCGCCAGGTCGTCGTGGCTGACGCCGTCGGTTTCGGGAAACAGTGCCGAGAGCATCGGCAGCGTCAGGGGTTGCTGGGCCGCGAGCAGGGCGGCTTCCACGATGTTGTTGAGTTTTTCCTGTTCCACGTGCGCCTCGCTGTGCGCGTTGTCGTTCAAAAAAGCAGAAGTCAGTCCGCGGCTTCCACCGTGGCGCGTGCCTTCAGGTAGATCGCCGCGAGCGGCGCTTCCTGCATGATCTCGATCAAGCGGTCCTTGGCCAGTTCGAGCAGCGCCAGGAAGGTCACCACCACGCCCATGCGGCCTTCGGCTGCGTCGAACATGGATTCGAAGCGGTGGAACGTGCCGTCGCCCAGTTTGCGCAGCACCTCGCCCATGCGCTGGCGCACCGACAGCGGTTCGCGCTCCACTTCGTGGTGGCCGTACAGTTCCGCGCGGTGCAGCACGTCGCGCAGCGCCAGCAGCATTTCGCGCAGTTCCACCGGCGGCGGCAGCTTGACCACCTTGTGGTCCGGCACGAAGGCGCGGGCGATGTCGAGGTCGCGCTCCATCCGCGGCATCGCGTCGATGTCCTCGGCGGCCTTCTTGAAGCGTTCGTATTCCTGCAGGCGCCGCACCAGCTCCGCGCGCGGGTCTTCCTCGACGCCTTCCTCGGCGGGCGGGCGCGGCAGCAGCAGGCGCGACTTGATCTCGGCAAGGATCGCGGCCATCACCAGGTACTCGGCCGCGAGCTCCAGCCGCATCTCGCGCATAACCTCGATGTAGTCCATGTACTGGCGGGTGATTTCCGCGACCGGAATGTCGAGGATGTCGAGGTTCTGGCGGCGGATCAGGTACAGCAGCAGGTCCAGCGGACCCTCGAATGCTTCGAGGATCACTTCCAGCGCATCAGGCGGGATATAGAGATCCTGCGGAATCTGCAGCACCGGCTGGCCGCGCACCACCGCCAGGGGCATTTCCTCCTGACGGGGAGCGTCGCTGTTGTCGCGGGACGGCGCTTGCGCGAGGGTGGCAGGTTCGGTTGACAGGGGTTCGGTGCTCATCCGGCACTCGTATTGGGCGGATCGACGACGCCGACGGCGGCCGTCATCCGGGTTTACGAAAGTTTGCAAAGTACCCGTCTGCGTGCGGCGAGGGGCCTCGCCGGACACGCCACCCGCACTCGCGGGCAGGGTACGGTGGATTCGGTATCGGTACCAACCTGCATCCGGCCCGGCCTTGCGTCGGGCCGGTCCGCACATCCATGAACGCTTCGGCCGCCGCTTGCAGCCTCTCGCCCGTCGCGGTGGCGATCCCCGAGTCCGGTATCCGCAAGCGAGAAAGTCGCGATCGTTGGAAGATCGCCTGGCGGCTCGACGTGGCCGATCCGGCCCGATGCCGCGCCGGTTACTGGTTGCCTAGGGTAAGGCCGCAAGCGGCACAAGTCCAGAGGCCGGCATGGGCAGGTTGGCCCGCATTTTGCTTGCCTGCAAGCGGCAGGTGGACGCGGGAGAATCCCGCCCTGCCGCCCGCGCGCAAGCGCCAGAGTTGCGAGGAACCAGGGGAATGTTCGACGTGGCGATCGACCCTAAAGCGGACCATGCGGCCGACAGTCACGTACGGCATGCACGGATGGTGCGTCAGACGGCGGTGCTGATGAGCCGGCGCGGGGATGTCTGGCAGACCGATCTTGCCGACATTTCGGCGACGGGCGTCAGGCTGGCGCGTCCGGCGGGCTGGCACGGGCAGACGGGCGACGTCTGGGTGCTCGACATGCTGTTCGCCGAGGACGTCAACGTGCACGTGATGGCCGAGGTGGTGCGGGTTTCGCGCGAGAATGTCGCGCTCACGTTCGCGCGCATTCCCGAGGAAACCGAACAGGCGTTGTGGACGCTCCTGGGCGGCTACGCCGATACGCTGGAACCCTGGGCCGAAGATTCCGATCCGGTGACCTGAAACCGTGGAACCGGAAACGCACGAGGCGACCCGAAGGTCGCCTCGTGCCTGCGTGCTCCCGCTCAGTGGCTGCTTTGCGGAGGCCTCTTCTCGTGGTGGCCGTTGCCGCCGCGCTCCTGACGCGGCCCTTCGCGCGCCGGCGCCGGCCTGCCGCGCGGCCCTTCGTTGCGCGGCATCCGCGCGTTGGGTTCGCGCGGGTACATGGCGTTCGGTTCGGGGCGGCTCTGTTCATGCGGCGGCGCCATGTACTGCGGACGCGCTTGTTCGGGACGCATCGACTGCCCGGAGCGCATCGGCTGTTCGGAACGCATCGGTTGCCCGGATCGCATCGGCTGCGCCCGCTCCGGTTGCATGCGCCCGCGCGGTGCTTCGACCATGCCATGCTGGCGATTGGGCGCGGCCATCGTCGCGCGTGCGCGTTCGGGCGCCGCGACCATGCGGTTCCCGGCTGGCGCGGGCGCGCGCACGGCATGCGGTCCGTTGAAGTTGCCCGGGCGCTGGGTGGCGAACACCGCCGGCCGGCCCTGATTGGCCTTGAAGCGTTGCGTCGGATTGCGCATGGCGACATCGCGCTGCTGGATCTGCATCGGGGTCGGCGACCAATGCCGCTCGTTGGCGAACCTGAGTTGCGCGGCGCTGGGCCGCGCGGTCAGGCCGCCGCGTCCGCCGTTGTAGCTGACGCGGTTCACGTTGACGTTGTTGATCACCGTCCTGTTGACGTACACGTTGCGGATGTTGGTCACGTTGACGTTATTGACCGCGCGGTTGTAGTAGAAGTCGCGGCCGCGCCAGTAACCGCCCACGTAACCCACGCCGAAATAACCGAACCCGTAGTTGACGCCGCCGTAGAAGCCGACGCCGGTTCCCCAGTAGCCGGGATGCCAGCGGTAGTAACCCCCCGACCAGCCCCACCAGCCCGGCGTCCACAGCAGCCCGATCTGGGGCGGCAGCACCCAGGTGCCCGGCACCCAGTAATAGTCGCCGTAGTCGGGATCCCACGCCCAGTAGCCCGGCGTCCAGATGTAGCCCGGACCTGGCACCACCGGTTGCGCGTACACGGGCAGCGGCGGCGGCGCGATGTTGACGGAAATGCCGATGCTGACCGCAGCGGCGGCGGGCGGCGGCAACACCAGCATCGGCGCGGCCATGAGCCCTGCAACGAGCAACGTTGTCGCAATGCGTTTCACGGTGGCTTCTCCTGATCGGCCGAGGTGGCCCAACCGTTAGAACGCGATCCTACGGGCATTGTTGACCCGCGGAGCATCCGTGGTCGCGCAGCGTTCATCCGGTATTGGGCGGGGATTCAGCCCCTGGATGGGTAGGGCTCCCCGTTTTTGTGCGTGAAGCCTGCATCACGTCCGGGACCGATGCGCAAATCGATGTCCGGGTAGTCGCAGGCGTCTTCGTCCGGCTTGCGCGAACCGACTTCGAGGCAGCGCACGGTCGCGCTCGAGCGGTTCACGAAATGATGGCCGTTCGCGTCGCCTTTCGGGAACGCGGCGCAATCGCCGGCGTGCAGCACGTGCTCGCCGGCATCGTCGATCAACGTGACTTCGCCTTCCAGCACCCACACGAATTCGTCTTCGGCCGAATGCCAGTGGCGCTGGCTGGACCACGCTCCGGGCGGCAGGTCCAGCAGGTTGACACCGAAGTCGGTGAGGCCGCCGGCGTCACCCAGCCGGCGCCGCACGCGCACGGCGCAAGGTTGATCGAACGGCGCGGGATACGACGAACCCGTGCGGCGGCGGGCGGATCCGATGTCAATTCTGGGCACGCTTCTTCTCCTCGTCGCGCAATGCGCGCCGCAGGATCTTGCCGACGTTGCTCTTGGGCAGCTCCGTGCGGAACTCGATGTACTTCGGCCGCTTGTAGCCGGTGAGCTCGTCGTGGCAGTACTGTTTCAACGCCGCTTCGGTGAGCGCGGGATCTTTTTTCACCACGAACAACTTCACCACTTCGCCGGAGTGCTCGTCGGGCACGCCGATCGCGGCGACTTCCAGCACCCCGGGATGGTGGGCGACCACGTCCTCGACCTCGTTCGGGTACACGTTGAAGCCCGAGACCAGGATCATGTCCTTCTTGCGATCGACGATGTAGAAGAGTCCTTTCTCGTCCATCCTCGCGATGTCGCCGGTGCGCAGCCAGCCATCGGCGTCCAGCACCTTGGCGGTTTCCTCGGGCCGCTGCCAGTAGCCCTTCATCACCTGCGGCCCGCGCACGCAGAGTTCGCCGGACTCGCCCAGCGCGACATCGTGGCCGGAGTCGTCGCGCAGCACGAGGTCGGTTGACGGCAGCGGCATGCCGATGGAGCCGTTGTAGTCCTTGACATCCAGACGGTTGGCGGTCGCGACCGGCGAGGTTTCGGTGAGTCCGTAGCCTTCGATCAGCGGAATGCCGGTGGCCTTCTTCCAGTGCTCGGCGACCGCGCGCTGCACCGCCATGCCGCCGGCCAGCGCGAATTTCACCCGCGAGCAATCGACCGACGCGAACTCCGGATGGTTGACCAGCGCGTTGTACAGGGTGTTGACCCCGGTGATCGCGCTCCAGCGCGATTGCTTCAGCGTCTTGATGAACGCCGGGATGTCGCGCGGATTGGTGATCAGCACGTTCTCGCCGCCGAAATACGCCATCAATATCGCGTTCACCGTCAGCGAAAAAATGTGATACAGCGGCAGCGCGGTGATGATCTGTTCCTCGCCCTGCGTGAACAGGTCACCCACCCACACGGCGAGCTGGAGTGTGTTCGCGACCATGTTGCCGTGGGTCAGCATCGCGCCCTTGGCGACGCCGGTGGTGCCGCCCGTGTATTGCAGGAATGCGATGTCGTCGTGGCCAAGCTGCACCTTCGGCGCCTGCATGCGGGCGCCGCGTCGCAGCACGTCGCCGAAGCATAGGTGTCCCGGCAACGACCATGCCGGCACCATCTTCTTTAGGTGCTTCACCGCGAAACTGATCAGCGGTCCTTTCGGGAAACCGAGTTGGTCGCCGATCGAGGTGACCATCACGTGCTGCACGTGCGTCTTGCCGATCGCTTCCTGCAGCGTCGAGGCGAAGTTCTCCAGCACCACGATGGCCCTGGCGCCGGAATCTTCCAGTTGATGCTGCAGTTCGCGCGCGGTGTACAGCGGGTTGACGTTGACCACCGTCAGGCCCGCGCGCAGCGCACCGAACAGCGCGATCGGATACTGCAGCAGGTTGGGCAGCATGATCGCGAGGCGGTCGCCCTTGCCGAGCTTCCACTCGTTGGCGAGGAACGCCGCGAACGCCGCACTTTGCCGGTCCAGTTCCGCCCAACTCAACACCTTGCCGAAACTGGAATACGCCGGCCGTTGCGGATGGCGCGCGCAGGCCCGCTCGAACATCGCGACGATCGATGCGAATTCGTTGGCATCGATTTCGGCGGGAACGCCGGGCGGATAGTGCGCCAGCCAGGGACGTGGATCGGCCATGTTGTTCCCTCCTGTTCGACTGCGCAGGTTGCGCGCATTCACGGCATTGGAGCACGATACGCGCGAACGCGGCAAGCTGCATTGCGGCATCGCGCCGGAGGGGATTTCATGAGCGAATCATCGGCTGCGCAACACGACCGCCGCGCCGCGTGCCGGCAGGCTGTGCGGGCTGTCTGGGTGCTGCTGTTCGCCGCGGCATTGGCCGCGTGTCATCGCACGCCAGCGGAACAGCAGATCAGGGAGGCGATCGACGCGGCCGCGGCGGCCGCGCGCGCTGATGACACGTCGGGCGTGCTCGCCGTCGTCAGCGACGACTTCACCGGCAACGAGGGCGACCTCGATCGCGACGGTCTGCGCCGCTTGCTGGCGTTGCGCGCGCTGCGTCAGGACAAAACCGGCGTGCTGGTCGGACCAGTCACGTTCGAGCACAAGGGCGACCGCATCGTCGCCAAATTCAACCTCGTATTGACCGGAGGCAAACCTGATGACCTGCTGCCGGACCAATCCGCGATCTACGCGATGACCACCGCGTGGCGGCGCGAAGGCAGCCATTGGCGCTGCTACGCCGCGGCGTGGTCGAACGGTTCGCGCTGAAGTTTTCCGACGTTACTGCGCCGACGCGACGGGTGCGGACGGCGGCGCAGGAGGCGGCGGCGGTACAGGCGGCGTGGCAGGCTTGAACGGCTTCGGCGGTGGTGGCGGCGCGGGCGGCGGCGGCGGAAGCAGGCTCCACTTCGCCGGCACCTTCATCGCCAGCGTGAGCGTCTTGCCGTGGCGGCGCAGGGTCACCGGCACGCGCTGGCCGGTCTCGCCGGTGCGCAAGGCGCGCTGCACGTCCTCGGGTTGCGCCACGGGCTTGCCGTCGATCTCGACGAGCACGTCGCCGGGACGCAGTTCGGGAAACTGCGCGTCGTTGCGCGACAACACCAGCGCGCCCTTGTCGGTGCCGAAGTAGCGGCCGAGGTCGGGATTCAGCGGCGCCAGGTTCAGGCCCCACCACGGCGACATCGCGATGATCCACGCGCGGCCGTTCTCGCCGGCCCTGATGGCGGCCTCGCGTGCAACCTTGGCGTTTTCGCGCGCGCTGTCGGCGTTTGCCAGCGCAGCGGACGCGCTTTTCATCGCGTCGTCGATGCTCTGCTGGATCTGCCGCTGGAACTCGGGCGAACGCACCGTGGCGGTGGCTTCGTCCGCAGCGCGTTCGGCCGCGCGCGCGACGTCCTGCCAGTCGTCCGCCAGGAAACGCTCGGGCGTGACCTCGACGTGCCGGACCTTGCCGTCATGGCTCACGTCCAGCCGCACCGGCTTGCCGGGCGGCAGCTCGGCAAGCGTGGAAGCCGCGTGCCGCGACAACGGCTTGCCGTCGACGGCCGTGATGGTGTCGCCGGCTGTGAGGCCGGCGCGCTCGGCGGGGCCGCCGGGGGTCACGGCGTCCACGCGCAGGGCGTCGCCGTCCCGGCTCACCGCCATGCCGAACATGCCGCGCCGGCCGTCGGCGAGATAGCGCAACGCGCTGGCGTTGGCCTCGTCGCCGGCCTTGGCGGACAACGCGGCCATGCGGCTGGCGAGCGCATTCATGCGCGCCTGCAGCGCGGCCATCTGTTGCTGGATCGCGGCGTCGGTTTCCGCCGCGGGCGCCGAGGTGGAAGCCGGCGGCGCGGCGAACACCGCGCCGGACAACGACGACAGGATGCAGAAGGCGAGCGTGCGTTTCATGGCGATGGTCTCTTTCACATGGGGATGGCGTGGCCGGGCCGCGCCTGTTGTTCGGCGACGAGGTACGGCTGCAGGTGCAGCAGCCCGAGCTGCTGCAGCAGGACGATGCGTTGCTGCCAGAGGTCGGCGACGGTCGCCGGATTGCGCGCGGCGCTCAACTGCAGGTCGATCAGGCCGATGCGGTCCTGCAGGGCGACGGCGCTGGCCAGCGCGCGGCCGTCCAGCGGCGCGCCGTTGCGGTCGAGATTCTGCACCCACGCCTGCCATTGCGCGGAACTCGTCTGCAGCGCCGCGAGGTTCGACGTCGCCGGCGCGGCGATCGGCGGGTTCGCTGGCACGGTGCGTGCGGGCGACGGCGATTGCGCGATCCGCACGGGCGCCGGCATGTGGCGGTGCAGGGTCAGGTGCGGCCAGGCGAGGAACAGCGCCGCGCACGCGGCCAGCGCCGCGGGCAGGCCGGTCCAGAGGATGCGTCGCGCGGTGCGGCGGCGGCGCGTGCGTGCCGCGAGTTGCGGCCACGCGTCCGCCGGCGGCGTCGCGTCGGGCAGGGCGCGCAAGGCCGCGGCGAGCGCGGCGTCTTCGTTCATGCCGTGGTGGTCGAGCCGATCGTGCATGGCGTGTCCTCCACTTGGGGGATGAGCAGTTCGCGCAGGCGCCGGGTTGCGCGCGCGAGCTGCGATTTGGAAAAACTGGTCGAGCGTCCGAACTGCTCGGCGATCTCGATGTGGGTGAAACCTTCGACGTGGTACAGCCACAACACTGCGCGCGCCGTGTCGGGCAGGCGGTTCAGGGCGCGGTCCAGCGCGGCGGCATCGGCCAGCCGCCACGGCGGCGGTGCGTCGTCGCCGCTGCGGGCGTCGTCGTCCAGCACCTCGATGATGTGCAGGCGGTCGTGGCGCAACTGCATCAGCGCCTCGTTCACCACCAGCTTGCGCAGCCACGCGCCGAACGGCGCCTCGCCGCGGAACTGGCGCGCGCGTTCGAAGGCTTTCAGCATGGAGTCCTGCAACGCTTCCTGCGCGACGTCGCGGCGCCCGGTGAGGCGCAGCGCCAGCGTCCACGCCGCGCGTTCGAAGCGCCGATAGATCGATTCGAACGCCGCGAGATCGCCGCGCTTGAAGCGCTCGATCAGCTCGGGATCGACGTGTTGCCGGAAGGTCGATGGCGTGTCCACGACAGAAGGATGCACCAGAACCGCAAAGGGTCGCACCTGGATTCCATCATCGCGCCACCAGCGCAAAGCGGGCCTGAAAAGACGCGGTGTCCGATGTGTGCGGAGTGTCCGCAGACTGTCCGCGGACACTTTTCCTGCAAGGCCGTTTTCGCCAACGTGTTGAAATGCTTCATATAAATATTTCGCGACGGTTGGCATCGCACTTGCTCCATGTATGGGCGAGGCCGCAGTGGTGCGGCAAGGACCCGAGCATGAGCATCCGCGACACATCCGCAACGGACCGCATCATCGAGAAGCGCGTCAGCAAGAAGAAACTCGGCATCTTCGCCGGCATCGGCGTGGCGGTGTTGCTGCTGCTGGTGTGGCTGGTGCCGGGCGCGATCCGGTTGATGGGCGCCGGTTCGTCGGTGAGCGCCTCGCGCCTGCAGATCGCGACCGTCGAACGCGGTACCTTCGTGCGCGACATCGCCGCCGACGGGCGCGTGGTCGCGGCGGTCAGTCCCACGCTGTATGCGCGCGCGGGCGGCGCGGTGGTACTGAAGGTGCACGCCGGCGACAAGGTGGTGAAGGACCAGGTGCTGGCGGTGATCGCGAGCCCGGAACTCACCAACAAGCTGGCGCAGGAGGAGAACAACGAGGACGCGATGCAGGTCGCGTACGAGCAGGCGAAGATCGACGCCAACCAGCAGCGTTCCAAGCTGCAGGAAGCGTTCGAGAACGCCAAGATCGACGCGCAGAGCGCCAAGCGCGATCTCGCGCGCTATCAGGATGCGTACCAGAAGGGTGCGGTCTCGAAACTCGACGTCGACCGCCACCAGGATGCGCTGGAAAAAGCCCAGATCCAGTTGCAGCACGCCCAGGACAACCTCGGCATGGACGACTCCAGCCTGTCGCTGGAGATCAAGGCCAAGAAGCTGGCCTACGAACGCCAGAAGCTGCTGGTGGCGGATGTGCAGCGCCAGGTCGAAGACCTGAACGTGCGCTCGCCGGTCAGCGGCCAGGTCGGCCAGTTGTTCATCGCGCAGACCGCGACGGTGCCGAAGGACGCCAAGCTGCTGACGGTGGTGGACCTGTCCGCGCTGGAAGTGCAGGTGAACGTACCCGAGAGCTTCGCGCGCGACCTCGCGCCCGGCATGCCGGCCGTGATCAGCGGCAACGGCAACGACTGGAAAGGCGCGGTCAGCGCGATCTCGCCCGAAGTCGTCAACGGCGAGGTGGTCGCGCGGGTGCGCTTCGAGGGCGCCAAGCCGAAGGAACTGCGCCAGAACCAGCGGCTGTCGGTACGCATCCTGCTGGATCGGCGCGACAACGTGCTGACGGTCGCGCGCGGTTCGTTCGTCGACGAATCCGGCGGGCGCTACGCCTACGTCGTGCGTAACGGCATCGCCTACAAGACGCCGGTGACGCTCGGCCCCAGCTCCATCGACAAGGTCGAAATCCTGCAGGGTCTCAAGGAAGGCGACAAGGTCGTGATTTCCGGCACCGACAGCTTCAACGGCGCCGCGAAAGTCGCGATCAGCAACTGATTCTGATTTTCCCCTCTCCCTCCGGGAGAGGGTGCCCCGAAGGGGCGGGTGAGGGTACGTGAACAACACAACGTATCGATGCCCGAACCCTCACCCCCAACCCCTCTCCCGGAGGGAGAGGGGAGCCAAGTTCACACCACCGAGGAAACGCAAATGCTCAAGATGACCCACCTGTCCAAGGTCTACCGCACCGAAGTGGTGGAAACCTACGCCCTGCGCGATTTCAACATCGACGTCAAGGAAGGCGAATTCGTCGCGGTGATGGGGCCTTCGGGTTCCGGCAAGACCACCTTCCTCACCATCGCGGGATTGCTGGAAAGCTTCACCGGCGGCGAGTACCTGCTGGACGGCGTCGACGTCAGCAATCTCGGCGACAACGCGCGCTCGAAGATCCGCAACGAAAAGATCGGCTTCGTGTTCCAGAGCTTCAATTTGATTCCGGATCTCAACGTGCACGACAACGTGGAGGTGCCCTTGCGCTACCGCGGCATGAAGTCCGCCGAGCGCAACCAGCGCATCCAGGAAGCGCTGGAGCGCGTGGGCCTCGCCTCGCGCATGAAGCACTATCCCGCCGAACTTTCGGGCGGCCAGCAACAGCGCGTCGCGATCGCGCGCGCGCTGGCCGGTTCGCCGCGCCTGCTGCTGGCGGACGAACCGACCGGCAACCTCGATACGCAGATGGCGCGCGGGGTGATGGAACTGCTGGAGGAAATCCACCGCGGCGGCGCGACCATCGTGATGGTCACGCACGATCCGGAACTGGCCGCGCGCGCGCAACGCAGCGTGCACATCATCGACGGCCAGGCCGTGGACATCGCCGAGGAGCCGCGCTTCCACGCGCAGCCGAAACTTGCCGAGGCTGCTGCCGAAGGCGGGGCAGGGTGAGCCGTTGCATGACCCGCCCGCCCGTCGAAGGGGAGCAGGCCAGGCCGTCCATGGGGATGTCGTTGCGAACAACAACAGGGGATGTCGAAGCAAACCGAGGACCGCAACCATGATCCGCAAACTCATCGCCATCGTCGCCGCCATCCTGATCAACTGTGCCGTGCTCGTCTGGTTCCACGCGTGGAGCGCCGCCGCGGTCGCGAGCGCCGCGCCGGCGTCCGGTTCCGGCAAGACGACCACCACCCTGCCCGTCATCACCGTGCACCCGAGCGCGGACCAGTTGCGCGCCCTGCGCGAGGAACGCGCGGCGCCCGTACCGCCGCAGGCGGATGCGGGTGGCCGGGACGCCTGCATCGAGATGCCGTACTACTCGTTCGCGACGCCCTGCACGGCGGCGGTGAGCGGGTGATGCGGGCCGGTTGCCGCGCAAAGACGATGGCGCGTGTGGCGTGTGCGCGAACAGGAAACACATACGTCGTCATTCCGGGGCCGCCACCGGCTCCATCGGTGGCGGAACCCGGAATCGGTTGTTTGCGGGCGCGCATCTGCACACGATCGATGCCTGCCGTCCATGGCCAGGAACTCCATGGTTCCGCGCTTTGCGCGGCCCCGGAATGACGAGCAAAAAATCAGGAGCGAAAGATGTTCGCCTACTACCTCGACCTCGCGCTGCGCAGCCTGAAACGCAACAAGGCGCTCACCGCGCTGATGATCCTGACGATCGGCTTCGGCGTCGCGGCGTCGATGACCACCTGGTCGGTGTTCCGCGCCGTGTCGGGCGATCCGATTCCGTGGAAGTCGTCGAAGCTCTACGTACCTCAGATCGACAACTGGGGCCCGGCCGGGCATGGCCCCAAGGATACCAGCAACGAGCCGCCGGACGCGATGGACTACACCGACGCGATCGCGCTGATGCGCGATCATCGGGCGAAGTATCAGTCCGCGATGTACCAGATCGGCACCGCCGTGACGCCGCAGCGCGTGGGCCAGCATCCGATCACCGCCATCGGCGAAGCGGTGTACAGCGAGTTCTTCCCGATGCTGGACGTGCCGTTCAAGTACGGCAGCGGCTGGAGCGCCGCGGACGATGACCATCGCGCGCAGGTGGTGGTGATCAGCGGCCGCCTCAACGACAAGGCGTTCGGCGGTGGCGACAGCGTGGGCAAGACGCTGAGCGTCGACGGCCACGAATACCGCGTGGTCGGCGTGCTGGGCGATTGGCATCCGCAGCCGCAGTTCTACGACGTGGTCAACACGGGCGGATTCAGCGAGGGTGGCGGCAGCATCTTCATTCCGTTCACGACCGCCATTGCGACGGGAATGAACAACAACGGCAACACCAACTGCTCCGAGACGCCCAAGGAACCGGGCTTCGTCGGCCTGCAGAAATCCGAATGCGTGTGGATCGCGTTCATGGTGCAGCTCGACGACGCGGCCGCCGTGCAGCAGTACAAGCAGTACCTCGACAACTATGCCGCCGCGCAGCAGCAGGCGGGGCGCTTCCACTGGGCGGCGAATACCCGGCTGCGCGGATTGATGGCGTGGCTGGATTTCGAGCACGTCGTGCCGTCGGACACCAAGATTTCGCTGTACGTCGCGCTGGGATTGTTGCTGGTGTGCCTGGTCAACACCGCCGGGCTGCTGTTGGCGAAGTTCCTGCGGCGCAGCAGCGAGATCGGCGTACGCCGCGCGCTGGGCGCGTCGCGGCGCGAGATCTATACGCAGTTCCTGATCGAATCGGGCATGGTCGGCCTGGCCGGCGGCGTGCTCGGGCTGGTGCTGACCGGTTTCGGCATCGCCAGCGTCGGTTGGGTGCTGCCGCGCGACATCGCCACGCTGGCGCGCCTGGATTGGTCGCTGCTCCTGACCACGCTCGTCGTCGCGATCGTGGCGACGATGCTGGCGGGTCTGTATCCCACGATGCGCGCGGCGGCGGTGCAGCCGGCGTGGCAGTTGAAGTCGAATTGAACAGGCAATGAGTCAGAAACAAGAAACGCCGTCATTCCGGGGCTGCCCGCAGATTCATCGCGGGCAGAACCCGGAATCGGTTGCCATGCACATCAGACCGATTGACTCGCGCCATCCATGGCGCTCGCGCTGCGCACCGCCTGCGGCGTTCGCGTTGGCAATCCTGCCAACGCAGTCGGGTTCCGTCGCCGATGAAGCCGGCGACGGCCCCGGAATGACAAAGGAATGAGGACACCGATATGACCCTTCCCCCCATCCTCGCGGCGCTGAAGAAGCACAAGGCCGGCGTCACCCTGATCACGCTGCAGATCGCGCTGACGCTGGCGATCGTGTGCAACGCGGTGTTCATCATCGGGCAGCGCATCGAGCGGGTGCACCGGCCGAGCGGCCTCGACGAGCAGAACCTGTTCCTGATCCAGCAGGCCTACGTGGGCGCTCCGTCGGGCGACGACGCGGCATCGGTCGAGAAGCTCGACGCGATGCAGCGCGGCGACCTCGCCGCCTTGCGCAACCTGCCCGACGTGGAATCGGTCGCGGCCATCAACTCGCTGCCGCTGCTGCAGTCGTCATGGACGGGGGGCGTCGGACTGAAACCGGACCAGCAGCACAGCACCGAGCACGCCGCCTACTATTTCGGCGACGAGCAGATGCTGAAGACGCTGGGCCTGCAGCTGGTCGCGGGCCGCAATTTCACCTCCAGCGAAATCACGAACCGCGGGTTCCGCGGCGTCGGCGAACCGCCCATGGTGATCATCACCAAGGCGCTCGCGGACAAGCTGTTCCCGAACGGCGGTGCGCTCGGCAAGACGGTCTATCTCGACGGGCTGGCGATCCCGAGCACCATCATCGGCGTGGTCGCGCGCATGCAGATTCCGGCTGCCGGCGGGTGGGGTGACAGCTTCGCGTGGAATTCCGTGCTGCAGCCCGTGCGTCTGGATGCCTATTACACGCGTACCGCGGTGCGCGCCAAACCGGGGCGGCTCGACGCGGCGATGCGCGAAGCGCGCGAAGCGCTGTTCAATGCCAACCCGATGCGCGTGCTGGAGAACCAGCCGGACATCGGCATCGGCATCATGCCGTTCTCTGAAGTTCGCGCGCGTGCTTACCGCGCCGACATCGGCATGGCGATCCTGATGGGCGTGATCTGCGTGATCCTGCTGTGCGTCACCGGCGCCGGCATCGTGGGCTTGACCAGTTTCTGGGTCGGCCAGCGGCGCAAGCAGATAGGCATCCGCCGCGCACTGGGCGCGACACAGCGGGACATCCTGCATTACTTCCAGACCGAGAACCTGCTGATCGCGGGCGCCGGCGTGGTGCTGGGCGCGATCCTCGCGGTCGGGCTGAACCTGTGGCTGATGAAGCAATTCCAGATGGACCGGATGTCGCTGCTGTACGTGCTGGTGGGCGTCATCGCGCTGCTGGCGCTGGGGCAGGGCGCGGTGTTCGCGCCGGCGCTGCGCGCCTCGCGCGTGTCGCCGGTGGAAGCGACGCGGAGCGTGTGATGCGCATACAGCATGGCAGCTCCATCTTTGTCATTCCGGGGCTACCCGCTGCTTCATCGCGGGTAGAACCCGGAATCGGTCTTGTCCGGCTCAGAAACCGATTCCGGATTCGGGCCTGCGGCCCGCTCCGGAATGACAACAAAGAATGAGGGAGTGATTGAGATGTTCGCTTATTACCTCGACCTGGCGTTCCGAAGCCTCAAGCGCAACCCGGTGCTCACGTTCCTGATGGTGCTGGCGATCGCCGTGGGCATCGGCGCGTCGATGACGACGCTGACGGTGATGCACATCCTTTCCGGCGATCCGCTGCCGGGCAAGAGCGCGCACATCTATTACCCGCAGGTGGACCCCACTCCGGCCGATTGGTACAACAAATCGCATCCGCTCGAAGTGATGGATGACCGCTCGGCGATGGATCTGTGGAGCGCGCATCGTGCCGATCGCCAGGCGCTGGTCGTGCAAAGTCCCGTGAAAGTCAGCGCCCCCGGTGTGGATCGCCCGCCGCTGATGCTGACCCTGTTGGCCACCACCTCGGATTTCTTTCCGATGTTCGAGGTGCCGTTCGAGTACGGCAGCGCGTGGACGCCTTCGGACGAAACAGGCCGCGCGCGCGTCGCGGTGATCTCGTCCGACCTCAATGACAAGCTGTTCGGCGGCAAGAACAGTGTGGGCAAAACCCTGCGCCTGAAGGACAGCGATGTGCGAATCGTGGGTGTGCTGAAGCCGTGGCGGCCCACGCCATTGTTCTACGACGCGGAAGGCGGCTTCACCGGTAACGGTTACGACACGAGTTATTACGCCAAGCCGGAGGACGTATTCATGCCGTTCCAGAGCGCGCTCGAAGTCAACGACGGCAATTTCTTCCAGTTCACCTGTTGGGGTAACGGGCCGACCGTTCCGGGTCATCTGGAAAATTCACCCTGCCTGTGGGTCGCGCTGTGGGTGGAGCTGGACAGTGCAGCCAAGGCGGATGCTTATCGCGCGTTCCTCGAGAACTATGCCGAGCAGCAAAAGACGCTCGGCCGTTTCGCGAATACCGACACGCGCATGCTGGATTTGATGCAGAGGCTGGATTACGAACAGGTGATTCCGAAGAACGTGCGGCTGCAGACCTGGCTGGCATTCGCGTTCCTGGCGATCTGCCTGTTCAACACGGTCGGGCTGTTGCTGGCGAAATTCCTGCGCCGCGCCGGCGAGATCGGCGTTCGGCGCGCGCTGGGTGCGTCGAGCCGCGCGATCTTCGCGCAATGCCTGACCGAAGCGGGATTGATCGGTTTCATCGGTGGCGTCGGCGGCTGGTTGCTGACGATGATCGGGTTATGGCTGGTGCGCCGGCAGCAGACGCCGTATTCCGACCTGGTGCACCTGGACGTATCGATGTTCGTCGTGACGTTCATGCTGGCGATCGCGGTGAGTTTGTTGGCGGGTGCGTTGCCCGCGTTGCGGGCGAGCCGGATCGCGCCGGCGTTGCAGTTGAAGACGTTGTAGGAGGGCCGGCAGGCCCGATCGCCGGACCGGTCGCGGCTGCCGCCGCTCCTACAGGGAAGCTTTCGGACAAATCGAGATGACCATGCAAATCCAACCCATCCTTGCCGCGCTGAAACATCACAAGCTCGCGACGTTCCTCATCGCGATGGAAATCGCGCTGGCCTGCGCGGTGCTGTGCAACGCGGTGTTCCTGATCGCCACCCGAATGTCGGCGATGAATCTGCACAGCGGCGTTGACGAAGACTCGCTGGGCGCGATCGTGGTCACGGGGTTCGATCCGCGGCAGGTCAACGATTTGAATGCGCGGATGCTTGCCGGCCTCGGAGCCATTCCGGGCGTCGAGTCGGTGCACGCGATCTCGTCGGTGCCGTTCGGGCCGCAGTGGGGCGTTTCGGGCATGACGCTCGACCAGGCCGGCAAGCAGCCGGGAGCGGTGGTCGAGTTTTACCTGGGAGACCCCGGCACGCCGAAGGCGCTTGGGCTGAAACTTGTCGCCGGGCACATGCCTGCTGCCGACGATTACCAGCCGCTGCAGGATCACGAATTTTTCCCGCCCTCCTCGCGCGTGCTGAT
Source organism: Rhodanobacteraceae bacterium (assembly GCA_030123585.1). Lineage (NCBI taxonomy): Bacteria > Pseudomonadati > Pseudomonadota > Gammaproteobacteria > Lysobacterales > Rhodanobacteraceae > Rhodanobacteraceae bacterium. The sequence continues at coordinate 28,046 of CP126120.1, forward strand.
TACGCGCGCGTTGGCCGAGAAACTGTGGCCGGGCGAAAACCCGCTGGGCAAGCAGTTCTGGTCAGCCAAGTGGCAGTTCCGCGTCATCGGCGTGGTCGCGAACCTCTCGGTGTCGCAGTACACCGAAAACGGCGAGCATGGCGCCGAGTGGTGCGTGTTCGTGCCGGTCCAGGCGGGCGGCCAGCTTGCGGGCACTTACCTGATCCGCGCCAAGCCCAGGGATCTGGAACGCGTGATGACCAGGGCGCGCGCGGCGGTCGCCAGGATCGCACCGGACGTGGTGCTGGATCATGCGAACAGTCACACCATTTCCTTCCTGCGCGCGCGCTTCTTCCAGACCGACCGTGCGATGACGGGTTTGCTGGTCGGCGTCATCGTCGCGCTGCTTGGCGTCACCGCGTTCGGGATCGTGGGACTCGCGAGTTTCTGGGTCGCGCAGCGGCGCAAGCAAATTGGAATACGCCGCGCGCTGGGCGCGACGCGCGCGGACATCCTGCGCTACTTCCAGACCGAGAACTTCCTGATCGTCACCTTCGGGATCGTGCTGGGCATCGTGCTGGCGATCGGGATCAACCTTGCGCTGATGAAGTGGTTCGAGGTCTCGCGCCTGCCGCTGTGGTACCTGCCGGTCGGCGCGGTGGTGCTGTGGCTGCTGGGGCAACTCGCGGTACTGGCGCCCGCGCTGCGCGCCGCGGCGGTGCCGCCGGTGGTGGCGACGCGATCGGTTTGATGTTGCTGTTTCCTTCTCCCTTCGGGAGAAGGTGGCCCGACTAGGGCCGAAAGGATCGGCCGTGAACGACGTAAGCCGGCCCGAAGGGCGAGCGCCATGGATGGCGCGAGTAAGGGCCGGATGAGGGTACGCCGCCCGCGTGATGCTCACGCGAGAGCCGAACCCTCACCCCCAACCCCTCTCCCGGTGGGAGAGGGGAGTTGAATCAGGAGACGATTGAATGTTCGGCTACTACCTCGACCTCGCAATACGCAGCTTCAAGCGCAACCGCGTGCTGACCGCGCTGATGGTGCTGGCGCTCGGCCTCGGCATCGGCGCGTCGATCACGACGCTCACCGTGCTGAAGCTCCTCTCCGGCGATCCGTTGCCGCAGAAGAGCGCGCGGCTGTTCACGGCGGAAATCGATCCGCTGCCCGCACAAGGCTACGTGCCGGGCCAGACCAAGCCGCCGTGGGGCAACCTGATGCCCTACACCGACGCGATGAACCTGTTGCGGGCGCACCGGGCGGAGCGCCAGGCGGCGATGGCGCTGACGCAGGCCAAGGTAACGCCGGCCCGCGCGGGCGAGCATCCCTTCTTCAGCGACGCCGTGATGACCACCGCGGATTTCTTCGCGATGTTCGATGCGCCGTTCGAATACGGCAGCGGCTGGAACGCGCAGAGCGACGACGACAGCGCGCGCGTGGCGGTGATCGCGGGTTTCCTCAACGACAAGCTGTTCGGCGGGAAAAACAGTGTCGGGCAGGTGATCCGCATCAACGATCACGACTACCGCGTGGTCGGCGTGCTGAAGGACTGGTCGCCACAGCCGCGGTTCTACGCGGTGGATCTCGGCGGGCGCAGCTACGGCAACGGCGATGCGGTGTTCCTGCCGCTGAAATCGGCGCGCGCCGACGACATGGATCCGCAAAACGTGAGCTGCTGGCAGACCGCGGACATCCAGCATCTGGAAACCGCACCGTGCGTGTTCGTGAGCGTGTGGGTGGAGCTGAAGCACGCCTCCGACGCGGCCGCCTACCAGACCTTCCTTTCCAATTACGTGCAGCAGCAGATCAGCCTCGGGCGTTTCCAGCGCCCAGAGGTGGTGTTTCCCAACTTGATGAAGTTCCTTGCGCTGGAACAGGTGGTGCCCGACGACGCGCGCCTGCAAACCAACCTCGCGTTCGGGTTCCTGCTGATCTGCATCGTCAACACGGTGGGTCTGCTGCTGGCCAAGTGCCTGCGCCGTTCGCGCGAGATCGGCGTGCGCCGCGCGCTGGGCGCGACGCGGCGCGCGATCTTCGCGCAGTTCATGGTGGAGTCCGGCATGGTCGGCATCGCCGGCGGAGTGCTGGGCCTGGTCTTCGCGGAGCTCGGCTTGTGGGCGATCCGCCATCAGCCGGCGCAGTACGCGCACCTCGCGCACCTCGACGTTTCCATGTTCTTCGCGACGTTCGTGATCGCGCTGATCGCCAGCCTGATCGCGGGCCTGCTGCCCGCATGGCGCGCGTGCGTGGTGGCGCCTGCGCCGCAACTGAAGAGCGTGTAGGAGGGCCGGAAGGCCCGACCTGTCGCGGCTTCCGCCGCTCCTACAGACAACGATTTCGCAAGAGAGAATCCATCATGGAAATCCAACCCATCCTTGCCGCGCTGCGCAAGCACAAGATCCCGGCCGCGCTGATCGTGCTGGAAATCGCGCTGGCCTGCGCGGTGCTTTGCAATGCCGTGTTCATGATCGGCCAGCGCATCAGCGAAATACACCTGCCCAATGCGATCGACGAGCAGGGCGTCGCGGACATCCGGGTGATGGGTACCGACCCGAAGCTCGCGACCGACGACGTCCCGCGCAATCTCGCGGCCCTGCGGCAGATTCCCGGCGTCACCGCGGCCGCGGTGATCAACACCATGCCGCTGACCAACAACGGCTGGAACAGCAACGTCGCCACCCAGCCGCAGGACGTGATGGAAAAGGATAGTCCCAATGTTGCGACCTACTTCTTCACGTCGGGTGGCGAACAGGCGCTGGGCTTGCGGCTGCTGCGCGGGCGGTTTTTCACCAGCGAGGAATTTGCCGACAGCAAGCTCGCGAGCAACTACATTCCGACCGCGCATGTCATGTTGATCACGCAAAGCCTGGCCGACCGCCTGTGGCCGGGGCAGGATGCGCTGGGCAAGCAGGTGTGGGTCGGCAAGGAGATTCACTTCACCGTGGTCGGCATCATCGCCGATGTGCTGCGGCCGAACCAGAATGGGGAAGGGCTCGCGGCATTCCACTGGGCGATGTTCCTGCCGCTCAGTCCCGGCCCCGGCGGTTTCCTGAACGACTACGTCGTGCGGACTTCGCCGCAGGATCGCGCGCGGGTGATCGACGCGGCGAAGCAAAAGCTCGCGGCGTTGTCGCCCAACGCGGTGGTCAGGGGCATTTCATTCACCGATGTCCGCGACAAGTTCTTCGCCACCGACCGCAGCATGATCTGGATGCTGGTGCTGGTGTGCGTGGTGATGCTGGCGGTGACCGCGTTCGGCATCGTGGGCCTCACCAGTTTCTGGGTCGGCCAGCGGCGCCGCCAGATCGGCATCCGCCGCGCGCTGGGTGCGACGCGCGCGCACATCCTGCAGTACTTCCAGACCGAGAACTTCCTGCTGAGCACGGCGGGCGTCGCGACCGGGATGCTGCTCGCGTTCGGGATCAACCTGTATCTGATGCAGCACTACCAACTCGACCGGATGCCCTGGTACTACCTGCCGGTGAGCGCCATCGCGCTGTGGATCCTCGGCCAGCTAGCGGTGCTGGGCCCCGCCCTGCGCGCCGCCAACGTGCCGCCGGTAGTGGCAACGCGGAGCGTGTGATGAAAGCCGTAAATGGTGAATCGTGAGTCGGAAATCGCAAATCGAGATGCCGCGTTGTCGTCATTCCGGGGCCATCGCCAGCTTCATCGGCGATGGAACCCGGAATCGGTTTCCGGAGCCAAAAACCGATTCCGGGTTCTGTCCGCGACAAACCCGCGGACAGCCCCGGAATGACGGAGCTGGATAAGGAGACGTGAAGGCATGTTCGGCTACTACATCGACCTCGCCTGGCGCAGCCTGAAGCGCACGCCGGTGTTGACCGCGCTGATGGTGCTCGCGATCGGCCTCGGCATCGGCGCCAGCATGACCATGATCACGGTGCTGCACGTGATGACCGAGGACCCTTTGCCGGGGCGCAGCGCGCATTTGTATGTGCCGCATCTGGACCCACTGCCGGTCACCTACCAGCAACCGGAAAACGCGCCGGAGCCCAACGACAGTCTGACGTGGCCCGACGCGATGGCATTGCTGCGCGCGCATCGCGCGACGCGCCAGGCGGCGATGGCCGGCGGCACGCTGCTGGTGACGCCGCAACGCGCAAACCTGCAGCCCTTCGACATCAACGGCCGCTATGCCACCTCCGATTTCTTCGCGATGTTCGGTGTGCCTTTCATGGCGGGCAGCGGCTGGACCGCGGGGGACGATGTCACACATGCGCACGTGGTGGTGTTGGCCGAGTCGCTGGCACGCAAGTTGTTCGGTGATGCAAATCCCGTCGGGCAAACCGTGGAGCTCGGCAACAACGGCAGTGCGCCGAATGAATTCCGGGTGATCGGCGTGACCCGCGATTGGGCGCCACGGCCTATGTTCTACGAAGATTCGGCGGGCAAGCCGTACAGCGATGCGGACGAGTTCTTCCTGCCGCTGACCGCATCGATCGATCTCAAGCTGGACTTCAACGGCAACTTCATGGGTTGGGGGCGTGGCAGTGGTGAGAGTTGGCGCACCAGTCCACGCATAAGCTGGCTGCAATTCTGGGTCCAACTGGATACGCCCGAGCAGGTGAAGGCGTACCACCAGTTCCTGGTCGATTATTCGGCCGAGCAGAAGGCGTTGGGCCGATTCCAGCGTCCCGCGACGAACGCGAAGTTGTACAGCATGATGGGCTGGCTCGCGCACGAGAATCTGGTGCCCGACGACGTGCGCCTGCAGTTCTGGCTCGCGATCGGTTTCCTCGGCGTGGCCATGTTGAACATCGTGGCGCTGCTGCTGGCCAAGTTCCTGCGCCGCAGCAGCGAGATCAGCGTGCGCCGCGCGATGGGCGCGCGCAAGCGCGACATCTTCGTGCAGTTCGGGATCGAGTCGGCGTTGATCGGCGTCGCGGGCGGTCTGCTTGGCCTCGGGATCGCGCAGATCGGTCTGTGGAGCATCCGCCAGCGTCCCGATGACTATGCGCACTTGGCGAGCATGGATCCGTCGATGCTTATCGGCACCGTGTTGCTGGCAATCGTCGCAAGTGTGCTGGCCGGCCTGCTGCCGGCGTGGCGCGCATGCCGCGTGCCACCGGCGTTGCAATTGAAGACCCTGTAGGAGGGCCGGAAGGCCCGACCGCGTTTCGGCTGTTGCTCGACCCAGTCGCGGCTTCCGCCGCTCCTACAACGAAAGAGGATGCCGATCATGGAAATCCGCCCGATTCTTGCAACATTGCACAAGCACAAGCTCACCGCGATCCTGCTGACGCTGCAGGTCGCGTTCACCTGCGCGATCGTGTGCAACGTCGCGTTCATGATCATCCACCGCGCGCAGCGTGTGTCGATCCGGACCGGCATTGCCGAGAACCAGTTGTCGGTGATCCGGGTCGAGGGAACCCGGCAAGGCGCCAACCCGCAAGCGCAGCACGCGGAGGACCTGGGCGCCTTGCGCGCGATTCCGGGCGTCGAATCGGTGGTGGCGACCGACGGTTCGCTGCCGTTGAGCCAGAACAGCAGTTTCTACGGAGTGTGCCCCACCCAGCAGGCCCTGGAGCGGGCGATGCAGGTGCAATCGTTGGGCGCGGCATGCGTGCAGCCCGGCGTTTATGTCGGCTCACCCGGATTGATCGCGACGCTGGGATTGGACCTCGTCGATGGGCGGGATTTCCGCGCCGACGAGTTCGTGCAAGACGACGATCCACCCGTCGCGATCATCAGCCAGGCCTTGGCGCAACGCCTTTATCCGGGCCAGAACCCGCTCGGCAAGGAACTCTACACGGGTGCAAAGAACCCGATCCGCGTGATCGGCGTCGTCAAGACGCTGCTGGCGGCGCGCCTGCGCACGCCCGGCACCGATGACTACACAATGATCTATCCCCAGTTGCCGGGAGGCAGGATGAGTGCGTTGGTGTATTACGTGCTGCGCAGCGCGCCGCAGGATCGCGAGCGAGTGCTGAAAGCAGCGCGTGCCACTTTGCTCAAGGTCGATCCCAGCCGTATCGTTGGCAAAGGGCAGACCTATTCGCAAATCCGTGCGCGGTATTTCCAGCGCGACACCACGATGATCGGCCTGTTGATCGCTTCGGCGCTGGGCCTGCTGTTCGTCACCGCGCTGGGCATCACGGGCCTGGCGAACTTCTGGGTGCAGCAGCGCACGCGCAGCATCGGCATCCGCCGCGCGCTGGGCGCGACGCGCGGCAATATCCTGCATTATTTCCAGACCGAGAATTTCCTGATCGTCACCGGCGGCGTCGTGCTGGGTGTCGTGCTGGCGATCGGCCTGAACCTGCTGCTGATGAAGCATTACGAATTGCCGCGCCTGCCGCTGTGGTACCTGCCCATCGGCGCCGTGGTGCTGTGGCTGCTCGGGCAACTCGCGGTGCTGTCGCCTGCGCTGCGTGCCTCCAATGTGCCGCCGGTGGTGGCGACGCGGTCGGTGTAGAACCTGAATGATCAAGGCTATATAATCTGGCCAAGTTGGATTTCCGCGTGGTGGCTCGATGCAAACGAACATACTCGAAGCCAAGAACAAGTTGTCTCAGCTCATCAAGGCGGCGCAAGCCGGTGAGGACGTGGTGATCGCCAACCGGGGCGAGCCGGTGGTGCGGCTCGTGCCGGTGCGCGACAAGGCGGGTGAGCGGGGAAGTGCACGCGCAATTCTCGACTGGCTTGATGCACACCCGCTTCCGAAACACGCCCGGCGCAGTGCCAGGGAAATCGATGCCTGTATCAAGGAAGAACGCGAATCGTGGGACTGATCTATCTCGATAGCTGCGTGTTGATCTACCTCGTCGAACGTCGCTCAAAGCTCGGCGATGACGTGAGACAGGCAATGCGCAAAGCTTCGCAAGCACTGTTTTGCGTTTCACCACTGGTGAAACTCGAGTGCACGGTGGGGCCCATCAAAAGTGCGGATCCGGTGTTGCAACGCGCTTACACGGCCACGTTCGATAACTTCGAGACGTTGTCCATGCCTGAACCGGTGTACCTTCAGGCGGCCCAGTTGCGCGCGAGGTTCGGCCTGAGAACACCCGATGCCTTGCACGTGGCGTGCGCGCAGCATCATCGTTGCGAGGCCTTGTGGACGAACGACAATCGTCTTGCAAAGGCGTCGCACGGTTTGGCGCGCAAACTGCCGTCATGAACCGCCTTTCACCCGAATGCAGGACAGCATGCGCACCGTATTGATCATCGACGACCAGGCTGCGGTGCGCGATGCGCTGTCGCTGCTGCTGTCGCTGCACGACATCCGTCCGCTGACCGCGGCGACGCCGGACGAAGGCCTGGCGACGCTGGCGCGCGAACGGGTGGACGCGGTGATCGCGGACATGAACTTCAGCGCCGACACCACCTCGGGCGAGGAGGGCGTGGCGCTGTTCCACGCGATCCGCCAACGGCATCCGGACTTGCCGGTGATCCTGCTGACCGGCTGGTCGCACCTCGAAACCGCGGTGCAATTGGTGAAGGCTGGCGCGGCCGATTACATGTCCAAGCCCTGGGACGACGCCAAGCTGCTGGCGACGGTCGAGAACCTGCTGGAGCTTGCCGAGAACGCGCGCGTGGCCGAAACCGCGCGGGTCTCGCGCCGGCGCCGGCGCGAAGCGCTGGAACGCGATTACGACCTGCGCGGCATCGTGTTCGCATCCGATGACATGCTGCGGCTGCTGGAACTCGCCTGCCGGGTCGCGCGCGCCGACGTGCCGGTGCTGATCACGGGCCCGAACGGCGCCGGCAAGGAGCGCATCGCCGAAATCGTGCACGCCAATTCGGCGGTGAAGGACAAGCCGCTGCTGACGGTGAACTGCGGTGCGCTGCCCAGCGAGTTGATCGAGGCCGAACTGTTCGGCGCCGAGGCCGGCGCGTTCACCGGCGCGGCGCGCGCGCGCGAGGGCCGTTTCGAGGCGGCCGACGGCGGCACGCTGTTCCTCGACGAGATCGGCAACCTGCCTGCCGCGGGCCAGATGAAACTGTTGCGGGTGCTGGAATCGGGCGAGTTCGAGCGGCTGGGTTCGACGCGCACCCGCAAGGTGAAGGTGCGCGTGATCAGCGCGACCAATGCCGATCTGCCGAGGATGATCCGCGACGGCAAGTTCCGCGAGGATCTGTTCTACCGGTTGAACACCATCGAGATCGCGTTGCCGCCGCTGGCCGAGCGGCCGGACGACATCCTGCCGCTGGCCGAGCGCTTTCTCGACGACGACGCGGTGCTGTCCGACGAGGCGCGCGACGCGTTGCTGGAATATCCGTGGCCCGGCAACGTGCGCGAACTCAAGAACATCATCGACCGCGCGAAGCTGCTGTGCGGCCGCGGCGAAATCACGCCGAAGCACCTGGGATTGTCGCCGGTGGTGGTTTCGGCCGCCGCACGCAATCTGGACGACCCGCCGCGCGAAGCGATCGAGGAAGCGCTGCGCAGGGCCGGCGGCATGGTCAGTCGCGCCGCGCGCGCACTGGGTCTGTCGCGGCAGGCGCTGTACCGGCGCATGCAGCGCTACGGCATTCCGACGGAGGGGTGATGCGCCGACGCTGGTGCGCGGCCGTGTGCAATTCCTTTTTTGCCGTCATTCCGGGGCTGCCGCGGCCGAAGGCCGCGGCAGAACCCGGAATCCGTTTTCGCTCTTTGGCAAGAATCGTTGGATTCCGGGTTGCGCCCACGATAAAGCCGTGGGCGCCCCCCAAATGACGGCATAGTGGTTACGCTTCCCCGATTCCCGATTCCCGATTCCCGATTCCCGTCCCACGCCCATGCGCTTCTCCTCCCTCGAAGGCAAACTCGCGCTGCTGCTGGTCGCATCCGCGGTGATCGCCGCGGCGGTGGCGGCGGCCGTCGCCGAATGGACGCACAGCGCGTGGCTGGGCGGCGTGATCGCGGTCGCGGCATGCCTCGCTCCGCTGGCCTGGGTGGCGCATGCCGCAATGCAGCCGGTGCGGCGCCTGCTGCGTGCGTTGTCGGGCAGCGTCGCCAGTTACCGCGACGGCGACTTCAGCATCTCGTTGCGCACCCGCCGCCGCGACGAACTCGGCGCGTTGATCGAGGCGCACAACGAACTCGGACACGCCCTGCGCGAGCAGCGCCAGAACCTGGTGCAACGCGAATTGCTGCTGGACACCGTGGTGCAGCATTCGCCGACCGCGTTGATCCTCACCGACGCCGGCGACCACATCGTGTACGCCAACCTCGCGGCGCGGCACCTCTTCAACGACGGCAAGAACCCCGCGGGCTTGCGTTTCGAGGAAGTGCTGGAAGCCTGCCCCGAGGCGATGCGGCAGGCGCTGACAGCCAGCGAGGACAGCCTGTTCGGCGTCGAGATGGGCAACGACGAGGAATACTTCCATCTGTCGCGGCGCGATTTCCGCCTGCACGGGCGCCCGCACCAGTTGTACCTGGTGCAACGGATGACGCGCGAGCTGTCGCGCCAGGAAGTGGCGGTGTGGAAGCGGGTGATCCGCGTGATCAGCCACGAACTCAACAATTCGCTGGCGCCGATTTCCTCGCTGGCGCATTCGGGCGCGGAGCTGGCGCGGCGCAACGACCTGGCCCGTTTGCCCAAGGTGTTCGAGGGCATCGGCGAGCGCGTCCGCCACCTGCATTCGTTCACGGCCGGCTACGCGAGTTTCGCCAAGTTGCCGCAGCCCAATCCGGTGCCGGTCGATTGGGCCGCGTTCCTGGATTCGCTGAAACTGCATTGCGATTTCCAGTTGCGCGGCGAAGTGCCCAACGAGCCGGGGCGTTTCGATGCCGCGCAGATCGAGCAGGTGCTGATCAACCTGGTCAAGAACGCGCACGAATCCGGCAGCGCGGGCGACGCAGTGACATTGGCGATCACGCACGACCCGCGCAACTGGCGCATCGAGGTCGCCGACCGCGGCCCCGGCATGAGCGATACCGTGCTGGCGCAGGCCTTGCTGCCGTTCTATTCCACCAAGCGTTCCGGCACCGGCCTCGGGCTCGCGCTGGCGCGCGAAATCGTGGAGGCGCACGGCGGGCGCATCGTGCTGGCCAACCGTGAAGGCGGCGGACTCAGGGTGACGGTGTCGCTGCCGGCGACGCGGATCTGACGCCCATTCGTGAGGCGAGAGCGGCAGCGCAAATCGCTATACTGCGCCGACCGAATACAGAGGGAGCGTGTCATGGGGCCGTCCATCCTGGTTGCGATCGTCATCATCGTGGTGGCGGTGATCGTGCTGGCGAAGTGGGTGCGGATCGTGCCGCAGGGTTGGGAGTGGACGGTGGAACGTTTCGGCAAATACACCAACACGCTGTCGCCCGGCCTGCATTTCCTGGTGCCGTTCATCTATGCGATCGGCCGCAAGATGAACATGATGGAGCAGGTGCTGACGGTGCCCTCGCAGGACGTGATCACCAAGGACAACGCGGTGGTGCGCGTGGACGGCGTGGTGTTCTACCAGGTGCTGGAGGCCTCCAAGGCCGCGTACGAGGTCGCCAACCTGGAACAGGCGACGCTGGCGCTGGTGATGACCAACATCCGCACCGTGCTGGGCTCGATGGATCTGGACGAATCGCTCAGCAAGCGCGACGAGATCAACGCGCGGCTGCTGAAGGTCGTCGACGAGGCCACGCACCCGTGGGGCGTCAAGGTCAACCGCATCGAGATCAAGGACATCGCGCCGCCGAAGGACCTGGTCGATGCGATGGCCCGCCAGATGAAAGCCGAGCGCGAGAAGCGCGCCAACATCCTTGAGGCGGAAGGCTTCAAGCAGGCCGCGATCCTGAAGGCCGACGGCGAGAAGCAATCCACCATCCTGGCTGCCGAGGGCAAGAAGGAAGCCGCGTATCGCGAGGCCGAAGCGCGCGAACGGCTGGCCGCGGCGGAAGCCAAGGCGACCGAACTGGTGTCGCAGGCAATCTCGGCCGGCAACTTGAATGCCATCAATTATTTCGTTGCGACCAAATACGTCGAGGCGCTGAAGGCGATGGCCGATTCGCCGAACCAGAAGATGCTGATGCTGCCGTTCGAGGCGTCGGGCATTTTGTCTTCGATGGCGGGCATCGCGGAAATCGGCAAGGAAGTGTTGGCGAAGAATTCGGCTGCGCCGACGGCGCGCTGAGGAGTCGAATGCATGTGGGGCGTACCGTTGCATTACTGGTGGTGGGTGCTGGCGCTGATCCTGATCGCGGGCGAGGTGCTGGCGCCGGGCTTCTTCATGCTGTGGATCGGCATCGCCGCGGCCGTGATGGGCGTCGTCACCTGGGCGGTTCCGGGGCTCGGCGTGCTGGCGCAGGCGGTGCTGTTCGTGATCCTCGCGTTCATCTCGTGCTTCGCGTACTGGAGATTCATTCGCCAGCGCCTTGCACGCGGCGACGATCCGGTTGCGCGCACGCTGAGCCGCCGCGGCGAGCAGATGATCGGCCAGCGCTACGTGCTGGCCGAAGCCATCGTCAACGGCCGCGGCAAGGCGCGGGTCGGCGACGGCCAATGGCTGGTGGCTGGCCCTGATCTGCCGGCGGGTTCGGAAGTCGAAGTGGTCGGCGTCGATGGTTCGCTGCTGAAGGTGCGCGCGGTGGCGCCGTGACCCGGTCGATGGCCGCGCGCGCATGACGGAAGCCCCGGCCGGCCCGAACGGACGCTGCGATCCGGCGCACGACGAGCAGCGCCGCGCCCGCATCGGCTTCGTGATCGAACTGGCGCGTCGCCTGCACCAGTACGGCGCCGCGGCCCCGCGCCTGGAGCAGGCGATCGGCAACGTGTCGCAGCAACTCGGTCTCGGCTGCGACGTGCTGTCCACGCCGACCTCGATCGTGTTGTCGTTCAGCGCGCCGGGCGGCGACGGCATTGCGGACATCACCCAGGTGGTGCGGATCCCGCCGGGCGACGTGAACCTCGCGCGCCTGTGCCGCGCCGACGAAATCGCGGACCGGGTGGCCGACGGCAGTCTGTCGCCGCGGCGCGGCCTGGCGCAGTTGCGTGCGCTCGGCCGGCCGCTGTCGCGCGCCGCGCTATGGGCGACGATCGCGAGTTACGGATTGTCCGCCGCGGCCGTCGCGGTGCTGTTCCGCACGTCCGGTGAGGACGCCATCGTCGCCGGCGTGATCGGCCTCGTGATCGGGGCGATCGTGGTGGCGGGTGCCGGGCGTCCGCGCCTCGCGGTCGCGGGCGATGCCATCGCGGCGCTGGTCGCCACCTTCATCGCGACCATGGTCAGCGCGTGGCTGGTGCCGCTGGCGCTGAAGCTGGTGGTGCTGTCGGCGCTGATCGTGCTGGTGCCCGGGATGTCGCTGACCAACGCGGTGCGCGAACTGACCAGCCAGCACCTGGCCTCGGGCGTCGCGCGTTTCGCGGGCGCGGCAGCGACCATCCTGAAGCTGACCTTCGGCACCATCGCCGCGGCGCAGCTTTGCGCGCTCGCGCACATCGTGCCGGCCAGCCACGCGCTGCCGCCGCTGCCGTCGTGGTGGCAATGGCCGGCGCTGGCCGTGGCGGCGGTGGCTTTCGCGATGCTGTTCCAGACCGCGCGCCGCGATTATCCGCTGGTGCTGTCGGCGGTGATCGTCGGTTATCTGGTGACGTATTGGAGCGGCAATGCGATGGGTCCGGCGTTCGGCGTTTTCATCGGCGGCCTGGTATTGAGCGCCGGCAGCAACCTGTATGCGCGCTGGAGGCACCGCCCCGGCGCGCTGGTGCGCGAGCCGGGCGTGCTGTTGCTGGTGCCGGGCAGCGTGGGCTTCCGCAGCGTCTCCGACTTGCTCAACAACCAGATTGCCAGCGGCACGCACATCGCGGTGCTGCTGGTGACCTTGCTGATTTCACTGGTCGCGGGTCTGTTGTTCGGCGATCTGCTGATCGCGCCGCGACGGAGTTTGTAGAACAGCCGGGAATGGGGAATCGGGAATCGCGGAAACCTCGACCGACGGTTTTACGATTCCCGATTCACGAATCTCGATTCCCGATTACTTGATCAATAAGTCCTTTTCCTTCTTGCCCGCCTTCAGCGCGGCCAGGAACCAACGCGGACGCTTGCCGCGGCCGGACCAGGTTTCGCTGCCGGCCGGATTGCGGTATTTCGGCGCGACCTTGCCCTTGCCGCCGCGCTTCTTGCCGTAAACCTGCGCGAAGGTGACGCCTTCGGCCTTGAGCACGGCGCTGACCTTGGCCTTGACCTTGGCGATTTTCTCCTTGTCGAAGTTCTTCATGCGTCCTTTCGCCTTGCGGATAAGATCCTTCAGTTGCTTTTCGCTCAGCGAGCTGACATCGATGGCCATGTGGACTCCGGTAGTCGTGGATATTGTGGGTCTTGCATCGGCCGGGCAATCGCGGTGAGCAAATCCCTGTCGACGGCGATTATTTTCACCCATATTCAGGCCGGATGCAAAATCACCCCACCCGCACTCATTGAAGCGGGGCGAATATCGCCAGCAATGCGTCACGATCGAGGTTGCGGCTTTCGCTGTCGCGTCGGCCGCGATATTCGAAGGTGCCGGCCGCGATGCCGCGTTCGCTGACCACGATCCGGTGCGGAATACCGATCAATTCGAGGTCGGCAAACATCGCGCCGGAACGCAGGCCGCGATCGTCCAATGCGGTTTCGATGCCGCGCGCATTCAGTTCCTGATACAGCGATTCGGCGGCCGCATTCACGGCCGGATTGTTTTTCGGATTGATCAGGCAAACCACCGCGCGCCACGGCGCCATCGGTTCTGGCCAGATGATGCCCGCGTCGTCGTGGTTCTGTTCGATTGCGGCCGCCACGATCCGCGAGATGCCGATGCCGTAGCAACCCATTTCCAGCACGCGGTTCTGGCCGGCGTCGTCGAGCACGGTCGCGCCCAGCGCCTCGGAATACTTGTTGCCCAGTTGGAACACATGCCCGACCTCGATGCCGCGCGCGATGCCGAGCGTGCCCTTGCCGTCCGGCGAGGGATCGCCCGCGACCACCTTGCGCAGGTCTTCGACGCGGGTGATGCGCGCATCGCGTTCCCAGTTCGCGCCGGTGTAATGGGTGCCTTCGGCGTTGCCGCCGCAGACGAAATCCGCGACCACCACGGCGCTGCGATCGACGATCACTGGAATATTGGCGGGCAGGCCCACGGGTCCGAAAAAGCCCGGCACGCAACCGACCTGCTTCACGATCTCCGCTTCGTCGGCCAGCACCGATTCGCCCGGCAGTTCGGGCAATTTCGCGGCCTTCACTTCGTTCAATTCGTGGTCGCCGCGCAAGCACAGCGCGACCAGGCCGTCGTTGCCGCGCACGATCAGGGTCTTGATGCATTGCGCGGGCACCACTTTCAGGAACGCGCCGACTTCCTCGATGGTTTTCTGCGTGGGCGTATCGACGCGTTGCAGCCCTTGCGCGGGCGCGGGGCGGGGCGCCGCGGGCGCCAGCGCTTCGGCGCGTTCCACGTTGGCGGCGTAATCGGATTCGGTGGAAAACGCCAGCGCGTCCTCGCCGGAATCGGCCAGCACGTGGAATTCCTGCGAGGCATTGCCGCCGATCGCGCCGGAATCCGCCTGCACCGCGCGGAACTTCAAGCCCAGCCGGGTGAAGACGCGCGCATAGGCGTCGTGCATGTTGTGGTATTCGCGATCCAGATCCTCGGGCGTGAGGTGGAACGAATACGCATCCTTCATCAGGAATTCGCGCGCGCGCATTACCCCGAAACGCGGGCGGATTTCATCGCGGAACTTGGTCTGGATCTGGTACAGGTTCAGCGGCAATTGCTTGTAGCTGCGCAATTCGTTGCGCGCGAAATCGGTGACCACTTCCTCGGCAGTGGGCGCGTAGCAATATTCGGCTTCCTTGCGGTCCCTGATCTTCAGCAACTGTGGGCCGAATTTCTGCCAGCGGCCGGTTTCCTCCCACAGTTCCTGCGGCTGGATCGTGGGCATCAGCATCTCGATGGCGCCGGCACGGTTCATTTCCTCGCGCACCACGGCCTCGACCTTGCGCAACACGCGCAGGCCCAGCGGCGACCACGTGTAGATGCCCGATGCGAGCTTGCGGATCATCCCCGCGCGCAGCATCAACTTGTGGCTGACGATCTCGGCGTCGGCGGGCGCCTCGCGGGTGGTGGCGAGGTGGAATTTCGACAGGCGCATCGTTCTAATCCGGCGTCAAAACGCCGAATTGTAACGGCGAACGCGGCTTGACTCGCTTGGTGCGGACTCCCGGTTTCGCGGCACGCCATCCGGTCTTTTTCCGTGCCGCTTCCCCAAGAGAACTTCCGCCCGCCTTTGGCGCGCGGGGTTGTGTAGCTTGCGCTTCGCGCACGCGCTGTTGGCGATTTGATTGCGACGTCCGGGTCACTTTTTCTTGCGTCGCCAGGAGAAAGTGGGCAATGAGAAGGCGACCCCGCGGGCACTCTCGAACGGGGCCATGGATGGCCGTTGCCGAAGCAGCGCTTTTCATCGCGCTTTTGCAGGACGCCGCGGCGCGCTGTCGATCGCGCGGGCAAGGCTTTTGACGTGCGCGGAGCGCACGCTACACAGGCAGATTCCCGGGCGGGCGAATCAGTTGCTGCCGCCGCCCGAGCAGTATTGCGCCTGCTGCGCCCGTGCGGTGGCGAGCTGCTGCTCGCGCGCGTTGTCGCTCATCACGGCCTGCTTGCCGCCGGCGCCGCCGGTCACCACCGGCTGCTTGCCCTGCAACAAGGCGATGTTGGAACTCAACTGCTTGCAGAGTTCGGCGCGGTTGGAAGGCGTGTCCGGCTGGGTCTCGCCCGAGGCGGCGGCATGCGGAGCAGCGCTGGAGCCGCCCTCGTCGCCCGTGTCGCTCGTCGCCGGGGCCGGCGGATTGGACGAGACCTCGGGTTCGCTGGTCAGCCGCATCTTCGTGTAACGCACGCCATTGGCCGGCGGCGTCTGCGAGAAGTGGGTGACGCCGTTGGCGTCCTTCCACTTGTAGATTTGCTGGGCGCTGGCGAATCCGGCAACGCAGGCGAGCGACAGGCCCACGGCCGACGCGGCGAGAAGAGTGCGCAGTTGCATGGATGCCCCCGAGGCGCGTTGTACGGTGGCGCGAGTATGCCACACCCGCCGGGGCGCAACCGGAAGGCCGTCACGCGTCCCGCATCCGGTCGGCGAACCGGGCTTGGGTTACACTGGACCGCGCCTGGAGCCGCTATCCACATGGTCGAAACCCTTCCCCGCAAGCCGCCGCGCCGCGGCATTTACCTGCTGCCGAACCTGTTCACCACCGGCGCGATGTTCGCGGGTTTCTACGCGATCGTGGCCGCGTACCTGGGCTTCTTCGCGCATGCGGCGATCGCGGTGTTCGTGGCGGCGCTGCTGGACGGCATGGATGGCCGCGTGGCGCGCCTCACCGGCACCCAGAGCGAATTCGGCGTGCAGTACGACTCGCTGTCGGACCTCACCAGTTTCGGACTGGCGCCGGCGCTGGTGATGTACACGTGGTCGCTGCAGTACCTGCGCGACTACGGTCCGGTGTGGAGCAAGGTGGGTTGGTGCGCCGCGTTCCTGTACGCCGCGTGCGCGGCGCTGCGGCTGGCGCGCTTCAACACCCAGGTCGGCGTCGCCGACAAGCGTTATTTCCAGGGCCTCGCCAGTCCCGCCGCCGCGGGCCTGTGCATGTCGTTCGTGTGGACCATGGAAAATTTCAGGAAGGAAGGATTCCCGGTCGACGGGCAATCGCTCAGTTTCTTCACGCCAGTCCTGGCCGTGGTTGCAGGGCTGCTGATGGTGAGCCGCTTCCGCTATTTCAGCTTCAAGACGCTGCCGGTCGGCGATCGCGTGCCATTCGTGTGGATCATCCTCGCGGTGATCATCATCGTCGCGCTGACGCTCAACACCGCGCTGGTGCTGCTGACGCTGGCGACGGTGTACGCGTTGTCCGGCGTGGTGATCACGCTGTGGGGGCTGCGCAGCCGGGCGTCGCGGCGGCGTCTGCGGATGGCGCGCAGGCAATCGGCGCAGGCCGCGCATCCGCCGGAGCCGCATCCATGAACGCGGCGGCGTCGAGCGCGCGCACGCGCCGCTTGCGCGCGCTCGGCGCGCAACCGCTGCGCTTGCGTCGACGTGGCGCGGATGCGGTGGACGAGACTGGTCCTGTCACGCCGATCGCCGATGCGCCTGCTGTGCGTGACGCCGGCGCACCGGCCCCGCGCATCGTGCGGCTTGCGTTGCAGCCCGATCCCGCCGAACTGCGCGATCCCGCGATCAACAGGATGTACAGCGCGCTCACCGAGGCGGTCGGCAAGGCCGGCCTGCAGCCGGTGCGCGTGTGCGACGTGGCAGCCGATCCGGCCGCGGCAGTGATGGTGTTCGGCGCGGCGCCGCTGCCCGAGGGCGTGCCGGCGGTGCGTGTGTTGCGCGCCGATCCGCTGCGCGTGCTGCACGCGGACCGCGAACGCAAGCGCCTGCTGTGGGAACGGATGCAGGCGCTGGGCCGGGGCGGAGCCGGCTGACATGGTTGCGGTCGCGCCGCTGGAAGCGAGTCTGCGTCCGATGACGCACGAGGACATTTCGGCGGTCGCCAACATCGAAGCCGCCGCCTACGATTTCCCGTGGTCGCGCGGCATCTTCCGCAGTTGCCTCGACAATGGGCACCACTGCTGGGTGCTGGAGCAGGGCGGCGCCATCATCGGCTACGGGATTCTTTCCGCGGGCGCGGGCGAGGCGCACATCCTCAACGTGTGCGTCGCGCCATTGCATCAGGGCCGCGGGCACGGCGCGTACCTGTTGAAGCGCATGCTGGACCTCGCGCGCTGGCATCACGCCGAACGCGTGTTCCTGGAAGTGCGCCCCAGCAACGAACTCGCACACGCGATGTACGAACGGGCCGGCTTCAACGAGATCGGCCGCAGGCCCGGCTACTACCCCGCGCGGCGCGGGCGCGAGGATGCGATCGTGATGGCAATGGAGTTGTTGCCGCAGGACGCCGGATAGAGGCGACTACAAAACCATCAGGTCGTGGCCGACGATGATGCGTCCAGCGAAGTGCGGTTTCACGGCGTCGTACCAGACCTGGTCCGGAATACCCTCGCTCGGCACGAAGTGATTCAGCACCAATGTCTTGACGCCTGCTTCGGTCGCGATCTGCCCGACCTGCGACATCGGTGTGTGCGCGGCGAGCAGGTGCTGTCGCAGCCGTCCTGCCTGCGGCTCGGATTTGGCGATGGCGTCAATGAAATCCTGGTCGATCACCTCATGCACGAGAATATCCGCACCGTGCGCCAGTTCGATCAGGCTTTCAACGGGATGCGTGTCGCCGGAAAACACGATAGAGCGGTCCGGACAATCGAAGCGGTAGGCGAAAGCAGGCGTCACCGGCGGGTGCTGCACCAGCGCGGCGGTCACTTTCACGTTCGCATCCTGCATCACCAATCCGCCCTGCGTGATCTCGTGCGGCACGATCAGCGGCGCCAACGGCGGGCGACCCTCGTCCTGCTCGCGGATACCGATGTCGAAGGCATCCATTTCCAGGAACAGTTCGGTCATCCGCACGAGCGGCGGCGGGCCGTAGGTGTCGACCGGCGTGTGCAGGCCGCCCGCCCACGACAACAACAACAGGTTGCCGTAATCGGCGTTGTGGTCGGAATGCTGGTGCGTGATGAACACGTCGCGGATGTGGCCGAGGTCGAGCCCGGCCTTGACCATCTGCCGCCCCACGCCGTTGCCGCAGTCGATCACGTAGATGTCGTCGCCGATGACGATCGCGTTGGCGGGTGCCGAACGATCGACCTTCGGCGTCGGCCCGCCGGCGGTGCCGAGCAGGATCAGCTTGGAGCGTTGGGTCCCCGCGCTGGAATCGGAATTCGCCATGGCGGCAGGGAGTTTGCGTGTAGCACCCAGCGCGATTGCTGCCAGTGAAACGCCTGCAGCTTGCAGAAGACGGCGGCGAGAGGGATCAATGCCATTGGCGTGGTGCGATTGCACGACCATACCCGGGCGCTCGGGACGAACCCCTCTCCCTTCGGGAGAGGGGCAGGGGTGAGGGTTCGGGGCGGCAATACGTCCAGAACTCGCGTGAAACCGTACCCTCATCCGGCGCTGCGCGCCACCTTCTCCCGGAGGGAGAAGGGGAAAATCACGCCAATTTCTTGTACTTGACCCTGTGCGGCTGCGCGGCTTCTTCGCCGAGGCGGCGCTTCTTGTCGGCTTCGTACTCGTTGTAGTTGCCGGCGAAAAACTCGACGTGCGAATCGCCCTCGAAGGCGATGATGTGCGTCGCGATGCGGTCGAGGAACCAGCGGTCGTGCGAAATCACGATCGCGCAGCCGGGGAATTCCAGCAGGGCTTCTTCCAGCGCGCGCAGGGTTTCCACGTCGAGATCGTTGGACGGTTCGTCCAGCAGCAGCACGTTGCCGCCTTCCAGCAGCGTCTTGGCAAGATGCAGGCGGCCGCGCTCGCCGCCCGACAGTTGCCCGACGATCTTCTGCTGGTCCGAGCCCTTGAAGTTGAAGCGGCCGATGTAGGCGCGCGACTGGATTTCGAAGTTGCCGATCTTCAGGATATCGAGGCCGCCCGAGACTTCCTGCCACACGTTGTGCTTGTCGTTCAACATGCCGCGCGACTGGTCGACGTAGGCGAGCTTCACGGTCTTGCCCAGCACGATTTCGCCGGAATCGGGCTGCTCCTTGCCCATGATCATCTTCATGAAGGTGGATTTGCCGGCGCCGTTCGGGCCAATCACGCCGACGATCGCGCCGGGCGGAATCTTGAACGAGAGATCGTCGATCAGGCAGCGGTCGCCGAACGATTTGCTGACGTGCTTGAACTCGATCACTTCGTTGCCGAGGCGTTCGCCCGGCGGAATGAAGATCTCGTTCGTTTCGTTGCGGCGCTGGTAATCCACCGCGTTCAATTCCTCGAAGCGGTTGAGGCGCGCCTTGCCCTTGGACTGGCGGCCCTTGGCGGCCGAGCGCACCCACTCCAGTTCCTTCTGGATCGCCTTCTGGCGCGCCTTTTCGGTCGAGGCTTCCTGCTTCAGGCGCTCGTCCTTCTGCTCCAGCCACGAGGAGTAATTGCCCTTCCACGGAATGCCGCGGCCGCGGTCGAGTTCGAGGATCCACTCGGCGGCGTTGTCGAGGAAGTAGCGGTCATGCGTGACCGCGACCACGGTGCCGGGATAGTCGTGCAGGAACTGCTCCAGCCAGTCCACCGATTCCGCATCGAGGTGGTTGGTCGGTTCGTCCAGCAGCAGCATGTCGGGCTTGCTGAGCAACAAGCGGCACAGCGCGACGCGGCGCTTCTCGCCGCCGGACAGTGGTCCGATCTTCGCGTCCCACGGCGGCAGGCGCAGCGCGTCGGCCGCGACTTCGAGTTGCATTTCCATCGTGTGCGCGTCGCCCGCGGCGAGGATGTTCTCGAGTTTCTGCTGCTCGGCCGCGAGCGCGTCGAAGTCCGCGCCTTCCTCGGCGTAGGCTGCATAGATTTCATCGAGGCGCTTCTGCGCATCGAGGATATGCGACATGCCTTCCTCGACCGTTTCGCGCACGGTCTTGTCCGGATCGAGCTGCGGCTCCTGCGCGAGGTAGCCGATGTTGATGCCCGCCGCCGGCCGCGCCTCGCCCTGGAAGTCGGGATCCACGCCCGCCATGATCCGCAGCACCGTGGATTTGCCCGCGCCGTTCAGGCCCAGCAGGCCGATCTTGGCGCCGGGGAAAAAGGAAAGCGAAATGTCCTTGATGATCTCGCGCTTGGGCGGGACGATCTTGGATACGCCGATCATGGTGTAGATGTACTGCATGGAGCCGGTTCCTGATGTGGTGCAGCGAGAATGGATTCTCGCGGCGGTGGAGGCCATGGATGGCCGTCATCAAAGCCAAAAACGGCGCCGTGGACGGTGCCGAGCATCGCAGCGCCAAGCGGGAGCAAGGCGCGCATGTTCGAGCACAGGGAAGTGCGAGTTCGCGCCGGCCCGCTTGGCGCGAGAAGCGCAGGGGAGTCGAGACAACAGGATGTTGTCGAGACCACCGTCCCCGGTGCCTAGCCTTTTTCGTCCCTTTTTGGGCAATGCCAAAAAGGGACCCGCGCCGTTGGACGGCGCGGAAAAGGACACGGATGTCGATCTGCAATCGCGCATTATGACGTGTCATGGCAGTTTGCGCCAAGCGTGAGGCATCGGTGATCAGTAATATCGCCCGGACTGCGAGGACGCTCATGGGCCTGATTCAACCGAGTGGGAGCACGCCATGATCGCGGGGCTGCGCGCGGCGCGGCTGGGCTGGCACGGCATCGACCGCCGCATCGCCGCGCGCGCTTCGCGCGGCGGCCGGGTGACCGTATTCCTGCACGAACTATTCTGGTTCGGGGTGAAGCAGGCGTGGGCGTGCCTGTTCGGCGCGCTGATGCTGGCGTTGTTGATCGCCACCTGGATGTTCTGGCCGGCCGATGCGCCGCTGGGGCGCTACGACTTCGTGACGCTGATGGCCATCGCGATCCAGATCGTGCTGCTGGCAAGCGGCCTGGAAACCCGGCGCGAGGCCGCGGTGATCGTGCTGTTCCACGTCACCGGCACGCTGATGGAACTGTTCAAGACCGCGACCGGCTCG
Organism: Rhodanobacteraceae bacterium; assembly: GCA_030123585.1. Taxonomy (NCBI): domain Bacteria; kingdom Pseudomonadati; phylum Pseudomonadota; class Gammaproteobacteria; order Lysobacterales; family Rhodanobacteraceae; species Rhodanobacteraceae bacterium. Next base: position 49,485 of record CP126120.1, read on the forward strand.
TGGATCTATCCCGGCGCTTCGATCCTGCACATCGGCGGCGTGCCGCTGTTCACCGGCTTCATGTATGCATCGGTGGGCAGCTACATCGCGCGGGCGTGGCGGCTGTTCGAATTCCGCTTCACCCGGCATCCGCGCTGGAGCCACACCGCGCTGCTGGCGGCGGCGATCTACCTCAATTTCTTCGCCGACCATTACGGCTACGACTTCCGTTGGTTCCTGTTCGTCGCGGTCGCCTGGATGTTCGGCCCGTGCCGGGTGCATTACCGGGTGCGCCGGAAATACCGGCGGATGCCGCTGCTGCTCGGCTTCATGCTGGTCGCGCTGTTCATATGGCTCGCCGAGAACCTCGGCACCTTCACCCGCGCGTGGATGTATCCAGCGCAGCACCGCGCCTGGCACATGGTGCCGCCGGAAAAGATCGGCTCGTGGCTGCTGTTGATGATCATCAGCTACGTGATGGTGTCGGCGTTGTACCGGCGCGGCATGCCCGCCGCTGCGGACGGCCAAACGGGATAGAATCCTGCGATTGCCCCACGCTCCCAGAGGATCGCGATGTACAGCCACGAAATGCGGATTGCCGGTTACGACGACGCCCTTGCCAGCGCGATCATGGAGGAAAGGCAGCGCCAGGAAGACCACGTCGAGCTGATCGCTTCGGAAAATTACGCCAGTCCGCGCGTGCTGGAAGCGCAGGGTAGCGTGCTGACCAACAAGTACGCGGAAGGCTATCCGGGCAAGCGCTATTACGGCGGCTGCCAGTACGTGGACGTGGCCGAGGCTCTCGCGATCGAGCGCCTGAAGAAGTTGTTCGATTGCGACTACGCCAACGTGCAGCCGCACTCAGGCTCGCAGGCCAACCAGGCGGTGTATTTCGCGCTGCTGCAGCCGGGCGACACGATCCTCGGCATGTCGCTGGCGCACGGTGGGCACCTGACCCACGGCGCCAAGCCGAACCTTTCGGGCAAGCTGTTCAACGCGGTGCAGTACGGCGTGAACGACGACGGCCTGGTCGATTACGACGCGGTCGAAAAACTCGCGCTCGAGCACAAGCCGAAGATGGTCGTGGCCGGCTTCAGTGCGTATTCGCAGGTGATGGACTGGGCGTGCTTCCGCAAGATCGCGGACAAGGTCGGCGCCTACCTGTTCGTGGACATGGCGCACGTCGCGGGCCTGGTCGCCGCGGGCGTGTATCCCTCGCCGCTGCCGCACGCGCACGTCGTGACTTCGACCACGCACAAGACCCTGCGCGGCCCGCGCGGCGGCCTGATCGTCGCCAAGAACTCCGCGATGGGCGAACACGCCGAAGACATCGTCAAGAAACTGCAGTCGATCGTGTTTCCCGGTCTGCAGGGTGGCCCGCTGATGCACGTGATCGCGGCCAAGGCCGTGGCTTTCAAGGAGGCGCTGGAGCCGTCGTTCAAGGAATACCAGCAGCAAGTCGTCAAGAACGCCAAGGCGATGGCGAAGACGTTGATGGATCGTGGCTACAAGATCGTCTCGGGCGGCACCGAGGATCACCTGTTCCTCGTCGACCTGATCGGCAAGCCGCTGACCGGCAAGGACGCGGAAGCCGCGTTGGGCAAGGCACACATCACCGTCAACAAGAACGCGGTGCCCAACGATCCGCAGAAACCGTTCGTCACTTCGGGCCTGCGCATCGGCACGCCCGCCGTCACTACGCGCGGCTACAAGGAAGCCGATTGCATCGAACTCGCCGGCTGGGTCGCCGACGTGCTGGATGCGCCGAACGACGACATGGTGATCGACAACGTGCGCGCACTGGTGAACGCGCAGTGCGCGAAGTTTCCGGTGTATGGCTGAGAAGCCGGGAATGGTGAATGGGGAATCGGGAATCGAAAGAGCCCGGTTCTCGGCTCCTCAGCCTTTCCGATTCCCGATTCCCGACTCTCGATTCCCGTAATCATGCACTGCCCCTTCTGCCAAAACATCGACACCCGCGTGATCGATTCGCGCGTTTCGGAGGAAGGCTCGACCATCCGCCGGCGCCGTGAGTGCCCATCCTGCGGCGAGCGGTTCTCGACGGTGGAAACGGTGGAACTGAAACTGCCGGCGATCATCAAGGGCGATGGCCGGCGCGAGGCGTTCGACGCACGCAAGCTGCGCACCGGTTTCGACCGCGCGCTGCACAAGCGGCCGGTGACCGAGGAGCGCATCGAGGCGGCGGTGCGCGCGGTGGTGCGGCAGTTGCGCGTTTCCACCGAACGCGAGCTGCCGTCGCGCCGGATCGGCGAACTGGTGATGGCGGAATTGCGCAAGCTCGACCACGTCGGCTACGTCCGTTACGCGTCGGTGTATCGCTCGTTCGAGGATGTCGCGGATTTCCGCGAGGAGCTCGATCGGCTCGAACACGAATTGCCGCCCAGCGACAGCCAGTTGCCGTTGATCGGCGGCGCGGTGGTGCCGATCGACAAGAACAAGAAGCGCTGAACAACTAAACCGTCATCCCCGCGATGCGGGGAGCGGCCCAAAGCGCCATCCATGGCCGAAAAACTCGTGGCCGCGCTTTGGGGAGCGAGGAAAGCGGGGATCCAGCGACTTCACGCGGGACAGCAAAGACGCTGGATTCCGGATCGCCGCTGCGCGGCGTCCGGAATGACGAAAAAATCCGTTGCGCAAGGAGATGGTTTGAGCGAATTTTCGGCGATTGATCATGCGTTGATGGCGCGCGCGTTGCGCCTTGCCGAGCGCGGCCTGTTCACCACGCAACCCAACCCGCGCGTCGGCTGCGTGATCGCGCGCGACGGCGAAATAGTCGGCGAGGGCTGGCACCAGCGCGCAGGTGAAGCGCACGCGGAGGTGTTCGCGTTGCATGCGGCGTGCGAACGTGCGCATGGCGCGACGGCGTATGTCTCGTTGGAGCCGTGTTCGCACCATGGCCGCACGCCGCCCTGTGCGGACGCGTTGATCGAAGCTGGCATCGCGCGCGTCGTGATCGCAGCGGGTGACCCCAACCCGAAGGTGGCGGGTGATGGCGCGCGCCGCTTGCGCGAAGCCGGCATCGCCGTTGAATCTGGTCTGATGCGCGATGAAGCGCGTGAACTGAACTGCGGATTCTTCTCTCGCTTCGAACGCGGCCGGCCGTGGGTGCGCGTCAAGCTGGCGATGAGCCTGGATGGCCGCACCGCACTCAGCAATGGCGAATCGAAATGGATCACCGGCGAAGCCGCGCGTGCCGACGTGCAGCGCTGGCGCGCGCGCAGTTCGGCGATCCTGGCCGGCGCCGGCACCGCGCGTGTGGACGATCCGCGCTTGACGGTGCGCTTGCCGCAGGATGAAGCGTTCAATCTCCCGCTTCGTGTCGTACTCGATGCGCGCCTCGATGCCTTGTCGCTCGGTGCGCATCTGCTTGATGGCAGCGCGCCGACGCTGGTGTTGCACGCGCCAAGCGTGCAGCCCCGTGATGGGCACTATTCGCGCGTTGAACTTGCGGCGGTCGCACGTGATGCAGAAGGCCGCTTCGATCTCGACGCAGTATTGAAACTGCTTGCCGCCCGCGGGGTCAACGAATTGCAGGTTGAGGCCGGCCCCACGCTGTGCGGTGCGCTGCTCGATGCGGACCTGGTCGACGAGCTGCTGCTGTATGTCGCACCCACCTTGCTGGGCGATTCGGCGCGCCCCTTGTTGGCGCTTTCGCCGTTGCAGGCGATGGCCGATCGTCGCGACTGGCGCGTGGTCGATCGGCGCGCGATCGGGCAAGATCAACGCCTGCTGCTCAGGCCTTGATGCGATGAACACCCCAGCCCGCGACATACGTTGGGGCATCATCGGCTGCGGCAATGTCACCGAGGTGAAAAGCGGTCCGGCTTTCCAGAAAGCGGAGCATTCCGCGCTGGTGGCGGTGATGCGCCGCGATGCCGCCAAGGCGCGCGATTATGCGCAGCGCCATGGCGTGAAGGAGTGGTACGACGATGCACAGGCACTCGTCGATGATGCCGAGGTGGATGCGATTTACGTGGCCACCCCGCCCTCAAGCCACAAGCTGTATGCATTGTTGGCGGTCGCCGCGGGCAAACCGGTGTACGTGGAAAAACCCTTTGCGATGGATGCGAGCGAATGCGCGGCGATCATCGACGCGGCTCGTGTGGCCAACGTGCCGGTGTTCGTCGCGTATTACCGGCGCATGCTGCCGCGCTTCCACAAGGTGCGCGAACTGTTGTTCGATGAACGTGCCATCGGCGCGCCCCGCGCGGTGCATGTCGTGTACGCCAAACCGCATGATCCACGCTACGACGATCCGCAAGGTCCGCATTGGCATGTGCGTCCGGAGATTTCCGGCGGCGGCCTGTTCATGGACGTCGGCTGCCACACGCTGGATATCCTCGACTGGCTGTTCGGTCCGATCGCCAGCGTCAGCGGCCACGCCAGCAACCAGCGTGGTGCCTATGCGGCCGAAGACAGCGTGGCGATGTCGTTCGCGTTCGGCGATGGCATGCTCGGCACCGGTCTCTGGAACTTCGACAGTCTGCAGCGGCAGGACAGCATCGAGGTGATCGGCGACGCCGGTCGGCTGTCTTTCGCCACCTTCGGTGATGGGCCGATCCGCCTGGAGAACGCCGCTGGCGTGCGCGAGTTCCACCTCGAGAACCCGTTGCACATCCAGCAACCGTTGATCGAAACGATTGTTGCTGAACTCAACGGCAAGACGGGTGCCTGTCCCTCGACCGCCGAGAGTGCCGCACGCACCAGCCGGGTGATGGACGAGGTATTGCGCGATTACCGCCGCATGACCGGGTAGGCGGCGGGAAGCTGACCCGCGGCGCGATCGGGCATGCGGTGCTAAAATCCGCGCTGCCGGATTTCCGGCAAACGTCTTCAGGGCGGGGTGTAATTCCCCACCGGCGGTAGGCCCGGTTCTCACGATGACGGGCGAGCCCGCGAGCGCTTTCGCGGCAGCGAAAGGTCAGCAGACCCGGTCGAATGCCGGGGCCGACGGTCGGCAGCAGGACAGCGCTGCCGGAAAGTCCGGATGAAGCGAAGACGGTCCGGCGCGCGCTTGCATACGCGCCGGCCTCATGCCTTGGGGCGTTCTCGCCATTTGTCACGCGGAGAACGTTCATGTCCATTGCCTGCGCATTCGCCGCCTCGTTTCCGGGGGTGCGCTGATGTTCACCGGCATCGTCCAGGCCACGGGTACGGTCGCGCGCAGGGAAACGCGCGGCGGTGATTTGCGCCTCACGCTGACGGCGCCCGCGCTGGGCGTGGACGACATCGCGCTGGGCGACAGCATCGCGGTGTCCGGTTGCTGCCTGACCGTGGTCGAGCGCGCGGGCGATGCTCTGGCGTTCGACGCGTCCAACGAAACCCTGTCGCTGACGACACTCGGCGGATTGCGCGAGGGTGATGCAGTCAATCTGGAAAAGGCGCTGCGGTTGTCGGATCGGCTGGGCGGGCACTTGGTGTCGGGCCACGTCGATGGCATCGGCACGATCGTCGCGATCGAACCCGACGCGCGCTCGCAGCGCTGGCGCGTCACGGCGCCGCATGCGCTCTCGCGTTATACCGCGGCCAAGGGGTCGGTGTGCGTGGACGGCGTCAGCCTCACCGTCAACGCTGTCGCTGGCGATACCTTTGAAGTCAACCTTATCCCGCACACGGTGGAACACACCACTTTCCGCAACCGCCGCGTGGGCGATCGCGTGAACCTGGAAATCGACCTGCTGGCGCGCTACGTCGAGCGCCTGCTGGTTGCAAAGGAGCATTGAGCGATGGTTTTCGCGACCATTCTCGAATTGCTGGAAGAGATCGCCGCCGGGCGCATGGTGGTGATGCTGGACGACGAGGACCGCGAGAACGAGGGCGACCTGATCATGGCTGCCGGCAAGGTGCGCGCGGAGGACGTCAACTTCATGGCGCGCGAAGGCCGCGGCCTGATCTGCCTTGCGCTCGATCCGGCGCGCGGCCGGCGGCTCGGCCTGCAGCCGATGGTGCGCGACAACAGTTCCGCCTACCACACCAACTTCACGGTTTCGATCGAGGCTGCCAGCGGCGTCACCACCGGCATCTCCGCGCACGATCGCGCGCGCACCATCCAGGTCGCGGTGGCGCCGGATGCGAAACCGTCCGACCTGGTCCAGCCCGGCCATGTGTTCCCGTTGCTGGCGCAGCCGGGCGGCGTGCTGTCGCGCGCCGGCCACACCGAAGCCGCGGTGGACCTGGCGCAACTCGCGGGCTGCGAGCCCGCCGGCGTGCTGGTCGAGATCCTGCGCGAAGACGGTTCGATGGCGCGGCGCCCCGACCTTGAAATCTTTGCCGCGAAGCACGGCCTGAAGATCGGCACGATCGCCGACCTGATCCGGCATCGGCTGGCCACCGAGAAGACCATCGAGCGCGTGCACGAATCGGAAGTCGAAACCGAGTTCGGCGCATTCCGGCTGGTGGCGTGGCGCGATCGCCTGCGCAGCGAAGTGCATTTCGCATTGGTGCGCGGTGCGGTCGATGATCGCGCGCCCGTGCTGACCCGCGTGCACGTGCGCAACACGTTGTCCGATGTGCTGCACCTCGAACGCGACGACCTCGGCATGACCATGACCGCGGCCCTGCGCCGGATCGCCGCCGAAGGCCGCGGCGTGGTGGTGGTGCTGGCGGGCGACGAGGATGCCGCGGACTTGTTGGCGCGGCTGGCGCGCGAGCCCGCCGTCGCGGCGCCCTCCGCACGCGCCGGCGCGCAGCGCGAGTGGCGCCAGCTCGGGCTGGGCGCGCAGATCCTCGCCGATCTCGGCGTGCGCCGCCTGCGCGTGCTGGGTACGCCGCGCAAGCTGGTCGGGTTGTCCGGGTTCGGTCTTGAGGTCGTCGAGTACGTGGATGAAGCCGGAGCCGGGGGGCGGGGGTTGAGGGCCGCGAAGTAGGGCGTCGTGGTATCCGCTGTTACGCTTCACCTCCCGCCCCTCATCCCCCACAAACGCATGTCCGATCAACCCGCCACTGCCGCCACCGACCTGCGTTCGCCGCCCGGCGCGCGCTATGCCGTGATCGCCAGCCGCTGGAATGGCGCGATCGTGGACGTGCTGGTGGATGGCGCACGCTACGCCTTCGCCAGGCACGGTGTGGCGGATGATGCGCTGGACGTGCTGCGCGTACCCGGCGCGTGGGAACTGCCGGTGCTCGCGCAACGGCTCGCGGCGGCGGGCAACCATGCTGCGATCGTCGCGCTGGGTTGCGTGGTGCGCGGCGAAACCCGCCACTTCGAGCACGTCGCGGATGAATGCGCGCGCGGCTTGATGCGCGTGGCGCTGGATTCCGGCGTGCCGGTGCTGAATGGCGTACTGGCGGTCGATGACGAGGCCGATGCCTGGGCGCGTGCCGGTGGCGCGCGCGGCAACAAGGGCGCGGACGTGGCGCTGGCCGCGATCGAAATGGCGATGAAGATGCAGGAATGGCAGTCATGACGGGGCACAAGCATTCGCGCGGCGACGGCATCGATCCGGCGGCACGTTCGCGCGCGCGTCGCCGTGCGGCGCAGGCCCTGTATGCGTGGGAACTCGGCGGCAACCCGATGCGCAAGGTCATCGACGACTTCCGCCACGAGCAGGACATGCAGATCGCCGACCTCGAATACTTCGAGGACCTGCTGCGCGGCGTGGAAGCGCATCGCGCGGAACTCGACGCGGGCCTCGCGCCGTTCCTCGATCGCGACATCGAGCGCGTCGATCCGATCGAGCGCGCGGTGCTGCGCCTCGCCGCGTATGAATTGAAGCACCGTCTCGACGTGCCGTATCGCGTGGTGTTGAACGAAGCCGTGGAAGTCACCAAGCGCTTCGGTTCCGAGCAGGGCCACACCTACGTCAACGGCGTGCTGGACAAGCTGGCGCACGCGTGGCGCAGCACCGAAACGGGCGCCTGAGGCATGGTGCCCCGGTTCATCGCCGCTCCGGAAATCACGACCGAGCGTTTGCTTCTGCGCGCGCACCGGCCATCCGACCTCGCGACCTGCCATGCGATCTGGGGCGATCCCGAAGTGGTCCGCTACATCGGCGGACGGCCCTCCAGCGTCGAAGAAACCTGGCGGCGCATGTTGACCTACGCCGGCTTGTGGAGCCTCCTCGGTTACGGTTACTGGGCGGTGGAGGAAAAGCGGACCGGCGCGCACGTCGGCGACATCGGCCTGGCTGAGTTCGAACGCGACCTGCAACCGTCGCTGCGCGGGATGCTGGAATTCGGCTGGGCGCTGGCTCGCGTCGCGCACGGCAAGGGTTACGCATCCGAAGTCGTCGCCGCGATCGAGGCGTGGCGTCGCGCACATTTTCCGGAACGCCGCGTCGCCTGCATCATCGCGCCGGAAAATCGTGCGTCGATCCGCGTCGCGGAAAAGGCCGGCTTCCAGAAATGGTGCGAAACCACCTACCACGGCGAACCCACCGTGGTGATGACGCATGCGCCGTTGCCGGACCCGGGCGAGCGATGGAATTCGACCTGATCGATGCGATCCGCGTGCGCACGCGCAGCGCGCGCGGCAACGTCGTGCTCGGCATCGGCGACGACGCGGCGCTGCTGGACGTGCCAGCCGGCCAACGGCTGGTGGCGTGCACCGACACGCTGGTCGAAGGCGTGCATTTCCTGCCCGATACCGCGCCCGAGGATCTCGGCTGGAAATCGCTGGCGGTGAACCTTTCCGACCTGGCCGCGATGGGCGCCGAGCCCGCTTGGGCGTTGCTGGCGTTGACCTTGCCCGTGGCCGACGCGCATTTCGTGGAACGCTTCGCCGACGGCTTCGCGGAACTCGCACGCGCGCACGGCGTCGCGCTGGTCGGCGGCGACACCACGCAGGGGCCGTTGTCGATCACGGTGACTGCGCTCGGTTGCGTTCCGCACGCCGCGGCCCTGACGCGCGCCGGCGCGCACGTCGGCGATGCGGTGTTCGTCACGGGCACGCTGGGCGATGCGGCGGGGGCGTTGCGTTTGATTCGGGACTCGGACTGCGGCAGCGGGAGGCCGGAGCGAACATCGGCGCAGCCGATGGCCGGATGGCGAGCCGCAGGAAGCGGCGAGTTTCTCGGGACTCGGGACTCGGAATTGGTCGCACGCATGCATCGTCCCGAACCGCGCGTCGCGGCGGGGTTGGCGTTGCGCGGCATTGCCAACGCCTGCATCGATGTGTCGGATGGGCTCGTGGCCGATCTCAGTCATGTCTGCGCCGGCGGCGGCGTGGCGGCGGAGCTGGATGCCGATGCGCTGCCGCTGTCCGCGGCGTTGCGTGCCACGTTCGATGATGCCGCGTGCCGCGGATTCGCGCTGTCGGGCGGGGACGATTATGAGTTGTGTTTCACCGCGCCGGTCGAGCGCGCAGAAGACGTCGACAGGATTTTTTCCGGGCTCGGCCTGCGCGTAACGCGCATCGGCCGCATCGCCGAGGGCTCGGGCGTGTGCGTCGTGGACGCGGATGGGAATGCCGTAGACATCATGCGCGCGGGATGGGAACACTTCAGGCCGTGAGCGCGCCGCTCACCGCCACGCAACGTCGCGCACTGCTGTCGCATCCGGCCGGCTGGATCGCGACCGCGCTGGGCGCGGGGCTGTCGCCGAAAGCGCCAGGCACCGCGGGTTCGCTGGTCGCGCTGCTGCCGTGGTGGTTCCTGCTGCGCGATCTGCCGCTCGCCGCGTACGCCGCGGTGCTGGTGGCGGGATTCGTGCTGGGCGTGTGGGCGTGCGAGGTTTCCGACCGGCGGCTCGCCATGCACGACCAGGGCGCGCTGGTGTGGGACGAAGTGATCGGGATGTGGATCACGCTGCTTGCGGCGCCGTCCGCGTGGTGGTGGATGCTCGCCGGCTTCGCGCTGTTCCGCCTGTTCGACATCTGGAAGCCGTGGCCGGTGCGCCTCGCCGACCGTCGCGTGCACGGCGGCCTCGGCGTGATGCTGGACGACGTGGTCGCGGGCGTTTACGCGCTGGTCGCGCTGCAACTGATCGCCGTTGCGGCGCGTCACCTGCACGCTTGACCGCATTGCATCAGGTCAGCCGACGCCGACGGTGTCGCGTTCCAGGGCTTCGAGGGATCGCCAGCGGTTGACGATCGCGCAGAACATTGCGGCGGTGCGTTCGGCGTCGTACACGGCCGAATGCGCTTCCTCGGCGTTCCATTCGAAGCCTGCAGCCTGCACCGCGCGCGACAGCACGGTCTGGCCGTAGGCGAGGCCGCCCAGCGTTGCGGTGTCGAAGCACGAGAACGGATGGAACGGGTTGCGCTTGTGGCCGGTGCGGCGCACCGCGGCGTTGAGGAAGCCGAGGTCGAAGTGCGCGTTGTGGCCAACCAGGATCGCGCGCTGGCAGCCGCTGGCCCTGATCGCGGCGCGCACCGGCTTGAAGATCAGGTCGAGTGCCGCGCGTTCGGGCAAAGCGCCGCGCAGCGGCTGGTCGGGATCGATGCCGTTGACTTCCAGCGCCTTGGGATCGATGTTCGAGCCGGGAAAGGCCTCGACGTGGGTGGAAACCACCGGCTCGGGCACCAGCCTGCCGTCGACGTCCATGCCCACCACCACCGCGGCGATTTCCAGCAGCGCGTCGCGCTGGGCGTCGAAGCCGCCGGTCTCGACGTCCACCACCACCGGCAGGAAACCGCGGAAACGGGTGGCCATCCGCGCCGCGTAGTCTTCGATCTGCTTGTGCATCGGCGGAGGATAGCAGCGTGCCGCGGCATCCCCCGTGAATGCGCTCAGGCCGTCTTGTGCTTGTACGCGCAAAGATCGCGGATCGGACAGATCGGGCATTTCGGCTTGCGCGCGGTGCACACGTAGCGCCCATGCAGGATCAGCCAGTGGTGCGCGCCCGGCTTGTACTCGGCGGGTACCACTTTCATCAACTTGTCTTCCACCTGTCGCACGGTCTTGCCCGGCGCCAGGCCGGTGCGGTTGCACACGCGGAAGATGTGGGTGTCGACCGCGATGGTGGCTTCGCCGAACACCGTGTTGAGGATCACGTTGGCGGTCTTGCGGCCGACGCCGGGAAGCGCTTCCAGCGCCTCGCGCGTGCGCGGCACCTCGCCGCCGTGGCGTTCCACGAGCAGCGCGCAGGTCGCGATGATGTTCTTCGCCTTGGCGTTGTACAGGCCGATGGTCGAGATGAATTTCTTGAGACCATCCTCGCCCAGCGCGAGGATTTTGTCCGGCGTGTTGGCCACCGGAAACAGGCGTTTCGTGGCCTTGTTGACGCCGACGTCGGTGGCCTGCGCCGACAGGATCACCGCGACCAGCAATTCGAACGGCGTGCGATAGACCAGCTCGGTGGTCGGATTCGGATCGAGTTCGCGCAGGCGGCGGAACAGCTCAATGACGTCAGTGCGTTTCATGCGTAGCGGCTGTTGTGAAAAGTCAGGCCATGGATGGCCGTTCTGGTGTTCAAGAATTTTTGTTGTCTTGGGTTGCCGGAGAGTTGGTGATGTCGCGATCAGGGACGATCGCACGAACTTTCGCGCGGCCACGTGCGATGGCGGCCAGAACTTCGTTGTGGGTGATGGTTTGCGCGGGCAGCGTGACGGATGTGTTCGGCCGGGCTTCGCGGCGGCTGGCCGCGCGTTCGGCACGTTCGCGTGCGAGCCGCGCATTGCGCGCGAGGAAGCGCGCGCGCATCGCGTCGGCACGTTCCCGTTCGCGCAGTTCGGCTTTGCCCCAGCGTAACCAGTCGACCAGGGGGATGTGCGAGGGGCACACTTCCACGCAGCGGTTGCATTCGCTGCAGGCATCGAGGCGCGCCGGGCGTGCCGCGGCAAAGTCATCCTGCACCAGCGCGAAGAACAGCGCTTCCGGATTCAACGCTTCCGGGCACACGCGCGCGCAGTCGCCGCAGTGGATGCAGGGTTGCTGTTCGGCAAGGACGGTTTCAGCGGACATGCTTGCGCAATTCCAGCACGTCGATGGTGGGCGGGCAATCGAAGCGCAGCGGCACGCCGGTGATGCCGACGCCCGGCGTCACGAACAGCTTGCCAGCGGGTGTGTCGTAGTAGCCATCCACGTATTGCTCGTCGCGTGTCAGACGGAAGACTTCATCGGTGAGCCACGGCAGATAGACCTGCCCGCCGTGGGTGTGGCCTGCCATCGCCAGCGCGAAATCGATCCCGCGCAATGCGCGCAGGCTGTGCGGCTGGTGCATCAGGATCAGCAGGGGTTTGTCGCGCGGCAACGCCTTGAGGAACGCGTCGTCGTCGCGGCCCGTCCACCAGTCGTACAGGCCGGCGAGCCGGAAGTCCGGAAAACCGACAACGCGATGCTGGATGAAGTGCACCGGCGAGCCGGCCAGCGCGCGTTCGATCCGCTGCGCGACCGGCGGACCGGGCAATTGCTCGTCGTGGTTGCCGAGCACCGCGTACATCGGCTTGTTCAGTTTCCGGAGTGGCGCCAGCGCGGTGGCAAGATCGTTCGGCGGACCATAGGTGAAGTCGCCCGCGAACAGCACCACATCGACGTGCAGCGCGTTGAGCTTGCGCACCATTTGCGCGAGCTTGGCGGGGCGCGTGAAGCGCCCGACGTGGACATCGGACACCAGCGCGATGTCGAGATCGATCGGCGCGGGGATCAGCGTGCGCCGCACCACGAGTTCGTTCGGTTCGATGAAACGCGCATAGATCAGCAGCACGCATACGACAGCCAGTGCCGCGGCGCCCGTCGCGCGCAGCTTGCGGTGCTGGCGCAGCCGCACGAACGCCTTGGCCGCGGATTGGGCCAGCAGCGGGATCAGCAACCACGAACCGTGGAACAGCGCGAGCTGCACGAAGGCTTCCAGGTGCAACTGCGGCGGAATGGTGAAGCGCGGAAACTCCCATGCGGGCCACAGCACGCAGAAGACCGCGATGCCGAGGAGCCACGCGCCGCCGAGCAGCCAGTGCCCGCGACGCGCGTTCAAGGCGGACACGGCAGTTCGGGACGCGGCGGCCGCACGGGCGCGCTCGGCGCCGGGACCATGGCGATGCAATCGACGGGGCAGGGCGGAACGCAGAGTTCGCAACCCGTGCACAGATCCGCGATCACCGTGTGCATCAGCTTGCTGGCGCCGACGATCGCGTCCACCGGACAGGCCTGGATGCACTTGGTGCAGCCGATGCAAGCGTCTTCGTCGATCACTGCCACTTGGGGTGGAGCTTCGACGCCGCATTCGGGATCGAGCGGCAGCACCTGCTGGCCGGTGATCCGCGCCAGCGCGCGCACGCCTTCCGCGCCGCCGGGCGGGCAGCGGTTGATCGGCGCTTCGCCATGCGCGATGGCCTCGGCATACGGACGGCAGGCCGGATAGCCGCAACGGCCGCACTGGGTTTGCGGCAGCGCGGCATCGAGACGATCGACGAGGGCGGCGAACGCCGGTGTCGTGGCGGGAAAGGCAAGGCCCATCGCCTCATTGTAGTCGTCGCGCCGGTGCCGGTGCCGGAGCCGCGCGTGCGGCGGTATGCTCGCCGCACCGCGTCCTTCGACCGCAACGGATCCGTCCATGACCGCCCTCGCCGAACTGCGCGCACTCGACCGTACCCAGCGGCATACCGTGGCCGCGACGTTCCTCGGCTGGACGCTCGATGCGTTCGACTACTTCCTGCTGGTGATGGTGATGCCGGCGGTGGCGGAGTCGTTCCACGTGCCGGTCAAGGACGTCGCGTTCGCGCTGCTGCTGACGCTGGCGTTCCGTCCGCTGGGCGCGCTGGTCTTCGGGCGCCTCGCCGACCGCTATGGACGGCGCCGGATCCTGATGATCGACGTGACGTTGTATTCGCTGCTGGGCCTGGCCTGCGCGTTCGCACCGTCGCTTGCGGTACTGCTGGCGTTGCGCGCGCTGTTCGGGGTCGCGATGGGCGGCGAGTGGGGCACCGGTGCGTCGCTGGCGATGGAGTCGATTCCCGCGAAATCGCGCGGCATCGTTTCGGGCATCCTGCAATCGGGTTATCCCTGCGGCTACCTGTTGTGCGCGATCGCCTACGGCTTGTTGTTCAACTCGATCGGCTGGCGCGGGATGTTCGTGCTGGGCGTATTGCCGGCGCTGCTGGTGCTGTACCTGCGCCGCGCCGTGCCGGAATCGCCGGTGTTCGAAGCGCGCGAACGCGCGGGCGTGCGGCGCGGCGTCGGCGCAACCATGCGCGGCCGTTGGGGATTGTTCGCGTACATGATCGTGACCATGGCGGCGTTCAACGCCTTCAGCCACGGCTCGCAGGACGTGTATCCGACCTTCCTGAAACTGCAGTTGCATTTCGACACCCACATGATCAGCCTGCTGACGATCATCCTGAATCTCGGTGCGCTGGTGGGCGGCCTTGCCTTCGGCCAGTGGTCGGAGAAGATCGGCCGCCGCCGCGCGATGGCGATCGCCTGCGTGCTGGCGCTGCCCGCGATCCCGCTGTGGAGTTACGGCGGTTCGGTGCTGCTGCTCGCGATCGGCGCGTTCTGGATCCAGGTCGCAGTGCAGGGCGCGTGGGGCGTGGTTCCGAGTTACCTGAACGAGCTTTCGCCCGATGACGTGCGCGGCACCTTGCCGGGGTTTGCCTACCAGCTCGGCAACCTGCTGGTGGCGTGGGCGGCCTATGCGATGACCGCCGTCGCGCACGCCAACGGTGGCGACTACGCCATCGTGCAGTCGGTATGGATCGGCGTGGTCGCGGTGCTGCTGGCGCTGCTGACCTGGTTCGGGCCGGAGGCGCACGGCGTGCGCTTCGGTGTGACGGAGGCGCCCGACGCCGCTAACATGCGCGGTTCGTCCGTCCCGTCGTGATCCCTTCCATGCGTGCCGAAAAGAATTCCGTGGTGAGTTTCCATTACAGCGTGCGCGACGCGGCGGATGCCGCGGCGGAGCCGTACGATGATTCGCGCAAGCGCGGCGAGCCGATGCTGGCGCTGCTCGGCCACGGGCAACTGGTACCGGGTGTCGAGAAGGCGCTCACCGGCAGGGAAGCCGGCGATAAGTTCGAGATCGACATCGCGCCGGAAGATGCCTACGGCGAGCGCCAGGAAGGCTTGCTGCAGCGGGTGCCGAAAAAATATTTCCAGGATCCGCAGCACCTGAAACCGGGTATGACCACGGTGTTGCAGACCAAGGACGGCGGCCAGCGCATGGTCACGATCCACAAGGTCGGCATGAGTGCGATCGATGTCGACCACAATCATCCGCTGGCCGGCAAGACCCTGCATTTCGACATCGAGGTCACCGACGTGCGCGCCGCCGTGCCCGAGGAAATCGCGCATGGGCACGCGCATCCCGGCGACGGGCACGCGCACTGACACGTGCAGGTTGGGCTGACGCCAGCTTCATCGGCGGAAGCCCAACCTCGATGCCGACCGCGTCGTTGGGCTTCTCCCGGATGAAGCCCGGGATCAGCCCAACCTGCGAAGACCTCGACATCGAGGTTACCGACGTGCATGCCGCCGCGTCAGAAAAAGATCTTCTGCTTGCGCTTGCGCCGCCGCCATGCGTCCAGCGACAGGTTGCCAGGGCCGTGCGCGGCCAGCACCAGGAAGCCGCCCGCGATCGCGAGGTTCTTCATGAAGTTGAGCCACTGTTCGTGGTCGGCGAGGTTGTTGTGGAAGACCACCGCGGCCAGCAGGGTGTACACGAACAATCCCGCCGCCGCCCAGCGGGTCAGCCATCCGCACAACACCGCCAGGCCGCCGCCGAGTTCGGCCAGGATCACCAGCGGCAGCAGGCCGGGCGGCAGCCCGTGCGCCACCAGCAGCTTGGTGGTGGCGCCGTAGGCGGTGATCTTGCCGATCCCCGCAAGGATGAAGATCAGCGAGAGCGCGAGGCGTCCGACCAGCAAGGTGAAGTTCTGCATCGTGGATCCCGTGAAATGCGGCCGCGCGCAAGAGCGGCGGCATGGGGCGCATCCGGCGCAGTTCAATCCGCCGCCAGCGCGGCGCGCACGCGCGGCGTCAGCACGCGCTTGGCGAACAGGTAGTGGTCGCGCCAGTAGTAGCCGTCCAGTTCATCCAGGCGCACCGTGCCGCCCTTGTCCGGCGCGTTCACGAAACGCCCGTGGCCGACGTAGATCGCGACGTGGTTGACGCGATGGCGGCGCCCGAAAAACAGCAGGTCGCCGGGTTGCAGGTCCGACTTGGAGATTTTCGGGGCATCCAGCGCGGCGATCGCGCGCGAGGTGCGCGGCAGTTCCATGTCCGCCTCGGTGCGGAAGACGTAGCCCACCAGTCCGCTGCAGTCGAAGCCGGATTCCGGCGTGTTGCCGCCCCAGCGGTACGGCGTGCCGACCAGACTGATGGCGCGGAACAGCACGTTGTTGGCGACGGTGGCGGAAGGGGGCGGGGCCGTCGTCCGCGGCGGCGGGATGCTGGCGCAGGCACCCAGTAACAGCAGGGCGGCGAGGCCCGCGAGCAGGCGGCCGCGTCGCCACCACGCGTTCAACGCGGGAACTCCCGGTTGGACGGCGCGGAATCGTTCGGAAGGGCGTGGTCAGGCATCGGATCGGCGGACTGGCATGGCCGGCAGCCGTGACGTTAACCGATGGCGGTGGCGGCGTCCAGCGCGGGCGCCCGACGGGAAGGGCTCAGCAGGCCGCGGCGCACTCGCCCAAGCGGGCGTGGTCGGTCTGGGCCGCGAGCGCCTGTTCGAACTGGACCGTGCGCTGGCGCGCGGATTCGGCGACCGCCGCCGGCACCGCCTGCTCGTCGAGGCAACGAGCGAGGATCGCGCGGTGGTAGGCGTTGAAGTCCGGATCACGGCCGGCCTCGTCCAGGGCGGAAAGCAGGGTGGCCAGCCAGCCCGCGCCGGGAGCGCGAAGCATCAGCAGGATTTCGGGGACGCTGCAAAAACCGGTATCGACGTTGGCGTTCATGTGGATTCCCTCTGTTGCAGGAATCCTTGCAACTATGATGCCAACTGTCGTGGAAACGCGGGGATACGCCGTCTGCCCGGCCGGGACGGAACCCTGGCGTCACAGGACGTTACAATTGCAGGAATGAATGCCGTGCGCAGCGATGTCCTGGTCCTCGGTGGAGGCGTGATCGGTTTGTCCTGCGCGCTGGCCTTGCTGCGGCAGGGCGCTTCGGTGCGGGTGCTGGAACGCGGCGAGCCCGGCTGCGGCGCCTCGCACGGCAACTGCGGCACGCTCACCCCCAGCCACGCCATCCCGCTGACCGTGCCGGGCATGCCGTGGAAGGCCCTGCACTGGATGCTGCGCCGGGATGCGCCGCTGTACGTCAGTCCGAAACCGGACTGGCAGCGCTGGCGCTGGCTGCTGGGTTTCGCGCAGCGCTGCAATCTCGCCTCCGCCGAACGCGCCGCGATCGCGCGCGCCGCGATCCTGCAGCGTTCGTGGACGCTGCTGCCGCGGCTGCTGGTGGAGGAAGGCATCGAATGCGAGTACGCGCCGTCCGGCAATCTTTACGTCCATCGCGACGCGCACACGCTGGAGCACGACCGTCCCGAAATCGAGTGGCTGCACCGGCTTGGCATCGCGGCGCTGGCACTGCGGGGCGACGAGGTCGAGCAGATGGAGCCGGCGCTGCTGCCCGGCGTGGCCGGCGGCATCCTGCACGCCGACGACGCGCAACTGCGTCCCGACAAGCTGGTCGAGGGGCTGGCGCGGCGGGTGCGCGAACGCGGCGGCGTAATCGAAACCGGCGCGGACATCACGGGATTCCGCTGTGCGGACGGACGCGTGGACGGGGTGCAGACTTCGCGCGGCGGGTTCGCGGGCGATCGGATCGTGCTGGCGCTGGGTGCGTGGACGCCGCACGTCGCGTCGATGCTCGACCTGCGTGTGCCGATCCAGCCCGGCAAGGGTTATTCGATCACGATGTCGCGGCCCGATCCCTGCCCGCGCCGCGCGCTGGTGTTGCGCGAACCCAGCGTGTGCGTGACCGCGTGGGATTCGGGTTACCGGCTCGGCAGCACCATGGAATTCTCGGGGTATGACGAACACCTCAACCGCACGCGGCTGGATGCGCTCAGGCGTGGCGCGGCTGCGTACCTGCGCGCGCCGGTAGGCGCAGAGTTGCGCGAGGAATGGTGGGGCTGGCGGCCGATGTGCATCGACGAGATTCCGCTGATTGGACCGGTGCGCCGCTGGAACAACCTCATGCTCGCCACCGGCCACGGGATGCTGGGCGTGAGCATGAGCGCGGCGACTGCGGAACTGGTCGCGTCGCTGGTCGCGGGCGGCAAGCCGGTTCTCGACCCGGCGCCATATGCGCCGGTGCGTTTCGGGTTTTGAGCGACGGGATCTTGTTGAAAAGCGTTCCGGCAACTGCGGAATTCCTGGAGATGCACGTCGTCGCTCACGGCGGTGCTTCAGCGTCCTCGCCGAAGTTGACCACGGCTATCCCACAGCTTATCCACAACCTTCGCAACATCCTGTTCCGGGATGTTGATGTATCGCATGTCGTGAGACACCGCCCTATCATCTTCGGCATGACTCCATCCGGTGGCGTGCATCACGCACATACGCTTCCATGAGCGCCGTCCTTCCCGAACCCAAGTCCAACCCGCCGCCGCGCGTCGACGTGCTGCGGGTGCCGCCGCATTCGATCGAGGCCGAGCAGTCGGTGCTGGGCGGCCTGATGCTGGTGGCCGAAGCGTGGGACCAGGTGGCCGACCGCCTCACCGAGGAGGATTTCTACCGCCGCGAGCACCGCCTGATTTTCCGCGCAATCGGCGAGCTCGCGATGGCGAGCAAACCCTGCGACGCGGTGACGCTGGGCGAGTGGTTCGAACGCCATGGCGAAACCGCCAGCATCGGCGGAGTCGCCTATCTCGCCGAACTCGCCAACAACACGCCCAGCGCGGCCAACATCGCGGCCTATGCCGACATCGTCCGCGACAAGGCGGTGCTGCGCAAACTGATCGAGGCCGGTACCCAGATCGCCGGCGACGGCTTCAATCCGGAAGGCCGCAACACGCCCGAAATCCTCGAAGCCGCCGAGCAGCGCGTGTTCAAGATCGCCGAGGCCGGTGCGCGCGGGCGCAAACAGGTGATCCCGGTGCGGCAGTCGGTCAAGGAAGCCGTGGAATTGCTGGCGCAGCGTTACGCCAACCGCGGCCAGCTGAACGGGCTCACCACCGGCTTCAAGGATCTGGACGATTTGACCTCGGGCCTGCAGCGCCAGGACCTGGTGATCGTGGCCGGCCGTCCGTCGATGGGCAAGACCGCGTTCGCACTCAACATCGCCGAAGCCGTGGCGATGCGCGCCAAGCAGCCGGTCTTGGTGTTCTCGATGGAAATGTCGGCCTCGCAACTGGCGTTTCGCCTGATTTCGTCGATGGGCCGCATCAACCAGAAGGACCTGCGTTCGGGCGAACTCGCCGAAGAGGAATGGCCGCGGGTCAGCCAGGCCGCATCGCTGCTGTCCGAATCCAAGATCTTCATCGACGACACGCCCGCGCTCTCGCCCGGCGAATTGCGCTCTCGCGCGCGCCGGATGATGCGCGAGCACGGCCTGGGCCTCGTCGTGATCGATTACCTCCAGTTGATGCAGGTGCCCGGCAACAAGGAAAACCGCGCGACGGAAATCTCCGAAATCTCGCGCAACCTGAAGGCGATGGCCAAGGAACTGGACGTGCCGGTGATCGCGCTGTCGCAGTTGAACCGCGCGCTGGAACAGCGCAACGACAAGCGCCCGGTGATGAGCGACCTGCGCGAGTCGGGCGCGATCGAGCAGGACGCCGACCTGATCCTGTTCATCTATCGCGACGAGGTCTACAACAAGGAATCCAACCACAAGGGCATCGCCGAGATCATCATCGGCAAGCAGCGCAACGGCCCCATCGATACCGTCAAGCTGACCTTCCTCGGCCAGTACACCAAGTTCGAGAATTACGCGCCCGAGGCGTACATGGGCAGCATGGAGTGAGCGCTTGAGCCGCTCCGCCACCGCGACGATCCATCTCGACGCGCTGCGCGCCAATCTCGCGCGGGTGCGCGAACTCGCGGCTGGCCCCAAGGTGATGGCGGTGGTGAAAGCCGATGCCTATGGGCATGGCCTCGAACGCAGCGCACGCGCGCTGGGCAATGCCGACGCCTTCGGCGTGGCCTCGATTGCAGACGGCCTGCGCTTGCGCGCGGCAGGACATCGCCAGCGCATCGTGGTGCTGTCCGGTCCCGATGCCGCGAGCGACCTCTCCGAAATGCGCCGGCTGCGCCTCGAAGCCGTGATCCACCACGATTCGCAACTCGCGATGCTGGAAGCCGAACACGACGGCGATCCGCTGAAAGTGTGGCTCAAACTCGACACCGGGATGCACCGACTCGGTTTTCCGCCGGAACGCGCGCGCGAATTGCATGCGCGCCTGCGCGCATTGCCTGCGGTCGATCCCGCGATCGTGCTGATGACGCATTTCGCGGCGTCGGACGAATTCGACAACGACCTCACCGCGCGCCAGACGCAGTGCTTCCTCGATGCGACCAAGGATTTGCCCGGCGAACGCGCGCTGTCGAATTCCGCCGGATTGCTGGGCTGGCCGCAGGCGCGCGGAAACTGGATTCGCGTCGGCGGGCTGCTGTACGGCTTGTCGGTGGCCGAAGGCAAGACCGGTGCCGATTTCGGTTTCGCGCCCGCGATGACGCTGACGACGCCCCTGGTCGCGATCAATCGCATCGCACGCGGCGAGCGCGTTGGTTATGGCGCGACCTGGGAATGCCCCGAGGACATGCACGTCGGCGTCGCCGCGATCGGTTACGGCGACGGCTATCCACGCAGCGCGCGTTCCGGCACGCCGGTGCTTGTCGCTGATGCGCCCGCCAGTGTGATCGGCCGGGTGTCGATGGATTTGCTCACGCTGGATTTGCGCCAGGCGCCGGAGGCGAAGGTTGGCGATGTCGTGACGTTGTGGGGTCCGCAACTGCCCATCGAAGTCATCGCCGATCATGCCGGCACCATCTCGTACGAACTCACCTGCGGCGTCACCCGGCGCGTGCTGTTTTCGGAGGACTGACGCAATGCCCAAGGCCAAGACCGCCTACGTGTGTTCGGATTGCGGCGCGGAGTATCCGAAGTGGCAGGGTCAATGCGAGTCCTGCGGCGCGTGGAATACGCTGAGTGCGTTCGTGGTGCAGCCGGCGAAGGAAGCCGGCGCGGCGGTGCGTCGGGTCGGTTACGCCGGTACGGAAGCATCGAAGGTGCAACCGCTGGCAAGCGTCGCGGGCGAAGTCGAACAGCGTCACCTGATCCGCATCGGCGAGCTCGACCGCGTGCTGGGCGGTGGCCTGGTGGAAGGTTCGGTGGTGCTGGTGGGCGGCGATCCCGGCATCGGCAAATCCACGTTGCTGCTGCAGACGCTGGCCGCGCTGGGCGAGCGCCTGCCGGGCCTGTACGTCAGCGGCGAGGAATCGCTGGCGCAGATCGCGGCGCGCGGACATCGGCTGGGGCTGGAACTCGGCCCGTTGCGCGCGCTGGCGGAAACCTGCGTCGAGCGCATCCTCGAACACGCCGCCGCGGAAAAACCGCAAGTCCTCGTCATCGATTCGATCCAGACGATCTGGACCGAAACCCTGCCCGCGGCGCCGGGTTCGGTGTCGCAGGTGCGTGAATCGGCGGCGCGGCTGGTGCGCTTCGCGAAGCAGACCGGCACCTCGGTGTTCCTCGTCGGACACGTCACGAAAGAGGGCGGAATCGCCGGCCCGCGCGTGCTGGAGCACATGGTCGATGCGGTGCTGTATTTCGAAGGCGAAGTCGGCTCGCGCTTCCGCGTGTTGCGGGCGTTCAAGAACCGCTTCGGTGCGGTCAACGAGCTCGGCGTGTTCGCGATGTCTGACCGCGGCCTGCGCGAGGTGCCGAATCCGTCCGCGATCTTCCTGTCATCGCAACAGGGCGCGACGCCCGGCAGCGCGGTGATGGTGACCCGCGAGGGCACGCGTCCGCTGCTGGTCGAGGTGCAGGCGCTGGTCGATCAGTCGAACCTCGGCAACCCGCGCCGCGTCGCGCTGGGCCTCGAACAGAATCGCCTCGCGATGTTGCTGGCCGTGCTGCACCGCCACGGCGGCGCCGCGGTGTTCGACCAGGACGTGTTCGTCAACGTGGTCGGCGGCATCCGCGTGCAGGAAACCGCGGCCGACCTGCCGGTGCTGCTGGCGGTGCTGTCTTCTTTTCGTGATCGCGCGCTGCCCGAGAAAACCGTTGCCTTCGGCGAAGTCGGCTTGTCCGGCGAAGTGCGACCGGTACCGAACGGCGAGGAACGCCTGAAGGAAGCCGCGCACCACGGTTTTCGCCGCGCGATCGTGCCCAAGGCCAATGCACCGAAGAAGGCTGCGCGCATCGGCGACATGGAAGTGATCGGCGTGGAGCGCTTGCGCGAGGCGATCGACGCCTGCGCCTGAGCGCCCGCTCAGGGGCGCAGGGCCATGAATTCCGGCAACCGCTCCGCGCGTTCGGCAAATGCGGCGAAAGCCGGATAGTCCCGCGCAGACACCACGTCCGCGGCGACAATCCGCGTGAACGTCCATGCCACCCCTACGCTGATGTCGGCTTGGGTTGGCTCGTCGCCGCACAGCCAACGGTTCGCAGGCACGTCGCGCAATTCCGGTTCGAGCAGGGCGCAGGCGTCGCGCAGTTGGCCGTGCACACGCTCCAGCCACCCCGCATCCTGCTTGTCCGGCATGCGTTTGTGTTCGTACAGGTGCTGCACGGCCTTCTCGCACACCACCAGGGCGACGCCGATCAGCCGCAGCGCGCGCCGGCGCGCATCCGTCCCTTGCGGCATCAGGCTGCGGCCTGCCAGCGTTTCCGCGTAGTCGATGATCAGCGTGGAATCGACCAGCACGCAGCCGTCGTCGCAGACCAGCGTCGGGACCTTCACCAGCGGATTGATTGCGTGCACGGCATCGAAATGGCGGAACACCGACAGCGGGCGATGCTCGAACGGCAGTCCGAGCCTTCGCAGGGAAATCGCGGTGCGCCGTACGTAGGGCGAATCGAGCATGCCGATCAGTTGCATGGAAGCCTCCTCGTCAACGGGACGCAAGTCCCGCCAGTTCGATCGAATCGTTTTCGACCCGCAGCACCGACCCCTGCTCGTACCAGTCGCCCAGCACGATGCGTTGCGCGGGTCGGCCGTCCAGCGTGAAATCGTGGATCACGGGCCGGTGGGTGTGGCCGTGGATCATGCGCATGACGTTCGCTTCGCGCAGCGCGTGTTCCACGGCGGCCTGGTTGACATCCATGATCGCCATGTCGGCTTGTGAGGTATGCGCGCGACTGGCGTCGCGTGCCTGCGCGGCGAACGCGCGGCGCTCGCTCAAGGGGCGCGCGAGGAACGCGGCCTGCCATGCGGGATCGCGCACCTGCTGACGGAAGGCAAGATACGCCGCGTCGTCGGTGCACAGCACGTCGCCGTGCAGGATCAGCGTGGGCGTGCCATACAAGTCGATGACGGTGCCGTCGTCCAGGATGTCCATGCCGCAGCGGCGCGCGTAGTCGTCGCCCAAAAGAAAATCGCGATTGCCCGCGATGTAGTACACGGGGACGCCTGCCGCGGCGACGTCGCGCAAGGCGGCAGCCACACGTGCGTTCAGTAGCGCATCGTCATCGTCGCCGACGTAGGCCTCGAACAGGTCGCCCACCACGTACAGCGCGTCGGCGCGGCGCGCCTCGCCCGCACAGAATCGCTCGAACGTTTCGACGATACGCGGGCGCGCGTCGTCGAGGTGCAGGTCGGAGATGAAAAGAGTAGCCATGCGGATATTTGCAGTTTCCCCTCACCCGTCAAGCGCTGCGCGCCTGGCACCCTCTCCCGCGAGTGGGATAGGGGAAAGCCAATCAGTGTTTCGCGCCGGGCTTTTTCTTCGACGCCGGCGCCGAAGCGGGCGCCTGGCCGGTCACGGGCGACACCGGCTCCTCGACCGGGTGCGCGGCCTCGCCGATGACCTTGGCGCTTTCGATCAACACCAGCGGGCGCGGCACGTCGCCGATGAACGGGCCTTGCGGTCCGGTCGGCAGGTTGTCGATCTTGTCCACCACGTCCATGCCTTTCACGACCTTGCCGAACACCGCATAACCCCAGGTCATGCCGCTCTGGTTGCCGACGTAGTCCAGGCGCGGGTTGTCCACCACGTTGATGAAGAACTGCGCGGTCGCCGAATCGGGATCCGGCCCGCGCGCCGCGGCCACCGTGCCGCGCAGATTCGACAGGCCATTGTTGGCTTCGTCGGGGATCGGCGGCAGCGTGCGCTTGGGCCGCAGTTCGCGCGTGTACAGCCCGCCCTGGATCAGGTAGCCCGGAATCACGCGGTGGAACACGGTGCCGTCGTAGAAGCCGTCCTTCACGTATTGCAGGAAGTTGGCGACGGTCTTGGGCGCCTTGTCGGGAAACAGTTCGATCACGATGTCGCCCTGCGACGTCTTCAACTCCACCTGCGGATGCACGGCCGGCTGCGCCGATGTCGCCGGTGCGGGCGACGACGCGGGCGGGGGCGCTGCCTGCGCCGCGCATGCGGCGAATGCGAGCAGCACGAATGCGAAGGGAGCGGGCAACCACAGACGGCGGGAAGATCGGATCGGGATCATCGTGCGTGGGGAACGGGCGGCGAGAACGGCATGATACGCGAGCGCCGTGCCGCATACAGTACGCCGTGCGCGGTCACGGCTGCGCGCAGGCTGCGCCCGCGCAGGCGCCGAAGCGCAGCCCGGTCTGCCGGTTTCGGGAGGAATCGTTCTGCGCGGAATTGCCGTTGCCGTTCTGGCCTTGGTCCAGGTGCCGGCGGCGGATTTCCAGCACGATCGGCGTGATCTGGTCGATCCGCGAATCGATTTGCGCGCGGGTGTAGTAGTCGAGATCCTTGCGTTGCAGCAGGCGGTGCAACTGGTCCAGCGCATCGGCGGCGTGCCCGGATAGGAACGTCGCGTCGGCGTAGGCGATGCCGGCGTGGACCTCGTCGCCGGCGACGTGGCAGGCGTGCCCGTAGGCCGAGTACAACGACGGCTCCGAATCGTCGTTGAGCAGCGGTTTCAGCAGGCCCTGCGCGACCTTCGCGTTGGCCTTGCTGCCGTCGTCAAGCAGCGCGCGGCTGTAGTCCAGCACGATCGCGGGATCATTGGGCCACATCACGTTCAGCGAGGCGTAGCGTTCCAGCGCCTGCCTGCGCTGGCCGGCGTGGCGCTCCGCGTCGGCGAGGCCGAGCGCGAGGGTGAGGTTGCCGGGATCGGCCTCGGCCAGCTTGGCCATGATCGGCACGGCCTTGGTGGCGTGCCCGAGTTGCAGCAGCGCCAGCGCGTAGCCGTAGCGGTTGGAGGCCGACGCCGCGAACTTGGCGTTGTCCGCCATGTTGCGCGTGTAGTAGTCGAGCACCGAGCGCGGGTCGCTGGACGACAGCACGCGGACCCGCTCGCGCATCAGTTCGTATTGCCGTTCGCTGGGTCCACGCGCGGCATTTTCGAACAGCGCCGAGGAATTCTTGACGAACGGCAGCGGCAGCATGCCGTAGCGGGAAGGATCGGCCGTCTTGCTGTCGAGTTGCGCGGGCACCTGCTGTTCCTTGCAGTGCAGATCGCCGATCTGCACACTGACACAGGCCTTGACGGCGTGCATCTGCTGTTCCAGCACCCGCGCGCGCGCGCGGGCATCGGCGATGCGCACGCTGTTCACCGGGTGGTCCTGCAGGTAGTCGGGAAGGTTGCCGGCGGCCATGCCGCCGTCGCCGCCCGGACGGAAGATCTGCTGCATGTGCGCGAACACCGTCGCCATCGCCTCGGGGTCGTAACCGGCCTTGGCCAGCGTTTCGATGCCGACGTGGTCGGCCTCCGCTTCGTCGCCGCGGGTGAACTCGATCTGGTGCTGCTCCATCATCGCCATCACCGAATAGAACGCGCCGATCGCGGGGTCGACGCCTTGCGGGTACGGCGTGTTGCCATAGCCGTAACCGTAAGGCTGGGTCTGGTTGTAGCGATTGCCCGAATCCACCCTGGACGCCGCCAGCGCCGCCGCGAACGCACCCAGCACGTACAGCGGCGTGGTTTTCTTCTGGTCCTCCATCGCGCGCTGCAAATGATGCTGGCTGATGTGCGCCAGTTCGTGCGCCATCACCGCGGCCAGTTCGTCCTGGTTCCGGGTCATGGTGAACATGTTCGAGAAAATGAACACGTAGCCGCCGAAGGTCGCGAAGGCGTTGATCTCCGGCACGTTCAGAAGCGTGAAGGTGTAGTGCTGGGACGGGTCGGCGCTGGCCGAAGCCAGCCGGTAGCCGAGCGCGTGCAGGTACTGGTCGACCTGCGGGTCGTCCAGCACCAGGTGCGCCGCGCGCAGTTCGCGCAGGAACTCGGCGCCGTACTGCGCGGCCTCCTGCGGCGACATCACCGTGTCGGCCGAGCTGCCGAGACTGGGCAGGCGCACGTCGGACTGCTGCGCGGCGGCCGGCAGCGCCAGCGCCAGTGTGGCGGCAAAGGCCAGCAGGGGTCGGGGGCGAAGAGTGCGCAGCATGAGCGGATGACGTGATTTCGCTTGAGTTGAGACCCGGCGTCGGGCGATTGGTTCGGCCGCCGGCGATACAGCGTAGCGCCATCGGAAACCGGCAGCCATTCTCAAGGGTCTGTTAACGCCATGCCAAGTGAGCCGCGTTGCTTCCGCAGCGGTTGCCAGACAAGGCGCGCGCCGCAGCGCCATGGTGGTTCCATGGTCAAGGCGCGCACCGCCGTATGGCGGCCGCTGCGGAGCAACCCTTCGGGCCGGGGCCGTTTGCCCGCATGGCTGTGTCATCGTTCGTCGATGTATCGACATACATCTTCCTCACTCTTCCTTGCCCTGCAGGCAAACGGCCGCCGGCGCGACCACGTGGCATGGCGTTAACAGACCCTCTGTTCAGCGCCGGTAAAATGGCGGCAGCCCAACCCTCCCTCGCGTCATGGCCGACATCGAAATCTATTCCACCGCGATCTGCCCCTACTGCATTGCCGCCAAGAACCTGCTGAAGTCGAAGGGACTCGACTGGCGCGAGTTGCGGATCGACGCCGATCCCGCCGCGCGCGCCGAGATGCTGCGGCGCGCTCCCGGCGCTCGCACCGTGCCGCAGATCTTCATCAACGGCACCCACGTCGGCGGTTTCGACCAGCTCGCGGCCGCGGAGCGCAGCGGGCGGCTGCAGGAACTTTTGCAAGCCATGCCGTAACGGTTTACTTTTGCGATCGTCCATGATCGCTGCTTCGACGGGGCCTTCCGACCAGTGCAAACGGCACAGGCCATGAGGGTCCACCACGGCCATCCATGGCCCCCGATCAGAAGCATCTCGGGGGCAGGCTCTGACTTTCACAAAAGCCGCTCCGAATGGTTTGGCGTGGTGCGATCTGCGATAATTCCTCGTTTGTTTATCCACATCGCCGCTTGCACGGCGATGCCTGAAGGAGTTTGCGCGTGAAGAAAACCATCGCGGTGATCCGTGGCGACGGCATCGGCCCGGAAATCATGGCCGCCACCCTGAAAGTGCTGGATGCGCTCGACTGCGGGCTCGACTATGCGTTCGTCGAAGCCGGCATGGTGGCGCTGGAAAAACACGGCGACCTGCTGCCGCAGGCGACGCTGGATGCGATCGCGAAGTACGGTGTCGCGCTGAAGGGGCCGCTGACCACGCCGATCGGCAAGGGTTTTTCATCGCTCAACGTGGCGCTGCGCCGGCACTTCGACCTGTACGCGAACGTGCGGCCGGCGATCAGCTTCCCCGGCACCAGGGCGCGCTACGAGAACATCGACATCATCACGGTGCGCGAGAACACCGAGGGAGCGTATCTGTCCGAAGGCCAGACGCTGTCCGACGACGGCGAGGTCGCGCAATCGATCGTGCGCAATACCCGCACCGGCGCCTCGCGCATCGTGCGCTACGCGTTCGAATTGGCGGCGAAGAAGGGCCGCAAGAAAGTCACCGCGGTGCACAAGGCCAACATCATCAAGACCGCGTCGGGCCTGTTCCTCGACGTCGCGCGCGAGATCGCCAGGGACTATCCGCAGATCGCGTTCAACGAAATGATCGTGGACAACACCTGCATGCAACTGGTGATGAACCCGTGGCAGTTCGACGTGATCGTCACCACCAACCTGTTCGGCGACATCCTTTCGGATTTGTGCGCGGGCCTCGTCGGCGGGCTTGGCCTCGCGCCCGGCGCCAACATCGGCAAGGACGCGGCCGTTTTCGAAGCCGTGCACGGTTCCGCGCCCGACATCGCCGGCAAGAACATCGCCGATCCTTGCGCGCTGCTGCTGGCCGCCGCGGAAATGCTGGATCACCTCGGCATGGTCGACAAGGGCGCGCGCATCCGCGCCGCGATCCGCGCGACACTGGAAGCGCACGACCGTGTCACGCCCGATCTCGGCGGCAGCGGCACCACCGAAACGTTCGCCGAAGCGTTGGTTGAACGCGTGCGGACTGCGTGATTGCAATCACGCGGCAACGGCCATGTGGCCGCGTATCGTTCACCTTCGTCATTCCGGGGCCGTTTCCGGCTCTTTGGAAACGGAACCCGGAATCTGGCTTCTCGATCCCTCACCCAAGGCTGGATTCCGGGTTCTGCGCTGCGCGCAGCCCCGGAATGACAACAGTGGTTTGGGTACTGCGCGCGGCACGCGATCGCGATCCGCTCCTACAAAATCGGCCAGGGAGCGAGCAGCAGCACCCACAACAGCACCACGCTGCCGGCGAGTTTCATCGCCTTGAACAGCTTGCGGTGGCGTTGCTTGAAGGCGCGGCTCTTCTCGCGGCGCAGGCGCAACGCGGAGAACAGGCGGTTGATCGCGCCCGTGGGTTCGCTGGCTTCGTTGGGCGAGGCGGTGATCGCGCCCATGAAGTTGCTGACGTGGTGATTGATCCACGCCATCGCGCGCGAGCGCAATGGCCGCTCGATGTCGCACATCAGGATCACGCGTGGTGTGTCGGTGTTGTTCTCGACCCAGTGCACGCAGGTTTCGTCGAACACCACGTCCTCGCCGTCACGCCACGAGTAGTCCTGGCCGTCCACCACGATGTGGCAGGCGTCCGAATTGGGCGTCATCAGGCCCATGTGGTAGCGCAGCGAGCCCGCGAACGGATCGCGGTGGGGATTGAGGGTGGTACCCGGCGGCAGCAGCGCGAACATCGCGGCCTTGACGCCGGGGATGCGGTTCACCAGTTCCACCGTTCTCGGGCAGAGTTTCTGCGCGGACGGCAGCGGTTCGCCGTACCACTTCACGTAGAAGCGCTTCCAGCCGACCTTGATGAAGGAGCTGAAACTGGCGTCGGTGTCCTTCAGCGCCGCACGGATGTGGCCTTCGTCGGACAGCCCGGCGGCCTCGTCGCGGATCGTCTGCCAGTTGTCGCGCAACGCGTCCACGTCCGCGAACCGCTTGCGATCCGGGAAGGCCACCGCAGGCACCGCCGAGAACGCGTACATCAGGAGGTTGTACGGCGCGAACACGGTGGCGTGGCTGGCAAGCTGCTTGCGCAGCTTCAGCCTGACCTTGCTGCGGAAGTGCACGGTCAGTGCGCTCAGCAGGAACAGCAGCAGGATGGCGAGGATCGCGAGGCGGATGGCGAGCAGCATCGGGATTGCCGCGGAAAGGGTTGCCGGAATTTTAGCGCGGATGGGGCTTGCAAGCCCGCCACCGCGGTGCATCTGACAATGTTTGCGGGGTTACAGCCACTTCGCGCGCTTCAGCACGACGAACAGGCTGATGCAGACGACGGCGGTGATGCCGATGATCACCGGATAGGCGTAGGGCTTGGCGAGTTCCGGCATGTCGTGGAAGTTCATGCCGTACCAGCTCGCCAGCAGGGTCGGCGCGGCCAGCAGCGCGGCCCAGCCGGCGAGGCGCTTCACGACTTCGTTCTGACGGACGGTGATCAGCGACAGGTTCACGCTCATCGCCGCGCCCAGCATTTCGCGCATCGAATTGATCGCGTCGCTGACCCGGGTGACGTGGTCCTGCACGTCGCGGAAGTACGGCCGCACCTCGTCGCGGATCACCTCGGGGTGCAGCCGCACCAGTTGGCCCAGGATGTCCTGCAGCGGCGTGGCCGCGAGTTTCAGGGTGAGCAGTTCACGCTGCATGTCGTACAGGCGGCGGGTGACGTCGCGGTTGGCGGCGTCGCTGAAGACGTCGTGCTCGAGATCCTGCAATTCTTCGCGGAAGTCCTGCACGATCGGCAGGTAGTTGTCCACGATGAAGTCGAGGATGGAATACAGCGCGTAGCTCGGACCCAGCGCGAGATGCTCCGGCGTCTGCTCACAGGCCTTGCGCGCCGGCGCGTAGGTCTGCGAGGCGCCGTGGCGCACCGACAACAGGTAGCGCTTTCCGACGAACAAATGGGTTTCGCCGAACGCGATGTTGCCCTCGGTCATCTGCGCGGTCTGCGCGACGATGAACAGCGAATCGCCGTAGGCCTCGATCTTGGGCCGCTGGTGCGCGCTGTGCGCGTCCTCGACCGCGAGCTCGTGCAGGCCGAACTCGCCTTGCAGTTTCTCCAGCAGCGGCTCGTCGGGTTCGACCAGCCCGACCCAGACGAAGCCTTGCGGCTGCCCCAGGAAATCGCTGATCTCGTCCAGCGTGATGTCGCGGATCTTCCTGCCGTCCGCGCCATAGGCGGCGCAGTTGGCGACCATGGATTTCGGCGCGGGTGTGTCCATGCGCTGATTATGCGTGATCCACCTGCATGAGGAAAAGCAAAGCAGGTGGTCCGCAAATGAACGCACAGAACGCAAATAAAAATCCGGCTTTGCTCCTATTCGCGTTCATTTGCATTCATTTGCGGATGCAAGGTTTTTCGCATTATCCAGAGACCGCACAGCAGCCCGATCCAGGCCGGCAGCGCGAACAGGATCCACGGCAGGTTGTGCTGCGGGAACCACGGCGTGAGCTTGGATGCCAGCGCGAACACGGCCAGCAGCGTCGACAATCCGGCCACCGCCAGCGCGAAACGGCTTGCATGCGCCCCCGGCCTGCGCACGCGCCACAGCGCCGGAATCAGTGTCCACGCAATGGGGTTGAACAGCCACAGGTTCTCGTTGGCCCACGCGGAACGATGCGCGGTGGCGAACCACAGCACCAGCATCAATGCGCCCGCGATGCCGGCGGCGAGGGCATATAGCGCGCCGACGATCGCGAACCACCAGCGGTCGATGTCGTAGCGGTCGCGCAGCCACGCCGCGGCGGCGAACGCGATGCCCAGCACCAGCCCCGCGATCAGCAGCGGCCAGCGCAGATCGGGCGCCGTGGCCGGCGGCGAAGGCAGCCGCTGCGGCGACAGCACGGTTTCCGAGCGCACCAGCGGCGCGCCGTCCGCGGTGCGCACCGAGCGCAGTTCCTGCATCAGCCGCGCCGGGATGAACGCGCCGGTCCAGTGTGTCAGCGGCTGGTCAGCGAAAGGGCCGAGGCCGAGGTCCAGCAGATACATCAACCACGGTTGGCCCGACATCAGCCGGTCGGTTTCGCTGCGGTAGGTTTCGCCGTGCACCGGGCCGGCCAGTTGTTTTTCGAGCGCGCCGTCCAGCACCCGGTCCAGGGCGTCGCGTATGCGCGTGGTGCAGTTGTCGCGGAAATAGCGGTAGCGGTAGCGCGAATTTTCGGGTTGCACGTTCCAGACCAGGAAATCGCGCAGCCGCGCGCGCTGCGCGGGCGTCAGGTCCAGATGCTGGTCGGTGATCGAGCGGCCCTCGCCCGAGTATTCCTGGACGTCGTCGGCGACCGGCCAGGCGGCGGCGCGGTAGAACATCACGCCGCGCGCGAAGTTGAGATAGAAATCCTTCTGGTTGAAGTCGAACAGGCCGTAATTGAATGCATACGCTTCGCCGCTCGCGGTGTCGGTGATCACCAGCGCGTCGTGGCCGAAGCGTTCCCAGTAGATCTCGCCCGGACCGTAGGTGTAGAGATCCACGCGCAGGTTCGCGCCGGGCGCGTCGGCGACGCCGGCGCGGGCGGGAAGCAACGCGCAAGAGAGCGCCAGCCAGACGAGCGCCTTCAGGATCGAGGGATAGCGGATGATCATTCGCATCAAGCATCTGCGCAGCGGTGACGCGGCATGATGCCGGGTATCGATGGGAAACGAAAACACCCCACCGAACGGCGTGGTGCAAGGCGTGGGAAGCTGGATCCCGGGTTCCGCCGCCGATGAATCCGGCGACGGCCCCGGAATGACGCGGTGCAGGCGTTGCGCCTTTGATCGTCATTCCGGACGCGCGCAGCGCGATCCGGAATCGGTGTCCGGGATCGGTTGCAAGACCAGGAATACCGATTCCGGGTTCCGCCGCCGATGAATCCGGCGACGGCCCCGGAATGACGAGAGGGTTGTTGCGCTCTTTCGAGTCCCGCTACGCAGCGTTTGCCTTGCGGACGCGGAACTGCAGCACCCGCCGATCGTCCGCGCGGGTCACGTCGAACGCGTAGTCGCCCAGCGTCGCCGATTCGCCCGGGTCGGGCAGGTGGCCGAACTCGGCGGTGACCAGGCCGCCGACGGTGTCGTACTCCTCGTCGGAGAACGCGGTGCCGAACTTTTCGTTGAAATCCTCGATCGGCGTCAGCGCGTCGACCAGCCAACTGCCGTCCGCCTGCGCGACGATCAACTTGGGCGGCACCGCGTCGTCGTGCTCGTCGTCGATCTCGCCGACGATTTCCTCCAGCACGTCCTCGATGGTCACGAGGCCGGCGACGCCGCCGTATTCGTCCACCACCACCGCCATGTGGTTGCGCGAGCGGCGGAACTCGGCCAGCAGCACGTTGAGCCGCATCGACTCGGGAATCATCACCGCGGGGCGGAGCAATCCGCGCAGGTCCAGCGCGCCGTTCTGGCCGCGCCGCAGCAGATCCTTGGCCAGCAAAATCCCGAGGATCTCGTCCTTGTCCTCGCCGTGCACCGGAAAGCGCGAGTGGCCGGAATCGATCACGGTTTCGAGGATCGCCGGCAGGTCGTCGTCGATGTCCAGCGTGACCATCTGCGCGCGCGGCACCATCACGTCGCCGACCACCATCTCGGTGACGCGGATCGCGCCTTCGATCATCGCGTAGGTTTCGCTGGTGAGCAGGCCGTTGGACTGCGCCTCGCGCAGTTCCTCCAGCAGTTCCTCGGGGTTGCGGGGCTCGCCGGCGAGCATGTGGCCCAGACGGTCCCACAGAGAACGGTGGGCGGGGCCGGTGGTACTTGGGGGTTCTGCGGACATAGGAGAGAGCACGTCCCCGGAGGGGCGGGTTGTCGATTATAGCGGAAGCGTGAAAAAGCGGGGTTGGGGATGGGTGGTAGGGCGCAAGAACCCAGCCGCCGGTGGCATGCGAGACGGCGCGTGCCCGCTGCGAAGGTGCACGATTTACGGCAATCCCCGTCCCGCTACCCACCCCAACCCCTCAATAGGGATCGGCGATGCCGAGCGCGGCGAGGATGCGCGTCTCCAGTGCTTCCATGCGTTCAGCGTCGCGCTGGTTCTGGTGGTCGTAACCGAGCAGGTGCAACACGCCGTGCACGGTGAGGTGTGCGTAGTGGTCGCGTGCGCGCTTGTGCTGCTCGCGGGCCTCGCGCGCGACCACCGGCGCGCAGATCACGAGGTCGCCGAGCAGGTCGGATTCGACGCCGCGTGGCAATCCGACCGGAAACGACAGCACGTTGGTGGCGTAATCCTTGCCGCGGTATTGCCGGTTCAGCGCGCAGCCTTCGCGCGCGCCGACGATGCGGATCGACACTTCGGCAGGCTTGCGATGGCGTGCGCCGGCAAGCGCTGCTTTCACCCAGCGCCGGAAACTCGCGGACGACGGCACGCCGCGTCGTGGCGCAGCATACGCCACGTCGAGCTCAAGGCGCGGCGTCGCCATTGCGTTCCTCGGCGGCTTCGTAGGCCCGCACGATCTTGGCGACCAGCGGGTGCCGCACCACGTCGCGCGCGGTGAAGAAGGTGAAACTGATGCCCTCGACGTCGCGCAGCACCTCGATCACGTTGCGCAGGCCCGAGCGCGTGTTGCGAGGCAGGTCCACCTGCGTCACGTCGCCGGTGACCACGGTGGTGGTGCCAAAGCCGATGCGGGTGAGGAACATCTTCATCTGCTCGACGGTGCTGTTCTGCGCCTCGTCGAGGATCACGAACGAATCATTGAGCGTGCGCCCGCGCATGTAGGCCAGTGGCGCGATCTCGATCACGCTGCGCTCGATCAGGCGCGCCACCTTGTCGAAACCCAGCATCTCGTACAGCGCGTCGTACAGCGGGCGCAGGTAGGGATCGACTTTCTGCGTGAGGTCGCCCGGCAGGAAACCGAGCTTCTCGCCGGCCTCGACCGCGGGACGCACCAGGATCAGCCTCTGCACGCGGCCGGTTTCCAGCGCTTCGACCGCGCTCGCGACCGCGAGGTACGTCTTGCCGGTGCCGGCCGGGCCGATCCCGAAATTGATGTCGTGCGTGGCGATCGCGTGCAGGTAGCGCACCTGGTTCGGGCCGCGCCCGCGGATGGTGCCGCGCTTCACCTTGATTGCAACTTCCTGTGCGCCCTCGGCCTGTTGTTCCGCCAGCGCATCGACGCCGGCTTCGGACAGGCGCAGGTTCAGCACGCGGCCGTTCAAGGTTTCGTGCTCGGTCGCGGCGTACAGGTTGCGCAGCACGCGCTCGCCCGACTGCACGGCGGGTTCCTCGCCGATCACGCGGAACACGTTGCCGCGGTTGTTGATCTCGACCCCGAGCCGCAGTTCGATCTGGCGCAGGTGCTCGTCGAACGGCCCGCACAGGTTGGCCAGCCGCTGCGTGTCGTCGGGTTCGAGCGTGAAGTCGCGCTGGATGATGCCGTCGGTCATGGGCACGCGAAAACCGCCTGCTTAATCCTTCTCCTCTCGGGAGAGCCGCCCTCCATGGCACAAGAACTCCGTGGTGGCGCGAAGCGCCGGATGAGGGTTCGGGTTGTCATAACGTCGGGTCTGTTTGCAAGATCGAACCCTCACCCCAACCCCTCTCCCGGAGGGAGAGGGGCTTCAAGACGCGCGCGCAACGAATTGGTCAGCGCGGCGGTGATCGCGACGTCCACGAACTGGCCGACCAGGCGCGCGTCGCCCGCAAAATTCACCTGGCGCATGTTTTCGGTCTTGCCGGTGAGTTCGTTCGGGTTCTTCTTCGATGGCCCGGTGACGAGGATGCGTTGCGTGGTGCCGACCATCGCTTCGCTGATCCTCGCGGCGTGGAAATTCAGCACATCCTGCAATTGCGAGAGGCGCGCGTGCTGCACCGCATCGGGCGTCGCGTCGAACAGGTTGGCCGCCGGTGTGCCGGGGCGCTTGGAATAGATGAAGGAGAACGACTGGTCGAAGCCGACGTCTTCGATCAGTTGCAGCGTCTGCGCGAAATCGGCGTCGGTTTCGCCGGGGAAGCCCACGATGAAATCCGACGAGATGCAGATGTCCGGGCGCACTGCGCGCAGTTGCGCGATACGTTCCTTGTAGAACGCCGCGGTGTAGTTGCGTTTCATCATCGCGAGGATGCGGTCGGAGCCCGACTGCACCGGCAGGTGCAGGAAGTTCGCGAGCTTGGGCACGTCGCGATAGGCCGCGATCAGCGAATCGGAAAACTCCAGCGGATGCGAGGTGGTGAAGCGGATGCGCCCGATGCCGTCGATCTCGGCGATCGCGCGGATCAGCAGCGCAAGATCGGCGGTGCCGCCGTCGAACATCGGGCCGCGATACGCGTTGACGTTCTGGCCCAGCAGGTTCACCTCTTTCACGCCCTGTTCGGCCAGCGACGCCACTTCCGCCAGCACGTCGTCGAACGGGCGCGAGATTTCCTCGCCGCGCGTGTAGGGCACCACGCAGAACGAGCAGTATTTGCTGCAACCTTCCATGATCGACACGAACGCGGCCGGGCCTTCCGCGCGCGGCTCGGGCAGGCGGTCGAACTTCTCGATTTCGGGGAAGGACACGTCCACCTGCGGCTGGCCGGTGGCGCGGCGCGCGTCGATCAGGTCGGACAGGCGGTGCAGGGTCTGCGGACCGAACACCAGGTCCACGTATGGCGCGCGCTCGACGATGGCCTGGCCTTCCTGCGAGGCCACGCAGCCGCCCACGCCGATCAGCACGTCCGGGTTGGCCTGCTTGAATTCCTTCCAGCGGCCGAGCTGCGAAAACACCTTCTCCTGCGCCTTCTCGCGGATCGAGCAGGTGTTCACCAGGATCACGTCGGCCTCGGCCACGTCCTGAGTGCGCACCATCCCGCGCTCGGCCGCGAGCACTTCCTCCATCTTGCGGGAGTCGTACTCGTTCATCTGGCAGCCGTGGGTCTGGATGAACAACTTTCCAGAAGCAGGCTTTTGCGGCCCGGTCTTGGCGGGGGCGGGAGTGTCGGCCATGAAGGCAGCGCTGTGACGGGTGGGACGAACGCGACATTGTAATGCCGTCGTGGTCCGGCACGGGTGTCCGGGCCATGCCGGAAGCGCGATCCGCGGCGCGGAATGTGAACCCGACGCTTGGCATTCGCGGGCTGCGCGCGCACACTCCGGCCCCATGAACGGCATGTTCCGCCCGGGGACGCGCGGCCGGCGAGCCGGTTCCGCCTTCGAATCGACCTGCGTGTTGCGGGCTGTGGCGGCGTGCGCGCTGCTGATGCTGGCGGGACGGGCCGGTCCGGCGTCGGCCAGCGTGTTGTATCGCTGCACCGGGGCTGCCGGCGAGACAGCCTACGTCAGCCACACTGCCGGCTACCGGCATTGCGCGGAGATCGGCGCGTGGGGATCGCCCGTCGCGCGTCGGGTCGAGGCGGCCGCGCGGCGGCCGCCGCGCAAGCAGGAGCAGCCCAGCGGCACGGTCCTGTCGGGCAAGCCGCCGCACGAAGTCGAAGCCAATCCCGCGGTGCTCAAGGTGGTGCCGCTGGGCGAACCTGAGTCGATCCAGGTGCAGAAGCTGGTCGCCCCGCAGGTGTGGCGGCCGTTTCCGGTGGTGCTGCTCGATACGCTGGGCGGCAGCGTGCTGCCGCGCCTGCTGGGCGTCGCGCCGGCGCCTGCATCCGCACCGGCGCCCGCCAGCGTCCCCGCGCCCGTGCCGGCGGCCACCCCCGCGATTCCGCTGCGCCTCGATACCGATGCGGACAAGCCCAGGCCGCCACGCACCGGCGCGGTGTACCGCGTGGTGCAGAAGAACGGCACGGTGATGTACACCAACGTCGCGTCGCTCGCGAAGAAGGGCGACGCGAAGATGCTGTTCACCTACATCATCGAATGCTACGCCTGCGACGTGCATTCGAAGCTCGACTGGAACACCGTACCGCTGCACCTGGCGGACTATCGCGACGACATCCACGCCGCGGCCAGGCTGACGGGCGTCGACGGCGCGTTGCTGCGCGCGATCATCCACGCCGAATCCGGATTCAATCCGCGCGCGTTGTCGTACAAGGGCGCACAGGGGCTGATGCAGTTGATGCCGGGCACCGCGTTCGAGCTGGGCGTCGGCGATGCCTTCGATCCCGCGCAGAACATTTCCGGCGGCGCGCGCTATCTCGCGATGCTGCTGCAGGATTTCCACGGCGACGTGCAGCTGGCCGCCGCGGCCTACAACGCCGGCGCCGGCGCGGTCGCGAAATATCGCGGCGTGCCGCCGTATGCCGAAACGCAGGTGTACGTGAAACGCGTGGCGCTGCTGTACCAGCGCTATCGCAAGGCGTTGGCCGAGCGCGTCTCTCCAACCTTGGCTACTGCGGTTCGCGCTGATTGATCGGGCGCCGAACGCACGGCAACAATTACTTCGTCATTCCGGGGCCATCCGCGGTTTACGCGAACGGCCCCGGAATGACGGGAAAGGTTTTGCCGCATGTTGGGCGATGAATGGTAGGAGCCTGCGTGCAGGCGACCGATGGAAGGCGGTCAACGCCTCAGATCGGAAGTCAGCGAAGGCGCGATCGCTTCGACGATCTGCCCGGCCAGCACGTGGTTGGCGGCGACGAGGTGGCCGGATTCGGGCAAGCCGTCGATGCCGGTCATGCTGCAATAGCGCCCGCCGGCTTCGCGCACCAGCAGGCAGCCCGCGGCCATGTCCCACACTTTGAGGCCCGTTTCGAAATAGCCGTCCAGACGTCCGCACGCCGTCCACGCCAGGTCCAGCGCCGCGGAGCCGGTGCGGCGGATGTCCTCGGCGCGCTTCAGCAGTTCGCGGGTCATGCCGAGCTGCGCGTCGAGGTGGCGGCGTTCGCGGTACGGAAAACCTGTCGCCAGCATCGCGCCGTCCAACGATTCGCGCTTGCCGATGCGGATGCGGCGGTCGTTTAGGAACGCGCCGTCGCCCTTGCTGGCGGTGAAGATCTCGTTGCGCACGGGATCGAGGATCACCGCGTGCACCGGTTCGCCGCGGTCCAGTTGCGCGATCGACACCCCGAAATGCGGAATGCCGCGCAAATAATTGTGGGTGCCGTCCAGCGGATCGACCGCCCAGGTGAAGCGCGCGCCGGCCTTGCCGGAAGCGCCGGTTTCCTCGCCGAGGATCGCGTGGTCGGGATACGCGCGGCGCAGTTCGCGCACGATCGTGGCCTCGGCCTCGCGATCGACTTCCGAAACGAAATCGAGGTGGTGCTTCTCGATCACGGCCACGCTGTCGAGGCGGTTCATGTAGCGCAGGATCACGCTGCCGGCGGCGCGCGCGGCACGGATCGCGATGGTGACGGCGGGGCGTGCCATGGCGAAGGATTCCGGAAGTTTGAAAAAGAACGCGCCGCACTGGGGCGGCGCCGCGTCATTTTAGCAGCGCGCGGGCACGTGGCGTTACCCTTGCGCGATGAACCAGTCCACCGCCTCCATCCCGCCCGCGCCGCAATCGATCCGCTTCGTGCTGGCGCGCACCTCGCACCCCGGCAACATCGGCGCGGCCGCGCGCGCGATCCGCACCATGGGCTTCTGGCGGCTGGTGCTGGTGGCGCCGCAGCGCTATCCCGATCCGCAGGTCAAGGCGATGGCCGCAGGCGCCGACGACGTGCTGGCCAACCTCGTCGTAGCCGGCAGCGTGACCGCGGCCGTGGCCGATTGCACCCGCGTGTACGGCCTGTCCGCGCGCCGTCGCGGCGTGAACCTGCCCGAACTCGATCCGCGCGCGGCGATGGCGGAAATCGCGCCGCTATTGGACACGGGCCGCGAGGTCGCGCTGCTGTTCGGCAACGAACGCTCGGGTCTCGACAACACGGAGTTGTCGTTGTGCCACGCGATGGTGCGCATCCCGAGCGTGGAAGATTTCTCCTCGCTCAATCTCGCGCAAGCGGTGCAGGTGATGGCGTGGGAACTGCGCATGGCGACGCTGGGTGCGCCGCCCGCAGCACCGCCCGATCACGATGCGCCGCCCGCCACCGCCGACCAGATGGAACGCTTCTTCGAACACCTGTTCGCGACCCTGCACGCGATCGATTTCCACAAGGGCCGTTCGGCGAAGACCATCGAACAACGCCTGCGCCGCCTCTTCCATCGCGCGCAGCCCGACGCGCGCGAACTGCGCATCCTGCACGGCGTGCTGGCCGATGCCGAGCGGATGGCGGAGTTGGCGAAGAAGCGTACCCCCGGCAGCCAAGCGTAGTTGCCGGGAGCCCTTTGCTCGTCATCCCGGCTTGCGCCGGGATGACGAAAAGCGGGATTGACGGCATTTCCCCAGATCAGGCTCGCCTCACGGCTTCGGCCGCGGCGTCCTGGCGCCACTGGGCGGCAGCGTCGGCAGCGTCACCTGCGGTTGCTTGCCCGTCAGCGAGCCGAGGAACGCGGTGACGTGGTTCACCTCGGCGTCGGTGAGCTGCGCGCCGAGCTGGCTGCTGCCCATGATCGCGACGGCCTGGCGCAGATCCCACACCTTGCCCGAGTGGAAATACGGCGGCGTCAGCGCCACGTTGCGCAGCGAGGGCACGCGGAACACGTAGGTGTCGCTCACCGTCTTGGTGACGGCGAAGCGGCCCTTGTCTTCCGGCGGCAGGATGTCCGCGCCGGGGCGCTCCACCACGCCGAACGGCGCGTACATGCCGCCGCCGACGTTGATGCCGTTGTGGCACGCCGCGCAGCCCTTGTCGATGAAGAGTTTCAGTCCCGCCGTCTGCGAGGCGTCGAGCGCGTGCACATCGCCGCGCAGGTAACGGTCGAACGGCGCATCGGGTGTGATGAGCGTCGCCTCGAACACCGCGATCGCGCGGCGGACGTTCTCGAACGTGATGGCATCGGACTCTCCGGGAAACGCCTTCGCGAAGAACGCGTCGTAACCGGGAATCCCCTTGAGCTGTTCGACCACGTGCGCGGGCGTGGTGTCCATCTCGACCGGGTTCACCAGCGGTCCGCCGGCCTGTTGTTCCAGATCCTTGGCGCGGCCGTCCCAGAACTGCGCGACGTCGAACACCGCGTTGTAGACCGTCGGCGCGTTGCGTCCGCCGCGCTGCCAGCGATGGCCCAGCGAGGTTTCCTGCAGGTCCACGCCGCCCATCCCCACCATGTGGCAACTGTTGCAGTTGATCGAGTGGCTCTCCGACAGGCGCGGGTCGAAGTACAGCATCTTGCCCAGCGTGAGCTTGGCCGGCGAAGCCGGATTGCCGGGCAGCGCCGGTGGCTGCGCCGGAATCGGCTTGAACAGGGCCTGGGCCTGCTTCATGAGCGCCGACTGCGACCACGCCGGAACGGACACCGCACCGGCCAGGGCCAGCAATGGAACGAGCGCTATAGGCCGCATCATGCATCTCCTCTCGCTTCAAGCCGCAACGGGTCTTGAACCAGAGTTGTGCAGCGCGATCCAGACGTTTTGATCCAGATCAACTAACCAGCGTGCAACCATTCCCATGTCGTCATTCCGGGGGCGGTGAGTTCAACTACGAAGTGCAACGCGTTTGAAGGATAGCTCGAACACTTGCTCTGGGGTTCGGTAGCCGAGTCTTTTTCTGGGACGTCGGTTGAGTTTGTCTTCGATCTGCTGGATCGCGTCGTCCGTGAACAGGCTGATGTCACAGCCCTTCGGGATGTACTGGCGAACCAGACCGTTGAGGTTTTCGTTGCAGCCGCGTTGCCACGATGCGTACGGCGTCGCGAAGTAGCTGTCGGCCCCGAGTCCGACATCCATGAGCCGGTGCTCGGCGAATTCGCTGCCGTTGTCCCAGGTGAGGGTATGCACGCAGGCGCGCACGGGATGCAGGACGCTCAGGACCGCCTCGGCCACGGCGGTGGCGGTGCCGTCGGACACCTTGCGCAAGCGCACCCAGCCGCTTTTGCGGTCCACCAGGGTAACGATACGGGCCGGACCCTTGCCGACGAGGGTGTCGCCCTCGAAGTCGCCGACGCGGCCGCGTCGCTCGACGATGGCGGGACGTTCGTGAATCCGCCGGCCGCCAAAGCGCTGGCGCTCCCGCGGGGTACCGCAGCGGTGACGTCGCCGTCGCTCGCGCCGGCGCAGGTGCTGCCACAGCGTGCCGCCGCGTTGACGATCCGCAGCGATGTGCTGGTAGATGCGTTCGATGCTGATGGCCACGTCGCCCGTGCCGGCAATCTGCTCAGGGCTCCAGTCTTCACGCAAGCGGGCTTCCACCTTCGCCCAGTCTTCCACACCAATGCGAGGCAGCGCACTTGCGGCGTGCCTGCGCTGCACCGCCTGGCGTTGTGCGTCGCGGTGATCGTACGCGCCCTTCGGGGTGGCATTGCGCCGCAGCTCGCGGCTGATCGTGCTGGGCGATCGTCGCAGTTCAAGCCCGATGTCCTCCAGCGTCCAGCCGCCGTTCCGCAACCACCGAATCTGGTAACGTTCCTCTTGGCTCAGGTGCGCGTAGCTCATGTGCAACTCCACTTGCCGGTGAAGGAGCGCAGGCTACCGCACCTGCGCCGCTTCGTTGGGTCAGGTGTTGCACTTCGGAATTGAATTCACCGGCTGCGCCGGCTGCATGGCGCGGCAACCCGGAATCCAGCATTGATCTCTCGAAGCCAAGACGCTGGATCCCCGGTTCCACCCGCAAATAGCGCGGGCGGCCGGCCAAGCCACCCGAAGAGCGCAAGGAACAGATCGCGCTGCGCGCCGATAAAGATGTGCTCGAGTGGTACCGCGACCGAGGCGCGGGTTGGCAGACTCGCATGAATGCGGTGTTGAAAGCGTTTCGCGACGCGGCAAGCTGAGTGCGGGGCCAGCGCCCGTGTCCGAGTCAATCGGCGCGAAACCGCGCAGCGGATTTGCGCCCGATTGAACGAACAGTCAGGTGTCGTCCTCTCGAATCCTCGGCACTTTGATATCGTACCCATTGTCGCGAATCAGGAAGTGGGTGACGTGGCCTCCAGCGTCCCTGACAAAAATGAATTGCGCCGGCGCTCCCTCGGTGAAGAACACGTCTTTGGAGAGGGGGCGCAGCACCTTCCAATCAGGTTTGTCGCTTTCCTTGAGCAAAAGCCGGTCGTGCTGTATGGACACTTCATAGACGAGTGAATGCATCAGGCGGTAACGGCCCGCATATTGCGGATACGTGCCTGGATCGATCGATACTTCTTTGAATGGCGCTGGCATGAAGGTTTCCTGAGAAGCCAATATCAGCCAGCGGCCATTACGCAAAACAAAGGTGTCCGTCTTGCGAAGCTTTGGAACGACATATTTCTGGTCGTCCCAGAACTCGGCCTCGTCGATGACGTAGCTCATGACCGCGGTATCGCCATCGCGGCGCACGTGCACGTCTTCGAACGAAAATTCATCGTGATAACCCTCCCTCGGCGGCTCGAATCCATCCATGACTTGTGCTCTTGTCTGGATGGCGCCCGAAGGCGTAGCGATCAGGTAGCCAGACGCCACGTAGGGCGACCACAGGTGCCTGTCGCCGCGATCGAACTGAAGTATCCGTTCGCGGGCGATACGTTTGAGCGTGCTCTCCAAATTGCCATCGGTGGTTGTTGCGGGCTGCGACGCAAGAGCGGCGCAGCCAAGGGACAACGTGATCAGGAAAGCCAATGCATGCTTCATCGTTTCCTCCCGTTGATGCGACGAGGTCCAGCGCGGCGCCTACGCCCGAATTTAGCGGCGCGCGTAGCGCGTCCGCTGAAATGAATAGCTAGGCCGTATGTACTAGTGCAAACAGGTCCCTAATGGCCACCAACGAAAAAGCCTTTGTATAAACTAGCTCACTACGCCCATCCTTGAACTTGACGTAAGCACCAATCGGAACCTTGGCAATAGGCGTAACTCGAGACGGGACGACCTCAGCAATGCTTGCATATGGAGCACTCCAGGAGGCTCGCCACGAGCGATACGACAGGGTACTTTCGGTGAACATGAGGCGATATCGCGACAGCCACAGCGCTATCACTACTTCGACGGCGACAATGACCAAGAGTACCTTGATCAGCCCATGTGCCGCGGCCGATGACCAGCCAAACTCAGCGATATTAAATGGCACCGCAAGCAACGGGAGACCGCATAGCCCCATCCAAACGGCGTAAGTGCCGAAGTCTGCGTGATAGATGCGCGTCATTTCTATACGGACTAACGCTTGAGTTAACCGGCGCGAGCCGTAGGCGAGCGTCCGGTTGGACGAATAGTTCGGCTGTTCACGACACCAGATTTGTGTAAAGGATTTCCCAGTCCGCGTCGGTTATGGTCGAAGGCTGGAATACAAAGTCTGGTTGCACGAAGAGAATGTGGTTCCATGTCTTTCCGGATGCCGCAACAGACGGCAGCTTGGAAATTTGGTTCGTGTCCATCTGTCTTGCTGGAGAGCCGAGCGGTTGGATGGAGAACGGGAACCACCACTCCTCGGGCCATACATCTTGGACGGACGCGCTAGCTTGAGGTGTGGACGAAACGAAAAACGGCGCCATGAATGACTTGGTGGCTGTGCAATAAAGAATGCCAAGCGCACCCACGCGGAATGCCTTTGCTTTGGTCGGTGTCTTAGGATTCTGCGCCTGCTTGGCGGAGATGCCCCAGCGCCGAGCACCGACGCCAGCCCAAATATTGGTCAAATTGCTGGAGCTGAAAACGTAGAGTTCCATTTGCCTAATCCTTGCAACGGGCCTGACTCTGAAGCCGAACGCCATTTCTGCCCCCGATCAGGGGCGGTAACAGGATCGTCGCGCTGG
The DNA here is from genome assembly GCA_030123585.1 of Rhodanobacteraceae bacterium. Classification (NCBI taxonomy): domain Bacteria; kingdom Pseudomonadati; phylum Pseudomonadota; class Gammaproteobacteria; order Lysobacterales; family Rhodanobacteraceae; species Rhodanobacteraceae bacterium. Next base: position 93,354 of record CP126120.1, read on the forward strand.
TTGTTTCCCATGTCAACGGGAAAAATTCGAGGGACTATCATCGGTTTGGCGGTAGCCGAGGGTATCGAGCGCGCGCGTGGACGACCGGTGTTATGCGGCGCATCGGGGGCGGTATGCAATATCACGGACGATCCGGGGCGGTAACGGCGCAACGGCTGCTCGCACGTCGCGACGGCACGCGCGAACCGGCGATCCTGACCGCTATCCGTCGTCCGGATCCGCTTCATCGGTTTGCGGTTCGCTGACGACGGGGGTGACCAAGACCTTGTCGATGCGCGCGCCGTCGCGGTCGACGATCTCGAACGTCAATCCGTGCCAGGCGGTTTTTTCTCCGGTGACGGGGATATGGCCGAACAGTTCGATCAACATGCCGGCCAGGGTGTTGTAATCGCCGTCGCGTTCGTTCGGCAACTCGTCGAGTTGCAGCAATTCGCGCAGGTCGTCGGTGGCGAACGAACCCGAGACCAGCCAGCTTCCGTCCTCGCGGCGCAGTGCCGGAACATCGCCCGCCGCAGCGCCTTCACCGGCGCTGGCAGGGTGGCCGACCACCGCGGTCAGCACGTCGTTCAGGGTCACGATGCCTTCGATGCTGCCATATTCGTCCACCACCAGCGCGAACGGCGTGCCGGCGTCGCGGAATTCGTCGAGCAGGTCCAGCGCGCGCGCGGTGGCGGGGACGAACAACGGCTTGGCGAGTTTGCGGAAAAGATCCATGCGCGCGGGTTGCGCGCCCGGCTCCGGCTGCTGCGCGATGGATTGCAGCAGGCGCTTGACCTCCAGCACGCCCAGCACCTCGTCCTCGCTTTCGCGATAGACGGGATAGCGCGAATAGGGCGTCGCGCGCAGCACCGCCAGGTTTTCCGCCAGCGGCGCGGCGGCGTCCAGCCACGCGACGCGCGGGCGCGGCGTCATCACGCTGTCCACCGTGCGGTCACCGAGGCGCAGCACGCGGTTGACCATGTTGCGTTCGTCGGAATCCAGCACGCCCTGCTCGGCGCCTTCGGCGACCAGCAGACGGATTTCCTCTTCGCTGACCTTCTCGCGCTTGACGCGGTTGAGCCGGAGCAGGTGCAGCAGCGCGCCGGTGATGAGATTGAGGAACCACACGAACGGCGCCATCGCCCACGACAGCGCCTGCATCGGGAAGGCCACCACTTGCGCGATGCGTTCCGGCGCCACCAGCGCCGCGCGCTTGGGCACCAGTTCGCCGACGGTGATGTTGAGGGTGGTGACCAGCACGAAACCCAGCACCAGCCCGATCACCAGCGAGGCGTGCGCGGCCGCCGGCAGGCCGAGGTCGGTGAGCCACACGCGGATGGTGTCGCTGATCGCGGTGCCGGTGGCGGCGCCGGTGACCAGGGTGATCAGGGTGATGCCGACCTGCACCGTGGACAGGAAGCGGTCCGGATGCTGGGCCAGGCGCAGCGCCACCTGCGCGCGGGTACTGGTGCGCGCCATGTAGCGCAGGCGGCTCTTGCGCGAGGCGATCAGGGCGATCTCGGCCAGCGCGAAAAACGCATTGCCCAGGGCCAGCAACAGAACCAGGCCGAGTTCGGTCAGCATCGTCGCTGCGGGGTATAGGCCATCCGGGAAGTCTAGTGTAGTGTTCCGAAAGAATCTTGCTTCGTCATTCCGGGGCGCGCGCCGGCTTGCCGGCGCGAGAACCCGGAATCTGCTGTTGTTCTGCAGGAGATGAGAGCAGATTCCGGATCTCACCCACTGCGCGGGTTCGTCCGGAATGACGAACGTGTTTTCGGGATACCGCACCAGCGAGCGCCGGAGCATCGGACGGAGCGCGCGCTCGTGTAAAATCGCGCGGTTCACTTGCCCGGATCGATCGCCATGTTTTCGCTGCAGACCATGTTCGGAAAGGGAGATCGGTTCTACACGCTGCTGGAAGCCAGCGCCGGCGCGGCCCGCGACGGCGCCAAGGCCCTGCAGGGCCTGCTGGAGGCGCACGGCGAACCGATGCTGCTGGACAGTTTCCGCGCCGCGCGCCGGCGCGAGAAGGAGCTGGCGGCGCAGATCAGCGAGGCGCTGGTCAACACCTTCGTGACCGCGCTGGACCGCGAGGACATCGAGGCGATGTCCTCGGCGCTGTATCGCATCCCCAAGACCATCGAGAAGTTCGCCGAACGCTACGTGATCGTGGCCAAGCGCGTGGAAGGCATCGATTTCGTTTCGCGTGCCAGCCTGCTGATGAGTGCCACCGACGGCGTGTCGGAGATGGTCAGCGAGTTGCGCAACGGCATGAACATCGGCCGCATGCGCAAGCTGCAGGATCGCTTGCAGGCCACCGAGTCGGAAGCCGACCGGCTGCTGCTGGAACCCTATCGGACCCTGTACCTCGACAGCGACGACCCGATCCGGGTGCTGCTGGCCAAGGACTTGTTCGAGTTGCTGGAAAAGGCCATCGATCGCTGCCGGGATGTGGGCAACGTGATCTATTCGATCGTGTTGAAGAATTCATGAGAGCCGGGACTCGGTACTCGGGACTCGGGACTCGGCAGAGCCCGCTGTTGTCGTTCGTCATTCCGGCGAATACCGGAATCTATTTTTTGCCATTGCGCGAATCAAGATGGATTACTCGCGCCATCCTTGGCGCTCGCCCTGCGGGCCGCCTTCGGCGTTCGCGTTTGCAGTCCTGCAAACGCAGTCCGGGTTCCGCTTCCCGGATAAAGCCAGGGAAGCGGCCCCGGAATGACGGCAAATTTGCAGGGCACCGAAGTGTTCTGGGCCCCGAGTCCCGAGTCCCGAGTCCCGAGTCCCGAGTCCCGAAACAATGAGCCTCAGCCTCCTCACCGCCGTCATCGTGATCGCGTTGGTGTTCACCTACATCAACGGCTTTCACGACACCGCCAACTCGATCGCCACGGTGGTGGCGACCAAGGTGCTGACGCCCGGCCAGGCGGTGCTGATGGCCGCGGCGACCAATCTTGGCGGCGCGTTGCTGGGCTCCGCGGTCGCGATCACCATCGCCACGGGCCTGATCGACGCGGGCGTGCTCCAGGTGGGCGGCAAGGTGCTGATCTGCGCGTTGCTGGGCGCCATCATCTGGAATCTGATCACCTGGTGGAAGGGCTTGCCGTCCTCCTCGTCGCACGCGCTGATCGGGGGATTGTGCGGCGCCGCGTTCGCCGCGTCCGACGGCAATTTCCGCGCGATCATCTGGGCCACCGACCCCAATCACTGGTGGCGCGGCGGCGGCCTGATTCCCAAGGTGCTGGTGCCCATGGTGGCCTCGCCGGTGGCCGGCTTCGTGCTCGGCATCGTGGTGATGGGAGCGTTGCTGGTTCTGTTCGCCTGGTTCGGCAACCGCAGGGGCTGGCTACGCCGGTTCGGTCGCACGCCGTTCGTCAATTTCTTTTTCGGCAAGGCGCAACTGTTCTCGGCCGCGGCGATGGGCGTGTCGCACGGCATGAACGACGCGCAGAAAACCATGGGCATCATCGCGCTGGCGCTTGCCGACGCCACCCTCGCGCACAATTTCGACCACTTGCCGTCGTGGCTGCACTTCCTGCGGGTGTCCGACGTGGGTGGGCACTTTCCGATCCCGGTGTGGGTGAAGGTGGTGTGCGCGCTGGTGATGGCAGCCGGCACCGCCGGTGGCGGCTGGCGCATCATCAAGACCCTGGGTCACAAGATGGTGAAGCTGCACCCGATCAACGGCTTCGCGGCGGAAACCAGTTCCGCGGCGGTGATCATCATGGCGTCGGTCTTCGGCCTGCCGGTGTCCACGACCCACGTGGTGTCGTCGGCGATCATGGGCGTGGGCGCGTCCAAGCGTTTCAACGCGGTGCGCTGGACGGTGGTCGAACGCATGGTGTGGTCGTGGCTCCTGACCTTGCCGATCAGTGCGTTCGTGGCGTGGGTGCTGGTGGAATTGTCGAGTCCTCTATGGACGTGAGCTTGCGCGAACGGGCCGGGTGTTTGATGATACCCGCCGCCTGAGGTGACCATCGGCGCAAGCGGATGGTTGAAACGGGAATCCGGTGACGACGTTTCGGCTGTCTGGACGTCCATTCCGGAGCTGCCCCCGCAACGGTAGGCGAGCCAAGGTTCCGCATCGGCCACTGTGTGCTGCGCACACGGGAAGGCGCGGTTCCCGAAGACCACGCGTCTTCGCTCGCGAGCCCGGAGACCGGCCGCAGGCGAGAACCGGACATGCGGCGGGCATGCGACTGGGGCCGCGCGTCCGCGCCGGCGCCACGACTCCTTCCCCTGTCCTTGCTACTCATCAACCGCACGGGCAGGTGCGGACAGGAGTCTTCGTGAAATCGCAATATCGTTTGCTCGGCCGCTCAGTGGCGGCTGCGTTGTGCTGTGTTTCCGCCGCGGCCATCGCCGATGGCGCCCCCCAGACCCTCGGCCAGATCGTCGTCACCGCGACGCGCACTGCGCAGACGGAAGACCAGACGCTTGCACCGGTCACCGTGATCACGCGTGCGGAAATCGAACTGCTGCAGCCGTCGTCGCTGCAGGATCTGCTGGCCGACACGCCCGGCATGGCAATCGCCAACAGCGGCGGGCCGGGCAAGGGCACTTCGATGTTCCTGCGCGGCACCAACTCCAACCAGGTGCTGGTGCTCATCGATGGCGTGCGCGTCGGCAACGCGACCGCCGGCACCACACCGATCCAGGACATTCCGGTGGACCAGATCGAGCGCATCGAGATCGTGCGCGGGCCGTTTTCCAGCCTGTACGGTTCGGAAGCGATCGGCGGCGTGATCCAGATTTTCCTGCGCCATGCGCCCGGCACGTTCACGCCGAATGCCAGCGTCGGTGTCGGCAGCTACCGGCACTGGAATGCGGGCGCCGGGTTCTCGGCCGCCGGCGACAAGGGCTGGCTGTCGGTGCAGGCCACGCACGACCAGACCGAGGGCATCAACTCGTGCCGGATCGGCGCCGCCGAACTGTTCGTCGGCTGCTTCGCCGACCAGCCCGACCGCGACGGTTTCCACGACAGCGCGTTGACGTTGAACGGCGCCTACAGGTTCAGCGACGCGTGGAGCGCAGACGCACTGGCGATGCGCACGCAAGGCTTCAACAAATACGACGGCACCTTCAGCGATTCCGACGACTACTCGACGCAGGTCGTGGGCGGCCAATTGCACTTCCGCCCCAACGGCGCGGTGAACCTCACGCTGCGTGCCGGGCAGAGCACCGATTTCGACAAGGATTTCCTCGCTGGCAGCTACATCGACTTCTTCGACACGCGCCGCACGCTGGGCTCGTTCCAGGCCGACGTCGCGGCGGCCGGCGGTCTGCTGAGCGCGGGCCTCGACTGGCAGCGCGACCGCATTGCCAGCAGCACGATCTATGACGTCGCTGCGCGCACCGACCGAGGCGTGTTCGCGCAATGGCAACGCACGTTCGGCGCGCAATCGCTGCAGGCCAACGTGCGGCGCGACCAGAACAGCCAGTTCGGCGGCAAGACCACCGGCAGCCTGTTGTGGGGCTGGAATTTCGCGCCGGATCTGCGCCTCACCGCGAGCTGGGGCACCGCGTTCCGCGCGCCCGACTTCAACGACTTGTATTACCCCGGCTACAGCAACCCGAACCTGCGGCCCGAAAGTTCGCGCAACGCCGAGCTCGGCCTGCGCGGCACGCCCGGCTGGGGTAACTGGTCAATCAGCGTGTACCGCAACGACGTGACCGACCTGATCGCGCTCAGCGACGCCTGGGTGCCCGAGAACATCGACCGTGCGCGCATCACTGGTCTCGAAGGCGTGGTCGGCGGCAAGCTCGCGGGCTGGGACCTGCGCGCCACCGCGACGCTGTTGAACGCGCGCGACGATGCGATCGGCAGCTTCAACGACGGCCACGAGTTGCCGCGCCGTCCGCGCCAGAGCGCGCGTTTCGACGCCGACCGCAATTTCGGAAGCTTCAGCGTGGGCGCGAGCTGGTACGTCAACGCGCGCACGTACGACGACATTGGCAACACGAACCGAATGGGCGGTTATGCCTTGGCCAACCTGCGCGCGGGTTGGCAGTTCAACCGCGACTGGAAACTGCAACTCGCGCTCAACAACGTGTTCAACAAGGACTACGAGACCGCGTACTACTACAACCAGCCCGGCCGCAATGTCATGCTGACGCTGCGCTGGAACCCCGGCCATGATTGAAGAACCGTTGTCGTTGTGAACCACGTGCCGACCCCCACACTGCTTTCCTGGAGCGGCGGCAAGGATTGCCTGATGGCGCTCGCGGCGCTGCGCGACGATCCGGCGTGGCGGGTCGTCGCATTACTCACGACGATCACCGGCACGTTCGAGCGGGTTTCGATGCACGGAATCCGGCGCGACGTCCTGCAAGCGCAGATCGCGGCGCTCGGACTGCCGCTGATCGAATGCAGGATCGATTGGCCGTCCAGCAATGCTGCCTACGAAGCCGCGCACGCAAACGCGCTGCGGCAAGCGCGCGAGTGCTGGCCCGGTATCCGCCATTGCGCGTTCGGGGATTTGTTTCTCGCAGACGTGCGCGCTTATCGCGAACGGCAACTCGCCAGCGCCGGGTGGACGGGAGTTTTCCCGCTATGGGGTGCGGACACGCGCGAGCTGTCGCGAAAGTTCCATGCGCAGGGACATCGCGCGGTGCTGACCTGCGTCGATACGCAGCAACTCGATGGATCGTTCAGCGGCCGCGAATACGATCCGTCATTGCTCAGCGATTTGCCCGCCGGGGTCGATCCCTGCGGCGAGCGGGGCGAGTTCCACACGCTGAGTCATGCGGGACCGTTGTTCAACGAGCCTTTGCGTCTCGAGCGCGGCGCTTCGACGCTGCGGGACAACCGGTTTCAATACACCGACTTCACGTTGTCCGACCGCGTGGCGTAGATTGGGCCAAGCTGGGCTTCGCCCGGCGAAGCCCAACGCATACGCCGGACCCCGTTGGGCTTCCGCCGATAAGGCCGGCGTCAGCCCAACCTACGCGAGCCGCATGTCAGCGCGAATGTGCTGGGCGTGGTTCGCTCGTGATGTAACGCCAATGCCACGGTTCGTACTCGTAGCCGTACTTGTTGCCCGGCGGGAACGACAGGTGGAAGCCGTATTCGGCGCCGTGCTGCTGCAGCCACGCGAATGCCTTGCTGTGTTCGAAACTCGCGTCGGCGGCCGGCACGCCGGGCGTGGTCAGGTCCACCGCGCATCCGGTCTGGTGTTCGCTGTAGCCCGGCACCGCGTTGATCGAGAGCGCCTTCTGGATACTCATGCCGGCCTTCAATTTCCTGCGGATCAGGCCGGTCTGGTAGTCGATGCTGCGGAAGCCGGACACGGTTTCCAGTTTCACGCCCTCGCGCGCCGCGGCCGCGAACATCCGCTGCAACGCCGCGGCGGCCGGCGCGACCATTTCCACCTTGCGCCCGTACACGTCGCGCGGCGCCTGCACCAGATCCTTGCCTTCGGGCAGCGGCACCAGATTGTGCTTTGCCGCGTAGTCGGCAGGGATGCCGAGGCTGCGGTTCACCTCGTCGATGTGCGCGACCCACGCGGCCGGTTGCGGCGGCCACGTCGCCGGGCACAACGGCGCCGCGGCGCGCGCAACGGGCAGGGCAGCCGCGAGCATCACGGCCAGGCATGCGGAACGGATTAGTAGCATCGGATTTCCTGTGGGCAAAACGCACATGATAAAAGCCGGCGCATGCCAAGCTGTGGTCCGTAGGCGCGCCGGACGCCGCGTCACGCCGCGGCGATGGCGGTATCATTGCGGGATTGTTTTCGAGGTTTTGCCTGCGATGCCCATCTACGTATTCCGTTGTGACGATTGCGGCGAGAAGTTCGAACGCCTGCAGAAGCTGTCCGATCCCGATCCCGACGTCTGCCCGCATTGCGGCAAGCGCCACACCGTGCACAAGCAGGTGACGGCGCCCGCGTTCCGTCTGGCGGGCAGCGGCTGGTACGAAACCGATTTCAAATCCGACAAGGAAAAGAAACACAACCTTGCTGGCGAGGCCGCCAAGCCGAAGGAGCCGTCCGGCGACAAACCGTCCGCATCCGGCAAGGAAACCGCCAAGCCCGCGGCCGCCGAGAAAGCCGCGAAGGCGGCGGGAGACTGACGCCGCGCCGGCTGCCGTTCAGACATTGCAAGGGAAACTGACCCGCACCAATCAGGAGGGCAGCGTCATGCGTACTGTTGCGTCGATCGTTGCGGTGGCGTTGCTTGCCTTTGTCGGTGCGGCCTGCGCGCAGGTCACCTACGGCAGCCGCCCGCCTCCGCCTCCGCCCCAGTACGGACAGCCGGGTTATCCGGGCTACGGTCCGCAAACCGTTTCCTGCGGCAGTCCGCGGCATCGCCTGTTGCGTTGCGCCGTTCCCTACGACTGGCGCGGCGCGCGGATCGTCCGGCAGACCTCCAGGTCGGCCTGCATCGAGGGCAGGACGTGGGGCTTCGACCGCGGCGGCATCTGGGTGGACAAGGGTTGCGGCGGCGTGTTCGCGGCCGTGGGCGGCTGGCAGCCGGGACCGGGCTGGAACCGCGACTTCGTGGTGTCGTGCGGCAGCCCGCAGTACCGCTACTACTTCTGCCAGGTCGATGTCGGCGCGCGCGGACGCGTGGTGCTGCAACGGCAGAACTCGGATTCGGCCTGCATCGAGGGCCGCACCTGGGGCTGGAACCGCGCCGGCGTGTGGGTGGACAAGGGTTGCGGCGCGCAGTTCCTGGTGACGCGCCGCTGGTGAATCCAACGGCATCGCCGATCGGCAATCGCCGCTGAATCGGTGCGGCGCGCCGTGCAAGCCCGCCGCGCCGATCCGCTAAAATTCCCCGACGCCCTGCCATAGATAAAACGCCTTGTCCTGGTTCGAACGCGTGCGCCGGTTCATCGTCCGGGTCTGGCCATTCGCACGCTGGCCCATCCTGATCGGCATCGGTTTCGCGATCGGCTTCGTGGTGCCGTACACGCTGGCGCTCGACCATCGCGTCAAGACGCGCGTGACCGAAATCGAGTTCACCCAGCCGACCCGCGTGTACGGCGCGCCGCAATTGCTGGAAGCCGGCGTGCCGATGAACAAGGCGACCCTGGCGCTGGAACTGCAGATGGCCGGCTACACCGAAGCCGCGCACGCGGCGCAGGTGCCGGGCACGTACAGCGCGGACGGCGACACCTTCACCATCGCCTCGCGCGGCTACATGGATCCGGTCGGCGGCGAGTTGCCGCGACGGGTGCGCGTGACGCTGGGCGGCGGCCAGATCCGCTCGGTGGTCGATCTCACCTCCGGCAAGCCGCTGCGCAAGACGCATCTCGATCCCGCGCGCATCGCGACCCTGTACGGTTCCGACCAGGAAGAACGCATCGTCGTGAAGCTGGCGGAATTGCCGCCGCTGCTGGTGCAGGGCGTGCAGGCGGTCGAGGACCGCGACTTCAAGAACAACCACGGCATTGATTTCTCGTCGATCGCGCGCGCGCTGCTGGCCGACCTGCGCGCGGGAAAGAAGGTGCAGGGCGCCTCCACCATCACCCAGCAACTGGTGCGCAACCTGTTCCTCGACCGCAACAAGACGCTGGTGCGCAAGTTCAACGAGGCGCTTCTGTCGATCCTGCTGGACGCGCACTACAGCAAGGGCCAGATCCTTGCCGCGTACTGCAACGAGGTGTTCCTCGGCCAGCAGGGCAACCAGGCGGTGCACGGTTTTGCCGCGGCGAGCTGGTTCTACTTCGGGCGACCGGTGCAGGCCCTGCGCCCGCAGGAAATCGCGCTGCTGGTCGGGATCGTGCAGGGGCCGAGCTACTACGATCCGCGCCGCTTTCCCGAGCGTGCGCTGGGGCGCCGCAACCTCGCGCTGGACGCATTCCACACCACCGGACTGTTGAACGATGCGCAGTGGCAGGCCGCGCGCGCCGCGCCGCTGGACGTGACGCCCAATCCGCAACTGGTGGTCGACCGCTTCCCCGCCTTCATGGAAGTGGTGCGCGAGCAACTCAAACATGATTTCACCGACCAGCAGCTCAGCAACGGCGGGCTCGCGGTCTACACCACGCTCGATCCGGCCGCGCAGGTGTACGCCGAAGACGCGCTCAACGAAACCATGCGCGGTCTCGGCAAGCGCGCCGACAAGCTGGAGGGCGCGGTGGTGGTGGTCGAGCCGTCGACCGGCAACGTGCTGGCGATGGTGGGCGGGCGCGAATCCGACCTGCACGGCTTCAACCGCGCCTATGACGCGCGCCGTCCGGTCGGTTCCAGCCTCAAGCCGTTCTACTACCTGATGGCGCTGACCAATCCGTCGCGCTGGAACGTGGCGTCGATCCTGGACGATTCGCCGATCTCGCTGAAGCTGCCGAACGGCAAGCTGTGGACGCCGCAGAACGACGACCACATCTCGCACGGACAGGTGCCGATGGTCGAGGCGCTGGCCAAGTCCTACAACCTCGCCAGCGTGCACCTCGGCCTGCAGCTCGGCGTGGACCGGGTCGCGGCGTTCCTGCGCTCGTTCGGCTTGCAGGACGTGCAGGCCAATCCCTCGTTGCTGCTGGGCGCGGTGGACATGTCGCCGTTCCAGTTGGCGCAGTTGTACGAATTCTTCGCCGCCGACGGCCACGCGCTGCCGCTGCTGACCCTGCGCGGCGTGCTCGACGACAAGGGCCATGTGTTGAAGCAATACGCGACGAAGCCCGGCAAGGGCGAATACCAGCAGGCCGAACGGCTGGTGCGCTGGATGATGCAGCGGGTCACGCAATACGGCACCGCCGCGGCGATCGGCAATTCGCGGCTGGGCGACCTGCATGTCGCGGGCAAGACCGGCACCTCCGACCACCAGCGCGATTCGTGGTTCTCGGGCTTCACCGGCGACCGCCTCGCGGTGGCGTGGATGGGCCGTGACGACAACCAGCCCACCCACCTGTGGGGCGCGACCGGCGCGTTGCGCGTGTGGATCAACCTGTTCCAGAAGCTGCCGAGCGCGCCGCTCGACGCCACGTTCGGCGACGACATCCAGTATGCCTGGATCGATCCGTCCACCGGCGAAGGCAGCCTGCCCGAGTGCAACGGCGCGCAGCAGTATCCGTTCATCGCCGGCTACGCGCCGCCGGTGCAGAACCACTGCTACCTGCAGCGGCTGGAAAACATCTTCAGCGGCGGCAACGGCAACGGCGCGGCGCAGCCGGCGTCGGTGTCGCATCCTTGAATTTCTCACTTCGGAGCAGCAGCAAGATGATCAAGTTGAACAGGTGCGCCGCGCTTGCGGCGGGCGGCTTCGCGGCGTTGCTGGCGGCGTGCTCGCACCCGCCGTTGCCGCCGCCCGCGTCGGAGCGGGTTTCGCCCACCGCGATGGTCGAGGCGATCCGCGCCGCGCGCGTGGACGACAAGTCGGTGGTGCAGGTGGTGCCGTTGCGCGATCCGGCGGTGGACGGTTACCTGGACGGCGCGCGTGTCGACGAGAACGCCGGCAAGTACCGGGATGCGCTGGACAAGATCGACGCCGCGCTGAAGCTGTCGCCCGACGCGCCGGACATCCTGCAGTTCCGCGCCGAGGTCGAGATCCTGCTGCGCGATTACCCGACGGCCGAGGCCGACGCGCAGCATTCATACGCGCTGGGTCCCAAGGTCGGCGGGCTGTGCGCCAGCAACTGGCAGACGGTGCTGGAAATCGCCGAGTCGAAGAACGATGCAGCCGGCGTCGCCGATGCGCGCATCAGGCGCGATGCCTGCCACAAGGCCGGGCCGATCCGGTTGTAGCGTCGTCTCCCGAAACGCGTCAGAGCTGGCCTGCGGCGAATTGCACCGCAAGGCTGCTGAGTGCGACCGCCGCCCACACGCCGAATCCCAGCGCGATCGGCCGCCAGCCGGTCGCTGCCATGCGCCGCAGGTCCGACGACAGGCCGATCGCGGCCAGCGCCACCACGACCAGGAATTCCGCCGCGAGGTGCAGTCCTGCGTGCCACGCGTCCGGAATCCAGCCGGCGGTGCGCACGGCCGATGCCACCGCGAACCACAGGATGAACCACGGGAACACGCGGCGCAGCTTGAAGCCGTCGCCGCGCCGATGGCGCCACGCCTCGATCAGCACCAGCCCCAGGCACACCGGCAGGATCAGCGTGGCGCGGGTCAGCTTGACGATGGTCGCGAAATCGCCCGCGGCATTCGAATAGCTGTAGCCGGCGGCGACCACCGAGGAGGTGTCGTTGATCGCGGTGCCGGCCCACAGGCCGAAACCGCGGTCGCTCAGGCCCAGCAAGTGGCCGAGCAGGGGGAACGCCAGCACCGCGACCAGGTTGAACAGGAAGATCGTGGAGATCGCGAACGCGGTGTCGTGCTCGTCGGCCTTGACGATCGGCGTGACCGCGGCGATCGCCGAGCCGCCGCAGATCGCGGTGCCGACGCCGATCAGCAGTTTCAGTTTCGAGGGAATGCCCAGCGCGCGCCCGAGCAGCCAGGCGGCGAGGAAAGCCGCGCTCACCGTCACCAGCGTCACCGACAGCGATTCGAATCCGGTGCGCGCCACCTGGGTCAGGCTGAGGCCGAGCCCCAGCGCCACGATCGACCATTGCAGGATCTGCTTGCCGGCGAAGCGGATGCCGGGCACGCAGGCGGCGGGCGGCGTCGCCACGTTGCGCACCACGACGCCCAGCACGATCGCGAACACCGGTCCACCCACTAGCGGCAGCCAGCGGCCGAGTTGCGTCGCGACCAGCGCGATCACGCCGGACAGCAACAGGCCCGGCCACAGGCGGGCGCGCAGCCGGCCTTGACTGGCGGTCGTGTCCGAAGACAGGACGGCGGCAGCGGCGGAGTTCATGCACGGGTTTCCCGAAACGGCGATCCGTGCAGGCTAGGGCCGGCCGTGCAAAAATGATACTTATGATTTCTTATTCGATATATCAGCTCAATTGATGATCAGCATCAGCCCGCGGCAACTGGAAGTGTTCGCGGCCATCGCGGCCGCCGGCAGTGTGCGCGCGGCGGCCGAACGTCTGCACCTCACCCAGCCGGCCGCCAGCATGGCGCTGGCGGAACTGGAACGACATCTGGATGCGCCGCTGTTCTCGCGCGAACGCGGCCGCCTGCGCCTCAACGAACGCGGCCGCGAACTGCTGCCGCTGGCGCAGGAAGTGCTGGATCGCCTGCGCGAAGTGCAGCGCCGCGCGAAGGGCCAGCCACGGGAACTGGCCGGCGAACTGCGGATCGGCGCCAGCAACACCGTCGGCAACTACCGGGTCGGCGAATTGCTGGGCGATTTCGTGCGCGCGCATGCGCGGGTCGCGCTGCGCCTGCGCGTGGACAACACCCGCGCGATCGTGTCCGCGGTGCGCGCGCACGAACTGGACGTCGGTTGCGTGGAAGGTCCGGTGGCGCATGCCGATGTCGAGGTGCGGCCGTGGCGGCGCGATGCGCTGGTGGTGTGCGCGCCGCCGGATCACCCGCTGGCGCGGCGGCGGCGCCTGCGCACGGCCGATTTCACCGGTGCGCGCTGGATCCTGCGCGAGCCGGGTTCGGCCACGCGGACCTTGAGCGAACGCGCCCTCGCCGTGCTGCCAGCCGGCGAAACGGTGCTGGAACTCGGCCAGATCGAGGCCATCAAGCAGGCCGTGATCGCGGGTCTCGGGATCGCCTGCCTGCCCGCGGTCGCGGTCGACGACGCCGTGCAGGCGGGACGCCTGAAGGTGTTGAAGACACCGTTCCTCGACCTCGAACGCCGTCTGTCGCTGGTGCTCAGCCGCGACAAGTACCGCGGCGCGCTGGTGAAGGCTTTTCTTGGCGCGGTGGAATCCGCCCGTACGCCTACTGCCTGAACACGCACAGCACGACCAGCAGCACGATTCCGAACGCCGCCATCAACATCGCGAAGGAGAACGCCAGCCACGGCGTGTGATACCACACGTGGTGCGTGTTCAGCTTGTACCACTTGCGGCCGTAAGCGAGGAAGCGGAACCCGGTCGCCAGCAGGATCAGCACGCCCATCGCCACCAGGATGGCTCCGCCGAGGGTGGACAGCGGGTTGGGCAGCAGTTCGCTGGCAGCGGCGACGTGCCATGGCGGATGGCGCATCAGCAGGCCGAAGCGGTCCACCGCGATCCCGAAGATCATCAGCGACAGCGCGGTGCGCGTCCACACCGCCAGCGTGCGCTCGGTGTTCATGTACGAACGCTGCAGCGACAACTGCTCCAGCGTGCGTGCGAGCGCGACTTGCGGGGCTTCGCCGGGATCGTTCGCGTGGGTGTTCCTGCTGTCCATGTTCATGCGCTCGCGTTCACTTCACGAACAGCAGCAGCACCGCGAAGATCGCGCTGCCGGCGATCGCCACCATCACGGCGAACGGGAAGGCCAGCCACGGCCCGAAGGTCTCGTCCCGGCCGTACACGCGCAGCCACGCCGCCCGGTAAGCCTGGTGGCGAATGGCCGCGGCCACTGCGATGAAGACGCCCAGCGCCACCAGCGCGATGCCGCCCACGCTGGAGGCGGGATTGGGCGCGAGCCAGGTGCCGACATGCGCGGGATGGTTGTCCAGCAACAACACGCCGTAGCGGTCCACGACCGCGCCGAACACGATCAGCGACAACGCCGTGCGCGTCCACGTCGCCAGCGTGCGGTCCACATTCATGTAGCAGACCCGCGCCTGCAACGCGATCATCTGTTGCAGTTCTGCGATCTGCGATGCGTTGTCGGTTGGCTGCGCCACGTTGTCTCTCCACCGCTTTGCCACGGGGGGCGCCGATAGTCTGTCACCAAGGCGTGGGGCTGGCCAGCGATCGGGAAACCAAGCCATGCCGGGCCGTCCTCGAACACACCGCCGACCCGGCACACGCGCCGTTTGAAACGCGCTTCTTCGAGGAATCCGAATTGCGGTAACGGCCCTTTGCCTTATTGCGATGGCCGCAGCCCGAAGTACGCGTATGCCGCGGCCACCGCGAGGCCCAGCCACGACTGGCCGACGCTGGTCAGCGGCTGCAGCGTATGCGGGCTCCGCATCCCGAACAGCAGCGCCGCGAGTCCGGCTACCAGCCATGCGAACACGTAGATGCCGCTGATGACCTGCAGGGCCAGCTTCGCACGCGGCGAGGCGTTCGCGACCAGCAGGTGCGCGGCCGGTGCTTCACCCGAGCGGGTAACCGCGAGTTCGGCGATCACCAGTGCCGAGACCAGTCCGCCAATCACGGCCAGCGCCTGTGCCATCACGTCGTTGAACGAGGCGGCCGTGGGTGCCACGCAACCGGTCGTGTTGGCACACGCGACGATCTGGCAGCCGGTCACGATCAAGTACACCCACAGTCCCAGCAACACCACCGCGATGGCGCCGCCGAATGCCGCTCTCATCGAGCACCTCCTCCCGCCGCGCGCCACGAGACCCGCGGCGAAACATCCGGATACGTGCGCGACGCTAGCGCCACACGCGTCGGCGCGCGGTGAAAGCAGCGGGGCGGAGCTTGGGCTGGCAAAATAGGCGGCCCAGCGCTCCGTTCATCCATGTACGCGATCAAGGAAATCTTCTACACCCTGCAGGGCGAGGGCTTCCATGCCGGACGCCCGGCGGTGTTCTGCCGGTTCTCTGGCTGCAACCTGTGGTCGGGCCGCGAGGCTGATCGCGCGGGCGCGGCGTGCGATTTCTGCGACACCGATTTTGTCGGCACCGACGGCGCGAACGGCGGCAAGTTTCCCGATGCGGCGGCGCTTGCGGACACGATCGCGGGATTGTGGCCGCGGGATCAAAGGGAAAACCGCTTCGTGGTGTTCACCGGCGGCGAACCGCTGCTGCAACTGGATGCGCCGCTGCTGGATGCGATGCACGCGCGCGGCTTCGAGTGCGCGGTCGAAACCAACGGCACGCTGGAAGCGCCGGACGGGCTCGACTGGATCACGGTCAGCCCCAAGGGCAAGCAGCCGGTGAAGCTGAAGCGCGCAAGCGAATTGAAGCTGGTCTACCCGCAGCCCACGGCGCTGCCGGAACGTTTCGCGGATTTCGCCGCGACGCATTTCTTCCTGCAGCCGATGGACGGCCCGCGCGCGGCCGACAACACCCGCGCCGCGGTCGATTACTGCAAGGCGCATCCGCATTGGCGACTCAGCCTGCAAACCCACAAGTATCTCGGTATCCCATGAGCGAACAGTTGTTCAACGTCTGGAAGGAATTCCGTTTCGACGCCGCCCACCGGCTCGACGCCGGCGACGACGGCGATCCGCGCTACCGCCGCGTGCACGGGCATTCCTATCAGGTCGAAGTGTGGCTGCGCGGTCCGCTGACCGAGCGCGGCTGGGTGGTGGACATGGGCGACCTGGAACGCCGCATCGGCGTTGCACGCGATGCGCTGGACCACCGCATGCTCAACGAGGTGGAAGGCCTCGGCATTCCGACCATGGAAAACATCGCCGCCTTCGTGTGGAAGCAGCTCGGCGACCTGCCGCAACTGCAGCGCGTGGTGGTCAAGCGCGGCCAGAGCGGCGAGGGCTGCGAATACCTCGGGCCGGGCTGATTGGCCGTCCGCTCACAGGGCAACGCTGACGCGTTGAACGCCCACGAGTTTGCTGGGTGTGGCAGGGATGCCCTCGACCTCGAGACACAAGGCAATGGCTTCCTGGATGCGAACCATCAGCGTGTCGAGGAACATGCTTGCGTGTGGCAACCGCGCAAGGCGGGAACCGACGCGACGTAGTAGCCGTCGGCGTCCCTTTCGACAATGACATCAAAGTTCTTGATCATGGCCGGATCCTGCACCACTCGTGTCATGGACCAGGACGCCGGTTCGAGTCGCGCGGCGCGCTCGACCGCCGCATGCTTGACGAGATGAAAGGCCTCGGCATTCCGACCATGGAAAACATTGCCACCTTCGCGTGGAAACAGCTCGGTGACCTGGCATCGCCGGTGACGCGAGACACTGCGCTGCGTTTCAGGCGTGCCGAACGGCCGGTCGCGGCTTGCGCTTGTAGCGCGTGCCCAGGATCGCGTCCCACAACCCGGTGGTGACGCCGAAGTTGGCGTCCGGGTGGTAGTGGTGGATGTTGTGGAAGCCGGCCCAGCGGCGCATCAGCGGACTGCTGAAGCGGTGCACGTGGATCACGACGTGGCTGAGTCCGTAGGCGGCGTAGCCCGCGGCAATGGTGCCGGCCAGCAGCAGCGCGTAGCCGACGGGAAGGGCCAGCGCGAACAGCGCGCCCAGCGCGCACATGAACAGCGGCGGCATGAAAAACGGCAGCGCGTCGTAGCCCAGCGGATCGTCGTGGTGGTGGTCGTGGCCGGTCTTGAACGGGCCGGTGTTGCCGTGGAACAGCCAGCGGTGCGCGGCGTATTCGATGAAGGTGAAGGCGAACAGTCCGCACAGCACGGTGAGCGCGGCCAGCGCGGGCCGCATGTGTCCGTACCAGATGCCGGCGACGATCAGGACCATGCTGATCAGGCTGTCGCTGGCCAGCCCGGCGCGCAGGTTGAACAGGCTGGTGGACAGGCGCGCCAGCGGCCGCGCGATCCATTCCAGCGGCGCGGGCAGACGCGATGCGGGCCCGCCGGATCCGTCCGGCATGGCGGAATTCTTCGGGTTGCTGGACACGGCCTTCGGGCAGCTCCTGTCGTTGGGGCCTGTTGACGCTATGCCGCGTGGGCTGCGTTGCTTCGCAGCGGTTGCGCGCGGCCGGCGGTCAGCGCCTGCTCATCCGCCGGGCCACGCGGCAAGTATAGTCAGAATCGTCTTCTCGAGTATGAGGTTGAGCAGAATGCCAACCGTCCGAAAAATCGCGGGGTTCGCGCTGCTGCTGGCGGGTGTTGCCGCGCTGCCGGCGTGGGCGCAGCAGACCGCTTCCGAACGCGCCGACCTGACCCGCTACCAGAAGTATGCGGAAGCGCCGGTGGACCACGTCCGCTACTTCCAGATCGACGGTTTCCAGTACCTCGCGCCCGACACCGTGGCGATCTGGTTTGGCGTCAACAAGCTGTACCTGCTGACCGTGCAGACGCCGTGCACCAACCTCGCGTTCGCGAACGGCATCGGGCTGACGGCCAGGAACCAGATGCTGTACCGCGACTTCGATTTCGTCACCTTCGACCATCAGCGTTGCAAGATCCTCAAGATCGTGCCGGTGGACGAGTTGAAGATGAAGCAGGACGCGGCGAAAGCCAAGGCGTCGGCGCCGGCATCCGGCGGCTGATCCGCGCGGCACCCGTCAGCGAGCCAGCAGCTTGCGCACCGGTGCGGGTACGCCGAGCGCTGCGAGTTCGGCAGGCGAGCACCAGCGCAGGCCGGGGTCGTCCGCGATGCCGGGATGCGCGCGCACGCCGCGCCATTCCAGCGGCGTCGCCAGCAGCTTGAAGTGCGTGAAGGCGTGGCGGATTTCCGGCAGCACCGCGGCGGCAGTGCCGTCGAGTTCGGCGAGGCGCGCCGCGTATCCGCGCGCGCCGTTGACATCGGGCGCTTCAGGCAGGCTCCACAGGCCGGGCCAGACGCCTTGCGGCGGACGGCGTTGCAGCAGGACGCGATCCTGCCGGTCGCGCAACACCACGAACACGGATCGTCTTTGCGGCGTCGCGCGCGCGGGGCGCGGTGCGGGAATGTCCACCGCGAGTCCGTTGCGAAGCGCGACGCAATCGCGCGCCTGCGGGCAGGCATCGCAGCGCGGGTTGGCGCGCGTGCAGACGGTCGCGCCGAGATCCATGATCGCCTGCGTGTAATCGGCGACGCGCGTGCCCGGCGTGTGCGCTTCGGCGTGCTGCCACAGCGCGTGCTCGACCACGCGTTCGCCCGGCCAGCCGCGCTGGCCGTGGAAGCGCGCTAGGACGCGCTTGACGTTGCCGTCGAGGATCGCGTGGCGTTGGCCGTGTGCCAGCGCGAGGATCGCGCCGGCGGTGGAACGTCCGATGCCGGGCAGCGCGGCGAGCGCGTCGACATCGCGCGGCAGTTCGCCGCCGTGTTGCGTCGCGCAGATGCGCGCAGCCGCATGCAGGTGGCACGCGCGCCGGTAATAGCCGAGGCCCGACCACAACGCGAGCACGCGATCCTCGTCGGCTGCGGCCAGCGCACGGATTTCCGGCAGCACCGCGAGGAAACGTTCGAAATACGGAACCACCGTCGCGACCTGGGTCTGCTGCAGCATCACCTCGGAAACCCACACGCGATATGGTGTGCGCCGGTTGGCGGGGGTGTCCTGCCAGGGCAGGTCGTGGCGGCCGTGCAGGTCGTACCAGTCGAGCAGGCGACGCGCGAAGCCATCCATCAGTGCGGCGACTTCGCGGTGGATGCCGGCGCGGGAGCGGCGCTGGCGGCGGAAGCCGGCGCGAGATCCGGTCCGGCGTCGATGCTGATGTCGGTGGCCTTGAGCCAGCCCAGGTCGAGCTGCTTCGCGCGTGCGGCGCCGGTGAACGGCAACGGCCCCGACGGCTCGCCCGGTTTGGCCGCCAGCAGGCGCGTCCACCAGTTGTCGAATTCGGTGGGCTGCATGCGCAGGTCGGCCTGCGCGTCGTCGCCGTCCAGTTTCAGCGTGACCGTCAGCGGAACGCCGGCGCGCGCCGGGGCGATCTGCAGCGCGATCCTGTCGGTGACGTTGCCGTCGACGAGTGCGGGTGCCGAAGGCGCGGTGCTCGCAGTGGCCCTGGCGCTGGTTGCGCCCGACGCGGGCGGTGGCGGCGAGAACGAGCGGTGCCGCAAGCTGCCTTCGAGTTGCATGGCGAGATCCTCGCCGCCGCGCCAACTGCCCTTGCCTGCGAGTTGCAGCGCGGCGCCGCCTTGTTCGGCAACGACGATCTGCAGCGCGTCCAGATCGATGACGCCATCCCGCGCCGCGGAAGGCGTGGTGGCGAACACGGCGGTCAGCCTGCGCCCCGCGGCGGTGCGCGCGGAGGCATCCAGGCGGAACCTCTGGCCGGGCACCAGCGCCCCGGTCGCGAGGCTCAGGTCGAACAGCAGCGGCGAGCCGTTGCGGGTGAGCGTGCCCTGGATCATGTGCACGCCGGTCGCGATGGTGGGCAGGCGCGGCGGTCCCGCGTGGTGCGGCAGCCGCGCGAGCAGGGCTTCCAGTTCGCCGAGGTCGATGCGCGGCGTGTTGACGTCCACCCGCTCGATCGCGACGTCGCCGTGCAGCAGGGCGCGCCACGGGACCACGATGATGGCGCCGGAGGCCTGCAGCACCGGCGTGCCCGATCCGATGTTGGTCAGGCTGAAGCCCTGCAATTGCACGCCGGGATGCGGAAACAGGGCGGGTTCGGCCGGCGCGTCCAGGTCCAGCCGGATGCCGATCGCGGCGAGGTCGTTTTCCAGCAGTGCGGTGAAACGTTGCGGCTGCAGCAGGTGGTGCACGTACACCACTGCCGCCACGATGAGCGCGGCCAGCAGCGCGACGATCGCCAGCGCGATCCGGCGCGACAGGCGCCGTGGCGTTGGCGTGGAGGCGGCCACGTGCGCCGTCAACTGCCGGCGGGCAGCAGCCCGTCGACGAAGGCGCGCGCTTCGAACGGGCGCAGGTCTTCCGCGCGCTCGCCGAGGCCGACGTAGCGGATCGGCAACGCGAATTCGCGCGCCAGCGCGAACACCACGCCGCCCTTGGCGGTGCCGTCGAGCTTGGTGACCGCAAGTCCGGTGACGCCGATTGCGTTGATGAACTCGCGCACCTGGTTGATCGCGTTCTGCCCGGTGGTGCCGTCGATCACCATCAGCACTTCGTGCGGCGCGTCGGCGTCCAGCTTGCCGAGCACGCGCTTGACCTTGGCCAGTTCGTCCATCAATCCCGCGCGGGTGTGCAGGCGTCCGGCGGTGTCCGCGATCATCACGTCCTTGCCGTGTGCGACCGCCATCTGCAGCGCGTCGAAGATCACGCTAGCCGAATCCGCGCCCTGTCCCTGCGAACACACCGGTACGCCCAGCCGGCCGCCCCATTCCTGCAGTTGCGCGACTGCAGCCGCGCGGAAGGTGTCGCCCGCGGCCAGCAGCACGTCGCGTTTTTCCTGCTGGAAGCGGCGCGCCAGCTTGCCGATGGTGGTGGTCTTGCCGACTCCGTTGACCCCGACCACCAGCAGCACGAACGGCTTGCGCCCGCCCGGATCGAGCGGCTGCGCGACCGGGGACAACAGCGCGACCAGGCGCGCGCGCAGGGCTTCGCGCAACGCCGCGGCGTCGGCGAATTCGCGCTTGTGCATGCGCCGGCGCAGGTCGTCGATCAGTTCCGCGGTGGCGTTGACGCCGACGTCGGCCGAGAGCAGGGTGATTTCCAGCTCGTCCAGCAGTTCGTCGGAGAGCGCCGGGTTGCGCGCGAACAGCGACGACAGCCCGCGGGCGAAGCCGCTGTCCGCCAGCCGCTCGCGCCAGCCGCGCCGGGGCGCCGCCGCGGGCGCGACCGAGAGCAAGTCATCCGGGCCGTTGGCGACGTTCGGCAAGGGCCCGGACGCGTGCCATGGGGGCAAGCCGGTGTCCTGCCGCGCGGGTATGCTCGGCGCGACGGGCGGCTCGTCGTCCCGCGGTGCGGGCACGGGCGGGGGTCTGCGGTTGGCGAGTTTGTTCCAGAGGCTCGGCATCGGATTCAGGCGGCAAGGTTCACGTGGCGAAATGCTAGCACCCGTTGGCTTTACCAATGCGATCGTCCCTGATCGCAGCTTCGTTGAAGAACAAGGCAAGATTCGGTATCCCGGAAGTCTGCGGGTCCGGAACGGGCTTCCTGCCCTGACTTCGCACAACAGCGGCTTCGGAAAAGGCGCATGAACAGACATCGCCAGAGCACGGCGCCGCCAGGACGCATCCATATCATCGGCGGCCGCCTGCGTGGATCGAAGCTGGGCGTGCCGACCCTGCCGGCGTTGCGGCCGACGCCGCAGCGTCTGCGCCAGACCCTGTTCGACTGGCTGGCGCCGGTGATCGAGGGCGTGCGCGTGCTGGACGCATTCGCGGGCAGTGGCGCGCTGGGCATCGAGGCCTTGTCGCGCGGGGCGCGCAGCGCGGTTTTCCTGGAACGCGAGCGCACGCAGGCGCAGGCGATCGCGGCGGATCTCGCGCGGCTGCATCAGGACCGCGGCGAAGTGCGCTGCGCGGACGCACTGCAAGTGCTGGCGGCGCCGGCGGCGGA
The DNA here is from genome assembly GCA_030123585.1 of Rhodanobacteraceae bacterium. Lineage (NCBI taxonomy): Bacteria > Pseudomonadati > Pseudomonadota > Gammaproteobacteria > Lysobacterales > Rhodanobacteraceae > Rhodanobacteraceae bacterium. Next base: position 115,316 of record CP126120.1, read on the forward strand.
ACAGTTCGACATCGTGTTCGCGGACCCGCCGTTCGATTCGGGGCTCTGGACCGAAGCCGCGGCGTTGCTGGAGGCGAACGGCTGGCTCGCCGATGACGCGTGGGTGTACGTCGAAGCGGGCGTCGCCGATGCGTGGACCGCACCCGCGCGCTGGCGCCTCCACCGGCAGCGCGATGCCGGGGCGGTGCGCGGCACGTTGTTCCGCGCCGGCGCTTCGCAGGCATGAGCGTTTCCGCGCGGCGCACACCGGCGCCACGGCAGCGCCGCAAGATGGCACAATGGGGCATGGGGACCGCCAAGCCAACCAGGTCGAATCGTCGCATCGCGGTGTATCCGGGGACCTTCGACCCGATCACCAACGGGCATGGCGACCTGGTGTCGCGCGCGGCGCCGCTGTTCGACAAGGTGATCGTCGCGGTCGCGAAGTCGAGCGGCAAGACGCCGCGTTTCGAGCTCGAAGAGCGGGTTGAACTGGCGCGCGCCGCGTTGTCCGGCATCGGCAATGTCGAGGTGCGCGGGTTCGACACCCTGCTGGCCCGCTTCATGGCCGAGTGCGGGGCAGGGGTGATCCTGCGCGGCCTGCGCGCGGTGTCCGATTTCGAATACGAATTCCAGTTGGCCAGCATGAACCGGCACCTGATCCCGCAGGCCGAAACGCTGTTCCTGACGCCGGCGGAGGAGTGGAGCTTCATCTCTTCCTCGCTGGTGCGCGAGATCGCCAGCCTCGGCGGCGATGTTTCCGATTTTGTCCATCCGGCTGTCCAGAAGGCCTTGCGTCAGCGTTGGCGCAAGCCGGGGAGGGAAGCTGGTCCTGCCGTTCCACGCAAGTCATCGAGGTGATCGTCATGCGCAAATTCCTTTTCATCGCCGCCGTCGCGTTGCTCGGCACGCTGGGGCTGAGCGCCTGCCAGAAGGGCGAACAGACCGGAACCGCCACCCAGGCCAAGGCCACGCGGCCGACCGATGCCGAAGTGGATGCGGCCGTCAAGGACTGCCTGGCCAAACATCCCAAGGCCTCTGCGCCGGCGACGTCGGGGACTGCCGCCGGGGCATCGGATTCGTCCGAAGAGGACGACATGTGCTCGCGCGCGAACGTCTCGGCTTCCACCTGGCAGCCGTACATGCAGCAGATCGTCACCGAAAACCTGGGCGACATCACGAACGCGCCGTACGCCTATTTCGTGCCCTCGGGCAAGTATCCGGAAAACCAGGGCGCGATCTCGCGCGTCCAGGACAGCTTGAACGGCACGATCATCGCCACGGTGCTGCCGGGCAACATGATCGCCGTGGGCGGCCCGGATTCCGCGACCACCGCGCAGGTGCTGGAAACCGCGTTCAAGCAGGCATCGCCGGGTTCGTTCAAGGGCGTGGTGGTGCTGTTCATGGGCGACAAGGCCGATGAGGCGGCGGTGAAGGCGGCCGTCGATCCGAGCGGCGCGACCTTGAAGTTCGCGCAGATGTAGTCAGTTCATCGATCCCTTCCCCCGCTTGCGGGGGAAGGGGGCCGAAGGCCGGATGGGGGCACGATGACGTGTCGCCGCAATCCGCACTTGACGTCCATGTCTTGGGCGCATGGATTGCTTCGTTGCCGGCCATCCATGGCCCGATCATTGTCGGATTACTCTCCGCGCCATGCGATAATCGCGGTTTTGCGCCTTCCTGCGCCACCCTCCGCGCGCCATGCAGCAGATCCGCAACTTCTCCATCATCGCCCACGTCGATCACGGCAAGTCCACGCTGGCCGACCGCATCATCCAGATTTGCGGCGGACTGACCGAGCGCGAGATGGAAGCGCAGGTGCTCGACGACAACCCGATCGAGCGCGAGCGCGGCATCACCATCAAGGCGCGTTCGGTGTCGCTGCCGTACACCGCGCGCGACGGCAAGGTCTATGAATTGAATTTCATCGACACGCCGGGCCACGTCGATTTTTCCTACGAGGTCTCGCGCTCGCTGGCCGCGTGCGAAGGCGCGCTGCTGGTGGTGGATGCCGCGCAGGGCGTCGAGGCGCAGTCGGTCGCGAACTGCTACACCGCGGTCGAGATGGGCCTGGAAGTGGTGCCGGTGCTCAACAAGATCGACCTGCCCACCGCCGACATCCCGAAGGTGAAAGAAGAGATCGAGGCGGTGATCGGCATCCATGCCGACGATGCGGTCGCGATCAGCGCCAAGACCGGCGAGAACGTGCGCGACGTGCTGGAGGCGATCGTCGCGCGCATCCCGCCGCCCAAGCCGCGCGACACCGACAAGCTGCAGGCGCTGATCATCGATTCCTGGTTCGACAACTACCTCGGCGTGGTGTCGCTGGTGCGCGTGATGCAGGGCGAGATCAAGCCGCGCGACAAACTGCTGGTGATGTCCACCGGGCGCGCGCACGAGGTCGAGCAGGTCGGCGTGTTCACGCCCAAGCGCACGAAGACCGAAAAACTGGGCGCGGGCGAAGTCGGTTTCGTGTGCGCGTCGATCAAGGAAGTGCATGGCGCACCGGTCGGCGACACGCTGACTTCGGCGGCCGATCCGGCGCCCAAACCGTTGCCGGGTTTCCAGCACATGCAGCCGCGCGTGTTTGCGGGATTGTTTCCGGTGTCCGCGGACGATTTCCCCGCGCTGCGCGAGGCGCTGGACAAGCTGCGCCTCAACGACGCCGCGCTGTTCTTCGAGCCGGAATCGTCCGAAGCGATGGGTTTCGGTTTCCGCTGCGGCTTCCTCGGGATGCTGCACATGGAAATCGTGCAGGAGCGGCTGGAGCGCGAATACGATTTGAATCTCGTCACCACCGCGCCGACGGTGATGTACGAAGTCCTCAAAACCGACGGCGAGACGATGCTGCTGGACAACCCGGCCAAGCTGCCGGCCTCGCCGATGGTGCAGGAAATCCGCGAGCCGATCATCGTCGCCGACATCCTGACGCCGCCCGAGTACGTCGGCAACGTGATCACGCTGTGCGAGGAAAAGCGCGGCGTGCAGCGTTCCATCCAGTATCTCGCCAGCCAGGTGCGGATCAGCTACGAGCTGCCGCTGGCCGAAGTGGTGCTGGATTTCTTCGACAAATTGAAATCCGTCAGCCGTGGTTATGCCTCGATGGATTACCACTTCGAGCGTTTCGAGGCCGGCCCGTTCGTGCGCGTGGACGTGCTGATCAACGGCGACCGGGTGGACGCGCTCAGCCTGATCGTGCATCGTGCGCAGGCCGACCGGCGCGGCCGCGACCTGGTCGAACGCATGCGCGAACTGATTCCGCGCCAGATGTTCGACGTCGCGATCCAGGCCGCGGTCGGCGCGCAGATCATCGCGCGCTCGACGGTGAAGGCGTTGCGCAAGAACGTGCTGGCCAAGTGCTACGGCGGCGACGTTTCGCGCAAGAAGAAGCTGCTGGAGAAACAGAAGGAAGGCAAGAAACGCATGAAGCAGGTCGGCCGCGTGGAGATTCCGCAGGAAGCGTTTCTGGCAGTGTTGCGCACGGACAAGTGAGCGAAGCCGGGAATCGAGCGGGTAGGTTGGGCTGAATGCAATGAAGCCCAACGCTGGATCGCACGGCGTTGGGCTTCGCGTTGCTCAGCCCAACCTACTTCGCGGACGGACAAGGCGATGTCAGACGTACGTCGGGATGACCAAAGGCACTGGATTCCGGGTTCCGTCGCCCATGAAGCTGGCGCCGGCCCCGGAATGACGAATCAAACCGAGACGCCGTCGCGGGCAACGAGAAGGAACACGCAGTGAAGAAAGACGCATTGGGTACCGTGGTGCTGGTGGCGATCGTCGCGATCTGCATCTACATCTGGTACAAGACCTCCGACTTCGCGCTGGCGCTGGTGCTGATCACGGCCGCGTTCTTCGTGGTCTGGCTGGGCGACAAGCTGCTGTTCGCGCGCAGGCGGCGCGAACGGGCGGCGAGCGAAGGCCAGAAGCCGCACGAGCCTGTGCTGGTCGATTACGCGCGCTCGTTCTTCCCGGTGATCCTCGCGGTGCTGCTGTTCCGCACCTTCCTGCTCGAACCGTTCCGGATTCCTTCGGGTTCGATGATGCCGACCCTGCTGGTCGGCGATTTCGTGCTGGTCAACAAGTTCGCCTACGGCCTGCGCCTGCCGGTGACCAACACCAGGATCCTCGGTGCACTGGACAGCGGCGAACCGCAGCGCGGCGACATCGCGGTGTTCCGCTACCCGCTGAACCCGAAAGAGGATTACATCAAGCGCATCATCGGCTTGCCGGGCGACACCGTCACGGTCAAGGGCGAACAGGTGTCCATCAACGGCAAACCGTTGCCGCAGACCCTGATCGGTCCGTATCGCGGCACCGACAAGGTCAGCATCCAGATGCAGGAAAACCCCATGATGTCGCCGGTCACGTTGCACGAGGAAGAGCTCGCCGGCGTCAAGCACCAGATCCTGCAGTTCGGCTACATCGAACCGTACAACTGCACCGGTTCGGGCGGGGAGGCGCTGCCCGACGGCGGCTGCCGGTGGACCGTGCCGGCCGGGCATTACTTCGCGATGGGCGACAACCGCGACGACAGCGAGGACAGCCGCTTCTGGGGCTTCGTGCCGGAAGGCAACCTGGCCGGCAAGGCGTTCTTCATCTGGTTCAGCCTCGCCGACTGGCATCGCATCGGCACGGTGTTGCACTGACGCGTGGTGTGCGCCGGTCACGAAATGGACAACTGATCCCGCGCCCGCGTCGCACGGGCAGCGTGTTGCATTAAGCTCTTGGCGTCCTGCGGGGTCCCGCGGGCGGCGCGCGCGTTGCGGCGCGGGCGACGGGCGAGCAAATCCCAAACGCAGTTCGAAGGGGGCGACTCCATGAAACGTCAATCGGGCATCACCCTGGTCGGGTTCGTGATCATCCTGGTGGTGGTGGCATTTTTCGGATACACAGCGATGAAACTGGTGCCGGCCTACATGGAATACATGGGCGTGGTGAAGGCCATGAACCAGATCGCCACCGAACCCAACCTCGCCAGCAAGTCGCCCGAACAGATCCGTTCCGACCTCGGCTTCAAGGGCAGTTTCCAGTACGTCGACGACGCCACCCTCAAGGGCGGGAACATCCAGATCCTGAACAGTTCGAGCGGCTCGGTGTTGCAGGTGAGTTACGACAAGAAGATCCCGTGGCTCTACAACATCGATTTCCTGGTGCACTTCCAGAAGTCGGTGCCGCTGAAAGTGCAGTTGCAGGAATGACGTGAAGCCGGGTTATCGCTTCGGCGACGAGTCGTTGCTGGAACTCGCGCTGACCCACCGCAGCGCCGGGCGTCCCAACAACGAGCGGCTGGAATTCCTTGGCGACGCGCTGGTCAACCTGGTGGTCGCCGAAATGCTGTATGACGCGCGGCCGCGCGCCAGCGAGGGCGAGTTGTCGCGCCTGCGCGCGCAACTGGTGAGCGAGCCGGCGCTGGCCGAACGCGCGCGCGAACTGCAGCTTGGCGATGCGCTCAAGCTCGGCTCCGGCGAACTGAAGAGCGGCGGGTTCCGGCGCGATTCCATCCTCGCCGACGCCTTCGAGGCGCTGGCCGCGGCGATCCATCGCGACGGCGGGTTCGAGGCGTGCCGCGCGTGGCTGCGCGAAGTCTTCGCCAAGCCGCTGGCGGCGGTCGGGGCGCCGCAGAAGGATCCGAAGACGCTGTTGCAGGAATGGCTGCAGGGCCGCGGCCTGCCGCTGCCGCGTTATGAATTGCTGGCCAAGCACGGCGAGGAACACGCGCGCAGGTTCGACGTGGCCTGCGCGATCGACCAGCCGCGCGCGGCACGCTTCGAAGGCAGCGGCGGCAGCCGGCGCGCGGCCGAGCAGCAGGCGGCCGAAGCGATGTTGGGGTTTCTTGTCGACAGCGAACACCATGAGTGAATCCTTCCGTTGCGGCAACGTCGCGATCGTCGGCCGCCCGAACGTCGGCAAGTCCACGCTGCTGAACGCGCTGGTCGATGCGCACCTGTCGATCGTGACGCCGCGCGCGCACACCACGCGCCAGCGCATACTCGGCATCGCCAATTCCGCAGGCGGGCAGATCGTCTATCTCGACACGCCGGGCCTGCACCGCGAGGCGAAGCGCGCGATCAACCGCAGCCTCAATCGCGCGGTGCACGCGGCGATCGCCGACGCGGACGTCGCGGTGCAGGTGATCGCGGCGGAACGCTGGGACGACGAGGACGCCGCGGTGTATGCGGCGCTGGCCGGGCGCGGCATCCCGCGCCTGCTGGCAGTCAACAAGGTCGACAAGGTTGCGGCCAAGGAAAAGTTGCTGCCGTTCGTCGAAACGCTGGCGCGCGACCGCGCGTGGGACGCGGTGTTCATGGTCAGCGCCGAAAAACGTTCGGGCCTCGCCGAACTCGAGCGCGCGATCCTTGCGCACCTGCCCGAGGGCGAAGCGCGCTACGACTCGGAGAGTTACACCGACCGCAGCGAGCGCTTCCTCGCCGCCGAGTTGGTGCGCGAACAATTGATGCGCCAGCTGGGCGAGGAATTGCCGTACGCCACCACGGTCGAGGTCGAGCGCTTCGAGGATCGCGCCGACGGCGTCACCGAAATCGCCGCGGTGGTCTGGGTGGAGCGCGAGGGCCAGAAGGCCATCGTGATCGGCGTCGGCGGGCGCCGCGCCAAGGCCATCGGCAGCGCCGCGCGGCGCGCGATCGAGGAGCTGCTGGGCCGGCGCGTGTTCCTGAAGTTGTGGGTGCGGGTGCGCGCCGGCTGGTCGGACGACGAGGCGGCGTTGAAGCAATTCGGGTATGAGTAGAGCGGGAATCGGGAATGGGGATTCGGGAATCGTAGAAGCCGAAAGCCGAGCGGCTATGCTTTTCGATTCTCCATTCTCGATTCCCGATTCCCGGCTTTTCGATGCGCATCACCCAACAACCCGCGTATGTCCTGCACGCCCGCCCTTGGCGCGAGACCAGCCTGCTGCTGGAAACCTTCACCCGCGATTTTGGACGGGTGGGCCTGGTCGCGCGCGGCGTGCGCGGGGCGCGTGCGCGCCTGCCGCGTTCCCTGCTGGAACCGATGCAGGCGTTGCGCCTCGGCTGGAGCGGCCGCGGCGAGTTGCAGACTCTGACGTCGGCCGAACCTGATGGCCCGGTGTGTGCGTTGCGCGGCGACGCGCTGTTGTCCGCGCTGTACGTGAATGAATTGCTGGTGCGCCTGACCGCGCGCAACGATCCGCATCCCGGCCTGTTCGACCGTTACGCGGCGCTGCTCAGCGAGTTGTCAGGGACCTCGTTGCTCGCATGGCGGTTGCGCTGCTTCGAGCGCGATCTGCTGGCCGCGCTCGGCTACGCGATGCAGCTCGAGACGGCGGCCGACACCGGCGCAGCGATCGATCCCGCAACGACCTACGACTATCTGCCCGAGCAGGGCGCGGTCGCCGTCGGCAGCCATCCCGGCGGGGTGCGTGTGCGCGGCTCGGCCTTGCTGTCGCTGGCTTCCGGCGCATCGCCTGTCGCTGAAGACCTTGCCGCCCTGCGCCGCTTGATGCGCGCGCTGATCGGTGCGCACGTGGGCGAGCGCGGTCTGCAGTCGTGGCGGGTGCTGGCAGGCCCGCTGCGCTCCGGCTGACGCTCACGCGTCGGCTTCGAGCTCCGCGTGCAGCGCCGCGCGGGTTTCCGCGAGGGCGTTCCGGAACACCGTCAGCGTAGCCTGCACCTCGTCGTCTTCGGCGCCGGTCGCCAGCGCGCGATGCAGCGCGGCGCTGGCCTGGGCCAGCGCCTGGGCGCCACAGAAACCGCAGGACGCGCGCAGCCGGTGCAGGGTCGGGCGCAGTGCCTGCGGATTGCGGGTGGAGTGTTCGACTTCGTCCTGGACCTTGGGCAGTTCCTGTTCCGCGAACAGCCGGCGCAGCCGCGCCACCGCCTCCGGCGATCCGCAAGCGCGCAGTGCGTCGTCGTCGTCGAGCGGCGAGCCGGCGCGCGTGCAGCCGTGTCGTTGCAGCAACGCGTGCAGGGTTTCGAGTTCCATCGGCTTGGCCAGCACCTCCGCGAAGCCCGCCCGCAACAGGGGCGCCGTCCCGGAATCGCCCGCCGCGCTGGTGGCGATGGCCGGCGTCGTACGCGACGCCGCGCCGGGGTCGGCGCGCAGCGTCGCCAGCACCGCGTCGCCGTGCAGGGCCGGCAAGTGCTGGTCGAGCATCAGCAGATCCCAGCGCCGGGTGCGGGCCAGCTCCAGCGCGGTCGGGCCGTCGGCGCAATCGACCACCTCGGCGCCGCAGGCGGCAATGGCTTCGCGCAGGAAATCGCGGCTGACCGGGTCGTCCTCGGCCAGGAGGACCCTGAAACGGCTGGCTTCCTTGTCCATGGTCGGCCTCCGTTGGCATCCGTTCGGATGCGGGCTGGCACAATCGGGGGTCACTGATACCCGAAAAGAACGTTCGTGACAAGTTGGGGCCGAATCCTGGTGACGGGCTGCTTGCTGCTCGCGTGCGGGTGCGCGCAGGCCGCCGTGCGCATGCGCGCGGCGACGCTGGCGTTGTCGGGCGTCAGCCTCGCCGACGTGCGCATGGATGCTTCGCTGGGCGCCGACGGCCGTCCGCAGTTGCAGCTCGACGCCGCCAGGGTCTCGATCCCGGCCATGGGCTGGCGCGACGTGGCCTTGTCGTTGCACGGCGAACCGCAGCGCGCCGGCGGCAGCGCCTGGCGGTTCGTCGGCCATGTGGAAACCAGGCGCGCGCCGGGCGGGGCCTTGGCGGGCGCCGACGTTGACATCCTGTACGACCCCGGCGGCGGCACGCTGGAAGTGGACGTCAAGCAGGGCAAGAGCAACCTGCATGCGCTGCTGCCGCTGGACCAGACCAGCCACGTGCAGATGACGGTCGCCGCGCTGCCGCTGGCGTGGCTGCGCGGCGTGCTGGACGCCGCGTGGCCGGGCGGCCGCCTCAACGGCGGCAGCGTCGACGGCACCGTGGCGCTGGACCTCGCGCCCGAGGGCACCCGCGTGTCCGGCCGCGTCGATCTGGCCGGGGTCGACCTCGACAGCAAGGCGGGCAACATCGCGGCGCAGAAGCTCGCGGGCAGCGGAAGCTTCCTGATCGAAAACGGCCCGGTCTCGACCAACCTGATGTTCGATGGCACCTTGAGCGGCGGGCAGATGCTGACGGGGCCGGTGTACGCGCAGTTGCCGGCGCATCCGGTCAACCTGCACGTGAGCGCCACACTGGGCGTCGCGGGCATCTCCATCGATTCGCTCGATTTCGACGATCGCGACGCGCTGAGGTTGTCCGGCGGCCTCGGCTTCGACCGCAAGGGCAATCTCGACCGGCTCGACCTCAAGCGTTTCGCGGCCAGGTTTCCGGCGGCCTACACGCGCTACGGCACCACGCTGGTCCAGAATCTCACGGGGCTCGCGAAGCTCGGCATTTCCGGCAGCGTGAGCGGATCGCTGGACATGGGCCCCGGCGGTTTCAAGGCTTTTGACCTCGCCGCCAACGACGTGTCCATCGACAGCCGCGGCGCCGGCATCGCGGTGGCGAGTCTGGACGGCAAGGTCGACTGGCGCGCGAAGACGTCGCGGCCCGCCACCACGCTGGGCTGGGATGCGCTGGCGCTGTACCGGATCGCGTTCGGCCCGGCGAAACTCGCGTTGGAGGACCGCAACGGCACGCTGGTGCTGGAGCGCCCGGTGACGACCGGCGTGCTGGGCGGCTCGTTCCTGCTCAACCAGTTCGCGTGGCGGCCGGATGCCGGCAAGTCGCAGCGCCTGTCCGCGTCGTTCGCGGTCACTGACGTCGACATGCCCGAACTGTGCAAGGCGTTCGGCTGGCCGGCGTTCGGCGGCAAGCTGGGCGGCGCGGTGCCAGAACTCAGTTACCACGGCGACGACCTGGTGTTCGGCGGCGGGTTGTCGCTGAACATATTTGGCGGCTCGGTCAGCGTCACCAACCTCAGCATGCGTCATCCGTTCGGCACGGCGCCCGAACTTGCCGCCGACATCGACCTGCAGCAACTGGACCTCGCCCAGATCACCGGCGTGTTCGACTTCGGCCAGATCACGGGCCGCATGGATGGCGGCATCCACGGCCTCGAACTGGTCGGCTGGAAGCCCACCGCGTTCAGCGCGCATCTGGCCGCTAATGGCGGCGGCAGGATCAGCCAGCACGCGATCAAGAGCCTCACCGAGGTCGGCGGCGGCGGCATCGCGGGCGGCCTGCAGGGCATGGCGCTGCGCCTGTTCAAGACCTTCGGCTATTCGCGCATCGGCCTCAGTTGCGTGCTGGCCCAGGGCGTCTGCACGATGGGCGGCATCAGCCCCGACCCCGATCCGCGCGACGACGGCTACACCATCGTGGAAGGCAGCGGCTTGCCGCGCATCACCGTGATCGGCCATCAGCGCGCGGTGGATTGGGTGACGCTGGTGAACCGCCTGAAGTCGGCGACGGAAGGCAATGGCCCCGTGATCAAATAGGGGAACCACCGGATAACCTGCCGCGTTCCGCGGTGTAGACTCAAGCGACCATGCGGGATCCGCCGCACGTTCACCGGAGAGACACCATGCGCAAACCCGTGTTCCTGCTCGCCTTGGCGCTGGCTTTGCTGGCCGGCTGCGTCACCATCAACGTGTATTTCCCCGCTGCGGCCGCGCAGCAGGCGGCGGACAAGGTGATCAGCAACATCATCGGACCGGACAGCTCGGCGCCTCCGCCGGCGTCGTCCGGTGCGCAGCCCGCATCGTCGGGCGCCGATGCAGGCCATGGCGCGCGCGGCGAACCGCTCGCGATGCGAATCCTCGATGCGCTGGTGCCGGCCGCGAATGCCGCGGAAGCGCAGCCCGACCTCACCGTGCACACGCCGCAGATCGACGCGATCCAGGCGCGCATGCGCGCGCGCTTTCATTCGATCCTGGAGGGCCTGCTCGATTCCGGCGCAATCGGGTTTACGCACAACGGCGATGTCGCGATCCGCGATGCGGCGAAGATCGCGCTGCCCGAACGCGCGCAGGCGCAGCAGGCGGTCGCCGCCGAGAACGCCGACCGCGCGGAGCTGTACAAGCAGATCGCAGCCGCCAACGGCCACCCGGAATGGGCGTCGCGGATGCGCGAGGCGTTCGCCAAGCAGTGGATCGACCGCGCGCGCGCCGGCTGGTACTACCAGGACGCATCCGGCAACTGGCAGCGGAAATGAGGCGCAGTGCCGCCGGCGCGGCCTGAGGGGTGCGCCGGTTCACAAACCCGTGAGGCCGTGCAGGGCATGATCGTCCGACGGCTGGCAGGGTGTTGAGAAACACCCTGCCGCGGATCATGCGCGACAAGCGCTTGATCCGGCGAAGCCGGGTCCGGGCGTGTACCGGACTCGGCGTGTCGGGAAAGTGCAGAGCCTGTCCCGGACTTGATCCGGGAATGGCACTTTCTCGACAGTCTGCTAGGGGAGGCGGCATGCGCATCGGGCTGGTGATGGATTCGACCTGCGACCTTCCGCGCAGGTTCATCGATGACAACCAGATCGTGATCCTGCCGGTCACCGTGCGGATCGACGGGCACACCTTCGTGGACGCACGCGACCCGGCGGTAACGGAAGGCTACTGTCAGAGTGAAATCGCCCAGCGCGGCCACGACGCCGAAATCGAACCGCTGTCGGTCGATGCGATCCGCGGGCTGTTCCTGGGCCGTCTGGTGCTCGATTACGACGCGGTGTTCTGCCTCACCGTCACCTCCACGCGCAGCCCGATCTTCGCCAACGCGACGCAAGCCAGCTTCGCGATCCTCGGCGCGTATCGCCCGGTCCGCCAGGCCGCCGGCAACAACTCGCCGTTCCTGATGCGCGTGCTCGATACCAGGAGCCTGTCCGCGGGACAGGGCATCGGCGCGATCGAAGCCACCCGCATGATCGCCGCCGACGCCAGTCCCGGCCAGATCCGCGAACGCCTCAGCGAACTCTCGAACCGGACGCACGCGTACGTGCTGCCGCGCGACCTGCACTACCTGCGCGCGCGCGCCCGCAAGCAGGGCGATCGCGGCGTCGGCTTGCTGAGCGCGGCGCTCGGCGCGGCGCTGGACGTCAAGCCGATCCTGCATTGCTTCCAGGGCGAAACGAAACCCGCGGCCAAGGCGCATGGCTTCGAGCAGGGCGCGGAAATGCTGTTCGCGCATGCGGCGGCGGCGGTGCGGCGCGGACTGCTGGTGCCGGCGCTGTGCGTCAGTCATGGCGGCCGCCTGCGCGACCTGGAAACGCTGCCGGGTTACGGCGCGCTGGCGGTCGCCTGCGCCGACGCCGGCGTCGCGCTGCACGCCAGCGCGATGAGCATCTCCGGCATGGTCAACTTCGGTCCCGGTGCGGTCAGCCTCGGCTTTGCCGCGGAGACGGTTCCTGCATTCTGATTCCGGCGGGCTTGACGCGTCTGGCAAGATGCGTGGATGAAAAAGCCGCCGCGCGACATCTCCTTCGAAACCACCATCGACGACCTGTCCCACGACGGGCGCGGGGTCGCGCATGTCGACGGCAAGACCGTGTTCGTGGCCGATGCCCTGCCGGGCGAGCGGGTGCGCGCGAAGCTGCTGCGCAGGCACCGGAATTTCGACGAAGCGCAGACGGAAGAAATCCTTGCCGCGTCGCCGGAGCGCGTCATGCCGCGCTGCCCGCACTTCGGCACCTGTGGCGGCTGCGTGCTGCAGCACCTCGCACCCGCTGCGCAGATCGCGGCCAAGCAGAACGTGCTGGCGCAGAATTTCGCGCGTATTGGCCACGTCGAACCCGCGCGCTGGCTGGCGCCGCTGACCGCCGAGGTGTGGGGCTACCGCAGGCGCGCGCGCCTGTCGGTGAAGCACGTGCCGAAGAAGGGCAAGACCCTGGTCGGTTTCCGCGAACGCGATCCGCGCTTCGTGGCCGACCTCGCGCATTGCGACGTCCTCGATCCGGCGCTGGGCGACAAGCTGGACGCGCTGGGCATGCTGTTGAACGACATGCAGGGCGCGGCGTCGATTCCGCAGATCGAGTTTTCGGCGGGAGACGCGGCGCGCGTGCTGGTGTTCCGCCATCTCGCGCCGTTGCCGGACGACGACAAACAGAAGCTGGCGGGGTTCGGGCGCGCGCATGGCTTCGCGATCCTGCTGCAGCCGGGCGGCACCGACAGCGTGCATCCGCTGGATGGCGAAGCCGTCGATCTGCAATACGCGCTGCCGGATTTCGGCTTGAAGCTGGCTTTCACGCCGCTGGACTTCGTGCAGGTCAACGCACGCATCAACGAAAGGATGATCGAGCACGCCCTCGCGCTGCTGCAGCCGGGGCCGGACGAGCGCGTGCTCGACCTGTTTTGCGGGCTCGGCAATTTCAGCCTGCCGATCGCGCGCCGTGCCGCGCGTGTCTGCGGGGTGGAAGGCGATACGGGGCTGGTCGAACGCGCGCGCGCCAACGCGATGGCGAACGGCATCGGCAACGCCGAGTTCCACGTCGGCGACCTCGCGGGCGAAGTGCGCGGCAGCGCCTGGGCGCGCGCGGACTGGGATTCGATGCTGCTGGACCCGCCGCGCAGCGGCGCCGACGCATTGCTGAAGCAGTTGCCCGGCAAGTCGGTGCGGCGTGTGGTCTACGTGTCGTGCCACCCGGCCTCGCTGGCGCGCGACGCCGGCACGCTGGTGCGCGAATACGGTTTCCGGCTGGGGGCCGCCGGTGTGATGGACATGTTTCCGCACACGGCGCACGTGGAATCGATCGCGCTGTTCGAGCGGTGACCGTTTATGCTTTGCCGAGTCCCGAGTCCCGAGTCCCGAATCCGATGAGTCACGGTGGAGTTGCCATATGCTGACCCGGTTACTTGGAAAACAACGAAACCACTCCGCATGCTGATCATAGGAATCGAAGGGAAGGAACTCACCGCGAACGATCGCGCGCGGCTTGCCGCGCGGGAAGTGAGCGGGGTGATCCTGTTCACCCGCAACTACGCCGACCGCGAACAGTTGCTGCGGCTGGTCGCGTCGATCCGCGAAGCGCGCGGCGGGGATTTCCTGATCAGCGTGGACCACGAGGGTGGCCCGGTGCAACGCTTCCGCGCAGGCTTCACGCGATTGCCGCCGCTGGCGAGGATCGGCGAGTTGTACCGGCGTGATCGCGCCGCCGCCGTCGCGCTGGCGGAAATACACGCGATCGTGATGGCGAGCGAGCTGCGCGCCTGCGACATCGACATCTCGTTCGCGCCGGTGGTCGATCTCGCGCGCGGCAATCGCGTGATCGGCGAGCGCGCGTTCGATCCCGACCCGGCAGTAGTGAGCGAACTCGGCGCCGCCTATGTGCGCGGGATGCGCCTGTCCGGCATGGCCGCGACGATCAAGCATTTTCCGGGGCACGGTTCTATTCCCGAGGACACCCATCTCGAAGCCGCGATCGATCCGCGTCCATTGGATGCAATTCGCGCGACCGACCTGGTTCCGTTTGCCGAAGGTTTGGCCAGCGGCGCCGAAGCCGTGATGGTCGCGCACGTGACCTACCCCGCGGTCGATCCGCTCGCGGCCGGTTATTCGAGAAGGTGGATCGGGGACATCCTGCGCGGCGAATTCGGCTTCCGCGGCGTGGTGTTCAGCGACGACGTCGGCATGGTCGCGGCCGAATCCGCGGGCGGCATCGGCGCGCGCGTCAACGCGCACCTCGACGCCGGTTGCGACCTGGTGCTGGTGTGCCATCCGGCGATGGTGGATGCGGCGCTCGACGTGGTGCGCGGGCGCACGCCCTGCAGCGGCGAGAAGGTCGCGGCCCTGGCCGGATCGGTCGCGGAGGGTTGGGATTCCATGCAGCGCGATCCGCAATACCGGCGCTATGTCGCGGCGCTCGACGAGCTGGCCGCGCCGGCCGGGACGCACGCATGAGCGCCGGGCAGCATCCGCTCGCAGCCGTGCTGCCGCACGCCCGGCGCATCCACGCGCGCGCGGCGCTGGAGGCCGCGATCGCACGCATCGGCCGTGAAATCACCGCCGCGTTGCAAGGCGAGCGCGCGGTGTTCCTCACGGTGATGAACGGCGGGATGTTCTTCGCCGCGCCGCTGGCGCTGGCGATCGATGGCGACCTCGAATTCGATTACGCGCACGCGACCCGCTATGGCGATGCCACCTCCGGCAGCCGGGTCGAATGGCTGCGCGAACCGCGCGCCGCGCTGGCCGGGCGCACGGTGATCCTGGTCGACGACATCCTCGACGAGGGCTACACGCTGGCGGCCCTGCGCGGTTACTGCGTGGTGGCCGGGGCCCGGCGCGTGCTGATCGCGGTGATGTGCGTGAAGCGCCACGACCGCTGCGTGCCGGGGCTCGCGGCCGATTACGTCGGCGTGGACGTCCCCGATCGTTACGTGTTCGGCTACGGACTCGACTATTACGGGCAGGGCCGCAACCTGCCCGACATCTACGCACTCGAGGAGTGAGGCGGCATGGCTGACCCGATCGACCTCGCCGTGATCGGCGGCACCGGGGTGTACGCATTCCCTGGCCTGGAAAACCCTGAAAGCCACAAGGTTTCGACCCGCTGGGGCGCACCCTCGTCGGCGGTCGCGACCGGCACGCTGCAGGGCAGGCGCGTCGCGTTCCTGGCGCGCCACGGCGAAGCGCACACCCTCGCGCCGCACCGCATCAACTACCGCGCCAACCTCGCCGCCCTGCACGCGCTCGGCGTGCGGCGCATCGTCGGCGTCAACGCGGTGGGCGGCATCCGCGACGACCTGGGACCGCGGGTGCTGGCGATTCCCGACCAGTTGATCGACTACACCTGGGGCCGCGCATCGAGTTTCTGCGATGCGGACGGCGAGCCGGTGCTGCACGTGGAATTCGGTGAGCCGTACACTGCCGAGTTGCGCCGCGCGCTGCTGGACGCCGCGCGCCGCGCGGGCGTCACGGTGGTCGACGGCGGCTGCTACGGCGCGACGCAGGGGCCGCGCCTGGAAACCCGCGCCGAGATCGCGCGCCTGCGCCGCGACGGCTGCGACCTGGTCGGCATGACCGGGATGCCCGAAGCCGTCCTAGCACGCGAACTCGGCATCGACTATGCCTGCATCGCGGTGGTCGCCAACTGGGCGGCCGGTTGCGGCCCCGATCCCGATGCGCCGATCAGCCTCGATGAAATCCACGCGCACCTCGCCGCCGCGACCGGGCAGGTGCCGGCGATCGTGCGGGCGCTGCTGGCGGATTGAGCGACCCCCGTCACAGAACAGGCTTGCGCAAGGGTCCGGGCTGGGCTGATACTCATGCCACGCTCGATGCGGGCCTTGGTTTGAAACGTTGCGAAAAGGGGTTCCGGAAATGGCAGTCGGTACGGTGAAGTGGTTCAACGATGCCAAGGGCTTCGGTTTCATCACGCCTGACGGCGGCGGCGCGGACGTGTTCGTGCATTTTTCCGCGATCCGCGCGCAGGGATTCCGCAGCCTCAAGGAAGGCCAGCGGGTCAAGTTCGAGATCGTGCAGGGCCCGAAAGGCATGCAGGCGTCGGACGTGACCGCCGAAGGCGAAGCCGCGTCCGCGGCCTGATTGCCGGCTGCGCATCGCGCCGTCAGCGGTCGCGGATCACCAGCAGCCGGCGCTCGGTCATGTCCTCGATCGCATAGCGGATGCCTTCGCGGCCGAAGCCGGACAGTTTCACGCCGCCATAGGGCATGTTGTCCACGCGGAAACTCGGGATGTCGCCGACCACCACGCCGCCTTCGATCAAGGTGTCCCATGCTTGCATCGCGTGGGTGAGGTTGTCGGTGAACAGGCCGGCCTGCAGGCCGTAGTCGGAGTTGTTGACGGTCGCGAGCGCGGCGTCGAAATCCTCGAACGGTTCGAGCAGCGCGACCGGGCCGAACGCTTCCATCCGGTTGAGCTTGGCCGAGTGCGGCACTTCTTCCAGCACCGTTGCGTCCAGCATGTTGCCTTTGCGCCTGCCGCCGCACAGGATTTTCGCGCCGGCCTTCTTCGCTTCCGCGATCCAGCCTTCGAGGCGCTTGGCCGCGGCTTCGTCGATCATCGGACCGAGGAAGGTTTCGGGATCCTTGGGATCGCCGGCCTTCAACTTCTTCGTGGCGGCGACGAAGCGTTTCTTGACCTCGTCATACAGCGAGGCGTGCACCAGGATGCGCTGCACGCCGATGCAGCTTTGCCCGGACTGGTAGAAGCTGCCGGAGATCAGGCGCGCGATCACGAAATCGAGCCGCGACTGCTGGTCGGCATCGACGATGCACGCGGCGTTGCCGCCGAGTTCCAGCACCACTTTCTTCTTGCCGGCACGTGCCTTCAGTTGCCAGCCGATCTGGCCGCCAGTGAACGACAACAGTTTCAACCGCTCGTCGGTGACGAACGGATCGGCATCCTCGATGTTGCACGGCAGGATCGAGAACGCGCCTTTCGGCAAATCGGTTTCCGCCAGCACCTCGCCGATGATCAACGCGCCGATCGGGGTGCGTTCGGACGGCTTCAGCACGAACGGGCAGCCCGCCGCGATCGCGGGCGCGACCTTGTGCGCGACCAGGTTCAACGGAAAATTGAACGGCGTGATGAACGAGCACGGCCCCAGCGGCACGCGCTTGACGAAGCCGCGGTAGCCCTTGGTGCGTTCGGAGATTTCGAGGTTCACGATCTCGCCGTCGATGCGGGTCGATTCATCTGCGGCGATGCGGAAGGTGTCGATCAGGCGCTCGGCCTCGCCCTGCGCATCCTTGATCGGCTTGCCGGCCTCGACGCACAGCGCGTAGGCGAGGTCGTCCTTGCGCGTGCGCATCCGTTCCACGCAGTGCTCCAGTACCGCGCGGCGCTGGTACGGCTTCAGCGCCGCCATCGGGGCGGCGGCCTTCGCAGCGGCGCCGATCGCGGCGTCGATGGCTTTCGCGTCGGCCAGCGCCACGCGCGTCGCGACCTTGCCGGAATACTTGTCCAGCACCGCGAGGCCGGTGTTGGGCTGTACCGGCCGGTTGGCGAGGTAATAGGGATAGCTCGATTGCAGTTTTGCGGCCTTGGGCATGATGTTGCGTCCTGGAGTTGTCGGAAAGCATTACCACGGATTGGCACGGATTTTCACGGATGGCGCGTATCCAATCCGTGTATGTCCGTGGGAATCCGTGGTCGGCTGTTCAGTCTGACTTTCGGTCAGCCACGCGCAGCGGCAGTTCGCCATCGGCGAGGCGCGCGCGCAAGCACGCGCCGGGGGCGACGTTATGTGCCGAACGCAGCACCGTGCCGGACTCGTCGAACAGGATCGCGTAGCCGCGCTTCAGCACGTCCAGAGGGCTGACCGCGTGCAGGGCGCGGGCGAGTTCCGCCAGGCGCAGGCGATGGCGTTCGTCGCCGTGTTCCCATGCAGCGACAAGGCGCCGGTGCAGGTCGGCGTTGCGCCTTTCGAGTTGTTCCAGCCGCGCGCGGGGGTGTTGCGCCAGCAGGCGCGAGACCGAACGGTCGAGGCGCGTGGACGCGCGTTCGTGCATCAGCGCGTGCGCCCGCAACAGGCGCTCGCGCAGCATCAGCATCCGCTCGCGTTGCATTGCGAGGCGTTGTTGCGGACGCTGGTTCTGCAGCCGCGTCGAAAGATGGTCGAGGCGTTGCATCGCGTCCTGCGCGCGGCGCACCCATGCCTGCCGCATGCGTGCTTGGAGCTGCTCCAGTGTGCGCGCCAACGCGTCGCCGTCGGGGAGGATCAGCTCCGCCGCAGCCGAGGGCGTCGGCGCGCGCAGGTCGGCGACGAAATCGCTGATCGAGAAATCGACCTCATGCCCGACCGCGGAAACAACCGGCACGCTGCTGGCCGCGATCGCGCGTGCGACGCCTTCATCGTTGAACGCCGCGAGGTCTTCCAGCGAACCGCCGCCGCGTGTGACGAGCAATACATCGTAGCGGCCTGCATTCGCCGCTTTTCGCAGCATCGCCGCGATCTGCGCCGGCGCCTCCGCGCCCTGCACCAGCACCGGCAGCACCTCGATTTCGGTCGCTGCGAAGCGCCGGCGCGCCACCGACAGCACGTCGCGGATTGCCGCACCCGCGGCCGAGGTGATCACGCCGATGCGTTGAGGAAACGCGGGCAACGCGCGCTTGCGCGCGGCTTCGAACAGGCCTTCCGCCTGCAGTTTCGCTTTCAATTCCTCGAACGCGCGGCGCAGTGCGCCTTCGCCGGCGTCTTCCATCTGCTCGACGATCAACTGGAAACTGCCGCGCGCTTCGTACAGGCTGACCCGCGCGCGCGCCAGCACCCTGGCGCCGTTGCCGGGCCGGAAGCGCAGCCGCGCGTTCTCCCGCGCGAACATCGCGCAGCGCACTTCGGCGGCGGCGTCCTTCAGCGAGAAATACCAGTGCCCCGAAGCCGCGCGCATGAAATTGCTGATCTCTCCTTCGATCCAGATCATCGGCAGCGCGCCTTCGATCAGCTCGCGCACGATGCGATTCAGCGCCGACGGCGTCAGCACCTTGCGCGGATCGGGGGCGGTGGTTTCAGGAGCCATGCCGGGGTGGTTGCGATGCGGACGAATCGGAAGCATCTTGCATGGACGGCTTCGACGCCTCTCGCCGATGCCGGCGCATGCGCGCCCAGCGTACCGCGAGGCTGACGCCGACCCACGCCGCCAGCACGCCCAGCGGCCAGGCCAGCGCCCGCGGCCACAACGCGGCGACGGCGGCGACCGCGAACAGCAGCACCGCGCCGCCCAGCAGCGGACGGGTTTCGGAGTCGCTCAGCACGCGTCGGTTGCCCAGTGCCGCGCCCAGCGTGGTGGCCATGCGCATTGCGCCGACCGCGCTGCGGCCGGCGCTGCCGTGTCCGCGCAATCCGTGGTGCGGCGGCGGCGTCACGGGCCGCGCGCGGCGTTTCGACAACACGATCTCGGTGGCGTTTTCCAGGTCGCGCTCGTACTGCGCGGCCAGTTCCCGCGCGAACGCGGCGTTCTCGATCGCGACGTCGATCTCGCAGTTGCCGAGCCAGCTCGCGATGTTGAGGTTGGTCGAGCCGACCCGCGCCCAGCGGTCGTCCGCCACCGCGCTCTTGGCGTGCAGCATCGAACCCTTCCACTCGTAGATGCGGATGCCGGCTTCCAGCAGCGCGCGATAGCCGGTGCGCGACAGCGCCGCGACGGCCGGGATGTCGGAGGCGCCCGGCACCAGCAGGCGCACGTCCACGCCGTCCTGCACGGCGTTGGTCAGCGCGCTGAGGTAGGGCGCGACGCCGATGAAATACGCGTCGGTCAGCCACAGGCGTTCGCGTGCCAGCGCGGCGATCAACTGGTCCAGCCGGTACGTGCCGGTGCTCGCGGGTTGCGTCGCGATCACGCGCAGGGCGACATCGCCCGCGGGCTCGATCGAGGCGGCATTCGCGAGCACGGAGGTCGGCAGCGGTTCCCCCAGTGTTGTCCAGGTGTCCGCGAAAGCGCGTTCGAGATCGGCGATCGCGGGACCGTGCAGCGCGATGCCGGTGTCGCGCCAGGGATCGCGTCCGCGCGCGGGATCACCGAGCCATGCGCCGCTGACGCACACGCCCGACACGAACCCGATCCGGCCGTCCACGGTCAGCAGCTTGCGGTGGTCGCGGTTGATCCAGCCGAACGGGCTCAGCGGGTCGAACGGGTTGAAGGTACGCACCTCGCCGCCTGCTGCGCGCAGCGGCTGCCAGAAACGTGCGCGCGATTGGCCGAGGCAGCCCATCCAGTCGCGCAGCACACACACGCACACGCCCGCGCGGGCGCGTTCGGCCAGCGCCGACACGAACTCGTGGCCGATCGCGTCGTCGCGAAAAATATAATTGCCGAACAATATGTTGTGGCGTGCATTTGCGATGGCTTCGAGCCAGGCGTCGAAGTTCGCGCGGGCATCGATCAGGAGTTCCACGCGGTTGCCCAGCGACAGCGGCGCGCCGGCCGCGCGCGACAGGGCCTGTTCGGCGAGCGGGCGGAACGTGTGGACCGGGGACAGGCGCGGGGCGTGCAAGGCGGGTTTCACGCCCCCATGTTCGACGGCCCCGGCTTCCGGTTCAAGGCTAGAATGGGCGGAATGTGTGCAGCAGGCTGACGCGTGGTTCAGGCAGGGTGTTTCTCAACACCCTGCCTGGGCAGGCCACGGATGGCCTGCCGCGGATCATGCGCGGCGAGCGCTTGATCCGGCGAAGCCGAGTCCGGGCGTGTACCGGACTCGGCGTGTTGAGAAAGTGCAGGACAGCACTTTCTCAACAGTCAGCTTTGGGGGAGGCCGAGGTCGGGATGGACAGTTACGAGCGCTTGATCGAAGACCTGCCTGCGCGCCTGCCGCCGGGACGCACCCAGCGCGCCAGCGAGAAGGCCATCCGCGAGACCGTGGCCGCGTTGCCGCTGGCCAACCCCGCGCAGGGGGCACGCGAGGTCGAACAGATCCTGGACGGCATGCTGGCGACCACCTGGGCGGGCGCCGAGCGGCTGGCTGCGCTGGAACACCTGCGTGCACCGGTCACCAGTTTGTGCGAAGGCATCGAGCGCCAGCTCGCGGCCGAACCGCATCCGTTGCCGGCGGCCGCCACCGAATGGGCGACCACGGCACAACGCATGCAGGGCAAGCTGGCCTGCGCCTACGCGCTGGGGTTGCACGAGTTGTGCGCGCCGGCCGGCAAGGTGCCCATGTTCAAGGGCAAGCTCACGGCCGGCGCGGCGGTGCGCGGCCTCGTGCATTCCGACCACGCGCTGGTGTGGGCGTATCGCCAGTACCAGTCGCCGCCCACCGGCGCATGGCGGCGCGTGCATGCCCTGCACGCATTCGCGAGCGAAGCGGGGCTGGCCGATCAAGCGGTGGATGACGCGCTTGCGTCAGGTACAGCCCAGACTGCGCGCACCGCCTACGCGCAGTTGCTGCTGCTGGCGATGAGCAATCCGTATCGTTTTTCCGCGCGCGAACTGCAGGAAGCGCGGCAGGTGATCCGCTGCGTCGCGGGCCTGTGCGGGATCGCGCGCACGGGCACCCGCGGGATCGGCGTCGACACCGACAGCGACGCGGGCCCCGGGTACGTCGCGGCGGACCGGGTCGATGCAGGTTCCGGCGTGCTGGCGTTGGACGTGGAACCGGTCGAGCGGGTGTTCGACGAACGCAGCGCCCTGTTGCCGCCGGGCGTCGACGCGATCGACCTGCCGCAACCCGGTGCGCGTGCGCTGACCACCAGCGTGCGTTTCCTGGCCCGGCTGCGCGCCGGCTGGGGCACGGCGCCTCGCGGCCACGCGCGGCTCACGGCGCGGCACGCGCTGGACGTCGTGGTCGGCATGCACGCGCTGCATTACGCGCTGGCGGGCAACCTCGACTTTTCGAACTTCGTCCGCCAGGTACATGGCGACGCGATCATGGTCGGCACCCACGAACTGGCCTCCGCGTGGCTGGCCAGTTCCGACACCACCCAGCCGCAACGTTTCCGCGCCGAGGTGCTGGACCAGAGCGAAGGCGGCTACCGGCTGCGCCTCGCCGGCGCGGACGGCCTGCGCATGCGCATGGGTGAAGTGATCGGGCTGGCGCCCACCGACGAGGACGAGGAACGCGACTGGATGGTCGGCGTGATCCGCTGGCTGCGCCACGACGGCGACGCCGAATTGCTGGGCGTCGAACTGCTGCGCCGCGAGGCGCGCGCCGCCGGCCTGCGTCCGGTCACCGCGCAGGGCGAGACGCTGGCGCCGCTGCGGGCCGTGGAATTGCTGAACGGCCGCGAGGCGAACACGCTGTCGCTGCTGGTGACCAACCGGCTGGCGCGCAACATCGTCGCCGCCGAAGTGGTGTTGCCGGCGCGCGCCACTGACTGGGGTTCGCGCGCGAGCGTGAGCAACTGGCGGATGGGTGAGACCGAGGCGCTGGGCCCGGCCTGCTTCTGCGTTACCCTTGAGCGCGACCCATCCAGCGAAACGTCCTGAGGCGAGGTGAGGACATGGCTCTTGAGATGCGCGACGAGTGCGAGCGCTGCCGCGGGGCACTTGCGCGCGACGGCGAGGCGCATATCTGCGCGTTCGAGTGCACGTTCTGCCGCGCTTGCGCGGACGCCATGCACCACGTCTGCCCCCATTGCGGCGGTGAATTGGTGCGCCGGCCGTGGCAAGCATCCGGGCAAGTGTCTGCGTGAACGAGGCCGCGAATTTCATCGTCGCGATTCCCGCGCGCCACGGGTCGACCCGGCTGCCGGGCAAGCCGCTGCGCCTGCTGGGCGGCGAACCCCTGATCCTGCACGTGGCGCGGCGCGCGCGCGCCGCCGGCGCTGCGCAGGTGGTGGTCGCCACCGACGACGAACGGATCGTGGCCGCGTTGCGCGGCAGCGGCGTCGAGGCGTGCCTCACGCGTGCCGATCACGCCAGCGGCGGCGACCGGCTGGCCGAGTGCGCCCAGGAACTCGGCTGGCCCGACGACGCGCTGGTGGTGAACCTGCAGGGCGATGAACCGTTCGCGCCGGCCGCTGGCATCCGCGCGGTGGCCGGCGCCCTGCGCGAAGACGACGCGCCGATGGCGACACTGGCGACGCCGATCGAATCGGCCGCGCAGTGGTTCGACCCGAATTGCGTCAAGGTGGTGTGCGACCTGCGCCGCCGCGCGCTGTATTTCTCGCGCGCACCGGTGCCGTGGGCGCGCGATGCGCTGGCGCGCGGGCGCGATGTCGTGCCCGGTGGCGTGACGGTGCTGCGCCACATCGGCATCTACGCCTATCGGGCCGGGTTCCTGAAAACCTTCTCCACGCTCGCGCGCACGCCGCTGGAGCGTTGCGAGGCGCTGGAACAATTGCGCGCGCTGGAACACGGCCACGCGATCGCGGTACGCCTCACGCCCGAACCGTTTCCGCCGGGTGTAGACACCGAGGAAGACCTCGCGCGCGCCGAACGCATCCTGCAGGGCCGGGGGGCGCCCGCATGATCCAGCCGCCGCCCGGGATCCTGTTCGTCTGTCTCGGCAACATCTGCCGTTCGCCGACCGCCGAATACGTGGCACGCGCCGAATTCGGCAAGCTCGGCATCGGCCTGCCGGTGGCGTCGCGCGGACTCGGCAACTGGCACGTGGGGCAGGGCGCCGATCCGCGCGCGGTCGCCGTGGCGCGCATGCACGGCTACGACTTGTCGCCGCACCGCGCGCGCCAGTTCGACGACGATGATTTCCGGCGTTTCGCCAGAGTGCTGGCGGTCGATCATGCGACCCTCGCCGAATTGCGCCGGCGCGTGCCCGACGACATGCCGCCGCCCGAGCGGTTCCTGGTCGCGGCCGGACTGGCGACGCCGCGCTCGGGTTACGAGGGCGACGTGCCCGATCCGTACACCGGCGGCGTGGATGATTTCCGCGAGGTGCTGGAACTGGTCCGCCGCGGTGTGGAGGCGTTGGCCGCGCGTCTGCGCGGAGGGGCGCCGCGATGATCCTCGGCGACATCCCGTTCGATCCGGTGCGCAGCGGCTCGCGTCCGTTGCTGCCCGAGCTTCCCGATGCGTTGCGCTGGGTCAACCGCCGCGAACGCGTGCGCCTGGCCGACTGGCGCGGACAGGTCGTGTTGCTGGTGTTCTGGAACGGCTCCAGCGTCAGCAGTTCGAACCTGATCGGCGAATTGCGCACGCTGGAAAAGAAGCTGGCGGGCGCGTTCGTGCCGGTGTGCGTGCACACGCCGCGCTACGCGTCGCAGCAATCCGACGCCGCGGTCCTGAAAGCCGCGCACAGGAACCGCCTGCGCGCGCCGGTCGCCAACGACAACGAGTGGCAGGCGTGGAAGCAGTACACGATTTCCGCATGGCCGACCACCTTGCTGGTCGATGCGCACGGCAGGCTCGCCGCGCGTCTCATCGGCGAGGGGCGCAGCCAGGAGATCGAAGACGCCGTGATGCAGTTGCGTGACGAACTGCAGAGCGGCCATGGCGTGTCGGCGCGCGCGCCCGCAACGTCGCCGGACGTGCGCGCCGAACCGGTCAGTCCGCTGGCGTTTCCCGCGCACGCGCTGGCGACCCGGAACCGCCTGTACGTCAGCGACACCGGCCACCACCGCATCCTCGAATGCAGCCACGACGGCAGGGTGTTGCGGCAGTTCGGCTCGGGAACGCCGGGCAACTGGGACGGGCAACTGGCTGCGTGCGGCCTGCAGCTTCCGCAGGGGCTCGCGATCGATCACGACGTGCTGTACGTGGCCGACGCCGGCAACCACAGCGTGCGCCGCATCCGCCTCGATGCGGGTGAAGTGGAAACGGTGCTCGGCGCGGGGCGGCCGGCATACGCCAACGTAGAGGAACAGGGGGGCGGCCTGCGCGCCGCGGTCAACGCGCCGCATGCGCTGGCCGCGGACGGCGACGTCCTGTACGTCGCGGCCAGCGGCCAGCACCAGATATTGCGCATCGACATGCGCCACCAGCGCGTCGAGACCATCGCCGGCGACGGACGCAGCGAAGTGCGCGATGGCATCGGCGGCCGCTCGTCACTGTCGCAGCCGATGGCGCTGGCATCGATGCCGGGCCAGTTGCTGGTCGCGGACGCGGGCGGCAACGCGGTCCGCCGCCTGCGCTTCGCCGACCTCGCGCTGACCACGCTGATCGGTTCGTCGGCGTGGGAACCCGGCGACCGCGACGGCGCGGGCCGCAAGGTGCGGCTTGCCTATCCGTGCGGCCTCGCGGCCGCGGACAACCGCGTGTACGTGTCCGACACCTGCAACGATCGGCTGTGCATGCTCGATCCCTACAGCGGCGAAACCGCCACCCTGCAGTTCGACTACCCGCTGCACGAACCGCAGGGGCTGTCGTACGCCGCCGATTCGCTGTGGGTCGCGGACCGCAACGACCACGCGATCCTGCGCATCGATCCCGAGCGTGGCACCTGCGAGCGGGTGCCGGTGGACGAGTGACGCTGAGCCCCCGGTTTCAGCCGTGTCAGTGCGTCCCTGGGCAGGCGAGTTCCACGCGACGGTTGCGCGCACGGCCTGCCACGGTGTCGTTGCTTTCGACCGGCCGCGTGAAGCCGAAACCCTTCGCGGTCAGCCTGGCGGCCGGGATTCCGAACTGGGACACCAGCGCCTGGCGCACCGCGTCCGCTCGCTGCTGCGACAACTGCTGGTTGAACTGGGCCGTACCGATGTTGTCGGTATGGCCCTGCACCTCGAGCAGCGGCAATACGGACTGCGTCACCACCTGCGCGATCTGCCGCAGCGCCGGCTGCGATTCCGGCAGCAGCAGCGCGCTGCCGGTGTTGAAGTAGATGCCCGAAAGTTCCAGGTGGCAGGCCGTCTGCAGTTGCTTCGCCATCGCGCTGGCACCACCGTCCGGGCCGCCCGCGGCTTGCGGCGCCGGCAGGTCGATCTTCGTGACCTGCTGGTCGGCCGCGTGGCCGCGCGTTGCCATGCTCCACCTGAGCGTGAGCGGCCACGCCGGACTGTCGAGCCACCAGAACTGCATCTGGATGGACTTGTCGCCGTTCACGACCGTCCCCTGCGCGTGGATGGCGGGCAGGCTCACGCGTGCGCCGTTCAGCAACACCGGCAGCGTCACCGGCGTGCCCTCCACGCGCCGCAGGTTGCCGCGGTAGTAGGTGTGGGCCGCGCTCGTGGCGAGCAATGATGACAAGCCCGAGAGCGGTGACGTTCCCGCTTTGCCGGTCGCGGACTGGCTCGCCACGCCCTGCAACAGGTCGCCGACTGCGCCCAGCGGGTTCTCGCCGTCGATGACGCCGATCACGTACGGCACTGCCGTGCCCGACTTGAGCTGCGCGAGTGCCTTGACGGAGGTTTCGAGGAACGTCTGCCCGGCAAACATTCCGGGGTCGTTCGAGGAATAGAAGAGGTTGATCCGCGCCGACTGCGCGATGTCTTCCCGGCGCACGCTGCGGTGGAGCACGAACTGGTTGAGGTCGGTGTTCGCGCGCGCGCTGGCCGGCGCGCTGACCCGCATCTGGTAGTCGATCTCGTCGGCATTGGCGCCCGCCACCGAGTCCCACTCCTCGACATCGAGACCGGAGTAGGCGTGGGCGGCGCCTCCGCTGCTCACCACGAACGCGCTGTGCACGGTGCTGGTGACGACGAGGCCCTGCACCGGCCGGATCGAGGCGATGTCCGCGCCGGCCGCCTGCGCGGCGAAGCTGCAGATTACCAGCGCCACGGCGCCTGAAACCAGAACGCGCAGCGACATCGGCGTGGTGTTCATGGCTTGCCCTTCGCGTTGTTTACCGGTTCAACCGGCTGGGCGAGCGTACGGCGGGCCTGCGCGAGGCGCGCGCGCAGCGCCGGCGCCGCCGCGGCGCCGGCCGGGCTCTTCGCCATCACGTCGATGGCGCGGTCGATGCTGTCGAGGCCGAGATCGAGGCCGGTGCGCACACCCACCTGTTTCAATGCCGACTGGAATCCCGGGTCGGACTGCAACTCCGTTTCGCCCAGCACCTGCGCCTTGGCGATGAGGTCGGTCAGCACCGGCACGGCGTGCGCGACATTCGCGGGCGAAGTGAAATCACGGCTGCGCGTGAACTGTTCGACTTCCGGCAGGCTGGTCACGAAATTGCGCAGCGCCGCCGCCTGCGCGGCGTTGCGCGGATGGTCCGAGTGCATCAAGGCCTGCGCTGCACCCATGATCGCGAACGGCGCGAGCGCCGCGTGCGTCAACACCGGCGTGCCGGAAACCATGCCGGTCACGGGCAGCGCGATGAGGCCGACGCCGCCGACGGCATGCGCGAGGTGCAGCATGCCGCGGTCAAGGCTGAACAGCCGGTGCAGCAGAGCCTTCACGGGACTCAGCACCAGCAGCGCGGAGCCGGCGAGGCACGCGTACGCAGGCATCGCCTCGCCGTTGAGTTGCAGGTGTTCGTAGCCGACGAACAACGCCGCGGCGCCGGCCCAGCCCAGCACCCAGTGCAGCAGGTGCCGTGCGAGCGATGCGCCACCTCCCGGCCGCGATGTTTGCGTTGCGGCTGCAGCCTCCAAGACGTCGGCGATCGACTTGTTCGTGGCCACGTCTTTACACCTCGCAGGCCTTGACCGGCGGATTGAGGACTTCGCGGTGGTGTTCGAACACCTGCTTGCGGGTGCTGAGCTTGTTGTTGAGTTTGTCCGCGAAGGGAATCGGCACCGGCATGATGTGCGTGTCGATCCCCACGCTGCCGACGGCGGAGTAGTTGCTGCGCTGGCAGAGCGGCGAGAGCAGCGCGGCGCCGTTGGCGGCGGCGGCATTCGTCATCGTGATGACGCTCACGACATCGACGTAGGCGACCGAGGACGCTCCGAACACGCCGATGCCGACGCCGACGCGCGGCGCCTGGATCGCGAGCACCAGACCCGAAACGCCCGGGCTCATGGCTTCGGACTTGCCGACTTCGGGGACATCACCACTCATGGCGGTTTCATCGCTGGTGCCGGAGTGTGTCGCCTTGATGCCTTCGGAACCGGAGAACTCGTAGTCGCCGGAGAACTGCTGTGTCGCGTGCTTGCCCGCGAGGAACACGTTGACGCTGAAATCCCCGCCCAACTGGATCACCAGCGGCAGGCCTGCGGCGGGGAAGGGGATGTTGAACACATAGGGCAGGCCCACCACCGGCACCTTCACCGCGCCATTGCCGGGCTGGCCCATGCGCCCGACGAAATCCAGATGAATGTGGCCCTTGAGGTTCCTGAACTGCATCGCGGCGCTTTGCATGTTGCCGTCGACGACCTTGAGCGCGCCGGCCACCGCAAAGCTGTCCACGTCGGCCTTGACCCGGAAGCGCACGTCGAGGTTGTCCGAAATGATGCTCCACAACTCCTTGAGCTTTGCGCCGGCCTCGGCCAGTTTCTTCAGCCGTTCCTCGTCGTCTTGCTTGATCTTGTAGACAGCATCGCGGGCCTTGTCGATCGCGACGAGTTCGTCCTGCAGTTTGTTGCGCTGCTGCTGGTACTGCTGGGTCGCTGCTTTCTGGGCGCGGGCGCGGTCCGCCGGGTCCGCGATGCTGCTGTTCAACTTCGTCATCTCGCGGTTGTATTCCGACTCCGTGTCGTTCAACGCCGTTTGGGCAGTCAGTTGTTTGCCCTTGAGGTCGGCCAGTTCTTCGAGCTGCTTGTGCAGCTCCTTCTCGGTGTCCCCGATTTCCTTTTCCTTGTCCTCCACCTTTTCTTCACTGGTCCCGGCGTTGTCGCCTTCTTCCTTCTTGCGTGCCTGGAGTTGCAGCGTCAGGTGATCGGGAGCGGTGGTGTAGCCCATCGAATATTCGAAGCCCATCAACTCGCCCTTGAGTGCATCCCCTGCCGGTCGCGTTTCGCCGTAGTCGCCGTCGGGATCGTCTTCGTCCGTTGGCGCGGAATTTTCGGGCGGCGGCGTGTCCGCCACGCGCAACAGCGCCGGCTCGGCGTTGCCGTACCAGACCGCCGGCATGAGCCGAGGCGTTCCTGCCTGACCCGCCGCGCCCCACGACGCGGGTGCGAACCGCGCCGGGTGCGGCGCGGCAATCGACGCCGTGGGCGCCGCCGCGGGCTTGTTGTGCGGGCGGAAGGCCACATAGAGGTTCTGCAAGTTTGGCTTGGCGTCGAACTCGATGTCGGCGCGCGTGAAGGTCTCCGTCAGGCTGGCCGGGGACGTGTGCACCACCACGACGTCTCCGTTCGCATCGACGCGATCGACGTGGCTCAACGCGAGGTCGTAGATCCACAGGACGCTGCCCGGCTTGATCCGCGCCACCACGGGTTCGGCGCGCGCGAAGCGGAAGATGCTGCCGTCGCGGCTGACGCCGAGCAGCGCGCGCATGGCTTCATCCTTGCTGACCGCCACCGTCGCGGGGCTCCATTGCACGTCGAATTTGATCGGTTTGATTTCCTGCACGGTGCGCAGGTACGCACGAATCTGCTCCGGGTCGTTGCCGTTGAACAGCGTGCCGGCAATCGCGAGGGTTGCCCCCGGCGGTGGGGCAGCGGGTGCGGAAGGAGCTGCTTCCGTTTGGCTGTTGGGCTGCCGCCCGCAACCCGCCGCGACCGCCAGCAACGCGGTCAGCACGGCGACCCGAACAACGAGGCGGGTACGCCGCCAGCGCCATACGACGCATATGGACCGCGCGTCAGTCATGCTCGGCTTCCGCACGCGCCATGGTCGTCTGCGTGAAACCCTTGGGGATCGCGAACTTGTCGGCCGGCAGCGACTGGGTCGCGATGGAGGTCACGATTTCCTCGTCCTCCGGTTTGCCGTTGCGGAGGTAGCGGGTGCGGACCGGAAAGCCGTCCGCCGTGTCGAACATCGCGAAGCGTGCCGCTGCGGCGCGTGCCGCCGGAACCGAAGACAGCACGTCGGCGGCGGTCGCCGCGGCCTTGCGCGTGGCTTGCACGAGTTCCGCGCCACCGGTGAGTGCACCGGTGGGCGCAATGCAGGCATCACTCTCGGGCTTGCCGTTGCGTTTCAGTTGCCATACTTCGCAGGCCCACGACCCCGCCTTGTCGGTGCGCCCGGTGTCGGTGAAGGACAGGTTGGCGTGTTGTACGTGCTCCAGGAAGGTGTTCATGTGCGCTTCCATCGCGGCGCGCTGCGCGGCCGGAAGCTGCTGCAGCGCCGCCTGCATGCGCGCCTGCATCGCCTGCTGCTGGCCTGCCAGCGCCGCCTTGTCGAAGTGGTAGAACGTGCGCTGGCCGACATCCACCTGCCAGATCTGGCCATCGCGCACCAGCACGAAGTCGCGCACGTTGCCATGCGCATCCAGGGTGTCCATGCGGAACTGTCCGCCCTGCGCGTAGATGACGGAACGCGGCTCGACCTTGCCGTCCGGCTGCGCGCGCTGGCCCATGTGCACCACCGTCCCGGCCTGGGCGGCGGTCGCCAGCGACATCCAACCCACCATGATCCATCGCTTGTCCATCGTCGTTCCTCCGGCTTGGACCGGATGCGATGTGCATCCGGCCACTAGAACTTCTTCATCGCCTCGGCGACCAGCGCCCGTGCGTGCGCGCTGTCGCCCCCAAACCCGGTAACCTTCACCAGCACGTCCTTCTTCACCGCCTCGAACCCCATACCTGCGTCCGCCGCGCGTTCCCACGGGCCGGTCGTCTGCGTGTCCTGCTCGCCGGTGAGATGCATGCCTTGCGCGAAGGTCTGGCCGGTCAGCCGCTTCGAGGCTTCGTCCACGGAGACGGTTCCAGTGACTTGCCTTGTCTGCACGCCGGACGGCGACGAACTGGACCCCGACGCGGGTACGTCCACCGTGCGGGATTCCTGCACGGTCATGCTGCCCAGTGCCGCGCCCGCCATCCGGGCGGCTTGCAGGTCCTGCATGAAGTCGTAGTTGCCGTCGTGCCAGGTGAAGTGCAGCTCGTAGTCGCGTGGCGGGTAACCGGCCGGGTGCGGCAGTTCGTAGGTGCACGCGTCGTTGCCGGCCTTCGGCGCGGCGGCGAGTTTGCCGACGATGGCTTCGACCTCGACCTGCGTCAGCACGCTGCAGGCCACCTGCGGCTGCGGCCGGGTTTTCAGGAAAGCCTTCGCCGCGTCGACGTTCGCGCCGCCATCGAGGCTGAGCGGCTTGCCGATGCGCTTGAACGCCGCGTCCACCAAACCCGCTGCCTGCTTCAGGCTCATCGTCGAACCGGTGAAGTCGATGGAGATCATCTGGTCGCCGCGCAGCGCGTTGAAGATGCAGCAGTTCATCGGCGTGAGTTTGGCTTCGTCCCACTCGCCGGCGATCGCTTCGCCCGCGTCCGACACCATGGCCTGCTTGGCCTTGTCGTTGACGACGCCCTTGGGGCCGCCCTTGAGCATGTTGCCGACGAAATCGCCGATGTGGTACGCCTGCTGGCCGCCATCGAATTCGACGCTGAGCGTGACCGTCTGGAATTGGCGCGTCATGTACACGCAGTCGCTGCCGTTGGGCGCGGGGTTCTGGTTGCTGCCGCGGAAGGGTGCGGTGCCCAGCGGCGTTCCGAGCGCCGCCTCGACTTCCGCGGTGGTCAGCAGCGAGCAGGGATCGTCGTGGTGGAACTCGCCGGTCTCCGATTGCGCCATGGGCGGGGCTGCACCCGCCGCGGCATCGGAGCCTTGCGGGTTGTCGCCGGCTCGCCGGCCTCCGCACGCGCAAAGCAACGCGCAGAATGCAATCACGCAGGCCGTCCGCCATGTCGGTGCAATGGCGTGTCGCACCGGCCGCGTGGCGCCACAGGCTGTGGCCAATCCCGAGGCGACAACCATGGGTTGCCGTGAGCGCGGCCAGACAGGACTACGGATGCGCGAATTCATGGGAGTTCCCGTGCATGGAGCGAGGTGCCGGAGTGTCGTGAAAAGGCATTTCATCGGACCTTCAACCCGACATACGTGAAAAAGGGCCGCGAGCGACATGGCAGCGGGGTGTTTCGTCTGCGCTCAGCGGCATCGATTGGGAAAATCCGAAACCGTCACCTGCGGCTGATCGCCCGTCAACCGGGCCAGCGGATTGCCGCCGACGTCGAACACGCACGCCTTGCCGGACGAACCGGGGTTGTAGGCGGTGATCAGCACGCGATTGACGTTCCAGTTGTCGGGGCTGGCGCCCACGTCGTTCGACGACATGACGAGCGAAAACATCACTTGCCTCAGGTTGGCCAGGGTCATCGGCTTTTTCAGCCGGCAGGGCGGGGCATCGTGCGTGCTGTTGTTGTCCCAACTCAAGTTGGCGGAAGCGCCCTGGACATTGGAACCGTGCAGCGCGCAGTCGTAACTCGGATCGTCCTGGAACGTCAGGTGCATGTAGGCGACGCTGTCGGTGCGCAGGTCGTCGCCGCCCGTGGTGATGGTGAATCCGAGCAGTTGAAACGTTTCGTTCGCTGCTCGTGGATCGACGCGGTGTCCCTGTTCACGCGTGCGATGTGCGCGCGGTTGTTGCGCCAGCGCAGGGGCAACCGATATCGCGGAAATGAGCAGCAGGCAGGCGAGACGGGACGGTTTCATGGTGATCTCCTGGCGAGGGAACTGCGTGACATCCGGAACACGGTGAAGGGGCATCTATCCATACGTACGGAAAAACCGGGCGCGAACGACAGCGCGGCTTGAAAAACCATCTTGAGGATCGCGACGCTGTTCCAGCGTCCAACGTCCCGATGTCGTTTGTGCGGCCGGTTTGCGTATGTCTTGTTTGAGCGCGGTGATCGCGGTTGCGGGGCAACTGTCGAAACGGCGCGCATGAATCGCAGAGGAGATCAACATGAAACCTGCCACCCTGCTTTCAACGCTTGCTGCCGGCGTTGCCATCGCGGCGCTCATCCCCGCGTGGTCCGGTGCGCAGCAGCTGCCGATCGACGTTCCCGCCATGGGCAAGTTGCGCCACGTACAGGAGGCCGAATCACTCCTCCAGATGGTCAAACAACGCCAGCAGCCGCATACCAACCGCTCCGAGCTGACCTTTCAGATGCTCGAATTCACTTTCGGAACCGGCGGCGATGATTTGCGCAACGACAGCGTCGTCGCGGCACGACTCGTCTTCCCCGATTCATCCCGGCAACAGGTTTGCAGTCTGCACGGTGCCGGGGCCACCGGCGCCGCCGCGAACATTTCCTGGGACAACAACTCGACCCACATCGCGTCGCCTTGCCGGCTGGCCAGGGCGATGACGCTCGCCGCGCTGAAGCAGATGCGTATCGTCATCGGTTTGTACGGCCCGGGGCGGGTGCCGGGCGTTCCGGAGGCGGTGCTCGGCGGGCCACTGGCGCTGACGGGGGTCCGCAGCCAGGACAACTGGAACATCAACCGCATCGAAGTACGCGCCTACAACCCCGGCGCCAATGGCCAAGCCTGCGTATTCAGTTTCAGTGCCGATCCGGTTGCAAGGCTCACCGGCGATCAACCGGATGTGACCGTTACCGACCTTCCCAATCAATGCCCATAGCCGTTCGAGCCAGGCGGCCGTGCACCTGCTAGCGCGGCAACGGCAGTTGTGCGCGCCGGCTCAGGACGTGGTTCGGGGAAAGCTGCACCGCGAACAGTGCCTGCGCCTGCGCGCGTTCGCGCAGTGCCTGATCGCGCCGGCCCGATTCGGCGAGCGCCTCAGCGTGCGCCAGCAGCGCCTCGCCGGTTAGATAGCTGTCTTCGCCGAGCTGATCGCGCCGCCACGCCAACGCCTGCTCGATGTCGCGCAAACCCGCTTGCGGATGGTGCACGCGCACCGCCGCCCAGCCCCGCCACAGGCGGGCGGTGGCTTCCTGCATCCCGCGTTCCGGTTTGCCGGATGTCGCCGCGATGACCGCAGCCAATGACTTGTTTGCTTCGCCAAAACGGCCCAACTGCACCAGGGCGATGCCTTCCGTGAGCGGCAACTCGTCCAGATACGCCGCATGCGTGTCCGCTTTGGGCGGCGATGCCGCCAGTTCCAGGCATCGCTGCAAAGCCGGTTTCGGCTGACCGGCCGCCAGCCACGCCCTGGGCCACTCCATCTGTTTCGAGAAGGTGAGCGGGTAGTGCAGCTTCGGCGCCTGCGCCCGGAGCGCCTCCAACTGCCGCATGCCATCCGGATCGCCGCGTTCGGCGGCCACGCCGGCGTGTTTCCAGCGCAGGATGTTCACGGCATGCGGCGCGTGCTCGTTCAACGTCGGCGCGATCCGGTCTTCCTGCGCAAGAATGCGCAGGGTGCCGGCGAGGTCGCCGCGTTCGCGCGCGAGGATGGCCAGGTTGCCCAGGCTGTCGTCGCGCTGTTCGGGCGGCATGTTGAACGCGACGGCCATGGCCGCAAGCGCTTGGCCGGCAATCTCCCGCGAGCTCCTGATTTGCCCGGCGGCGGCCAGGATGTAGGCGTAATTGGTCAGCGTCTCGCTCCACTGCGGATCGTCGGGGGCGAGGCTGCGGCGTTGCTCGGCCACCAGGTTCGCGTACAGCTGCAACGCTTCGGGGATGTGCTCGCCGTGCACCAGCAGAAAAACCAGATCGGTGCGCGCATTGAACGTTTCGCGCGATTCCTCGCCGCGGCTGCGCGCATAAAGGCTGGTGGTTTCACGCAGGGCCTTTTGCGCGCCTTCGAGGTCGTGTCGGCCGAGATCGGCTTCCGCGATCGCGCTCCACGCCTGGGCCTGCCAGAACAGGCCCCGCGCCCCGAACTGCCGCGCTTGTGCGATGGCGCGCCGCGCTTCCGCCACCGTCCCGGCCGGATTCTCGGCTTCGATGTTGTTGGCGCCGGCGTTCAACAGATGCGCCTGCACGCTCGCCTCGACGGGCTGGTCGTGCGTGTAGGCGAGCACGATGGCGGCCTGCTGCCTTGCTTCCTGCGGCGCCCACGCATTCTTCAGGATCTCGGCGTAATCCAGGCGTGCCTGCAATGCCGGCCCGCTGCCTGCGCCATGCAGCGCCGAATTCAACACAACCGAGCGTTGCGCCAGTTGTCTGGCCTTGTCATAGGCGCCGATGCCCGAATAACTTTTCGCGAGGGCTGCCGACAAGGCCGCTTCCATTTCTGGATTGCCCTCGAATTGCTGTCGCATGTTGCGCGCGCCGGCGTCCAGCAATGCACGTGCGTTCGGCCCGATGCCGGCGTGCAATCCCGGGCCGGCGCTGGAAAAGACATCCACCATGAAATCGCGCACCGCGCCGGCATTGGCCGCCTGCACGCGCGCGATCGCGGCTTGCACGCGCGCCTGCCGCGCCTGCCGCAGGGCGAATGCCGACGCCGCGAGCAGCGCGACGATGGCGAACCCCGCCGTTGCCACCGCGACCCGGTTGCGCCGCACGAACTTGCCGAAGCGATACCAGCGGCCCTGGCCGCGCACGGCGAGGGCGCGTCCGGCCAGCCAGTTGCGCAGATCCGCAGCCAGCGCTTCCGCCGAGGCATAGCGCTGTACCGGCGCGTGCGCCATCGCGGCCAGCACGATGCGGTCGAGATCGCCGCGCAACGCGCGCCGCCGCGCGCGGGCGTCCGCGCGCGCGCCGTCCACCGCCGCGCTGGGCGGCTTGACGGCGATGTCCGCCAACCCGCGCCGCGCGCCCTCACCGAGTGTCGACAGCCGGTACGGCTTGTTGCCCGTCAGCAGTTCGTACAGCAGCACGCCCAGCGCGTACACGTCCACCGACGTGGTGATCGCGCCGCCGGCCAGCAGTTCCGGCGCGGCGTAGTCGGGCGTCAGCAGTTGCACCAGCGTGCGCGTGCGCTCGCCGGAGTCGCCTTCCTGCGCCAGCACCTTGGCGATGCCGAAATCCAGCAGCTTGGGCGTGCCGTCGGCAGAGACGAGGATGTTGGAAGGCTTGATGTCGCTGTGCACGATCAGGTTGCGATGCGCGAACTGCACGGCGTCGCAGATGCGCAGCATCAGTTCGACGGTAGCGCGCACGGTCAACGCACGCTCGCGTGCCCATTGCGCGATCGGCACGCCCTCGACGTATTCCATCGCCAGCCACGGACAGCCGTCGTCGTCCACGCCGCCGTCGATCAGCCGCGCGATGCCGGGATGTTCCAGCCCGGCGAGGATCTGGCGTTCCCTGCGGAAGCGTTGCAGCAAACCGGGCGTCGGCCACGCGACCTGCTTGATCGCCGCGCGCTGGGTGAACTCGCCGTCCGCGCGTTCGGCCAGCCAGACTTCGCCCATGCCGCCGGCACCGAGCGCGCCGGTGACGCGCCAGACCCCGAAGCGTTGCGGCATCGCCGCGGTATCGGTGATCGCCGCCGCCAGCAATGCCGGCGCCTGTTCCAGCGCACCCTCGGCGATCGCGTCCGCGGCCAGCAGGCGCTCCAGTTCGCGGCGCAATTCCGCATCATCGCCGCAGTGTGCATTCAGCCAGCGCGGCTGCTCCGCGGGCGGAACCGCTACCGCTTCGGCGAACAACGCATCGAGGCGCTCGTTGTCCATCGTGGCCGCCTCACGAATACATCACCGCGTAGAGTTCCGCGCGCGCGCGCCGCCAGTCGCGGTTCAAGGTGCGCTCGCTGACTTCCTGCAGCGCTGCGATCTCGGCCAGGTCGAGGCCGGTGAAGAAGCGCAATTCGATCAGGCTGGACAGCCGCGGTTGCGACGCTTCGAGCGTGGTCAGCGCGCGGTCGAGTTCCAGCAGCTTGTCCGGCGCGACCTGTTGCGCGGGCTGCTCGACGGCTTCGTCGAGGGTGACGGCGAACGCGGCGCCGCCGCCGCGCTTGCCTGCGGCGCGCGCGCGGGCATGGTCGATCACGATCTGGCGCATGACCTTCGCCGCCAGCACGAAGAAATGCTTGCGGCCCTGCAGGTTCAGGGCTGCCGGTGCGGCCAGCTTCAGGTAGGCGTCGTGGACCAGCCCGGTGGTGTCCAGCGTCGGCGAGGACATGCCGTGCAACTGCTTGCGCGCGACGCGTTTCAACTCGTCGTACAGCAGCGCGAACAGCGCATCGCGCGCGGAAGCGTCGCCGCTTCCGGCGGCCTGCACCAATGCCGTGACGTCAGTGACCATCCCTGACTCCCACATCGACGGCGCCAGTCTATCCCTTTCCGGAAAGCGTGGCGGCGCGGCCGTTACAATAGGCGCATGCCTTCCGATGCAACGGCCTTCGACGGCAAGGCCTTCGTCCGCACCCTCACCACTTCGCCCGGCGTCTATCGCATGTTCGGCGCGGACGACGGCTTGCTGTACGTGGGCAAGGCGCGGAACCTGAAAAAGCGCGTCGGCAATTATTTCCTGAAGCCGAACCTCGATCCGCGCATCGCGTCGATGGTGTCGCAGATCGCACGCATGGAAGTGACGCTGACCCGCACCGAGGGCGAGGCGCTGCTGCTGGAAGCCCAGCTCATCAAGTCGTTGCGTCCGCACTACAACATCATGTTGCGCGACGACAAGAGTTATCCGTACATCTTCGTGTCGGACGACCCGTTTCCGCGCATCGTGTTCCACCGCGGCGCCAGGCGCGAGAAGGGCCGCTACTTCGGGCCCTATCCGAGTGCGCACGTGGTGCGCGAAAGCATCGCGCTGATGCAGAAGCTGTTCAAGATCCGAAGTTGCGAGAACACGTATTTCCGCAACCGCTCGCGGCCCTGCCTGCTGTACCAGATCGGGCGTTGCAGCGCGCCCTGCGTGGCCCTGATCGATCCGGCGGAATATGCCGAGGACGTGCGCCACGCGGTGATGTTCCTGGAAGGCCGCAACGACGCGGTGCTGGATGACCTCGCCGCGGCGATGGACGCCGCCAGCGCGCGCCAGGATTACGAACGCGCGGCGCGACTGCGCGACCAGGTGGCGATGCTGCGCAGCCTGCAGGCGCGCAGCTACGTGCGCGGCGCCAGCGCCGACATGGACGTGTTCGCGTGCCGCGTCGAAGCTGGCGTCGCCTGCGTGTCGGTGATGTTCTTCCGCAACGGCATCAGCCTGGGGTCGCGCGACCACTTCCCCAAACTGTCGTTCGATGCGACGCCGGAGGACGTGCTGGGCCAGTTCCTTGCGCAGTATTACCTCGACCAGCCGCCGCCCGCCGAAGTGGTGTGCGACCGCGAACCCGCCGCTGCCGCGGCGCTGGCGGAGATGTTGTCCACGCGGCGCGAACAGGGCGTGGCCTTGAAGTGGCGCGTGCGCGGCGAACGCGCGCGCTTCGTGGAACTCGCCGGGCGCAACGCCGAAGCGGCATTGCTGACGCGGCTTTCGAGCAGGCAAACGCTGCACACCCGTTTCGAGGCGCTGCGCGAACTGCTGCAGCTCGACGAAGCGCCGAAGCGGCTCGAATGCTTCGACATCAGCCACACGATGGGCGAGGAAACCGTGGCGTCGTGCGTGGTGTTCGGTCCCGAAGGCCCGCAGAAGCAGCATTACCGGCGCTTCAACATCCGCGGCATCACCGGCGGCGACGATTACGCGGCGATGCGGCAGGCGCTGGAACGCCGCTTCAAGCCGCTGGCGCGCGGCGAAGGCGAGGCGCCCGACGTGCTGCTGATCGACGGCGGCAAGGGCCAGGTCGCACAGGCGCTGGACGTGCTGCGCGAGCTCGGCCTGCGCGGCATCGAAGTGGTCGGCGTCGCCAAGGGACCGTCGCGGCGCGAGGGCGAAGAGACGTTGGTGTTAGGCGACTCGGGGCGCGAACTGGAACCTGGTCCCGACTCACCCGCATTGCACCTGATCGATGCGGTGCGCGACGAAGCGCATCGTTTCGCGATCACCGGCCACCGCAAACGCCGCGAAAGGGCGCGCGAACGCGGCGTGCTGGAAGACGTGCCCGGCATCGGCGCGGCCCGTCGCGCCGCGCTGCTGAAAACCTTCGGCGGGCACGCGGGCGTGGTCGCGGCCGGCGTGGAGGAACTCTGCCGCGTGCGCGGCATCAACCGCGAGCTTGCGGAGAGGATCCACGCCTTCCTCCACGGGTAATTTGTGCGATCGCCCATGAGCGCGGTATCACGAGAATTGCAGCGGCGTATGGACGAGCGAGTTTCCTGCACTTGGTCATTCCGGGGCGGCCCGCAGGGCCGAATCCGGAATCGGGGTGGATCGTCGCAGCAACCGATTCCGGGTTCCGGCTGCAATGAAGCCGCAGCCGGCCCCGGAATGACCAACTGCGATGGGATCGCGGTTTTCGGTCGATCCTGACGATCGCGCGCGCGTATGCGACACTGAAGCAGATCATCTGGAGCAAAATCGCGTGCGCATCAATCTGCCCACCTGGCTGACCCTGTTCCGCGTCCTGCTGCTGCCGGTGATGGTGGTGGTGTTCTATTCGCACGATGCGATCCCCGCGATCCCGTTGCGGTCCGCCAACATCGCGGCGGTGGTGGTGTTCGCGCTGGCCTCGGTCACCGACTGGCTGGACGGCTGGATCGCGCGGCGTTGGCACATGGAATCCGCGTTCGGCGCGTTCCTCGATCCGGTCGCCGACAAGCTGATGATCGCGGTGACGCTGTTCGTGCTGGTGCAGAGCCATCCCACCGCATTGCTGGCGGTCACCAGCGCGGTGATCGTCGGCCGCGAGATCACGGTGTCGGCGCTGCGCGAATGGATGGCGTTCGTGGGCGAGCGCCGCCGCGTCAAGGTGCAGTGGGTCGGCAAGTTCAAGACGGTGATGCAGATCGTCGCGATCCTGATCCTGCTGTGGGAGCGCGACAAGGACGCCGCCTTCCTGCGCATCTGGTACGCCGGCGAGGTGTTGCTGGTGATCGCAGCCGTCCTGACGATCTGGTCCGGGCTGGCCTACATGAAGGCAGCGTGGCCGGTCCTGCGCGACGGCCGGATGCCGGGCGACGCCAGCGATTCTTGAATCATCCATAGTGGGCGTTGCGGCTGCCTTGCGCGACCGCAACGCCCGATTTCATTACCCGATGGCTCGACGGCGGACTACCGGTTGGGAATCAACTCGACCGGATGTTCCTGGCCGTTGGGCGCGATGGCGCGCGCACCGATCACCCCCGTGTCGGTGATGTAACCGGCGGCGATGATTTCGTAGCCCGAATTCGGATCGATCAAGGTATTGAGGTCCACGAGCGGGCCGCCGCGGTCCGAGATCCAGCCGCGCACGCTCTCGCCCTGGACCGTGAAGATTTCGCCGACGATCTGGCCAAGGTTGTTGATGCCGTTCGCGTCGCTGTAGTCGTCGCCGATGGTACCGAGGTTCTTCATCACGCCGTTGTACCAGTAGAACGCGCGGCCCTTTGCATAGGTCGGGGCTTGCCCCTGTCCGCGCGGCACCATGGTGGAATAGCCGATCACCTCGCCGCGGTCGTTGATGTGGTTGGCGTGCGCGAAGTCGCCGCCGAGCGTGCCCAGGTCGCGCATCCCGCTCTTCGCGGTCCACAGGAACGGGTGCTCGATCTGGTTGCCGGCGAGGGTGGAATGGCCGATCACTTCGCCGCGGTTGTTGATGGCGGCGGCGATCGCGCAGGCGCCGCCGAGGCTGCCGAGGTCGTGCATCTTCCGGTCCCACACGCTCCACACGAATGGATGCACGTCCGGCACCCCGAACTCATTGGCCTGGTAGCTGTTGTACGACCAGCCAACGGCCTGTCCCAGCAGGTTGATGTCGGCTGCGGCGCTGTCGGGGCCGCCCAGCGTGCCCATGTCGAATTTCGCGCCGCCCCACCACATCGCAGCGTGGGTTTCCGTCGCGCCCGGCGCAAAGAAGGTGTTTATCGCGAACGTGTTCCAGTTGGAGCCTGCGCCGGCGATCGGCGTAAACCGGCAGCCGGCCATGGGTTGGTCGGCGAAGGGATCCGATTTGGCGGTGAGCGATGCTCCGACCACCTGGCCCAACAAGTTCGCGTTCAAGGCCGCGCTCTGATGGCCGCCGAAGGTGCCGAGGTCGGTGATCTTCCGGTTCACCCACATCACGGCATGCGCCTCCGGAAAATCGGTGAGCGGATCCACGCTCCCGTTCTGCGCCTGTCCGTACACGAGCCCGAGTTCGGTGATGCCGTTCGCGGTGCTGTTGACACCCTGGGCCAGCGCGCCGAGATCGTAGGTCTTGCCGTCCGCGTATTGGAATGCGTGATAGAGGTCACCGTCGTAGAAGCAGGCCCACAACGGGTCGGTGCAATAGGGGTCCGGTTGCCCCATACCCATGAGGCCCACCGCCATGCCCCGCATGTTGATCGAGCGGCCTTGGAGTATCCCCACGTCGCCGCCCAGCGAACCCAGATCGACGACGCGATAGCGCGGTTGCGCTGGCTTGGTTGCGGCAGCGGATGTCGCGGTGAACCCGAAAGGCACGCACAACAAGGCCGCCAGCGCGGCCCGGAGAAGCTTGTTGTTCGACATGACTGTCCCCTTGATCAAGTGGAGGAGGAGGCGGGGCGATCCCGCCTCCTCTCTCCCAATCCGGGGTTGCGCCGGCGTGGTTACAGGGCCGGTCGGCGGACCTGTCAGTCGGCGGAACCGATGGGAGGGGCGATGTCCGCGTCGGCGAGCAGCGAGGCTTCCACCCGTGTGCGCATCGCATCCACTTTCGCGAGCGAGGCGTCGCGCAAGGCGGCGAACCGCGCGTCGCCCCGGAACGGCAGGAATTCGAAATCGTCGCGGTTGCGGGCGTTGACGGTCAGGCCGTGCGCGAACGCCGTGTCGAGCATGCGGTAGGCGCCTTCGATGTCGCCCTGCATGCGCAGCACGGCCGCCATGCGCAGCCAGATTTTCGGATATTCGCGGCCGCTGTCGATCGCGGCTTGCGCGGATTGCCGGGCGGCGGCAAGCGCCGTTTCGGCTTCGGCGCGGCGGCCGAGTTGTTCCAGCAATATCGCTTCTTCCAGCGCGGGTCCGGCGTTGCCCAGATCGCCCATGCCTGCCGCATAGCGCCGTTTGTCCAGGGCCAGCAAACCCAGTGCGGCGGCCCAGTCGTGCTGGTGTTCGGCGCAACGACGGTTGAGTTCGCCTGCGGAATAGAATCCGCCTGACGCGAGCTCCGGATCGAGCGCGCCCGCCAACGTGCGGCAGTTCACGTAGTCGCCGCGATACAGCGCGATCTCGGCTTCCATCAGCTTGCGCTTGCCGGCATCGGGCTCGAGCGCGATCGACTTGCGCATCCATTCTTCACCGGCAGCGGCCGAGCCGAGGGTGAACAGGTCCTGCGCCGCGAGGTAATGGACGCCGCCGGCATCGGGCGCGAATTCGAGGTACTGCCGGTGCATCCGGAAGCTGTCCTCGAAGCGCCCGATGCCGTAATAGTTGAGGGCAAGTGCGTTTTCCACGCCGATGCCGCCGAGCTTGCGGGCGCGTTCGTAGGCTTGCGTCGAGCGCCGCCACCAGCCCTTGGTGTAATAGGCATACCCGAGCGCGCTTTCCGCCGCCGCCAGGGTCGGGTCGAGCCGTGCGGCGCGTTCGGCTTCCTCGATCGCGGAGTCGTTCCAGTACGCGGCGCCGGCGAAACGGTTGCTGCGCTGGCTGTAGGCGTCGGCGAGGCTCGCGTGGGCGAGGGCAAAGGCGGGCGCGATCGCGATGGCGCGCTTGTACGAGTCGATCGCGGCATCGTTGAAGCGGCGGTCCATGCGGGCGTAGGCATCGTCGCCTTGCGCCACGGCAAGCCAAGCGTCGCCGGGCGCAACGATGTCGGCGGAGCGCAGTTGCAGGTACTTGCGGATGGCGCTGGCCAACGGTGTTGCCAAGGCTCCAACGTGTGCGGCATCCGTCTTGCCTTGCCAGATCCGCTCGCCGCGCAGTGCATCGATGGCCTGCACGCGCACGCTGGCGTTCGCTGCGTCACTGTCGGCAAGCACCCGCACCTGCACGCGTGCGCCCAGATCCAGCGCCCGGTGCAGCGCCGAACGGGGAGAGTTGGTAGCGCTTGCGTGCTTCGGTGTGCGCGCAACGGACATGATCGTCATTCCTTGCGCGTGCTGCAGACCCGTGGCCAGTTCGCGCACGGCTGCGTCTTCCGTGCGCGCGGCGTGTTGCGATCCGACCGGCACGACTGCGACCGTCCGCATCGGCGCGGGCGGTGCCGGCGGGCTGGTGAAACGAGCGGTTGCAAACATCGTGATAGCGGTGCCGACCGCGATCACGGCCAGTGCGGCCGCGGCGAATTTCGCCAGCGCGCGGCGGCGCGAGGGCAATGCAGCGTGGTGCAGCCACGCGATGCGTGGCGGCTTGCCGGACACTTCCGTGGTGTCGCACCATGCATTCAGCGCATCCGCGAGCGCATCGGCCGACGCGTAGCGATCGCCCGGCCGTTTTTCCAGGCAGCGCAGGCAGATCGTTTCCAGCGCGGGTGGGATGGTCGCGCACAAATGACGCAGCGAAACCGGCCGGCGCTTGCCGATCTGGCGCAGGATCTGCAGCGGTGTCAACTCGACGAATGGCGCCTGCCCACCCAGCAGTTCGTAAA
This sequence comes from Rhodanobacteraceae bacterium, assembly GCA_030123585.1. NCBI lineage: Bacteria > Pseudomonadati > Pseudomonadota > Gammaproteobacteria > Lysobacterales > Rhodanobacteraceae > Rhodanobacteraceae bacterium. Next base: position 158,778 of record CP126120.1, read on the forward strand.
GGATCGCGCCCAGGCCGTAGATGTCCACGGCGGGGGTGAGCTGGTCCGCGGGCGTGCCCACGACTTCCGGCGCGACGTAGTACGGCGTGCCGATCAGCGCGTCGAATCCGGTGAGAGAGGGATCCGCAGTCAGGCGGCGCGCGAGGCCGAAGTCCGTGACCATCGCCTGATTGGCGGCGTCGAAGACGACGTTGGAAGGCTTGAGGTCGCGGTGCAGCACGCCGTGGCGGTGCGCGTAGCCGATCGCGCGCGCGAGGCCGGCGACCAGCTGCGCGGCTTCGCGATGGCGGCCCTGGAATGTCGCAATCCGCTCGGCGAGGCTGCCGCCTTCGGCCAGTTTCATCGCGAACCACGGCACGCCGTCCTGCTCGCCGACTTCGAACACCGGCAGGATGGCCGGGTGGTCGAGCCCCGCCATCAACTCGGCTTCGCGCACGAAGCGCTGGCGCGCGTCGGGATCGTCGCGGCGTGCTTCCGACAGCATCTTCAGCGCGACTTCGCGCTTGAGGTCGGATTGCCACGCGCGGTACACGATGCCGACGCCGCCGCGATCGATTTCCCCACGCAAGGCGTAGCGTCCGACCGTGCGCGGTGTTCCGCCCAGAGTGTCGGCGGACGCATCGTCTTGAATCTCCGTGTAGTCGTCATCCTGCAACGCCAACGCCAGCAGGCATCCCGCGCACAGGCCGTTGCGCAGCAGCGCGTCGCTGGTGGCGCCGCAGGTACGGCAACGGGCGTCGCTGCCGGCGGCGAGCGCGTTCATCCCGCGCCTGCCGTGACGGGCTGGGCCGCAAGCACGTCGCGCAGGTAGCGCAATTCTTCCTCGACCTCCTGCGCCGTGGCGACCGTGTTGCCGACTTCTTCCCGCAACGCTTCGCGGAAGCGGCGGCGCAAGCGGTGCACCGCGACTTTCGCCGCGCCTTCGCCACTGCCCAGCCGCGTGGCGAGCGCGGCGTACGACGGCGTCTCGCTGCCGGGATCGAGACAGCCTTGCAGGATGTCCCACGTGTCGGACTGCCCGTTGCCGGCGTATTCGCCACGCAATGCGGCGAGCGCGTTGGCGACCAGGGTGCGCGCCCATTCCCGGTCGAACTGCAGTTCGAAGCTTGCGGCATCCGCGTCGCCGTCGCGCAAGGTGGATTCGATGTCGGCGATGTCGATGGCCACGAACTTGTGCGTGCCGCCCCGCTTGCGCGCGTTCTCGCGTTCGCGGGTGTTGGCCAGGAACCAGCGCAACGCGCCCAGCAGGAAGCTGCGGAAGCGGCCGCGGTCGGGATCGGCGCGCGCCAGCGTGCGGTGTTCGAGCAGGTGCAGGAAGAAGGCCTGGGTCAGATCCTCGGCATCCTCCGGGACGAATCCCTGCCGGCGCACGCTGGCATAGACCGGCGCCCAGTATCGGCGGCAAAGCGTTTCCAGCGCGCCGCCGGCATCCGCATCCACACGCGTTGCCAGTACCAGCGCCCAACTGGTTTCCGGAAACCTGGAGCCGCCTTGCGCGTGGCCTTTTTCCTGACGCACGGGGCAATCCTCCACACGCCCTGATTGGAAACCTATTCTCGGGGTGGAGCGGGTGTCTTGACCAGCGTCAAGGAGCGGGAACGCCGTGATCCGGCCGGGTATGCGCCGGCGGGCTTCCCGCTTGTACCGGCGCGAACGCAAGGCGGGCCGGCGCGGTGCAGAGGCTTGAACCGGATTGCGGGCGCCCGTATCATTGCCGGCTCGCGCGGGAATAGCTCAGTTGGTAGAGCACGACCTTGCCAAGGTCGGGGTCGCGAGTTCGAGTCTCGTTTCCCGCTCCATTTTTTTGTTGCGAAAGATCGGGCATCCTGCCGCGGCTTTCGCTTCGCGGGCACGGCCAAGCCGCGCCACGCTCGCGGATGGAATCTGCGATTCCATCCGCCGGCACTTCCACGTGCCGGACCGGCGCATCGGCGCTTCGCATCGTCACCGGCCAGGTGGCAGAGTGGTCATGCAGCGGACTGCAAATCCGCGTACGCCGGTTCGATTCCGACCCTGGCCTCCATGCGTTCCTTCCAAAGACATCCCATGAAGCCTCTTAAACCCGCATCACAGCGGGTTTTTTGTGGTTTTTTGCGTCCCACGGCGTCCACCGGCGTTCCCTGAAATCCGGGTGTTTTTTGGGGGCACAAATGGGGGAACCTGCTAAAATCCATGGGGGAACAAATTGGGATTCGGGGAGGAGCCAGATGGCCGCGCAATCCAAGCCCTTGACCGCCCTCGCTGCTCGCAAAGCAGAGCCGCGGCAGAAGCCTTACAAGCTTGCAGCAGGCGGAGGGCTGTATCTGCAAGTCATGCCCACGGGCGCGAAGTATTGGCGCTGGAAGTACCGATACGGCAACAAGGAGAAGCGCATCGCTCTGGGCGTGTTCCCGGAAGTCTCGCTCGCGCAAGCAGGTCAACTGCGGGACGATGCGCGTGTGAAATTGCATGGCGGCATCGATCCGGCATCCCAGCGCAAGCTCGAAAAGCTCGCCGTCAACCTGGCCGCCGAAAATACCTTTGCAGCCATCGCGCGAGAATGGCTGGACACGAAGTCCGGCGAATGGGTGCCGGAACACACGGCAAAGATTCGCGCGTGGCTGGAGAATCACGTGTTCCCGTGGATCGGCGACAAGCCCATCGCCGAGTTGGAAGCGCCCGAAGTGCTGTCCATGCTGCGGCGGCTGGTGAAGCGTGGAACATTGAACACCGCCGGACGAGTCCGGGAAACCGTGAGCGCGATCTTTCGTTACGCCATCGCGACAGGTCGCGCCAAGCGCGATCCCGCCGCCGATCTGCGCGATGCGCTTCCACGGGCCGATACGAGAAATTTCGCCGCGATCACTGAACCTGATGGCGTCGCCGAGTTGCTCCGCGCAATTGACGGGTATCAAGGACACCCGGTGACACTGGCGGCCTTGCGATTGTCCCCGTTGCTCTTCCAACGTCCCGGCGAGCTCCGCGCGATGGCGTGGAGTGAGATCGACCTCGACGCGGCCGAATGGCGCATCCCGGCGAGTCGCCGCAAACTGCGCAAGGCCGCCAAGGAGAATCCTCGCACACCGCCCCATATCGTCCCGCTGGCATCACAAGCGGTGGCAATCTTGCGAGAGCTTCAAAGGTTGACCGGAAATGGTCCGCTGGTGTTTCCCGGCGTGCGCACCCGCCACCGTCCCATGAGCGAGAACACCGTCAACGCCGCGCTGCGGCGGCTCGGTTACACCACCGAGCAAATGACCGGACACGGCTTCCGGCACATGGCGTCCACGCGTTTGAACGAGCTTGGCTGGAATCCGGATGCCATCGAGCGCCAGCTATCTCACCGCGATCGCGATTCCATTCGCGGAACGTACAACCTGGCCCAGTACATGGACGAGCGCCGCAGGATGATGCAGGCGTGGGCTGACTATCTGGATGGGCTGAAACAGGGAAGCAATGTTGTACCGATCCGCAAGGTCGCAGTTTGAACAATCCGGGTGCTTGGTTCCCGATCCAGTTCGGCGAAAAGTTCAGTCCCTGAACTTTTTACGACGCGGAATCGGCTAGTGCAGGATAGGGTTGACGGGGACGATTTTTAAAGACATCGTCCCGCGCCATCCCACTTTCCATGCGCGTCTTAAGTGCTTTTGAGTATTCGTGGGCTGGATTTTTCGGCTTGACCCGCAACGAATCTGGAACCAGCTTGCATGCCTTTGATTGCCGCCCAATGCAGCGAATCCACCAAACTGCGTTTTCGTGCCTTGGCTGAGCGGGAGGGCCTGAGCGAGTCCGCTTTGCTGCGCAAGATGGTCGAGCAGGTGCTGGCCGGAAATGAAAAACCCTCGGACCTGGAGCGCTTCGCAGGCCCACGCCGCGGGTACACCGGACAGTTGCGCTTGCGTTTGCGTCGCAAGGAAATCGCCGCGATTCGTGCCCTGGCGGAACCTGCCGGTCAATCGGCCCAGGGCTGGGTGGTGGCGCAATTGCGCCACCGGCTTGAAGGCGCGGTCCCGTTTGCGAGGGAAGAGTTGGCCGCGATGCGCGATGCCGTCCGGGAAGTCGGCAGTGTAGGCCGCAACTTGAATACGATCACGCGGCACCTGCTGCGCACCGGCCAGTTTCTCGCGGGACAGTTGGAGCTCGATGCCTTGACGAAGGCGGTCGAGCGGATACGCCGCGAAATGATCGCCACGCTTACCCGCGCGAATCATCGAAGCGGCACGAGCGAGTGACTCGGTTGGCCCACTGATGCCAATTTGGCCGCCGCGGTCATGCGTGTCAGTCGTGGTTGGCAGCTTGAGGCGCAGAAGACTTGCGCCTTTGCGCTTGGGAAATTTTGCGATCAGCCTCGCGTCGCTTCCCGCGCCACCTTATGATGTGCCGCGGTCCCTGCTGACGTGTTGGGACGACAAGCCCGCGAGGGAACCAGATGAAAACACGTGGAACCGAAATCGCGCTTCCGGAGCAGGAGCAGTTCTTTTCGACGGAAAAGCTGCGGCGTTCGGCGCGGGCGGGTACCCAGCTTCCTGACCCGACGATGGCGCCATACGGTTACGACCCCAAGGCGCGCTTCAATCACTTGTTCCCGGCGTTGGAGCTGCCGGCACTGTTTCCGCCCGGGCGTCTGCACCCCGACGACCACGTGAGCTTCGGCTCGCCGGAGTTGCCGCCGCACCAGTTGTACCTTGGCGACAACCTGTATGTGTTGCGTGGGCTGCCCAGCGAGAGTATCGACCTGATCTACATTGACCCGCCGTTCTTCTCCAACCGCACCTACACCCAGATCTGGGGCGACGACAACGAGGTGCGCAGCTTCGGCGACATCTTCCAGGACGGCATGTTCAGCTATCTCGCTTGGCTCAATGCGCGGCTGTGGGAAATGAAGCGCGTGCTGAAATCCACCGGCTCGATCTACGTGCACTGCGACTGGCACGCCTCGCACTACATCAAGTGCGAGATGGACAAGATTTTCGGCTACGGCAATTTTGTCAATGAGGTTGTCTGGCACTACAACCGCTGGACCGCTGCATCACGTACCTTCCAACGCATGCATGACTCGATCTTTTGGTACGCCAAGGGTGCAGACTGGATCTACAACATGCAGTTTAAGGATTACGCAGAGGGTTCAAAGCGCGCTCACGAAGAACGTGGCTATATCCAAAGAGGAAGCTTCATCAGCAAGCCCAACCCGAAGGGAGTTGCGGCGGATGATGTCTGGGACTTCAACTTCGCAGCGCGTTCTTCTGAACGTATCGGCTATCCAACCCAGAAGCCGGAATTTATCGTCGAACGGATTCTGTGTGCTTCATCGAACGGTGATAACGTCGTGGCAGATTTTTTCATGGGAGGCGGAACAACTGGTGCAGTCGCCATGAAGCTTGGACGTCGGTTCATCGGCTGCGATATTTCTCGCGTTGCGGTCTCCGTCACCGCCAGCCGGATGATTGAAGTCGGAGAACAGTTGTCGGGCGTGACGGTGACCGCGCGCACCGATCCGACCCTCGGCTTGAAATCGAAAGAGAAGGAAATCGCCGACATCCGCATTGGCTACGTGGGCAGCTACCCGATGGAAAAATTCCGCGGCATCGGGCACGACGAGTTTGTGAAGTTCATCCTTGCGCTGTACGGCGCCATGCCGATCACGACGCAGACCCAATTCATCCACGGCACGGCCAACAACAAGCTGGTGCTGTCGGTGGGCTCAGGCAATCCCGAGGAGCGCGTGGGCCTCGTCCAAGTCGAAGGCGCGGTCAAGGAAACGCTCCGTCAGTACAAGACGCAGTTCAGTGAGGGGGAGGAGAAGATTCTGCAGATCTTCGGCTGGAGCTTCGACCCGGCGGTGGATGGCTGGCGGCGCAAGACGATCAAGGTGCTGAACGAGCGCGAGGTGCCGCTGCAGGTCGAACTGGTGTCGCTGGCGAGCGAGGGTTTCCGGCAGAAGATTTTCCGCAACGTGGGCGAGAGCAACATCGACTTGAAGTTCAACCGCCTGAACCAGTTGCTATCCTTCACCGGCGCGCCGTTCGCTGGCCAAATCGCGGCGCGTGCACAGTCCGGTCTCACCGTGACGTTTGTGCTGGAAGGGGCGCGTGCGATGGGCGCGGGCGGCAAGCTGATCAATTGTCAGTGGGATTTCAATTACGACGGCGCGCGCTTCGCGCAGCGCGAGTACGCCCTCAACCGCACCGGCTCCAACGGCAACTTCGACGCCGTTCTCGAAGCCGAATACACCTTTCCGCACGCCGGCGAATACACCGTCGCAGCGCGGGTGCAGGACAATCTGGACGGGCAGGCAACGGCCGTCGCCATGATCAAGGTGGCGAATGGCCGTTGTGAAGTGAAACCAGTGGGTAGCGAGGGTTGACCGGATGCTGACGCAGTCGGAACTCGATTACCGGCAGTGGCTGGAAGAGCCGGACTTTCCTCACCTTGACGCGCGGCAGGCGACAACGGCGCGGCAGTTCCTGGACCGCATCAAGGGACACGACTGGGACAAGCCGTTGTACCGGCACCAGTACGAGGCGATCACCCGCGTTATCTATACCGGCGAAAAATTGGGCAACTGGGAAAGCCTGCTGGACATCGTCACCGGCGGCGGCAAGACGGTGATCATGGCGGGGCTGGTAGCTTATTTCTGGCAAGTTCGTGGCAACGAGCGGTTCCTGATCCTGGTACCGAATACCATCGTGCGCGAGCGGGTGAAGGACGACTTCGAGGTTAGTAACCCCGCCTACGCGTACCGGGACTTTCCGTTCTTCTTCAACGGTCATCAGCGGACGCCGGAGCGCCTGGCGTGCGCGGTGCTGCGGGACGGGTCCGACGCTGCCGGCATCCGCGACGCCAACGTGATCGTTTCCAATATCCACCAGCTTTACGAAGGCAGGCAGTCGCCCTCGCTGGAAGTGCTGCTCTCGCCGTCGATTCGTGATCTCGTGGTGTTCAACGACGAGGCCCACAACGCGGCGGCGGAGCAATACCGCGAGGTGCTGAAGCTGCTGGGGCGCGAGAAGACCATCGCGCGGGTGGACCTGACCGCAACGCCGTTCCGGCTGGACAAGCAGGACCTCGACACGTACCCGCCGATTTACGAGTACCACGTTCAGCAGGCCATGCAGGACGGCGTGGTCAAGCAGATCGTGGTGACCAAGCCCGACATCGAAAGCGTCAAATTGCAGTATGAGGAATGGGACGAGAACGATCAGGTCATCAAGACCCTGGATGCCGAGGAAGTGCCATGGGAGCAGATCGAGCAGGAGCTGCGCCGCGGTGGCGCCGTGCGGTTCGTCACCGCGAAGAACGCGCGTCGACAACAATTGCAGATCGCGCAAAGCTGCCTTGACTACCAGCGCAAGTGCGTGCCACTGAACGAGCGGAACGAGCGCGCGTGGGAACCGTTGCTGCTGGTCGTCGCGCTGTCACAAAAGGATGCGTGGCAGATGTACGAAACACTGCAAGCAGCGCCCTTCAACTACAAGCGCGAACAGCTTCTGCTGGTGCACAGCAATCAGGATGAACTGGAAAACAAGAAAGCGTTCCTACTGGGGCGGCGCAGCCCGGACGGGCTGAACGCAGACGATACGGCGCTGTGGCACGCCGCCCGAAAGGTCCGCGTCATCATTGCGGTCAGCATGCTGCGCGAAGGCTGGGATGTGCGGAACATCGCGGTGATCTGCCTGTTTCGCAAGTTCAGCTACCAGCGCAAGGGCGATCGCATCTACACCGTGTACGGCCCGCAGATCATCGGGCGCGGTTTGCGCAGAATTCGTCCACCCAATGAACGAGACTACTTGTTTACGGTGGATCATCCGGCGTTCAACCATGGCTGGCTGTGGCAGTTGCTGGCTGCGCAGGAATACGCGAAGCCTTTGAATCCCGGCGAAGCCGTGGACGAACAGACCATAGATGACTTGCCGTTCGATCCGCCGGGTGTGCGCGAACCGGATGATCCCGACGTGGAGGAGCGCGAGCCGAAGCCCGAATTGGACATCGAAGACATCATCAACGACCTGCCGGACGCTACCCAGATCAAGCCGATTGCCGACTGGCAGGCGCACTTCAGGAGTCTGGAGTTCAACAAGCGCGTGAGTTCGGCCTTGCAGAAGATCACCAACATCAAGAGCCAGCGGCTGGGTTCCGAGACTACGGCGCACGAATTGCCGGACGAGGTGATCAATCTTCCCGAGCTGAATCAGTCTGCGGTGGAAGCCGTGCAGGCGATGAGCAAGGAGGTGCTGGCGGCCGAGCTGCGTGCCGAACTGATGAGCGAGCCGCATTACGCCCTGACTGGTTGCTTCAAGATGGAAACGGCCGATCAGACGCTGCGACTGACGCAGGCCATGGAGTGGATCATGGACGATGTGTTCCACATCCCTGGCTTCGCCGGGCTGGATGCTGCGGAGCTGGGAAGCCTGCAGAAGTTGCGCTTCTGCGTGCCGCAGCTCACGGATGAATTCCGGCGGCCGGAAATCGTTCTCGGCATTCTTGGTGAAGGTTCGCCGCAATGATCCGGTCGAAGCGAGGTGTTTTGACAGGCTTGCGGAAGAACCCGCATGGTCAAAGCCGCTACGACAGCCTGCTGGAACGCGACTACATGCTCGAACTGGAGCAAACCGGCGGTGTCATGTCATGGACCAAGGAGCACGGAATCCGGATTCCGTATCGGGTGATGCGCGTGATCCCACGCATGTACCTACCGGACTTCCTCGTCACCTTTGCGGATGGTTCGCGAGAATTGCACGAAACCAAGGGAGCGGGGTTCCTCGCTTGGCTGGAAACACACGCAAAACGGCGTGCCGCGGATGCCTGGTGCAAGCAACGCGACATGAAGTACCGGTTCATCGAGAACAGCCGTGGCGCTCTTTTTGCCGAGAATCTGGCACTGGATCGCATGGAGGCCCAGGCAGCCCGCAGAAGCGCAAAGGTGACATCGCTCGATGAACTGCTCAAGTGAAACCGGTTCAGCCAAGGAGAAGCTTCTCCTGTGGATGTACTGCATCAGCGAGTGGCTTGGATGGCCCGCTGATGCAATATCGCCGCCGCGGTCACGAGAGTCGGGCTTGATTTGCGGTCTGAGGAACGGGTGACTGCTAGCCGATACCAAGGTTTTCCTGCCGATATTCATCCGGCAGGCAATTCGTTTTGTGTGGTGCACACACGCGGAGACCCATCGCGGAGAAGGTCGACGAAAACCTCACGAATTTCGCGTCGCGTGTCCAAATCTCCTCGCACTTGAATTGAAGCGCTGTCGCCGCATGGATGGCATCCAACCCACTCAGCGAAATCGCATGCAGCCAACGTAGATCGCGAGCCCTCTCCATCAAACTCAAGGTGGGCTGCACCAACGTGAAACCACCTCGTCCCGATGCGAGCAACCCAAGGAAGAATGGCTTGGCCAGCTCCAACTTGTTCTGGTCCTCGACGTGAGTGCATTCCGCAACGCTGATCGCCGAGGTGAACACTGAAACCTTCTCCTCTCGCGCTGCATCCAGCATTTTTTGAAGGTGCCAGGCATCCTGTTCGCGTTCGGTCGGAATGCCAATGCCGACTTTATCTTTGACCAGGTCGATGATGACGGCGGAATCGACGTAAACTTTTGGTTTATCGGTCGTCACGCCACCCCCTCACGAAGTCTTCGCTGATCATGTTGCCGGTGTAGTGCGGGAGCTCACCCAGAGTGCGCCGGTATAGGTCAAGGTCGAATTCCGGTGCAGGGCGAAAATCCTCGACGCGAATCTCACGAACATGTCCGGTTGCGGCATCCTCCTTGAGCCAGCCCTCCACAAACACGACGGCGTTGCGATCCTCCAGGAGTTCCACCGCGGCTTGATACATCTCCGTCTGGAAGTAGCAGTTCACCAGCACACCCGTAGCAAATTCGCGGATACGTAAGTAGGGCGGCGAGTGTTCCTTGAAGAAAGCGTTGACCGTGCCTTGCACTTCGCCGTAAACGTTGCGGTCAATCAAACCGCTGGCAACGTCCGGCGCATCAGCGTGATGCAGTTCGAACCACGTGTCCGGGCGGGATTCTCCATCCTTGTAAACGCCGAAGCGCGCAACTTCATCCACATCCAAGGCTCTCCCGATGCGGCGGTACTGCTGCCGGGTTTCGAAACGGATGGTGAAGCCGAGCATTGGGTCGTCAAAGGTGTTGGACAGCACCATCTGCAGCGCGCGCCGTCCCAGCGCGGCCAAGTCCTCTGAAACGGCTTCCGGGTGGCGCAGGTCGAAGTCAACTGAGGCATTCTCGAATTGCTCGGCCAGCCAGCCATCCTTGGGCGAAGGAAGGCCAATGTCTTCGCACAGCAGACCGAGAAAGCTCGTGGTCTCCTGACACACTTGTCCCAGCTTGGACAAGGGCATGCCGACGCGACCCTTGTTCAGTTCGACGCGGAGGCGGAGAACGCTCATGACGATACAGTACGGTGTTGTCGACGGAGGGCCAAGTAGCGGCAAACATGCGGTGTAGCAAGGCATCGAAGCTGACTTGCGCGGTAGCGAGCGCAGCGGTTTCCTGGGGCAAGGATACCGCGAACGACCTCCCCGGCGGGTTGCCGTAAGCGCTTGCATCGGATTCCACGGAGGCTCGGCCTTGGCGCCGCGCCGTATAAGTTCACGACGATCTCAGGCGATCTCCAGTAAGCCTCAGGCATCTTGGTGACTGACAAGAAAAGTTGCAGCGCGCATGCAGCGCGTGGAGGGCGGAACGTATCTGGGGGAACATTTGGGGGAACCTCGAAAACGAACGTGCACAGTTGCGCCGTGAAATCAGCGCGATGCGCGGCTCGTTCGATTCCGACCCTGCCTCCAAACTTCCGATCAGGGTTTGATGCAACGCAATCGCCGCGCTTGTCACGCGCGGAAGACGCGTCGGCGCCTCGGCTTCAAAGCACCAGCCGATGGATCACCTGGGTCGGGTCGTCGGGATCGGGTTCGCCCTTGAAACCGAGATCCCGCGCCAGTTCCTGCATCCGCCAGTTGTCGTGGGCGTCCACGGAAACCATGGAACGGACGCCGCGTCGGCGCGCGAGGTCGATCAGGTCGCGCATCAGGACGGTGCCGAGACCCTTGCCTTGCCACGCATCGGCAACGGTGACTGCGCATTCGCTGGACACGCCATCCGGCGCAAGGCTGTAGCGGCTGACGCCGACGGCGCGGGTCTTGCCGCGTTCCTGCGCCAGTGCGATGAACGCCATGTCGTGCCGGTAGTCGAGTTCCGTCAGTTTGCGGATCAGCGCATCCCCCGGTTCGCCGATCTGCCCGAGAAAGCGCATGCGACGCGACTCCGGGCTCAGCCCGCGCAGGAAATCGCGCTCCAGGTTTGCGTCGTCGCGGCGCAGAGCCCGGATCGTCACCTGGCTGCCGTCCCGCAACGTCACTGCCGACTCGGGCACGTCCGCGGGCGAGGCCAAGGTCGCGACATCGGTGTGCGGATTGACGTTCGAGGTGTGGGCGGACCCGCCCGCCGCGTTGCTGGTCGTGATCATGTTCGTGTACCTCGCTGCTCGCTGCAGGCCGAGCATGGGCCGCGCGGACGGAGGCTTTGTGATCGGGATCAACTGCACGCGTATTCCGCGTGACGTCCGTGCAATGGGATTCAACGCTTGGACGACGGCCCCAGCAGTCCGACGGCTCCGCGCGCCATCACGATTTCCTCGTCGGTCGGGATCACGAACACCTGCACGGGTGCGCCGGTTGCGCTGATGCATTGGGCATTCCGCGCGTTGGCAGCATCGTCCAGCGCGACGCCGATCCAGCGCAAGCGTTCACCGATGCGTCGGCGGACGCCCGCCGCGTGCTCGCCGATGCCGCCGGTGAACACCAGCGCATCCAGTCCGTCCAGCGCCACGCAATGGGCCGCGATGGCGGCGGCGGCACGCGCCGCGAACATGTCCAGTGCTTCGTGCGCGCGCGCATCGTTGCTGGCTTCCAGTACGCGCACGTCGTCGCTGATCCCCGAAACGCCCAGCAGGCCGGAACGGTTGTCCAGCAGGTCCGCCAGTTCCTGCACGCCCATCCCGCGTTGTCGTTGCAGGTACAGCAGCACGCCGGGATCGATCGCGCCGCAGCGCGTGCCCATCATCAGGCCGTCCATCGGGGTGAAACCCATGGACGTCGAAACGCTGCGCAGTTCGCGCAGCGCGCACACGCTGGCGCCGTGGCCGAGGTGCGCCACCACCACCTTGCCGTACGCGCGCTCGCCGGCGATCGCGGGCAGCACGCCGGCGATGTATGCGTACGACAGCCCGTGGAAGCCGATCCGCACGATGCCGGATTCGCTGAGCGCGTGCGGCAGCGCGAACCATTGCGACAGTTTCGGTTGCGTGCGGTGGAACGCGGTATCGAAGCAGGCGATCTGCGGCACGTCCGGCAACAGTTCCTGCACGTTCCTGATCACCGCGATTTCGGCCGGCTGGTGCGCGGGCGCCAGCGGCGCGAGCGCTTCCAGTTCGCGCAGCACCTGCGCGTCGATGCGCACGGGACGATCGAAGCGCGTGCCGCCGTGCACCACGCGATGGGCCACCGCGACGACCTGCAATCCGGACTCGCGCTCGCGCAGCATCGCCAGTAGCCAGCGGACCGCATCCTGGATGTTGGCCGCGGACGGCCTTGCCGATTCGGCTGTTGATTCCGCAGGTATCCTGAAACTCGCCTTGGCGTCATGTCCGACATCGGTGATGACGCCGCGCAGGATGGACTCCAGCGTGGCGGCATCGAACACCGCCAGCTTGATGCTCGACGAACCGATGTTGAGGGCGAGGATGCCTTCGTTCATGGCGCAGCCGGGCGCGCGGGTTCGGCGAACAGCCGCGCCAGCGCGCACGACACCACCCGTGCGCGCACCGCGTCGGCGCGGCTGGTCAGCGCGATCGGCACGCGCGCGCCCAGCACGATCCCCGCGCTGGCCGCGCCCGCCAGATAGATCATCTGCTTGGCCAGCATGTTGCCAGTCATCAGGTCGGGCACCACCAGGATGTCGGCGTGCCCCGCGACCGGCGAATCGATGCCCTTGGTCGCGGCCGCCGCGACCGACACCGCGTTGTCGAACGCGAGCGGACCTTCCAGCAGCGCGCCCGTGATCTGGCCGCGGTCGCGCATCTTGCACAGCGCCGCGGCCTCGACGGTCGAGGCGATGCGCGGGTTCACCGTTTCCACCGCCGACAGGATCGCCACCTGCGGCATCGCGATCCCGACCGCGTGCGCGAGGTCGATCGCGTTCTGCACGATGTCGCGCTTGTCCAGCAGGTCGGGCGTGATGTTGATCGCACCGTCGGTGAGGAACAGCAGCTTGGGGTACATCGGGACGTCCAGCGCGAACACGTGGCTGACGCGGCGTTCGGTGCGCAGCCCGTGCGCGGGATCGACCACCTCGGCCATCAATTCGTCGGTGTGCAGCGCGCCTTTCAGCAGCGCGGACACCGTGCCCGCGCGGACCATGCCGACGGCGCGCGCGGCCGCGGCGTGGCTGTGGGCGACATCCTCGATGTCGCAGCCGTCGATCGACACGCCGGCCTTGTCCGCGGCGGCACGGATCTTCTTCTGCGGCCCCACCAGCACCGGATCGATCAGGCCGAGCCGCGCGGCTTCCAGCGTGCCCTGCAACGACAGCGCATCGCAGGGATGCACTACCGCGGTCGGCAGTGGTTCGAGCGCGGCGGCGGCCGCCACCAGCGCATCGAAGGGGGAAGTGCGGGTTTCTTCGCGGGCAACGGCGGACACGCGCGCGGTCCTTGTGGAGGTCGCGCCCATCCTGCCGCGGCGGAATGCGGCGGGCTTGATCGAGATCAACGGCAAGCCGCTTCCGCATGCTGACATGGTTGCAGCCGCCTGCTTGCGCGGATGAACATCATGCCAAAGATCCAGGAAATGCCGGCCGCACAGGTGCTCGATGCGCAGACGTTGCGGAACATCGATGCCTGGTGGCGGGCGGCGAATTATCTTTCGGTAGGGCAGGTGTACCTGCTCGACAATCCGCTGTTGCGCGAGCCGCTGAAGATCGAGCACGTCAAGCCGCGCCTGCTTGGCCACTGGGGTACGACGCCCGGCCTCAACTTCATCTACGCGCATTTGAACCGCGCGATCAGGGCGAACGATCTCGACGTGTTGTTCATCGCCGGCCCCGGCCACGGCGCGCCGGGCGTGGTGGCGAACGCGTGGCTGGAAGGCACCTGGAGCGAACTCTATCCCGAGGTGTCGCGCGACGCCGCGGGGATGCGCCGGCTGTTCCGCCAATTCTCGTTTCCGGGCGGCATCCCCAGCCATGCCGCGCCGACCACGCCGGGATCGATCCACGAAGGCGGCGAACTCGGCTATTCGCTGCTGCACGCGTTCGGCGCAGTGTTCGACAACCCCGATTTGATCGCGGCCTGCGTGATCGGCGACGGCGAAGCCGAAACCGGACCGCTGGCGACGTCGTGGCACGGCAACAAGTTCCTCAACCCGAAGACCGACGGCGCGGTGCTGCCGATCCTGCACCTCAACGGCTGGAAGATCGCCAACCCGACGGTGCTCGCGCGCATCGGCCACGACGAACTGGATAACCTGCTGCGCGGCTGCGGCTACGCGCCGATTTTCGTCGAAGGCGACGAGCCGATGGCGATGCACCGGCAGATGGCGGCGGCGCTGGATCGCGCATTCGCCGACATCCGCGTGATCCAGCAGCACGCGCGCACGGGCGGCGATGCGCGGCGCCCGGCGTGGCCGATGATCGTGCTGCGCAGTCCGAAAGGCTGGACCGGTCCGAAGACGGTCGATGGCAAGCAGACCGAAGGCTGCTGGCGCTCGCACCAGGTGCCGTTCACGATGAACAAGCCCGGGCATCTGCAATTGCTGGAAGCCTGGATGCGCAGCTACAAGCCCGAGGAATTGTTCGACGCCGACGGCGCGCTACGTCCGGAAATCGCCGAGCTCGCTCCGCAGGGCACGCGCCGGATGAGCGCCAATCCACACGCCAACGGCGGCGCGTTGATGCGTCCGCTGCGGATGCCCGACTTCCGCGATTACGCGGTCCCGGTCGAGGCGCCGGGCGGCAGCGACGCGGAGGCCACGCGCGTGATGGGCACGTTCCTGCGCGAGGTGATGCGCATGAACATGGCCAGCCGCAACTTCCGCCTGTTCGGTCCGGACGAGACCGCCTCCAACCGCCTGCAGGCTGTGCTGGACGTGACCGATCGCGCGTGGGACGCCGCCACCGATCCCGCCGACGACCATCTTTCGCCGGATGGGCGCGTGATGGAAATCCTGAGCGAGCACACCTGCCAGGGCTGGCTGGAAGGTTATCTGCTGACCGGGCGGCACGGATTCTTCTCGTGCTACGAGGCCTTCATCCACATCGTCGATTCGATGGTCAACCAGCACGCCAAGTGGCTGAAGACCGCGCGCGAGATCGAGTGGCGGCGGCCGATCGCCTCGCTCAATTACCTCTTGACTTCGCACGTCTGGCGCCAGGACCACAACGGTTTCAGTCATCAGGATCCGGGTTTCATCGACCATGTCGTCAACAAGAAGGCGGACGTCGTGCGCGTGTATTTCCCGCCCGACGCCAACACGTTGCTGCACGTCACCGATCATTGCCTGCGCAGTTGGGACCGCATCAACGTGATCGTGGCCGGCAAGCAGCCGGAGCCGCAGTGGCTGGACATGGACGCGGCGATCAAGCATTGCGAGCAGGGCATCGGCATCTGGGAGTGGGCGGGAAGCGACGGCGGCGGCGAACCCGACGTGGTGATGGTCTGCGCCGGCGACGTGCCCACGCTGGAAACTCTGGCGGCGGTGGACCTGCTGCGGCAGCACGTGCCGGATCTGAAGGTGCGCGTGATCAACGTGGTCGACCTGATGACGCTGCAACCGCCGAGCGAACATCCGCACGGCTTGCCGGACGCCGACTTCGACGCGCTGTTCACCCGCGACAAGCCGGTGATCTTCGCTTACCACGGCTATCCGGCACTGATCCACCGGTTGGCCTACCGGCGCACCAACCACGACAACTTCCACGTGCGCGGCTACCGGGAAGAAGGCTCGACCACCACGCCGTTCGACATGGCGGTGCGCAACGGCCTCGACCGCTTCCACCTGTTCGGCGACGTGTTCGAGCGCGTGCCGAAACTGGCCGAGCGCGCGGGCCATGCCAGGCAGCAGGTGCGCGACTGGCTGGTCGAACATCGCGCCTGGATCGAACAGCACGGCGACGATATGCCGATGGTGCGCAACTGGCGCTGGCCGTCGGCGGGCTGACGGAATGCGCGGCGTGCCGGCACGGAGGCGGATCCGGTCGGCACGCAATCACATCGGCAGCAATTCCAGCGGCTCGCGCCAGACCGGCGGATGCAGGCCGTGGGCTTCGGCCAGTTTGCGCGCTTCGAGCCGCTGTGAATCGTCCAGATCCTTCGTCGCCAGCAATGGATAGGTGATGGGTTCGTCGATCCACGGCTGCAGGGCGACCCGCATCGCGATTTGCGCCGCGCACGGCAGCGTGGCCACGTTTTCCGGCTCGCCCAGCGCCGGGTCTTCGCGGCTGCGCAACAGATTCGACGCGTAGCCGGATGAAAGGATCGTGCGCTGGCCGTACGACGCGGTGATCACGTGTGCGTGCCGTTCGCCGCGCAGCGGGTCGATCGCATCGGCCACGTCGTTGGCCAGCAGTGCCAATCGCGGCTGCGAGGTGATCGCGGTGAGGTTCGTGTGGCGCGCGCCATGGCGCGTGCGATCGCGCAGCAAGTCCGGCGCGACTCCGCGAAGGACGGCGCAGGCGTTCGCCGCGCGCGGTTCGACCTGGCGCGCACCGCGTACCATCGCCAGCATGATGTCGCCACGCAGGCAGCCCTCGGCCAGGGCGCACGCCATGGATACCGCCTGCGCGCGTCCCGGATCGCTGTCGTAATGCAGACCCAGCAGCGCCAGCGCGTCGGCGACGCCTACCAGGCCGATGCGCAGATGCGGCGCGGCCGTGCCCGCCAGCAGCGCGGCGTTGTCCAGCGCGCGAACCGCCAGCGCCGCGCAGTCGGTGAGGGCGGCCAGATCCATCGACGCGTCCGTTGCGGAACCCTGGGACACGAAACCCGCTGCATTCAGGGAGGCGTGCAGCACGCCTCCGCGACGCATGGCGCGGTCGGTGCCGGCGTTGGCGAGCAGGCGTTCGTCCGGCAGCAATCGCCACGATGCCAGCGCATCCATGAAGCGCGTCCGCCACGTCGCGGATTCGCCGTCCGGTTCGGCCGAAGCCAGCGCAGTCGCCACGCGCCGCCAGGTGTCCTCGATGGAAAAATCGCGCAAGTCGGCCTGTTCGCGCCAGCGGAACCACGCGTCCCAGGCTTCGACGGCCGCAAGATCGATGAAGGGAGACGGTCGGTGCAAGTCAGGCATGGAAAGCAAACCCCCTCGGCGGAGTGCACTATGCGCGTCGGCCATCGCGGCGATCTGATCCTTGTCAACTCCGCATGCGGTCAAGGTGCTCTCGTTACGCACCGTTACACGGCGTTGCACGACGGACATCCTGCAGTGACGATTGCGACGCATCCTGCCGGCATACCAGTCAACACCGGAGCGCCGCCATGGATACCCCGTTTGCACCGTCCACGATCGAAATCTCCCACTTGCAGCCGGCCGCGGTCGAACAGCCGCTCGAACTGGACATCGAGGAATTGCAGCGGCACATGGTCGTGACGCGCAGGAAGGTCAAGGCCGGCCAGTACCTGTACCGGAACGGACAACCGTTCCACGCGTTGTATCTGGTGCACGCGGGTTTCCTGAAGACCTGCGAGTTGTCGGAGGACGGCCGCGAACAGGTAACCGGCTTCCGGATGCGCGGCGACCTGCTGGGCGTCGAATCCATCGGCCTGGCGGTCCACACCTGCGATGCGGTCGCGCTGGAAGATTCGCAGATCTGGGAGCTGCCTTATCCGCCGGTGCTGACCGCATGCCTGCACATTCCCGAGCTGCAGATCCGGTTGTCCGCGGCGTTGGCCGAGGAAATCCGCCGCGACCGTTCCTGGATGCTGACCATCGGCACCCTGCCTGCCGAGCAGCGCGTGGCGGCATTCCTGCTCGACATCGCCACGCGCCTCGCGCGCCTCGGGTTCAGCGCGCGCCACTTCATCCTGCGCATGGGGCGCGCCGACATCGCGAGTTTCCTCGCGCTGAAACACGAGACCGTGAGCCGCGCGCTGTCGCACCTCGAACAGCTCAAGTACATCTCGGTGCTGCGGCGCGAAGTGAAGTTGCTGGACATCCCGAAACTGAGCGCTTGCGCAGGCATGCCGCGCACGCTCCAGTGACTGGTGTGCTGTCGCGCAAAAAACTTCACATCGTCATTCGGGGGCCGCGCCGGTTTCATGGCGCGGCAACCCGACTGCGTTTGCAGGAGCAAACGCGAACGCCGCAGGCGGCCCGGAGGGCGAGCGCCATGAATGGCGCGAGTCAATCGGTTTGGAAGGGTGACGCGCGTAGTGACACCGATTCCGGGTTCTGCCCGCGACTGGCGCGGGCAGCCCCGGAATGACGAGCAAGAGATGTTTTCGCTAGTTGAAGCAGGTTCCGGTGTCAGGCACCGTCGAGCAGCCGCCGGATCGCGCCGACGAGCTGCTCGCGCCGGTACGGCTTGCGCAGCAATTCGTAGGTTTCGTCCGGATCTTCGCGCCGTCCGTGGCGCGTGCCCTGGTAGCCGGAGGCCAGCAGGATCGGAAGATGCGGCCGGATGCGGCGCGCCCCGTGCGCCAGTTCGATGCCGTCCATGCCGCTGCCCAGCACCACGTCCGAAAACAGCAGGTCCACGTCCGGATTCGCGATGAGCAGATCCAGCGCTTCGCGTGCGCTGGCCGCGTCGATCACGTGGTAGCCGACGGCGCTCAGGAAGCGGGCCGCGACGGTGCGCACATCGGCTTCGTCTTCGACCACCAGGATCGTTGCCTGCGCCGTCGCCGGCTCGGCGTCCTCGGTTCGTACATCGTTGACCGTTTCGGCGGTTGACGGTGCGGCGGGCAGCACGAGTTCCATGCGCGTTCCGTAGCCGAGCCGGCTATCGACCGTGATGGTTCCGCCGGACTGGGTGGCGAATCCGTAGACCATGCTGAGGCCCAGCCCGCTGCCCTTGCCGGATTCCTTGGTGGTGAAGAACGGCTCGAACGCGTGCGCCTGCATCTCGGGCGACATGCCGGTACCGGTGTCGCTGACGGCGATGGCCACGTAGCGGCCGGCCGGCAGCTTCCACGGATTGTCCGCGCTGTCCAGGTTGAGTTCGCGCGCGCCGATGCCGAGCCGTCCGCCGCGCGGCATCGCATCGCGCGCATTCAACGCGAGATTGACCAGCGCCGTGTCCAGTTCGTTGGGATCGGCGTAGAGGTCGGGGATGTCCGCCGCGCAGTCCACCTGCACCAGGATCGATTCGCCCAGCGTGCGCCGGAGCATGGAACCCAGTTCCTCCATCAACGGCCGCGGCACGACCGCGCGCGGCTGCAGCGGCTGCCGGCGCGCGAAGGAGAGCAGCCTGCGGGTGAGGTCCGAGCCCCGGTCCACCGCGCGCACGGCGCTGTCGATGATTTCCTGCAGTTCCGGACGGTCGGACAGTTCGGCCTCCAGCAGTTGCAGGTTGCCCGAAATCACGGTCAGCAGGTTGTTGAAGTCGTGCGCGACGCCGCCGGTGAGCTGACCCACCGCGTCCAGCCTTTGCGCGTGCGCCAGTTGCTCCTCGGTACGGCTGCGCTGGACCGCCGAAGTCAGCAGACCGGCGATCGACTGCAGGAAATTCACCTTGCCTTCGTCGAAACTCCGCGGCGCGTTCGCCAGTGCCAGCAGGAAACCCAGCGTCTCCTGCCGCACGAACAGCGGAACCAGGGCGACGTCGTGGAAGCCCGCCCTGGCAAGATCCGCGCGGATGACCTCGGAAGGCCCGTCCTGCAGCATGTCGGAGGTGACCACGTCGTGTTCGCGTCCCTCGAAGGCGCTCCGGATGGATTCGGCGTCGCCGAGAATGGACGTGATCGTGCGGGCGGTCTGCTCGGAAAGCCCGGTGGAGGCGCGGATGTGGAACGCGCTGTGGCGCCAGTCGGTGGCGAAAATGGCGGCGGCGGGCAGTTCCAGCGCCGCCGCCGTCAGTTCGAGGATCCGCCGGATCGCGAGTTCGTAATCGGGTGATTCCAGCGCGAGGCGGCTGATCAACGCGATGTGGCCGTCCCGACGGGCGCGTTCGAGCGCCTGGCGCACGCGCCGCGTTTCGGAGATGTCGCGCACCGAGGCGATCGCGATGACGCCCTCCCCGGTGGTGATCGAACTCAGGCCGATTTCGACGGGAAACATCTGGCCGTCGTGCTTCAGGCCCATCAGTTCATAGCCGATTCCCATCGGCCGGGTGCGCGGCCGGGCCATGTAGTCGTGCCGGTGCAGCCGGTGCGCGTGGCGCAGCGATTCCGGCACCAATGTTTCCAGCGCCATGCCCTGCAGCGCGCCCTGCCCGTAGCCGAATATCTTTTCGGCGCGCGCATTGGCCAGCACGATGACGCCCGCCCCATCCACCGCGATCATCGCGTCGGGCGCGATGTCGAACCACGTGCCCAGCATCCCGAGGCTGGCGACCGGGAGATCCGGCGGATTCATTCATGGCCCCGTCGGGAAACGCGCGCCGCGAACAGGTACCCGGCGCCGCGCACCGACTTGATCAGTTCCGGGTTGGCCGGGTCGGCTTCGACCTTGCGGCGCAAACGCCCGATCTGCATGTCGATGGCGCGGTCGAAGGGGCCGGCGCTGCGACCGTGGATGTGGTCCATCAAGTCGTCGCGCGACAGCACGCAGTTGGGGTGCTCGACGAACACGCGCAACAGTTCGTATTCGCCGGTCGTGAGCGCGATGGGTTCTCCGCCGCTGGTACGCAGCGTGCGCGACCGGGGATTGAGCAGGAAGTCGCCGAAATGGAACACGGCATGGTCGGGCCCGCCGTCGAGGTGGTCGTCCGGCGTGGCGCGCCGCAACACGCTGCGCACGCGCGCCAGCAGCTCGCGCAGATCGAAGGGCTTGGTGACGTAATCGTCGGCGCCCAGTTCCAGTCCGACCACGCGGTCCACCGATTCGCCGCGGCCGGTGATGATGATGAGCGCGCCGTGCCAATTTTTGCGCAACTGGCGTGTCAGCTCGAAACCATCCCCGTCCGGCAGGCCGAGATCGAGCAACACGACGTCGACGCTCGCGCGCGCCAGCACATCCCGCATCTCGGCACCGCTTGCCGCGGTGCTGACTTCGAAGCGCTGGCCGGTGAAGTAGCGGCGGAGCAATTCCAGCACGCCGGTATCGTCGTCCACGACCAGCAAGTGCATGCGATCCGTCATGACGTCTGCGCATCACGCAGGAAATCGTCCGTCCATCTTATATCAAGCACGTTGCCAAGTGGTGCCACCCGGGATCGCCGGATGTGCACGGCGTCGCGTGCCGACCCGGAAGGTGATCGTACGGGCGCGGCACGGAGCCAATCTTCGGGATGGTTGACCTGGATCACGATCGCCGGCCCCACTGCGGGGATGCTGCTTCACACGCCGCGCGCAGGTCTTTCGCGCGCGGATCGTTGTTGTGAGCGCATGGCGGGTGTATCCGCGGGAGCCGATTCATGAGCATTCTCGACAGCCGGGACGTGACCATCCGTGCAGGCAACGTGTTCCTGGAGGGGACGCTGACGATCCCGGCGCAGGCGTCCGGCATCATCGCCTTCGCGCACGGCAGCGGCAGCGGTCGTTTCAGTCCCCGCAACCGCAACGTGGCGCGGGCGCTGAACGGAACGGGGTTTGCCACATTGCTGCTTGATCTGCTGACCGCCTCCGAAAACGAGCGTGACGAACTGACGGCGGAATTCCGCTTCGACATTCCGCTGTTGGCACGGCGCCTGACCATTGCCCTGAACTGGTTGGCCGGGGAGCCGGCGACCCGCGCGCTGCCCATTGGATTGTTCGGTGCCAGCACCGGCGCCGCCGCCGCGTTGATTGCCGCCGCCACCTGTCCCGAACTGGTGCGCGCGGTGGTGTCGCGCGGCGGACGTCCCGATCTCGCGGGCGCCGCGCTGGAACAGGTGGGCGCGCCGACGTTGCTGATCGTGGGCGGCGACGACACCCAAGTCATCGCCCTGAACCGGCAGGCGGCGCAACGGCTGCATTGCCAGCACGAACTGGCGGTCGTGCCCGGCGCCAGCCACCTGTTCGAGGAGTGGGGCGCGCTGGATCGCGTGACCGAGTTGGCGGCGGATTGGTTCCGGCGTCACCTCGGCGCGCGTACGCCCGCAGCGGCGGCCTCGTGAACCATGGAGTGATCGCAATGCAGACCTACATCATCCTGACCAAGTTCGCGCCGGGCGCGTTCAAGGCCCCGGCGGCCTTCAAGAAGACCTCCACCGACCTGACCGCCAGGCTCAAGCGCGAGTGCCCCGGCGTGCACTGGAAGGCGAGCTTCGCGACGCTCGGGCGCTACGACGTGGTGGACATCGTGGAGGCGGACGATCCCGGCGAGGTGCACCGCGCCGCGATCCTGATCAACAGCGAAGCGCACGCGTCGACCGAAACCATGCTGGCGACGCCGTGGCGCGAATATCTCGCCGGGTTGTGACCGTCCGGCCGCACGCGCATTTCGTTGATGTCGATCAACAAGGCGCGTGCAGGCCGGCAACAAAGTGGAAGCGTCGATCCACCCGCGGCATCCCGGCGCGCAGCGCCGGCCGCCGCGAAGCACACCGCGAGGAGGAACAGTCCATGTCCGTCGCCAAGGTCATCGAGATTTGCAGCGAGTCTCCCAAGAGTTTCGAGGACGCGATCGAAGCCGGCATCCATCAGGCCAACAAGACGCTCAAGCACGTGCGCGGCGCCTGGGTCGAGGGGCAGAAGGTGGAAGTCAGGGACGGCAGGATCACCGCGTACCGCGTCGATCTGAAAGTCACCTTCGTGTTGGAGTGAGTCACGGCCGCGTGGCGGCGAAGAGGGTACATGGTGGCCGTTGCCTGCATGCGGATGTCGGCCAAGATCAGGACCCGGTTGCGGGCCTGGCTGCGAGCCACGAGCGAGCGTGGCCTTCATCGGCAGGCAACGGCCATCGCCCACCCGCGCTGTGGAGGCAAGGCCCATGATCTGGCGTTTCAGTGATCGTCGCGACGCGGGCCGGCAACTTGCGGCCAAGCTGGAGGCATATGCGGGCCGCGGCGACGTCGTCGTGCTGGCGTTGCCGCGCGGCGGCGTACCGGTGGGCTACGAAGTGGCGCACGCGCTGGGCGTGCCACTCGACGTGCTGATCGTGCGCAAGCTGGGTGTGCCGCAGCAGCCCGAGCTTGCGATGGGCGCGATCGCTTCGGGCGGGGCCGTGTTCCTCAACGAGGGCGTCCTGCGGGCGGCGGGTGTGGGCGATGCCGCGCTGCATGCCGTCGCGGCGCGGGAACGTGCCGAACTGGAACGGCGCGAGACGCTGTATCGCGGCGCGCGCCCCGCGCTGGAGGTTCGCGGCAAGACGGTCATCGTGGTGGATGACGGCATGGCCACCGGGGCTTCGATGCAGGCGGCCGTCATGGCGTTGCGATCGCGGCAGCCGGCGCGCGTCGTGGTGGCGGTGCCGGTCGCGCCCGCGGGCGCGGCGGAGAGAATGGACGAGGTTGCGGACGAATTCGTTCGCGTGCTCACCGAGGTCGAGTTCTACGCGGTCGGCCAGTTCTATCGTGATTTCGAACAGGTCACGGACGAGGAGGTTCGGCAGTGGCTCGATGAAGCCCGCAAGGAGTGGGCGTGAGCATCCAGGCGCGCACGCCGTTCCTCGCGGTGCGCGACCTCGCGCAGCGGCTGGACGGCGACGCCGGCGACTACGATGGCGTCGTCGCGCTCGCCGAGGGCAAGACCTTCGTGCTACTGGGCGAAGCCACGCACGGCACCCGCGATTTCTACCGCCTGCGCGCCGACATCAGCCGGCGATTGATCGAAGAGCAGGGCTTCGATGCAGTGGCGGTGGAGGGCGACTGGCCGGACGCGTGGCGGGTGAACCGATTCGTGCAGGGCGGCGGCGAAGACAACGCGGAAACCTCGCTCGACGATTTCGAGCGTTTTCCCGAATGGATGTGGCGCAACCGCGAAGTGCGCGAGTTCGTCGGCTGGCTGCGCGAACACAACCGCGGCCGGCCCGAATCCGCGCGCGCGGGGTTCTACGGACTCGACATGTACAGCCTGTACCGTTCCGCCGATGCGGTGATCGAATACCTCGGCCGCGTGGACCCGGAGGAGGCGGAACTCGCGCGCAGGCGCTACGCCGCGCTCGACCACGTGCGCGAGCCGCAGGTGTATGGCCTGCAGGCCGCCGCGGGCCGTCGTGCCGGGGCCCGCGCGGGCGCGCTCGAACAATTGCACCTGCTGCGCGCGGCCGAGACCGAATACCTGTCGCGCAACGGGCTGGCGGCGTTCGACGAACAGTTCTTCGCCGAACGCAACGCCGCGCTGGTGGTCAGCGCGGAAGCCTATTACCGCGCGATGTTCGGCGGCCGCACCAACACCTGGAATCTGCGCGACGCGCACATGCGCGACACCCTGTTCGCGCTGGCCGGCTACCGGCACCGGCGTGGCGGTTCCGGGCGGGTGATCGTGTGGGCGCACAACTCGCACGTGGGCGACTCGCGCGCCACCGAAATGCACGAGCGCGAGGAATGGAACCTCGGCCAACTGGTGCGCGAGCAGGTCGGCGACGACGCGCTGCTGGTCGGCTTCACCACCTGCACGGGCACCGTGTCCGCGGCCTCGGAGTGGGGCGGCGAAGTCGAGTGCAAGCGGGTGCGTCCCGCGCTGCCCGACAGTTGGGAACACCTGTTCCACACCACACGGCTCGACCGCTTCTTCCTGCCGCTGCGCGAACCCGCGGCCGAGCCGTTGCACGAGGTCATGCTGGAACGCGCGATCGGCGTGCTCTACCTGCCGCAGACCGAGCGCACCAGCCACTACTTCGACGCATCGCTGGCCGCGCAGTTCGACGCCGTGTTCCATCTGGATGAAACCGAGGCGGTCGAACCGCTGGAACAGCCGCACCGCTGGCGGACGGCCCGCGCCGGCGCGCTGGCCGCGCAGTGACGGCAGACCGTTCGACCGCGCAGCGCCTGTGCGCCGGCTACTGGAAACGCAACGCCTCGATCGGTTCGAGCCGCGAAGCCTTGCGCGCGGGATAGAAGCCGAAGAACGTGCCCACCGCCAGCGACACCAGCACGGCCGCCAGCAGTGAACCCGCGGTCACGATGCCGTGCATGTCGAACAGGCGGTTGACCGCCAGCACGCAGGCGAGACCGAGCACGATGCCGGCGAGGCAACCGGCCAGCGACACCAGCACCGCTTCGGTCAGGAATTGCTGCAGGATGTCCGCGGGCCGCGCGCCTACCGCCATCCGCAGGCCGACCTCGCGGGTGCGCTCGGTGACCGACACCAGCATGATGTTCATGATGCCGATGCCGCCGACGATCAGCGAGATCGACGCGATCAGTCCCAGCAGCAACGACATGGTGCGCGTGGTGGAGGCCGCGGCGTTGGCGAATTCGGTGAGGTTGCGGACGCTGAAATCCGGATCCTGCCCGGCGGCGACGTGGTGGCGCTGGCGCAGCAGCGCGTCGACTTCGTCCTGCACGGGCGCCAGCAGTTGCGGCCCCTGCGCCTGCACCATGACGAAACGCACGGTGTCGCCGAACTGGGCGCCGAACAGCTTGCGCTGCGCGGTGGTGATCGGGATCAGCACGGTGTCGTCCTGGTCCTGGCCGCCGAAGCTTTGGCCCTTGGCCGCGAGCAGCCCGATCACCTGGTAGGGGCTGCGCGCGATGCGGATCGTCTGCCCCACCGGGCTGGCGCCGCCGAACAGGTTCTGGGCGACCGTCTGCCCGAGGATCGCCACGCGCGCGGCGCCGCGCATGTCGCTGGCGGAGAAATTCGCGCCGTGCGCCAGCGGCCAGTCGCGGATCTGCAGGTAATCGGGGCTGGTGCCGAGCACCGAGGTGCTCCAGTTGTTGGCGCCGTACACGATCTGCGCAGGCTGCGGGCTGCCGGGCGCCACCGCGGCCACGCCCGGCAGCCGGCCGATCGCGTCGGCGTCGGTGAGGTGCAGCGTGGGCGTGGCGCCGCTGGCGACGTGCAGGCCGCCGCTGGTGCGCGCGCCCGAGATCACCATCAGCATGTTGCTGCCCAGCGAGGAGATCACGGCGTTGACCGAGGCGCGCGCGCCGTTGCCGACCGCCAGCATTGCGACCACCGCGCCCACACCGATCAGCATGCCGAGCATGGTGAGCGCGGTGCGCATGCGGTTGGTGCGCAGCGCGCGCCACGACTCGCGCATGAGTTCCGAACCGTTCACGGCGCCGCTGCCTGCTGCTGCGCGACCGGCGAGGTTACCGGCGCGGCCACTGGCGCGTCGGACACGATGCGTCCGTCGTGGAAGCGGATCAGGCGGCGCGCGTGTTGGGCCACGTCGGGTTCGTGCGTCACCAGCACGATGGTGAGGCGGCGCTCGCGGTTCAGGCGTTCGAAGATCGCGAGGATCTCGTCGCTGGTGCGGCTGTCGAGGTTGCCGGTGGGCTCGTCCGCCAAGAGCAGCGCGGCGTCGTTCACCAGCGAGCGAGCGATCGCGACCCGCTGCTGCTGGCCGCCGGATAGCTGCGGCGGCAGGAAGGCGGCGTAGCGCTCCAGGCCCACCTGCGCGAGCAGCGCGCGCGAGCGGCGTTCGCGCTCGTGCACGCCGACGCCGGCGTACACCAGCGGCAGGCCGATGTTGTCGAGCGCATCGAGGCGCGGCAGCAGGTTGTAGCCCTGGAACACGAAGCCGATGAGCGTGTTGCGCAGGTGCGCGCGCTGGTTGACGCTCATCGCTCCGACCGGTTGGCCGCGCAGGAAGTATTCGCCTTCGCTGGGTACGTCGAGGCAACCCAAGAGGTTCATGAAGGTGGATTTGCCGGAACCCGACGGGCCCATGATCGCGATGAACTCGCCTTCCTCGACTTCGACGCTGACGTCGGCCAATGCCTGCAGGTCGCCGGCCGGCAGCGCGTAGCGCTTGCCCATGTGCTGCGTGCGGATCAAGGGCGCGGTCATCGGAGCAACGCGCATCAGAACAACTGGAACGGACCGCGCCTGGCGGCGGGCGCGGCGGCGAAGCCGGTGACCACGCGCTCGCCGGCCTTGGCCGCGCCGGCGAGGATTTCGGTGTGCTGCCCGTCCGAGGCGCCGGTCTTCACCGGCACGCCGCGCAGCGTGCCGTTGTCCAGCACGTACACGATGCTGCCCGCCGCCGGGGCGGATGCCGCGAGCCCCGCGATGCGCACGCGCAATGCGGCGTTCGGCGCCAGCAGCACGTGCCGCCGAGTCAGGATCACGATGTTGGCGTAGGCGGTCATGCCCGGCAGCAGCGTGCCGTCCTGGTTGTCCACGCTCACCACCACGTCGTAGGTGACCACGTTCTGCTGGACCGTGGCGTTCAGGCGCACCTGCTCCACCTTGCCGACGTAATGCCGCTCGGGAAAGGCGTCCACACTGAAGTTCACCTGTTGGCCCGCCCTGATCTGGCCCACGTCCGCTTCGTCCACGGTGACGTCGATCTGCATGTTGCGCAGGTTCTGGCCGATGCTGAACAGCGTGGGCGTCTGGAAACTCGCCGCGACCGTTTGCCCGACGTTCACCGCGCGGTTGATCACCACGCCGTCCACCGGCGAGCGGATCACGGTGTAGGCGAGGTTGGCGCGGTCGTGCTGCAACTGGGCGGTGGCGGCTTCCACCTGCGCCTGCGCGGTGCGGACGTTGGCGATCGTCTGGTCCAGATCCGCCTGGCTGACGTAGCTCGCTGCGTGCAGTTTGCGCGCGCGCTGCTCGTTCAGCCGGTCGAGCGCGAGCGTGGCCTCGGCGCCGTGCAGGGTGGCGGTGTCCTGCGCGAGCTGCGCCTTGAACAGCGTGGGGTCCAGTTGCGCCAGCACCTCGCCCTCCTGTACGCGGCTGTTGAAGTCCGCGAACAGCTTCTGCACGGTGCCGGACACCTGCGAGCCCACCTGCACCACGGTCACCGGATTGAGGGTGCCGTTGGCCGAGACCGTCTGGGTGATGTCGCCGTAATCCAGCGGCGCGGTGGTGTAGTTTGGCCCACTTTGGCGAGCGGCAACAGTGTACAGATAGGCCAATACCGCCAACACGATCACGGCGGCGCCGGCCAACCAGTAGCGCGGACGGATTTTCGGAAAATGGAACGGCATGTTTCGTTTTCGAGTGGCGCGGCGCAAAGCGTGCGGGTGCGGATGGGCAAACCGGCTGCAATCCCGAAGCGGGTGTCAAGCCGGAATCACGCGGAAACATGTACCGCGGAACCGCTTGCGCCCGTTGATCCATGTCATGCCACGCATTGCGCGCCACGCCTGCGCTAAATGCGTCTGGCTTGATCCAGGTCACCGTCGCCGCGCGCGATGCGTCCAAGCTGCGCGCAGTGACGCGCGCGCGTCAAACGGGAGCATGGGTATGCCGGAATCAAGCTCGACCATCATGGTGATCGTGGACAAGGCGTTGACGCTTACGCCGGCCGTGGTGCGCGCCGCCGCCTTGGCGCGCAAGAGTGGCGACAGGCTGTTGCTGGCGCTGTTCGAATTCGACCGCGCGCTGGCGCACGCCGCGTCGCGCGGCTTCGACCTGGATGCCTACCAGCGCGGCCGGCGCGAAAAACTGGAAGCGCTGGCCGAACGCTTGCGGGCCGACGACCTGACGGTGGATACCCATCTGTTCTGGGAACACCCGGTCATGGCCCGCATGCTGCTGGCGGTGCTGGGCGAGCAACCGCAAATGGTGATCAAGGACGTGCACCGGGAAGCTGCATTGAAGCGGGTGCTGTTCACGCCGGAAGATCTCGACCTGCTGCGCCAATGTCCCGCGCCGCTGATGCTGGTGCGCAGCGGCACGCATGGGTTGCCGAGGCGCATCCTTGCGGCGGTGGATCCGCTGGACGAGGAGGGCCGTCCGCACGAACTCAATGCGCGGGTGCTGAAGGCCGCCAATCGCCTCGCCATGCAGTGCGGTGCGGAACTGGACGTGGTGCACGCCTTCGAATTCATCCCGCCGTTCACCGGCTCGGAATTCGGCTGGATACCTGACCCGGGGCTGATCGAGCAGTTCCGCACCCTGCACCGGGACGCGCTGCAGGAACTGGGCAAGCAGTACGGCGTTCCGCCGTCGCGGCTGCATCTGATCGACGGCATTCCCGGCTGGGCGATCCCCGAGTTCGCCGCCGCGAATGCGATCGACGTGGTCGTGATGGGTTCGATCCAGCGCAATTTCCTGCAGCGGCTTTCGATCGGCAGCGTGGCCGAAAGCCTGCTGCAGCGCCTCGATTGCGACGTGCTGGCGCTCAAGCCCGAAGGTTTCGCCGAGCATCTGCAGGCCGAGCTGGAAGGCAGCCGTGAGCGTGGATGACGCCGGCGTGCCTGCGACGACGCGCGTGCGCGCATCGATCGGGGTGCCGTGGGGACTGGTGTTGCTGTACGCGCTGGCGCTGATCGTGTCCGGCGTGGTGGGCTTGGCCATGGCGTACTCGCTGTTCTGAAGCCGGGGATGTTTACTCCAGCGACTTGCGGAAGCGCAGGATGCTGGCGAGCAGCAGTACGCCCGCGATCGCGCCCATCGCCGCGAAGTCCGGCCACAGCGCGGCCAGCCCAACGCCCTTCAGGAAGGTGGCGCGGATCACCACCAGGTAATAGCGCACCGGATTGACCGCGGCGATCCAGCGCAGCGCGGCGGGCATGCTGGCGATGGGAAACGCGAAGCCCGACAGGATGAACAGCGGATTGAGCACGAAGAAGTTGGCGGCGAACGCCTGCTGCTGGGTGCGCGACAGCGTGGACAGCAGCAACCCCAGCGCCACCGCGCCCAGCAGGAACAGCACGGTGCCCAGCGTCAGGATCGCTGCGCTGCCCGCGAACGGCACCCGGAACCACAGAACGCCGACCGTGCCGATCAGCACGGCTTCGGCCAGTCCGATCAGGAACGCCGGGATGGTCTTGCCGAGGATGAATTCCCAAGGCCGGATCGGCGTCACCATGATCTGTTCCAGCGTGCCCATCTCGCGTTCGCGCACGATCGCGAAGGCGGTCAGGTTGACGATCATCATCAGGAGCAGCGTGCCGATCACGCCGGGCACGAAGAACCACTTGCCATCGAGGTTGGGGTTGTAGAAGGCGCGGGATTGCAGGTCGATCTGCGGCAATCTTGCGTACAACAACGGCTGGCGGCTGTCGGCCCGCTCGGTAGCGAAATCCGCCGCGTAGCGGTTGGCGATCTGGCCGACGTAACCCAGCGCGATCAACGCGGTGTTCGAATTGGTGCCGTCCACGACGGCCTGCAGCGACGCGCCGCTGCCGTTGCGCAGGCCGCGCGCGAAGCCGGCGTGGATCACCACGCCCACCACCGCCTGGTCGTTCTCCAGCGCGTCGGTGATGGCGCGGTCGCTGCGCGCGTTCTCGGTGATCCGGAAGCGGCCGCTGTCGGCGAAGCGCGCCACCAGCGCGCGGCTTTCCAGGCTGTGGTCACGGTCCAGCAGCGCGGTGGCAACGTGCGACACGTCGAAGGTGGCGGCGTAGCCGAAGATCAGCATCTGCAGGATCGGCGGCACCAGCAGGCGGATCAGCATGTAGCGGTCGCGCCTGAGCTCGTGGAACTCCTTGCGCACCAGTGGCCAGACCCGGGCGAACATGGCTCACACCAGCTTCTTCCTGAATCCACGCGCGGCGAGCCAGGTCACGGCCGCGGCGTAGGCGAACATGATCAGCACCGGGCTCAGCAGTTCGATCACGCCCGCACCCTTGAGGAAAATCGCCTTCAGCGCGGTCACGTAATAGCGCCCGTACACGAGGTACGTGATCGCGCGGATCGGCGCCGGCATCTGGTCGATCGGAAACGCCAGGCCCGAAAGCAGGTTGGTGGGCAGCAGCGTCACCAGCAGCGCGATCTGGCTTGCGCCCAGTTGGCTGCGGATCAGTACCGAAATCAGGTACCCGAGGCCCAGCACCACCACCAGGAACAGCGAGGTGATGAAGAACAGGGTCGAAACCGCGCCGCGGAACGGCACGTCGAACCAGAACACCGCGAACACCAGGCACAGCGCGGCGTCGAACAGTCCGATCGCGAAGTACGGCAGCAGCTTGCCCAGCATCACTTCGCCCGGCGTCACCGGCGTCGAGACCAGCAGTTCCATGGTGCCGCGCTCCCATTCGCGCGCGATGGTGAGCGAGGTGAGCTGCGCGCCGATCAGCGCCATGATCAGCGCCACGATGCCGGGGATGATGAAGTTGCGGCTGTCCAGATCCTCGTTGAACCACACCCGCGACTGCACCGTGAGCGGCGCCGCCGGCACGGCGCCCTGGCCGTGCGCGGCCAGCCAGCGCAACTGCACGTCGTTCGAGTAGCCGGCTACCACCGCCTGCGCGTAGCCGAGCGCGAGCGTGGCGGTGTTGGAATCGGTGCCGTCCACGATCGCCTGCAGCTCGGCGCGTCCGCCGCTGTTCAAGCTGCGCGAGAAATCCGCCGGGATCACGATCGCAAGGTTGCAGGTGCCGCGATCCAGTCCCCCGATCACCTGCGATTCGCCTTGCGCCACGCGCGCGATGGTGAAATAGCGCGACGCCTGGAAACGCTTGAGCAGCGCCTGCGTGTCCTGGCTGCCCTCGGCGTCGTACGCGCACACCGGCAGGTGCTTCACGTCCAGCGTCACGCCGTAGCCGAGCAGCAGGATCTGCATCACCGGCAGCAGCAGCGCCAGCATCAGGCTGCGCGGATCGCGCACGATCTGCAGCACTTCCTTGACCGCGATGGCTTTCAGCCGGTTGAATTTCATGGTACAGCCGCGTCGCGGCGGGTGGCGCCGACCATCCGCACGAACACGTCCTCGAGCGTCGGCTCGACCGCTTCGATGCGCGCGTGCGCCAGCCCTCGCTTTGCCAGCACGGCACGCAGCGATGCCGCGGCATTGGCATCGTCGTGCACCAGCACGTGCAGCGCGTTGCCGAAGGGCGCCACGTCGAGCACGCCCGGCGCGCGCGGCAGGTCCTGCAGCAGCGCGCCGACCTCGCCGCCTTCCACCCGCAGCAGCCGTCCGCCCAGCGCGTGGTGCTTGAGTTCGGCCGGCGTGCCTTCGATCACCAGCCGCCCGCGGTCGATCAGCGCGATGCGGTTGCAGTATTCGGCTTCGTCCATGTAGTGCGTCGTGACCAGCACGCTCACGCCCTGCGCGGACAGCGTGTGGATCAGCTCCCAGAAACGGCGGCGCGAAGTGGGATCGACGCCCGAAGTGGGTTCGTCGAGGAACAGGATGCGCGGTGCGTGCATGATCGCGCAGCCCAGCGCGAGGCGCTGTTTCCATCCGCCCGCGAGCGTGCCGACCAGCGCCGCCTCGCGGCCTGCGAGCCCGGCCATGTCCAGCGCGAAGCGCATGCGTTCGGTGCGTTGCGACGGGGGAATCCGATAGATGCCCGCGAAGAAGCGCAGGTTTTCCAGCACCGACAGGTCGTTGTAGAGCGAGAACTTCTGCGACATGTAGCCGATCTGTTCGCGCACCCCTTCCGGGTCCCGCGCCACGTCGATGCCGCCGACCAGCGCGGTGCCGGCGCTCGGCGCGAGCAGGCCGCACAGGATGCGGATCAGCGTGGACTTGCCGGCGCCGTTGGGCCCGATGAAACCCATGATTTCGCCCGCGCCGATGCGGAAGCCGACGCCGTCGAGCGCGACGAAATCGCCGAAGCGTTTGCCCAGTCCCTCGACCACCACGCGGTCGGCCGTTTTGGCATCAGTGGTCATGCGATGTGTCCTGTTGCAACAGCGCGACGAACAGGTCTTCGACGCTGGGCGGCGTCACGCGCAGATCGGCTGCCGCGATGCCGTGTTGCGCCAGCCGCTGGCGCAGTTCCGGAATGCGCCGTGCCGCATCGTCCACCACCGCGTGCACGCCGTCGCCGACCAGCAGCAGGCTGGCCAGGCCCTCGGCGTTTTCGAGCGCGACGTGCGCCGCGCGCGGATCGGCGCAGGTGATCGCCAGCACCGTGCCCGGCATGTGCGTTTTCAGCGCGTCCGGCGTGCCGCTCAGGATCATCCGCCCCGCGTGCAACAGGCCCAGCCGGTCGCAGCGCTCGGCCTCGTCCAGGTACGCGGTGGAAATCACGATCGCGACGCCCTGCGCGCGCAGGCCGTAAAGGATCGTCCAGAATTCGCGCCGCGAAACCGGATCGACGCCGGTGGTCGGCTCGTCCAGCAGCAGCACCTTCGGCGTGTGGATCAACGCGCAGCACAGGCCGAGCTTCTGCTTCATGCCGCCGGAAAGTTGCCCGGCGAAGCGGTTGCGGAAACCCTCCATGCCCGCGGCGTGCAGCAATCGCGCGGCGTCGCCTTCGCGCACGGCGGGCGCGACGTCGAACAGGTCGGCGTAGAAACGGATGTTCTCGCCCACCGTGAGGTCTTCGTACAGCCCGAAGCGCTGCGGCATGTAGCTGGAGTGGAGCTTGGCTTCCTCCGGCTGGCGCATCACATCGACGCCGTCGACCACCGCTTCGCCCGCATCCGCATCCAGCACGCCCGCGAGCATCCGCAGCGTGGTGGTCTTGCCCGCGCCGTCGGGACCCACCAGCCCGAAGATCTCGCCGGCCGCGACGCCGAAACCCAGTGCGTCCACCGCCTGCACGTCGCCGAAGCGCTTGCTCAAACCGGCCGCGCGGACCAGCGGTGTCGTGGGCGCGAGGGCGTTCATGGCGACGGCAGCGGGATGCGCGCGTCGGCGGGCATCCCCGGCAGCAGTGCATGCGCGGGATTGTCGAGGTCGATGCGGATGCGATAGACCAGCGTGACCCGCTCGGCGTGCGTCTCGACGCTCTTGGGCGTGAACTCCGCGCTGGATGCGATGAACGCGATCCGCCCGCGGAAGGTTTTGCCGGGCCAGGTGTCGGTCGTCACCGTGACGGTCTCGCCCGGGCGCACCTTGCCGAGATCGGTTTCGTTGACGTACGCGCGCAGCCAGACGTGGTCGAGGTCGGCCAGCGTGAATACCGGCGTGCCGGGCACGGTGACTTCGCCCAACTCGGCCTGGCGCACCAGGATCACGCCGGCGAACGGCGCGCTGAGTGTGGTGTAGCCTTCCATCACCCGAGCCATGCGCAGATTCTCTTCCGCGTCGCGGACGGAAGCTGCGGCCAGCTCGAGGTTGCGTTGCGCGACCGCAACCAGCGCGTGGTCGCGCGCCAGCGCCGCGGCGGATTGCTTCCTAGCGGTTTGCGCGAGGTCGCGCGCGGCGGTGGCGACGTAGTGCTGCGTCCAGAGCTCCTGCATGCGACGGAGATCCACCGACTTCTGCGCGAGGTCGGCTTCGTCGCTGAGGATGGTCTTGCGCGCGGCCAGCAGGCCCTGCGCTGAGGCTGCCTCCTGGCGTTGCTGCACGGCCAGCGCTGCTGCGGCGATGCGGATCTGCTGGCGATACACCGAATCGTCCACCCGCGCCAGCAGTGCGCCCGCCGCGACCGTCCTGCCTTCGTCGAACGGGAGTTCGACGATGCGCGCCTGCACCGCATTGAAACTCAGCACGCTCTCGTGGGCCTCGATGTTGCCGGACACGGTGATCGCGTCCGGACGGCGCGCGAACGGGTTCCACCATGCAAGCACCAGCCAGGAGGCCAGCGCCGCGGTACCGGCCGCCGCCGCCGAAATCAACAACGCTCGTTTGCCGGGAATTCGCATGCTGCAGCAGGACTCTTCCGCGCCCTTCGCATCGCCAACCTGCGGCGGACGCTAACGCGCGGGAAGGCGCTGCCGTTGATCCATGTCACGCCCGGCACGGCGTTTCGATTCGAAGCCGCGCGGCGTGCGCGCCTGGAGCTTGATGCACGTCAACATCGCCGCGGCGCCGGTCGCTAGCGTGACGGCATCGGTACGGATCGCCTGCGCGAGCGGGAGGAATCGAATGAATCTGCAATGGTATCGACGGCCGCGACTGGTGGTCCTCGATCCGAACGCCACGGTGCTCGATGCGGCGCGCGCAATCGAGCAGAACCAGATCGGCGCCGTGGTGGTGCAGGACAAGGGGCGCGTGGTCGGCATCGTGACCGATCGCGATCTTGCAGTGCGGGCGCTCGGCCGGGCGCGCGACGCGGCCGCGACGAAGATCGTCGAAGTGATGACGCCGTTCCCCGCGACGCTGGCGCCGAACGACAGCATTGCCGATGCCGTCTGGCTGATGCAGGAGCGCAACATCCGGCGCATCCCGTTGGTGGAGGGCGAACGGGTGGTCGGCATGGTCACGCTGGACGACCTGCTGCTCGACGAAGCCGCGCCGCTGGAAGCACTGGCGGCGGTGGTGGCCGCACAGATCGAGGCAGGCGGGCCGGCGAGCGGCATGCCCGCACCGCGTCGCAATCTGGCGCGCGCCGAGGCGACGCTCGCGCGATGGGTGAGCGCCGTTCGCAACGAAGCCGGTCTCGATGATCCCGAGCAGGCGCGCGTCGCCCTGGATGTCGTGCTCGGTGCACTGGTGCGCAGGCTGATCCCGCAGGAAGCCGACGATTTCATCGCGCAACTGCCATCGTTGTTGCAACGGGAATTGCGCGCGTTGCCCGCGGGGCCGGACAAGACGATCAGCGAAGCGACGCTGGTGGCCGAACTTTGCGCACAACTGGACCTGGAGCCGCCGGAAGCGGGGCGGGTGCTCGCCGCCGTCGCCAGCATCGTCGCGGGAAGCATCAGCGAGGGTGAGGCGCAGGACATGCGCGGGCAACTGCCGGCTGGTCTGCGCGACGTATTCCGCGGCAACGCGCCGTTTTCGCTGTTCGCATGACGCGGCCCGCGCCCGAGGCCGTTGCGCGTGCCCACGATGATTCCGATGCAACCGGAGGCGACATGGCCACGTTGACGCAGCAGCAAATCAAGCATCTGTCCGGGTTGATGGACGCCCGCTACGCCCGCGAGATCGCGGAGATCCGCGCCGTCGAGGAACGCAAGCGCGGCCAGCGCGACGAAGAGGTTCCGTCCGACTGGGTCGATGCGGCGCTGGCCGAAACCACGCTGGCGGAGGATGACGCGGTGATCAGCCAGGACATGCAGGACGTGCGCGACATCATCGCCGCGCGCGAACGCCTGTCGGCGGGCACTTACGGCATCTGCACGGATTGCGGCGAAGCGATCGCGTACGAACGCCTGCTGGCCTATCCGACGGCCAAGCGTTGCATCCATTGCCAGCGCCGGTACGAACAGGAAAAGGCGCTGCGCGCGGGCCAGCCCTTGCCGTAGCCGGACACGCGGCCTGCGAACTAGCCTTGCAGTTGATCTCCATCAAAAGCTCCGGCTGAAGCCACTCTAGCCTCGCGCACGACTTCCACGGGGACCACGTCGATGAGCGCCGCACCGTTCGCTGCACAGGATGCCGTCCCGCAGGATCGCGTCAGCCGCACGCTGGTTTGGGTTTTGCTGCTGGTCACCGTCTGTTGCTGGGCGGCGATGATCACGGCGACCGTCTTGACCTATCGACAAGCCGCGCCGCTGCCGCAGCAGATGGTGGATGCTTCCGGCGCGGCGGTGATGACGCGCGACGACATCGTGGCCGGCAAGTCGGGTTTCCAGAAAGCCGACCTGATGGATTTCGGCAGCCTGTACGGGATGGGTTCGTACTTCGGTGAGGATTTCACCGCCGAGTATCTGGTGCAGCTTGGCAACGCAGTGCGCGACAACCTCGCGATCGCGCGTTACGGAAAACCTTTTGCGGAAGTCGATGCCGCGCTGCAGCCCGCGCTCACCGCGGCGATGCAGGCGGACCTGAAGGGCATCGACCTCAGCCAGTCCAGCGTGACGTTGCCGGATGCGGTCGCCAAGGCTGTCGCCACGCTGCGCGAACGGATCGCCAAGTCGCTGCTGCAGCACGATTTCGAACGCGGCTACACGCGCGCCTACAGCCTCGACGAGGCGAGCGCCGCGCAGACCGCGGACTTCCTGTTGTATTCGTCGTTGACGACCATCGCGCGGCGTCCGGGCCAGGACGTGTCGTGGACGGCCAACTGGCCGCCCGAGCCGCTGGTCGGCAATGCGCCGACGCCGGCGACGTTCCAGTGGACGTGGGCGTCGCTGACGCTGCTGTTCTTCGGCATCGGCGCGGTGCTGGTGATCTTCCGGATGTGGATCGAGCCCAAGGCCGCGCAGGAAACCTTCGAGCCCGCGCTGGAAAAGTTCTTCACGCCCACGCCCAGCCAGCGCGCGCTGTGGAAATACTTCGTGGTGGTGGCGCTGGTGCTGCTGGTGCAGATCGGCGCCGGCACGGTGATGGCGCACTACTACTCCGAGCGCACGAGTTTCTACGGCATCAACGTCGATGTGTGGCTGCCGTTCGCGTTCATGCGCGACGTGCATCTGCAGGCGCCGATCGTGTGGATCGGCATGAGCTGGATTGCCGCCGGACTGTTCCTCGCGCCGCTGATCGGCAAGCGCGAACCGAAGGGCCAGCGCGCACTGGTGAACCTGATCTTCTGGGTGCTGGTGGTGATCGTCGCCGGCGCGCTGATCGGCGATTACCTGGGCGTGATGGGCGTCGTGAACGAGCGCTGGTTCTGGCTCGGCAACCAGGGCTTGTCGTACCTCGAACTCGGACGCCTGTGGCAGATCCTGTTCTTCGTCGGGCTGCTGGTGTGGAGCCTGGTGCTGCTGCGCGCGTTCCTGCCCACGCTGGTATCGCTGGTGAGGCAAGGCCGCTCGTTCTTCAGCCTGTTCCGGATCGAACACCTCTTGTGGTACAGCACGCTGGGCGTCGCGGTGATCTACGCGTTCGGGATGATCCCGCTGGGTTCGCCCAATCCGTCCTTCACCATCACCGACTTCTGGCGCTGGTGGGTGGTGCACCTGTGGGTGGAGTGGGCGTTCGAGCTGTTCACCGCCGCGGTGACCGGTTACTTCCTGATGTCGCTGGGACTGGTGTCGCGCCAACTGGTCGAGCGCGCCGTGCTGTTCGAGTGGATCCTGATCCTGGGCAGCGGCATCCTCGGCACCGGCCACCACATGTACTGGGCCGGCGAAAGCGGCAGCCTGTGGATCGGCATCGGCAGCATGTTCTCGTTCCTCGAAGTGCTGCCGCTGTTCCTGCTGGTGATGGAGGCGATCGACCAGCGCCGCCACATCGCTGCACAGAAGGTGTTCCCGTACCGGCTGGCGTACCTGTACATCCTGGGTTCGGCGTTCTGGAACTTCGTCGGCGCTGGCGTGTTCGGCGGCGGCACGCTCAACGCGCCGCTCGCCAACTACTACGAGCACGGCACCTTCCTCACGCTCAACCACGCGCACACCGCGATGTTCGGCGCGTTCGGCCTGCTCGCGCTGGGGCTGATCTACATGGTGCTGCGCTACCTCAACGGCGAACGGCCGTGGAGCGACCGCGCGGGCGTGTGGGCGTTCTGGCTGTACAACGCCGGGCTGGTGATGTGGATCGTGATGAACTTCTATCCGATCGGCTGGCCGCAGCTCGAAGCGGCGTACACGCACGGCTACGCCTATGCGCGCAGCCTGAAGTTCTACGACACGACAACCTTCTGGCAATGGATGCGGATGCCCGGCGACATCGTGTTCGCGCTCGGCGCGCTGCTGATGGCCTGGGACTTCATCGCCAAGCTGCGCGCGCGGCGCGGCGCCGCCGGCATGGAGCGCACTTGATGGAAGCGTGCAGTCGCGCACTCAATACGGGAACAAGAACCATGAAGACTGCCGACCGGTCCATTCGCGTCAGCCTGTTGGCGCTCGGCATCGCCGCTGCCATCGGCCTTCCAGCACTGGCGCGCGCGCAAACTTCCGGCGCCAGCGGCCAGACGTCCGCAACGGAGCAGCAGCTCGAACGCCGCGTCGAACAGCTCGAACAGGAGCTGTCGCAACTCAAGGCTGAGATCCAGGCGCAACGTCAGGCCCAGGCATCCGCGCCGGCGCCGGTCGCTGCGCAAACCGTCGCGGCACAACCCGTTGCAGCGTCGCCTGCGCCACCCGCGTTCACCACGGCGCCGGGCATGTCGGTGGCGCTGCACGGATTCATCAGCGCCAGCGCCTTCAACCAGAGCAAGAGCTTCAGCTACGGCAACGGCCAGAACGCCGAATATCCGGTGCCCGGTTCCACCGGTTCGCTCAGCGGCGTCGATATCCGCAGCACGCGCTTCTGGCTGGATTGGACCGGCGCGCGCTTCGCGGGCGAATGGACCGGCGGCGGGCGCATCGAGATGGATTTCTTCGGCGGCTTCAATGGCACCGGTCCCTACAGCCAGCAGCAACCGGTCCCGCGGCTGCGCCAGGCGTACATGGACCTGGCGAATCCGGCTGCCGGAACGACAGTGAGGATCGGCCAGCAGTGGGATCTGATGTATCCGCTGGACAACCTTCCGGCCTCGCTGGCGCACCTGTCGTTTCCGCTCGGCTTCGGCACCGGCTTCGTGGGTTGGCGCTTCCCCGGCATCGTGTGGATGCAGGAACTCAACCACGGTTCCGGCGGACCGGTGTGGCGACTTGATCTCGGCGCGTTCGAGGGCTCGTGGAACGG
This sequence comes from Rhodanobacteraceae bacterium, assembly GCA_030123585.1. NCBI lineage: Bacteria > Pseudomonadati > Pseudomonadota > Gammaproteobacteria > Lysobacterales > Rhodanobacteraceae > Rhodanobacteraceae bacterium. Next base: position 198,267 of record CP126120.1, read on the forward strand.
ACCCAACGGCGCGGTCAACAACACCAACTACCTCACGGCCGGCAATGCCGGATTCCGTCCGCAGGTGGAGGCGCGCCTGCGCGTGCAGGGCAGCGACTGGCTGGCCTACCTCGCGGCGCACTACAGCCGCGTCGATCTGCGTGGCGTGGGCAACACCGCGCCCGCGCCGCTGGCGTCCGAGATCACGAGCTGGGGTTACCAGCTCGGCGGACAGTGGAAGCCGGGTCCGTGGACGTTCAAGGCCGCCGCGTACGCGGGCCGGGGCCTCGGCGAGCTATTCGGCGGCCTGTCGCAGTTCGGCGACATCCAGGACCGCGGCGGTTTCGTGCAGGCCGGCTACGGCTTCACGCCGCATTGGAGCGGCAACGTGTTCTACGGCATCAGCAAGCCCGGTGCGCGCGACGTGCGCCGCTGGATGGGCAACGGCGCGACCGGCCTGATCGAGAGCCGGCAGGCCGCGGTGAATCTCGAATACGCGGCCGGCGCTTACGAACTCGGCGTCGAGTGGATGCGCGATTCGCTGGATTGGCTCGCCCCCAACAACGCGACCAAATCGACCAGCGGCAACCAGCTCAGCCTGAGCGCGTTGTACCGCTTCTGAGGTTGCGAGCGACGATCCGCACAACTGCCGTTCGCAGGAAATCCCGCGCCGACTTGACGAGCATCAACTCAAGCCGGCGCGGCAAGGCGATATTGAACCCATCCGACGGGGTGTTGGAAAACGCCTTGGCGAAGCCGGGTACGAACTCGGCGCGTCGAACAAGTGCAGGCCGGCACTTGTTCGACAACCTGCCAGATGGGAACGGGTGATGAAAACCGATCGCGAACTGCAACGTGACGTGGCGGCGGAATTGAACTGGGATCCGTCCGTCGATGCGAGCCGGATCGGCGTGGAGGCGCACGCCGGCATCGTGACCCTGACCGGGCTGGTGAACAGCTATGCGCAGAAATGCCACGCGCAAACCGCCGCGTGGCGCGTGAGCGGCGTCGAAGGCGTGATCGCCGATCTCGACGTCGAGTTGCCGGACATCGACAGGCGCTCGGACAAGGACATCGCGCGCGCCGCGCACAACCTGCTGGCGTGGAACGCGTCGATCCCGCCGCGGAAAGTGAAGGTCACGGTCAGGGACGGCTGGCTCGTGCTGTCCGGCAGCGTGGAATGGGAATACCAGAGCCGCGCCGCGGAATCCGCGATGCGCAACCTGGTGGGCATCACGGGCCTGGTCAACCTGATCGAGATCAAGCCGCGAGTGGAGCCGCGCGACGTCACGCGCCAGATCGAGGCGGCGTTGCGCAGGCGACCCTTCCGGCGCGCCAGGGACATCTCGGTGGTGGTGAACGGCGGCACCGTGACCCTGTGCGGGCAACTGGATTCCCCGGGCGAGCGCAACGCGGCGCGGTTGGCCGCGTGGCGGGCGCCGGGGGTTCGCAACGTGGTGGATCACACGACGGTCGCGGCCTGACGCGCTCACGCAAGGTACGGGCCGCGCGCCAGGGAAGGGACGCGGCCCAGGGAATCACCAGCATGTTCAAGCACATCCTCATTCCCATCGATGACGACCCAGGCTCGCGCCGCGCGATCGAAGTGGGCGTTGCCCTTGCAAAAAAGATCGAAGCCCGGGTGACGGGGTTCCATGCGATGACGGAATTCAATCACGAGGGCATCGTCGAGGAGTTGCTTGAACCGCCGCCGGCGGAACTGCAAGTGCTTGCGCAAGCGCACGCGGACAAGTTGTTCGCGCCACTGCGGCGTGAGGCCGAGCTCGCAGGGGTCCGCTGCGACACCATTGCGAAGCGGGGCGAGCGGGCCTGGGAAGCGATCGTTGCGGCGGCGCAACGGGTCCGGTGCGACCTGATCGTGATGGCGTCGCATGGCCGGCACGGCATCGCAAGGCTGGTGCTCGGCAGCCAGACGCAGCAGGTTCTGACCCACGCCGGCGTCTCGGTGCTGGTGGTGCGATGACTGCGCCTCTGCCCGCGTCGAATGTCTTGCGGGAGCATTCGCGATGACCGCTCCGTCCGGATTCCTCGTTTCCGCGCTGTGGCCACATCTGCTGGCGCTGTACGGCGTGACCTTGCTGCCGCTGGCGGTGGGGCTGCCGCCGATCGTCGCGATCGTCGAAAGCGTGTACGTGATGACCGGGCGTGAAATCTGGAAACAGATTGCGCGTTTCTGGGGCAGGTTGCTCGGGGTCGTCTTGCTGATGTGGGCGATCGGTTCGATCGTGTTGACGCTCCTGTACGTGGCCGACGCCAACCGGTTCACCCGCTACATCCACGGAACGCCCGGTCCCGCGCTGATCATGTTCTTCCTGCCCTTCGTGTTCGCGTTCGGCCTGCTGCTCTGGAACTGGTTCCGCGACTGGTGGAGCCTCGGCCGCGTGAAGCATCTGCTGGTGACGTGGTTGTGGGTGCCGCTGTCCGGTCTCGCGGTGCTGAAGTTCGCGATCGGGTTCGGCCTGCTGGACAGCCCGGCCGGCGTGGATCTCGATGCCGGCAGCCTCCAGGTCTGGATCTATGACGTGCCGGCGGTGCTGTTGAATCCCGCCGCGCAGTCGCGCTTCGTCCACCTCATGGCGGCGTGTTACCTCGTGGCGGCGACCCTGGTGCTGTCGCTTTCGGCCTGGTATCTGCTGAACCGCCGCAACGTGCAGATCGCGCGCCGCTCGCTGACGGTGGCCGCAAGTTTCGGACTCGCCGCGGCGCTGTCGCTGGCGGTACTCGGCGATCACCGCGGCTATGCGGCCTCGTCCGGGCAGCAGATGCGGATCGCCGCGATCGCCGCCGAGTGGCATACCCAGAAGCAGCCGGCGCCGTTCACGGTGTTTGGTATTCCCGACATGCAAAATCGCACCACGCACGCGGCCCTGAACATTCCCTGGGTGCTGGGGTTGGGCGCCACGCACTCGTGGCGAAAGTCCGTACCGGGTCTCGATGAGTTGGAGGCGGTGAATGTGGCGCGCATCCACGACGGCGTCGCGGCGTTCACCGTGATGGACACGCCGTGGGCCAATCCGGCGGGCGCAGGCGACTTGGCCTTCGACCTCGAAGACACCCCCAATCTGGGCTACGGCATGCTGCTGTTGCGCCGTGCTGCACGTCCGGCGCATGCCACCGACGCGCAGATCGCCGCCGCGGCGCGCGACACGATTCCGAACGTGCCGCTGCTGTTCTGGACGTTCCGGATCATGGCGCTGCTGGGCGTGTACGGCATCGCGCTGTTCGGTTGCGCGTTCTGGTTCGCATCGAAACGCCGGCTGGACCGGAACTGGTTCCTGCGCATGGCGGCGTGGAGCCTGCCGGTGCCGTGGATCGCGGGTGCGCTGGGCTGGATCGTCAGCGAAGCAGGCCGCGGCCCGTGGCTGGTGGACGGGATCTTGCCGGTGACCGAAATGCATCTCGGTCGCCCCGAACTGATCATCGCAGTGATCGGAGTGACGGCGATTGCGGTCCTGGTGGTGATGGGTACGGTCTTGATCACGCGCCTCGTCCGCATCGGCCCGGAAGGATTGAAGCTCTGGCCCGTGGATCCCGGCCTGAAACGAACCTGGTGAGCCGGAACGATCCGGCCGACGGAGAACGAACGATGTGGTACTTCACGTGGTTGTTGGGCGTCGGCCTCGCCAGCGCTTTCGGCATCCTCAACGCGATGTGGTTCGAGGTGCACGCGGACGACGAACGCGACTGGGAAGCGGTCGCGAGCGATGACTGACGCGAATCCGCCGGCCGCCGGGATTCCGCATCGCGGGTTTGACCCCGGTCAAGAGCGCGCCGGCGCAATCACGCAAACTGGCGCCATGAATACGACCGTCTGCACCGCTGATTTCGATCCGGCGCTGATGGCGCGTTACGACGTGCCCGCGCCGCGCTACACCAGTTATCCGACCGCGCCGCAGTTCCATGCGGGCTTCGGCGAAGCGCAACTGTGCGAGGCCGTCGTCGCTTCGAACAGGACCGGCGCGCCGCTGTCGCTGTACGTGCACGTGCCGTTCTGCTGGAGCCCCTGTTTCTATTGCGGCTGCACGCGCGTGATCACGCACGATCCGGGCAAGGCCGACCGGTATCTCGACTACCTGCACCGCGAGATCGCGATGACCGCGCGCCTGTTCGACGCCGCGCGCCCGGTGCGGCAACTGCATTTCGGCGGCGGTACCCCGAACTTCCTGGACATCCCGCGCCTCAAGACGCTGATGCGCGACCTCGCGGCGCATTTCCGCTTCGCGAAGGACGGCGACGGCGTCGAGGCCGGCATCGAGGTGGACCCGCGCTTCGCCGATTCCGATTATGTTCGCGCGCTGGGCGCGCTGGGCTTCAACCGCATCTCGGTCGGCGTGCAGGATTTCGATCCGGCGGTGCAGGCGGCGGTGAACCGCGTGCAGTCGGTCGCACGGATTTTCGAAGTGGTGGAAGCCGCCCGCGCGGCGGATTTCGACTCCGTCAACGTCGACCTGATCTACGGCCTGCCAAGGCAGACGCTGGAGAGCTTCGACCGCACCCTGGACAAGGTGGCCGATCTCGCTCCGGACCGGATCGCGGTGTACGGCTACGCGCACCTGCCGCGCCTGTTCAAGGCGCAACGGCAGATCGATGCCGGCGAGTTGCCGGATCCCGCCACGCGCCTGCGGCTGTTCGGACTCGCGCTCGGGAAACTGCGCGCGCGGGGTTACGTGTACGTGGGCATGGACCACTTCGCGCGGCCCGGCGACGAGCTGGTGCAGGCCCAGCAGCAGGGCACGTTGCAGCGCAATTTCCAGGGCTATTCCACCCGCGGCGATTGCGACATCGTCGGACTGGGCATGAGCGCGATCGGCCGCATCGGCAACAGCTACAGCCAGAACGCGCGCGACCTGCCCGGCTACTACATTGCGCTGGACAACGGCCACCTGCCGGTGGCGCGCGGCATCGTGCTCGACGACGACGACCTGATCCGGCGCGCCGCGATCGGCGAGTTGATGTGCCACGGCGTGCTGGACATGCACGCGTTCGGCCGGCGCCACGGGATCGCGTTCGCCGGATACTTCGCCGAAGCGCTGGAGCGGCTGCGCCGGCTCGAAGCCGACGGGCTGGTGGAACTGGATGCGTGGACCCTGCGCGTCACCGCGCGCGGACGGCTGCTGCTGCGGGTGGTCGCGATGTGCTTTGACGCCTACCTGGAGCACGAAGCAGCCGACGCGCAGCCTCGTTACGCGCGCAGCATGTAGCGGGCCGCGGCGTGCTCGGGCTGCACGGCAAAGTGCGCCCGGGTTGACGGGGATCAACCTGCGACCGCATCACCTGCGTTGGAATCGTTTCGTCGCGCGAGCACAGGATGTGCGGCGCGCAGGAGATGAAAGTGATGCCGGCTGCCCGCCCGACGAGAGTTCCGTGCCGTGTGCCGGAGGCACGCGGATTCAGCGCCGGCGCGCGGAGCGCGGCGCGGGTTTGCGCGGCGCGCAGTAGATGCCGTGCAGGGTGGCGATGATGGCCTGGGCGGGTCCCTGCGGAAGCGAGTACCACACGCTTTGCGCCTCGCGCCGGGTGGATACCAGGCCCTCGTCGCGCAGCCGCGCGAGATGCTGCGAGAGGGCCGACTGGCTGAGTTCGGGCAGGCGCTCGTTGATCTGTCCGACGCTGAGTTCTTCGCCGGCCAGCAGGCACAGGATGCGCAGGCGCTGTTCGTTGGCCAGCGCCCGCAGCAGGCGCGACGCGGCGTCCGAATTGGCCTGCATGGCGTCGGGATCGAAGGCGGGTTTGCGGTTCATGGCCGTTGGCGCGTCACGGTGTTGCGGGGTGGTTGACATCATACATTCTTCTAATTAACATACTACTAAATTAGATTATACTAATATACATCATCCGGTGAGCCGGGCCATCGGGCTCGGGACCGGGCAACGCGGAGGGCAAGTCATGGCTTCGATCGTGGTACTGGGCGCAGGCGTGGGCGGCATGAGCGCCGCCTACGGAATCCGGTCGCTGCTGAGCCGGCAGCATTCGGTCACGGTGATCGGCGAAGGGCCGATGTTCAACTTCACGCCATCCAACCCGTGGGTGGCGGCGGGCTGGCGCAAGCCCGGCGACATCCGGGTGGATGTCACCCGCCCGCTCGAAAGCCACGGCATCCGCTTCGTGCCGGTCGCGGCGAAGAAGGTGGTGCCCGAAGACAAGCGCGTCGATCTGGTCGACGGCCACAGCGTCGGTTACGACTATCTCGTGATCACCACCGGTCCGCGCCTCGCGTTCGAGCGCGTGCCTGGCAGCGGCCCGGACGGCTTCACCCAGTCGATCTGCACCGGCCCGCATGCCGAGAAGGCGTGGCAGGCATACCAGAAGTTCCTGGACAACCCGGGCCCCATCGTGGTGGGCGCGGTGCAGGGCGCGAGCTGTTTCGGCCCTGCCTACGAGTTCGCAATGATCCTCGACACCGACCTGCGCCGGCGCAAGCTGCGCGACCGCGTACCGATGACCTTCATCACCTCCGAGCCCTACATCGGCCACATGGGTCTGGGCGGCGTCGGCGATTCCCAGGGCCTGCTGGAATCGGAGTTGCGCCAGCGCCACATCAAGTGGATCACCAACAGCCGCGTGACTTCGGTCGAAGCCGGCAAGGTGCATCTGGAAGAACTCGATCGCGATGGCAAGGTCGCGCGGACGCACGAGCTGCCGTTCGCGTATTCGATGCTGATCCCGGGCTTCGCCGGCGTGGATGCAGTGCAGGGCGTCGAGGGGCTGGTGAATCCCGGCGGCTTCGTCTTCATCGACGAGCACCAGCGCAACACGAAATATCCCGAGATCTTCGCGGCTGGCGTGTGCGTGGCGATCCCGCCGCTGGAGGCGACGCCGGTGCCCACGGGCGTGCCCAAGACCGGATTGATGATTGAATCGATGGTCGAGGCCATCGCCGAGAACCTGCGCGACGTACTGGTCGGGAAACCCGCCAGGGCCACCGCGACCTGGAACGCGCTGTGCCTCGCCGACATGGGCGACAGCGGCTTCGCCTTCGTGGCGCTGCCGCAGATCCCGCCGCGCAACGTGACCAGGACCATGAGCGGCAAGTGGGTGCACCTGGCCAAGGTGGCCTACGAAAAATACTTCCTGCGCAAGATGCGCAAGGGCAAGGCCGATCCGGCTTACGAGAAATACATCCTGAAGGCCTTCGGCATCAGCCGGCTGAAGCCCGAAAAGAAGGTGGCCTGACCGGCCCTGTCCATCCACGCAAGCGAGGCGAGCATGAACCGTACCCCGGATCGCTATCACCCATTGTCGATCGGCGCGCACTGGCTGACGCTGGCGCTGCTGATCGCCGTATATGCGCTGATCGAACTGCGCGGGATCTTCCCGAAGGGCACCGCAGAGTACCAGGCGATGAAGACCTGGCACTTCATGCTGGGCCTGACGGTGCTCGTCGTGGTTGCGGTGCGGCTGCTGCTGCGCCTCGCGTTCCGTGCGCCGCCCATCACCCCAGCACCGGCCGCGTGGATGCTGTGGCTGGCGAAGGCGATGTACCTCGCGCTGTACGCGTTCCTGATCGCGATGCCGCTGCTGGGCTGGTTGACGCTCAGCGCGCAGGGCAAGCCGATTCCGTTCTTCGGTCTGCAACTGCCGGCGCTGATCGGCCCCGACAAGGTGCTGGGCGAGAACCTCGAGGAAATCCACGAGACCATCGGCACCATCGGGTATTACCTCGTCGGGCTGCACGCGGCCGCGGCGTTGTTCCACCACTACTTCCTGCGCGACGACACCTTGCTCCGCATGCTGCCGTGGCGCGCGCGCAGTCGTAACCCGGAATCCGTGGAGGTGACGAGATGAACATCGATCGACTGGTGATGCGTTTCGCGGGCGGCATGGTCGTCCTGAGCGTGGTGCTGGCGTATTACTTCACACCTTGGTGGCTGCTGCTCGCGCTGTTCGTGGGCCTGAACCTGTTCCAGGCCTCGTTCACGGGCTTCTGTCCGCTGGCGCGCATCCTGGGCAAGCTCGGGGTGCAGCCCGGCAGCGCGTTCCCGAAGTGAGGACCACGGCGATGCAACGCGCAAACCAGGCCCCGTACTACATCGTGGAATCGGCCAAGCCGTTCGAGCAGGCGGTCGCCGACCTCGACGCGGCGGTGCGGCGCCACCAGTTCGGCGTGCTGCACGTGCACGACATCGCCGCCACGCTGCGCGGCAAGGGTCAGCCGTTCACGGGCGAGTGCAAGGTGTTCGAAGTGTGCAACCCGCGGAATGCCGCCGACGTGCTGGCGGCCGACCTGCGCCTGAACATGGCGCTGCCGTGCCGCATCTCGGTGTACACCGGGAAGGGCGCGACCTGCATCGGCATGATCGAGCCGGAGGACATGCTCGCGCAGCTCTCGGACAACGCCGCGCTCGCGGGCGTCGCGCGGGTGGTCGGCGCGACGCTCCGGCAGGCGATCGACGAGGCGAAGTGATGTACCGCTCGTGTTTCCCGCGCGCCGGCCAGGCGCGGCGCGTCGCCGCGTTGTTCGCCACACTGGCGCTGGCGGCGTGCGGAAAGCCGCATGCGCCCGCGCCGATGCAGCCTGCGCCGGCGTCGCTCACGGTGCAGGAACGCACGCTTCCGGAGCAGCAGATCTGGGACGGCACCGTGCAGGCGGTCAATTCGGCGGTGCTGATGGCGCAGACCGACGCGCGCGTGCTGGAACTGCCCTACGACGTCAACGACGTCTTTCCCGCGGGCGCGGCGCTGGTGCGCTTCACCGACGTCGAGCAGAAATCGGCGGCGCGCGCGGCCGAAGCGCAGATCGCTTCGGCCAAGGCCGCGTACGTCAACGCGCAGGCGAATTACCAGCGCATGGCGGCGGTCTTCGCGAAGGGCCTGATCGCGAAGGCCGCGCTGGACCAGGCGCTGGCCCAGCGCGATGCGGCGCTGGCGGCGCTGAACGCCGCGCAGGCGAACCGGCGCGCGGTCGGACAGCAGGAGGCCTACACCGTGGTGCGCGCGCCTTACGCGGGCATCGTCACGCAGCGCTTCGTGCAGGTCGGCGAAGCGGTGGCCGGGCCGCCGTTCCCGCAAAAGTTGGTCGCGATCACCTCGCTCAAGGATCTGCGCGTCGAGGTGAAGGTGCCGCAGGGCGCGGCCGCGGCGATCCGGCGTTTCGGCGCGGCGCAGATCCTGGTGCCCGACGGCGAGCGCAGGATCGCCGCCGGCAAGGTCACCGTGTTTCCGTATGCCGATCCGGCCACGCACACCTTCGACGTGCGCGTCGAGTTGTCGGCGCAGGATACAGGGTTGTTCCCGGGCATGTCGGTGAAGGTCGCGTTCGCGACGGGTTCCGCGCGGCGTTTGTTGATTCCGGAAAGCACGCTGTGGCGCAGCGGCGAACTCGTCGGCGTGTACGTGATCCATGCCGGCACCGTGAGCCTGAGACTGGTGCGGCTGGGCCGGCGTTTCGGCGAGGAGGTGGAAGTGATCTCGGGCCTCGCGCCCGGCGAAGCCATCGCGCGCGATCCCGTCAAGGCCGTCGCCTGGCTGGCGCGGCAACACGCGGGCGGCGGGGCCTGACGCATGTCCGATCCGAAGCCGTTCGGCATTTCCGGACGCATCGCGCGCGCGTTCCAGTCGTCGCAGATCACGCCGCTGCTGGCGCTGGTGGGCGTGCTGCTGGGCCTGATGGCGGTGATCGTGACGCCGCGCGAGGAAGACCCGCAGATCGAGGTCACCATGGCCACGATCACGGTGCCGTTCGCGGGCGCCGACACCCACGACGTCGCCAACCTGGTCGCGTTTCCGCTGGAACAGAAGGTTTCGGAGATCCTCGGCATCAAGCACGTGTATGCGGTGAGCCGTCCCGGCGTCGCGATCGTCACCGTGGAGTTCGAGGTGGGCGTGCCGCGGCAGGAAGCCATCATCCGCCTGTACAACAAGGTGTATTCCAACCTCGACTGGATTCCGCCGGGGCTGGGCGTCGGCCAGCCGATCATCAAGCCGATGGGCATCAACGACGTGCCGATCATGACGCTGACGTTGTGGTCGGACCATGCCGATCGCGTGCAACTGGCCGAAGTCGCGCACACGCTGGAAACCACGCTGAAGCGCGTTTCCGGCACGCGCGACGTGTACACCGTCGGCGCGCCCGAGCGCGCGGTGCTGGTCAAGCTCGATCCCGCCAAACTGGCCGATTACCACATGACCGTGGACGATCTCGCCGGCGCGCTGAAGGCCACCAACGCCGCCACCGACGCGGGCGAGGTGTTCCAGCACGATACCGATTATCCGGTGAAGGCCGGCACCCTGCTGATGGATGCCGGCGCGGTGCGCGACCTCGTGATCGGACTCTCCGGAGGAAGTCCGGTGCACGTGTCGGACGTTGCGGAGGTGACCGGCGGCGGCAACTATCCGACCAGTTATGCGTTCTACGGCACGCCGGCTGGACTCGGCGGCCCGGCGACCGGACTCGCGCCCGCGGTGACCATCGCGATCGCCAAGAAGCAGGGCGCCAACGCCATCGACGTCACCGACGCGGTGCGCGCGCGCCTCGCGCAACTCGAGAACATCGAAGTCCCCGCCGACGTGCACGTGATGGTCACGCGCGACAGCGGCCGCACCGCCGACGCCAAGGCGCGCGAACTGATGGACCACCTGCTGTTCGCCACGCTCTCGGTGGTGCTGCTGGTGCTGCTCGCGCTTGGCTGGCGCGAGGCCATCGTGGTCGGCACCGCGGTGCTGGTGACGCTCGCGATCACGCTGTTCGCGTCGTACATGATCGGGTTCACGATCAACCGCGTGTCGCTGTTCGCGCTGATCTTCTCGATCGGCATCCTGGTGGACGACGCGATCGTGGTGGTGGAGAACATCCACCGCCACATGGCGATGGGCGACCGCAAGCTCGGCGAAGTGATCCCGCTCGCGGTGGACGAAGTGGGCGGGCCAACCATCCTCGCCACCTTCACCGTGATCGCCGCGCTGGTGCCGATGGCGTTCGTGGGCGGGCTGATGGGTCCGTACATGCGGCCGATCCCGGTCAACGCCAGCGCCGGCATGCTGATCTCGCTGGCGGTGGCCTTCGTGGTGTCGCCGTGGATGGCCGGGCACTTGCTGGGCCGGCACGCGCATCGCCACGATGCGGGCGAAGATGAACACGCCGCGGCGCGCGCATCGCGCCTGGATCGCGGCCTGCACGCGCTGTTCAAGCGCGTGATGACGCCGTTCCTCGCCGGCGAAAGGGCGCGCCGCAACCGCCGCCGGCTGTTCGCGGCGATGGGCCTGCTGGTGGCGCTGGCGGCGGGGTTGGTGGTGGTCAAGGTGGTGATCCTGAAGATGCTGCCGTTCGACAACAAGTCGGAATTCCAGGTGGTGCTGGACATGCCGGAAGGCGCGACGCTGGAGCGGACCCAGCGCGCGCTGGTGGAACTCGGCCAGGTGCTCGCGAAGGTGCCCGAGGTCACCCACTACGAGCTGTACGCGGGCGCGCCGGCGCCGATCGACTTCAACGGACTGGTGCGCCAGTACTTCCTGCGCTCGGCGCCGTACCAGGGCATGATCGAGGTGAACCTGCGGGACAAGGACGAACGCAAGCGCCAGAGCCACGCCATCGCGATGGCGGTGCGGCCGCAGCTCGCGGCGGTCGCGAAGCGCTTCGGCGCGCACCTCGCGGTGGTGGAAATCCCGCCCGGCCCGCCGGTGCAGGCGCCGATCGTGGCCGAGATCTTCGGGCCGAACTATGCGGTGCAGCGCCGGATCGCGCTCGCGATCGAAAAGATGTTCGCGCAGACCCGCGACATCGTCGACATCGGCAGCAGCGTCGAGAATCCCGCCGCGCAGCGCAAGCTGCTGGTGGTGGACCGCGCGCGCGCGGCCACGCTGGGCGTGAGCCAGCAGCAGATCGTGGACGCGATCGCCGCGGGGCTGTCCGGCGTCAATGCGAGCTACCTGCAGGACGGCGCGGCCAGGCACGCGATCCCGATCGTGCTGCGGCTGCCGCAGCACGACTTGGGTTCGCTGGAATCGGTGCTGGAATTGCGGGTGCGTTCGAGCGGCGGCGGCCTGATTCCGCTGTCCGAAGTGGTGCGCGTGGAAACCGTGCCGTGGTCGGCCGCGGTCTACCACAAGGACCTGCTGCCGGTGACCTACGTGACCGGCGACGACGCCGGCCGCGAGGACAGCCCGCTGTACGGGATGTTCAAGCTGGTCGGCGCGATCGGCCACCGCGATTTCGACGGTTTCCGTCTGGGCCAGCATTTCGTCGGCGAGCCGCAATCCGACGGCCGCTTCTCGATCAAGTGGGGCGGTGAGTGGACCATCACCTACGAAACCTTCCGCGACATGGGCCTGGCCTATTCGGCCGGCCTCGTGCTGATCTACCTGCTGGTGGTCGGCCAGTTCAGGAGCTACGTGGTGCCGTTGATCATCATGGCGCCGATTCCGCTGACCGTGATCGGCGTGATGCCGGGGCACGCGCTGTTCCATGCGCAGTTCACCGCGACCTCGATGATCGGCATGATCGCGCTGGCCGGCATCATCGTGCGCAATTCGATCCTGCTGGTGGATTTCATCAACCATGCCGTGGCCGCGGGCAAACCGCTGGAGGAAGCCGTGATAGAGGCGGGCGCGGTGCGGGCCAAGCCGATCATCCTGACCGCGGTCGCGGCGATGTTGGGTGCGTTCTTCATCCTCAGCGACCCGATCTTCCAGGGCCTCGCGGTGTCGCTGGTGTTCGGCGTGCTGGTTTCGACCGTATTGACCCTGATCGTGATTCCACTGCTTTACTACGCCTGGCTGTCGCACCGGGCGCCCGGCAAACCGGCGGGAAAGTGACGGCGGTCAACTGATTTCCCGGCGGCGGGGATGAGAATATGTACGTATTGCATGACGAGGCAGGCATGGAATTCCACATCAAGACCCGCGGCGTGAAACCGGATCTCGACGCGATCAACGCCGCACTGGCCGCGGTCGATCCGATGGCGGTGGCCGATCTCGAACCCGGCGGCGCAAGCCTGCGGGTGGCGGTCGAGCTGGGTTCTCCCGAATTGCTGGCGTTGCTCACGCGGGCCGGATATCCGGTCGACTGGAGGCAACTCGAAGAGGTGCCTTCCGTGTGTTGCGGCGCGTGTGGCGGATGATGCGGGAGGCGTGACATGAGCGAAGAACAGACGTTCGAATTGAGCCTGGAGCAGGTCGAGGATTTCGAATTCCGCGTGCGCTTCGACGGCACCGCGATCAGGGATCTCGCCACCGATGAACCGCCGCCGCTCGGCCACGCCGCCGGGCCGAATCCCGCGCGCCTGCTGCTGGCGGGTGTCGCCAACTGCCTCGCGGCAAGCCTGCTGTTCGCGCTGCGCAAGTTCCGCGATGCGCCGGGTCGTTTGCAGGCGAAGGCACGTGCACGGATGACCCGCAACGACAAGGGGCGCTGGCGGATTGCCGGCATCGAGGTGGACCTGCAGTTGACCGATGCCGCCGCCGCGCTGCCGCACCTCGAACGTGCGCTCGCGCAGTTCGAGGATTTCTGCATCGTCACCGAAAGCGTGCGCGCCGGCGTTCCGGTTGCGGTGCGCGTGCATGACGCCGAAGGCAACGAGGTGCACGTGACGACCGCGGACGCTGCGGGCTGACGCATCCGCGATCCGGTCTTCCCTGGAAACGCGCCGGCGATTCAGCGCCGCGCGTACGCGTGCCAGTCGCGGCGCAGCGCGCGCAACTGGCCGGTGAACAGCACGGCCCATGCGATGCAGGCGATGGTGAACATCACGTGCGGCAGCACGCCGAGGAAGGGCAGGTGCATGCTCTGCATCATGCGCAGCGTGGCCGTCGCGTACATGCCGAGCGGGAACACCGCGCCCCAATACATCGGGTCGTAGGTGAACGGGAAACGCTTGATGCCGTGGCGCCAGATCGCGAGCACCGCCAGCATCGGGATCCACCACGTGCCGGTGGCCCAGTAGAACACCGTGAAGCCCTTGAGGAACGGCAGCATCGATTGCAGGAACGGCGCGTGCGGCGTGTTCTCGATCAGCAGCGAGCCGGCCAGCGTCGAGATCGCCATCGCGCCCATGTTGATCCAGTACGGTGGCGACAGGTCGGCCGGCGAGAACGCGAAGAACGTGTAGCGGTAGAAGATCAGCGACATCATCCAGATGTACAGCATGCCGCCCCACAACCACATCGACAGCGCGAAGAAGTTGAGTTCCATCCGCAGCGGTTGTGTTACTTCGGGCGCCAGTTGCGCGGCGAGCACCGCCAGTGATTGCGTCGCGACCACGGCCAGCAGCCAGCCGCCGCTGATGCCGCGGTCAAGCGTTGGCTTCTTCTGCTTGACCGTCAGCACGGTGAAGATGGTGTAGGTGAGTCCCACCCACGCGAGCAGGCCGACCACGCCCAGCACCGCGGCCACGCGCGCGTTGCCGCCGATCAGCAACGACTGGCTGCCGAGGATCGAACACGCCGCGACGAAGGTGAAGAATCCCGGCGCCTGCAGGTGGTCGAACAGGTCGTCCAGCGTGCGCCGGAAATGCCACGCCACGCGCGCGACCGCCAGCACGCAGATGATCGCGAACAGCACCGCATTCAGCGCGAACAGCGCGCGGGCCAGCAGCGGGATGCCGAGCAGGTGCGCGGCCAGCGACAGGATGCCGGTGGCCATGACCATGCTGAAGTAACCCGGCGACATCGTTTCGATCGACGCGCGCAGGTGGGCGATGAAGCCGCCGCTTGCGGGCGCTAGGGCGTCGGGGCCGGGCTGGCTCATGGCGTCACGGATTCCGCAGTGGCGTCGCCGGGAACATGCGGGTCATTGCACCAGCGGCGATGCCGCGGCATCGAGTTCGACGCCTTCGATGTCGGCGTTGCCGGCCAGCACGCGTACGTACTGCGACAGCGCGCGCGCTTCGCTGCGGCGGCGCAGTTCGGCGGCGACGTCGTCGCACACCACTTCGTAGGGCACCTGCTTGCCCTCGATGCGCTGGTCCACGGACACGATGTGGAAACCGTGCCGCGTGGTGACGAGCCTGGGCAGGATGCCGATGCTGATGGCGTCGCCGAAGATCGCCTGCTCGAATTCCGGTACGGTTTCGCCGCGCTGCAGTTGCCCCAGGTTGCCGCCCTGGGCGCCGGACGGGCAGTTGGAATGTTCACGCGCGCGTTCGCCGAACAGCGCGGGGTTGGCCTGGATTTCGTGCAGCATCGCTTCCGCGAGTCCGCGGATCGCGGGCACCGGCGAACCCGGCGTCACCTGGAACAGGATGTGCCGCGCGCACACCAGGTCGCCCGAGCGGAACTTCTGTTTGTTCGCCTCGTACCAGCGCCGGCATTCCTCATCGGTCGGTTCCGGTACCGGCACTTCCTCGGCCAGCGTGCGCTCGATCGCGCGTTCGGTGTCGGTATCGTCCGCGCCGTCGGCGACGAAGCCGAGTTCGCAGGCGCGCTGGCGCAGGAGCTCGTGTACGGCGGCGAGTTGCGGCGTCGGCCACGCCGCAGCATCGACCGGGGTGCCGTTGACGACGACGCTCATGAGTTCACCGATCCGCCGCGCCGGCGCACCAACTGGTACGGACGCACGAGGTAGGCGAGCGAGCCCACCCCGCTCCAGATGTGGACCATGCGCGTGAACGGCGAGACCAGGAAGATGGTGAAGCCGAGCAGGATGTGCAGTTGGTACACCCACGGCGTGCCCTGCAGGATTGCCGCGTTGCCTCCGTGGAACAGCACCACGCCCTGCACGTAGGCGACCAGCCGCTCGAACATCGCGCCGTCCATGTGTTGCGCCGACAGCGGCACGGTGGCGACGCCCAGCGCCAGTTGCAGCCACAGCATCAGGATGATGGTGATGTCCCACTTGCGGCTGTTGCCGCGGATGCGCCGGTAGGCGAGGCGGCGGTGGATCAACACCGTGGCGCCGATCAGCGCGATCGAGCCGGCGATGCCGCCGACCACCATCGCCAGCAACTGGTGCTGGGTGGGACTCATCAGCCACATCACCAGCGGTTCGGGCATCAGGAAGCCGCCGAAGTGGCCGAGGATCACCACCAGCACGCCGTAGTGGAACAGGTTGGAGCCGAGCCGGAGTTCGCCCTTGTGCAGGGTCTGCGAGGAATCGCTTTTCCACGAATACGGCTCGCGGTCGAAGCGCACCAGGCTGCCGAGCAGCAACACGGCGAGGCAGATGTAGGGATAGATGCCGAACAGGAAATCGTTCAACGGAGCGGGCAGGGTCATCGTGGCATCTCCGGATAACATGTTGGAAATTGAAAAAGTGCTTTCCTGCACTTTTTCGAGACGCCGAGTCCGGCACATGTCCGTACTCGGCTTCGTCGAATCAAGCACTTTTCGTGCTTGATTCGCGGCGGGCCATCCATGGCCCGCGTTGACAGGGTGTTTCTCAACACCCTGTCATCATGGGGCAGGGTGTTCGTCGGGCGTGAGCGCGGGATTGGGTTCGGGCGGCGCGAACGCCGGCTTTTCCTCCCACGCGTTGTCGATATCTTCGGGCGGCGGTACCGGCGCGTGCGCGTCCAGTCCCTTCTCGCCGCCCAGCGCCAGCAGCGCCGCCATCACCGCGGCGTAGCGGCTGTGCCGCTGCAACAGCGTGTTGCCGAGTTTGCGCAGGATATGCGCAACCTCGCCGATGGTGTCGCGCACTTCGGCCATGTCGCGGCAGGAGAGATATTCCAGCAGCAGCGGCAGGTGGTCGGGCAATTCGTCGGCGACCGGCTCCAGGCCGGCGTCGAGGTAGCGTTGCTTGAGTTCCAGCATCGCGGGGCCACGCTGGCGACCGTCGCCATGCACATGCTCGAACAGGTTCAGCGAAGTGCGCCGGCCGCGGTCGAACAGGTCGACGTAGCGGCCTTCCGCTTCGAGTTCGTCGCTGCCGGCGATTTCGTCGGCGAGCGCGACCAGGTCCGCGCGCAGCTTCTCGTCGATCGTGCGTTCGGCGCGGATCGCGTCCACGATTTCCGGCAGCGCCGCGCGCAACTCGGCATCGGGATAGGCGAGCAGGGCGGACAGCGCGCGCAGCAGCAGGGCGGGATTCTTGGACATGAATCAGTCTGATCGGTGTGTCTAACTACCTTTTGTCGTCATTCCGGGGCCGCGCGAAGCGCGGAACCCGGAATGACGAAGAATGTTTATTCGCAGCGACGCATGAGAGGTTACTGTGAGTCGTCCAGTTCGCGGATCGGAATCACCTTGCGCCGGCCCATCTTGCCGCCGAACAGGCCGGCCTTGGCGTCGATGCCGTCGCAGCCGTTGCCGAAGGTGAAGCCGCAGCCGCCGCGCAGCTGGTAGGCGTTCTCGGCTTCCTCGCGGTGCGCCGTCGGGATCACGAAACGGTCTTCGTAATTGGCGATCGCGAGATAGCGGTGCATGTCGTTGGCCGTGGCTTCGTCGAGCCCGACGCTGGACAGGAGCGCCTGATCCTGCGTTTCGCCCAGCTGGCGCGCGCGGAACCACGCGCGCATCGCCAGCATCCGTTCGAGCGCGCTGACGATGGGCGGTTCGTGGCCGGCGGTGAGCAGGTTGGCGAGGTAGCGCACCGGGATCCGCAGCGAACCGACATTGGGCAGGCCGTTCGCGGCGCTGTCGATGGCGCCCGCGTTGGCGTGCGCGCTGATCGGCGACAGCGGCGGCACGTACCACACCATCGGCAGCGTGCGGTATTCCGGATGCAATGGGAAGGCGATCTTCCATTCCACCGCCATCTTGTACGCGGGCGATTTCTGCGCGGCCTCGATCCACTCGGCTGGAATGCCGTCTTCCAGCGCCTTGCGCTGGATTTCCGGATCGAACGGATCGAGGAAGATGTCGAGTTGCGCCTGGTACAGATCGTGCGGGTTCTCGGTACTGGCGGCCTGTTCGATGCCGTCGGCGTCGTACAGCAGCACGCCGAGGTAACGGATGCGCCCGACGCAGGTTTCCGAGCACACGGTGGGCAAGCCCACTTCGATACGCGGATAGCAGAACGTGCACTTCTCGGCCTTGCCCGAAACCCAGTTGTAGTAGATCTTCTTGTACGGGCAGCCCGATACGCACATGCGCCAGCCGCGGCACTTGTCCTGGTCGATCAGGACGATGCCGTCTTCCTCGCGCTTGTAGATCGAACCCGACGGGCAGGACGCCACACAGGTCGGGTTGAGGCAGTGCTCGCACAGGCGCGGCAGGTACATCATGAAGGTGTTTTCGAACTGGCCGTAGATGTCCTTCTGCACGGCCTCGAAGTTGTAGTCCTTGCTGCGTTTTTCGAATTCGCCGCCGAGGATTTCCTCCCAGTTCGGGCCCCATTCGACCTTCTCCATCGTGCGCCCGGAAATCAGCGAGATCGGCCGCGCGACCGGCGCGGTCGGCAGTTCCGGCGCGGTCTGCAGGTTTTCGTAATCGAAGGTGAACGGCTCGTAGTAGTCGTCGATCTCGGGCAGGAACGGGTTGGCGAAAATGCGCGCCAGCACCGCCCAGCGCCCGCCCTGCTTCGGCACCAACCTGCCGTTGGCCTTGCGCTCCCAGCCGCCTTTCCAGTGTTCCTGGTTTTCCCAGTCCTTGGGGTAACCGATGCCGGGCTTGGTCTCGACGTTGTTGAACCACGCGTACTCCATCCCCTTGCGCGAGGTCCACACGTTCTTGCAGGTGACCGAACAGGTGTGGCAACCGATGCACTTGTCGAGGTTCAGCACCATCGCGATTTGCGCGCGGATCTTCATGGGCGTGCTCCCACCAGCGTGGTGTCGAGTTCTTTTTCGCGCGCGGCGCGTTGCACGCGGTCCATCCAGTCCACTTTCGCGAGCTTGCGCACGATCACGAACTCGTCGCGGTTCGATCCGACCGGGCCGTAGTAATTGAGGCCCCACGACAGTTGCGCGTAGCCGCCGACCATGTGGGTGGGTTTCACCATCGTGCGCGTGACCGAGTTGTGGATGCCGCCACGCTGGCCGGTGACCTGCGAACCCGGCACGTTCACGATCTTTTCCTGCGCGTGGTACATCAGGCACATGCCCTGCTTGACGCGCTGGCTGACCACGGCGCGCGCGGTCAGCGCGCCGTTGAGGTTGAACACCTCGATCCAGTCGTTGTCCACGATGCCGGCCTGCTTCGCGTCGGTTTCCGAAATCCACACGATCGGACCGCCGCGCGACAGCGTCAGCATGATCAGGTTGTCGGTGTAGGTGCTGTGGATGCCCCACTTCTGGTGCGGGGTGATGAAGTTCAGCACCACTTCCGGATGGCCGTTGTCCTTCTTGCCCAGGATCGGCGCGACGGTGCGGGTATCGACCGGCGGCCGGTACAGCGCGAAGCCTTCGCCGAAGTCGCGGAACCAGGCGTGGTCCTGGTAGAACTGCTGGCGACCCGAGATCGTGCGCCACGGGATCAACTCGTTGACGTTGGTCCAGCCGGCGTTGTAACTGACGTGCTCGCTCTCGATGCCGGACCAGGTGGGCGACGAGATGATCTTGCGTGGCTGCGCCTGGATGTCGCGGAAGCGGATCTTCTCGTCCTCGCGGGGGCGCGCGAGGTGCGTGTGGTCGCGGCCGGTGATCTTCGACAGCGCCTCCCACGCCTTCACCGCGACCTCGCCGTTGGTTTCCGGCGCGAGATACAGGATGGTCTCGGCGGCGTCGATGTCGCTGACGATGCGCGGGCGCCCCTTGGCCGGACCGTCGGCGACGGTGTAGTTGAGCGCGGCGAGGCCCTTCACTTCGTGCTCGGTGTTCCAGGCGATGCCCTTGCCGCCGTTGCCGAGCTTGTCCATCAACGGCCCGAGCGAGGTGAAGCGCGCGTAGGTGGCCGGGTAATCGCGCTCGACCGTGACGATGTTGGGCGCGGTGACCCCGGGGATCAGCTCGCACTCGCCCTTCTTCCAGTCGCGCACCTCGAACGGCTGCGCGATTTCGGCGGGCGTGTCGTGCATGATCGGTTGCAGCATCACGTCGCGCTCGACGCCCAGCACGCCCTCGGAAAGTTCCGAGAATTTCTTCGCGACGGCCTTGAAGATTTCCCAGTCGCTCTTCGATTCGAACACCGGGTCGACCGCGGCCGATAGCGGGTGGATGAACGGATGCATGTCGGTGGTGGAGAGGTCGTTCTTCTCGTACCACGACGCGGTGGGCAGCACGACGTCCGAATACAGGCACGAGGTGGACATCCGGAAATCGAGCGTCACCACCAGATCAAGTTTCCCCTCGGGACCCTGGTCGTGCCACACGACTTCTTCCGGTTTGACGCCACCGTCCTGGCCGAGATCCTTGCCCTGCAGGCCGCAGCGGGTGCCGAGGAAATGCTTCAGGAAATACTCGTGGCCCTTGCCCGAGGAGCCGAACAGGTTGGAGCGCCAGATGAACATGTTGCGCGGGAAGTTGACCGGATTGTCCGGGTCCTCGCACGCCATCTTCAGCTCGCCCGATTTCAGCGCCTTCGCGACGTAATCCTTCGGCTCCATCCCGGCCTTGGCGGCGTCCTTTGCAACATCCAGCGGGTTGCGATTCAACTGCGGCGCCGACGGCGTCCAGCCCATCCGTTGCGCGCGCACGCTGCAATCGATGAAGCTGCGCGCGTGGCGGCTGCGGTCGGCCAGCGGCGACAGCAACTCGCCCACGTCGACCTTTTCGTAGCGCCACTGGTCGGAATGCGCGTAGAAGAACGATGTGCCGGCCATGTGCCGGGGCGGGCGCACCCAGTCGAGCGCGAACGCCAGCGCGGTCCAGCCGGTTTGCGGGCGCAGTTTTTCCTGGCCGACGTAATGCGCCCAGCCGCCGCCGGACACGCCGACCGTGCCGCACAGCATCAGGAAGTTGATGATGCTGCGGTAGTTCATGTCCTGGTGGTACCAGTGGTTCATGCCGGCGCCGATGATCACCATCGAGCGGCCTTTCGTCTTTTCGGCGTTGTCGGCGAATCCGCGCGCGACCTCGATCGCCGCGGCCGCGGGCACGCCGGTGATCGCTTCCTGCCACGCCGGCGTGTAGGGCAGCTTGTCGTCGTAACGCTTCGCGCATTCGCCGCCGAGGCCGCGGTCGAGCCCATAGTGCGCGCACAGCAGGTCGAACGCGGTCGCGACCATCGCCTCGCCGTCCTTCGTCGCGAGCTTGCGCGCCGGCACCTTGCGCAGCAGCACGTCGCCGTGCTGGTCGTCGCGCGTGAAGTGCGGATTGTCGACGCCGCCGAAGTAGGGGAAGGCGACGTCCAGCACGTCGTCGCGGCGATCGAGCTGCGTCAACTGCAATTCGATGTCCGCGCCGTCCGCGGTTTTCTGTTCGAGGTTCCATTTGCCCTTGTCGGGGCTGCCCTCGCCGGGCCAGCGGAATCCGATCGAGCCGTGCGGCGCGACCGGCTTGCCGGATTGGTCGAAGCCGACGGTTTTCCAGTCGGCCTTGTCGGGCGTGCCGAGCGCGTCGGCGAAATCGCTGGCGCGCAGGTAACGATCGGCCACCCAGCGCGCGCCGTCGCGGCGCAGCTTCACCAGCAACGGCAGGTCGGTGTAGCGGCGGCAGTAATCCTGGAAGTAGGGCACCTGGCGGTCGATGAAAAACTCCTTCAGGATCACGTGGCCCATCGCCATCGCCAGCGCGGCGTCGGTGCCCTGCTTGGGATGCAGCCACCGGTCGGAAAGCTTGGCGACCTCGGAGTAGTCCGGCGTGATCGCGACCACCCGCGTGCCGTTGTAGCGCGCCTCGACGAAGAAGTGCGCGTCGGGCGTGCGCGTCTGCGGCACGTTCGAGCCCCATGCGATCAGGAATCCCGAGTTGTACCAGTCGGCCGATTCGCACACGTCGGTCTGCTCGCCCCAGGTTTGCGGGCTGGACGGCGGCAGGTCGCAGTACCAGTCGTAGAACGACAGCAGCGAACCGCCGATCAGGCCGAGGTAGCGCGAGCCCGAGGCGAACGACACCATCGACATCGCCGGGATCGGCGAGAAGCCGACCACGCGATCCGGTCCGTGCGTCTTGATCGTGTAAACGTTGGCGGCGGCGACGATCTCCAGCACTTCGTCCCACTTCGCGCGCACGAAACCGCCGAGGCCGCGCGCGGCCTTGTAATCCCTGGCCTGCGGGTCGTTCATCAGCGCCGTCCACGCTTCCACCGGCTGCAGCGTCTTGCGCGCTTCGCGCCAGCGCTTCAGCAGGCGGCCGCGCGCCATCGGATATTTCAGCCGGTTGGCGCTGTACAGGTACCACGAGTACGAAGCGCCGCGCGAGCAGCCGCGCGGTTCGTGGTTGGGCATGCCGGGGCGCGTGCGCGGATAGTCGGTGTACTGGGTTTCCCAGGTCACCACGCCCTGCTTGACGTGGATCTTCCAGCTGCACGAACCGGTGCAGTTCACGCCGTGCGTCGAACGCGCCACCTTGTCGTGCGCCCAGCGGTTGCGATAGCCGTCTTCCCATTGGCGCGCTTCGGTGCGCAGTTCGCCCCAGCCATCCGAAAACGGTTGCCGGGGACGCTTGAAGTAACGGAGACGTTCGAGGAATTGGCCCATCGCGAGATCCTCAGTGCTGGGTGTGTTCGGGTTGCGGCGCAGGATGCAGGTCGTGGCTGCCGGGGTAATCCACGCGCCTGACTTCGGTCACGTAGATCAGGATCAGCGAGACCCACACGATGCCGTACAAGAGCATGAACGCGCTGGAGCGGATGCCCAGGAAGTCGAGCAGCGCGCCCCACAGGATCGGCAGCAGGAAACCGGCGAGGCCGCCGGCCAGGCCCACGATGCCGGTGACGACGCCGAGGTTGTCGGAGAAATCGTCGCCGAGGTATTTGAAGGTGGAAGCCATGCCGAACGCCAGCGCGACGCCCAGCGCGAACAGCAGCGGCACGAACATCCACAGGTTGAGGCCGATGCCGAACTGCGCCGGACCGCGGATCGTGTGCACGATCAGTTCGGTCTGCGGATAGGACAAAAGGAACAACACGATCCACGCCAGCCACAGCACCCACCACGTCGTCGCGTGCGCGCCGAACTTGTCGGACAGCGCGCCGCCGAGCGCGCGCAGCATGCCCGCCGGCAGCGAGAAGCTGGCGGCCAGCGCCGACGCGGTGGCGATCGCCACGCCGTATTCGCCGATGAAATACTGCGGCATCCACAGCGACAGCGCGGTGAAACCGCCGAAGGTCAGCGAGTAGTACTGGCAGTACTTCCACACGCGCGGATCGCGCAGCACGCGCAACTGCGCACCGAGGCCGGGCGCCTTGCGCGCCGGATCGACCCCCGGGTCGGGGGCGGAGAGCAGCCAGAACAGCGCCGCGGTCGCGAGCAGCGCCACCGCGTATACGCGCGGCACCATCTGCCAGCCGTAGTGGTTGACGATCCACGGCGCGACGAACAGGTTGAGCGCCGCGCCGCTGGTGCCGGCGCCGAACACGCCCATTGCGAGGCCGCGGCGCGCGGCGGGGAAGAACCGTGCGACGTAGGGCGTGCCCACCGCGAACGATGCGCCCACCGCGCCCAGGATCAGGCCGATCAACAGGAATTGCCACAACTGGCTGGCGTACGAAACCAGCCATACGGGAATCGCGCAGGCCAGCAGCAGCGCCGTCATCACCGCGCGGCCGCCGAAGCGGTCGGTCCAGATGCCCAGCGGCAGCCGCAACACCGCGCCGCTGAGGACCGGAGTCGCGGTGAGCAGGCCGAACTCGGTGGCGTTGAGGCCCAGTTCCTTGCGGATCGGGATGCCGATCACGCCGAACATCATCCACACCGCAAAGCACACCACGAACGCGAACGTGCTTACGCCCAACACTCGCCATGCCTTGCCCATGCGAACGGTCTCTGCAAGCTGATCGTGACGGGTTCGCGGATTGCCTGCGCGCATGCACCGCGCAAACGGCGCGAACGACTGCGAAGGGGCAGCATAACGAGGATCGCGCGTCGATGCCAAACGCACCAGTTCAGGATGACGCTGGTTTGACGGCGGTCAAGTCGCACGATTGCAGGTGTGCCGCGGGCAGGTGTGCACCGAGCGGAACATGTCGCCCGCGAAGTTGATCCCGGTCAAAGTGGAAGGCGTCCTGCATCGTCACACTGCGCGTCCGGACTTGCATGATCGTTGCAGGTCGTCCAAGCGCGGGTGCGGGAAAGGTGCAGATGAAGAGCGATGCCCTGATCATTGGCGCCGGCCCCGCCGGTCTGTGCCTGTCGCTGGCCTTCGCCGCGCGCGGAATGCAGGTCGACCTCATCGACCGCCAGCCGGCCGAAGCGCTGGCCGCGCCCGCTTTTGACGGGCGCGAGATCGCACTGACGCACCGGTCGATCCGCCTGTTGCGCGAACTGGGCGTGTGGGACCGCATCCCCGCCGAGGGCCGCGCGTCGTTGCGGCGCGCGCGGGTGATGGACGGCGCCGATCCCGGGTTCGCGGTGGACGGCGCGGCGTTCGGGCGTGATCGGCTCGGCGTGCTGGTGTCCAATCACCACATCCGCGCGGCGGCGTGGCAGGCGGCAGCGGACGATCCGCGCATCCGCGTGCACGCGGGCGTGGCGGTCGCGGCGGTGGCCAGCGACGCCCGTGCGGCGCGCGTGCAGCTCGTCGACGGACGCATGTTCGAAGCGCCGCTGCTGGTGGCCGCCGACAGCCGTTTCTCGGAAACCCGCCGCGCGCTGGGCATCGCGGCGCACATGCACGATTTCGGCGTGAGCATGCTGCTGTGCCGGATGCGCCATTCGATGGCGAACGACGGCACCGCGTGGGAGTGGTTCGGACATGCGCAGACGCGCGCGCTGCTGCCGCTCGACACGCATCTTTCGTCCGTGGTGCTGACCGTGCACGGCGTCGAGGCGCAACGCCTGCTGGAGCTGTCGCCGGAAGCGTTTGCTGCGGAGATCGCCGCGCTTTACGAGGGCAGGCTGGGCGACGTCGAACTCGCGAGCACGCGCCACGCGTATCCGCTGGTGGCGACCTGGGCGCGGCGTTTCACGGGCACGCGCTTTGCACTCGCGGGCGACGCCGCGGTGGGCATGCATCCGGTGACGGCGCATGGCTTCAATCTCGGCCTCGCCAGCATCGAACTGCTCGCGCGGGCGGCAGGCGATGGCTTCGAGCGGCACGGCGATCCCGGCGACGCGGCGATGCTGGCGCGCTACCAGCGCCGCCACCGGATCGCGAGCGCGCCCTTGTTCGCCGGCACCCAATCCGTGGCTGGACTGTTCACCGACCGGCGTCCACGGGCGCAACCGCTGCGCCGCGCGCTCATGCGCGCCGGACGCGGGTTGCCGCCGTTGCGGCGCGCGCTTGCCGCGGGCCTAGTGGATGAAACGCCGCGTCCGCTTCCCCTGTTGCGCCACGCTCGCATCGCCTTCGAGATCCTGCGGCCACGCCCTCACGGCGTTCGCACCTGAACCACATGGCGCATTCGTGCGCCGGAGCCATTCCATGCAGACTGCCGTACTGACCCAGGAACACCATCTCGTTGCGGGCTTTGCGCGCGCCACGCCACCGCCGGCCGCGCTGCGCGTGGAGGCGTTCGATCGCGAACAACTGCTCGCCTGCGCCCGCGGCCAGATGTTCGGCGAGGGCAATGCGCGCCTGCCGAGTCCGCCGATGCTGATGTTCGATCGCATCACCCGCATCGCCGACGCCGACGGCGCGTACGGCAAGGGCGAGATCCGTGCCGAACTCGACATCCACCCGGATCTTTGGTTCTTCGCCTGTCACTTCGCGGGCGATCCGGTGATGCCGGGTTGCCTCGGCCTCGACGCGATGTGGCAGCTCACCGGCTTCTTCCTGCCGTGGCTCGGCGAACCCGGACGCGGCCGCGCGCTGGGCGTGGGCCAGGTCCGCTTCACCGGGCAGGTGCTGCCGAGCGCGAAGCGCGTGCGCTACGAAATCGACATCCGCCGCGTGCTGCGCGGCAAGCTGCGGATGGTGATCGCGGATGGCCGCACCTTCGTCGACGATCGCTTGATCTACGAAGCCGGCGATTTGCGCGTGGGCCTGTTCCAGTCCACCGAGGGTTTTTGAAATGCGGCGCGTGGTGGTGACCGGCATGGGCATCGTGTCCTGCCTCGGCAATCTTCCGGTCACGGTCGCGAATGCCTTGCGCGAGGGCACCAGCGGGATCCGCGCGGTGTCGGAATTCGCCGCGCACGGGCTGCGCAGTCAGATCGCCGGCGTGCCGGACATCGATCTCGATGCGGCGATCGATCGCAAGCTCAAGCGTTTCATGGGCGACGCGGCGGCATACGCCTGCGTGGCGATGCGCGAGGCGATCGCCGACGCCGGGTTTGCGCTGGAGCAGATTCGCCATCCGCGCATCGGCGTGATCGCGGGTTCCGGCGGCGGCTCGGCGCGCTGGCAGATCGAAACGGCCGACCTGCTGCGTGCCCGGGGTTTGCGCAAGGTCGGGCCGTTCATGGTGCCGCGCACGATGTGCTCGACCGTGTCGGCGGCGCTGGTGACCGCGTTCGGCATCCTGGGCCTGAGCTATTCGATCTCCGCAGCCTGCGCCACCTCGGCGCATTGCATCGGCGCGGCGGCCGACGCGATCCGGCACGGCGCGCAGGACGTGGTGTTCGCGGGCGGCGGCGAGGAAGTGCACTGGGGCATGGCCGCGCAGTTCGATGCGATGGGCGCGCTGTCCACCGCACGCAACGACACGCCGGCTGCGGCGTCGCGGCCCTACGACGCGCACCGCGACGGCTTCGTGATCGCGGGGGGCGGCGGCATGCTGGTGCTGGAGGAATACGAGCACGCGAAACGGCGCGGCGCCAACATCCACGCCGAGCTGGTCGGCTACGGCGTCACGTCGGACGGTGCCGACATGGTGACGCCGGGCGGCGACGGCGCGGTGCGCAGCATGCGCATGGCGCTCGCGACGGCGGGAAAGCCCGTCGATTATCTCAACACCCACGGCACCGCTACGCCGATCGGCGACATCGCCGAACTCGACGCAGTGCGGGCAGTGTTCGGTGACGCGGTGCCGCCGCTGTCCTCGACCAAATCGCTGACCGGGCACTCGCTCGGCGCGGCCGGGGTGCACGAGGCCATCTACAGCCTGCTCATGCTGGAGGGCGGTTTCGTGGCGGGCTCGGCCAACATCGACGAGATCGACCCGCGCGCCGAGCCTTTTCCGATCGTGCGCGAAAGCCGCCCGGCGCGGCTCGCCACCGTGATGTCCAACAGCTTCGGCTTCGGCGGCACCAACGCATCGCTGGTATTCTCCAGGGCGTGACTCCGCGGGTGTTCAACAGCGCGTGTTGTTGGTGCCTCACCAACATTTGCGAATTACCGGACTGCGCGCGCCCTGAAGTCATGCGGTACGGCTGGTGCCGAATCCCAAGCTGCTTCCTGAAGCGCATCCGGAAGTTCCTTCGCCAAAGCCGTTTCCTCGCGCTGATGATGGTGCTCCAGAAGGTGGCGCAGAGGATGAACCGCATCGAGCAGCAGCAGGATGGCTTCCCGACGTGAGCGTTCGCTGCGTGGCGGATGTCCGGCTACGACATCCAGCCTGGCCGCATAGGCGTCCGCCAACTGCGCGATGCGTTCGTGCTCCAGGCGATAGACCCGCGCAGCCCAGCGTGCATCGCCGGGCACATGCGGCAGCAATCGGTTCTCTTCGATGTCGATGTGGCGCGTCAGTGCTTCGCGCCAACGCCGCAGGCGCAACCGCGCACGGCTGAAATCGCCACCCGCAACGTCCAGCAGGTGGCGATGCAACTGCGCGTCGAGGCGGCGATGCTCACGTTCGAAGTGGCCGACACCAAGACTTCGGACGGCATGTCCGCCATCGGGAAGCATCCACGATTCGCGCAAGATTGTAATTACTTGATCAACTTGACCGTGCCCTTCATCACGGCTGCGTGCCCGGGATACGAGCAGAAGAAGGTGTAGTCCGTTCCCGGTTTCAGTGCCGAGGGCTTGAAGCTCGTCGAGGCGGTCTCGCCGCCGCCGATGATTTTCGTGGCCGCGATCACGCGCGGATCTCCCGGCTTGACGTAGTTGTGGTCGAGTCCGGCCTGCACGCCATCGGTGACCACGCCGGGTTCGTTCGCCGCGGTGGTCAAGACCCAATCGTGGCCCATCACATTGCGCGGCAACTTGCCGGTGTGTTTGAGCGTGACCGTGAAGCTCTTGCAGCTCGCCGGCACGGTGATGCTGGAAACATTGAATTGCATGGCGTCGTTGGCTTCGACGGTGGCCGCGCAATTGGCGGCCCACAGGGGTGTGGAGAGCAGGCCCAGCACAACGAGGGCAAAAACTTGGCGCAACATGGCAGACTCCTTGGTGTCCGAAATTCGAGTCATGTTGCCACTGTCCATTCGATGGCTCGATGATCCATGTCATCGAAACCCGGATCGGGTCATGACTGCCGTTTTTCGCCCGCGGCAGGCCGGTCCGGCGCGGGCGTCGCCGTTTCGCCCGGAAGTTCATCCTTGAGTCCCTTGCGGAAGCCGGCGATGGCGTTGCCGAGGTCGCGGCCGGCGTGGCGCAGTTTGCCGGTGCCGAAGATCAGCAACACCAGTGCCAGCAGGATGAGCCAGTGCGAGATGCCGTTCAGGCCGAACATGTGCGTGATCTCCGGGGGTCAGTGGGGAGGTGAAGCGATCTGCGCGGACGCAGGTGGCGCCATGCAGTGCGCGTCGCCTGCGGATGCCGCGGCGGGGCAGTGGTAAGCGAGCGTGGCCACGAGTTCCGGGGTGATCGCGTCGAACGCCAGCACCGCGCCGCCGTGCGTGCGGACGAACGCTTCGGCCGCCGCGCGGTTGGCGAACGGCGCGAAGGTGGGGCCCATCGAACCTGGCAGCGGTTGCCACGCGACGTACACCGCGCGGCGCGCGTCGATGAAGCTCGCGGCGTCGCGGCCGGGATGCTGCCAGTCGATGCGCGCGGTGTCCTGCACGAACAATTCCCGCAGGCCGGACTGGTTTTCCGGTTGCAGCACGTACGCGAGGAAATCGCGGGTCGAGTCGAACATCAGCGGCCGCGCCTTGCCTGCGACCCACGCCTGTCCGCGCGGGCCGGGCGAGGCGGACAACTCCATCCCGCACACGGCGCAGACGTCGTCCGGTTGCACGTCCACCGCGTGCCGGGCGGGCGCGGGCTTGCCGCTGCACGCGGCGACGAGCAGCACCAGCGCCAGCAGTGCAAAGCAACGGCTGAAACGCGAAATCAGTTGCACGCGCAATCGCATCGTCACACTTCCTTGCCGCGGAACGCCAGCGCCGCCCACGCGAATGGCAGCACCGCCCACGCCAGCAGCACGGCGTACAGCAGCGCGGGCGGGTACGCGTGCCCCGCGGTCATCCCGGTCAGCAATTCGTCGCCGGCGCCGCCGCCCAGCGTCGCGAGGTTGACCAGCCGGAACACGTCCACCGGGTTCAGCAACAGCAGGTACGGATACACCGCGCGCTCGATCGCGTTGCCGCCGCTCACCACCAGCAGCGCCAGCAGCGCGAGGTCGAACAGCACCACGCTGACCAGCCAGCCGATCAGCGCGAGGCCCGCCGCGCGCGACTTGCTGGTGGTGGTGACGCTGATGAGGCAGGCGAGGCCGACGAAACTCGCGCCGAGCAGCGATGCGCTCAGGATGAAGCGGCCGATGTACAACCACGCCTGCAGCGTCTGCGCGGAAGCCTGCAGCCATTGCATGATCGCGACGGCCAGCACGAAGCCCGCGAACGTCGCCGCCGCCAGCGCCGCGCAATGGCCGAGGAACTTGCCGCTGACGAGCTGGCCGCGCGCCAGCGGATAACTCAGCATCAAGAGCAGCGTGCCGTCGTCGCGCTCGCCGACGATGGTGTCGTAGGCGATCAGGAGGCCGATCAGGGGAATCACGAAGGCGCCGAGCGTGGTCAGGCTCGCCAGCGTCGCGTCGAACGAGGTGAAGCCGATCCGGCCCGCCGCGGCGGCGCCGAACCACGCGATGCCCAGTGCCAGCAGCGCGAACAGCACCGCCAGCGCCACCGTCCAGCGATTGCGGAAATCGTCGCGGAATTCCTTCCATGCCACCGTCAGCACCGCGCTCATGCGTGTTCCTCCTCGGTGTGCGCCGGCGTGGCGCCGAGCCAGCCGTAGAGTTGCGCCAGGGTCGGTTCGCGCACGTCGAGGTCGGCGACCGCGGGATCACCGGCCAGTTCGCGCAGCGCGTGCAGCTTGGTCGCGCGCGGCAGCTCCAGTTCCAGCCGGCCGTCCGGCCGCTGCCGGATCGACAGCTTGCGGTTGGCCAGCCGATCCAGCAGTTCGTGCGCGGCGCTGGCGTACGGACGCAGCAGCACGCGCGCGGGCAACGCCGCCGCATCGCCGAGTTCGGCCAGGCTGCCCGCGGCGAGCAGGCGGCCCTGGCGCAGGATCAACGCGCCGTCAATATGCGGTTCCAGTTCCGCCAGGAGGTGCGAGGAGATCACCACGCAGCGGCCGTCCGCGCGCAACTCGGCGACGATGCGGTAGAACTCGCGGCTGGCCTGCGGATCGAGGCCGGTGGTGGGTTCGTCCAGCAGCAACAGTTCGGGTGTGCCGAGCAGCGCCTGCGCGAGGCCGACGCGCTGGCGCATGCCCTTGGAGTACGTGCCGACGCGCCGGTCGGCGGCGTCGGCAAGACCGACGCGTTCCAGCAGCGCCGGCACCTGGCGCCGGTCCGCGCGTTTCAGCCGCGCGAGGTAATCCAGCAGTTCGCGCCCGGTAAGGTTGGGATAAAACGCAGCGTTCTCGGGCAGGTAGCCGATGTGCAACCTCAGCGCCGGCGCGCGCCACGGCGCGTGGCCGAGCACTTCGAGACGGCCGGCGCTGGGCTGGATCAGGCCGAGGATCAGCTTGATCAGCGTGGACTTGCCCGCGCCGTTGTGGCCGAGCAGGCCGACCACTTGACCGCGCGGCACGCTGGCGCTGACGCCGTCGAGCGCGACGAGCGCGCCGTAGCGCTTGGTCAGGCCATCGAATTCAATTGCGTGCGACATGTTCGGGTCCGGGCGTGGCGGGGGCGTGCATCAGCGGATGGCTGTCCTGCACCGAGGGCGGCGTGAACACGGGAAACGCGCGCTGCACATAGCGCAGCAGCAGCACCGCCGGGCTCGACATCAGGCTGCGCGCGGCGGGGTATTTCCACAGCAGCACGTCCACGCCGTCGTTGGGACGGAACGGGATGTCGCCGATGCCGTCGCCGGCGAGATCCCAGCCGAGGTAATCGCTCCAGTAGTTGCCGCGGCCGTGCACCGACCATTCCTGCGCGAGGTTCTGCACGTACTTCACCTGCACGCGGTTGTCCACGAAGCGGTTGCCCCAGACGCGGTTGTGTTCCGAGCCGGCGGTCATGTGGATGCCGATCTCGGAATCCGCGACCAGGTTGTCGTGAAAATCGTTGAACTGCGAGAGATAGACGAACAGGCCCTTGCCTTCGCCGCCTTCGAGCGTCGCGCCCGCGCCGTTCGGCTGTCCGGTGATGCGGCGCGCCTCGTTGCCGCTGAACTCGCTGTACGAGATGTAGTTGAGGAGGAATCCGTAGGCTTCGTCGTCCTCGGCGATGTTGCCGGTGACCTTCAGGTGATCGGACGACATCAGCGCGAAACCGGCGACGTTGCCGCGGCTGGTGTTTTCCATCAACACATTGTCGTTCGAATACATGTAGTGGACGCCGTAGCGCACGTCCTGCACCTCGTTGCGCGCGAAGCTGTTGTGCGAACTCACGTACACGTAGATGCCATCGCGCGAGCCGGCGATGTCGTTGTCTTCGATGGTGCAGCCGGTGTCGTTCCACATGTGGATGCCGTCGCCGCGGTCGGCCCCGTGCAGCGCGCGCAGGCCGCGGATCACGTTGTACGTGACCCGGACGTTGGCGGGGCCGTCGAGGTAGATGCCGAACAGCGTGTCCTCGATGCGGTTGTGGTCGAGCGTCACGTCGCGGGCTTTCTGTTCCACGAAGATGCCGGCGTTCTCGGCGGTGAGGTCGGCGCCGCCGTGCCGGAGCGTGAGCCCGCGCACCGTCACGTCCGCGGCGCCGATGCGCAGCACGTCGCCCGTGCCGCCCGCGTCGAGGATCGCGCCCGGCTCGCCGATCAGCGTGATGGGCTTGTCGAGCCGCAGTCCGCGCACCGGATGCACGCCCGCGGGCACCGTGACCGTGGCGCCAGGCGGCGCCGCGGCGATGACCGCGGCCAGCGATTCCTGCGCGTGCGCGGGCAAGGCCGGCGCCAGCGCCAGCAGCAGGATCGCGAGGAAAGTCGGCGTGCGCATGGGAACACGTGCCGCTGCGCTATGCGCGGCGGCACGCAGGACCTCAAGCCTCGACCAGCATCCGCCCCTTCATCTCCATGTGCAGCGCATGGCAGAAGAAGGTGCAGTAGTACCAGTACACGCCGGCCTTGTCGGCGGTGAAGGTCGCCGACGCGGTGGCTCCGGGGCTGATCTCGAAGTTGACGCCGTAGTTCACGATGCAGAACCCGTGGCTGACATCCTCAATGGGATCAATGTTCGTCACCACCACCGTCACTTCGTCGCCCTTCTTCACCTTGAAGTCGGTGAGGCCGAACACGGGCGCGGCCGAGGTCATGTACACGAACACCTTCTTGCCCTGGCGGATCACCTTGTTGTCGGCGCGCACGTTGACGCCCTGGCTCTTGGCGAACGCGACGGTCTCGGCGAAGAACGGGTCGTTCACGTCCCAGGTCTTCTTCACCTTGTCCACCAGGAAGCGCTTGTGCAGCAGGATGCAATCGTGCGGTTCCGGATACACCGGGCCGTCGGCCACCAGTTTCATCGTGTCGCCGGAAATGTCGATCAACTGGTCGTTGTCGGGATGCAGCGGCCCCGTGGGCAGGAAGCGATCCTTCGAGAACTTGTTGAGCGACACCAGCCACTTGCCGTCGGCGTCGCGCGTCTCGCCCATCGAGGAATGGTTGTGGCCGGGCTGGAAGGCCACGTCGAGCTTCTGGCGCAGGTAGTTGACCTTCTTGCCGCCGTGCGCGGCGATCGCGTCGGCGATGTTCCACTTCACCACCTGGCTGTCGATGAACAGCGTGGTGTAGGCGTTGCCGCGGCCGTCGTAGGCCGTGTGCAGCGGCCCCAAGCCCAGTTCGGGTTCGGCGACCACCGCTTCGCGCGGATCCTTGAACTTGCCGTCGAACCAGTCGTCGATCTTCGCCCATTCGATGATCGACACGGTGGGCGAGAGCTTGCCGTTGGCCACGACGTACTTGCCATCGGGGCTGGCGTTGATGCCGTGCGGGTTCTTGGGGATCGGGATGTACATCGTCAGCGGCGAACCGTGGCGGCCGTCCAGCACCGGCACCTTGGAGTTGCCGATGGTCTTGAAGTCGCCCTTCTTCACCGCGGCCTCGATGCGCGCGATGTTGAACACCACCACCCAGTCGCGCTCGGCCTGCATCATTTCCGCCAGCGTCACGCCGCCTTCGCTGTTGTAGCAGGTGGAAACCGCGTACTTGCCCGCGTAGTCGGCCTCGGTGTTGTCGAGGTTGCCGTCCACCACGACCTGCCAGGCGACGTTCATGGTGTCGCCGTCGATCGCGGAGAACATCGTCTGGTATTTCTTCGGATCGTCGAGGTCGCGGCCGTCGTTCGGCGACGGCACCTGTTCCTCGCCGTTGGCGAACACGTAGCCGGTGCGCGGCGCGCGCTGCACGCGCAGGCCGTGGATCGCCTGCACGTTGGGGATGTCGATGATGCGGTCGGTGCGCCACACGTCGCAGCGGATGCGCGCCACGCGCGTGTGCGCCTTGTCGTTGATGAAGACGTAGCGGCCGTCGTAGTGGCCGTCGGTCTGGCTCATGTGCGGATGGTGGCAATCACCGCCGGGCGGGAAGTTCGGCCCCAGCACGCGCTTGCTCTCGTTGGTGACGCCCCAGCCGATCGTGAAGTCGGGGTTGAACACCGGGACGCGCATCAGTTCGCGCATCGAGGGCAAGCCCAGCAGGCGCACTTCGCCGGATTGGCCGCCACTCCAGATGCCGTAGTACTCGTCGAGCTGGCCGGGCGCGACGAAGTCTTCCGGCACGCCTTTCGCTTCGGTGGCTTTCGCGGCGGCGGACGTCGCGGCGGCGCTGCTGGCCGCGCCGCCGGTCTGCTTGCCGCAGGCGGCGAGCGCGAGGCCCGCCGCACCGGCGAGGCCGGCGACGGCAGCTTCCTTCATGAATTTGCGGCGCGACGGGTCGCCCGGCTGGACGCCGGTCGCGCCAGGATCGGGCGTGGTGGTCGGATCGCGGACCTTGCTGGATTCGTCGTTCATGGCGTTGCGTCCTCTTTCGTGGGAGTGGGCCGCACCGGCGGCCGGAGTGGAACGGGATGGTTGATGCCCGAACTCGCGCGTGCGGCGGCGACCGCGGCCGATTCCGCGGCGCGCTCGTAAACCTTGCGGCGCTGCACCAGCGGCGGGCACTTGTATTCGTCGGCGTAATCGACCTGGCATTCCAGGCAGTACACGCATTCGTTGTAGTTGATCTTGCCGAGTGGATCGATCGCCTTGACCGGGCAATCGACCGCGCAGATCTGGCAGGGGTGGCCGCATTCCTTGCGCCGGCGCAGCCACTCGAACAGGTGGAACTTGCCGGACACCGCGAGCCCCGCGCCCAGCGGGCACACGTAGCGGCAGTAGAAGCGCTGGTTGAACGCCGACACCGCGACCATCGCGACCGCGAACAGCACGTAGCCCCAAGAGCGCGCGAAGTGCAGGATGATCGCGGTCTTGAACGGCTCGACCTCGGCGTAGCGCTCGGCCAGCCCGACCGATTGCAGCGAAAGCCCGAACAGCCCGAGCAGGATCACGTACTTCACCGCCCACAGGCGCTCGTGCACGAAGGGCGGGAACTCGAACTGCGGCACCTTCAGGCGCCGCGCGGCGCGGTTCACCAGTTCCTGCAGCGCGCCGAACGGGCACAGCCAGCCGCAGTAGATGCCGCGTCCGAACAGCAGCAGCATCACCGCGACGAACACCCACAGCAGGAACACCAGCGGATCCATCAGGAAGGTGGACCAGCGGAATTCGTGCAGCACCGACTGCACGAAGGTGAGGATGTTCACCACCGAGAGCTGCGCGAGGCCGTACCAGCCGAGGAACACCAGCGTGTAGATCAGGAACCCGACGCGCAGGCGTTCGAACAGGCGCTTGCGCTTCACGATCCAGTCCTGGAACGTGAGGATCACCATCAGCACGGTCAGGCCCGCGACCAGCAGCGCGATGTCGATGCGGCGGCCGTTCCACACCTTCACCCACAGCGGCGCATTGGCCGGCACGTCTTGCGCGCCGAAGCGCTTCGCGCCCGAACCCGTGACGTAATCCGCGGGCATCCGGTACTGGCTGGTGAAGGTGTGGTAGATGCTGTCGAGCGGGCCGACCTGGCGGCGCACCAGCAGTTGCAGCGTCCACGGTTGCGTCGCGTCGAAACCGCTGCCGTGGTGGGCGATGAAGATCGCCTGTTCGGCGAACAAAGGCTTGCCCGCGAGCGGGCTGTCGCCCATCGACAGCAGATCGCTGTCCTTGAACAGCGTGACCTTGCCGTCCTGCAGCAGGTGCACGCGGTCGAACACGCCGCCGCGCACGTAGCCCAGGCCCTTGAACGAATAGATGCCGTTTGCCATCAGCGCGACCGCGCTGTCGCCCGGTTTCAGGTGCTGCATCACCTCGGCGTACGCGGTCTTGCCGAGCAGGTTCTGCCCGACCGTGGGCGGCGTGATGTCGGCGAAATACAGGTCGATGAAGGTGTCGTCGGCGTGCCCGGCCGGCGGCGGCGCGGTGGGGTCGTCGATCAGGCTGGCGGGCTGCTCGCCCTTGAAGGTGTCGGCCACCTGCTGTCGCGTGAGATGCAGGTGCGCGATCGCGCCGTTTGCGGTCAGCGCGGCCCAGTCCGCCTGTTTGAAATTGTCGGTGCGCACGTGCGCGGCCGCGGTGGTAGCTGCGGGCGCACTGTGCGCGAGCTTGCGCGACGCGGCCACTTCCAGCGCCGCGTTCATGATGGTGTCGTTGGCCACCATCGCGGTCACCGTTGCGCCGCTGATCGCGTCGATGTTGACGCTGTCGGCGCCGCCGCCGCCGCCGACCACGATGTGGTCATCGACGTGGTGCCCGATGTAGCGGGCGACGAAGTCGTACAGCTTCTGCACCGGAATCCCGACCAGCAGGATCGGTTCGTCCTGGTACAGCACTTTCGTGTACTTGATGCTGCCGTCGCTGCCGATCGCGACCAGCACGTTGATCGGCTTGCCGGAGTATGCCGGGATCGGCGCCACCATCACCGTCTCGAATGCGTAGCCGATGATCTTGTCGTCGTGGTATACCGCCGCCGCGGGCGGCTTGCCCTCGATGTCGCCGAAGCGCGTGGCTTCCGGAAACGCCTGGCGCAGTTCGGGATACTTGCTGTCGATGCCGGCGAACGCGACGCTGGCCTGCAACAGCGCAAGCAGCACCAGCAGGCACGACAGCAACGCACGGAGATGAGTGGCACGCATCAGACCGCCTCCGCCTTGCCGGCGATGAGCGGCAGGTCGCGCGAGCGCCAGCGTCGTCCGCCGCTGCGCGCGAACACCAGCCACTGG
Source organism: Rhodanobacteraceae bacterium (assembly GCA_030123585.1). Taxonomy (NCBI): domain Bacteria; kingdom Pseudomonadati; phylum Pseudomonadota; class Gammaproteobacteria; order Lysobacterales; family Rhodanobacteraceae; species Rhodanobacteraceae bacterium. Next base: position 234,641 of record CP126120.1, read on the forward strand.
TGGTCCTGCGCGCGCATCAGTTCCGCCATCTGCGGCAGCGCCATCGAGAACGCGCCGGTGCTGAGGCCGTCCGCGAGCACCGAGCGTTCCGCCACCACGGTGACGCTCGAATACGCCTGCGGCGAGCCGCCGGTGTACGGATCGACGATGTGGAACAGGCGGCGGTCGGCCGAGAAGTACACGCGATAGTTGCCGGACGTGGACAGCGCCGCGTTGCGCACCTGCACCACCGCCGCGACGCGGCCGACGTCATCCGGATCGACGATGCCGACGTTCCAGTGGCGGTTCGGATCACTGCCGCAGAGCGTGCGGGTATCGCCGCCGGCATCGACGATCGCGTACTCGATGCCGTGCGCGCGCAACGCGGCGATGCCCTGGTCCACCACGTAACCCTTGGCGATGCCGTCCAGCGTCACTGCCATGCCGGGCTTGCGGAAGCGCGCGCCGGTCGCGTCCAGGGTCAACTGACGCCAACCGACCAGGCGCTCGCGCTGCGCGATCGCGGCCTGCTGGCGCGGATCGAGCGTCGCCGCGCCGCGCAGGGTTTCGAAGTAGCGCAGTTCCGGCAGCACCGTGGCGTCGAACGCGCCTTCGGTGCGTGCCGAAAGCGCGTTCGCCTCGCGCAGCACCGCGTGCAGGTGCGGCGGCACGACCGAAAGATGCCCGTCGCGATTCAGGCGCGACAACGGACTCGCCGCATCGAAGCGCGTCAGCTCCGCGGCAGTCGCTGCCATGCGCGCGAACGCCGCGTCGATCGCGCGCGCCGCGGCTTCGCGGTCATCGGCGAGGCAGGTGATCGACACCGAGGTCGCCATCAGGCTGCGCTCGCGTTGCACCTGCCACAGGTTCGCGCCGCGTTTCACGAACGCCCAGCCGCCGCCGGCCAACACGCCGCCGGCGAGCGCGGTGAGTCCGGCCTGCTTCAGGAATTGCCGCCGTGCGGGCAGGCTCGGCGTGGCGGAGTTGTCAGTGTTGGTGCGAGGCATGTTGCGTGCTCTTGCTGGCATCGAATGGGCGTCAGGCCACGCGGCGGACCGGTTGCTCCGCATCGCCGGTGTCCACGCTCACGCCGAGGCGGCGCTGCAGGCGTGGACTCGTGGTGGTGTATTGCAATGGCGCGGGTTCACCCGGGTTGAGGTGCGCCTGCGCCGCGAATGCGCACAGGGCCGCCTCGTGAAAACCGGACAGGATCAGTTTCTTCTTGCCGGGATAACCCGCGATGTCGCCGATCGCGAAGATGCCCGGCGTCGAGGCCTGGAACGTCGCCGGATCGACCACGAGTTGCTGGTGGTCGAGCGCGAGGCCCCAGTCGGCGATCGGCCCGAGCTTCGGGTGCAGGCCCCAGAACACCAGCAACTGTTCCGCCTCGATCCGCCGCACCACGCCGTCGCGCGCACGCACGCGCACCTGTTGCAGTTGTCCGTCGGCCGCTTCCAGCCCGACGATGTCGCCTTCGAGGAACTGCATCCGGCCGGCCTCGCACAGCGCCTGCATCTGCGCGACGTGCGCGGGCGCCGCGCGGAATTTGCCGGAGCGGTGCACCAGCACCAGGCTGCGCGCGCGCTCGGCCAGCGCCAGCGTCCAGTCGATCGCGGCGTCGCCGCCGCCCGCGATCACGAGGTCGCGGCCGTCGAACAGCGCCGCGTCGCCGACCTTGTAGTGCACCGAATGGCCGACCAGCGGCGCGGCCTCGGGCAGGTCGAGCGTGCGCGGCGCGAACGCGCCCAGCCCGCCCGCTATGACCACGGCGCCCGCGTCGAACGCGAGCCCGCCGCTGGTTTCGACGTGGAAGCGGCCATCGGCCGTGCGCGCGAGCGCGGTGACGGTCTGGCCCAGATGGAATTCCGGCGCGAACGGACGGATCTGCTGCTGCAGGCGTTCGACCAGTTCGCGCGCGCTGCACACCGGAATCGCCGGGATGTCGTAAATGGGTTTGTCCGGATACAGCTCGATGCACTGGCCGCCGATCGCGGGCATCGAATCGATGACGTGCGCGTGCAGCCCGAGCAGTCCCAGCTCGAACACCTGGAACAAGCCGACCGGACCCGCCCCCACGATGATGACTTCGCAACGGATCATGCAATACCTGCACTGCGTGGACCGTGCGCAGAATGCGGGGGCGTGAGACCGGCCAATTGACATTCATCACACAAATTGGAAACAGGCATCACGAAGGGCGGGATCTGCGGGAATCGCGCGATCCGCCGTCGGCGCGATGCCAGTCCGGCTTGACTGGCGTCAAGGCGGAGGCACTCGCGCGCTACGCACACTGCACCCATCCGTAGTATCGTTGCCGTCGGCTGGGTGGGAGCGGGCGATGAAGACCGAAGCCGCAGACACGCGGGAGAAGCGGGCAGGCGTGGACCTGACCGATCCACGCTTCTGGCGCGCGGGAGCCATCAGCACCACGCTGGTGATGCTGGTCGTGCTGGCTTTCCTGTCGGTCGACAGCATGCGCGTGATCAGCGTCGGCGGCGCGCACGTCCCGCGCTACGACGTGATCAACCAGCACATCGGTTACCAGTACGACTGGTCGCGGCGCGAGGACGTGCCGGTGATCGGCGGGCCCGAGCCGTTGTTCGGCAAGACGCTGACCGAAGCCCAGGCGACCGCGTTGATCCGCGAGGGCAAACTGGTGATCCAGAGCCGCGCGTGCATGGATTGCCACACCTTCTTCGGCAACGGCGCGTACTACGGGCCGGATCTCACCAAGTCGTGGCTCGACCCCGCGTGGCCGCGAATCTGGATGCCGATGACCGGCAAGCCCACGCGCGAAGAGGCCATGGTCGCGTTCCTGATGCGTCCCGACCAGTACCCGACCTGGTCACGCGAGATGCCGAACCTGCACCTGACCGAGGCCGAGGCCCGGGCCACCGTCGCGTACCTGAAATGGATGTCCGCGATCGACACCAACGGATTCCCGGCCAATTTCGGCCAGACCCACACGCAACCGTAGGGGTCCTCCATGTACCGCTCCCAGAAGCTCTCGCTGCGCTACTTCACGGCCGCCATCGTGTTGTTCGGCGTGATGATCCTGTTCGGGCTGCTGTCCGCGCTGTACTACCTGTACCCGTCGATGCTGTTCAACGTGTTCAACTTCAACACGTCGAAAATCCTGCACATCGACACCCTGGTGATCTGGCTGTTGATGGCCTTCATGGGTGCGGTGTACTGGTACCTGCCCAAGGAGCTCGGCCACGAGGTGGAAGGCATGTGGCTGGCCGAGATCACGTTCTGGGTGTTCTGCGCGGTGGTCGCCGTGGTCGCGCTGGTGTTCGTGTTCGTGCAGTACGGCAGCGCGAACGAGTTCTCGCTGTGGTTCATCAACCAGGGGCGCAAGTACGTCGAGGCACCGCGCTGGGCGACGATCGGCGTGGTGGCCGTGATGCTGGTGTTCGCGTACAACGTCGTCGGTACCGCCGTGAAGGCGCGCCGGATGACCGGCATCATGTGGGTGCTGGTGCTGGACCTGATCCCCTTGCTGGTCGTCTATCTCGACGCGTTCCCGGCTCCCACCAACCTGTCGGTCGACCTGTACTGGTGGTGGTGGCTGGTGCACATGTGGGTCGAGAGCACCTGGGAAGTGCTGATCGGCTGCGTGATGGCGCTGGTGCTGATGGACGTGATGGGCACGCCGCGGCGCATCGTCGAGGCGTGGCTGTACATCGAGGTCATGCTGGTGCTTGGCGCCGGCATCCTCGGGCTCGGCCACCACTATTTCTGGATCGGCACGCCCCGGTACTGGCTCAGCATCGGCGGGTTCTTCTCGGCGCTGGAGCCGCTGCCGCTGCTGGGCATGGTCATCCATTCCATCTACGACGCCGGCATGCACCGGATGAAGACGACGAACCGGCCGGCGTTCTACTGGATCACGGCCGAGGCGTTCGGCAACTTCATCGGCGCGGGCGTGTGGGGGTTCATGATGACGCTGCCGCAGATCAACCTGTTCTCGCACGGTACCCAGTGGACGGTGTCGCACGGTCATTTCGCGTTCTACGGAGCCTATGTCTGCGGCGTGCTGGCGGTGTTCTACGTGGCCAAGCAGAAGACCTCGGGCGCTGATTTCCTTGACGGGCGCGCGTGGCGGTGGAGCTTCGCCCTGTTCAACTTCGGCATGATCGGCATGGTGATGGGATTGCTGATCGCCGGCATGGCGCAGGCGTTCTACGGGCGCGCCATCGGCGGCTCGACGCTGATGGCGTTTACCCAGGCCTCCGAAAATCCCTGGTTCGTGGCCGGCATGTACGCGCGGATGGGTTTCGGGGTGGTGTTCGCGCTCGGTTACGTAGTGCTGGTCTATGACCTGCTGACCGCACCCCGGCGCGCGCCCGTGCCGCAAACACCCATGGAGCCGGCATGACGCCCGTCGCGCTGCTCGAGACGGCCGCACTGCTGGGCCTGCTGGTGCTCGCCGGCGGAGGCTACGCGGGCCTGTACGGCCTCGGCCGGCTGCGTGGGCGTCCGACCCTGGTGCGCGCGGGGACCGTGTGCTGGGTTGCGGCCTTCGCGATCGCGCTGGCGATCGCCGTCGCCACGCCGCTCGATCTCGGCTGGAAACTGCTGGTTCTGGCCAGCGCGATCGTGTACGCGATCATTCCGCCAGCCACCTGGCGCTATCTGGAGCACCTGCACGTCGAAGAGGGGCACGGCCCATGATTCCGAACATCGTCAACACGATCGTGGGACTGGTGCTGGTGTATGCGGTGGTGCTGCACCCGACCTGGGTCGAGCAGCGGTACTTCCCGTTCGCTGTGTTCGCGGCGGTGATCCTGGTGATGGCGCTGTGGGCGCGCCGCAGCGACGCACACCGCTGGTTCAGCAGCGTCAACGTCGTGCTGGCGATCCTGCTCGGCATCCTGTCGCTGCTGCCATTGGCGACGTTGCCCAACCTGACCTTCTGGGGCGGGTTCTGGGTCGGCGCGCTGGTGCCGACCATCGCGCTGTGGGCCGCGCTGTATCGGCCGCAGGGCGTGTCGGCCGCACCGGCACGTTCCGCGGACAAGTGAATGCTGGAATCGGAGTACCACGTCATGACCAAAACCCAATTCCTTGCGTACACGGCGCTCGGTGCGGCCCTCGTTGCCGGCGCCGCGCATGCGGCCGATCCCGCCGCGGGCAAGCAGAAATTCGAGGCAACGTGCGCCGCGTGCCACGGCATGCAAGGCATCTCGATTGCGCCGATCTATCCCAACGTCGCCGGCCAGAAACAGGAATACCTGGTCACCCAGCTCAAGGCATTTCGTGACGGCAGCCGCAAGAACCCGATCATGCAGCCGATGGCGAAGGGCCTCACCGACGCCGACATCGTCAACATCGCGGCGTATCTTTCGACGTTGAAACCGTAACCACCTGTGGTGCGCGGACACGGATCGTCCTCATGTGCGTGGGCCGCGGGCCGTACCGGCCCTCTCCACGCATCACGCGCGACTCTCGGCTGTTTCCTCGCGCAGCGCCTTCGCCGCCTGCACCATCCTGGCGAGCGCCGTCTTCACTTCCGGCCAGTCGCGCGTCTTCAGTCCGCAATCCGGATTGACCCAGATCTGCTCGGTCGCCAGAACCTTCCGTGCCCGGTGCAGCAGGGTCGTCATTTCGGAAACATCCGGCACGCGCGGCGAGTGGATGTCGTAGATGCCTGGACCGATTTCGTTCGGGTAATGGAATTTCCCGAATGCCCCGAGCAACTCCATGCGCGAACGCGAAGTCTCGATCGAGATCACGTCGGCGTCCATGGCCGCGACTGCCTCGATGATGTCGCCGAATTCCGAATAGCACATGTGGGTGTGGATCTGCGTTTCGTCGCGCACGCCGCTCGCAGCCAGGCGGAAGCACGCGACCGCCCGGTCGAGGTAGCCCTGCCAGTCGCGCCGGCGCAGCGGCAGCCCTTCGCGAAACGCTGGTTCGTCGATCTGGATCACGCGGATGCCGGCGGCTTCCAGGTCGCGCACTTCGTCGCGCAGCGCCAGCGCGATCTGCCGGCAGGTGTCGCAGCGCGGCTGGTCGTCGCGCACGAACGACCACTGCAGGATCGTCACCGGCCCTGTGAGCATCGCCTTCATCGGCTTGTGCGTGAGCGATTGCGCGTAGCGTGACCACTCGACGGTCATCGGGGCGGGCCGGGCGACGTCTCCGTAGATGATGGGCGGCTTGACGCAGCGCGAGCCGTAGCTTTGCACCCAGCCGTGTTTCGTGAACGCGAAGCCGTCCAGCTTTTCGCCGAAATACTCGACCATGTCGTTGCGCTCGAATTCCCCGTGTACCAGCACGTCGAGGCCCAGCCGTTCCTGTTCCGCCACGGCCTTGCTCGTCTGTTCTTCCAGGAAACGCCGGTACTCGGCGTCGGTGAGCCTGCCGGCGCGATGCGCTGCGCGTGCTTTGCGCACCTCAGGTGTTTGCGGGAAAGAGCCGATCGTGGTGGTCGGCAGCAGCGGAAGGTGCAGCGCGGCCATCTGTTTGCGGTGGCGTTCGGGGTAGCCGGAGCGGCGTCGCAGCATGTCGGGCGTGACCGCTGTCAGACGCTTGCGGACCGCGGCGTCCACCGCCAGTGGCGAGTGCCGGCGCTGATCCAGCGCGTTGCGCACCGCGGCGAGGGAGGCCTGCGCAGCGGGATTCCCGGCGAGCGCGTCGGCCAGGGTGCGCAACTCTTCAATCTTCTGGCGCGCGAACGCGAGCCAGCCGCGGATATCGGGTTCAAGTGCGTCCTCGTCGCCGGCGTCGTACGGAACATGCAACAGCGAGCACGAAGGCGCCAGCCACAGTGCCTCGGCGCCGCGCCGATGCGCCGCACGCTTCGCCAGCGCCAGCGCGGCGTCCAGATCCGCGCGCCACACGTTGCGGCCGTCGACGAGGCCAAGCGACAGCACGCGATCTTTCGGCAGGACATCCAGCACCGCGTCCAGTTGTTCCGGAGCTCGCGCGAGGTCGATGTGCAGGCCGTCCGCCGGCAGCGAAGCCGCGAGTCCAAGGTTGTCCGCCAGCGGCCCGAAATACGTCGCGATCAGGCGCTTCGGGCCGGCCGCTGCCGCGAGCGCCGCGTGGGCGCGCCGGAATGCCGTGCGCGCCGCGTCGTCCAGATCGAGCACCAGGCAGGGCTCGTCGATCTGCACCCATTCCGCGCCGGCGGCCTTCAGCCGCGCCAGCAGTTCGGCGTACGGCGCGAGCAGGCCGTCCAGCAAGTCGAGGCGATCGCTGCCGTCGGTGGTCTTCGCGAGCAGCAGGAACGAAACGGGGCCTAGCAGTACGGGCCGCGCAGGAAAGCCCAGCGCCTGCGCTTCCCTGAATTCCGCGACCGGCTTGTCGCCGCGCAGCGCGAACCGCTGGCCGCGCCCGAGCTCGGGCACGATGTAGTGGTAATTGGTGTCGAACCACTTGGTCATTTCCAGCGCGCGCAGGTCGCGGCCATTCGCGCGGTGCCCGCGGGCGCTGGCGAAATAGCCGGCCAGCGGATCGGTATCGGCCAGTTCGCGGTACTGATCGGGCACGGCGTCGAACAGCCACGCGGTATCGAGGACATGGTCGTAGAGCGAGAAATCGTTCACCGGCACGCTGTCTGCACCGGCTGCGCGTTGCAACTCCCAATGGCGGTGGCGCAGCGTGCGCGCGGTGTCGAGCAGGGCCGCCGCGTCGAGTGCCCCGTGCCAGTGCTTTTCCAGGGCCGCCTTCAATTCGCGCCGGCGCCCGATGCGTGGAAATCCGAGACAGGTGACCTGGGTCATGCAATTCTCCTTGCGTGCAACGCAAATGGCGGAGTGGAAGCAGTCGAAGCCCGCAGGCTTCGTTCCTTTCCTTTGCGGACGAACCTCGCTGTGCGGCGCGGGCGCCGGTTTGGGGCGCCCGCGGCTTCGCGACTATTCTTCCGCTGCGACGCGCGCGAACCGTTGACCTGGGTCAGCCGGCGCCTCGCACGAAGACGTTCCGGAGGTGCGAACCGTGGCCATGGGTACGACGCGAACTTCCCTCGTGAACGTGGCCCGCCGGCTTGCGCGCGACATTTCCTCGCTCGCATGGCACACGCCGACGCACGTCTACAACCCGCTCGACTACGCGTGGAGCGCGCACCGCGAATACCTCGAACGCTATGGCGGCAAGCGCGGGCGCGTGTTGCTGGTCGGGATGAATCCCGGGCCGTGGGGCATGGCACAAACGGGCGTTCCGTTCGGGAACATTTCCGCGGTGCGCGGCTGGTTCCGGATCGAGACCAGGCTTGCCCGCGACCTGCCCGCGCAACACCCGAAATATCCGATCCTCGGCATGTGCTGCCATCGCGACGAAGGCAGCGGGCGGCGCTTGTGGGGTTGGGCGCAACAGCGCTTCGGCACGCCCGAGCGGTTTTTCGACGGATTCTTCGTCTGGAACTACTGCCCTTTGCTTTTCCTGTCCCGGGATCGCAACCTCACGCCATCGGGTCTGGGCAGGGATGAGGGAAGGGCGCTCGCGCGGGTCTGCGACCGTGCGCTGGGCCGCGTGATCCGGGTGCTGGAGCCGGCTGCGGTGGTGGGCATCGGACGTTATGCGGAGCAACGGGTACGCGATCTCGTGGGTGAAAGTGTCCCGACCATCTATCTGCCCCACCCGAGTCCCGCCAACCCGACCGCCAACCGGCGCTGGCCCGAACTTGCCGACCGCGCGCTCGCGCCGTGGCTGCCCCGATGACAGGCGCCACTGGGCGTACGTCAGGCGATCGTCTCCGTATCGAGCCGCTCAGAAATTCCTCCGCACGAGACGGACGCGCTGCGCCGCCAGCCAGCCGAGGAACCGGTCTGGTTCGATGAAGTGCGGGAACCCGCCGCTGCGCTGGAGGAAACCGTCTTTCACCGAGAGGCCTCCCCACGTCCGCAGCAATGCCCGCTTCACGCGATACGCGCCGTCGCGAAACTCTCCGACCGGGATGCAGCGGTCGTAACGGCCCGAGCCGCGGCGCGTGCCGATCAGCACCCAGTCGTCCGGATCGACCCGCCGCCGTTGCGCGTGCACGTTGAGCAAAGGATCCGCGATCCGGTTTGCGGGCATGGATTGGTCCAGCGTCAACTGGCCGATCAGTGCATAGACCAGTCCGCTCCGCCGCACATCGCGCAGGCCCGCATAGAAGACGAGCACGTCGCCGCGCGCAAGGCGCTTGAGTTGGGCGGCCCGTCGTCCGTGGTCACCGTAGGTGGCGTGTTCGAAATCGGGATCGGTATGCATGCATCGCCCGAGCAGCCCGGGAGGAATGCAGGTCCCCATGCGCGCGAGTTCGGCGGTCAGCCTGGTGGAGCCGTAGCGCCGCTCGTAGCCGCGGTGCAGCGGGTGCAGTTCCGGAATCCCGACGTACACGAACTGGTTGGTCGAGGTGTCCACGGGGCCGTTGTAGCCACCGCCGGCCGGGCTCTGGTCCGCGCCGACCCTCACCAGAAGAATGCGCATGGCGTGTTTCATTGCCAAGGGCGGCGCGACACGTTTACGAATTCGAGCCATCCATCATTCTGGCACTTTCGATCCTGCATTCGCGTCGGCACGCGCAGCCGGTTCCAATGGCCCCGCGACAGGGCGGATAATCGGGAAACCCGGGGATGCGCGAATCACGCGTGATTCGCGCCGATGCATCCCCGCGCGAACGCGGAGGCGAGCATGCAGGACGACATCGAGAGGTTGCGCGAGGAACTCGCGGCGCTGCGTGCGGAGGTGGCGGCACTGCGCGTCGAGCTTGCCGAATTGCGCACCTACATCGGCGAGGTGCCGGCGATGGAGTGCGGGATCACCAGCTACGAAGAGTGGCGGAAGGAGCGCGGGTAGGCTCCAGGCCGCGCGCATCGCCGTGCCGGATGCGGATGATCGTCGTATGCTGGGCGTGATGCGGCGCAGCGCGAACGCGTGGCGCCGCTCGACCGGCCAGCGAGGTGCAGCGATGGCAGAGTTCACATTGCCGAAGATGTCGCAGGTGCGCGAAGGCCGCTTCCACGCCGCCAGGCTGGGGGCGCGGAAGCCGCGCAGGTTCCGCGTGTACCGCTGGGATCCCGATGTCGGCGGCAATCCGCGCATCGACACGTTCGAGGTGGATGTCGCGGGCGCCTCGATGGTGCTGGACGTGCTGCTGAAGATCAAGAACGAGATCGATCCCACGCTGACGTTGCGCCGTTCCTGCCGCGAAGGCGTGTGCGGATCGTGCTCGATGAACATCAACGGCGAGAACCAGCTCGCCTGCATCACCGGGCTCGACCAGTTGGCGCCGGGCGACGTCAGCATCTGCCCGCTGCCGCACATGCCGGTGGTCAAGGACCTGGTGCCGGACCTCACGCATTACTACGCGCAATATGCGTCCATCAAGCCGTGGTTGCAGGCGAAGAGCAATCCCGGCAGTCGCGAGCGGCTGCAATCGCCCGCGGACCGCGCCCGACTGGACGGTCTGTACGAATGCATCCTGTGCGCCTGCTGCACCGGTGCCTGCCCGAGTTGGTGGTGGAACCCGGACCGTTTCCTCGGCCCGTCGGTGCTGCTGCAGGCGTATCGCTGGATCGTCGATTCGCGCGACGAAGCCACCGGTGAGCGGCTCGACGCGCTCAACGATCCGTTCAAGCTGTACCGTTGCCATACGATCATGAACTGCACCAACGTCTGTCCGAAGGGTCTGAATCCGGCGCGGGCGATCGGTGCGATCAAGGATCTGGTCCTGCAGCGCACGGTCTAGCAAACGCTGCAGTCCGGCCGGGCCGCCGCGCGCCTGACCTGGATCACGGCGCCGTCACGCATGGAGCGATACATTTGAACACATCTGCTCCGCACCGGTCGTGCAAACGACCGCCGCAGCGTTGGAGCCGATCGCCCGGGTTCGCGTTCGCGATGTCCAGGTTTCGCCACGGCCCGCACGCGTTGCACCGAATGTGCCGCAGCACGCCACGAACAACTGAAATGTCCCGCCATCATTCCCTTTCCCGGCCCGCCGAGCGGAACGCGCCGGGGTCGTCTGCCGCCCTGACCGAGGTGCAGAGGCTCGCCGCCTTCATCCACGCCGCGGACTTCCGCGACATCACTACCGCGGCGGTCGAGCAACTCAAGATCCGCATCCTCGATACCCTGGGCGTGGCGATTGCCGCGCTGGACGCGCCGCCGCTGGTCGCGATCCGCCGGCTCACCGAATCGCTCGGTGGCAACGCCGACGCCACGCTGATCGGCGGCGGGCGCAGCGCGATCGATCGCGCTGCGTTCCACAACATCGCGCTCAGCCGCTACCTCGATTTCATGGACAGCTATCTCGCGCCCGGCGAGACCTGCCATCCGTCCGACAACATCGGCGCGGTGCTGGCCGCGGCGGAGAGCGCCGGCGCCAGCGGCAAGGATTTCCTGACCGCGGTGGCGGTTGCCTACCAGGTGCAAACCCGCCTGTCGGACGTGGCGCCGGTGCGCGCGCGCGGCTTCGACCATACCGTGCAGGGCGCCTACGCGGTGGCCGGCGCGGCGGCGAAGGCGCTGCGGCTGCCGCCGGAACAGATCGCGAACGCGATCGCGATATCCGGCACCGCCAGCAACGCTTTGCGGGTCACGCGCACCGGCGATCTTTCCAACTGGAAGGGCCTTGCCTATCCCGAGGTCGGCAAGGAGGGCGTGTTCGCGGCGCTGCTGGCGCGCGCCGGCATCACCGGGCCCGCGCAGGTATTCGAGGGCAACAAGGGCTTCAAGGAAAGCATCGCCGGCGATTTCTCCATCGACTGGTCGCGCGAGGATCTGGAAAGCGTGCTGCGGACCGTCGTCAAGAAACACAACGCCGAGGTGCACTCGCAATCGGCGATCGACGCGGCAATCACCATCGGCACCCAGACCGGCTTCCGGGCCGATGCGATCCGCGCCGTGCGCGTCAAGACCTTCCAGGTTGCCTACGACATCATCGGCGGCGGCGAGGAGGGCGACAAGCGCCGCATCCGCACCAAGGAAGAAGCCGACCACTCGCTGCCGTACTTGGTCGCGGTGGCGCTGCTCGACGGCCGGGTACAACCGCAGCAGTTCGCGGCCGAGCGGATCGCCCGTGCGGACGTCCAGGGCCTGCTGCACAGGGTCACGGTGACGCCGCAGGCCGCGTTCACGGCGCGCTTTCCCGCCGAAATGCCTACCCAGGTGGAAGTGGAACTGTACGACGGCACGCAGTTCTGCGTGTCGGCCGCGTCGTTCCAGGGATTCACCCTGCAGCCGCTGGACTGGACGGCGGCGTGCGGGAAGTTCCGCCCGCTGGTCGCGCCGTTCATCGACGAGGGCCTGGCCGCGAAGATCATCGAGTGCGTGCACCATCTCGATTCCCGCGAGGTGCGCGACCTGACCGCGTTGCTGGCGCAGGTGCCGGCCACGCGGACGGCGTCCGGCGCGCCGCGATAGACCGTTTCAAGCCAGAACAAAAAGGAGACGGACCATGTCCAACACCAGTTTCGATTTCATTCCGCGCGCGTATCGCCCGGACAAGCCGCGCAAGTTCGGGATCACCGAAATCCGCGCGCCGTACTACAACACCTTCGGAACCCGCCATCTCGCCGACGTGCTCGACGTGGCCGGGCAGTGGGTGGACGGCATCAAGTGGGCCGGCGGTTCGTTCTCGCTGCTGCCGCGCGAGCAGGTGCGCGCGTTCAGCGACCTCGCGCACAAGCACGACGTGTACGTGTCATCGGGCGGCTGGATCGAGACGGTGCTGCGCTACGGGCCGGACGCGGTCGCGCAATACCTGAAGGAGGCGAAGGAATCCGGTTTCGACGTGATCGAGATTTCGGCCGGATTCCTGACCATCCCGATCAGCGGGATGCTGCGGCTGGTGGAGCAGGTGAAGAAAGCGGGCTTCAAGGCCAAGCCGGAGCTCGGCATCCAGTTCGGTTCCGGCGGCGACTCTGGGGTTGAGGAACTGGCCGCGGAATCGAAGAAGGACATCGGCGACCTGGTGCAACGCGCCAAACGGCTGCTGGACGCGGGCGCGGACATCATCATGATCGAGTCCGAGGGCATCACCGAAAACGTCGCGCGCTGGAACACCGCCGCGGCGGCTTCGATCATCAACGGCATCGGGCTGGAATCGGTGATGTTCGAGGCGGCGGATCCGCCGGTGTTCGAGTGGTACATCAAGAACTATGGCAACGAGGTCAACCTGTTCTGCGACCACTCGCAGATCCTGCAGCTCGAAGGCCTGCGCCAGAACGTGTGGGGCAACAAGTCCACCTGGGGCAGGATCGCGAACCCGGCGCCGCCCGCACGCCGGAAGTGATCCAGCGTAGGCGTCGGCCCAACCTTGTCGGACGCATTGCCGTGACGACGCCATCGGTTGATCCCGGTCAACCGCACGGTCGTTCCACCACGCATGCTGGGGTTGCCGCTGACGTTGCGAAAACGCGTGGCGGCAATGTCGAACCGATTGCCGGACGGAGCACGCCCTGATGAAAATCCTGTTGCCCGTGGACGGAAGTCCAAGCAGCACCCGCGCGGTTCGCCACGTGATCCGGCACTGGAGCGGAAAGGATTCGTCGCCGCGCGCGTCGCTGGTGCTGCTGTACGTGGACCCGCCGTTGATCGAGCGGGTGTCGCGCTACCTGACTCCGGAGGACCTGACCCGCTTCCACGCGGATCGCATGAAAACCACGGTGCGGCCGGCCCGCAGCGCATTGCGCAAGGCCGGCGTGCCGTTCGAGGAACGGCATGAAATCGGCGATCCGGCCGCGCACATCGTCAAGCTTGCCACGAAGCTGCGTTGCGATCTCGTTGCGATGGGGTCGCACGGCCGCGGCGCGTTCCTGAGCGCCGTGCTGGGGTCCGTCGTGATGAAGGTGCTTTCGCAGTCGAAGGTGCCGGTGCTGGTGGTCAGGTAGTAGCGGTGGCGACGCGGCGTGGGCGCATCGCTCGCGCGCCCATCCGCAGCACCACGATCCATGCCGACATGGCGAGGACCACCGCGCCGATGGCCGTTGTCGTCGATGCATCCGGCAGCGCCAGTCCCATCAAGTCGCGCAGCGCGGGAATCCCGAGCACGCAGGTGAGGACGGTGGCCACGCCAACCAGCATCCACTTGATCCACGGGTTGCGGCGGTTCCGGTTCCAGCGGGCACCGTCGCGGTTGGCCAGTACCAACAGGAACAGGCCGACCAGCAGTCCGGCGAAAACCATGGTGCGGATCTGCGCGGTTCCGGCTCCGATCGACAACAGCGCCGCGCCGCACGCCACCAGCAGTGCGGCCAGGCCGGCGCCCTGCAGCATCGCGAAAGCCAGCCGTGCGGGCGCGAACGGCGTCTGCTTCCGCGCGCGCGGCGGTCGCCGCATCACATCGTCGCTTTCCGGCTCGGCTTCGAACACCATCGAACTGGCCGGATCGATCAGGAGTTCCAGCAGCACGATGTGGACGGGGGCGAGCAGCAGCGGCCAATGCAGCAGCGCCGGGACGAGCGCGAGCACGATGATCGGCACGTGCACCGCGAACACGAATCCGGTCGCCTTGCCGATGTTGTCGTAGATGCGGCGGCCCTGGCGGATCGCGTGGACGATGCTGGCGAAACTGTCGTCCAGCAGCACCAGCGCGGCGGCTTCGCGCGCCACGTCCGTGCCGCGTTCGCCCATCGCGACGCCGACGTCGGCGGCCTTCAGGGCCGGCGCGTCGTTCACGCCGTCGCCGGTCATCGCCACCACCTCGCCCGACTGCTGCAGCAGGCGCACCAGCCGCAGCTTCTGTTCCGGGCGCAGGCGCGCGCAGATGTCCACGTGTTGGAGTCGTTCGCGCAGCAGCGCATCGTCCAGCCGGTTGATCTCTTCCCCGGTCAATACGTCGGCGCGCGCCGACAATCCGATTTCGCGGGCGACGGCTTGCGCGGTGACCGGATGGTCGCCGGTGAGCATCAGGACGCGCACGCCCGCGCTCCTGCATTCGGCGATCGCAGCCGGCACCTCCGCTCGCGGTGGATCGCCAAAGCCCAGGAATCCGACGAAATGGAAGTCGAAATCCTGTTGCCGCTCCGGCCACGTCGAGCCGTTCCAGACGCCGCGCGCGACGCCGAGCACGCGCAGCCCGCGGGCCGCCAACTCCGCCGCGTGGCGCAATGCCGCGGCGCTCTCCGCTTCCGGCAACCGGCACAGCCCCACGACGGTCTCGGGCGCACCCTTGACGGCGAGGCGATGGCCCGCTTCGCCCTCCACGGTGTACGCGCGGGTCGTCGCCAGCGTCCCGGAGGACAACGCGTACTCGCGCGCCAACGTCCAGCCCGGGTGCGTGCGACGGGCTTCGTCGAGCCGGCTGCCCCATTCGAGGATGGCCTTTTCCATCGGATCGAACGGATCGGGCGGCGTCGCCAACAGCGCGCACTCCGCGAGTTCGCGCGCGGCATCGGGCAAGGATCCTGCGACCTCGCCGGATGCGCTTTCGGCGAAGCCTTCCGCGGTGGCCAGCGCGGCGACCTGCATGCGGTTCTGCGTCAGGGTGCCGGTCTTGTCGACGGCCAGCACGGTGATCGTTCCTAGTGTCTCCACCGCCGTGACCCGGCGGGTCAGCACGCGATGCCGCGACAGCCGCCAGGCGCCCATCGCGAGAAACACGGTCATCACGACCGGAATTTCCTCGGGCAGGATTGCCATGCTGAGCGCGATGCCCGCGAGCAGGCTGTCGAGGAATGTTTGCGCGTTCCACAGCCAGTTGAGCAGGCAGTAACCGGTGGCGAGCGCGAGTGCGATCACGCCGAGCACGCGGACGAGGCCGCGCGACGACTGCTGCAGCGCCGAGGCGGGTTCGCGGGTCGCCGCCAGCATCGCCCCGATTCCGCCGACCCGTGTCGCGGCTCCGGTGGACGACACGCGCGCCAGGCCGGCGCCCCGGGTCACCAACGTGCTCGCGGACAGTCGGTCCCGGCCGGAGCTCGGGACACGCGTCACCGCAACCGCTTCGCCGGTCAGCAGGGACTCGTCTACCTCCAGGAAACCTTCCAGCAGCGTGGCGTCGGCCGCGATGCGGTCGCCCTCGTGCAACGCCAGCAGGTCGCCCGGAACGACGTCGCACCCGGGCACGCGCAGCTTGCGTCCCTCGCGTATCACCAGCGCGCGCGGCGCCGACAGGTCGCGCAGCGCTTCGAGCGCACGCTGGGTCCTGCGTTCCTGGACGAGCGTGATGCCGATGATGACGAAGATCGATCCCAGCAGGAACATCGCTTCCGCGAGATCGCCCAGCAGCAGGTACAGCACGCCGGCCACCAGCAGCATCAGGAACATGGGTTCGGCCAGCACCTTGAGCGCAATCCGGTGCAACGGCTTGGGCCCGCCGCCGGGCAAGGCATTCGGCCCGTGCTCGGCAAGGCGCCGGCGCGCCTCGGCGTGGCTGAGGCCGAGGCGCCACGCGTCGGGGGCGTGCGGCTGTTCCATGGAAGACTGCGACGCGATGTGTGCGTCTGTGTCGCGACGTGGCGCCGCGATCGTCACCGGCAGGTGTAGCCGCCGTCGATCACGAGTTCGCTGCCGGTCACGAATTTCGATTCGTCGGACGCCAGGTACACCGCGCCCCAGGCGATGTCGTCGGGTTCGCCCATGTGGCCGAGCGGATGCAGTGCGTCGGTGGCCCTGCGCTGCTCATCGAGGTCGCCGCCGTGGCCCGCAAGGTGGCCCTCGACCATCGGCGTCCAGATGAAGCCGGGGTGGATGGAGTTCACCCGGATGCGGTCGGGCGCATACAGCAGCGCGTCGGTCTTGCTCATCAGCCGCACCGCGCCCTTGGAAGCATGGTAGGGCGGCACGTCCGCCGCGCCGACCAGCCCGTAGATCGACGACAGGTTGATGACGCTGCCGCCGCCGCTCCGTCGCAGGTGCGGCAGCGCGTGCTTGGTGCAGAAGAACACGCCCTTGACGTTGACCGCCTGCACCCGGTCCCATTCCTGTTCGGTCAGTTCGTGGGTGGGTTTGTCCGGACCGGCGATGCCCGCGTTGTTGACCAGCACGTCGAGGCGTCCGAACTTCGCGGCGGCCGCGTCGATCGCCGCGGCGACTTCGCGTTCCGAGGCGACATCGGCATGCAGGTAGATCGCGCCTTCGTCCGCACCGGCGAGTTCCCGCGCCAGCTTGCCGCCGGCCTCGTCATGGATGTCCAGGATCGCCACGCGCGCGCCTTCCTGCGCCATCCGGCGCGCGCAGGCCGCGCCGATGCCCATCGCACCGCCGGTGATCACCGCCACCTTGCCTGCGAGCCTGTTCATCGTCATGCCTGCTTGTCGAACGGCGGCGAAAACGGTCCGCGCCGCGTGAGCCGTCGCGGAAGCTCGGCACGGATGGTCGCGGTGCTGCGGCGGGTCAGGTTCTTGGGCACTTCCAGCACCACCGATTCCTTCAACTGCTTGCCGAGCGCAGCATTGAGCAGACCGAGAAAGCGCGGTGGCGCGATCAGCACCAGGTCGTGGAAGCGTTGCCCTGCGTGGCTGCGCTCCAGTTCTGCGGCCAACTCGCCCGCGAATTTCGCGGCGGCCTTCTGGTGCGGCGGGGTGGGCGAGTCGACCGCGTGCCGGCTGCTGCCGAAGCGGTCGTGGACGCGCGCCGGCTGCGCGTGTTCCAGTTCATGGCCCGGAGTGCGCGCCGCCGCGTTGACGTAGTCGCCGAGTTCTTCCAGTTGCGCGGCGCCCAGCGCGAACAGCCGGGCGCGCGCACTGTCGGCGACGAGGATCCATGTTTCGGGCATGGCGGCATCAACTGAACGTGAGGTGGTCTTCGACCTTGCGCACGCCCGGCGCCGACCAGACCGCGCGTTCGACGGCCTGCATCTCGCTCCAGTTGTCGACGCGCCCGTCGATGCGCACCGTGCCGTCGTCGCGGATGTCCACGCGCACCGCATCGGCTTCCACTTCCGCATGCCGCTTCAGGGCGTCCTGGATGCGGCGTCGCACGTCACCGACCTTGGCGACCGAATTCAGCGTGATGTCGTTGGTGACGCCCTTGACGCCGCCGAGCTTGCGTACTTCGTTCTCCGCGGCCTGGCGCTGGTAATTCCAGTTGACGCTGCCCGTCAGCGTGATCCAGCCGTTGGCCACGCGCACGCGCACCTGGTCGCGCGGAATCACCGTATTCCAGGCCAGGATGTTGAGCGCGCGCTGCGCGATCTCGTCGTCGTTCTGCTTCTTGTCGCCGGGCAGGCGCACCTCGATCTTCTGGGCGATGCCCTTCACGCCCTTCACGCGCCAGGCTGCGCGTTCGGCAGCCATCTTCTGCATGTAGTCGGTGACGTAACCCGACAGCGTGACCACGCCGTTTTCGGCGGCCACGCCGATGTCGGCGGCATCGATGCTGGGTTCGAATTCCAGTTCGTCGATGACGAGCTGGCGCAGTTCTTTGTCGTTCATGGCGCTCTCCATCCGGAACAGTGAAGTCATTTCACGCGAAACGCGTGCTCGCAAGTTGATCCGCATCAACAATTGATGTCGCGCCGGGAATGGGTGTCGCGAGACATATCACGGCGACGTGTGATGCGAGCGGCGCGCGACAGCTTCGCGTTGGCGACCCGCGGAAGTGCGGCGCAGACGCGGCATCAATACGGCCAGCACGTAGCCCAGCACGATGCCCGCAAGCAATGCGTACACGAGTATCGGCAACATGATGAGGATGGCTTGCATGGTGCGCTCCCGTCGCCCGAACAATCGCCTGGTCGCATGCGGCAACCGTCATTCGATAGCTTGGGAATTCCGATCTGCGGCAAGTTGATCCAGGTCACCGAACGCGTGGGACTGCGGCGTCGGCGCCCATGAACCGGCGTTTCACCAGTTCCACCAGCATCAGGTAGGTGGTGGTGG
Source organism: Rhodanobacteraceae bacterium (assembly GCA_030123585.1). Classification (NCBI taxonomy): domain Bacteria; kingdom Pseudomonadati; phylum Pseudomonadota; class Gammaproteobacteria; order Lysobacterales; family Rhodanobacteraceae; species Rhodanobacteraceae bacterium. Next base: position 253,378 of record CP126120.1, read on the forward strand.
CGATCGCGAGGAATGCGTAGAACACCAGCGGCAGGCGCACGAACCCGAAGTCTGCGCCCCACGGCGTCATCGGCAGCACGATGCCGATCACTACCGCGGCGACGACGCTCACGATCAGCGCCGTGCCCGGACGGCTGCGCAGTGGGTTGCCGGCGGTGCGGATCACGAACAACACCAATGTCTGGGTGGCCAGCGATTCGACGAACCAGCCGGTGTGGAATTCGGCTTCGCCCGCGTGCAGCCATGCCAGCAGCACATAGAAGGTGAGGAAATCGTACAGCGAACTGATCGGTCCGACGCCCAGCATGAAGCGCCGGATCAGGCCGATGTTCCAGCGGCGCGGCGCGGTGAGTTGCGCGGCGTCCACGTTGTCGCCCGGGATCGTGACCTGCGCCATGTCGTACAGGAAATTGTTGAGCAGGATCTGGGTCGGCAGCATCGGCAGGAACGGCAGGAACAGCGCCGCCGCGGCCATGCTGAACATGTTGCCGAAGTTCGAGCTGGTGCCCATCAACAGGTACTTGGTGACGTTGGCGAAGGCCTTGCGGCCCTCGATCACGCCCGCGTGCAGCGCGCCGAGATCGCGCACGCCCAGCACGATGTCGGCGGCGTCGCGCGCCACGTCCACCGCGTTCACCACCGAGATGCCGACGTCCGCCGCGTGCAGCGAGGGCGCGTCGTTGATGCCGTCGCCGAGGAAACCCACCACCGCGCGGCGGGCCTTCAAGGCCAGCACGATGCGGTGTTTCTGCGCGGGGCTGACCCGCGCGAACACGCTGACGCGTTCGGCCACGGCCCCCAGCGCATCTTGGGCCAGCGCCTCGATTTCGGCGCCGGTCATCACCTCGCGCGTGTCCAGGCCCACCTGTCCGCACACGTGGCGCACGACCTGCTCGTTGTCGCCGGACAGGATCTTCACCGCGACGCCGTCGCGCGCCAGCGCGCGCAGGGCCGCCGCGGCATCCGGGAGCACCGGATCCGCAAACGCCACGAAGCCCGCAAGGACCAATCCGGTTTCGTCGGCCGATGTGTAACGCGGCTTGCGTTCGATCTCGCGCCACGCGATCGCCAGCACGCGCAGGCCTTGCCGGCCGTATGCATCGCACACACGCCGGGCCGCGGTTTGCGCGTCGACGTCGAATGCGTGGGTCGCGCCGTCCATGCCGTAGTGCGAGCACTGGAGCATCACGAATTCCGGCGCGCCCTTCGTGACCAGCAGAATCTTGCCGTCTCCGCCGGCCGCCACCACGCTCAGGCGGCGCCGTTCGAAGTCGAAGGGGATCTCGTCGAGCTTGTCGAATCTGTCTTGCAGCGGCGCGCAGCCGCGCAGGATCGCCTCGTCCAGCGGACTGCGGATGCCGGTCTGGAACGAACTGTTGAGGTGCGCCAGTCCCGCGGTCCGGGCCGCCGGGTCGCCGTACACGTCCACCGCCGCGAACACATCGGTTTCATTGCGCGTCAACGTCCCCGTCTTGTCGCTGAGCAGTACCGTCATGCTGCCGAAATCCTCGATCGCGGCGAGGTGCTTCACCACCACGCGATGACGGGCCATCCGCTTCGCGCCGCGCGCCAGCGTGACCGTGGTGATCATCGGCATGAACTCGGGCGTCAGTCCGACCGCGAGCGCCAGCGCGAACAGCAGGGTTTCCAGCAATGGTCGATGCAAGGCGATGCCGGCCAGCACCACCAGCAGCACCAGGCCGATCACCGTGCGCATGATCAGGCGCGCGAAACCGGCCAGTCCGCGTTCGAACTCGGTGGGCGGCGGTCGTTCGGAAAGACGCATCGCGACATCGCCGAACGCGGTGTCGCGGCCGGTCGCGATCACGATCGCGGTGGCGGTGCCGGCGACCACCGAAGTGCCAAGGAACACCAGGTGCGCGGCATCCGCGCCCGCCGCGGCTTGCGGCGACTCGCAGACGTCCTTGGCGGACGGCGCGGATTCGCCGGTCAACGCCGATTGCTGCACGTGCAGGTCGCGTGCTTCCAGCAGCCGCGCATCCGCAGGCACGCGGTCGCCCGCCGCGAGGCGGATCACGTCGCCGGGCACCAGGGTGCGGCGCGGCGCCTCGCGCCACGCGCCGCCGCGGCACACGCTCGCGGTCGGCGCGATCTCCTCGCGCAATTTCTCGGCCGCGCGCTTCGAGCGGTAGCTCAACACGTAGTTGAGCGTCACGCTCAGCAGCACCATCGCCACGATGATGCCAGCACCGACATGGTCGCCGAGGAATCCGGACACCACCGCTGCTGCCAGCAACATCAATACCAGCGGGTTGCCGAACAGTTCGACGAGGGTGTGCAGGTATCCGGCGCGTTCGTCCGCCCGCGCATCGTTGGCGCCGTGCTCGGTCAGGCGCCGTGCGGCCTCGGTTTCGTCGAGGCCGGCCGCGCTGCTGCCCAGCAGGGCGAACAGGCTCGCCTGCGGGGCCCGTGCAGGATCGGTCGCGGCGGATGGATGCGGGACGTCGTTCATACCTCGCACCACCTTGCCGCAGAGGCACCCCGGCGAGTTGATCGTCGTCAACCGCAGGCCGGACGCGAATCCGCGCCGGAGTTGACCTGCATCAACGGCGGCGGTGGGCGTGGGCGTAGCGTTTATCAAGTGCATTTCATGCACGTTGACAGATCGAGGAACCGCCACCATGACAGCACTGACACGCTTCAACCCACTCAGAAGCTCCACCCGTTTCGAGACGCCGGCCCTGTTCGACGACCTGCTCCGCAACTTCGCGTTGAGTCCGACTTGGCGCGAACCGGGCTTCGCCCCGGATATCCGCGTGGACGTCACCGAGGATGACAAGGCCTTCCACATCAAGGCCGAGATTCCCGGCGTGGACAAGAAGGACATCGATGTTTCCGTGGAAGGCAACCAGGTCGCGATCACGGTCGAGGTGAAACAGGAAGAGAAGAAGAAGGACGAAAGGGAAGTCATCGTCGAGAGAAGTTACGGCAAGGCCTATCGTGCCTTCGCATTGCCGGGCGAGGTCGACGGCGCTCGCACGGAAGCGCATTACGACAAGGGCGTGCTCGCGCTCACACTTCCCAAGAAGGTGAACGGCGGTACGCGCAGAATCACCGTCAGTTGAGCCGCAGCCGCTTTGCCGAAGCCGCCGTCACGGGGAAGACGGCGGCTTTTTTGTGTGGGCTTGCCGGTGCCTTCACATCGTGCCGGTCATGCTCCGTAGAGACGCACGTGCGGCGGAACGGTCCTGTTGGCGAATGTCGATCGGAACGCGAGGGCACGTTCCCGGTTGCTTGACGGGGATCAACATGCGCGGTCTGCAATCGATCACGCTGACCTTGCATTCGAATCCATCGGCCCCGAGCGGCCGGGAAACGTGGAGTGAAACATGAAAGACATCCTCATTTACGTCAGGGATTTCCAGGAGCGCACGCCGGCCGCGCATTTCGGGGTGCGCCTCGCCGCGACGTTCGGCGCATCGGTCACCGGCGTCTACACTTGTCCCCATCCCGTGTACATCGCGCCCGCCTTCGAGCCCGAGTTGATGACGACGGCGATCGAGAACACGCGCGAACTGGTCAGGGATGCCGTGCAGACCAGGCAGTCGTTCCTGGATTTCGCGGCTTCGCATGGCGCTCCGCAGGCCGAATGGCTGGTGGCGGAAGGCGATGCCGGCGACGCCCTGGCGCAGGCGGCGACCCGCCACGACCTGCTGGTGCTCGATCACGCCGAGGAAGGCCAAGGCTCGGCGTGGGACATCCCGGGGCTGGTCATGAAGGCGGACATTCCATGCATGGTCCTGCCGCATGCCGGCGCACGGTATGGTTTGTTCGAGCGGATCGCGATCGGCTGGAACGGTTCGCCCGAAGCGATGCGCGCGGTGCACGCGGCGGTGCCGTTCCTGCAGGGCAAGCAAGCCTTGCTGATGCGCGGCGAGGAACGCGACAAGTATCCCGGGCTCGAATGGGAGCCGCCGTTCAACATCGTCGATTACCTGCAGCGCCACGGCGTGACGGCGGAGCAGCGCACGATCCTCGCGAAGTACGACGACGTCGGCACGGCCCTGCTGGACGAGGCGATGAAGTTCCGCGCCGACCTGCTGGTGATGGGCGCCTACGGGCGCGGCAGGTTCAGCGAGTGGATGCTGGGCGGCGCGACCCGCCACGTGCTGACGTGGGCGGACATTCCGGTCCTGATGCGGCACTGACGGCGGCCGGGTCGCTGCCGTGATGCGCGCGATGGTGCTGGAATCGCTGGGTGCCCCGCTGGTCCTGAAGGAACTGGCGGACCCGCCCGTGCACGCGGGCGAGGTGCGCATCCGGATCGAGGCCTGCGGCGTCTGCCGCACCGACCTGCACGTGGTGGACGGAGAACTGCCGCAGGTGCGGCCGCCGGTCATCCCTGGACACGAAATCGTCGGCATCGTGGAACAGGCGGGCGAGGGCGTGGCGACGCTCGCGCCGGGGATGCGCGTCGGCGTGCCGTGGCTGGGCGGCACCTGCGGCGAATGCCGGTATTGCATGTCGCGGCGGGAAAACCTTTGCGACCATCCTGAATTCACCGGCTACACGCGTCCCGGTGGTTACGCCAGCCACGTGGTTGCGCGCGCGGACTTCTGCGTCCGCCTGCGCGACGACGCGGATGCCGTGGCGACCGCGCCGCTGCTGTGCGCGGGCCTGATCGGATGGCGCTGCCTGCAGCGTGCCGGCGACGCGTGGCGCATCGGGCTGTACGGGTTCGGCGCTGCTGCCCACATCATTGCGCAGGTGGCCGTGCGGCAGGACCGCGAAGTGTTCGCGTTCACCCGGCCCGGCGACACGCTGGCGCAGTCGTTCGCGTTGTCGCTAGGCTGCGCATGGGCGGGCGGTTCGGACGTGCCGCCTCCCCGGGAACTGGATGCCGCGATCATTTTCGCGCCGGTCGGCGCATTGGTGCCCGCGGCGCTGCGAGCGGTGCGCAAGGGTGGGCGCGTGGTGTGCGGCGGCATCCACATGTCCGACATCCCCGCTTTCCCGTATCGCCTGCTGTGGGAAGAGCGCGAGATCGTTTCCGTCGCCAATCTCACGCGCAACGACGCGCGCACGTTCTTCGCGGCCACCGTGGCCGCGGGCGTCAGGACGACGACAAAGACGTATCCGCTGGAACGGGCGAACGAGGCCCTGGCGGATTTGCGCGAAGGCAGGTTGAGCGGCGCAGCCGTGCTGGTACCGTGACTCCGGCGGGAGCATGTTCATGGCCGTCGACAACGCCGAAATCGCCGAACTCTTCAACCGCTACGCGGACCTGCTGGAAATCCAGGACGCCAATCCGTTCCGGGTGCGCGCCTACCGCAATGCGGCGCGCGTGGTGGGCGCGTCCTCGCGCAGCATGGCGGAGCTGGTGTCCGAGGGGCGCGACCTCGACGAATTGCCCGGCATCGGCAAGGACCTCGCGGCCAAGATCGAAACCATCGTACGCACCGGCAGTCTGCCGCAACTTGCGCAACTGGAAACCCGCGTGCCGCGTGCGCTCGGCGATTTGATGAACCTTCCCGGGCTGGGCCCCAAGCGCGTGAAGCTGCTTTACCGCGAACTCGGCATCCGCAGCTTCGAGGATCTCAAGCGCGCGATCCGCACCGGCGCGCTGCTGACCGTTCCCGGTTTCGGGACCAAGACCGCAGCGCGCATCGCAGCTGCGCTGGACAGCCGCGGAGCGGCGCCGCAGCGTTTCAAGCTGGCCGATGCCGAACAGATCGCGGCGCCGTTGCTCGCGTACCTGCGCGGCATCGATGGCATCAAGAACGTCACCGTGGCGGGCAGCTTCCGGCGCCGGCGCGACACCGTGGGCGATCTCGACATCGTGGTGACGGCAAAGCGCGACGCGCCGGTGATGGATCGTTTCGTGCACTACGACGCGGTGGCCGAAGTGCTGTCGCAAGGCGCCACGCGCGCGTCGGTGCGGCTGCGCAACGGCATGCAGGTGGACCAGCGGCTGGTCCCGGACGTGAGCTACGGCGCGGCGCTGTATTACTTCACGGGTTCCAAGTCGCACAACATCGCGGTGCGCAAGATCGCGGTCGAGCGCGGGCTCAAGATCAACGAGTACGGCGTGTATCGCGGCGAGAAGCGCATTGCCGGCCGCAGCGAAGAGGAAATCTTCGCGTCCGTCGGCCTGCCATACATGCCACCTGAGCTGCGCGAGAATCGGGGCGAGATCGAGGCCGCGCGCGCGGGTAACCTTCCCGCACTGATCGAATTGCGCGACCTGCGCGGCGACCTGCACGCCCACACCACCGCCAGCGACGGGCACGATTCACTCGAGGCCATGGCGCAGGCGGCGCGCGCGCTCGGCCACGCCTATCTCGCGATCACCGACCATTCGCAGCGGGTGCGGGTGGCGCACGGCCTGGACGCAAAAAGGTTCCGTGCGCAGTTCGCCGCGATCGACCGTCTCAACGCGGGATTCAAGGACTTCCGCCTGCTGAAGGGCGCCGAAGTGGACATCCTCGCCGACGGCCGCCTGGACCTGCCCGATGCGGTGCTGGCCGAAATGGACGTGGTCGTGGCCGCGGTGCATGACCGCCTTGGCTTGCCAGCCGAAAAGCAGACCACGCGCCTGTTGAAGGCGCTCGACAACCGCCGTGTGCAGATCCTCGCGCATCCCACCACGCGCTTGATCAACGAACGCCCTGAATTCGCCGCGCAGATCGAAAAGGTTTTCGCGGCCGCCGCCGAACGCGGCGTGGCGCTGGAGATCAACGCGCACCCCGACCGGCTCGACCTCGACGACATCCACGCACGCGCCGCGCGCGATGCCGGTTGCAAGCTGGTGATCTCCACCGACGCGCACGGCACTTCGGGTCTCGCGAACCTCCGTTTCGGCGTGGATCAGGCGCGGCGCGCCTGGCTGTCCAGGGAAAACGTGCTCAATACCTTGCCCCTGGACAAACTCCTGCACGCCTTGAAGCGCTGATCGCCGGCTGGCCGTGGCGTTGGTGATGTGCACTGCAGCAATCCGCCGTCCCGCGCTGCGACTCGCCACTTGTTGAAACTGAAATCGTCAGAAGCGACCATGTAGCGGCTGTGCGATGCGGCGCGCGGATCACGCCGGGGTGGCGAAACGGGTAGACGCAAGGGACTTAAAATCCCTCGGCCTTACGGCCATGCGGGTTCGAGACCCGCCCCCGGCATACCGATGCGTACTTGCAGATCCTGTGACTATTTCGCGGGCGGCTGGTCCACGTGACCGCAGGCCTTGCAGGTGCGCGCTTCCAGCGATCCGTAATAGCGCTCGAACACCGGCGGGAAATCCTGCTCGATGTTGCCGAGGATGAAATACTCCTCGTACAGCTTGTGGTTGCACATGCGGCAGAACCACAGCAACCCATCCTTTTCGTACGGCAGGCGGCGGCGTTCGATCACCAGCCCGATCGAGTCCTTCATGCGCTGTGGCGAATGCGGCGTGCGCGGTGGCAGGTAGAACATCTCGCCCGCGCGGATCGGCAGGTCGCGGCGCTGGCCGTCGTCCTGCACCCGCAACACCATCTCGCCTTCGATCTGGTAGAAGAATTCCGGGCCTTCTTCCCAGTGGTAATCGGTGCGCGCGTTCGGCCCGCCCACGATCATCACGATGAAGTCGCCATCGACGATGCACTTGTTGCCGACCGGCGGCCTCAGCAGGTGGCGGTGTTCGTCGATCCAGCGTTGCAGGTTGTAGGGAGGAGTGAGTGACATGCCGAGTCCTCGTGGCATCGACTTGTGCCCATTGTAGGAGCGAGCGTGCTCGCGACCAAAGTTTTCGGTGCAGGAGTCGCCTGCACGCAGGCTCCTACACTTCGAGCGAAGCGAGGTCGCCTTTCTCTTCCAGCCAGTTGCGGCGGTCCGACGCGCGCTTCTTGGCCAGCAGCATGTCCATCAGCTTCGCCGTGGCGGCATCATCATCGACGGTCAGCTGCACCAGCCGCCGGGTGTCGGGATGGATGGTCGATTCGCGCAGCTGCGCGGGGTTCATTTCACCCAGGCCCTTGAAGCGTGTGACCGTGACCGCGCCCTTGATCTTTTCGCGCTCGATGCGTTTCAGCAGCGCGTCGCGTTCGGATTCGTCGAGGCAGTAGAACACCTGCTTGCCCACATCGACGCGGAACAGCGGCGGCATCGCGACGCACACGTGCCCTTCGCGCACCAGCGCAGGGAAATGGCGCAGGAACAGCGCCGACAGCAGCGTCGCGATGTGCAGGCCGTCGGAATCGGCATCGGCGAGGATGATGATCTTGCCGTAGCGCAGGCCGGAGATGTCGTCCTTGCCGGGATCGCAGCCGATCGCGATCGCGAGGTTGTGCACTTCCTCCGACGCCAGCACCGCGTCGGACTCGACTTCCCACGTGTTCAATATTTTTCCGCGCAGGGGCAGGATCGCCTGGTAATCCTTGTCGCGCGCCTGCTTGGCCGAGCCACCGGCCGAATCGCCTTCGACCAGGAACAGCTCGGTGCGGTCGGGATCGCTGGACGCGCAATCGGCCAGCTTGCCGGGCAGGGCGGGGCCCTGCGTGATCTTCTTGCGGACGACTTGTTTCGCCGCCTTCATGCGCGCGGCGGCATGTTCGATCGCGAGCTGCGCGATCGCCTCGCCCGCGGCGACGTTCTGGTTCAGCCACAGCGAGAACGCGTCGTGGATCGCGCCTTCGGTGGCGCTGGCGGCGTCGCGCGAGGACAGGCGTTCCTTGGTCTGGCCGGCGAATTGCGGATCGCGCATCTTCACGCTCAGCACGAACGCGACGCACTCCCATACGTCCTCGGGCGCCAGCTTCACGCCGCGCGGCAGCAGGTTGCGCAGGTCGCAGAACTCGCGCACCGCGTTGGTCAGGCCCGAGCGCAGGCCATTGACGTGGGTGCCGCCCTGGATGGTCGGGATCAGGTTGACGTAGCTTTCCTGCACCAGTTCGCCGTCCGGCACCCAGCAGAATGCGGCGTCGAGGCCGCCGTCCTCGCGCTGCGCGTGGTGCACGAACAGTTCCGGCGGCAGGCACGCCGCACCGCCCAGTTCGGATTTCAGGTATTCGGCCAGACCGTCCTCGTAGCGCCATTGGTCGCGTTCGCCGCTGGCTTCGTCCAGCAACGTCACGGTCAAGCCGGCGCACAACACGGCTTTCGCGCGCAGCAGGTGCTTCAGTTTCGGCAGCGAGACTTTGGGCGAATCGAAGTACTTGGGATCGGGCAAAAATCTCAGCGTGGTGCCGGTGCGGCGCCTGGGCACCTCGCCCAGTGTTTCCAGCTTGCCGACCGCCTCGCCGTCCTTGAAGCGCATCCGGTATTCGACGCCCTCGCGGCGGATCAGCACTTCGAGGAACGACGACAGCGCGTTCACCACCGACACGCCGACGCCGTGCAGGCCGCCCGAGAACGTGTAATTGCGATCGGAGAATTTGGCGCCCGCGTGCAGGCGGGTCAGGATCAACTCGACACCCGACACGCCTTCCTCGGGATGGATGTCCACCGGCATGCCCCGGCCGTCGTCGATCACCGTGACTGAACCGTCCTTGTGCACGGTGACGTCGATCTGCTTCGCGTGGCCCGCCAGCGCCTCGTCCACCGAGTTGTCCACGACTTCCTGGACCAGGTGGTTGGGACGGGTGGTATCGGTGTACATGCCGGGGCGGCGGCGCACCGGTTCGAGGCCCGACAACACTTCGATGTCGGCGGCGTTGTAGCGGGTGGAAGCGGCCATGCGTGAAAAATCCATAATGGCGGTGGCGCAGCCGATCAGGATGGCGAACCGCCGCGCGGCGGTCAATCCTTCCTCGCGCTGAATTGCAAGATGGGGAAACAAAAATTTCCGCGCTACGTTCAGCGTCCAGTCTGCCGTTGTGGCAGAGTATGCGCAGCGCCGGGCCATTGTGGCCCGCGCTATTCCAGGAGACCATTGCAATGCGTAAGCTGATCCTTGCCGCCATCGTCGCGGCTGCGTTCTCGATCCCGGCGTTCGCCGCCCAGACCACCCCGGCCGCCTCGGCCCCGGCCGCTTCGGCCGCCGAACAGGCTGCCCCGGCTGCCTCGGCTCCGGCCATGAAGTCCGAGCATCACGCCAAGAAGCATCACGCCAAGAAGCATCACCACGCGAAGAAGGCCGAGTCCTCGGCTCCGGCTTCCAGCGGCAAGTAATTCGAGCCCGCAAGGGTTCTGAATCGAACGCCCCGGCTTGTCCGGGGCGTTTTTTTGCGGGGTTCGGTCCGGGAGCGCTCGGCCGCCGTTGCACGCTCGCGGGAACGCGCTCCGGCGCGTGCCGGCGACCCGCGGCTTCCCTTGCTGCCAATTGCCTGTTGCAGTTAGACTATTCGGCTTTCCAGCCCGCCTGACGCGGGTTTCGTCCATCCCGGCGGCGGCTTGTGCAACGGCATCGTGGTGTCGTTGCACAAGCCACGTGTCGGGTTCAGTTCATACATCGAGAAGGCTGCCATGCCGCTGTCCACCGAACAAACCAACAAGATCATCGAAGATTACCGCCGCGCGCCGACCGACACCGGTTCGCCGGAGGTGCAGATCGCGCTGCTGTCCGCGCGCATCCAGCAGTTGTCCGACCACTTCGAGGCGCACAAGAAGGATCACCACTCGCGCCGCGGCCTGCTGAAGATGGTCAACCATCGCCGCCGCCTGCTCGGTTACTTGAAGAACAAGGACGCCGAGCGCTACCAGGCGCTGATCGGCCGCCTCGGCCTGCGTCGCTGAACGACGCGCATTATTCGAAACCTCCACGCCGGCAGCCGTCGCATCCGAACGCTCGCCGGCTTTCGGCGTTCGCCTGAACGCACATTCCAAGGACAACTCCCGTGGCAAAAGTAACCAAGACGTTCCAGTACGGCGAACACGCCGTCACCATCGAAACCGGCGAGATCGCGCGCCAGGCCTCCGGTGCGGTGATGGTCAGCATGGGCGGCACCGTGGTGCTGGTCGCGGCGGTCGCCGCGCAGAAAGCGCGCGAAGGGCAGGATTTCTTCCCGCTCACCGTCGATTACCAGGAAAAGTTCTATTCCGCCGGCCGCATCCCCGGCGGCTTCTTCAAGCGTGAAGGCCGGCCGACCGAAAAGGAAACGCTCACCAGCCGCCTGATCGACCGCCCGATCCGCCCGCTGTTCCCCGAGGCGTTCAAGAACGAGGTGCAGATCGTCGCCACCGTGGTGTCGCTGAACCCGGAAGTGGACGGCGACATCCCCGCGCTGCTGGGTGCGTCCGCTGCGCTGACGCTGGCCGGCATCCCGTTCAAGGGTCCGATCGGCGCCGCGCGCGTCGGCTACGTCGGCGGCAAGTATGTGCTGAATCCGAGCGCGACCGAACTGAAGTCCTCCGACCTCGACCTCGTGGTCGCCGGCACCGCCAACGCGGTGCTGATGGTGGAATCCGAAGCCAAGCTGCTCAGCGAAGACGTGATGCTGGGCGCGGTGACGTTCGGCCACAAGGAAATGCAGGCCGCGATCCGCGCGATCGCCGAGCTGGCCACCGAAGTCGGCAAGCCGTCGTGGAACTGGCAGGCGCCGGAGCGCGACGCGCAACTCGTCGCCGCGGTGCGTGGCGAAGTCGGCGACAAGCTGGCCGCGGCGTTCCAGATCAAGGACAAGCTGCAGCGCCGCGATGCGGTCGCCGCGCTGAAGTCCGACGTGCTGACTGCGCTGAAGGCGCAGGCCGAAGAGAAGGCCTGGCCGGCGGCCGATCTCGCCGCCGAGTTCGAGGATCTCGAATACCGCACCGTGCGCGACAGCGTGCTGAAGACCAAGCAGCGCATCGATGGCCGCGGCCTCGAGGACATCCGTCCGATCAACGTGCGCGTCGGCGTGCTGCCGCGCACCCACGGCTCGGCGCTGTTCACCCGCGGCGAAACGCAGGCGCTGGTCACCGTCACCCTCGGCACCGGCCGCGACGCGCAGATCATCGACGCGCCGGAAGGCGAGTCGAAGGACACCTTCCTGTTCCACTACAACTTCCCGCCGTACTCGGTCGGCGAATGCGGCCGCATGGGCGGCCCGAAGCGCCGCGAAATCGGCCACGGCCGCCTCGCCAAGCGCGGCGTGCAGGCGGTCAAGCCGTCGATGGAAGAGTTTCCATACGTGGTCCGCTGCGTCAGTGAAATCACCGAATCCAACGGCTCCTCGTCGATGGCCTCGGTGTGCGGTTCCTCGCTGGCGATGATGGACGCGGGCATCCCGCTGAAGGCGCCGGTTGCGGGCATCGCGATGGGCCTGGTCAAGGAAGGCAACGATTACGTGGTGTTGAGCGACATCATGGGCGACGAGGACCACCTCGGCGACATGGATTTCAAGGTGGCCGGCACCGCGACGGGCGTATCCGCGCTGCAGATGGACATCAAGATCGACGGCATCACCGAGGAAATCATGCGCACCGCGCTGGCGCAGGCGCACAAGGGCCGCATGCACATCCTCGGCGAGATGGCCAAGGTCATCTCGACGCCGCGCGGCGAGATGAGCGAATACGCGCCGCGCCTGCTGACCATCAAGATCCACCCGGACAAGATTCGCGAAGTGATCGGCAAGGGCGGCGCCACCATCCGCTCGATCACCGAGGAAACCGGCACCACCATCGACATCTCCGACGATGGCACCGTGGTGATCGCCTCGGTCAACCGCGAAGCCGCCGACGCCGCCAAGCACCGCATCGAGCAGATCGTGGCCGATGTCGAACCCGGCCGCATCTACGAGGGCAAGGTCGTCAAGCTGATGGACTTCGGCGCGTTCGTCACCATCCTGCCCGGCAAGGACGGCCTGGTGCACGTCTCGCAGATTTCCAACGAGCGCGTCGAGAAGGTTTCCGACAAGCTCAAGGAAGGCGACGTGGTCAAGGTCAAGGTGCTGGAAGTCGACAAGCAGGGCCGCATCCGCCTGTCGATCAAGGCCGTGACGGAGGACGAAAAAGCTACCGCTTGAAGCTTTTGCCGTCATTCCGGCGTAAGCCGGAATCCATCTTGGGTTTCGCAACAGCAACCTGGATCCCGGCTTTCGCCGGGATGACGTTGAAAAACGGGCCTTGCGGCCCGTTTTTTTGTGCTTGATTTCCGCGCCCGCCGCATCGATCTTGCGCGCATGAACACCAACGCGCGCATGCCGGTGCTGTTCGTCGGTCACGGTTCGCCGATGAACGCGATCGAGGACAACGCGTGGCGGCGTGAATGGCAGCGGCTCGGCGAAACGCTGCCGCGCCCACGCGCGATCCTGTGCGTGTCCGCGCACTGGGAAACGCGCGGCGTCGCGATCACCGCGTCGGCGCGGCCCGAAACCATCCACGACTTCTACGGCTTTCCGCCCGAACTGTTCGCGCTGCAGTATCCAGTGCCGGGCGACCCGAATCTGGCGCATGACATCGCGCGGCGCACTGGTGACGATGCGATTCCGGTTTATCTGGACGAAAATCGCGGCATCGACCATGGCGCATGGAGCGTGCTGTGCGCGATGTATCCCGATGCCGATGTACCGGTGCTGCAGTTGAGCCTGGATTCGCGCCAGCCGGGCGCGTGGCATTACGCGTTCGCGCGCCGCCTTGCGTTCCTGCGCAACGAAGGCGTGCTGGTGCTGGGCAGCGGCAACATCGTGCACAACCTGCCGCTGCTTGGCCGCTACTGGAATGCGTCTGCGCCACCCGACTGGGCAACGCGATTCCGCGATCGCGTCAATGCCCTGGTTGCGCAGCACGATCACGCCACGCTGTGCGATTGGCGTTCACTCGGCCCGGATGCCGCGCTCGCGATTCCGACGCCGGAGCATTATCTGCCGCTGCTGTATGTGCTCGCGCTGCAACGCGACGATGATGCCATCGAGACGTTCAACGACGACGTGTTCGCGACGCTGGCGATGACTTCGTTCCTGCTCGGGGCGCTCGCCTGAGTGGCGTGCCGGTCGCCTCTTTCGCTTTTCCACGAAACGGCTAGACTCGCCTTGGCGGGCGACGCCGGAAAGGTCCTGCGCCCCCGAGGAGTTCTGGAGCGTGCGATGCAGCCGACCGATATCCGCAACCCGCAGTACTTCCACAAGGTGGTGGACTGCCAGTGGGCGTGCCCCGCGCATACCCGGGTGCCCGAATACATTCGCCTGATCGCGGCCGGCCGCTACGACGATGCGTACCTGCTGAACTGGGATTCCAACGTGTTTCCCGGCATCCTCGGTCGCACCTGCGATCGCCCCTGCGAGCCGGCCTGCCGGCGCGGACGGGTCGAGGAATCGAACGGCGAAAAGCCCGAACCCGTCGCGATCTGCCGCCTGAAACGCGTCGCCGCCGACAACCGCAGCGAAGGCATCGAAACTCGAATGCGCGCGCGTTTGCCGGAGCGCGTTCCCGGCGCGGAAAAGTTTCGCGTGGCGTGCGTGGGTGCAGGGCCGTCCTCGCTGGCGCTGGCGCGTGACCTCGCGCCGCTGGGTTACCAGGTCACCGTGTTCGAAGCCGACGCCAAGGGCGGTGGCTTCATGCGTACGCAGGTGCCGCGTTTCCGCTTGCCGGAACATGTGATCGACGAGGAAGTCGGCTACATCCTCGACCTTGGTGTGGAGTTCATCGGCAATCGCCGCATCGATTCGCTGCGCAAGTTGCTCGACGAAAAATTCGACGCGATCTTCGTCGGCTGCGGCGCGCCGCGCGGGCGCGACCTGCACATCCCCGGGCGCGACGAGAACACCGACAGGATCCACGTCGGCATCGAATGGCTTGCCTCGGTGTATTTCGGACACGTGAAGCACGTCGGCAGGCGCGTGATCGTGCTGGGCGGCGGCAACACCGCGATGGACTGCTGCCGCAGCGCGCGGCGCCTCGGTGGCGAGGAAGTCAAGGTCATCGTGCGTTCGGGCTACGAAGAAATGAAGGCGAGTCCGTGGGAGAAGGAAGACGCCGAACACGAAGGCGTCAAGATTTTGAACTGGCTGAACCCGAAATCGTTCGTGCACGAAAACGGCAAGCTCGCCGGCATGTGGTTCACGCCGATGCGCGAGGAGCATGACGCCCACGGCAAGCGCAAGCTGCTGCCGACCGGCGATCCGGACCGTTTCTTCGAATGCGACGAAGTGCTGATCGCGGTGGGGCAGGAGAACGCGTTTCCGTGGATCGAGCGCGACCTCGGGATCGAGTTCGACGAGTGGGGGCTGCCGAAGCTCGACAAGCTGACCATGCAATCGACCTTGCCGAAGGTGTACTTCGGCGGCGATGCCGCGTTCGGTCCCAAGAACATCATCTGGGCGGTGGAGCACGGCCATCAGGCCGCGGCGTCGATCCACA
The DNA here is from genome assembly GCA_030123585.1 of Rhodanobacteraceae bacterium. NCBI lineage: Bacteria > Pseudomonadati > Pseudomonadota > Gammaproteobacteria > Lysobacterales > Rhodanobacteraceae > Rhodanobacteraceae bacterium. The sequence goes on from CP126120.1 coordinate 268,579, forward strand.
ACTTCCTGCAGCACGAGGACGTGCGCAAGCGCCCGCCGCCGCTGACCAACCTCGTGTCGCAGAAGATGGGCATCCACGAGTGGAGTTACGACAACGACATCTCGCCGGACGAACGCTTCGTGGTGCCCTGGGCGCCCAAGGAAAAGACGCTCAGGAACATCAAGCAGGAAGTCGAGCTGGGGTTCGACGTCGCGACCGCGTGGAAAGAGGCGCAACGTTGCCTGAACTGCGATGTGCAGACCGTGTTCACGAAAGACGTGTGCATCGAATGCGACGCCTGCGTGGACGTCTGCCCGATGGATTGCATCACCTTCACCGCGAATGGCGACGAGACCAGCCTGCGCACGCGCTTGACCGCACCGGCGCTGAACCTCGCGCAGGACTTGTATGTCGGCGGCCCGGTCAAGACCGGCCGTGTCATGGTGAAGGACGAGGACGTCTGCCTGCACTGCGGCCTGTGCGCCGAGCGCTGCCCGACCGGCGCGTGGGACATGCGGCGGTTCCTGTTCGCGGAATCGTATGCGGGGCGCGGCGAGGATTATTCGGCGAATCCCGTGCGCAAAAGGGCGGCGGCGTGAATTCCGTGCACGATCATTCTGCTTTTGACTCCCTTCCCCCGCTTGCGGGGGAAGGTGCCCGAAGGGCGGATGGGGGGAACCTCGCAAGCGTTTCCCTCACCCGCCAAGCGCTGTGCGCTTGGCACCCTCTCCCGCAAGCGGGAGAGGGAAATGCGCGCGAGGTGGCGGCATGACTCCCATCGCCGCCACCAACGACTTCGTCGTCAAGTTCGCCAACGTCAACGGTTCCGGCTCGGCGTCGGCCAACGAGCTGTTCGCCAAGTGCATCCTGCGGATGGGCGTGCCGGTCAGTCCGCGCAACATTTTCCCGTCCAACATCCAGGGCCTGCCGACCTGGTATGAAGTGCGCGTCAGCGAAGCGGGCTGGCTGGGGCGTCGCGGCGGCTACGACCTGCTGGTCGCGATGAATCCGCAGACCTGGGATGCCGACGTCAAGGGTCTGGCACCCGGCGGTTATCTCTTTTACGACAACTCGAAACCGCTGCCGAAGTTCAAGTTCCGCGACGACGTCACCACCATCGGCGTGCCGCTGACCGACATCGCCAACCAGACCTGGGACGATCCGCGCCAACGGCAACTGTTCAAGAACATCATGTACCTCGGCGCACTGTCGGTGCTGCTGGGTATCGAGCGCGAGGTGATCGTTGCCTTGATCGGCGAGCAATACAAGGGCAAGCAGGCGCTGCTGGAACCCAACGTGCACGCGCTCGATCTCGGACGCGACTACGCGGAAAAGAACCTGCGACCGATCGGCCTGAAAGTGGAACGCCGCGACAACGTGGGCGACCGCATCTTCGTGGACGGCAACAGCGCCGCGGCGCTCGGCATGGTGTATGGCGGCGCCTCGGTGTGCGCGTGGTATCCGATCACGCCATCATCGTCGCTGGCCGAAGCCTTCCAGAAATACTGCGCGAAGCTGCGCGTGGACAAGGCAACCGGCAAGCACAACTACGCGATCGTGCAGGCGGAGGACGAAATCGCCTCCATCGGCATCGTCACCGGCGCCGGCTGGAACGGTGCGCGCGCGTTCACGGCGACATCCGGCCCCGGCATTTCGCTGATGAACGAGATCATCGGGCTCGCGTACTTCGCCGAGATTCCGGTGACGATCGTGGACGTGCAGCGTGGCGGTCCATCCACCGGCATGCCCACCCGCACCCAGCAATCGGACGTCGCGTTCTGCGCGCACGCCTCGCACGGCGACACCAATCACGTGCTGCTGTTTCCCGAAGACCCGCACGAGTGCTTCGAGTTCGCGGCGAAGGCGCTCGATTTGGCCGATCGCCTGCAGACGCCGGTATTCGTGTTGAGCGATCTCGACATCGGCATGAACCAGCGCCTGTGCCGGCCGTTCGAGTGGGACGACGCGCGCCGTTACGACCGTGGCAAGGTGTTGACCGCGGAAGAACTGGAAGCCGGCAAGCCGTTCGGCCGCTACCGCGACGTGGATGGCGACGGCATTCCGTACCGCACCTATCCGGGCACGCATCCCACGCGCGGCAGCTTCTTCACCCGCGGCACCAGCAAGAACGCCGATGCCAAGTACTCGGAGCGGGGCGAGGATTACGTCGAGAACATGCAGCGGCTGAAACGGAAACTGGAAACCGCCAAGGGGTTGTTGCCGCAGCCGGTGCTGCACCGCGCGCCGCACCCCGCGCGGCACGGCGCGATTTATTTCGGCTCGACGTCCCCTTCGATGACCGAGGCCATCGCCAAGCTGGATGCCGACGGCATGCACATCGACGCATTGCGCGTGCGCGGTTACCCGTTCGCCGATTCGGTGCGCGAGTTCATCGACGCCCACGATTCTGTGTGCGTGGTCGAGCAGAACCGCGACGCGCAACTGCGCTCGCTGCTGATCGAACAGTTCGAGATCGATCCCGCGCGCCTCGTTCCGATCCTGCACTACGACGGCACACCGATCACCGCGCGCTTCATCGCGAAGGCGATTGGCGAACGGATGGCCAAGGCCGAGGTGACGCCGTTGCGTGGCGGCAAGGTGGCGTAGGAGCCGGGAATCGTAAATCGTGAATCGTGAATCGGAAAAACACTGTTGCCGTCATTCCGGGGCCGTTCGCGGCTCCATCGCGAACGGAACCCGGAATCGGTTTTCTGAAGACCATGAAACCGATTCCGGGTTCTGCCCGCGAAGGGCGCGGGCAGCCCCGGAATGACGATGGATTTGCAGTGAATCCATGTGTCCGCATGAATGGCGAAAATACTACGGTCTGAGCACAACATGACCTACCTCCCCAAACCCAAACTCCACCACCCCTCGCTGCAGCGCAACCGCGTCGGCTTCACGCGCCGCGATTACGAAGGCGCGATCTCGACGCTGTGCGCGGGGTGTGGACACGATTCGATCTCCGCCGCGATCATCCAAGCCTGTTGGGAACTGGACATCCAGCCGCACCGCGTCGCCAAGCTGTCGGGCATCGGTTGCAGTTCCAAAACGCCGACGTATTTCCTGTCGGCCTCGCACGGCTTCAACACCGTGCACGGGCGCATGCCGTCGGTGTTGACCGGCGCCAACCTCGCCAATCGCGAGCTTTTGTACCTCGGCATTTCCGGCGATGGCGATTCCGCATCCATCGGCATCGGCCAGTTCGTGCACGCGATCCGGCGCGGCGTGGACATGGTGTACATCGTCGAGAACAACGGCGTGTACGGACTGACCAAGGGCCAGTTCTCGGCGACTGCGGACCAAGGCAGCAAGTCCAAGAAGGGCGCGATCAACACCGACGCGCCGGTGGACATGGTCGGGATGGCGCTGCAACTGGGCGCGAGTTTCGTGGCGCGCAGTTTTTCGGGCGACAAGACGCAACTGGTGCCGATCCTGAAGGCCGCGATGACGCACAAGGGCGCGTCGTTCGTGGACGTGATCAGCCCGTGCGTCGCGTTCAACAACCATCCGGGCAGCACCAAGAGCTACGACTACGTGCGCGAGCACAACCATGCGCTGTGCCGGATGGATTTCATTTCGCCGCGCGAGGAAATCACGGTCGAGTATCCACCGGGCGAGGTGCGCGAGGTGCGCCAGCACGACGGCAGCGTGCTGCGCCTGCGCAAGCTTCCGGATTCGCATGACACCGGCGATCGCGTTGCGGCGATGAATTACCTGCACGCCTGCCAGGCGCGCGGGGAAATCGTCACCGGCCTGCTGTACGTCGATCCCGACGCGCCCGACCTGCATGCACATCTCGACACCGTGCCGACGGCGTTCAACGCGCTGGGTGAGCGAGAGCTTTGCCCCGGCTCCGCGACGCTGGCGAAGATCAACGCGTCCTTGCGTTGATTTCCGGAACTGCCGTCATTGCGCGGCACCCGTCGAGGCTGCATTCGCGGGCAATGGCGGCAGCTTCGGGTGATAGTCGATCCACGGCGGGCGCTGATAGGTCGGCGGCGGATTCGCCTTGAGTTGTTTCATCGCGATGTCCACCGCGCGGTCGAGCTGCGGATCCTTGCCTTCGCGCACCTGTTGCGGGTCTTGCCAGACTTCGACGTCCGGCGCGACGCCGTGGTTCTCGACCGGGAAGGTGCCGTCGAGACCCTCGACTGCGATACGCGGCGCGGTCACGCTTCCACCATCCATCAGCGGCGGGTAGCCGCCGATGCCGACCAGACCGCCCCAGGTGCGTACGCCGACAAGTGTGCCGGCCTTGGCCATCCGGAAATACCACGGCAACGCGTCGCCACCCGAGCCTGCAAACTGGTTGATCACCATCACCTTGGGACCGGGGATGACTTCGGCCGGCGCCGGCGCGGTGGTGTGTTCACCCCAGCGTACGACCAGCAGCGCCTTCGGCTTGCGCGTCAAATACTGGACGATGTAATCGGAAAGATCGCCGCCGTGGTTGTAGCGTTCGTCGATGATCGCTCCTTGCTTGTCCACCTGCGAGAAGAAGTAGCGATTGAAATTGGTGAAGCCGCCCCAGCTCGTGTCGGGCAGGTAGATGTAGGCGAGCTTGCCGTCCGAAAGTTTGTCCACTACCTCCATGTTGTGATCGACCCACGCCGTCTTGCGCAACTTCGCCTCGCTCGGAATGGTGTTCACCGTGATGACGTGCGAGTCCTGCATGCCGGGATCGGGGCCGACGGTGAGTTGCACGGTCTTGTCGGCCAGGTCCTCGAAATAGCTGTAGATGCTGCGGTCCGCCGTGATCGGCTGGCCGTTGACCGCCAGCAGGTAATCCCCCGCCTTGACCTTCAGGCCGGGCTGCGCGAGCGGGCCGTACAGCGTCGGATTCCATTTCCCCGCGGTGAAGATGCGCGTGATCCGGTAATGACCATTCTCGACGCTGTAATCCGCGCCCAGCAGGCCCACCTTGATTTCATCCATCTTCGGCACATAGCCGCCGTTGATGAACATGTGGCCCACGGACAGGTAGCTCAGCATCTCGCGGAACAGGAAACTCAAATCATCGCGGCTCGCGATGCCGGGCAGGTAATGCGCGAATTCCTTTTCGGCGGCATCGATGTCCAGTCCGTCGAAGGTCGGGTTGTAGAAGAACGCGCGCTCGATCCGCCACGCGTCGTGGTACATCTCGACCCATTGTTCGTGCGGCACCACGTACACGCGCAGGTCCTTGGTGTCGAGTTGCTCGGGCTTGGCCTTGGGCGTGGCGTCGGCGATGAACCAGTCGTTGTCGCCTTTCTCGTACAGCATCTTCGTGCCGTCGGCGGCCAGCACGAACTGCGTGACACCGTCCTGCACCTGCTCGGTTTTCCTGTCGTCGAGGGTGAAGCGCTGGATGCTGAAGGTGGGGCCTTGCTTGCCCATGTTCTCCGGCAGCATCACCAGCGGACCCTTCTCGAGGTACAGCACGCCGCTCTTGCCGGCCGTCATCCCGAGGTAATTGGCCGGCTCGATGGGCAACGGCACCGCGCGTGCGGCGAGGTCCGCGAAATCGATCGCGACCTTGGGCGGCGGCGCAGGCTTCTTCTTGCCCTTGTTGTCCTTGCCCGAACTCGGGGGCGCTGCGCTCGAGCTCGACGAAGCCGGCTCGTCGAAACCGGCCTGCGGCGCGATGGGCGATGCCGCATCGGCCCGCAGCGTGAGCGCGTAGATGTGGTACGTGACGGGATGCGCGAGGGTGGCGAGGTCGGTGCCGCTGGAAGGCCCGGAATCGGTGCTGGAGGCGAAGTACAGATACTTGCCGTTGGCATCGAACTGCGGGTATTCGCAATCGCTGGAGCCGTCGGTGACCTGGGTGCTCTTTCCGTCCGCGAGCGAATAGATGAAGACCCCGTTCATGTAGTTGGACAAGGTCTTGATGTACGCGATCCATTCGCTGTCGGGCGACCACGCCGATTCAAAACTGGCGTTTCCGAAGCCGTTGATGAAACCATTGCCGGTGATCAGCACCGGCTTGGGTTGACCGTCCGCGAGGTTCACCAGCCAGAGATTGTCCTTCTGGTCGTTGAACACGATCTTCTTGCTGTCCGGCGACCAGGTGGCGTTGTAGTAGTAGGCATCGTTCTGGTCCAGTGCGATTTTGCGCGCCGGTCCACCGGCCTGCGGACGGATGTACAGGTCGTACTCGCCGTCGCGATCGGAGAAATACGCAATGGATTTCCCGTCCGGCGACCACGCGGGATTGCGATCCATCGCGCCGGGGCTGTTCGTGAGGTTCACCACGCTGCCGTGTTTGGTGGGCACCGTCAGGATGTCGCCGTGTGCCTCGAACACCGCGCGCACGCCGTTGGGCGAAACGTCAGAGTTCGTCAAATCCTTGGCGACATCCTGGAAGTAGGGCCGTCGCTGCGGAAAGTCTCCATTGAGCGTGACCGGCACCGGCTGAGTCTTGCCGGTGGCGAAATCGTAGATGTGCAGTTGTCCGAACTGCGAGTACACGATGCCGCCCGGACCCGCCGACGCCGAGGTGATGTCGAAGCCGGTGTTGTCGATCAGCTTGGTGACCTTGCCGGTGCCGACGTCATAACCGAACAGCGTGATCGGGCCGTCCCGGTCGGAGAGGAAATAGATCGCGTTGCCGACCCACATCGGGTCGCTCTCGTTCGAATCGAGATTCGGGATGCGCGTGGTGTGCGAATCCGACAACCGCGCGATCCAGATCTGCGTGTGCTGGCCGCCCTTGTAGCCCTTCCAGAATGGTTCCCACTGGAAATTCGGCACGTACGCGATCTGGCTGCCGTCGGGCGAATAGCTGCCCGCTTCCGCCATCGACAACGGCAGTTGTTGCGGGAATCCACCGGCGGCCGAAACGGTGTAAAGCTGGTTCGGGTCGGAGTAGGAATAGCGGTGCGAGCGGAAGAGCACGTCCTTGCCGTCCGGCGTCCAGCCGACCGCGATATCGGGGTCGGGGTGCCAGGTGAGGCGCCTGGGTTGCCCGCCGGATGCGGAGACCACGTAGACATCGGTGTTGTGATCGTAGGTGCCGCTGAAAGCCACCATCGTGCCATCCGGCGAGAAGATCGGCTGGGTTTCGAGATCCATGCCGCTCGCCAGCACGTGCGCCTGTCCGCCGCTGCGCGGCATTTCCCACAGCTCGCCGCCGTATTCGAACACGATCTGGGTCTTGGACATGCTCGGATCGCGCAGCAGCAGGAGCGCATTGCCGGCTGCCGGCGCGGACTGTTCCGCGGCAGCGGACTGCGGCGCACCCGTCGTGGCCTGTGTCGCCTCGGTGGAAGTTTTCGGCGAGGAAGGGACTGGTGCAGAGCCTTGCTTGCCGCATCCGGCAAGCACTGCAACGGCCACGATGCCGAGCGAGACCAGTACCGCGCGTGACAACCCTGGTTTGCGTTTCATTGCCGCCTCCGGGTGTTTGGTCGGCTTGTCGCCGAGTCCGTAATCCGGCGAGCGTCTGCCTGACTGTGCGGCGCCGATAGTGCCAGTCGTCATGGCGTGCGACGGCGCGTGTCGCGCATGCTTTGTTGCGGCGCAACATTGGCGCGACTACCATAGGCAGCACCGACTCCGGAGATCGAGCCATGGCCAAGGGCCAAGACCAGACGCGCGTGCAGGACGATTGGCAAAAGCTGTCGAAGCAGTACTGGAACGCGTGGAACGACGCCACGCGCAAGGCGTTCGGCACGCCGCCGGAAGCCGTGGACGCCGACAAGACGCCGTGGCACGAAGGGCTGGAGCAATGGTCGCGGATGTTCGACGCGGGCAAGGCGCGTGATGCCCAGAGCGAAGTTGTCGAACGCCTGCTGGCCGGTGCGCGCAGCTATTTCTCGCTGTTGCAGACGCTGGCCGAAAAAGGCGGCAACGGCAACGCCGATCCGCAGGCCTGGCGCGACGCGGTGCGCAACGCCTTCAACTTTCCGGGCGCCGACGCGGCGCTGATCGATAACCCGCTGGCGCGCGCGCTGCGCGAACTGGCGGGGCAGGGCGCGAAAGGCTTCGAGCAGATGATGGAAAACCTGCAGCCGGCGATGCGCGAGATGCGCGCGCTGCTGGACCTGCCCGCGTTCGGTTACGCGCGCGAGCATCAGGAGCATTACCAGCGCATGGCGAAGGCGTGGCTGGATTGCCAGCACGAGACCAACCGCTACAACGCGCTGATCGCGCGTGCGAGCAAGCGCGCGTTCGAGGTGTTCGAGGACAAGCTGGCCGAACACGGCGAGCCGGGACGCCAGATCGATTCGGCGCGCGGGCTGTACGACCTGTGGGTCGATGCCGCCGAGGATGCCTACGCCGAAGTCGCGCTGTCGGACGAGTTCCGCGAAGTGTATGGCGCGCTGGTGAACGCGCAGATGCGCGTGCGCCAGAACATGCAGCGAGAGGTCGAGCGCATCGCGACCGATCTCGGGATGCCGACGCGCACCGAGATCGACAGCATGGGCAAGCGCCTGCATGCGCTGCACCGCGATGCCAAGAACCACGCCGAGACGCTGCCCGATCTCGTCGCCGAAGTCGCCGCACTGCGCGCTGAGGTCGAGCGCCTCAAGGCTGGCGCCGCCAAGCCCGCGGCCGGTGCGCCGCGCAAGGCCGCCCGCAAGGCGCCCGGCAAGTCACGCAAGACGGCCGCCAAGGAGTAATCGCGATGGAACCCATCCGCATCGATCCCAAGCGCGCGCTGGACGAAGCTCTGCGCGCCCAGCAGAAACTCGCGGCAAGCTTCAAGACGCTGCGTGAAGTGGAAGACGTCGATTACGGCGCGACCGACAAGGAAGCGATCTACCGCGAAGACAAGGTCGTCGTCTATCGCTACAAGGGCAAGGGCAAGCCGACCGCCAAGGCGCCGATCCTGATCTGCTACGCGCTGGTCAACCGTCCGTACATGGTCGATTTGCAGGACGACCGCTCGCTGGTCAAGAACCTGTTGGCGCTGGGCGAAGACGTTTACATCATCGACTGGGGTTATCCCGACGGCGCCGACCGCTGGCTGACGCTGGACGACTACATCAACGGTTACATCCGCCGCTGCGTGGATGCGGTGGCGAAGCACGCAGGCGTCAAGAAGATCAACCTGCTCGGCATCTGCCAGGGCGGCGCATTCTCGTTGTGCTTCACCGCGCTGCACCAGGACAAGCTGCAGAACCTGATCACGATGGTGACGCCGGTCGACTTCCACACCAAGGAAAACATGCTGTCGCACTGGACCCGCGGCATGGACGTTGACCTGTTCGTGGACACGCTGGGCAACGTGCCGGCCGACCTGATGAACTGGTGCTACCTCACGCTGAAGCCGGTGCGCCTGAACCAGCAGAAATACGTCGCGATGCTGGACATCCTGGACGACAAGGTGGAACTCGAAAACTTCCTGCGCATGGAAAAGTGGATCTTCGATTCGCCCGACCAGGCCGGCGAGGCGTTCCGCCAGTTCATCAAGGATTTCTACCAGGGCAACAAGCTCATCAAGGGTGGCCTCAAGATCGGCGGCCAGGACGTGAGCCTCAAGGCCATCACGATCCCGGTGCTCAACATCTTCGCCGAGCAGGATCACCTGGTGCCGCCGTCGGCGTCGCGCCCGCTGGGCGACTACATCGGCACCAAGGATTACACCCAGCTCGCATTCAAGGGCGGCCACATCGGCATCTACGTGTCCGGCCGCGCGCAGCGCGAGGTGCCGCCAGCCATTCACGAGTGGCTGGTCAAGCGCACGAAGTAGCATGAAGTAGGCGGGTGTAGCGAAGCGACAAATTCGCATGGAGCGAATTTGGACGGCCGTAGGCCGGCCCCGAGCGTAAGCGAGGGGTGAGCATCAGGGACGATGCGAACAATCCCGCCGGTTGAGTAATCAACGGCGGGTTCGCACCCGCCATGCAAAATCAAAGGCGGTCCCCGACGTATTGCTATCGAGCGGCCAGGGAAACTCTGCTTTTGCTCGTCATTCCGGGGCCGCCGCAGCTTTTCGCGGCGGAACCCGGAATCCAGTGCCTTTGCACGTCAACGAGTTGCGACAAAGACACTGGATTCCCGCTTTCGCGGGAATGACGAGAATGTGGATTGATCAGAAATTCCCTAGAATCCTTGGCATGAACGCAGCACGCCCCCTGCGCCGCTCGCGCAGCAACCGCATGATCGCCGGCGTGGTCGGCGGTCTCGCCGATCATTTCGGACTCAACCCGACGCTGGCCCGGATCATCTACGTGCTGGTGTCGATCTTCTCCGCCGCCTTTCCGGGCATCCTCGTTTACATCCTCCTGTGGATCCTGATTCCGCAGGAAGATTGAGCCGCGATGCGCCGGCTGCTCGTCGCGCTGGGACATTTGTGGACGGCACCGAACACCCTGCTGGGACTCGTCGCGGGGCTGCTGTCTGTGCCGTTCGGCGCACGGCCCTATCGCTCCGATGGCGCGCTGGTGTTCCGCCGCATGCCGCGTTTCTTCGGCGCACTGACCCTGGGTGGCGTGATCCTGCACGCAGGCCACTCGCTCGACGTCGCGGTGCCGACGTATGCGGCGCGCGTGCGCCGGGAGGTATCGCCGTGCGTGTGTCTGGCCGACCATGAGCGTGCCCACGTGCTGCAATACCTGGTGCTCGGACCGCTGTTCCTGCCGGTGTATTTGCTCTGTGGCGGCGTGTCGGCGCGCAATCCGTTCGAGCAGGCTGCCGACCGTTTCGCGCTCACCGGAACCGGCTGGTGGCCCTGGCCGCGGCGGTGACGCCGGTATCATGGGCGCGGTCAGGATCGTTCCGCGGGCATGGCATGCAGTCTTCCGAATCGACGGCCGGTGCATTGGGTGTTGCAGACCACGACACGCTGCGTGCCGTGCAATGGCGCGGCGATCGCCTGCACCTGCTCGACCAGCGCAAGTTGCCGCTGGAAGAGGCGTGGATCGATTGCCTGGATGCCGATGCCGTAGCGCAGGCCATTCGTGACTTGGTGGTGCGCGGCGCGCCCGCGATCGGGATTGCCGCGGCATGGGGCGTGGTACTGGCGGCACGGCGAGGCGACGATCTCGCTACCGCAATGGCGACGTTGCACGCGGCGCGTCCCACCGCGGTGAACCTGACGGCGGCGCTGGACCGGATGCGCGCACGTGTGAACGCGGGCGCGGATGCCGCCGCGTTGGCGCGCGAAGCGCAGGCCATCCAGGACGAAGATCTTGCCGCCAACCGCGCGATGGGCGCGATGGGCGCGGCGTTGATCGCGCCGGGTAGTGGTGTGCTCACGCATTGCAACACCGGTTCACTCGCGACTGCGGGCTTCGGCACCGCACTGGGCGTCGTGCGCGCGGGCTACGCGTCGGGCAACATCGCGCGTGTGTACGCCGGCGAGACGCGGCCGTGGCTGCAGGGCGCGCGCCTGACGATGTGGGAACTCCAGCGCGACGGCATTCCCGCCACGCTGATCGCCGACGCGGCCGCGGCGCACCTGATGAAATCGGGACAGGTGCAATGGGTAATCGTCGGCGCCGACCGCATTGCCGCCAACGGCGACACCGCCAACAAGATCGGTACCTACCAGCTCGCGATCGCCGCGCGTCATCACGGCGTGAAGTTCATGGTGGTGGCGCCTTCGACCACGGTCGATCTCGCCACGCCATCCGGCGATGACATCCACATCGAACTGCGCGACCCGGACGAGCTGCTGGGCTACGTGGGCCGGCGCACGGTGGCCGCAGGCGCGCAGGCATGGAATCCGGTGTTCGACGTGACGCCGCACGGACTGATCGACGTGCTGGTGACCGAGCGCGGCGTGATCACGCAGCCGGATGCGCCCGCGTTGCGCGCCGTGTTCGGCCCGGGCGCGCGCTGAGATGCGGCACCTGTCGAAGCAACTCCTGTGGTTCGGCGTAGGAGGGTGGGTAGGTTTCATCGTCGATGCCGGCATCGTGCAGTTGCTGGTCAGCAAGCTCAACGCCGATCCGTACATCGGGCGGCTGTTCTCGTTCGCGTGCGCGGCCACCGCGACCTGGTTGTTCAACCGCCACTTCACCTTCCACAAGCGCGGCGACTACACGCTGTTCGGCGAATGGTCGCGCTACATGGTCGCGATGTCGGCGGGTTTCGCGCTCAATTACATGACCTACGCGCTGGTCGTGTATTTCTCGTCGTTCGTGCAGGCGTGGCCCGCGATCGGCGTGGCCGCGGGCTCGCTGCCGGGCTCGGCGGTGAACTTCCTGGGCGCCCGCCAGTGGGTGTTTTCGGGGCTCGGGAAACAGGCTTCGGACAAGCCGGACGAGAAGTCCAAACGTGAGTCGTAAGTTGGCGTAATCATTGGGCTTTTTTGGCCTGTTTCGAGGCTGCTTGTGATACAATTCACGAGTTGATTCCAAGGCGCGGGCGGTGTCCGGATCCCGCGCCTTTTGCATTCACGAGCCAAGGGAAACGAGCCGATGGCAGAACCTGCCAGTGAAATCATTCGCGTCAACATCGAAGACGAGATGCGCCAGAGCTACCTCGATTACGCGATGAGCGTGATCGTGGGCCGCGCGCTCCCGGACGTGCGTGACGGGCTGAAGCCGGTGCATCGCCGAATCCTGTATGGCATGAATGAGCAGGGTAACGCCTGGAACAAGCCGTTCAAGAAATCCGCCCGCATCGTCGGCGACGTGATGGGCAAATACCACCCGCATGGCGATGCGTCGATCTACGATGCGATCGTGCGCATGGCGCAGCCGTTCTCGCTGCGCTACCTGCTGGTGGACGGGCAGGGCAACTTCGGCTCGGTGGACGGCGACAACCCGGCCGCGATGCGTTACACCGAAATCCGCATGGCGCGTCTGACGCATGAGCTGCTCGCCGACATCGACAAGGAGACCGTCGATTTCGGACCCAACTACGACGAGAGCGAGCAGGAACCGTTGGTCCTGCCGACGCGCGTGCCCAACCTGCTGGTGAATGGTTCGGCGGGCATCGCGGTCGGCATGGCCACCAACGTGCCGCCCCACAACATGGGCGAGGTGATCGACGCCACGGTCGCGTTGATCGACAACCCGGATCTGTCCATCGATGAACTGATGCAGCACGTGCCCGGCCCGGATTTCCCGACCGCCGGCATCATCAATGGCGCTGCCGGCATCGTGCAGGCCTACCGCACCGGCCGCGGCCGCGTGCTGGTGCGCGCGAAGACCGAGATCGAAACCAGCGAGCACGGCCACGAAGCGATCATCGCCACCGAGATCCCGTACCAGGTCAACAAGGCGCGGTTGATCGAGAAGATCGCCGAGCTGGTGAAGGAAAAGAAGGTCGAGGGCATCAGCGCCCTGCGCGACGAGTCCGACAAGGACGGCATGCGCATCGTGATCGAGGTGCGCCGCGACGCCGCGGCCGACGTGGTGCTGAACAACCTGTTCCAGCAGACCCAGTTGCAGGTGACGTTCGGCATCAACATGGTCGCGCTGGTCGATGGCCAGCCGCGCCTGTTGAACCTCAAGGAAATCCTCGAGCACTTCATCCGGCACCGGCGCGAAGTCGTCACCCGGCGGACGATTTTCGACCTGCGCAAGGCGCGCGCCCGCGCCCACGTGCTGGAAGGCCTGACCGTCGCGCTGGCCAACATCGATGCAATGATCGAGCTGATCAAGACCTCCGAATCGCCGCAGGTCGCGCGCGAACGGATGCTGGCGCGCAAGTGGGAACCGGGGATGGTGCGCAGCCTGTTGCAGGCCGCGGGCGCCAGCGCGTCGCGCCCGGAAGACCTCGATCCGCGTGCAGGCCTCAAGGACGACGGTTACCAGCTTTCCGAAATCCAGGCGAAGGAAATCCTGGAAATGCGCCTGCACCGCCTGACCGGCCTGGAGCAGGACAAGCTCACCGACGAATACAAGCAGCTGCTGGAAACCATCCGCGGCCTGATCGCGATCCTGGAGGATCCCGACAAGCTGATGGCGGTGATCCGCGGCGAGCTGGTCGAGATGAAGGAGCTGTACGGCGATGCGCGCCGCACCGAGATCCTGCACACGCAGGAAGACCTGGAAACGCTGGACCTGATCGCGGAAGAGGATGTCGTCGTCACGCTGTCGCACGCGGGCTACGTGAAGCGTCAGACGCTGGACACCTACCGCGCGCAGAAACGCGGCGGCAAGGGCCGTTCGGCCACCACCATGAAGGACGAGGATTTCGTCGAGAAGCTGTGGATCGTCAACACCCACGACACGCTGCTCACCTTCACCAGCAACGGGCGCGTGTACTGGCTCGACGTGTATCGCATCCCGGAAGCCGGCCCCGGCGCGCGCGGCCGCCCGATCGTCAACCTGCTGCCGCTGGTCGATGGCGAGAAGGTGCAGGCGGTGTTGCCGGTGCGCGAATACACCGACGACCGCTTCGTGTTCTTCGCTACCCGCAGCGGCACGGTGAAAAAGACGCCGCTCAGGGAATTCGAGTTCCAGTTGCAGAAGGGCAAGCTCGCGATCGGGCTGGACGAGGGCGACGGGCTGGTCGAGGCCGAACTCACCGATGGCAACTGCGACGTGCTGCTGTTCGCATCGAACGGCAAGGCCGCGCGGTTCGCCGGCGGCGAGGTGCGTCCGATGGGCCGCACCGCTCACGGCGTGCGCGGGATGCGCCTGGCCGACGGCGCGCAGGTGGTGTCGATGATCGTGGCCGATGAGCGCACCGAGGCTGAAGGCTGCGATGTGTTGACCGCCACCGAGCGCGGCTACGGCAAACGCACGCCGCTCGCCGATTTCCCGCGCAAGGGCCGCGGCTCGCAGGGCGTGATCGCGATCCAGTGCTCCGAGCGCAACGGCTCACTGGTGGCAGCGGTGTGCACCGACGCCAGCCACGACCTGATGCTGATCTCCGACAAGGGTACGCTCGTGCGCACGCGCGTCGCGGAAGTTTCACAGGTCGGCCGCAACACCCAGGGCGTCACCCTGATCCGGCTGCCCGACGACGAAAAGCTGGTCGGCGTCGTAAAGATCGAGAGCGATGACGGTGAAATCGCAAACGGCGACAGCGCGTCGGAAGAGCACCCCGCGCCAGAAGCGTAAGAGCTGCGAGCGGGTAGGTTGGGCTGACCCCGGACTTGATCCGGGGGAAGCCCAACGTGATTTCCGAATGCCGCGATGTTGGGCTTCGTTGCACTCAGCCCAACCTACGTGCTGCGCCGGAAGCATAGGCATGGCGAAAGGGTAGGTTGGGCTGACCCCGGACTTGATCCGGGGGAAGCCCAACGTGATTTCGAAACGTCGCGATGTTGGGCTTCGTTGCACTCAGCCGAACCTACGCACTCAGCCCAACCTGCGTGCCTCGTACATTTCGCGCACGCTTCCGCGCCCGAGCACCAGGATCGTGAAGATACCCAGGATGGTGCCGAACGGCATGTACAGGCAGTTGATGCCGGCGACGACCAGAGAGAACGTACGGTGCCGGCGGGCGCGCAGGAAGAAGCCGGAAATGACGTTGATCACGCCGGACAGGATGAACCACAGTCCGAAGACCACGTAGAACCAGCGGAAGATCGCCATGAACTGCATGGGTGTGATCCCTTGCGGCTGGGTCTTCCAGGCCCGCGGGTCGGCAAAGGCCATGTGCATCAGCGAATAGTGCAGGAACAGGAAGGCGATACCCGCCAGCGCGAAGGCGGCCGCAACAAAGTGGAAGATCGCCAGCAGGCGCAGGTGGTCGGCATCGATCGGCCGCTGGTCGCGCATCAGGGGTGGCAGCGCACTCACGATACGTTCCCCAGCGCTGCCAACATCGCCTCGGCACTCGACACGCGAAACTCACCCGGCGCTTCGACATGCAGCACCTTGACCACGCCATCCTCGGCGTACAGCGCGAAGCGCCGCGACCGCATGCCCATCCCGTACTTGCTGGAATCCATTTCAAGCCCCAGCGCCTTGGCGAAATCGCCGTTGCCGTCGGCCAGCATCAGCATCCCATCGGGCACGTGGCGGTGCTGCGCCCAGGCCTGCATCACGAATGCGTCGTTGACGGCCATGCAGGCGACGTCGATGCCGCGCTTCCGGAAATCCTCGTAGTGCGCGATGTAGCCGGGCAGGTGGCGCTCCGAACAGGTCGGGGTGAACGCGCCGGGTACCGCGAACAGCACCACCTTCCTGCCCTTGAACACGGCGTCGCTGGTGATTGGCTGCACGCCGTCGCGCAGCACGGCGAAGGTGGCACTCGGAATCCTGTCGCCGATCTGGATGGTCATGGCCGTCGCGTCCGGTTGGTTGAGCCGGCAATCGTACTCCACCGCATGGCAGCCAGCCCTTGAAACCCCGGAGGCCGGCCATACCTCGAAACGAGTGGCCGATCACGGCCAAGACCAAACCAAGGAGGCTGTCATGGCTGTACAACGTTCAACCTACTGGCCGGTTGCCGGCCGTTTCCCGGGCGAGTTCGCCGACGCGTTCAACCGTCTGTTCGACCTGGAATCCGCCGACCAGTCCAACGTGGTGACCAGCGAATGGGCGCCGCGCGTGGACATCCGCGAGGAAGCCAAACGTTTCGTGATCGAGGCCGATATCCCGGGCGTCGATCCGAAGGACATCGAAGTCAACATGGACAAGGGCGTCCTGTCGATCCGCGGCGAGCGCAAGACCGAGCACAAGGTCGAAGACGGCAAGTACACGCGCGTCGAACGCGCGCACGGCGTGTTTCATCGCCGCTTCGCGTTGCCGGACAGCGCCAATCCGGACGGCATCACCGCGACCGGCAAGCACGGCGTGCTGGAGATCGAGATCCCCAAGCGGCCTGAAACCACGCCGCGCAAGATCGAGATCCAGACCGCGGCGTAAGCCGACGCCTGCCATGCGTCATA
Source organism: Rhodanobacteraceae bacterium (assembly GCA_030123585.1). Taxonomy (NCBI): domain Bacteria; kingdom Pseudomonadati; phylum Pseudomonadota; class Gammaproteobacteria; order Lysobacterales; family Rhodanobacteraceae; species Rhodanobacteraceae bacterium. Next base: position 285,287 of record CP126120.1, read on the forward strand.
ATCCGAGTCCGCGGCGGAGCGATCCGCCGCGGACTTTTGCCTGAGCGGGAGGCGCGATGGAGTTCCAGGACTACTACAAGACCCTCGGCGTCAAGCAGGGCGCGGGCGACGACGAGATCAAGGCCGCCTACCGCAAGCTCGCGCGCAAGTACCACCCGGACAAGAACAAGGAAGCCGGCGCCGAGGACAGGTTCAAGGCCATCAGCGAGGCCTACGAGGTGCTGCACGACAAGCAGAAGCGTGCGGCCTACGACAACCTGCGCGCGGGCGGTTATCGCGGCGGCGATCAGTTCCGGCCGCCGCCGGGCTGGCAGCAACAGGCGCCGGGCGGTTTCGAGTTCCGCGACTTCGGCGGCGGTGGCGACGCGGGCGGTTTCAGCGATTTCTTCGAATCTTTGTTCGGCGGGCGCGGCGCCGGCGCGCGCCCCCAGCGCGGTCCCGCGCGCGGCAACGACGTGCGCGCGGGCGTCGAGATCGACCTGCGCACCGCGTATTCCGGTGGCAAGCAGCGATTGGGTCTGCGCGACGCGACCGGCGAGCGCACGCTGGAAGTCAACATTCCCGCGGGCATCCTGCCGGGCAAGGTGATCCGCCTCGCCGGCCAGGGCGAGCCCGGCTACCACGGAGGCCCGTCGGGCGACCTGCTGCTGGAAGTGCAGGTGCGCGACGATCCGCAATTCAAGCTGCACGGCCGCGACATCGAAGTCGAAGTGCCGGTATCGCCGTGGGAAGCCGCGCTCGGCGCCAAGGTGCCGGTGCCGACGCTGGGCGGCCATGTCGAACTGAAGATTCCGGCGGGTTCGCGCAGCGGACGCAAGCTGCGTCTGAAAGGCCGCGGCATGCCGGGCCGCACGCCGGGCGACCAGATCGTCACGCTGTCGATCCAGATTCCGCCGGCCGACAACGACAGTGCCAAGGCCGCCTATGCGGCGTTCGAGAAGGCCTTTTCCGGGTTCGATCCACGCGCGGTGTAGGAGCGAGCGTGCTCGCGAATCGAGTCGCCTGCACGCAGGCTCCTACGTGCCCAGATTTTCGTTGAGCGTCTTGGTCAGCTCGGCTTCGTTGACGGGCTTGGTGATGTAAGCCTTGGCGCCTTGGCGCATGCCCCACACCTTGTCGGTGTCCTGGTCCTTGGTGGTGACCAGTACCACCGGGATGTGCGAAGTGGCTGGATCCTTGGAAATGGCGCGGGTCGCCTGGAAGCCGTTCAAGTTCGGCATCACCACGTCCATCAACACGAGGTCGGGCTTGTCGCGCTTGGTCGCCTCCACGCCGGCGGCACCGTCCACGGCGGTCAGAGTCTGGTGCCCGAGCTTTTCGACCAGGCGCTTCAATCCTTCGAGTTGGGAGGGCGAATCGTCGACGATCAGGATGCGTGCCATGCGGTGCTCCCCACAACGGAAGGGGGCATTGTAGGGAACCAGGGACGTTCGTGCCACGTCGAGGCAGGATGCGATCAACGCCTCGGCCAAGTGTCGAGTACCGGACACTACTTGTTTGTAATCAATGTATTACAAACAATTTGCGAGATGGATTCGATTAGTCCACGGAGGCAATGCGGACCAGCGTGCGGCCGAAGGAGCGGCCCGCGAGCATCGCGTCGAACACGCCCGGCAGTCCGTCCAGCGTGGTTTCCTGCGTGCAGATCCGGTCGAGCTGCGCGGGCTTCCAATCGGAGGCGAGGTGCTGCCAGATCGCGTCGCGGATGTCGCGCGCGGTGCCCGCCGAGGCGATCCCGAGCAGGCTGACGCCGCGGATGATGAAGGGCATCACCGTGGTGTCGAGCTTGCTGTCGGCGGCGAGCCCGATGCTGGCGACGTTGCCGTAGGGCGCGGTGCAGGCGAGCAATTGCGCCAGCAGGGTGCCACCCGCGTTGTCCACCACGCCCCCGAAGCGTGTGGATTCCAGTGCATGGTGGCCGAGGTTGAGCGTATGGCGGTCCACCACTTCGCGCGCGCCCAGTGATTTCAGGAAATCTACGCGCTCGGGCTTGCCACTGATCGCATGCACTTCGAAGCCGGCGCGGGTGAAGATGTCGATGGCGAGCATCCCGACGCCGCCGGTTGCGCCGGTCACCGCAATCGGCCCGAGTTCGGGTGACTGGCGATTGTCGCGCATGCGGAACAACGCGAGCGCCGCGGTGAAGCCCGCGGTGCCAAGGATCATGCTTTCGCGCAGCGACAATCCCGCCGGCAAAGGAATCGTCCATTCGGATTTGAGGCGCACGTATTCGGCGTAACCGCCGTCACGCGTTTCCGACAGTCCGCAGCCGGTGCACAACACCGCGTCGCCTTGCTTGAACTTCGGATCGGTCGATGCCGCCACGTGACCCGCGACGTCGATGCCGCCGTTCAACGGGAACCGGCGCAGGATTTTCCCTTTGCCCGTGCCCGCCAGCGCGTCCTTGTAGTTGACCGACGAGTATGCGGCCTTGATCAGCACCTCGCCGGGCGACAGGTCATCGACGCGCATCGATTCGATGCCGGCGCGGTAGCCGGCGTCGTCGTGGTGGATGCGGAAGGCGCGGAAGTGTGTAAGGGAATGCATACCGATATGCTCCTGCTCGTCATTCCGGCGCAAGCCGGAATCCATCTGGCTCTTCGGCTTAGCCCGACAGCCCCGGATACAGGTCATTCCAGGATGGGTTCCGCGTTTCGATCAACTCCAGCTTCCAAGCGCGCTTCCATTCCTTGATCGCCTTTTCGCGAGCGATGGCTGATTCCATGGTGCCGTGCTGTTCGAACCAGACCAGCGTATGAACGTGGTATTTCTTCGAGAAACCCTCGACAAGATCGTTCTTGTGCTCCCAAACGCGTTTGACGAGATCGGACGTGACGCCAACGTAGAGCGTGCTGCGCTCCGAGCTTGCGAGAATGTAAACGCATGGATGTCGCTCGAACATCCTTGTCTCCGTCATTCCGGCAAAAGCCGGAATCCATTTTGGCCTCGGTTGAGATCGAAAATCAAAATGGATCCCGGCTTGCGCCGGGATGACGAGCAAAAGCGGATCCCGGATCGACGGCCATCCCTGGCCTGTCCGGAATGAAGTCATCCTGACTTCAATTGGCCTTGTTCAGCGCCCGCTTGTCCACGGCCAGCGCGGCTTCGTGCACGACTTCGGACAGGGTCGGATGCGCGTGGACGATGCGGGCGAGGTCTTCGGACGAGCCCTTGAACTCCATCGCGACCACAGCTTCGGCGATCAATTCCGACACCGCCGGGCCGCACATGTGCACGCCGAGGATGCGGTCGGTTTCCGCGTGCGCGATCACCTTGACCAGGCCCGCGGGTTCGTTCATCGCCACGGCGCGGCCGTTGGCGGCGAACGGGAAGTTGCCGATCTTGTACGGGACGCCTTCGTCCTGGCACTGCTTTTCGGTCTTGCCGGCCCAAGCCATTTCGGGTTCGGTGTAGATCACCCACGGGATCACGCCGTAATCGACGTGGCCGGCGCGGCCCGCGATCAGTTCGGCGACCATCACGCCTTCTTCCTCGCCCTTGTGCGCGAGCATCGGGCCGCGCACGCAGTCGCCGATCGCCCACACGCCGTCGACGCCGGTCCAGCAGTGTTCGTCGACTTCGATGCGGCCGCGCTCGTCGACCTTCACGCCGGTGCCGTCGCCCAGCACGCCTTGCGTGTAGGCGCGACGGCCGACCGCGACCAGGAGCTTGTCCACCGTGAGCTTGTGCTCGCCGTCCTTGTCGGAATAGGTGACTTCCACCGCATTCTTCTTGATTTCGGCGTTGCCTACCTTGGCGCCGAGATGGATGTCGAGGCCCTGCTTCTTGAACTCGCGCGCGGCGGCTTTGGCGATGTCGGCGTCGGCGGCGCCGAGGAAATCCGGCAGCGCTTCGAGGATCGTGACTTCGGCGCCCATGCGCTTCCACACCGAGCCGAGTTCCAGTCCGATCACGCCCGCGCCGATCACGCCGAGGCGCTTGGGCACCGCGTCGATGTCCAGCGCGCCGGCGTTGTCGATGATGTGCTTGCCGTCGAATTTCGCGAAGGTCAGCTCGATCGGCACCGAACCGGTCGCGATGATCACGTTGGCGGCCTTGAGCGTCTGCTTGTTGCCGTCGAAGCCGCTCACTTCGACTTCATTGCCCTTCAGCAATTTGCCGGTGCCGAAGAACGGCGTGACCTTGTTGGCCTTGAACAGCGTGCCGACGCCGCCGGTGAACTGCTTGACGATCTTGTCCTTGCGCCCGATGAACGTTTGCATGTCCACCTTGGCATTCTCGACGCTGATGCCGTGGGTGGGCAGGTTGTGCATGAGCCCCCAGAACTGCCTGGACGAATCCAGCAGCGCCTTCGACGGAATGCAGCCGACGTTGAGGCAGGTGCCGCCCAGCGCCTGCTTGCCGTCCTTGCCCTTGAACGCATCGACGCACGCGACCTTCAGCCCGAGCTGCGCCGCGCGGATCGCGCAAATGTAGCCGGCCGGGCCCGCGCCGATGATGATGACGTCGAATTGGTTGTCGGACATTTCGGTTCCTTTGGAATTTTTGTCTCATCGAAAAGCTGCCATCCGTGGCCGAGAGCTACGTGGTGGCGCGCAGCGCCGGATGAGGGTTCGGTGATCGTGAGTGTTGCGGCGTGGCCGAACCCTCACCCCAACCCCTCTCCCGGAGGGAGAGGGGTTCGAATCATCAAATCCCAAGCAACATCTTGTGCGGGTTTTCCAGCTGGTTCTTGATGTCGACCAGGAACAGCACCGCGTCCTTGCCGTCCACGATGCGGTGGTCGTAGCTGATCGCGATGTACATCATCGGCGCGGCCACGACCTGGCCGTTCTCGACCACGGCGCGCTCCTTGATGGTGTGCATGCCGAGGATGCCGCTTTGCGGCGGATTGACGATCGGCGTCGAGAACAGCGAACCGAAGGTGCCGCCGTTGGTGATGGTGAAGGTGCCGCCCTGCAGGTCGTCGAGCGTGAGGCCGCCCTCGCGCGCCTTCTTCGCGAAGTTCGCGATGGCCTTCTCGATGTCGGCAAAGCTCATGTCCTGCGCGTCGCGCAGCACCGGCGTCACCAGGCCGCGCTCGGTCGCGACCGCGATCGAGATGTCCTGGTAGCCGTGGTAGATGATGTCGTTGCCGTCCACCGACGCGTTCACCACCGGGTGGCGTTTCAGCGCCTCGCAGGCGGCCTTCACAAAGAAGCTCATGAAGCCGAGCTTGATGCCGTGGGTCTTTTCGAACGCCTCGCCCAACTGCTTGCGCATCGCGACGACTTTCGCGAGGTTGACTTCGTTGAACGAGGTCAGCATCGCGATGGAGTTTTTGGACTGCATCAGGCGCTCGGCGATCTTGGCGCGGATGCGCGTCATCGGCACGCGCTCTTCGGGACGCGCGCCCGGCGTGGCAGAGCGCGCCGCCGGGGCGGGCGCTGCGGGTTTGGGCGCACGCTGGAAGTTGACCAAATCTTCCTTGGTCACCTGACCGCCGCGGCCGGTGCCTTCGACTTTCGAGGCGTCGATCTTTTCTTCAGTGGCCAGACGACGTGCGGCGGGCGAGAGATTCTCGGAAGCCGCTTTCGCGGGTCCCGCCGCCTGAACCGGCGCGGCCTTGGGCGCTTCGGCCGCCTTCGATTCCGGTGCGGGTTTCGCAGGCGCCGCAGCCGCCACCGCGCCTTCCTCGAGGATCGCGATCACGTCTTCGCTGTTGACGGTGTCGCCGGTCGGATGGCGGATTTCCTTCAGCACGCCGTCGGCCGGCGCGGGGACTTCCAGCACCACCTTGTCGGTTTCGAGGTCGACCAGGTTTTCGTCGCGCCTGACCGCGTCGCCCGGCTTCTTGTGCCACGCGGCGATGGTGGCGTCGCTGACGGATTCGGGCAGTACCGGAACCTTGACTTCGATCGACATGATTGATCCTTGGAGTTGTCTTCTGCGCAATGATCTTCAAGCAAAACGGTCGTGGCGAGGTATCGAACCACGAACGCGGCGAATGCCCGTTCGTCCTTCGATACCTCGGGACAAACGGGGATTTTTCTACTCAACCGAATGATCGTCACCCACGGGTTCGACCAGCGCCTGCTGTACCAGCGCGTGCTGTTCGGCGACATGGGTGTCGTGGTGGCCGCAGGCTGGTGCCGGCGAACGCACCCTGCCCGCATAGTGCAGGCTGTGGTGGCCATCGACGCAGGCTTGCAGGTGATGGCGGATCTGGAACCATGCGCCCTGGTTCTGGGGCTCTTCCTGGCACCAGACTACTTCCTTCGACGCGGGATACTTGTCGAGTTCCGCGTTCACCTCGATCCGCGGGAACGGGTACAACTGCTCGACGCGCACGATCGCGACGTTGTCGAGTTTCTGTTTTTCCGCGCCCTCGAACAGGTCGTAATAGACCTTGCCCGAACACAGCACCACGCGCCGGACATTCTTGTTGTCCTTGATGCGCTGGTCGGGGATCACGAGATGGAAATGGCCGTGCTCGAGATCGTCCAGCGACGACACCGCGAGCTTGTGGCGCAGCAGCGACTTCGGCGTCATCACCACCAGCGGCTTGCGGCAATCGCGCAGCATCTGCCGGCGCAGCATGTGGAACATCTGCGCGGGCGTGGTCGGCGCGCACACCTGCATGTTGTCCAGCGCGCACAGTTGCAGGTAACGTTCCAGTCGCGCGGAGGAGTGTTCGGGGCCCTGGCCTTCGTAGCCGTGCGGCAGCAGCAGCACCAGTCCGCACAGGCGATCCCATTTGGCTTCGCCCGACGAGATGAACTGGTCGATCACGACCTGCGCGCCGTTCGCGAAGTCGCCGAATTGCGCTTCCCACAGTACCAGCGTGTCGGGATCGGCGGTGGCGAAACCGTATTCGAACGCCAGCACGGCTTCCTCGGACAGCAACGAGTCGATGACTTCGACCGAGACGCCATCGCGCACGTGCGCGAGCGGCGTGTAGATGTTGCCGGTCTTCTGGTCGTGCAGTTCGGCGTGACGGTGGAAGAAGGTGCCGCGGCCGGTGTCCTGTCCCACCAGACGCAGCGCGTGGCCGTCGGCGATCAGGGTGGCGTAGGCCATGTTCTCGGCGTAACCCCAATCCAGCGGCAGCGCGCCTTCGGCCATCTTGCGGCGGTCGGCGTAGATCTTGCCGACCCGTGGCTGCAGGGTCATGTCCTGCGGCCAGGTCAGGATTTTCGCGGCGAGCTGGTCTAGCGTCTTGCGCGCGACGCCGGTTTCGACCGGCTGTTCGAGCTTGCCGCGCAGGAACCGCGACCAGTCCACCGCGTACTTCTGCGAACCCGGCGGCGCCAGTTCGGTGACCGGCTTGCCGGCGTCGAGCTGGTCGCGGTAGGCGTCGAACAGCTTGCGCCCGTCGCCGTCGGCGATCAACCCACGTTTGGCCAGCGTCCCTGCATAAAGCTCCCTCGTCGGCGGCAGCTTCTTGATCACGTCGTACATGATCGGCTGGGTGGCCGAAGGTTCGTCGGCCTCGTTGTGGCCATGGCGGCGATAGCACACCAGATCCACCACCACGTCCTTGTGGAACTGCTGGCGGAAATCGAAGGCAAGGCGCACGCATTGCAGGACGGCTTCCGGATCGTCGCCGTTCACGTGCAGCACCGGCGCGTTGACCATCTTGGCGACGTCGGTGCAGTACAGCGTGCTGCGGCTGTCGTAGGCGTCAGTGGTGAAACCGATCTGGTTATTGATCACGATGTGCACGGTGCCGCCCACGCCGAAGCCGCGCGTCTGCGACATGTTGAACAATTCCATGTTCACGCCCTGGCCGGACAGCGCGGCGTCGCCGTGGATCAGCACCGGCAGCACCTGTTCGCGCACGCCGTCGTGGGCGCGGATCTGGCGCGCGCGTACCGAACCCGAAACCACCGGATTGACGATTTCGAGGTGCGACGGATTGAACGCCAGCGCGACATGGATGTTGCCGGCCGGTGCCGCGATGTCGGCGGAGAAACCCATGTGGTACTTCACGTCGCCGGAATGCGCGGGATCGTCGGGACCGTCGTGCTTGCCTTCGAATTCCGCGAACAGTTGCTGCGGCGGCTTGCCGAGGATGTTGACCAGCACGTTGAGGCGTCCGCGGTGCGCCATGCCGATCACCAGTTCGTGCACGCCGTCGGCGGCCGCGCGCCGGATCAGGTCGTCCAGCAGCGGGATCAGCGAATCGCCGCCTTCCAGCGAGAAACGCTTCTGGCCGACGTACTTGGTGTGCAGGTAGCGCTCCAGCCCGTCGGCGGCGGTCAGCTTGGCCAGCACGCGCTTGCGGGTGGCGTCGTCAAGGCCGGCGTCGCCGCTGGCCTTTTCCAGGCGATCGTAGATCCAGCGACGCTGGTTGTGGTCGCTGATGTGCATGAACTCGGCGCCGATGCTGGCGACGTAGGTGCGGCGCAGGCGCTCGCGCAGGTCGCGCAACGGCATGCGCTGGCTGCCGCCGGCGAAGGTGCCGCAGTCGAACTCGGTGGCGAGATCGGAATCGGCCAGTCCGTGGAAGGGCAGGTCGAGGTCCGGCGCGGGGCGCTTCGGCGCGATCGCCAGCGGATCGAGATCGGCCGCGAGGTGGCCGCGCGAGCGGTAGGCGGTCAGGAGCCGCAGCACGCCGGCCTGTTTGCGCGCGTGCGCATCGTCAACATGTTGTCCGGAGCCAGCCGCGGCAATCGCGCGATGGCCCTGTTGCTGTGCCGCGGCGATGCGCGCGATGGCATCGGCATGGGACACGTCGCCGTCGCGGTGGAGGCGTCCGAAATAGGTGCGCCATTCGGGCGCGACCGATTGCGGATCGTGCAGCCAGTCTTCGTACAACTGGTCGATGTAGGCGGCGTTGCCGCCTCCGAACTGGGAGGTTTCCGCCAACTGCTGCAACAAACTGCCGCCGTCACTCACGATGGTCACCAAACAAGGAATTGGCTGCGTGCGCGCCCCGATACCACGACGTACGGCGCGGACCTGAAATTATAACGGTTTAATGCTGCAGTGCGGGATTCACGGCACCCGCGGGTCAGCCGCCGCTTACCCGCGACCCGCTGCTCAGAGGCCGAGGTTCCGCAGCTCGGGCCACGGTTCGGAGCGCACCCAGACTTCCTCGAACAGGCCCATCAGTTCCACGTGGCGGCCGGGCGCGTAGGTCGAACCCGTGGCGGCCATCTCGCTCTCCTGCGGGCGGAACAGGTAGCCGCCGGTGTCCGTGCACATGAAGGCCGAGCGGTAGGCGAGGTCGTTGTCCTCGACCGGCCGGCGCAGTTCGATCACGCTGGACAGGCGCTGAGCAAGTTCCAGCACGCGCGAACCCTCCTGCAGTGCGCGCGTCAGGTCCTGCGCCAGAATGCGGATCGACGCGCCGCGTCCGGAAATCGCCAGGCGCCGCAGTTCGACCACGCAGGCGGTGTCGTTGAGCAGCAACGGGTGCAGCTCGCGCACCAGCACGCACAGGCTGTGGCGGGCCCCGGACAACAGTTGAAGGGTGACCGCGATCAGTTCCTCGCGGGTGGCGGCGTGCAACGCCACCGGTTCCGGTGCGGGCGGGGGCGGCGGACGATCGGGTTCGGCCATCGCATCCAACGGTCGGCGCATCAACACGTGGGGGATGCCCGCTTCCTCGAATTCCTCGCCGGCGGTTTCGAACCCGTGGCGCCGGTAGAACGGCACGGCTTCGCGCTGCGCGTGCAGCGAAACCTCGGGCAGCCGCCGCATCCGCGCAAGGTCGAGCAGGGTGGTGAGCAGGCCCGTGCCGACGCCGCGTCCGCGCCAGTCGCGCAAGACCGCCATCCGCCCGATCTGGCCGCCGGGAGCCAGGCGGCCCGTGCCGACCGGCGTGCCGTCCGACGCACGCGCCAGCGCGTGCACGCTGCGCGGGTCTTCCTCATCGACTTCCATTTCGGGGGGAACGTGCTGTTCGAGCACGAACACGGTTTCGCGCAACGTGCGCATCGCCTCGCGGTCGGCGTCATTGGCCCAACTGCAGACTTCGACGTGGAAGCCGCCCTGGATTGGCATTCGGTCAACCCCCTCCGGGTGGCCGTGCTGTGTCGCGGGATTGTATGCCAGTTCCGCAGGCGATTTTGCAAACGGCTTCACCGCTTGCGCAGGTGCAGGTGTCCGGCGTCGATCAGGTCGGCCAGCAGGGCAACGCCGCGCGCGCGCTGCGGCAACTTCGCGAGCGCACCGCCGTCGAATGCGCGGGTGCGTGCGGACAGCGCCCGCGCCCACGCCAGCGGAGCGGCGTGGACGTGGCCGTCGACGAACAGGCTGGCGTCGCGGCCGTTGCGGCACCACGCGAAGCGGCTCCAGGGATCGCGCTCCAGCACGGAATGCGGCAGCTTGTGCGCAAGCAGGCTGCGGTCGACCGGGCGCTTGCGCGGAACCGGAACCTGCGCGATGCGGTAACGCGTGATGAAGCAACCGAACCAGGTACGAAGCGTGGACGCAGGAACGCTCCGTGCGAAGCCGTCATGGTCTCCTTCGCGTTTTTGTCTGTTGCTTTCCGCGTCGACACGCAGCCACGGCATCGCCCGCATCGCCCTCGCAACCGCCGCGTCGTCGATCTCGCCAGTCTCGCGGACGGCTTGCAAGTCGGGATCGGCATAACGCCGTTCCTCGGGCAATTGTTCGGCGAGAGCATGCGCGAAGTCCGTCAGCATCTCTGCCGCCGATGGCGCGCGCATGCCGACCGAGAAGGTCATGCACTCGCCGATGGCGACACCGTCATGCGGCACGCCGGGCGGCAGGTACAACACGTCGCCGGGCTCCAGCACCCACTCATGCGTGGGCGAGAAAACCTTCAGCAGCTTCAATTCGACGTCGTCGCGGAAGTCCGTTGGAGGATTCGGGCGCGTGTCGATGGCCCAGCGGCGCTGGCCGAGCCCCTGGACAAGGAACACGTCGTATTGATCGACGTGCGCGCCCACGCCGCCGCCATCGACCGCATAGCTGATCATCACGTCGTCGATGCGCCAGCTCGGGATGAACGGGAAATGGTCGAGGAGGGCGGCGGTATCGGCATCCCATTTGTCGACGTCCTGCACCAGCAGGGTCCAGTTCGAGTCCGGCAGTTTGGCGAACGTTGCGTCGTCGAAGGGGCCGGTGCGGACTTCCCATTTCCCGTCATTCGCTGCAGAGCCTGCGCACGAAGTATTTTTCTTCGTCATTCCGGGGCCGCGCGCAGCGCGGAACCCGGACTGCGCAGGCAGGATGCCGGAGCGAACATCGGCGGAGCCGATGGCCCGAAGGGCGAGCCGCGGATGCGGCGAGTCATCCAGTGACTTTGCTTTGCCGCCGTGGTGCAAGACAATCCTCGCCAGCGCGCCGTCCATGCACGCAAGCCCTGCCAGATCGTCGGGCGACAGTGGCGGCGTGAAATCCGGAAACGCGCCGCGGATCAATAGCGGCCGTTTTTGCCAGTAGTCGCGCAGGAAACGCGCGGGCGGCATGCCGAGCGGCTGGCCGCGTTTGGCGCGCAATTCGATCGCGGTGGCAGGCACGTCAGATGTCCCGGGCGAGATTGGCCGCGAGGCCGGTGTAGGTGCCCGGCGTCAACGCCAGCAGGCGTTGCTTGTCGGCTTCGGGCAATGGCAGCGAAGCGATGAACGTCTGCAGCGTCTCGCGCGTGATGCCCTTGCCGCGGGTCAACGCCTTCAACTGTTCGTAGGGTTCCGGCAGGCCGTAGCGGCGCATCACGGTCTGGATCGCCTCGGCCAGCACTTCCCAACTGGCATCGAGGTCGGCAGCGATGCGCTCGGCGTTGACTTCCAGTTTGCCGAGGCCTTTCTCCAGCGATGCGAAACCGATCAGCGCGTGGCCGAACGCTTCGCCCAGCGCACGCAGCGTGGTGGAGTCGGTGAGGTCGCGCTGCCAGCGGCTGATCGGCAATTTCTCGCTGAAGTGCCCGAGCAGCGCGTTGGCGATGCCGAAGTTGCCTTCGGCATTTTCGAAGTCGATGGGGTTGACCTTGTGCGGCATGGTCGAGGAACCGACCTCGCCGGCCTTCAGTTTCTGCCTGAAGTAGCCGAGCGAGATGTAACCCCACACGTCGCGCGCGAGGTCGATCAGGATGGTGTCGATGCGGCGCTGCGCGTCGCAGAGTTCGGCGACGCCGTCGTGCGGTTCGATCTGGGTCGTGTATTCCTGCCACTGCAAACCCAGCGATTCGACGAAGCGCCGCGAGAACGCGCGCCAGTCGATTTCCGGGTACGCAATCGCGTGCGCGTTGTAGTTGCCGACGGCGCCGTTGATCTTGCCGGGAATGTCGATGGCCGCGAGCTGCGCGCGCTGGCGCTGCAGCCGTGCGGCCACGTTGGCCATTTCCTTGCCGAGCGTCGTCGGGCTCGCGGTCTGGCCGTGCGTGCGTGACAGCATCGGCAGATCGGCGTGCGCGTGGGCGAGTTCGCGCAACCTGGCGATGACCTTGTCGAGCTCGGCGAGCAACACGGCATCGCGCGCATCGCGCAGCATCAGCGCGTAGGCGAGGTTGTTGATGTCCTCGCTGGTGCAGGCGAAGTGCACGAATTCCTTCGCCTGCTTCAGTGCGGCGTCGTCGCCGATCCTTTCCTTGATGAAATATTCGACTGCCTTGACGTCGTGGTTGGTGGTGGCTTCGATCTGCTTGATGCGCGCGGCGTCGGCGACGGAGAAGCCGTCCTCGATCTTTTGCAGTTGCGCGCGTGCGGCTTGGGAGAAGGGCGGCAGTTCCACGATGCCGGATTCATCGGACAGCGCGATCAGCCACGCGATTTCCACCGCCACGCGGCGGCGCATCAGGCCGTATTCGCTGAAGACCGGGCGCAGCGCTTCGACCTTGGCGGCGTAGCGGCCATCCAGCGGCGAGAGGGCGGTCAGGGGATCGAGCTGCATGGCGGCTCCGGGTCGATTGCAGACGCGCAATTGTAGCCGGACAGAAAAGATGACCGATGCCCAAGGCCCCTGAGCGCGCGGAGGAGCATTACCACGGATGAACACGGATGAACACGGATTCAAAGGCCGGTTTTGCCTTGTCCGTGCGCATCCGTGTCAATCCGTGGTCATGATTTTTCTCTTGCTGCCGCTACAATTTGCGGTTTCGTTCACGGGTGGAACCAGCATGGCCAAGTTTCGGATCGAACACGACAGCATGGGTGAGTTGCAGGTGCCCGCTGACGCGTTGTGGGGCGCGCAGACCCAGCGCGCCGTGGACAATTTCCCGATTTCGGGCCTCGCGTTGCCGCGCGATTTCATCCGCGCGCTGGGCCTGATCAAGGTCGCGGCAGCCGATGCCAACCTGAAGCTCGGCCACCTGAAGCCCGCGCAAGCCGCAGCGATCCGCAAGGCCGCGCAGCGCGTGGCGGATGGCGAGTTCGACGCGCAGTTCCCGATCGATATTTTCCAGACGGGTTCGGGCACGTCATCCAACATGAATGCCAACGAGGTGATCGCGCATGTCGCCTCGCAGGCGTCGAAGGTGAAGATCCATCCCAACGACCACGTCAATTACGGACAAAGCTCGAACGACGTGATCCCGACCGCGATCCACGTCAGCGCCTCGCTGGCCGCGCACGAACAGTTGCTGCCGGCGCTGAAGCATCTGCAGAAAACCATCGACAAGCGCGCGCGCGAACTGAAGAACGTTGCCAAGACCGGCCGTACGCATTTGATGGACGCGATGCCGGTGACGTTCGGCCAGGAACTGTCGGGCTGGTCGGCGCAGGTCGGCTCGGGCATCGCGCGCATCGAGGACGCCGGCAAACGGATGCGCCAGTTGCCGCAGGGCGGCACCGCGGTCGGCACCGGCATCAACGCCGATCCGAAATTCGCCAAGGCGTTCTGCGCGGAGCTGTCGAAGGCGGGCGGCGTGAAGTTTGCTTCGATGGACAATTTCTTCGAAGGCATGGCGTCCATGGACGCCGCCGTCGAGTTGTCCGGCCAGTTGAAGACGCTGGCCTGCTCGCTGATGAAGATTTCCAACGACCTGCGCTGGATGAACTCGGGTCCGCTGGCCGGCCTGGGTGAAATCGAACTGCCCGCGCTGCAACCGGGTTCGTCGATCATGCCGGGCAAGGTCAACCCGGTGATCCCGGAAGCGATGACGATGGTGTGCGCGCAGGTGATCGGCAACGACGCCGCGATCACCATCGGCGGGCAGGCCGGCAACTTCCAGTTGAACGTGATGCTGCCGATGATCGCCTACAACCTGCTGCAGTCGATCGTGATTCTCGCCAACGCCTCGCGTCTGCTGGCCGACAAGGCCATTGCCGGTTTCAAGGTCAACAAGGCGCGCGTCGATCAAGCGCTCGCGCTGAACCCGATCCTCGTCACCGCGCTGAATCCGGTGATCGGCTACGAGAAGGGCGCCGCGACCGCCAAGCAGGCCTACAAGCAGAAACGCCCGATCCTGGACGTGGCGCTGGAAACGACGGGGTTGTCGAAAGCGGAATTGAAGAAGCTGCTCGATCCGGTCGCACTCACGAAAGGCGGCATCCACGGCGGCAAGTGACGACAGGATGTCGTCATCCCGGCCAGCACAGGGATGTGCGCTGAGCCGGGATCCAGTTTCAAGTGGTTGCCTTCATCACGTGCAGTGCATCATTCGGCGGGATTCGCTGTGCTACTCCCGCCCTGCAGCCCCGGTTCATGCGGCGTTTGCCTTCGGGACACGTGCGCTTGCAGGCAGGCGCGGCCAGTTCCACGCGTACCAGCACACCGCGAGCGTCAGCAGGATTTCCACCGCGCCCAGCGCCTGGTAGAAACGCCACGCTCCGGGCATCGTGACGGCCATCACCACGCTGTACACGAGGCCGAACAGCAGGTTGGCGGCACGGTTCCAGCCGGGTTTCAGCACCAGCGAGGCGAATGGCATCAGGCAGGGAATCACCATCAAGGCGGTGGTGCCGAGCAGCACGTTCTGGGTCGTCGGGCCGATCGGGCCCATGCGGCCGTCGAGCATCGCTTGCAGCGAGCCCGGCACGTACAGGCCGAAGTAGTCGCCATAGATGTAGCAGAACACCACCGAGGCCCACAGCATCGCGAGCTTCAACTGGATGGGTGGCGTGAAGCTCTGCAGCGTCGTCGATTTCGGCATGTCAGGCACTCGTGGTGGGCAGGATGGCGGGTGGGCGGCGCAACGAGCTGCGCGCGCCGAACAGGAGCAGCCACAGCATCAGCGCGACTTCTCCGAATTGCAGCGGGAACGCGATTCGCGTGATCACGTCGTCGAATTGCGGCAGCACCGACCAGGTGACGCTCTGCGCCAGATAGGCCAGCGCGTTGAGCACCAGCCACCAGCCAAGCAAGCGGGGCAGGAATCCCGAACGCAGGACCAGCCCCGCGAGCGGCAGCAGCCACAGGCCCCAGAACACCATCGCGGCGCCGATTTCCTGGCCGTGCAGTTTCAGGAACAACATCGCCAATCCATCGCGCTGGGGCTTGTCGAACACGGAAAGGAAATCCGGAGCGCGCGCGATCAACAGCACCGCGGCATCGTTCAGGACGTTGAAGAAATAGATCGCGGTCGGAAGGATCCCGCCCAGGATCACGACCAGTGTCGCCAGCCTGCGATCCACGTCCGCGAACAGGCGATGGAGCGCCAGCGTGACTAACAGCGTGAGGACGCCGGCGAGCAGGTCGGAAAAGATGCCGATGCGGAACAGGGTTTCGTGCGCCGCGATGTTCGCGAGTGTCGTGCCCGCATCGCCGGGCGCGAACAACGTCGTGGGGATGAGGACAAGCCGGATCGGGGCGACCACGATCAACAGCAGGAACAGGGCTCCCGCGATGCGGGCGTGCCGGGTAAGCGTCATGATGCAGTCCTCGTGTCCGTTGCAGATGTGGGGCGCGGGGTGTCGGACGGGTTGCCCGCCCGTCAATCAGGATGATCCTTCAGTTCGTCGAACTGGCCGAAGCAGGCGGGCTTGCATCCGGCGTGCCGCGTGATGCCAGCCCCGCTTTCTGCGCCGCGGTCTGGACGCCCGCACGGATGCCGGCGCGGATGCGGTCGCGGGTGGATGGCTCGACCTGGGCCTGGTTGGCATCGTCGGAGAACACGGCAAAACCCTTCTTGCCGTTCCGGTCGATGTCCTTGCCGCAGTCGTCGACGTCCTGCTGCGTCATCGTGGCGTAGGGCTTGAAGGCGGGCATCGCGGCGGCCAGCTTCTGCTGCGAGGCGAGCAGATCGGGCAGGCGTTTGCAGAGTTGCATCGCGGCGGCCTGGATCCTGTCGGTCTGCGGCTTGATGCTGGCCTCGATCTCCTTGTCGCTCTTGCCTGCAAGTGCGCCGAAGATGGCTTCTCTTGCCGCACTCACGCCGAGGTCGGCGCCGCTGGCGCCGATGTCCATGCCGGCCTCGGCGATCTGGATGACCTGCTGGCGGTAATCCCGCAGCAGCGCGCGCTGCGCGGGCGTGGCGTCCACCTTCTTGCCGGCGAGCAGCAGGTCGCCCTGCGGAGTGATCTGCGCCCTGGGCAGGTTGGGGTTGTCATGGTGGTGATCGTTGCCGACGTGGACGTCGTTGATATCGATGTTTTCGGTGAGCAGTTTCTGCCTGGCCTCGGCGATGCCCTTCTGGACTTCGCCCGCAATGAACGATGAGGATGTTCCTTGCCCGGCGTCCTTCGCGCCTTGGGCCGGTTGCCCGGACTGGCTGCAGGCAGCGAGCGTGCAAAGCACGGCGGCAACGCAGGAGATCAGAAGTCTGTGTTTGATCATGGCTTGCTCGGGCTGGCAGCGGTGGGGGAGTCGGACGTGCGCGTCGACGTGGTGACGGTGCCGTTGTCGTTGATTGTGACCGTGTGGGTGATCCTGCATTGCATCCGGTCGGCTGCCGCGTAGGGCTTGAACGCGGGAATCTGCGCGGCGATGGCATCCTGGGTAGTGCCGAGTGACTTGACGCTGGCACACAATTGATTGGCGGCCGCCTCGATGTGCTGGGAATCGGCGTTCATCCGCTTGTCGGTGGTGGAGGAGTCACCGTGGAAGATGGAAGCGATGGCGTCGCCGACGCCGCGCGCAGCCATCTGTACGCCTTGTTTGCCCATCGCCATGCCCGAGTTCATCACGCCGGTCGCCTGCCGGTAGTACTGCTGCAGCAACTGGCGTTGCGCCGGCGTCACGGCAATGGATTTGCCATCGATTCGGAGGTCGCCGTCGCGGCTGACGTGGGCGTTCGGCCGGCCGATCGCATGGACCACCATGCCGTTTGAGTCGAAGGTGATGCGGTTGGCGAGGCCTTCGTTGACGCCAGGTGAGCAGGCTGCCAGCGCGGCGGCGAGCAAAACGGAACCTGCGAGGGCCAGGATCGTTTTCATGACGGGTCTCCTCCTTGGATGGGTCTCAAGCTTCATCGCGCCAGCGGCGGAACCAGATCGCGGCGGCGATCAGCGCGATGCCGACGATCGCGCCGATCCACATTTCCGGAAGTGCGAATGCGTGTGCCATCGACGAGTAACTGATGGCTGCCAGTTGGTCGCCGCCCACGAAGTTCACGCCATTCGTGGTGAGGTACGAGGCGTTGGGCGCGATCCAGCCCGCGGGAATCACGCTGAGCAGCGCGCGCCCGACCAGATCGCCCCAGAAGAACCGGCTGTCGATGTTGGGCAGGCCGAGCAGGCCGATCCAAAAGTTCAGCACGCCGGCGATGATCGGGATCACCACCGCCCACAGGAACGGCTTGCTGCGCACCGCGGCCGACCACAGCAGCAGCCAGCCGACCGTGGGCAGTGCCCACACCGCGTTCACCGGCACCATCACCAGCAGGTGCAGCCAGACCGAGAACGGCTGCACGTGCGCCCACAGCAGCCCGAACGGGTTGACGCCGTGCGCGAGGAACCACAGGCTGATGACGATCTGCGCGCCGATGTAGCCGGCCAGTGTCACCGCCACGGCGATCAGCGGCGCGATGATGATCGCCGCGATCACCTTGGAAATGACCGTCGCGGTATCGGAAACTGGCAGCGACTTCCAGAACAGGATGCTGCGGTCGCGGCGGTCGTCGTACAGCGCGCCGAGCAGGTAGAAGAACACCACGAAAGTCAGCACGATCGAGGAAATGAAGCCGAACAGCAGCAACGTCATGTCCAGCGCCTTGACCAGCTGGTCGGTGTCGTGGGTCGTCGCCATGCGCAGCATTTCGCTGAGGTTCGCGGCGCCCATGTGCACCGACGAATCCACGCCCATGCGCACCCGCAACACTTCCCCGGCGATGATGCCGAGGATCGTGATGCCCAGGATCACGCCGGCCGCGACGATCTGCGCCCACAGGAAGCCGCGGCGTTCTTCCCAGTATTCGCGCCTCAGCAGCCAGGCGAAGGGCGATTTGATGATCGCATTCATGCGTAGGTCCCTTTCATGATGGCCACGAACAGGTCCGAAACCGACGGCCGCTTCACTTCGCCAAGCTGCGCCAGCCGTTCCGGGTCGGCGCTGTCGTACAGGAAGATGCTCTTGCCGAACACCGCCGCGCGCTCGTCGATGGGCTTCAGCGCGCGGGCCGCCGCGGTCTGATCGGGGTTGACCAGCACCTCGGCGAAGCGTGCGCCCATTTCCTCCATGGTCGTCGCCAGGGCGATCTTGCCGTCGCGGATGAACAGCAGGTCGGTCAGGATGTGCTCGACTTCCTCCACCTGGTGCGTGGTGATGAGGATGGTCTTGTTCTCGTCGAAGTAGTCTTCCAGCAGGCTCTGGTAGAACTGCTTGCGGTACAGGATATCGAGTCCGAGCGTCGGTTCGTCCAGCACCAGCAGGCGCGCGTCGATCGCCATCACGATCGCGAGGTGCAACTGCACGATCATGCCCTTGGACATTTCCCGCACGCGCTGATTGGGCGACAGCTTGGTACGGGCCAGGAAGCGCTCGCATTTGGCGCGGTCGAAGCGTGGATGCACGCCGGCCACGAAGTCGATGGCTTCCTGCACGCGGATCCAGCGCGGCAGGGTGGCGACGTCGGCGATGAAGCAGACTTCGCGCATCAGTTCCGGCCGTTGCTTGCGCGGATCCATGCCCAGCACCTTGAGGTCGCCCTCGAAATCGGTGAGGCCCAGGATGGCTTTCAGCGCGGTGGTCTTGCCGGCGCCGTTGGGGCCGATCAGGCCGACGATGCGGCCGGAACCCACCTCGAAATCGGCGCCGTCGAGCGCAACCGCGTTCTTGTAGCGCTTGGTCAGCGCACGTGCGCGGATGACGGTTTCCGATCCGGCTGCCGGCGGGGTGGCGTGCCGTTCCGCGAAGGCTTCAGCTGCGACGTTCATCAGGATTCCCTCTTGTCGGAAGCTTGCGCTGGCGTGGCCAGCAATTTCTGGATGTCCAGGCCCATGCGCTCGATCCGCGCGCGCAGGCGCGGCCATTCTTCGCGCAGGAAGTGTTCGCGTTCACTCCGGTACAGCGCCTCGCGGGCGCCGTCGGTGACGAACATGCCGAGGCCGCGGCGTTTCTCCACCAGTTGCTCGTCCACCAGTTCCTGGTAAGCCTTGGAAACGGTGAGCGGGTTGATCTGGTAATCCGCCGCGACCTGGCGCACCGAGGGCAGGGCGTCGCCCTCATTCAGTGCGCCGTCCAGGATCATCGCCACCACGCGTTCGCGCAGTTGGCGATAGATCGGGACGTTGTCGTTCCAGGTCACACTCATGACGTGATCCTTGCCGGTGATCTAGCAATCCTCGCACGGACGCTGCGAGGGGCCGAGGATCTGTCAGGCGCCCGCTTCATCGGAAGCGAACGAGTAATACGGCATCCGCGCGTCGCCGGTGGCCGCCGACGCGCCACCCTTGCTGCCCTGGTCGCGCAATTCACGCAACTGTTCGGGGCTCGGGGAGACGTTGATGGTCGGCAGGGTCGTAATGACCTGGACCGACGCATGGCCGGCGCGCGTTGAATCGGCGGCGGCGTTGCTGTAGTTGGCAATCCCGGTCATGCCGGCGGCGGTGATCAGCATGGCGGCGACGATCGCGATGGATTTGCGGGTGTTCATGGCAGGCCTCCTTAGTGACCTCGTTGACCAGTGTTGTAGTGAACTATATCACCATAAATCCGGTTGTCAACACCCCCTGCCATCAGTCATGGTCAGAGGACTGGCCGGGGGTGTCTCGGTAACAAGCGTCTTGCGGGACTTGGCACGGTTGAGGCGACGCAGCCGCCGGCGCCCATCGCGCATGCGTTGTTCGATCACGATTCGCGATTCCGTGCGGAATCCACTTCCCTCAACGCATGAATGAACCCTTGCGCACGGATGAAGTCTTAGCCTCCACGCATTGCCATTCCACGGCGAAACCCGCAGAATGGGCAGCTTCATGATTCAACGCGTCATCGCGCGACAGCGCGCAAGCCACCATCACCAGAGGAAAGCACCGATGAAGCAGATCATGCGGCCGAGCCTGGCCGCCGTTGCCGTGATCGCCGCACTGGGCGTCGCCGGTATTTCGCAGGCCCAGACGAGCACTGCAGCCACCACGGTCGACAAGGCCAAGGCCAGCGAGATCGTCGGTTACAAGCTTGCGGAAGGTTACCCGGAGTGGGCGCGCAGCCTGATTGATCCACGGGCTGTCGGGCAAGCGGTCACGCGGGCGCTGGAAGGACAAAAGTTTCCATTGAGCGATGCCGAAGCAGAGAACGTCATGAAGCCGTTCAGTGCCCAGCTTCAAGCTCTCGGCAAGCAGCACTACGAGCAGGTCGCTGTGCAGAACAAGCAGGCGGGCGATGCCTATCTCGCCAAGAACAAGTCGCAGCCGGGCGTGCGCGTGACGTCCGACGGCCTGCAGTACCAGGTGATCACCCAGGGCACGGGTCCGAAGCCGAAGGCCACCGACACCGTGCAGTTGAATTACACGGGCAGCTTCGTCAACGGCATGGAATTCGATTCCTCGGCCAAGCACGGCACGGGTCCGGCCAAGCTGGATCTCAACAACGTGTTCCCGGGCTTCAAGGAAGCGGTGATGATGATGCCGGTGGGCAGCCACTACAAGTTCGTGATTCCGTCCGACCTCGCCTACGGCGCCGAGCCGAAGAACGGCTTCCCGCCCAACGAAACCCTGATCTTCGACGTGACGCTGGTGAAGATCGGCGCGGAGTAAGAGCGGTTTCATTCTGCGGAACAAAAAAACGCGGCCGGGAGGCCGCGTTTTTTGTGGTGTCATTTGTCGAAAAACGTAAAGGGTAAAGAGTAAATGGTAAAGACAAGTGGCGAGAGTTGCTTCTTCCCTTCACCCTTCACTCTTTACCTACCCGCCTCACCCGTGCGCAATCGCCTCGACGCGCGCGGCGCAGATGAAATCGTTCATCGACAAACCGCCGACGTCGTGCGTGGACCAGTGCACCACGCAGCGGTTGTAGCCGACCTCGAGATCGGGATGGTGGTCCTGGCGGTTCGCCATCCAGCCGATCGCGTTGACGAAACCGAGGGTCTCGTGGAAGTCCCGGAAGCGGAACGTCTTCACGATGGACTTGCCGTCGCTGGCGGCTTTCCAGCCCGGCAGCAATGTCAGGAATTCGTGCACGCGCGGGGCGTCCAGCGCGTGTTCCGCTCCCTTGCGGGGCTGGCAGGCGAGCGCAGCGAGTTCGTCGCGTGTCATGCGTCTTGCAGTCAATCCCCGCCCTGGATCTTGCCGTGCAGGTCGGAAAGCTTGCTCGGCAGGCTGGAGAAGAAGGCGGTCAGATCCTTGATGTCCTGATCGGACAGCGGCGCGGCCATGCCGTTCATGATGGCGTTGGTGCGCTGGCCGTCCTTGTACTGGTGCAGCGCGTGTTCCAGATAGTCCTGGTACTGGCCCGCGAGCGCGGGATAGTTGGGCGCGATGCCGTTGCCGTCGGTGCCGTGGCAGGCTTCGCACGGCGCGGCTTTCTGCTTGCCGGCGGCGACGCTGCCATCGGCCGCCGAGGCGGTGCCGCAGCCGAACGCAAGCGCCGCAGCGGCGAGGGAAACGAGGATGGTGCGGGACTGCATGGACGGTTCCCCCTGATTACTTCTGCTTGGGCGCGAGGCTGGAAAGATACGCCGCGATGTTCTCGATCTGCTGTTCGGTCAGGCTGTTGGCCTGCGCGTGCATGGTCGGATACTTGCGGGCGCCGCTCTTGTATTCGTTGAGCGCGTCGATGATGTATTGCTCGTTCTGGCCGGCGAGTTTCGGAACGTGGTATTCGGGATACACCGACATGTAGCCGGGGATGCCGTGGCAGCCGTGGCAGGAATACACCTCCAGCTTGCCCTGGGCCGGATCGCCCTTGGCGAACGCGGTGGTCACGAAGCACGTGAAACCTGCCAGCAAGACGACGCTCAGGAAGGATCGGATCATGTTCTGGATTCCCTGCGGGCGGCCCGGGCCGCGGTTGCAAAGTCGAAAGTATAGCCTGTGACCCCCGCGGACAGGCAAGCAGGCCGCGGGATAATCCAGCTCAGGCGGGGTGTGAAGCGGCGTGCGCCTGCTGCATCGCGTCGATCGCCAACGCCGAGTGTGCGTAGGCGCCGCCCGCGCGCATCTCGGCCGCCACCCAGATCGCTTCCATGATTTGCTGGTCGGTGGCGCCGGCCTTCATCGCGGCCCGGGTGTGGCCCTTGATGCAGTAGGGGCACTGCGTGGTGTGCGCGACCGCGACCGCGATCAGTTGTTTGGTGATCGCGGGCAGCGCGCCGTCGGCGAACACGGCCTTGCTGAAGTTCTGGAAGGCTTCCAGCGGCGCCGGAGCGAGTTCGCGGCGCTTGCGTGCGATGTCGGGGGTGGATTCGGGATACATCGGATGGTCCATGTCGATTTCCTCGCAATGCAATGATGCAACCCCGTCACTTTACGCCAATCCGCGCCGCGTGCGTTGCTGCGGGTCAGTGCGCACCGGCTTGATCGGGACGACATTGACCGTTTGCGAACCCGCGCGGGTAGTGTTCTGATGGCGGCATGAAGACATGGCGCTCCATTTGTTGGGGCTTCCTGCTGCTGGCGGCGGCCACGGTGGGCGTGGCCGCGCCGGAGTCGCCGATGGCGCATCCGGAAGTCGTGGTGCTGCGCGTGGATGGCGCGATCAGCCCGGCCAGCGCGGACTACGTGGTGCGCGGCATCGAGCGCGCCGATTCCATGCACGCCGACGCGGTGGTGCTGGAACTGGATACGCCCGGCGGACTGTCCAGTTCGATGCGCGACATCATCAAGGCGATCCTGGCTTCGCCGGTTCCGGTGATCGGCTACGTCGCGCCGTCGGGCGCGCGCGCGGCCAGCGCCGGCACTTACATCATGTACGCGTGCCACGTCGCCGCGATGGCGCCCGCGACCAACATCGGCGCGGCAACACCGGTCTCGCTGACCGGCGGCGGCAGCATTCCGCTGCCTTCATCCAGCAGCGGCAAGCCCGCGGCAATGGAATCGACCGAGCTGCGCAAGGTCACCAATGATGCGGTGGCGTACATCCGTTCGCTGGCCGAGCGCCGCGGCCGCAACGCCGACTGGGCCGAGCAGGCGGTGCGCGAGGCGGCCAGCGTTTCCGACACGCAGGCGCTGAAGCTGCACGTGGTCGACCTGGTCGCGCCGGATCTCACGCAGCTGCTGGCCGATGTCGATGGCCGCAAGGTGGAGACCGCGGCCGGCGAGCGCGTGTTGCACACGCGCGGCGCGGCGCTCACGAGCATCGACCCCGGTTGGCGCAGCAACTTCCTCGGCGTGCTCGCCAATCCCTCGGTCGCCTACATCCTGTTGTTGATCGGCCTCGGCGGTCTGGTGATGGAAGGCATGCACCCCGGCGGCGTGCTGCCGGGCGTGGTCGGCGCGATCTGCCTGTTGCTGGCGCTGTACGCGTTCCAGTTGCTGCCGGTGAACTTCGCGGGACTGGGGTTGATCCTGCTGGGCGTGGTCCTGATCGTGTCGGAAGCCTTCGTGCCCGCCTACGGCGTGCTCGGCACCGGAGGAGTCATTTCGTTCGTGATCGGTTCGGTGATCCTGATGCACACCGGCGTGCCGGGCTACGGCATCGCGCTGCCGGTGGTGGTCGGTGTGGCCATCGCCGCTGCAGGCATCCTCGCCGGCATCGTGTGGATGGCGATGCGCTCGCGCAGCCGACCGGTGGTCAGCGGACGCGAGGAGATGGTGGGCGCCAGGGCCGAGGTGGTCGCGGATTTCGAGGGCCTCGGCGCGGTGCACGTGCACGGCGAGCGCTGGCAGGCCCGCTCGGACGTTGCGCTGAAACGCGGCCAGAACGTCATCGTCACCGGCCTGCACGGGCTGGTGCTGGAGGTGCGACCCGCACCGCCGTCGAAGGAGGAATCGCAATGATCTTTCCCGCCGTTGTCGTGATCGTGGTGGTGGTGCTGGTGATCCTGTTGTCGTCGCTGAAGGTGCTGCGCGAATACCAGCGCGGGGTCATCTTCCTGTTCGGACGCTTCCAGGCCGTGAAGGGGCCGGGCATCATCGTGCTGATCCCGATCATGCAGCAGATGGTGCGCATCGATTTGCGGACCATCGTGATGGACGTGCCGCCGCAGGACGTGATCTCGCGCGACAACGTGCCGGTCAAGGTCAATGCGGTGATCCTGTTCCGGGTGATCGACCCCGAGAAGGCGGTGATCCAGGTCGAGGATGCGCGCGAGGCCACCAGCCAGCTCGCGCAGACCACGCTGCGTTCGGTGCTGGGCCAGCACGAACTGGACGAAATGCTGAGCGAACGCGACAAGCTCAACCACGACATCCAGATCATCCTCGACCAGCACACCGACGCGTGGGGCATCAAGGTGTCGAACGTCGAAATCAAGCAGGTCGACCTGGACGAGGGCATGATCCGCGCGATCGCGCGCCAGGCCGAGGCCGAGCGCCAGCGCCGCGCCAAGGTCATCAATGCCGAGGGCGAGCAGCAGGCTTCGGAAAAACTCATGCAGGCCGCGCAGACGCTGATGCAGCAGCCGCAGTCGATCCAGTTGCGCTACCTGCAGACGCTGGTGGAAGTCGCGGGGATCGCCGGCAACAAGACCAACACCATCGCGTTCCCGCTGCCGCTGGATTTGCTGGAGCCGCTGCTCGGCAACAAGCTGCGCAAGCCCGATGCGCCGCCGCCGGCATAACCGGCGCGCGGCGCTCGCTCACACCCGCGCGGATTTCACCAGCAGGTGCTTGGCGATCGCGCCGTGCAGGCGCCCGATTCCGCGCACCAGGTGCAGCGTCGCGAACAGCAGCAGGATGCCCAGTGCGCACCACACCGCGACGCCGGGCCAACTGATCGACCACTCCGCCAACCCGCACACCCAATCCGGCGCGCCGACGCAACTGCCGGACTCGAGATGCATGGTGTTCGCGACCGCTTTCAGGATCGGAGTCGCGATCAACGCCAGCGACACGGAGGTCAGCACCACCACGATCGTGAAGTAGGCGATGCCCAGCGGCAGCATCAGCAGCATGTACAGCAGCGTGAACCAGGTGCGCGGATCGCCGAGCATCCCGCCGATGCGCTTGAGCCATGGCCGGTCGCGTTCGACGTAGGGCGGCCGCCGCGGCATGCGCACGCCCAGCATGCCTTCCACGATGCGGCTCTCGACCAGCGACAGCCCGCGCACCGAGGCCATGAACAGCAGGAAGAACGGGATGCCGATCAGCGTGATCGCGAAACCGGTCGACAGCGACAGTCCGGTGACCGCCCAGGTGAAATAGAAGATGCCGGTGGCGAGCGCGAGCAGCATGTAGAACAGCGCGCCCCAGGTGTGCGGGTCCGCGGCGACGCCGAAGAACCGGCCGAGCGCCGAGCGGCGCGGGCGCGGCGGCGGTGTGCGCAACGCACGCGCGACGGTCTGTTCGGTGGTGCGGTAGATGTCCGCGACTTCTTCCGGCGCGCCGTAGCTGGTGGCGATCTTCGCGAGCAGCTCCGCTTCGCTCATGCCCGGGTTGTCGGCGAGTTCCGAGCGCAGGTGTTCCTCGGCGTCGTACAACGCGTCCTGGATCATCGCGGGATCGGCGCCGGCCAGTGCCGCGCGCAGTTGCGCCAGGTATTCCTTGATGGTGGTCGGCGTGTTCATGGCTTCAATCCTTCAAAATCGAATCAACGAAGCGGCGGGTGGAGTTCCATGCACCGATCCAGTCGCGCAGCACCTTCCTTCCGAGCGGCGTGATGCGGTAGTAGCGGCGCGGCGGGCCCGCCTCGGAGGGTTCCACGAAGGTATCCAGCAACTCGGCGGCACTGAGGTTGCGCAGCACCGGGTACAGCGCGCTCTGCTTGCCGACCAGCACGCCGCCGGCGTCGCGCTCCAGCAGCTTGGCGATCTGGTAGCCGTACAACGGTTCGGGTGCCGCTGCGAGCACCGCCAGCAGCACCAGCGACACCGTGCCGGCAGCCAGTTCCTTCTCGAATTTTTTCAGGTGCGCGTCGGTATCGCCCATCGCCCGGTGCTTGCATCGTGCATATACGCGAGTACACTATACCGCACTTGACAATAGTGGCATGCGCCGGAAGTCATGGCTGCGGCGCGATGCGTCGGAAGTCATGTTTGCGAGGGACGCGGCGAAGCGCATACTGGACGTGCGATGGGATCGGCAGCAGGCCGCCGACGTGCGGCGAGGAGATCGAAGATGCTCGAACTCGGAGTATTGGTGGCGTTCGTGGTCGGCGCGTGCTGGTTGTTCGGCGCACTGGTCGGCGGCTTGTTCAAGCTGACGTTCGGATTGTTCGGTGCGCTGTTCGGCGCAGTGTTCGGCCTGTTCGGACTGGCCATCGCCGCGTTGTTCGCGTTGCCGATCCTGTTCCTGGTGATGCTTCCGCTGACGTTGCCCGCGTTGTGCGTCGCGGCCCTGGTGTGGCTGATCGTGCGCGCGTCGCGTCCCGCCCAGCCGGCTCACACCCCGAACTGATACACACGGACGCGCGGCATCCGCTGGAGGACGCCGCGCATCCGTGGCTCGCGATCAACCGCGGTTCAACGCGAAGCGCACGGGAACCAGCGCCCAGGCTTCGATCGCGTGGCCATCGCGCATCGCGGGATGGAAGCGCCAGGCAGCCAGCACGTGTCGACGCGCCGCGTCGTCGAGCAGGCGCGAACCGCTGCCGCGTTCGACCACCACTTGTACCGGCATGCCGTCGGCGGCGACCAGCACCTTCAGCAACACGGTGCCCTGCACGCCTTCGCGCAGCGCCTGGAGCGGGTACGCGGGCGGCGTCGCGGTCTCGTAGGCGATGCTTGCCTCGGCGTTGCCGGCGGCGCCGGTGTCCGAACCCGTGGTTGTCGCCGCCGTTTGCGCAGGCAAGATCGGCGCAACGGTCTCGAAGTTGGGCAGTGAGATGGGCACGGGACGCGTCAGTGGAACGTGCACGCTGGGCGTCGCGACGCGGTGTTCCGCCACGCGCAGGATCGGCACCGTGGGCGGTGCAACGGGCGGTGGCAATTGCGGCAGCACCGCGGCGAGCAACGATTGCGGCGGCGGCGCCTGGACGGGGAACGGCGTGCTGGGTAGCAGTGCGAACAGCACCACCGCGAGGTTCAGGCTCAGGGTCAGCGCCAACGCGAAAGATCGGGTCGCGTGCGGCGCGCATTCGAACGAGCGATCGACGGCCAATGACATCATGATCCACCTCCTTGCGATGAAGAACGTGGTCAGGAACCCGGGCGCGACGGCCCGGTCGGATTTCACGCTACGCCCTTGCAGGCACGCGGACAAGTGCCGACGCGCTGATGGTTACATGGTGTGTCGCATCGGCAATTCGTGCTGGTCCGCCGAGTAGTCGAGTCGGCCGTGCACGATGCGCGCCGCCGAAGTGTACGGATGTTCACCAGGTTCGCCCGGCCCGGTGATGTGCAACACGCGCGTCCCGTGCAGCTTGAACACATCCGAAATGAGACCGCGATGGCAACGCCACCACACCGCTTCGGCGCACATGATCGCGGTGCGTGTTTCGCTCGCAAGCGCCTTCAATCGTTCGACGCCTGCATGGAATGCTTCGGTCTGCATGTAATCGGCGTAGCCGCGGAACGCGGGATGCCGCCACGCGGTGTTGGGCGAATCCGGCTGTACCTTGCGGCGCCCGCCGAGTTCGGTGAAGGGTTCGTAGACGATGCCGGCGGCACGCACCGCGTCACGCAACGGTTCCGCGTTGAAGTGCGGGTATTTGCGCGAGCCGGGAAAGTGGCGCACGTCGGCCAGTGTTTCGATGCGGTTGCCTTGCAGCAAAGCGATGAACTCGTCGAGGCTGCGCGTCGAATGGCCGATGGTCCACAGCGTTTCCGGCCATGCCGCCGGGACGGTTTGCTTGCGTGCAGGCATGCAGCAAGCATACGCGCACGGGCATGAACATCCTGTGCAGTGCCTGTCGCGCCCGCGGGCGCGTCCATCACGTACCAGGTCGGGCCTTCCGGCCCTCCTACAATGGGCGCATGAACACGTACACCACCGCCAATACCGTCGAGGAATTCCGCCGGCACCTCGACGATGTGCACGCGCGCATCGCGGCGGCCTGCGCGCGCGCCGGCCGCGATCCCGCCACGGTGCGTCTGCTGCCCGTCAGCAAGACGGTGCCGGAGGCGCGCCTCCGCAACGCCTACGCGGCGGGTTGCCGGATGCTGGGCGAAAACAAGGTGCAGGAAGCGCACGGCAAATGGCAGGCGATGTCGGATCTCCCCGATTTGCGCTGGTCGATCATCGGTCACCTGCAGACCAACAAGGCCAAACTGGTCGCGGAATTCGCAGCCGAGTTCCAGGCGCTCGACAGCCTGCGCGTCGCCGAGGCGCTGGACAAACGCCTGCAGTCTTTGGGCCGTTCGCTGGACGTGCTGGTGCAGGTGAACACCTCGAACGAAGCCAGCAAATTCGGCCTGCCGCCGGACGACGTGGAAGCGTTCGTCAAGCAACTTCCGGCGTTTGCGTCGTTGTGCGCGCGCGGCCTGATGACACTGGCGCTGTTTTCCGATGATGCGGCGAAGGTGCGGCCGTGCTTCGTGCGCCTGCGCGAGTTGCGCGATCGCCTGCGTCAGTCCGCCCCGGACGGCATCGCGATGGATGAACTCTCGATGGGGATGTCCGGCGATTACGAACTCGCGATCGAGGAAGGCTCGACCATCGTACGCGTGGGGCAGGCGATCTTCGGTGCGCGCAAGCTGCCCGACAGCGCGTATTGGCCGGATGCCGCGACCCCGGGCGCCTGATCAGAACAGCCGGCTGAAGATCCGTATGCCGGCAAGGTATTCACCGGCGATGGTGCCGAGGTTGCTGAGCATGAACACCAGCAATGTGCGCGCGACGCGGTTGCGCCACCAACCGGAGACGTGCAGCAGGTCGTGCCGCAGCGACTGGAAATCCGCAACGCGCGGTTTGCGCAGCCACGCCTCGACCATGCCGGAGAACACGCCCGATGACAGCCCCGGCGGGCGCAATGGTTTCAGCGGTCCCATCACCGCGGCGGTAAGCACGGACAGCGGGTGTCCGCCGGCGACCGCGGCGCCGATGGCGCTGAAGACGGCGGTATAGATCACCCAATCGCGCAACGCGTGCCAACCCATCGCGGCATTTCGATAAAACAGGAACGCGATCGCTGCGAAGATCGCGAGCATGATGCCGATTGCGAGGTACTTCGGCCATTTCGGCGCAGGCATCTTCGCGGCCAGCGGTTCGATGATGGTGCGCGGCGGTTCGGTTTGCGCGCCGAGTTCGCGCTCGATGCCCGCCAGATGCCCCGCGCCGATCACCACCAGCACGCGTTTCGCGGCCGGG
This sequence comes from Rhodanobacteraceae bacterium, assembly GCA_030123585.1. Taxonomy (NCBI): domain Bacteria; kingdom Pseudomonadati; phylum Pseudomonadota; class Gammaproteobacteria; order Lysobacterales; family Rhodanobacteraceae; species Rhodanobacteraceae bacterium. The sequence continues at coordinate 314,854 of CP126120.1, forward strand.
TGTTGCGTGGATTCCTCGCGCAGTCGCGCGGCCATGAAGCGGTCGCGCTCGCCGATCAGCGCTTCGTACAACGGCTTGGAATTGCGCGCGAATTCGCCGAACGCGCTTTCCAGGATGTCGCCCTGTTTCAGCTTCTCGATCTCGGCCTCGTCGATGTCGTCATGCGAGAACACGCTGGCGATCAGGCTGCCGACGATGCCCATGCGGTCGCGGAAGCGCACGCCGCGATAGGCGTGGTTGAGCGTGGTGCCGATCTCGCGGTCCACCAGCCACAGCGGCAGGCCGCGCGCGTCGGCGGCGGCCATCGCGGCCTTCATTTCCGCGCCGGGTTCGATGCCGTACTGCTCGGCGATGCGTTGCTGGAATGACGACAGCGCCAGCGACGCGAACACCATCCCGGCCTTGCCGGTGCGGATCACCTGGAACAAGTCCATCTTCGCGAAGGCTTCCGGGTCGCGCATGCCGCGCGCGCGCGATTCGCACAATTCGATGGCGATGGCGTCGAAGGGTTCGCGTTCGACCAACGCCTTGACCGCATCGACGCTGGCGCGCGACACGTGTGCGGTGCCCAGCAGCACGTACTCGACGCCGTCGCGTTCGACGCGTGTCAGCGGCTGGTCGTGCAGCGGATCGGGTGCCGGCGTCGCGCCGCCGGAGTCAGGATTTGTGTTCAAGGGATACCCGGATACTTTTGCTCGTCGTTCCCGCGCAGGCTGGAACCCAGTGTCTTCATCTTGCGGCGCCTGGAGTCGCTGGATCCCCGCCTGCGCGGGGATGACGGTGTAGGGCGTGGCGCCATGGGTGTGTCGGCTTCTAGTCGCGGAAGCGTTTCGTCAGGTCGCCATACGCATCGATGCGGCGGTCGCGCAGGAACGGCCAGATGCGGCGCACGGCTTCGCTGCGCGCCATGTCGATGTCGGCGAGCAGCAGTTCGCGTTTGTCGGTGCCGGCCTGCGCCAGCAGTTCGCCTTGCGGGCCGGTGACGAAACTGGAACCCCAGAACTGCGCGCCGCGGCCTTCGCCATCCGGTGCGGGTTCGAAGCCGACGCGGTTGCAGGCCAGCAACGGCAAACCGTTGGCGACCGCGTGGCCGCGCTGCACGGTGATCCACGCGTCGCGCTGGCGATCCTTCTCGTCCTGCGGATCGGCGGGATCCCAGCCGATCGCGGTCGGGTACAGCAGCAGTTCGGCGCCGGCCAGCGCCATCAGCCGTGCGGCTTCCGGATACCACTGGTCCCAGCACACCAGCACGCCGAGCCGGCCGACCGAGGTGTCGATGGGATGGAAGCCGAGGTCGCCCGGCGTGAAGTAGAACTTTTCGTAATACGCCGGATCGTCCGGGATGTGCATCTTGCGGTACTTGCCCGCGATCTTTTCGGAGCGATCGAACACTATCGCGGTGTTGTGGTACAGCCCGGCCGTGCGGCGCTCGAACAACGAGGCGACCACGACCAGCTTCAACTCCGCCGCGAGCTTGCCGATGCGTTCGGTGGACGGACCGGGAATCGTCTCGGCGCGGTCGAATTCATCGACCGATTCGTGCTGGCAGAAATACGGGCCGTTGTGGATTTCCTGCAGCAGCACCAGCTGCGCGCCGGCCTGCGCGGCTTCGCGCAAGCCCGCCTCGATCGCGTCGAGGTTGGCAGTGACGCTGCCGCGATCGCGTTCCTGCAGCAGGGCGACTTTGAGGTTTCGGCAATTCATGGCGTCGGCCAGCGGAATCGGTTCATCGGGGCAAGAACGACATTGTAGGAGCGCGCCTGCGCGCGATTGGTACCACGGATCGCCGGCAGGCCGGCTCCTACGTCATGGTGCCGGCGGGAAGCTGCATGGTCATGCAATGCAGGCTGCCGTTCTGCCAGATCAGCGGGCGGCACGGAATCTGGATCACTTCGCGGCCGGGGTGGGCGATGGCGATGGTCTTCGCGGCCGCAGCATCGACGACATCGCCGTAGGCCGGCACCAGCACGGCGCCGTTGACGATCAGGTAATTCGCGTACGAGGCCGCGAGCCGCCGGCCTTCGTCCATGATCGGCTTGGGCCACGGCAGCGGGAACAGGCGATACGGTTTGCCGTCCACGGTGCGCAAGGCTTCGAGTTCCTTCTGCATCGCGCCGAGTTCTGCGTAATGCGGATCGTCCGGATCGCTGCACGCCTGGTACACGATCGCGTCGTCCGGCGCGAAGCGCGCAAGGGTGTCGACGTGCGCGTCGGTGTCGTCGCCCTGCAGATAGCCGTGCTCCAGCCACAGCACGCGCTCGGCCGACAAGGCGTTGCGCAGCGTCAGTTCGATCAGCTCGCGTGATTGATCCGGGTGGCGTTGCTGCAAACACTTCCACGTGGTCAGGATGGTTCCGCGTCCGTCGGATTCGATCGCGCCGCCTTCCAGCGCCCAGTCGATGCGCTGGTGCTGCGCGCGGCGGCGGAACACGCCGCGCTCGATCAATCCCGCGATGAGTGCGTCGTCCTGCGACGCCTCGAACTTGCCGCCCCAGCCGGTGAAGCGGAAGTCCAGCAGCACGAATCGATCTTCGGCTCCGGCACAGGGATGTGCCGAACGCGAATCGTCAGATTCGTCGAAGGCAAGTTCGGACATGTGCCGAACTTGCCGTGTCCGGGCCGCGGCAGGATGCCCGGTCCCGGACTTCAAAATGATCGGACCCGAATCGCGCAGCCAGGTGTCGTCGTAGGGGATTTCGACGAAGCGCACGCGCTCGAGATCCGCGCCGGCATCGCGCAGGCACTCGGTGGCGTGCGCGCCGATCTCGGCATCCGGCACGCACACGATCGCGGATTCGCAATGCGTGATCGCGGCGATCAGCGTGGCGCAGGTGGCTTCGACGCTGTCGAGCCGCGCAGCCCAGTCAGTGCCGGCGTGCGGCCACGCGAGCAGAACCGCATCCTGCGGCTCCCATTCGGCGGGCAGCCGCCATTCGGTTTGATGCATGGTGTCGTTCGGGGTGTGCGCGGAGGCTGCGAAAGAGCCTTTTACCACGGATATCCACGGATGCACACGGATCGAATTGTTCAGCTCTATCCGTGTTTTTCCGTGTCAATCCGTGGTCGATGGCGGTTGCTTCACAAGCTATCGGGGCCGGGGGTACGCAGTACCGAGTGGATCACGTGGCTGTATTCGAAATACACGATGTATTTCGCGTACTCCCAGCGGTGGATCGGCGGCTGGTGCTTCGAGCTACCGCCGCGGGTCGGCAGTTCCTTGATCGGCGCTCCGTATTCGCGCTTCACCTGCGCCATGGTCATGCCGCGCCTGGGCAGGTTCATGCGCTGTTCCTGCTGGACCTTCACGCGCAGGCTTTCGGCGTGGGCCGGCGCGGGGAACAGCAGCGGGGCGGCGGCCAGTGCAAGCGTCGCGACGATCAGGCTGGTGGCGATACGTTTCATGGCGATGGCTTCCCCAGGCGCGTGGCGCCGATGCGCCTTTGTAGCAAAAACCGCCCTCGCGCGCCAGCGAATACGGTCACGAAAAAGGCCGCTTGAAGCGGCCTTTTCGTCATCTTTGGCGAGCCTTGAAGCGCGGGTTGCTCTTGCAAATCACGAACACCTTGCCGCGCCGGCGCACGACCTTGCAGTCGCGGTGCCGCTGCTTGGCGGACTTCAGGGAAGAAAGCACCTTCACGGCGGACTCCTCAGTCGATATCTGGCTGAAACAAAGCGTGAAAGTGTAGCGTGCCCAGACACTTGGCGCAAGCCTCGGGACATGCCGAAAGCGTGCCGTTATCCTTGGCGTTTCCCCTTCAAGAACCCGCCGGGAGTGTATCGCCGTGGCAGCCGATCTCGACCAGACTTGCGTCAACACCATCCGCTTCCTGTCGGTGGACATGGTGCAGAAGGCCAACAGCGGCCATCCCGGCCTGCCGCTGGGCGCGGCGCCGATGGCCTACGTGCTGTGGACGAAGTTCCTCAAGCACCACCCCTCGAACCCGCACTGGGTCGACCGTGACCGTTTCGTGTTGTCGGCGGGGCATGGCTCGGCGTTGCAATACAGCCTGCTGTACCTGACGGGTTACGACCTCACGCTGGACGACATCAAGCAGTTCCGGCAGTGGGGCAGCAAGACGCCGGGCCATCCCGAACGCGGCCACACGCCGGGCGTCGAGACCACCACCGGCCCGCTGGGGCAGGGCATGGCCAATGCGGTAGGGATGGCGATGGCCGAGGCCCAGCTCGCCGCGCGCTACAACCGCGAAGGCCACAAGGTGGTCGATCACCATACGTATGCGATCGTCAGCGACGGCGATTTGATGGAAGGCGTGGCGTCGGAAGCCGCCTCGCTGGCTGGTCATTTGAAGCTCGGCAAGCTGATTTGTCTGTACGACGACAACTACGTGACGCTTGCGGCCGGCACCGACATCACCTTTACCGAGAACCGCGCGGCGCGTTTCAAGGCCTACGGCTGGCACGTGCAGACGGTCGAGAACGGCAACGATCTCGAGGCCATCGAAAAGGCCATCAAGCGCGCCAAGGGCAAGAAGGACCAGCCATCGCTGATCCTGGTGCGCACGCATATCGGATACGGCTCGCCGCTGCAGGACAGTTACAAGGCGCATGGTTCGCCGCTGGGCGCGGACAATGTCGCCAAGACCAAACAGAAGCTCGGCTGGCCGGTGGAACCGGCGTTCCTGGTGCCGGAACAAGCGCTGGCGCATTTCCGCGAAGCCGAGAAAAAGGGCAAGGGCGCCGAGGCGAGCTGGAAGCGCCGCTGGAACAAATATGCCAAGGCTTTTCCGGAACTTGCGGCGGAATTGCAAGGTTCGCTCGATGGCAAATTGCCCGCCGGATGGGACGCCGACATTCCGGTGTTTCCGGCCGACGCCAAGGGCCTGGCGACCCGCGTCGCGGGTGGCAAGGTGCTGTCGGCGATCGCGCCGAAGCTGCCCGCGATCAGTGGCGGTTCGGCCGACCTCGATCCCTCCACCCATACCGCGGTAAAGGGTCTCGGCGTGTTCTCGCCCGGCAAGGAGCCGGACGAGCAGGGCGATCCCGACGAAGTGTGGAGCTACGCCGGACGCAACCTGCATTTCGGCGTGCGCGAACACGCGATGGGCGCGATCGCCAACGGCATGGCCGCGCACGGCGGCTTCATCCCGTACACCGCCACCTTCATGGTGTTCTCCGACTACATGCGCCCGCCGATGCGCCTGGCCGCGATCATGGGCCTGCGCGTGATCAACGTGTTCACGCACGACTCGATCGCGGTGGGCGAGGACGGCCCGACCCACGAGCCGGTCGAACAATTGGCCGGCCTGCGTTCGGTGCCGAACCTCGACGTGATCCGCCCGGGCGATGCCAACGAAACCGCCGTCGCGTGGAAGGTCGCGATCGAGAGCGCGAAGAACCCCACCGCGATCATCCTGTCGCGCCAGAACGTGGCGACGCTGGATCGCAACAAGTACGCCAGCGCCGAGGGTTTGCGCAAGGGCGCGTACGTCTTGCTCGATGCGCCCGGCGGATCGCCGGAACTGATCGTGATCGGCACCGGCGCCGAAACCGATCTGGTGGCGAAAGCGGTCGAAAAACTGCAGGCCGAAGGCATCAAGGCGCGCGCAGTGTCGATGCCGAGCTGGGAACTGTTCGCGGCGCAGGACCAGGGCTATCGCGATTCCGTGCTGCCGCCCAACGTGCACGCGCGGCTCGCCGTCGAAGCAGGCGTTCGCGAAGGCTGGGAACGCTGGGTCGGCGATCGCGGATCCGGCATCGGCGTGAATCGCTACGGCGCTTCCGCACCCGGCGAACTGGTGCTGGAAAAGTACGGCTTCACCGTGGACAACGTGATCGCGAAGGCGAAGGCGTTGCTGGGATAGGCCGCAGCGCGGGTGACAACCCGCCGGTTCATGCCTGACGGCGGGATTGTTCGCATCGTCCGTGATGCTCACTCCTCGCTTGCGCTCGGGGCCGACCTGCGGTCGTCCAAAATCGCTCCCGGCGATTTTGTAGCTGCGCTTCTCCTGCCCTCACGGACTTCAACGACAGATCGGGCTTTCGCCTCACGCGCGCAGCGCCGCGGCGTGATGGCACAGGTGGTCCTGGATGAAGCTCTGGATGAACCAGTAGCTGTGGTCGTAGCCGGGTTGCATGCGGAGCGTCAGCGGCTGGCCGGTATCGCGGCATGCCTGTTCGAACAGCTCGGGGCGCAGTTGCTCGCGCAGGAATCCGTCGGCGTCGCCCTGGTCGATCAGGATCGTGCCGTCGAAGCGTTTGCCCGCGCGAATCAATTCGCAGGCATCGTGGGCCTTCCACGTATCGCGGTCGTCTCCGAGATAGCGCGGGAAGGCCTTGTTGCCCCACGGGACCTGCGTCGGCGCGACGATGGGTGCGAAGGCGGACACCGAGCGGTAACGATCCGGGTGGCGCAGCGCCAGCGTCAGCGCGCCGTGGCCGCCCATCGAATGGCCCATGATTCCGCAACGGGCGTGCTCGGCCGGAAATTGGGTGGCGATCAATGCGGGCAATTCATCGACGACGTAGGTTTCCATGCGGAAGCGTGACGACCACGGTGCCTGGGTGGCGTCGAGGTAGAAACCCGCGCCTTCGCCGAATTCCCAGTCGCCGGTCGCGCCTTCGAAGCCGGTGCTGCGCGGGCTGGTGTCGGGCGCGACCAGCATCAGGCCAAGTTCGGCGGCGACGCGTTGCGCACCGGCCTTGATGGGGAAGGTTTCCGGCGTGCAGGTGAGACCGGCGAGGTAATACAGCACGGGCACCCTTCCGTGCGCGGCTTGCGGCGGCGCGTACACCGCGAACGTCATCGGGCCGCCGCAGGCTTGCGACGCATGCCGGTAGAACCCTTGCGTGCCGCCGAAGCAGCGTTGTTCGGAAAGTGTTTCGAGCGCCATTGCCACACCACGCGGCAGTCCATCCATTTTTCAGTATGCACGAATCCGGACGCGCAACGGATGACTCGCGGTGCACTGTGCGCGCCGCGTCGCGTATGTGTCACGCACACGGCGCAGAAGTGTTGCAGATCTGGTGCAGTGTTCATCGCATGTGTTCCAGGCGATCCGATGCGCGCATGCAAGCCGTTGAATTCACGCAGCCGAGTCGGCGCTGAAACTGGCACGCTATCTGCACTCCGTGACGTGTTTTCGCGACGGCTGGCCGGTTGCGGCCGGTTCCATGAGCTCTCCCGTACGGCACGGAGGTTTCGCAATGAACACGTTTTCGGCAAGGCACTTTCCGCTGGCGCTGTTGAGTGCGGCGTTGCTCACGTTTTGCGCGGCTGCCGCCAGCGCGCAATCGACTGAATCGCTGGAGCAGATGTCGAAGGATCCGAACCAGTGGGTCATGCCCGGCGGCAATTACTCGGTGACGCGCTACAGCGCGCTCGACCAGATCAACGCTTCCAACGTGAAGGACCTGCACGTCGCGTGGACGATGTCCACCGGCACGTTGCGCGGCCAGGAAGGGCAGCCGCTGGTGGTCGGCAACATGATGTATTTCGAAAGTTCCTATCCGAACTACGTGTATGCGGTGGACCTCAACAACGTCGGCAAGATCGTGTGGAAATCCAACATTTCGCAGGACGCGTTCGCCGAGACGGTGGCCTGTTGCGACGTGGTGAACCGCGGCGTGGCGTATGCCGACGGCATGATCTTCGCGAATCTTCTCGACGGCCGGATCTACGCGTTCGACGCGAAGACGGGCGCGGTGAAGTGGAGCGCACGCAACGCCGATCCCAAGATCGGTCAGACCATGACCATGGCGCCGCTGGTGATCCATGACGAAGTGCTGACCGGCGTGTCGGGCGCCGAGTACGGCGTGCGCGGCTACCTCACCGCGTACAACATCCACACCGGCAAGCAGATGTGGCGCGCCTACAGCGAGGGTCCGGACACGGACCTGATGTTCAACCCGGACAAGACCCTCAACGGCGCCACCGGCAAACCGGTCGGCAAGGATTCCAGCCTGAAGACCTGGAAAGGCGACCAGTGGAAGCTGGGCGGCGGCACCACGTGGGGCTGGTATTCGTATGACCCGAAGTTGAACCTGGTCTATTACGGCACCGGCAACCCGGGCACCTGGAACCCGACCGCGCGCCCCGGCGACAACGCGTGGTCGATGTCGATCATCGCGCGCAATCCGGACACCGGCGAAGCGGCGTGGGCGTACCAGATGACGCCGCACGACGGCTGGGACTACGACGGCGTCAACGAGTCGATCCTCACCGAGACGGAGGTCAACGGCAAGGAAGTGCCGACGCTGACGCATTTCGACCGCAACGGCTACGCCTACGTCCTCAATCGTGCCAACGGCCATCTGATCGCCGCGCACTCCTTCATTCCGGATCTCAACTGGTCGTCGAAGATCGACCTGAAGACCGGCCGTCCGGTGGTCAACCCGGCCAAGATGACCAAGGAAGGCGTCAACGTGAAGGACATCTGCCCCGGTTCGCAGGGCGGCAAGGACCAGCAGCCGGCGGCGTACGACCCGAACACCAGGTTGTTCTACACGGGCACCAACCTGATCTGCGAGGACTACCAGGCGTTCGCCGCCAAGTACAAGGCGGGCTTCCCGTACGTCGGCGCGATCGTGCGGATGTACCGGCCCACCAACGCGCCGTGGAACGGCCAGGTGGGCGGACGCTTCATCGCGTATGACCCGATGACCGGCAAGACCAAGTGGGCCATCGACGATCAATACCAGGACTGGAGCGGCACGCTGACGACCAAGGGCGGGATCGCGTTCTACGGCACGATGACCGGCTGGTTCCGCGCGGTGGACCTCAACACCGGCAAGATCCTGTGGCAGTTCAAGGCGCCGTCCGGGATCATCGGCAATCCGATCGCCTACATGCACAACGGCAAGCAGTACATCGCGATCCTCTCGGGCGTGGGCGGCTGGGGTGCGATCGGGCTCAGCAACGGCCTGACCAAGGCGACCGCCGGCCTGGGCGCCGTCAACGCGACCGCGCAGTTGGGTGAGTTCACCAACCTCGGCGGCACGCTGTTCGTGTTCGCGCTCGGCAACAACGACATTCCCGATGGCAACATGCCCGCGCAACGTGGCGTCGCCGCGGCCCAGAGTCCCGCGATCACGGGCGCGAAGGCCGAGAGTGTCGCCGAGAACACCACCCACTGAGCGCCGGCGCAAAGGAGCAGCGACGACATGAAATACCGGTGGTCTCTTGTTTCCATTGCAGCGGTTTGTCTTCTCGCGGGCGCCGCCGGCGCCCGCGCGGAAGGCACGCTGCGCGTGTGTTCGGATCCCGCCTACCTGCCTTATTCGAACCGGGCTGGCGAAGGGTTCGAAAACGCGGTGGCGAAAACCGTCGCCGATGCGCTGCACGACAAGCTGGAATACGTGTGGTACGACACCCGCGGCAAGGGCGGCTTCGAGCAGTTCCTGGCGCAGACGCTGGACAAGGGCGCGTGCGACGTGGTGATGAGCCTGCCGTACGGCAGCCGCGAGGACCAGACCACCGATCCGTACTACGTGTCGTCCTACGTTTTCATCTTCAAGAAGTCGAAGGGCTACGACATCACCAGCCTCGATTCGCCGGTGCTGCACAAGCTGAAGATCGGGTTCGAATCCGATACGCCGGTGCAGGACGGCCTGCAACTGCGCGACATGGTGGTCGATGCCAAGGCGTTCGACGTGGCGAGCACGCCCGGCGAATCGCCGCGCTCGATGCTGCAGGCGGTGCAGGATGGCAGCGTGGACGTGATGATCACCTGGGAACCGTCGGTCGGCGCGTACCTGAAGGACTATCCCGACCTCGAAGCCGTGATGGTCCCGAACTCGCGCGACATGGGCCCGCCCGAGCAGTATTCGTTTCCGATGTCGATGGGCGTGCGCGAAGGCAATGACGCGCTGATGAACAAGTTGAATGCGGTGATCAAGACCCACCACGCCGAACTGACGGCGATCCTGAAGCAGCACGGCGTGCGCTATTACGGGTCGGCCTCGGGCAGCCCGGGCGTCGGCGCGCAGTGAACATACCTAGGCCAGACGCGACGGGATTGCCTTGAGCATGCAAAAACACAGCGTGGCAATCATGGTGGCGGGTGCGCTCAGCCTGGCCTGCACGGCGCTGGTCGCGCTGGCGACGGCGCCGTCCTCGCGCGCGGCCGACGCGGAAGCGCCGGCGTCGTCCGCAAGCGCCGCCAACGAACCGGCAGGGCTCAAGGATGCTAGGGCCAGCGATTGCTTCGCCTGCCACGCGATCGACCACAAGGTGGTGGGGCCTGCCTACGACGAAGTCGCCAAGCGCTACGCGGGCAAGGGCCAGGCCGAAGTCGACACGCTGGTGAAGAAGATCATCGACGGCGGATCGGGCAACTGGGGCAGCATCGCGATGACCCCGCATCCCGATCTCGGCGAAGCGAAGGCGCGCACGATCGTGGAATGGATCCTGTCGCTGAAACCGGCCGCCACGTCGGCGCCGGCCACGTCCGCGGCATCGGGCAAGGCCTACACGTACAAGACCCCCGATGGCAAGGACGTGACGCTCGACTTCCCGGTATTCCTGCCCGGACAGGAACAGAAAGTCACCGACGACGTGTTCACCGGCTACGAACAGTTCAATGCGTATTGCAACCGCTGCCACGGCGACGACGCGGTGGGCGGCGCCTACGCGGCGCCCGACCTGCGCCATTCGCTGACCGGCGGCATGACCTACCAGCAATTCATCGACACCGCGATGGCGGGGCGGGAGTCGAAGGGCATGCCGTCGTGGGCAGGTTTCTTCACGCCGGAACAAATACGCGACATCTACGAATACGTGAAGGCGCGCTCGCTCGACCTGGTGCCTGCCGGGCGCCCGCCTTCCGCACAGGACTGACCATGGACAACCCACGATGAAGACACGCGCAGCCGTTGCATGGGAAGCGGGACAGCCGCTCTCGATCGAGGAAGTGGATCTGGAGGGCCCGAAGGCGGGCGAGGTGCTGGTGCGCATCGTCGCGACCGGCGTGTGCCACACCGATGCGTACACCTTGTCGGGCGCCGATCCGGAAGGCCTGTTCCCGGCGATCCTCGGGCACGAGGGCGGCGGGATCGTCGAGGAAGTGGGCTCCGGCGTGAAGTCCGTGAAACCCGGCGACCACGTGATTCCGCTGTACACGCCGGAATGCGGCGAGTGCGAATTCTGCCTGTCCGGCCGCACCAACCTGTGCCAGAAGATCCGCGTGACGCAGGGCAAGGGCCTGATGCCGGACGGCACCTCGCGGTTCTCGAAGAACGGCAAGATGATCCGCCACTACATGGGCACCAGCACGTTTTCCGAATACACCGTGCTGCCCGAGATTTCGGTGGCGAAGATCGATCCGAAGGCGCCGCTGGAAAAGGTGTGCCTGTTGGGTTGCGGCATCACCACCGGCGTCGGCGCGGTGCTGAACGTCGCCAAGGTGCGGCCCGGTTCCACCGTCGCGGTGTTCGGCCTCGGCGGCATCGGCCTCGCGGTGGTGCAGGGCGCGGTGATGGCCAAGGCCTCGCGCATCATCGCGATCGACATCAATCCCGACAAGTGGCCGATGGCCAAGGCGATGGGCGCGACCGACTACGTGAATCCGAAGGACCACGACGCGCCGATCCAGCAGGTGATCGTGGACATGACCAACGGCGGCGTCGATTACTCGTTCGAGTGCATCGGCAACGTCAACGTGATGCGCGCCGCGCTGGAATGCTGCCACAAGGGCTGGGGCGAATCGACCATCATCGGCGTCGCCGCCGCGGGGCAGGAAATCAGCACGCGTCCGTTCCAGCTCGTCACCGGCCGCGTGTGGCGCGGCGCGGCGTTCGGCGGTGTCAAGGGCCGCTCGCAGTTGCCGGGTTACGTGGACGATTACATGCACGGCAAGCTGAGGGTGGACGAGTTCATTTCGAAGAACCTGCCGCTCGACCGCATCAACGAGGCCTTCCAGTTGATGCACGACGGCAAGGTGATCCGTTCGGTGATCCACTACGGCAACGTGCCGGCCTGAGAACCCATCCAGACAGCTCATCCACCCAGCAAGAGGAGCACCTCATGTCACATCCCTACAGCGGCGGCTGCGAGCACGTGCACACCTGGTCCGACAAGGCCTATCTGGACAGCCACGATTGCCATTGTTCGATCTGCCGGGGCATCACCGGAAAAGACAGCCTGCATGTGACCTTCTTCAAGTATGGCGACATCAAGGTCGATCGTCCCGAGCTCCTGAAGCGGCAGCCGTACAACGCCAGGAATCCGGACGGCCCATTGGAGCTCTGTACCTGCTCGATCTGCGGAGCGCCCATCATGGTCGATGACAAGCAGCGCCGGATCCGCGCGATCGCCCCGGGTCTCATGGGTTACGATGCGAGCAAGATGCCTCCCGCGTACCACGCATTCTTCGATCCGGCAGCGGGCAGGCCAAGGCCGAACGATGGCCGGCCGGTGTACGAGGCGCTGCGGCCCGATTTTGCGATGCCGGAGCCTGCCTGACGCGGCGGCATCCGACGCGTGTTCCAGGCTTCTGCGCGTTGTGATGGACGCCATCGCGGCCCGCGTGCGGCCAGACCGGGGCGCGCCGAACGATCGACTTGAAGGGAAGGTGACGACTTGGACAAGCGGGAGCCGGGCGACTGGCACCGCCGCTGGCGGCAGGCGTTGCCGCTGGCGTTGCTGGCGACGGCGGCCGGTTCGTTCGCGGCGCCGCCGGTGCAGCAACTGGGCGAGATCGTCGTGATCGGCGTGACGCCTTTGCCGGGTCTCAACGTGCCGGCGTCGCAGGTTCCGCTCAACACGCAGAGCGCGCAGGCCGATGACATCGGGCAGGTGCACGGCCAGTCGCTGACCGATCTGCTGCAGCAGAACTTCCAGGGCGTCAACATCACGCAATCGCAGGGCAACCCGTGGCAAGGCAATTTGTACTTCCACGGATTCACGCTGTCGCCGCTGCCGGGATCGCCCGCGGGCATTTCCGTTTATCTCGATGGCGTGCGCCAGAACGAATCCTTCGCGGAAACGATGAACTGGGAGGCCATTCCGGATTTCGCGATCCGCAACGTGACGCTGATTCCCAGCTCCAGCCCGCTGTATGGGCTCAACACGCTCGGCGGTGCGCTGGTGCTGACCAGCAAGAGCGGCTTCAGCGACGCGGGCGGATCGTTCGAAGCCTCGGGCGGTTCGTGGGGACGCTTCCAGACCAGCGCCGATTTCGGCGCGCACAACCGCACGTTCGGCATCTACGCCGGCGCCGGCAGCGATTACGAAACCGGCTGGCGCGATTTTTCGCCCAGCCGCGTGCAGCAGGGTTTCGTGCGATTGGACTGGCAGCCAAACGATTCGACCGATGTCGCGCTGAGCTATGCCGGCGCGCACAGCCGCCTGTACGGCACCCAGACCATCCCGGTCGCATGGGCGGATACGCCGAAGACGGCCTTCACCTGGCCGGATTTCTTCACCGGCAACATCAACCAGTTCAACCTGCACGGCACGCACGATTTCGGCGGCGGCTGGTCGCTGCAGGCGGAAACGTATTTGCGCATTTCGCAAAGCCGCGGCTTCAACAGCAACACCAACGACCACGCCGAATACGATTCCGCGGACGGCCCGCTGGGTTATGCCGTCAACGGGCCGTTCGCTCCGGCTTCGATCGGCAGCTACTACTACGCGGGCGTCGCGCCGCCGTACGATCCCCGCGATCCCGCCGCAACGATCAACAACGTGACGGCCGCGAACGTGCTGGGCAACGTGCACACGCGCGGCTACGGCGCTTCGGTGCAGGTGGTCAACAGCGGCCGCATCGCCGGCCTGGACAACCAGTTCACGCTGGGCGCCAGCCTGGACGCGGGCGGCACGCGGTTTACCCAGTTCGCGCAGCCGGCGTTCTTTCCGCTCGATCCGGATTTGCGTGGCGATGCGATCGGCTTGCTGCCGTTCGACCTGGACCCGCTGACCGCGGCCGCCACCGATACGCGCAATGCGGGCGTGTATTTCCTCGGCGTGCTGGCGCTGGGCGCCGCGGTGCACCTGACCGCGGGCGGCCGTTACAACTACAGCACGTCGAGCGTGCGCGACCTGTCGGGGAACGAACCGGATATCGACAGCCGCAACACGTTCCATCGCTTCAACCCCAGCCTTGGCGCGACCTGGGCCATCACGCCGCAACTCGGCGCGTACCTCAACTACGACGAGGGCATGCGCACGCCCACGCCGATCGAACTCGAGTGCGCCGATCCGGCCGCGCCGTGCGCGCTGCCCAACGATTTCACTGGCGATCCGCCGCTGCAGCCGGTGATCGCGCGCACCTTGAGCGCCGGCCTGCGCGGCGCGCCCGGCGGCGGCCACCTGCGCTGGAACGTCTCGCCGTACTACAGCCGCGTCAGCCACGACATCCTGACGATCTTCACCCACGGCAGTTCGCAGGGTTATTTCGCCAACGTGCCGAAGACCGTGCGCAAGGGCGTGGACCTCGGCGTTGGCGGTGACCTCGGCAAGTTCGAATGGCAGGCCAACTACAGTTACGTTGACGCCACCTACGGCGCGCCGTTCGAGGAACAGGCCGTTGACAATTCCAGCGCCGACGCGGATGGCGTGATCCACGTCCGCAGCGGCGACCGGATGCCCGGCATCCCGCGCAACCTGTTCACGCTGGCCGCCGAATACCACTGGACGCCGCGCTGGTCGTTCGGCGGCAACCTCCGGGCGTACTCAAGCCAATACGCGACCGGCGATGAAGACAACCAGGACCGGCACGGCCCCGTACCGGGCTACGCCGTCGTCGATCTGGACTTGCATTACCGGCCCTCGCCGCGGCTGTCGTTCTTCGCCCAGGTCACCAATGTGTTCAACCGCCGCTACTTCGTCAGCGGCCAGTTGAGCCGCAACGTGTTCGATACGCCGGATCGCCTGATCGACGCGACCGGGCCGGGGACTTCGACCCTGTTCGTCGCCCCCGGCTCGCCGCGCGCAGGCTTCGTCGGCCTGCGCTACGAATTTTCCGGCGCGAAGCGCGAGGGCGGCGCCGGACCGGACAAGGATTCTTTCGATGATTGATCCGCGCAGACAGGCGAGGTGCAAGCATGGCTGCGTCGAAGGGATGGACGCGCCGCGTCGGATCGTGCGCGCGATCGCTTTGGTTCTATCAGCGTCGGCGGCATGGCTTCCGCCCGCGGTATGCGCGCAGGACAGTCCGGCCGCGCCGAAGCTGCTGCCGACCCTCGTCGTGACGGCCACCCGCATTCCCGTGCCGGCCTTCGACGTGCCCGCTTCGGTCAGCGCCGTGGCGATCGGCAACCCCGAGGCCGACACGCCCGGCATCAATGCATCCAAATACCTGCGCGGCGTGCCCGGCGTGATGGCGCGCGATCGCCAGAACTACGCGCAGGACGAGCAGATTTCGATCCGCGGCTTCGGTTCGCGTTCGACCTTCGGTGTGCGCGGCGTGCGCCTGTACACCGACGGCATTCCGGCGACGATGCCGGACGGGCAGGGTCAGGTTTCCAATTTCGATTTCGGCGGCGCCGACCGCATCGAAGTGCTGCGCGGGCCGTTCTCCGCGTTGTACGGCAATTCCTCGGGCGGCGTGATCCAGATCTTCACCGCCGACGGCAGCCACCCTCCCGAAATCCTCGGCAGCTTCGGCAGCGGCAGCAACGACGCATGGCGTGCGGACATCGGCGCGCGCGGCACGCATGGTGGTTTCGGCTACAACCTCGACCTGTCCGGTTTCCGCACCGATGGCTATCGCGACCACAGCCGGGCGCAACGCATCAACGGCAACGCCAAGCTGGACTTCAAGGTCGGCAGCGGCGGCAAGTTGACCGTGTTGTTGAACACGGTGTCGTTGCCGGAAGCGCTGGACCCGCAAGGGTTGACCTGGGCGCAGTTCCAGGCCGACCCGCGCCAGGCGTCGCCATCCGCGTTGCAGTACGACACCCGCAAGAGCGTCCATCAGTGGCAGGGCGGCGCCGTGTACACGCAACGACTCGGGGCGCACCAGAGCGTGCGTGCGCTCGTTTATTACGGTCAGCGCGGGATCCAGCAGTTCCTGTCCGTCCCGGTTGGCGCACAGAAGAATCCGTTGAACTCCGGCGGCGTGGTGAATCTGGCGACGATCTACAAGGGCACCGACCTGCGCTGGACGTGGACGGGCGAGCTGGCGGCGCGGCCGCTCGACCTTGCGGTCGGCGTTGCCTGCGACGACGAGGCGCAGCACCGCAACGGCTACGAGAATTTCGTCGGCGGCACGTTGGGCGTGATCGGCGCGCTCCGGCGCGACGAACAGGACAACGTGTACGACGTCGACGAATACGCGCAGGGCACCTGGAAGTTCGCCGACCCCTGGTCGCTGACGCTGGGCGCGCGCCACAGCGCGGCGCGCTTCCGTTCGATGGACTTCTACGTCACCGGCAAGAATCCGGACGACAGCGGACGCGTCGCCTACGGCGCGACCAACCCCGTGGCCGGTCTGCTGTTTCGCGCCAGCGACGCCTGGCACCTCTACGCGTCGTGGGGCGAGGGTTTCGAGACGCCGACCTTCAGCGAAATCGGTTATCGTCCCAACGACCGGAGCGGACTCAACTTCGACTTGCGCCCCGCGCGTTCGCACAATGGGGAGATCGGTTCGAAGTGGCGCTTCGGCGGTGGCGGGGCGATGGATGTTGCACTGTTCACGGCCAACTCGCGCAACGAAATCGCGGTGTTGTCCAGTTCGGGAGGCCGCACGACCTACCAGAATGTCGGCCGTTCGCGGCGGCGCGGCGCGGAAGTCGGCCTGCAACTTCCGCTGGGCGATTTGTGGCAACTGAACGTCGCGTACACGTACCTTGATGCGCGCTTCCGCGATGCGTTTGGCAACTGCGGCGGGCCGTCGGGTTGCCAGGTGCCGGCGGGCACCCGGATGCCGGGCGTGCCACGCCAGATGCTGCATGTCGGTGCACGCTGGGGCGGCGATGCCGGCTGGCATGCGGGGGCGAGCATCGACGCCGCCGGCGCGGTCACCGCGGATGACGCCGGCACGCTGGTCGCGCCGGGATACGCGATCGCGGGCGTGGACGCGGGTTTTGTGGTGAACACGCAGCGTTGGCGGATCGCACCGTTCATGCGCATCGACAACCTGTTCGACCGCAAGTACATCGGTTCGGTGATCGTCAACCAGGCGAACGGCGGCAGCTTCGAGCCCGCGCCGGGCCGCAGTTTCTGGCTGGGGGTGGACGTGACGCTGCGGCGGTAAGCACAGCCGCCAGTTGTGCTAGAGCGGTCTCGATCGATACGACTGCGTCGGAGGCTCAGGTCTCCAATCTCGTCATTCCCGCGAAAGCGGGAATCCAGTGGCTTCGGTCAACTCACTGGAATGCAAAGACACTGGATTCCGGGTTCCGCCGCGAAGAGCCGCGGCGGGCCCGGAATGACGAGCAAGATCAGAGGCTCCCTAACGCGGCACGATGCCGTGCTTGTGCAGCTTGCGGTACAGCGTGTTGCGGCTGATGCCGAGCGCGCGCGCCGCGTGCGAGACGTTCCAGTCCTGCCGCGCCAGGGTTTCGAGCAACGCCGCGCGCTCGGCGGCGCGCAAGGCATCGCCGGGCGGCGCTTCTTCGGCTGCGACGGCCACGGGCGGCTGCGGCGCGGGTTCGACCGGGTCCACGATTTCCTGCGGCAGGTTGGACAGCCGGATGGTGCAGTCGTCGCACAGCGCCGCCGCGGTGCGCAGCACGTTGCGCAATTGTCGGATGTTGCCCGGCCAGCGGTAGGCCAGCAGGCGTTCCATCGCATCCGGGGCGATGCGCACGGACTCGTCGGCGCCGCACTCCTCGCGCAGCAGCGCGCACACGAGTTCCTCCTTGTCCGTGCGGTCCTTCAGCGCCGGCAGTTCGAGCGTGATGCCGGCGAGGCGGTAGTACAGGTCTTCGCGGAACTCGCCCACGGCGATCATGCGCGGCAGGTCGCGGTGGGTCGCGCTGATCACGTGCAGGTCCACCTGGATCGCGTGATCGCTGCCCACCGGCACCACCTCGCGCGCCTCGATCGCGCGCAGCAGGCGGGCCTGGAGCTGCAGCGGCATGTCGCCGATCTCGTCGAGGAACAGCGTGCCGCCGCTCGACTGCAGGATCTTGCCCTTGCGGCCTTCGCGCGCCGCGCCCGTGAACGCGCCGGGCCGGTAGCCGAACAACTCGCTTTCGATCAGGTTTTCCGGGATGGCCGCGCAGTTGACCGTGACGAACGCGCGATCCGACCACAGTCCGGTCGTGTGCAGCATCCGTGCGAACACGTCCTTGCCGCTGCCGGTCGGGCCGGTCAGCAGGATCGGCACCTGCTTGGCGAACAGTTGCTGTCCGCTCGCGAGGTTGCGGCGCATCCGCGGATCGACGTTGGCGTGTCCGCCGATGTCCTGCACCGGCGGCGTGCTCGCGTGCTTCGATTCGGCGTGCACGCCCGGCAACGGCGCGCGCGGCGGCCGCACCAGCGCGAAGAATCGCCGTCCGCGCGCGACATCGCGGATCGGCCAGATGGTCGCGGCGTCGTGGGCGGCGCGTTGCCTCAGCGCCTGCGGCGCGAACTGGAAGAATTCCCCGACCGGGCGGCCGACGATCCTCGCGCGATCGCCGAAGCCGAGTTGCAGCAGCGCGCTCTCGTTCACCGCCATGATCCGCCCGCCGCCGTCGATTGCCATCAGCGCTTCGTGCAGCAGCCCCACGAACTCGGGGCGGCTGTGGAAACGCAGCACCCAGGCATCCGGAAACTCGGCGAGGAACCGGTAGCGCGAAATCAGGCTGGCCGACATGCTGACCAGCGCCACCGTGTGGCGCTGGGTTTCGCGGGTGTCGGTGCAGTTGGCCGACGAGGCATCCAGCACGCCCAGCAGATCGCCGTGCGCATCCCGGATCGGCGCGCCGGAGCAGGACAGGCGGATGTTGTAATCGCGGAAATGTTCGTCGCGGTGGACCGTGATGGCCTGTCCTTCGGCCAGGCAGGTGCCGATGCCGTTGGTGCCCTCGTGGCGTTCGTCCCAGCGCGCGCCGAGCCACAGCCCGGCGTGCCGGAATTCGCGCTTCAGGGTCGGATCGACCACGGTGTGCAGGATGGTGCCGTCGGCATCGGACAGGATCACCGCGTAGCCGGTGCCCGCGATCAGCTCGTAGAGGTTCTCCATCTCGCAGCGGGCGACTTCCAGCAGCCCGCCGAACCGCTGCTGGCGTTCGCGCAGGGCATCGGCGGGCAGCACCAAGGTGTCGCGGCGGGCCTGCGGACGGATGCCGTATTCCTGCAGGCAGCGGTTCCAGGAACGCTTGATGTGCGGCGCGAGCGCGCCGAGGCCGCGCTGCTCCGTCACCGTGCGCAGCACGTGGGAGGCGTGGGGCACTGCTGGCGTCGGATCGGTCATGCCGGGTCTCCCGCTTCGAGGATGGCGCAGGCCTCCGTGCAGTGTGTGCCTGTCCGGCCACGGATGCAAATCGGGTTCGTGTGGGGTGCGCGGCAAGGCGGTATGCGTGGCATCACGCGTGTCGCGTCGGCGCCGGCAATCCATTGCTGGGCCGACCAGGACCGACGCCGTAGGGCGGGTGACAACCCGCCGGTTCATGCCTGATGGCGGGATTGCTCGCATCATCCCTGATGCTCACTCCTCGCTTGCGCTCGGGGCCGGCTTGCCAGCCGTCCAAATTCGCTCCTGGCGATTTTGTCGCTGCGCTTCTCGCGCCCTACGCGAGCTACGCAGTAGTGGCTTGAGCCTATGAGCGAGATTGCTGCACGAATGCCGTCGAATGCGTGCGACGGAGAGTAAGCAACACTTCATGTGCAATCTGCCTCATACATGCGAGCTCTGGGCGACCTTTTAGAGGTTCAGAACTGCCATTGCTCTGGAAAATCCAACCAAGCGAATTGTTCCTAGACAAGTCCATGTATGCCTCATCGAGTTCGGGATCGACGTGAGCGCCACCGTCAGTGTCTGCGACGTTGCCGACGAGCTCTCGTCGGTTCAAGAAGCGTCCCTTAATGTCCTTCAGTATTGGATCGTTCCACCAATTTGCGAAGGGAACGAGACGAGGTCGTGAGGGATCCTGTCCAGCTGCAACCAAAGGCAGATATCGAGCGCCATCGGGACCTATCTGAAGCATCACCAGATTGCATTCTGGTAGCAAATTCCGGTGGTTGAGCGGAGGGGCAGTCGTATAGAAGTAGCCATTCCTGAGCTTCAACTGTTCGAGTAGCGCTTGTGAAGTCCCGCGATGGTGTAACAGCACGCGCAGCGACAAGGCGATATGTTTACCAACTGCTTCTAACCCCGAATCGAACGACGAGCATGCGTGTTGCAAGAGTTCAATCTGCTCACGCAGTTCGCGCTCCAATTCTCCTTTGGGTCGTGCAACGCGCACCTTTTTTGCCATGAAGTGTGTTCAACCCTTGAGTCAACGCTACCGCTCTTTGATCTTCACGTTCTTCAGCAGCAGATCGAGCTTCTGCTTCATCTCGGCTTGCGGCCGGGTGCCGGGCTGGTAGACGTAGGCGGTGTAGAGCACCGACGCCTTGTCGCCATGCGGCGGCGGCGCGACGGCGTTGATCTTGGTCATGTCGCTCTCGCTGTAGGCCTGCGCGTCGTAGGGATGCTGGCGGCCCGTGATCTTGCTCCAGAAACTCTGGTAGCTGTCGTCGAGGTCGGCCGGCGGCGCCTGGTTGCGCAGCACGCTGATCCAGTGGTGGTCGTGGTTGTCCTCGGCCAGCCACACCTGGCCCACGTCCCACACCACCTTGCCGTCGCGGTCGGGGAAGAAGGTGAAGCCCAGCGTCAGCATGCTGGCGGCGTCGATCTTCTGCAGTTCCGGCGTGAACGAGAGCGCGAGCCGCTGCGAGTCGTAGCGGAAATCCTTGCCGTAGTCGAAGGCGATGCGGATGTCCTTGAAGGCGGCCGGCAGCAATTTCGGCTCGGCCAGAAAATCCTTCCACTGCGCCAGCGTGCCGTCATAGGGCAGGCTGACGAAATCGGTGAGCGCGCGCATGTTGATTGCGGTGTCGTGGCGCGTGGTCGCCGGTTCGATCCGCATCAGGATCGCGTAACCGTCCGGTGTCGGCAGCGCGAACAGGCTGATGTAGCCGTCGGCATAAGGCACCGGCCACGACCAGGTTTGCCAGATGCGGCCCCAGCGGTCGGTCCACGTGCCGGTTTCGCCGGGTTCGCCGAGCGAGGTGACCAGGATGCGTTCGGGGCCGATCGGGCGCTTCAGGAAGCCGGTCTTCAGCAGCATGTCCATCACGCCCCTGGGGTCGTGGTGGAAGGTCGCCGCCGGGATGTTGTCGGGCTTGCGCAGGTGGAACAGGATGTTGCCGCTCACCGTGCCGCCCGAGACGTAACCGTTCGCGGGAAGGGTGATCTTGACGCTCGAACGCCCGGAGTTCACCCACACGCCGTCGCTGTTGCGGGTGACCAGTTGCGGGAAATCGTCCATCGACGGTCCGCTGTAGAGCAACTGATGCGCGCCGTTGCCGTTGGGAAACAGGTTCGCGGATTGCTGGTCCAGCAACGCCTTGAGTTGCGAGTCCAGATACGGATGGAATGCCGCGGCGTAGGCCGCGAAGAAATCGGGCACCGACAGCGGCAACTTGAAGTCACCCTTGAAGGTGCCGGAAAGCGTGGAATCGAACACGTCGAACTGGTACGCCATGCGCTTGTCGAAACGCGCGAGATCCTTCGGCGCATCCAGCACCTCGCTCATCGGCAGCGCGTAATTGAGGTTCTCGTTGGGTGACTTCATCAGCACCACGCCGATCACCTTGCCGTGCTGGTCCAGCAGCGGGCCGCCGCTGTTGCCGGGCGAAGCCGCGGCCGAGAAACGGATCCACTTCCACTGGCCGTCCTGGTCCTCGGGCGTGTTCGAGGTGTAGAGACCATTGCGGATCACCACGCCGGTGCCGAGCGCGTTGCCGACCGAATACACCACCTGGTTCAGGCCGGGCCTGGTGTCGACCGCGAGCGGCGTGATCTTCGGCGGGTCCTTGAGCGAGAACACCACGAAGTCGCGGCGCAGCGCGAACTTCTCGACCTTGTCGATCGCGTATACCTTGCCCGACGCGTCGCGCAGTTCCGGCAGCCCCCACAGGGTCTGGTAGCCGATCATGAAGACGTGCGCGGCAGTGACGTAGGTGTTGGGCCCGATCGCGAACGCGGTGCCGATGGAGTAGTACTTGTCGGTGCGCTCCTGGAACGGCAGCAGGTCCATCGGTAACGGCTTTTCGTAGGTCAGCGTGTCTTTCGGCTTGGCCGCGACCACCTCGAACGTGGCCGACTGGATCGCCGGCAACAGCGACGGATCGAGCGTGGTGTCGGCGCGCGCCGTGCCGGTCGCGAGCCACGCGATGCATGCAAGCAGGCAAAGGATTGCGATGCGGGCGAGCCGCGGCACACTGGTGCTCCACACTTGCGTGGAACCGGTCGATGACGTCATGGAAGCTCCCGAACGAGAAGATTCAAGCTGCGAACGCCGCGGATGGTTGCACAACGCCGTGCCGCCTGCACGGGCAGGTCACTGCCGTCACAGGCCGCGGTGGAAGATCATTTCCAGCGCGAACTTCGAGCCGAAGAACGCCAGCACCAGGATCGCCATGCCGGTGAGCGTCATCCGCACCGCGCGATTGCCGCGCCAGCCCCAGCGCCGGCGCCCGAACAGCAATACGCCGAAGATGATCCATGCGATGAGCGAAAGAATCGCGGTGTGCGCCTGATGCTGCGCCAGCAGGTTGTGCACGAACAGGATGCCGGACAGCAGCGTCAGCGTCAGCAGCGCGAAGCCCGCGCCGATCAGCCGGAACATCAGCGATTCGGTTTGCGTCAGCGGCGGCAGCGCGCCGGCCCACGCGCTCAACCGGCGGGTGCGCAGGGCGCGTTCCTGGGTCGCCAGCAGCAGCGCCAGCACCGCCGCGATCGCGAGCAGGCTGTAGGCCAGCAGCGCGATGACCACGTGCAGGCCGATCTGCCAGTCCAGCGGAAACGGCGCGGTCGGAGGCGCCAGGAATTCGTCGATGGCGAGGAACAGTCCGGCCATCGGAAACAGGATGATGCCGAGCGCCGCGACCGGGCGCGCGAGGTTCACGATCAGCGTCATCGCCGCGATCACCGCCGAGACCAGCGACAGCGCCGCGTAGAAATGCAGGTCCACCGCACCGCGGTGGATGCCGAACAGCACCGCGAAGTGCAGCAACACCGCGATCGCGCCGGTCGCCAGCGCGGCGCGACGCGGAATCGCGCCCTGGTCCAGCAGCGGGCGCGCCAGCGCCGCGGCCGAGGTGAAGTACAGCGCGGCCGCGAGGACCGCCAGCAATTCCATCGTGGTGGAGTGGATCGGCATGCGCGAAGTGTCGCATGCGGACGGCATCGCTGCCAGCAACAGCCTACTTGTTGGAGCCGTGTGCGAGGAAGAGTTCGCCGATCGTCAGCGCCAGCGGGTAGGGCTTGAAGTGGTTGCGGTTGCTCAGGATCACCACGGTCACGTGCTGCTTCGGCCAGCGGATGATCACGTTGCGGAAGCCCTGGCTTTCGCCCGAGTGCCATTCGGTGTCGCCGCTGAGGCGCCAGCCGAAACCGTAATCGGTATCGGGGTCGGCGATCGGATCCTTGGGCGTGAACGCCAGTTTGCGTGAGTCGGCGTCGAGCAGTTTGTCGGTGTACAGCGCCGCGTCCCACTTCGCGAAATCCTCGATGTTGGAGTAAATGCCGCCGTCGCCGCGGGTGGCGCTGGTGACGCTCTGGTCGGTGCGCGTCCACTTGCCGTCGATGAGGCTGTAGCCGTAAGCGCGGTTCGCCGGCTTCGGCCCGCGATGGTGTTCATACATCAGCGTGTGGTCCATGCCCAGCGGCTTGAAGATGCGCTGCTGCATGAAGTCGGCCAGGTCCATGCCCGACACGCGCTGCACGATCAGGCCCAGCAGCACGTAGCCGCCGTTGCTGTAGCGGTGAGCGCTGCCGGGCTGGAAATAGAGGCGATCCTGCGACGCGATCAAACGCAGCACGTCGTTGTCGTCGATCTGCGCGGTTTGCGTGGCCGGGATCAGGTCTTCGTAATCGATCAGGCCGCTGGTGTGCGTCAGCAGGTTTTCGATGGTGATCGCATCGTCGCTGGCCGGAAGCTCCGGCAGGTACTTGCGGATCGGGTCGCCGAGTTTCAGTTTGCCGTCCTGCTTCAGCAGCAGGATCGAGGCGGCCGTGAACTGCTTCGTCACCGATGCCAGACGATAGTTGGTTGCCGGGCCGGCCTTGGTGTGTTCTTCGAGGTTGGCGTAGCCGTAGCCGCGCGCGATCACGGTCTTGCCGTCCTTGACCACCAGCAGCGAGGCGCCCGGCACATCGCCCGTATAGCGGCTCATCAGCGCGTCGATCTGGGCCTGGTGCGGCGCTTGCGCGTGCGCCGTCGCGGACAGCCACACCAATGCAAGTAGCACAAGCGGTTTACGCGTCATGGTCAAACCTCCGTATTACTACACCGACATCGGGAAATGCCCGGATTCGTCATTCCCGCGAAAGCGGGAATCCAGCGCCTTTGGCCTGAATTCAAAGTCACTGGGTTCCCGCCTACGCGGGGACGACGAGCTGATTTCATTGCACCGGAACGTCGTAGAGCATGGTCGGCTGCGGGTGCATGGTGAAGGTGTAATGCCACCACTCGGCCGGATAGTTCTCGAAACCCTGCGCGGCCATCGCGTGCAGCAGCCGTTCGCGGTTCGCGTGCTGCACTGCCGTCACGTTTGGCGAATCGGTGTGGGCAAGCGGGTCGAACAGGTCGAAGGGTGTGCCCATGTCCAGCGGCTTGCAATGCCTGCCGTGCGCGTTGCATCGCATCAACGTGAGGTCGACCGTAGCGCCGCGGCTGTGACCCGACACCGGCGCGATGTATTCGCCCAGCAACTTGCCCTTGTCGACGTTGGGGTAGTGTGCGGTCTTGGTGCTGGTGTCGGAAAGGTCATGCGCCCAGCGCACGAACGCGGCGACCGCGCGGGCAGGGCGATAGCAGTCCCATATCTTCAGGCGCAGGTGTTGTTCGCGCAATGAATGTTCGACCCGCGCCAGCGCTTCGGCGGCCGGCTTCAGCAGGAAACACCTGGCGGCCCTGTAACCCGGCACCGGCGCGCCGGTGAAGTTGTCGCTGCCGGCGTAGTGGATGTTCTCGGCCATGTCCGGCACCAAAGTGCGGATGTCGACCATGCCGGCTTCGGCCATCGTTTTCGCGGGCGAGATCGTCGGCGGTGCATCGGCGCTTGCGGCGATGGCGACCGTCGCGAGGACGAAGCCAAGAACGCAGGCGGTGTGCCTGGAACCTTTCCAGAAATGCAATGAACCCCTCTCCCCTCGGGAGAGGGGTAGGGGTGAGGGTTCGGGAATGAAGGAGCGCCGCGATATTGCCGAACCCTCACCCGCCCTTTGGGCACCCTCTCCCGAAGGGAGAGGGACTTTGGGGCAGGTTTTATTCACACGCACCTTTCCGCGTGAAGGCCAGGTCTTCGTAGTCATAGCTGAAATCGGCATCCGGATCGACCTTGGCCATGTGCAGCGTGCCGCCGGCCTGTTGCGGGAAGCGCAGCCACGCTTCGGCATCGCCATGGGCCCAGTGCACGAGGTACTTGTCGCCGACGCGCATCACTTTGCCGGTCAGCGTCGGCGATTTCGCTGAAGCAAGTTGCACTTCGTTGCCCTTGGCGCAGAGATGCACTTCGCCGAACCACGGGTCGCGCCACACGCCGAGTTCATTTTTCAGCTCGGCTGGCGTGGCGGGTTTGCGCGATGAGGTGTCGGGCACGCGCGAGATGCGGCGCTGCTCGTCGTCGCGCTTCAGTTCGTCGGCGTAACTCTGGACGCTGCGCGCCTTGTCCGGCGCGGTGAAATGCTTGGTCAACATTTCGATGAGCACGCTGCGCGCGTTGTCCGCCTCGGCATTGATGAGGATCACGAAACCACTCTTCTTGAACGGCAGCAACGTCATCGCGGAGTACATGCCTTCCAGCGTGCCAGTGTGCGATACCGTCATCTCGCCGTCGACATCGCCGATGCGCCAGCCGTAGCCGTAGCCCCAGAACAGCGTGCCGTCCCATTCGCGCTTGAGCTTCGAGATCGGCATCGGGTTGTAGGGCGTCCACTCCGCATGCCGCTGTTGTGGCGACAGCCATTGCAACTGTTGTGGCGTCGGTACCAGCCAGTTCCCGGCCCAGGTCAGCATGTCGTGCAGGCTGCAGCGCACGCCGCCGGCCGCCTCCATGGTGGTGGCGTGGACGATGGCGCCGTGCGCGGGAATCGCGACGTAACGGCCATCTTCGATGACGTGCGGATCGGCCACATTGCCGACCTCGTCGCGATTCCAGGTGCCGATCTGGCAGCGCGTCATGCCGAGCGGATCGAACACTTCGCGGCGCATCAGCGTCGGATACGGCGCGCCGCCGGCCGCGGCGGCGACTTGCCCCGCCACGATGTACAGCGTGTTGTCGTAGGCGTAACCCGCGCGGAAACTGTAGGCGGGTTTCAGGTATCGCAGGCCATGGATGACGTCCTGCGGCGTGAAATCGTTGGGCGTCGGCCACAGCATCAGGTCGCCGGCGCCTTCGGGCAGGCCACTGTGGTGCACCAGCAGGTCGCCGATCTGCATGTTCTGCGTCACCCACGGGTCGTACATCCGGAATGCCGGCAGGTATTTCGTGACCGGATCGTCCCAGCGCAGTTTGCCCTGTTGCACCAGGCGCGCCAGCAGGGTGGAGGTCATCGCCTTGCTGTTGGACGCGATCAGGAACAGCGTGTCGGCGTCGATGGGTTTGCCGGATGCGAGCGTGCCGACCTCGCGCGTGTAGACCACCTTGCCGTGGTCGATCACGCCGACCGCAAGGCCCGGCAGGTGGTAATACGCGACCACGGCATCGACCACGCGATCGAAGCCGGTGCCTTGTTTCGTTGCAGGCGCGGCGGCCTGCGCGGTGGTCGCGCAGAATGCCAGTGCCAGGGACGCCACCACGATACGCGCGCAGGATTTCATGCGGTCTCCCATTGGTCGGCGGATTGCTCGCCCGCAACCAGTTCTTCGAAGGTCTGGCGCTCGCGGACCACCGCATATCGCCCGCGGTCGAGCAATACTTCGGCGGCGAGCGGCCGCGAGTTGTAGGTCGATGCCATCGACGCACCATAGGCACCCGTGGCCTTGATCATCACCAGGTCGCCGGCGCCGCATTCGGGCAGTTCGCGCCCACGCGCGAAGGTATCGCCGGTTTCGCAGACCGGCCCCACGACGTCGTAGGTTTGCGACGGACGTGTTGCATCCACCAGCGGCA
Organism: Rhodanobacteraceae bacterium; assembly: GCA_030123585.1. NCBI lineage: Bacteria > Pseudomonadati > Pseudomonadota > Gammaproteobacteria > Lysobacterales > Rhodanobacteraceae > Rhodanobacteraceae bacterium. The sequence continues at coordinate 342,065 of CP126120.1, forward strand.
CGATGTCGTGCCAGGCGTCGTACAGGCTCGGCCGCAGCAGGTCGTTCATCGCGGCATCGAGGATCAGGAACTTGCGTTCGCGGCCGTGCTTGATGCGGACCACGCGCGTCAGCAGCACGCCCGCTTCGGCGACCAGCCAGCGTCCCGGCTCCAGCAGGATGCGGCCCTCGAAACCTGCCAGTGCCTCGCGGATCGCGCCGGCGTAATCACTGACCGGCACCGGATGATCGTGGCCTGCGCGGTAGCACACGCCGAGGCCGCCACCGACGTCGATGCTGCGGACCGTGTGGCCGACAGCGGCCAGTTCGCGCCAGAAAGCCGCCACACGCTGCAGGGCTGCGCGGATCGGGTCGAGGCTGAGCATTTGCGAACCGATGTGCACGTGCAGGCCGTCCAGACGCACGTGCGTCAACGCTGCGCTGCCCGCGAACCATTGGCGAGCTTCATCGATGCTCACGCCGAACTTGTTTTCCGACTTGCCGGTGGAAATCTTCGCGTGGGTGAGGGCGTCGACGTTCGGGTTGATGCGTGCCGATGCATTGGCAACCACGTTGCGTGCCGCCGCGACCTGTTGCAGCAGTTGCAACTCGTCCGCCGACTCCACGTTGAAGCGCGCGACGCCTGCATCCAGCGCGTCCGCAATTTCCTCCGCGGTCTTGCCGACGCCGGAAAACACGATGCGGTCGGCCGGAATGCCGGCGTACAGGCAGCGCCACAGTTCGCCACCCGAAACGATGTCGGCGCCCAGGCCGGCGTTCGCGATCAATTGCAGGACCGCGACGTTGGAATTGGCCTTGGCCGCGTAGCAGACCAGCGCATCCAACCCGTGCAGCGCCGTTTGCAGCGCGCCGATGCGCGCGCGAATGGTGGATGCGGAATAGACGTGGCATGGCGTACCCACGCGGCGCGCCAGCGCATGCAGATCGACGCCATCGAGCAGCGACTCGTCGGTGTTTTCGGCAGCAACATGGGCGGTCATGGCGGGAATCTGGCACGGAGCCGGCGGTCAGTAGCCCGCCGCCAGTCCCGCCGAGCGGTGCGGGTCGCTGGCGCCTTCCAGCAGGTGCGTCTTCGGATTCACGAGGATGGATTCCAGCACGCCCAGCGAACGGTCCTTCAGGGTGTAGCCCATTGCTTCGAGTTTTGCTTTCGATTCCGGCGTCAGCAGGCCCGGCCCGACATAGACGACGTCGGGATACCACTGCATGTGGATGTGCGGCGCGTTGACGGCCTGCTGCATGTTCATCCCGAAGTCGACCACGTTGATGATGCTTTGCATCGTGGTCGAAATGATGGTGGCGCTGCCGGGGCTGCCGGTCAGGATGAACGGCTTGCCGTCCTTCAGCACCACGGTCGGCGTCATCGAACTCAGCGGGCGCTTGCCGGGCTCGACTCCATCGGCCTTGCCCTGCACCAGTCCGGCGTCGTTGGACGCGCCCGGCTTGGCGGTGAAATCGTCCATTTCGTCATTGAGGTAGAAGCCGGTGTCGCCGGCGATCTGCTTGATGCCGAACAGGAGGTTGATGGTGTAGGTGACGGCGACGGCGTTGCCGTGCGCGTCCATCACGGAGTAATGCGTGGTGTTGTTGCCCTCGCTGGAGGGCAGGAAGCTTTCGATCTGCGACGACGGCGTGGCCTTGTCCGGCTGGATCGTCGCGCGCAGCGATGCCGCATAGGACGCCGACATCAGCTTCTGCATCGGGATCTTCACAAAATCCGGATCGCCAAGGTAGGTGTTGCGGGTTGCGAAGGCACGCCGTTCGGCTTCCGCGAAATAATGCACGAAGGTCGGCGATGCGTAGCCCCACTTGCTGACGGGGTAGGGCGCAAGGATGTTGAGCGCCAGGCACATGGTGGTGCCGCCGGAACTGGGTGGCGGCGCGGACAGGATGGTGTAGCCGCGGTATTCGCATTGCAGTGGTTTCTTCCATTCCACGCTGTACGAAGCGAAATCCTTCATGCTGAGGATGCCGCCGTGGGCCTCGCTGGCCTTGACCACGGCTTTGGCGATCGAGCCTTTGTAGAATTCGTCGGTACCACCCTTGGCGATCTTCTCCAGGGTGTTGGCAAGATCCTTCTGCACCAGCAGGTCGCCGGCCTTCCACGGCTTGCCGCCGTGGCCGAAGACAGCCGCGGATTCCGGATACTTGTTGAGTTCATCGAGGCGGCCGTTGATGATTTCGGCATCGCCTTCTTCCAGCACGTAGCCGTCACGGGCCAGCTTGATGGCGGGTTGGATGACCTGCGCGACGCTCATCGTGCCGTACTTCTTGAGCGCGGTATCGAGGCCCATCACCGTGCCCGGCACGCCTACGCCGAGGTAGGTGTCCGTACTGCGGCCTTCGACCACGTTGCCTTGCGCGTCGAGGAACATGTTGGGCGTGGCCTTCAGCGGCGCCTTCTCGCGGAAGTTCAGGAACAGGTTCTTGCCGTTGGCCAGATGGATGGTCATGAAGCCGCCGCCGCCGATGTTGCCGCAGCACGGTTGCGTCACGGCCAGCGCATAACCCACCGCGACCGCGGCATCGATGGCGTTGCCGCCGGCCTTCAGGATCTCGACGCCGGCGTCGGTGGCGTAGTGCTGGTCCGACACCACCATCGCGTGCTGCGCCGTCACGGGCTTGGCCTTGTCGAGCATCGCCTGCGTGCTCGTCGGTGCGTGCGTGAAGTTGGGCGCGGCGGGACGCGTGTCGCGTGCGACGGCCGCGGTGCTGAGTGTCGCGATCGCGAATGCCAGCACGGTGCTCGGTAACAGCGCGCCGCGGCACACGTATTTCTGAAGGGAATGCTTGGACATCACTTTCACCTTTTGATCATCGAATCGAAATTGGTCGCTGGCGCAGAAGCATCAATGAAAATGCGGCTGGTGACATGCCTGGCGTTTGTGGACGATGCGGCAGCACATCTCCGTGACGCGCGCATCATCAGCCACCCCAGAATCCCGGCAATGGCGGCGAGAGCAGACCGTTTGTCAGCTTGACCCCGTCGGCGTGGTCGTTTTCGAGCCATAGCGGCCCGTCGAGGTCGATGAACTCCGCTTCGCGCGCGATTTCCAGCGCCGGCGCGATGCCGAGCGACGAGCCGACCATGCAGCCGACCATGATGCGGAAACCCGACTCGCGCGCGTTGCGCAGCAGGCGCCAGGCTTCGGTCAGGCCGCCGGCCTTGTCGAGCTTGATGTTGATGGCCTGGTAGCGGTCGCGCAGCCGCGGCAGGTCGGCGCTGGTGTGGCATGACTCGTCGGCGCAGACCGGAATCCGGCCGACGAAGCCGGTGAGGGCCACGTCATCGGAGGCAGGCAGCGGTTGTTCGATCAGGTTGACGGCCGCGCGCTCGAGCACGGGTTGCAGGTCGTGCAGGATGTCGAGGGTCCAGCTTTCGTTCGGATCGACGATCAACCTGGCCGACGGCGCGGCGCGGCGCACGGCTTCGATCCGTGCAGCCGGATCGTCGGCATCGACCTTGATCTTGATGAGTCTGGCTTCGCTCATGCGGGAAGCCGCCTGCTCCATGGCCTCGGGTGTGTCGAGGCTCACTGTGAGCGCGGTCACCAGTGGCGCGTGGGGCGGGCGTGCCAATTGCGCCGACACCGCAACTCGGGTGAGTTGCGCGTCCAGATCCCACAGTGCTGCATCGAGCGCGTTGCGTGCCGCGCCCGGATGCAGGCGCGCCTGCAGTTCGTCGCGTCCCATGCCTGCGCAAAGGTCTTTGCGCAGCGACTCCATTTCGTCCAGCACCGAGGCCACGGATTCGCGGTAGCGCGGGTAGGGCACGGATTCGCCGCGCCCGGTGCAGCTGGCTTGCTTCAGTTCGACCGTGACGACGTCCGCGGCGTATTTGACCCCTCGCGAGATCCGGAACGGCGCCTTCAGCGGCAGGCTGTCGTGCCGTGCGGTCAGTTCGCGCAGCATGCCAGCAGCTTGTCGACGATGGGTTCGACGCCCATGGTCACCGGGTCGGTGCAGGGCAGTCCGAGCCGTTCGCCGATTTCACGACACAGCGCCTGCGCTTCCGCCTGCGGCAATTTCGAGGTGTTCAGGGCAATGCCAACGGCCTGCACGGTGGGGCTGGTCAGGCGCGCGGCGGTGAGGTTGGCGTCGAGGCACGCCTTGAGGTCGGGCTGCGGACAGCCTGGCAACCCGCGCATCCACGAGCGACCCGGTTCGTGGCACAGCACCAGCGCATCGGGTTGCGAACCGTGCAGCAGCCCCAGCGACACGCCGGCGTAGGAAGGGTGGAACAGCGAACCCTGGCCTTCGATGAGGTCCCAGCCGCCGTCGTTGCGGGCCGGGGAAATGAATTCGGCGGCGCCGGAAATGAAATCGGCGACCACCGAATCGATCGGGATGCCGCCGCCGGCAACGAAGATGCCGGTCTGGCCGGTGGCGCGGAAATCCGCCTTGATGCCGCGCTGGCGCAGGCTGCGCTCAAGCGCGAGGGTGGTGTACATCTTGCCGACCGAACAGTCGGTGCCGACGGTGAGCAGGCGCCGTCCGGCGCGCTTGCGGCCGTTGCCAACCGGGATGTTGCCGACGGGTTCGCGTGCATCGAACAGGGTGCGGCCATTGCGCTTCGCCGCAGCCACGATGTTGGGGTTGTCGCGGAGTTTCTGGTGCAGGCCCGCGACCACGTTGAGGCCGGCGTCGAGCGCCGCGACCACATCGGTGACGGTTTCGGGCGACATCACGCCGCCCGCATTGGCGTTGCCGACCACCATGGTGTCGGCACCGGCAGCCTTGGCTTCGGCGAAACCCATCTCCGGCAAGCCCAAGGTAAATCGGCAATCGCGATGGCGGTGCTGGCCCACGCACCATTCCGGCCGCCAATACGCCAAGCCCCTCGCCGTCTTGATGGCGAGGTCATCGGCGGCCGTGCCGAGGTACAGCAGGTAAGGCGGTCCCCACTTGCCGTGCGTGCCAGCGTCGCCGTATTCCGCCATGCGGTCCTTCCTTCGAATATCCATTGCGCCACCCGAATGCAAGGTGCAGGTTAGCCGTTGGCGGGAGCCGCCTGCCAATGAAAAGACGGCGGGCAGGCATAACCAACAGTTGTATCCTCGGGCCGCCCCGATGGGCCTATGGCGCGGGCATGCATGGCCGGGTTTGTCAGCGTGCCGGCGTCGCGGTCATGGCTCGGCCGAGGCCGGAGCAGGCGGCATGGCTCCGGTGACCGAATATCCGCGTTGACGCATGATCCGGAGGACTTTGTCGACCGGAAGCGCGTCGATGTGATGGTGGTCGCGGCCTGTCATGCTGGCAGCGTGGAACAGCGAGTTGAGGATGGCTTCCTCGGTGGCCTCGATCGCGGCCATGAACAGTGGCGACATGTCGTCGTTGCGCACGACAGTCATCGGCTGCAGCGCGTTGTTTGACTCGTACGGCACGCGATTGCCGGCGTAGGTCGAAAACGCGATTGCGTAATCGCCGCTGCCGTTCGATTCGATGCCGCCGGTCTTGCCCAGGCCCAGCATCGCGCGCTTGGCCAGGCGTTCCAGATTGCGCGAGCCGAGCGGCGCATCGGTGGCGACCACGATCATGCAGGAGCCGTCAGGCGAATCGTTCAATTTGTCGCTCAGGTAATACTTGTGCAACAGCTTGCCGACCGGCACGCCGTCGATGTCGAGCACGCCGCCGAAGTTGGTCTGCACCAGCACGCCGACGGTGTATCCGCCAAGGCTTGTGGGCAGCTTCCTCGATGCGGTGCCGATGCCGCCCTTGAAACCGAACGCCACGGTGCCGGTGCCGGCACCGACGTCGCCTTGGGCGACCGGACCGTCTTTTGCCGACTGGATGGCATCCAGCACGTCCTGCTTCGTCACATGGCGGCCGCGGATGTCGTTCAACCAGCCGTCGTTGGTTTCGCCGACGACCGGGTTCACCGACATGACGTTGGCGTTCGCGGGAAACGAGAAGGTGTAGTCGATCAGCGCATCCGCAGCCGTTGGCACGCTGAGCGTGTTGGTCAGCACGATCGGCGTTTCGATGTTGCCGAGTTCGGCGATCTGGGTGGTGCCGGTCAGCTTGCCGAAGCCGTTGCCCACGTACACGGCCGCGGGGACCTTGTCCTGGAAGATGTTTCCCCGGTAGGGAAGGATTGCGGTCACGCCGGTGCGTACGCTTTCGCCTTCGATCAGGGTTTTCTGGCCGACCAGCACGCCCGGCACGTCGGTGATCGCGTTCCACTTTCCGGGCTGCAGCACGCCGACTGCGATGCCGTAATCGCGCAGGTTCTTGTGTTGCTGTGCGCAGGCCGGGAGGCAGGCAAGCAGCAGGACGGCGATGACGACGAGACGTTTGTTGGGCATGCGGATCCTCGACTGGCGAGACGCGGAAGGTGCGAACGGGTCGCGAGAGTGTAGCGACCAGCCCGACTTTTGACCCGAGACACTCGCGGCGTGGACATGCGATGATGCGGACAGTCGTAACCAGCGGAAGGGGTGGTCACCCCCGACTCGACCTTGCGGAGGGGCAGGTCCCAGCATGCGATTGCGCTATATCGAACTCTTCCATGCCGTACTCACCACCGGCAGCCTGACCGGCGCCGCGAAGCTGCTCAACATTTCGCAGCCGGCGGCCAGCAAGGCCTTGCAGCATGCCGAGGACCAGCTCGGCTTCGCCTTGTTCAGCCGCGTGCGCGGGCGCCTGCAGCCAACCCAGCAGGCGCTGCAGCTGCGCGACCGCATCGAAAAGATCATCCAGGATGTGCACGAACTGCAGCGGCTCACCACCAACATGGGTCAGCCTGAAAACTGCCCGTTGCGGGTGACCTGCACACCGACTCTTGCGCAAGTCCTGCTGCCCGCGGCGACCGTGCTGCTGCGGAAAGCCTTTCCCGACGCGACCACCGAGCTTTCCACCCAGCACTCGGCGGCGATGTGCGAATCGCTTACCCTGCGCGAGACCGACATCGGCCTGACCCTGCAGGACACCGGACACCAGACCCTGCGCCAGAAGGTGCTGTGCCGCGGGCAGGTGATGGTGATCGCGCCACCGGGCTGGTGGCCCGAGGCGGAGTTGTCGCGCCCGTTGCCAATCAATGATCTCGCCGGCCAACCGATGATCGGCATCGCCGTGCGCGACGCGCTGGGCAACATGCTGCAGACCCACTTGTCACAGATCGAGCCCGCACCGCACACCGCAGTGGCGGTGCAAACCTACCAGCTGGCGCATTCGCTGGTCGCCAAGGGCGAGGGCCTGGCGCTGATCGATCCGTTCACCGCGCGCTGCAGCAGCGGAGGCAGCGTGCAGGTGCGACCGCTGAAGCCGCATCTCGATGTCGTGCTGTACGCGATGTACCGGCCAGACAGTCCGTTGAATCCGGTGCAGAAGCGTTTCCTCGACCTGGTGAAGCAGGTCGCGCAGCGGATGCTGGCAAGCGCCTGAGGGCGTCTAGTCGGCAGCCTCGTGGCAGGGGCCGCCACAACCTCAAGTTATGCCTGCTGCCCGCTTTTTCATTGGCGGCTCGGTTGCGTCCGTGACTATGCTCGAACGCGGGCTGAGGTGCGCGGGGATTCGATCCAGCCATGCCACTATCGAGAACGGGAAACCCGAGGCCAGCAGGGGTAGCGGCCAGGACGCGGCTGGCATCGTGGGTCGGGCGGCATCCGGACCAAGTCGTTTCGCGAGTTCTCTGTCGGTCTCGGCACCGTGGCATGCAAACTTGAATGTCGCGTCGTGACCGAGACGATTCCATGACAACCAGCGTCTGAGGGAGACATCCGATGAACAAGCGTTTCGCGCACTTCATTCCGACCGCGCTGGCCGCGGCGGTGTTGCTCGGGTTGGCCGGAACTGTTGCAGCACAGGATGCGCAGCAAACCGGTAGCAAAGAGCAGCCGAAGTCCACCACACGGGCGAAGGAAGCCAAGGAGCCCAAAACGTTGTCGACGGTGATCGTGACCGGCACGCGTGCGGGCAACCGTACCGAGGGCGATTCGTTGACGCCGGTCGACGTGATCCCTGGTTCGGTGCTGACGCAGACTGGTGCGCCAAACCTCGGCGAAGCGCTGCAGCGCGCGGTGCCGTCGCTGAACTTCCCGCTTGCGCCGGCTTCGGACACGTTCGCGTTCCAGCGGCCGTTCGAGATGCGAGGCTTGTCACCGGACGAAGTGCTGGTGCTCGTCAACGGCAAACGTTGGCACTCCGGCGCGCTGCTGCTGAGCCTCGGCCAGGTCGGCCAGGGTTCGCAGGCGGTGGACCTCAACACGATCCCGCTTGCCGCCATCGACCACATCGAAGTGCTGCGCGATGGCGCTTCGGCGCAATACGGCTCCGACGCGATCGCGGGCGTCATCAACATCATCCTGAAAAAGGGCGCTCATGGCGGCGACGTGCAGTTGGTCAGCGGCAAGTATTCCGCCGGCGACGGCCAGATGTGGCAGGGCGACGGCGACGTCGGCTTGCCGTTGGGTGGCGACAAGGGCTGGGTGCGGTTGGCCGTGGACATCCACAACCAGGATCCGACCAATCGTGCGGGCGTGGACCGACGCGCACCGTGGCTTGGACAGCAATTCCAGTACGGGCAGATATTCTTCCGCAACCAGAACCTGATGCTCAACTCCGAGTACGATTTCACGCCGAATGTGCAGTTCTACGCATTCGGCCATTACGGTCGGCGCGTGGGCGAACCGCGCGGCTTCTTCCGGTACGGCACCAATTCGCCGATGCCCAACAATCCGCTGATCGGGCTGGTGTATCCCGATGGCTTCCTGCCCAAGGAACATGGCGATGCGATCGATCGTTCGCTGGTCGCAGGGCTGCGCGGGAATCTTGGCGGCGTCTGGCACTGGGACGTCAGCGCCAACCATGGCGACAACACGGTGTACTACAGCACCCTCAACACCGTGAACTATGCCCTGCTCAACGACTTCGGCAGCAGCCCGCTGGGATTTCACGACGGCACCCTGAGCAACAAGCAGGACACCTTCGACATCGATATTTCGCGGGAGATCAACGACAACTGGACCCTGTCGTTCGGTACCCAGTGGTTGCATCAGTCCTTTCAGGTGAAACCCGGTGATTTCGGTTCCTGGTACGTGGGCACTTCGGGCGTGAAGGGCGGCGCACAGGGATTTGCCGGCTGGGGGCCGCAGGACGCGGTGTCGGTTTCCCGGCACGCGTTTTCCGAATACGTGCAATTGGAAGGCAACATCACCGACAAACTGAGCACGTCGTTCGCGGCGCGCCACGAGAATTATTCGGATTTCGGCTCCACGACGTCGTATGCGGTTTCGGCACGCTACGACTTCACGCCCAAGTTCGCGATCCGAGGCAGCATTTCCAGCGGGTTCCGCGCGCCCACCCTAGGGCAGCAGCATTATTCGGAAACGACATCGGCGGCGCAGGGGGTAGGCAATTCACTGGGGTTGCCGCCGGGCATCTACCTGCGCGGCCTGGTGCCCGTGAGCAACCCAATCGCCGAGCTGCTGGGTGCCGAGCCGTTGCAACCCGAGACTTCAAAGAGCGTCACGACCGGCTTCGTGTGGCGGCCCAATGAGTCCTTCGACACCACGGTGGACATCTACCAGATCATGCTGCACAACCGCATCGCGTTATCCAGCCAGATCTCGCTGGCGCTGCCGTCGGTCATCAACTATCTCGCGGCCAACGGCATCACCAACCTGCAGTACAGCGGCCTTTCCTATTTCACCAATGCCGGCAATGTCAGAAGCCAGGGCATCGACATCGTGTCCACGTATCGCACGTCCTTCGACAACGGCGGCTCGTTGTTGACGACGCTGGGCGCCACTTACCACAAGAACAAGGTTTCCGGGGTGCGCCCGAATCCGCAGGTGCTGAACGACCTCGGCGCGATCTTCCAGCGCCTCAACCGTTCCGCCATCCTGGGCCTGCTCGCCGACCAAATGCCGCGCAGCAAGGTGATCCTGACTTCCACCTACAGACAGGGCAACTGGGGCGTCAGCGGCACGGCGACCCGCTACGGGCGGTTCACCAGCTATGGCTCCACCAGCTACCTCGACGACGTCACCTATCCGCCGAAATGGATCTTCGACCTCGCGGTGAATTACTACAGGGATCGCTGGATGTTTACGCTGGGATCGGACAACGTGTTCAATACCTATCCGAAGCGCGTGCCGATAGGCGACGACACCAATGGCGTGTTCCCGTACTCCAGCAGTTCGCCGTTCGGTTTCGAAGGCGCCTTCATTTACGGCAAGGTCTCGTATCGCTGGTAAGTGCGTTCGTTGTATCTTGGCGGATCCGCGCAGCCGCGCGGTTTCTGCGGGAGTGGGCTTGATGAAGTCGTTCCAGGTGTTGCTTGCCGGGGCCGCATTGGCCACGGCCGCGACGGCGTTCGCCGCGAGTGCGCCCGTCAAGGGGTTTCCGCCGGAGTTGCAAGCGGCGGACCTGGTGCTGCGCGGCGGCACGCTGGCGACGCTGGATCCGCTGCAGCCCGAAGCGCAGGCCATCGCGATCCGCGACGGCCGGATCCAGGCCGTGGGCAGCAACGTGTCGATTTCGCACTACGTCGGCAAACAGACCCGGGTGATCGACCTGCACGGCGCCTTCGTGACGCCGGGCTTCATCGAAGGCCACGGTCATTTGTTGCAGACCGGCGAATCGCTGCTGCAAATCAACGTCGGCAAGGCGGCCAACTGGGACGGCGTGGTCGCGATGGTCAAGGATGCCGCAGCCAAGGCCAAGCCCGGCGAATGGATCGTCGGCTTCGGTTGGCTGGAGAGCAAATGGAACCGCGTGCCGCAGCCGAACCTTGGCGGTCTGCCGTTGCCGGCAACGTTGAACGCAGCATCGCCCAACAATCCCGTGCTGCTGACCACCGCGAGTTACCACGGCCTGTACGCCAATGCGCTGGCGCTGAAGCTGGCCGGCATCACGAACCAGACGCCCGATCCGGTGGGCGGCACCATCGTGCGCGATGCCAAGGGCCACGCGATCGGGATGCTGAAGGACACCGCGGCCGATCCGGTGTATGCGGCGTACCAGAAATACCTCGACGCCTTGCCGCCGGCCGAGCAGCAGGCGCGGCACGAGAAGGAACTGCACCTGGCGGTGCAGAACGAGATCAGCAAGGGCATCACCACCTTTGTCGACCAGGGCGAGGACTTCAAGACCATCGACTGGTTGAAGCAGCAGGCGGCCAAGGGCCTGCCGCTGCGGCTGTACGTGTATGTCGGCGTCACCGACGTCGCGAGCCTCGATGCGAATCTTGCGAAGTACAAGACCATTGGCTACGCCGACAACCATTTCACGGTGCGCGGCGTGGGCGAGGATGTTTCCGACGGCGCGCTGGGCACGCGCAGCGCGTGGTTCCTGAAGCCCTACAGCGACGCGCCCGGCATCACGGGCAAGAACGTCACGCCCATGGCCGACCTTGCGCAGATTGCACGCATTGCCGCGCGCGACGGCTTCCAGGTGGCGATCCATGCGATCGGCGACCGGGCGAACCGTGAAGTGCTGGACATGTACCAGCAGATCTTCGACGAGGACCCGGCCGCGCATGCATTGCGCTTCCGCATCGAACATGCGCAGCACCTCGCGCCGTCCGACATTCCACGCTTTGCCCGGATGGGCGTGATCGCGTCGATGCAATCCATCCACGCCTGTTCCGACGCGCCGATGGTGGTGCCGCGCATCGGCGAGCAGCGCGCCAAGGAAGGCGCGTACATGTGGGAAACCCTGATCAAGAGCGGCGCGATCGTGCTGGACGGCACCGACACGCCGGTCGAGGACACCAATCCGATTCCGGGCTTCTACTGCGGCGTCACGCGCGCCTACGACCACGGCAGGAAGACCTTCTTCCCGGCCGAGGCCAAGACGCCATTGCAGGAACTCCAGTCCTACACGTGGAACAACGCGTACGCGATTTTCGAGGACCACGAGCTGGGTTCGCTGACGCCCGGCAAGCTGGCCGACCTCGACGTGTTTTCCGGCAACCTGCTGACCATGCCGGCCAACGACATCCTGCGCACGCGGGTGCTGTACACGATCATTGGCGGCAAGGTGGTTTACCAGCGGCCCGGCGCGGAAAAGTGGCGCAAGGGTCAACAGTTCGAAGCGACGCCTGAGTTCGACCACGCCGAATGAGCATGCAACCGATATGCGGGTGCTGATCCTTGGTAGCGGCGTCATCGGGGTCTGCAGCGCGTGGTACCTCGCGCGCGCGGGCTTTGAAGTGACGGTGGTGGACCGCGCCGGCGGCCCCGCGCGGGAAACCAGCTTTGCCAATGCCGGCCAGGTTTCGCCGGGCTATGCCTCGCCGTGGGCGGCACCGGGCGTACCGCTGAAGGCGTTGCAGTGGTTGTTTTCGCGCAACGCACCGTTGGTGATCAGGCCAGGCCTTCATCCGGCGCAATACCTGTGGCTGCTGCAATTCCTGCGCAACTGCACGGCCGCGCGCTACGCCATCAACAAGGCGCGGATGGTGCGGCTGGCACGTTACAGCCGCGATTGCCTTGACGAGCTGCGCGCCGAACTCGGACTGGATTACGAAGGCCGGCAACTCGGCACGCTGCAACTGCTCCGCACGCAGTCGCAGCTGGACGACGCCAGCAAGGACATCGCGGTGCTGGAACAGAATGGCGTACCGTTCGAAGTGCTCGACCGTGCCGGGATCGTGAAAGTGGAACCCGCATTGGCCGCGGTGGTCGACCGGTTCGCGGGAGCGTTGCGCCTGCCGCGCGATGAAACCGGCGACTGCGAGTTGTTCACGCGGCTGTTGGTCGAACGCGCACGGGCAGCCGGCGTGGAATTCCGTTTCAATGCCACGGTGGAAAGGCTGGAGGCTTCGGCCAGCCACGTCACCGGCGTGTGCATCGACGGCAAGACCGAACGTGCGGATCGCTATGTGCTGGCGCTCGGGAGCGACACACCGCGGCTGCTCGCGCCATTGGGCATCAGGTTGCCGGTGTATCCGTTGAAGGGCTATTCGTTGACCGTGCCCATCACCGATCCCGCGATGGCGCCGGTGTCCACCGTTCTGGATGAAACCTACAAGGTCGCGGTAACCCGCTTCGACCGGCGCATCCGCGTTGGCGGCATGGCCGAACTTTGCGGGCATGACCTGTCGTTGCCGGTGCGCCGCCGCGCAACGCTGGACAAAGTCGTGGCCGATCTGTACCCGCAGGGCGGCGATCTGTCACGCAGCGAATTCTGGACGGGCTTGCGGCCGGCGACGCCGGATGGCACGCCAGTGGTGGGTGGCACGCGTTACGACAACCTCTACCTCAACACCGGGCACGGCACCCTCGGCTGGACGATGGCGTGCGGATCGGGCCGCTACCTCGCCGATCTGATGGCGGGCGCGCTGCCGCAAATCAGCACCGAGGGCCTGGATGTTTCGCGCTACGGCTGGCAACAACGGCGTGTCCACGACAACCCCAAGCCATTCGACCGGACGCCGCACGCGGCTGGAATGTCCGCATAGACCGCGGCGCACCGTTGCGTGCGCCATCCACGCAGACGTGAGGGTGATGATGTGTCGCTGACAACCATGCATTCGGCCGGCGACGACCATCGCCTCAAGCGCCACATCGGCACCGTCGGGCTTCTGTTCACCGCGGTCGGTTCCATCATCGGTTCGGGCTGGCTGTTTGGCGCGATGAATGCCGCGCAGCAGGCCGGGCCGGCATCGATCCTGTCGTGGCTGGTCGGCGCGGTGATGATCCTGTTCATCGGGCTCACCTATGCCGAACTCGGCACCATGTTCCCGGTGTCGGGCGGCGTGGTGCGCTTCCCGCACTTCGCATTCGGCTCGTTTGCGAGCTACACCTCCGGCTGGATCACCTGGATCGCCACGGTCGCGGTGCCGCCGCTGGAAGTGCTGGCGGTGCTGCAATACGCCGCCAACTACATCCCCTGGCTGCAGGTCCTGAAGGATGGCTCGCCGGTGCTGACCACGCCGGGGCTGGCCGTGGCCTGCGCGCTGCTGCTGCTGTTCATCCTCGTCAACATGCTGGGCGTGCGCTGGTTCGCGCGCATCAACAACACGCTGGTGGTGTGGAAGGTCGGCGTCATCATCATCGCGATCGTCGCGTTCCTGGTGGTGCGGTTCGAACCGGCGCATTTCCTGCACCCGCAGCACGGCGGCTTCATGCCGATGGGCTGGCACGGCGTGTTCTCGGCCGTGGCGACGGCGGGCGTGGTGTTTTCCTACCTCGGCTTCCGGCAGGGCGTGGAACTGGCCGGCGAAACCGACAACCCGCAACGCAACGTGCCGATCGCGATCCTGGGCTCGCTCGCGCTGTGCACCATCATCTACCTGGGTCTGCAGATTGCCTTCATCGGCGCGTTGCCGGATTCCGCGCTGGCGAACGGCTGGGAACACATCGGCACCACGTTCATCGCCGGAATCGGTGAACACGCGATGGCGTTCGGCCCGCTGGCGGCGCTGGCTGCGGCGCTGGGGTTGACTTGGCTCGCGATTCTTTTGTACGTGGATGCCTTTGTGTCGCCATCCGACACCGGCCTGATCTACACCATCCTGTCCGCGCGCCTGACCTATGCGATGGGCCGCAACGGCAACGCGCCCAAGGCGCTGGCGCGCGTCAACGATGCCGGGGTGCCGTGGGTCAGCGTGGTGCTGGCGTTCTTCGTGGGGCTGCTGTTCTTCCTGCCGTTCCCCGGCTGGCAGAAACTGGTCGGCTTCCACACCTCGGCGATGGTGATGTCGTTCGGTTCCGGTCCGCTGGCGATGATGGCGTTGCGCCGCGAATTGCCGGACCGCAAGCGCCCGTTCCGCCTCGGCGGCGGTTGGATCATTCCTTACCTCGCGTTCCTCTCCTCCAACCTGATCGTGTTCTGGTCGGGCTGGGACGTGGTGTGGAAGTTGATGCTGGCGGTGCTGCTGGGCTTCGTGCTGATGGGCATCCACGAGATCGGATGGGGCAGGCACACGCCGAAACTCGACATGCGCGCGGGCTTCTGGATGCTGCCGTGGCTGGGCGGCGTCACCCTGATCAGCTGGCTCGGGCGTTACCCGAGCCTCGACAGGCACGCCGGCAACCTCGGCTACCTGGACATGGTGTCCGGGCTTGTCGTGATCGTGATCTTCTCCGCGGCGATCATGGCGCTGGCGCATGCGTTCCGGCTACGCGGCGAGCGCGTGACCGGGCAGTTGCAGGCGCCCGCGGCTGAAGCCGAAGATACCGATTCCCGCTCCGTGCAGACGCAAGCCGAAGCTGCCCGAGAACTTCTTGAATAGCCGGATCGGTGGATTCCGCCGGATCTGGCGGGACCGGGACGCGCCGCGCACGGTATCCAATTCCTGCTGACGGCCCGTGTGGCTGCAGCCGATCCAACCTGCACCATTGGCGCAGCTTTGCTAACCGGCGTGGTTGCGCCCGTGCAATGATGCCTTCCGGATTGCGCCACCCGCAATGAAGCCATCCATGCTGTCGTCGGTGTAGGCATCGATCAGACTGTCGACGTAACCGTTCAGCTCGCGGTTGGACAGCGGCGCGTGGCGCTCGCCATGCCGAGCGAGATCGCGCGTGATCTTCGCGACCGTCATGGCTTCGGCCCGCGACTGCCGTTGGCACTGCGCCGTGCGCGCCGGGTCGCCGGATCGCAGTGCGGCGGAATCCAGGGAACGCCGGTGATCGTTGAGGGTGGCCATCAGGTCATACAGCATGTGTTCGTCTGCGTTCATCGTCCTCGTGCTCCTGTTGGGCTGGGCTGTACAGGAAATTACGCTGGCCCGGGTGATGTCCTCGTGTTGGCGGATGTGCGCTCAGGCGTTGACGTCCGTGCCGTGGATACGCGGTGCGGGATCAACCACTGCGTCCGCCAGATCGCCGGTGTTGTCCTGTTCGCCGACGTGCTCCCGCCCGCATTGCGCTACCGGATCGGCGCTGGTCGTGCTGGCGATTCCGGCATTCGGCCGCGGCGGCTCGCACAGATCGCCCAACCCAAGGAAGTCGGCCAGCAACCGATGCAGGTAGCCATCGGCATGCAGCGCGGCATCCGTGGTCCGGCCGTTGCGCGCGTCGCGCGCGGAAAGTTCGAACCGGATCGCGTCCAGCACGGCGCCTGCCTGGTGTGCCTGATCGCGCTCTCGTGATTGGCGTTCGGGATCGGACTCGAGCAGCGCGGACGCGAGGTGGTAGTGCCGGACGTCGGTGAGGCTGTCGACCAGCTGGCGCAGTGTGAAGGTCTTCATGAGGTCGCTCACGCATGCAAGTCGCGATTTGCGCGTGCCGCCGGCCGCCGTGAGGCCACGGTTGCAGGGCTGCGTGTGCTGGCATGAGCTTCGATGCGTCGTGCGTCGATGTCGTCCTGCAGCAGGGCGAGGACCCGCGTGATTTTCATCCGTGCGCAGTCGATTTCGTACACGTGGCGCTCCAGCCGCCAATGGGTATCGCCGTCGGGCGTGCGGCGGATCGCACGGGCAAATCGCCGGGTCAGCCGATCCTCCCGTCTTTCCGCTTGCTGGAGGTAGGCCAGGTCGCTGTCGAAGTGGCTGCGCACCAGCCACTCCGACCATGCCGTGCGCCACCCTTGCCGGCGGTGGTCGTTGCGCTGGACGCGCTCCCCGCCCATCGTCTTCACGTGCGTACACAGTTCGTCCGCGATCAGCCGGTGCGTTTGTGCGAGTTGCGCGAACACGTGCTCCAGCCACGGTCGCTCGATGTGGTCGCTGGCGTTGGTGCAGAACAACCGTACGTCGTCCAGTGAAGTGACCAGTTTGCCAAGGATGGTGATTTCGTCGCGCATGCGTTGTGGCTCCTTCGATGTATGGCACGGTGGCGGGGGCAGTGCCGCGGCCGCGATGCGGATGCATGGAGGATTTCGCCATACGCGGGAAAGGTTGTCTGTTCGCGAGCGCACACAGCCTCGTGGGTCACGGCAATGTGCGTTTGGGTGCACTCCGCAAAAGGCCTCTCGCGGGCACCAGGAATTCGGATGACGGATCGAACAGTGCGGACGGGATCGCGAGCTTGCGAAACGCGCACGCCTACTGCAGCAGCCGCGCGTACTCGCGGTTGATCACGCCGTAGCATTCGCAGGACGCCCGCTCGAGGCGCGCACGATCAAGCACTTCGATGCATCCGCATTCGTGGCGAATGACGCCCCGGCGCGCCAGCCGGCTGATGATTTCGTTGACGCTTTCGCGGCGGATGCCCAGCGTATGCGCGATCAGGTCCTGCGTGAGATGCAGGTGGTACGAACGCGTCCTGTCCAGCATCAGCGGCAGCCACAGGCAGAACTGTTGTTCGACGCTGTGGCGTTGGTAGCACACGGCGTTCTGTCCCATTTGCGTCATCAACGCCTGGGTGAAACGGAATATGACGTTCTGCAGCGCCTCGTTGCGCACGAACTCCTGACGCATCGTGGCGCTGTCCCCGCACCAGGCGGAACCCGCCACTTGCACCAGCGTACGGATGGGTGTGTGGGTGCAGCCGAGCAACAAGGGAATTCCGACCATGCCCTCATTCCCGATGCTGGCGACCTCAGCCGCGTCGCCCGTGGCGGTCAGGAACTGCTTCGAGAAGACGCAGCTGACCGGAAAATACACGTTGCGGCGCGCGGTTCCCGGCTCGTGGACCACCTTGCCGAACGACAGTTCGACGGGGTGCAGATACCGGCGCAAGCGTTCCCGGTCCGTACCCGGCAACGTTGCCAACAGCTTGTTGTCTGCCAGGTCAATCTGGCCATCTGTGCGCATTGCGCCACTTTCCGGGTGCCACGGTAGCGCTGGTTTCGTGACGCGTGCGTGACAGGCAAGGCCAGGCCGCAATGGCGACGTCAGCGGGTTTCACGCTGCAGATTGCGGTTGGGCGTGACCTGCCTGCAGCCAGCCGTCGCGCGGGCGCTGGCGTACACGTTCCTGTTGCGTCGCGAGCGCGTGACCGGACAGCTCGCGACACGTGAGGCAGCTGTGGAGTAAGCGAGTCGCTGTCCGTGGTAGTGGCGTGCGGCGGTTGCGGTTGTATCAGTGCGCGAGCCGCTCTTCGGCGGCGCTGAACGCCGTCCGGCCGCCTTCGCGGCTGTCGGGCATACCGGTCAGGAACCACGCGACGCCGGTGCCGCTTGTGCGGTCGAGCCATAACCCTGATTGCAGGCCATACGCGGAGCCCGAGTGCCCAACCCGCGCGACGCCATCCCCGAACGGATCATCGCGGCAACCCTCAACGCGCGTCGCGAGGATCTGCATGCCCAGGCCCCAATGGCAGAACATGCCGCGTTCGGAACCGGACGGGTTGTCGTCCTGCTCGTACGTCATGCCGTTATGCCCGTCGTATTGCCACACGGGCATCTCCATCGTGCGCACCGAGCCAGGCGTCAACAGCTGCCGACCGTTCAATGCCAGCGTGCCGTCGCCGAGCAGCAGCATGCCGATGCGGGCCAACCCCAGCGCGGAGATGCGCAGGCCGCCCTGGGGCCCGAACAGGGCGCCGTTCTCGCCCGGCTTGTACCGCGCAAGGTCGCAGCTGCCATCGGTTGCGGGCCGGACCGGGCACGCGGGCCGCCTGCCATGGTTGTCGTCGGCGGACGGCTTGCCCTCGGCGTCGTACTGGACCACGACGCGTGCCACGGTCGCATCAGGACAGGTCGCAAGGCTGAAACAACCGTCGATGCCCAGCGGCTTCAACACCAGCCGTTGCATCAGCTCATCGAAACGCTCGCCGGTGACGCGTTCCATCACCTGCGCCACGACCGGATAGTTGAGGTTGGTGTAGTGGAACCAGGTGCCGGGCTTGTGCCGCGCATCCCACGCCTTCGGATTGTCCAGCAGGTCGCGCAGCGGTGAGTCGAGCGGTGTCTGCCAATACCCCGCGGCGTCGGTCAGGCTGGAGCGGTGGGACATCAGCAGGCGCAGCGTGATGGGCACCGTGGGAAAAGCGGGATTGCGCAGCTTCCATCCAAGGTAGGTCGAAACGTCGGTATCGAGGTCCAGCTTGCCCGCTTCGATCAGGCGCATCACGCCAATGGCTGTGACCAGTTTGGAGATCGAGGCCACGCGCACGGGGTCGTTCGCGGTGACGAGCCGGCGGGTCGTGGTGTCGGCGTAGCCGCGGGTCTGGACCGCAGTGACGCCGGTGCGGTCGAACGCGACGCGCACGCTCGCAACCGGCTCGCCGGCGTGAGCCGCACTGACCACCAGCAGCAACCCAAGTATGCAGGTCGCGCAAGGACTCCATCGAGTGGATTTGCTCACCGGTGTACCTCCCTCAAGGTGCAGTGCCAGCCATCGGCCACGGCCTACGGTTTTTCCGTGTCGCCCTGTTCGATCTTGCCGACCAGGTTGTAGAGGATGCGCGCATCGCCGGCGTCCAGGGTGTTACCGCCCGTGCCGCGGAAATGGTTGTGGAAGCTGCGCACTGCGGCGGGGCGGTCATCCAGCGAATAACCCAGCGCGGTCATGGCCATCCATGGGTCGAAACCGGGCGGCGGGTCGGGCAGGGTGGCCAGCGGGTCGGGCCACAGGCCGAAGCCGGCAGCGGCAAGCGTTGACCACGGGAACAACGGACCGGGATCGTCCTTGCGCGCCGGCGCCAGGTCCTCGTGGCCGATGATCTGCGCGCGCGGGATTTGCCAGCGCGCGGTTTCGTCGGCCAGCAACCGGATCAGGCTGGCGATCTGCGCCGACGGAAACGGCTCGTGGCCGTTGTTGTCCAGCTCGATGCCGATCGACGCCGAGTTGACGTCGGTGATCGTTCCCCAGCGGCCACCGCCCGCGTGCCACGCGCGGTCGACGTCGCTGACCAGTTGGTAGATATGGCCGTCGCGTCCGATCAGGTAATGCGCGCTGACCGGGCCGCCGGGATTGGCGGTGCGCAGCGTGTCCAGCGCCTGCTGGACCGAACCCTGGTCGGTGAAGTGCAGCACAATCAGCTGCGGCTTGCGGATATCGAAATTCTTCGACGGCACCCAGATCGCGAGCGGGTTGCGCGGTGGCAGCGGCGCGCAGGCGGCCAGCAGCGCGAGCACAAAGCAGGCGAACAGCCATGCCGATGTGCGCGCGACTCGCGATGGGGGTACAGCGGGCATCTGGTTCCTCATTCGCTGATCACGCCGGCATCGCACAGGCGCTGGCGCAGGCGATCCAGCTTGCCGCCGTAGCGCGCGCTGCGTGCGGTGTCGCGGCGGATCGGCTGACGCACCTGTGCGGCGCTGGGCAGGCTTTGCACGGTGCGCGCGGTCTTGTGGAATTCGAGGCAAGCGGGATCGAACGGCAGTCCGCAGAAACCCAGCAGGCGGCGGGTTTCCTGTTCCGGTTGGGTTACCAGCGATTCGTATTCGAGATCCAGCACGCGGTCGGGGAATTTGTCCAGCCAGAAGCGCGTCAGGTGCAGGAAGTCGATGCAGTAATCGGCCAGTTCATCCATGTCGCAGGAGAAACCGCTGTTCTCGCTGAAGCACTGGCGGAAGCATCCTAGGCAGGTTTCCACCGGATCACGGCGCACGATCACCACGCGTGCGGCGGGCAGCATCGCCAGCGCCGCACCCACCGAGTACCAGTTGACCAGGCTCTTGTCGGTGAAGCGCGGCTTGCGTTCGCGCCAGCGTGCGGTGCGCGCGAGGTATTCGAGGCCGAGCCGTTGCCAATCTTCCGCGCCCGCATCCGGCACCCACAGCGGGAAAGCGGAATGGCGGCGTGCGGTTTCGGCGTCGATCACCTGCGACAGGTCCTTGATCTCGTTCGCGCCTTCGACTTCCGGGTGCGAGGCCAGGATGTGTTCGACCAGGGTAGAGCCGGAACGCGGGATGCTGACGATCAGGATGGCCTCGTGGCCAAGCTTCGGGTCGAGTGGTGGCGGCAGCGGTTTTGCAAAGACCTCCATGATCGCCGCGACGCGCCGGCGCTCGCCCGCGGCGTCCCACTGCACGCGCCGGCGGCGCGAGGCGTTGGCGCGTTCGAATACGTCGTAGGCCTGCGCGTGGTCGCCAAGGTTTTCCAGCGCCTTGGCGTAACTGAAGGCGAGCAGCTCGTAGTCGCGGAGGGCGAGCCCGGGACGTGCCAGCGCACGTTGCAGTTGTGCGGCATCGTTGCTGTCGAAGCGCACGATGTTGAGGTTCGACAGCCCGAACCAGCCTTCGGCGTTGCCGGGATCGCGGCGCACCAGTTCGCGATAACCTTCCACCGCGGCGTCGATTTTGCCGAGACTCGCCTGCACCCGCGCCAACGTCTGCCGGGCCGTGAGGTGCGCGGGGTCGAGTTCGAGCGCGCGGCGCAAGGCCGCGACGGCTTCCGCCGTGTGCGCCTGCCGCGCGAGCGCCTCGCCCAGGTTGAACCACGCCAATGCGGAGTGCGGTGCGAGTTGGCAGGCCCGCCGCAGGTGCGCGAGGGCTTGCGTGAATTCATTCCGTTCGAACAACGCGATGCCCAGCCCCACGAGCAATTCGGGATCGTCCGGCCAGGTTGCCAGTGCTTCCTCGAAGCATTCGGCGGCCTTGGCGTGGTTGCCGAGCCGTTGCGCCACCATGCCCAGCAGGCGCGTGGCATCCGGATTGCCAGGCGCCACCGCCAGCACGTTGGTCAGGGCGCGTTCCGCGTCTTCGTAGCGACGCTGCTCGAAGTCGTTGCGTGCCCGCGCCAGCATGCGCCTGGCCACGGACGAGAGTGACGCTTGCGCCGGATCCTGCGAAGAGTGGGGCATGGAACGCGTACTCACTGCGTGCCTGTTCGTCTGCCAATACTAAACGCAGCGATGCCGCAGGCGGCGAGTGTCCGAGGCATTGCCGCAAAAAAATGCCGGGCAGAAGCCCGGCAATGGGGAGAGTACAGCCATGAATCAGAAGTCATAGGACACGGAGAACCTGATGCTGCGCGGCGCGAGGGTGTCCTGGACCTGCCCGAAATTGGGGTTCGGGCTGCCGGTCGATCCGAAGAAGTCGTTGTAGAACACCGGCGTCTGCTTGTTGAGGGCGTTGAACACGGCAAGATTGAAGTCGAGCTTGTGTTCGGCCCATGCCGGCTTGTAATCGACGCTGAGATCCACCCGCTTGGTCCACGGCGTGGTGCCGTGCGATCCGGGCGGGGCCGGCACGCCGCCGCACCAGTAGTAGGTGCTGGAACCGTGCAGGCGAATCTGGTTCGGTCCGTAGCGGCCACGGCACAGGCGCGGCGTGCCCGACGCGATGTACAGGTTGGCGCCGACCGTCCAATCCGGGTTGAGCGCGTAGGCGCCGAAAATCTTGATCTGATGCCGGCGGCTGTTGGGCAATTCGCCGTAGGACCATTCCATTCTTTCCGGAAAGTCCCAAGCGGTCGTCAGCGATTCGTAGGAACCGCTTTGCTGCGAGTAGGTGCTGACCGGGCCTTCCGTGTTGCCATAGGTCTTGGAGAACACATAGTCGATCTTGGCGAACCACTTGCCGTCCCAGGCGTGTTCCAGCGACAGGTCTATGGCGTAGTACTTGCGGAGCGCGCCCTTGGTGAAGCCCTGGTCGGCCATGGTCATGGTGACCGGGACGAGGTCGCCGTTAGGCGCCTTCATCAGGATGTTGCTGGTCTCACCCGGGTTGATCAGGATCAGGCTCTGGGCCCAGTCGGTGCAGGTGGATGCCGTCATCCAGGCGTAACCCTGGGCGCGGCCCGCCGCGCACTCGTTCTGGATCGAGTCGTAGTCGTCGATGATGCGATCCATCTTCTGGTAGGTACCGGCCGCGGTGAACACCCACTTGTTCCCCAGCATTTCGAACTGCTGCTGCATGCCCAGCACGAAATTGTCGGAATACTCGGCCTTGATGTTCTGCGCGGCGGAGATGCGCGGGTCCTTGGCCTGACCGTATTCGCTGTCGATCGACACGCCCGTTGCAGGATTCTGCGGCAGCGGAGTGAAGCCGATCGGCGCGCCGGTCGCGGGATCGATGCCGGTGTAGGTGCCGTACTGCCCGGCGTTCACCACCGGATTGGCGATCGAGAGCGCCACCTGCGCCGGCAGCGCGAGGAAATAGCGCCCGGCATTGCCGAACACCTTCAGGGTGGAATCGCCGTGCACGTCCCAACTGAAGCCGATGCGCGGCGCCCATTGCGGCTTGGTCAGGCGGATGTAGGGGGTGCCCGACGCGTCGTAGTTGACGAACTGGTCGTTGCGCAAGCCCAGATTCAGCAGGAAATTCGGCGTGACCTGCCAGTTGTCCATCACGTACTGGGCGCGTTGGGCCACGCGCACCGATGCGATGCTGCGGTCGACGTGCCGTTGCACGTAGTAGCAATGATTGGCATCACACTGCGTGGAGGGACCGACATAGGGTGGGACACTGGGATTGCCGGCGAAGATCGCCTGGCCGGGATCGACTTGCCCGTAGATCCACTGGTAACCCGGCCCCGTGTTCTCGTAGCCGTCCTCGAGGTCCCACGAATTGATGTTGTCGAGGCCGATCTGGAAGTCGTGGGTGCGCCACTTGTAGTCGAGGCTCAGGCGGTAGTTCTCCACCGTCTCCCGGTGGTCCGGCAGGGCCTGCGTCGAGTTGTTCTGCCGGTTGTCGAACCCCGTGCTCCCGGGCGGGAGGAACGCCGGATCCTGATAGGACGCGCTGGCGATGTGCGGCAACGCCGGATCGAAGCCCGGGAACGCCGGCTGATCGGTGTAGTAGTGACCGTGCATCTTCCCCAGCATCGCATTCAGGGTCAGGTTGTCGGTCAGGTACGACGTGTAGTTGGCCACCCACATCCGGAAGGTGGTCTTGTTGGTTTGGTTGAGGCCCGTGTTGCCGGGGATGACCTGCTTGGTGTCGTAGTCGAAAGCGTCGTACGAGCCCCATTGCTTGTAGGAATTCTGCAAGCCCGTCACGCTCAGGATGTTGCTGTCGTTGATGTTCCAGTTGAGCTTGGCGTACAGCTTCGGCTGGTGGACGGTATAGAAATTCCTGTTCGCGGTTCCGACGTTGGAATCCGTGGTGGTGAAGTGCGAATTGTCCTGCTCGACGCCCAGGAAGAAGAACAGCTTGTCCTTGATGATCGGACCACTGGCGTAGGCGTCGTAGATCGTTTCGCTGCTGCGGTTGTCCTTGCGGTAGCGCTGCAGATCGCCGGGTTGTTCCCCGGGGGTCGTCACCAGCGGATTGGCGTAGTAGTAATTGACGGGGTCGGAGCGCAGGCTGGCCGGCTGCCACAAGGCACGTGCGCCGAAGTGCCACTCGTTGGAACCGCTCTTGCCGATCTGGTTGATCACGCCGCCGATCGAGCGGCCATACTGGGCGCCGTAACCGCTGATGAAGGTCTGCTGCTGCTGGATGACGCCGTAGGGCAGGCTGATGCCACCCTGGTTGTTGAGCAGCTCGGTGGTGTTCATGCCGTCGAGGTAGTACGCGTTCTCGGCCGTGGAGGCGCCGCCGAACACGTTGATCGGGGTGCCGAGCGGGCCGCCGGCCAATTCGGGCGAACCCATGTTGACGCCCGGCGCCAGCATCGCGATGTCCTCGGCCGTGCGCTGCAGCGGCAGTTGCCGCAACTCCCGCGCCGTGACCGTGGTGACCTGGTTGGTGGTGGTGACGTCGATCGGCGGGATCGCGGTGGCGGTGACGTTGATGGCGCTGAGTGTCTGGGCATTGGCCGCGCCGGCCGACGACGAAAAATCCACCTCGACCGCACCCGCAGCCACCGGTGTCACATCCGCCCGCGTCTGTACCACCTTGCCGCCTTGCAGCAGCGAAACGGTGTAGGTGCCTACCGGCAGGGTGATCGAATACTTGCCGGAGGGCCCCACCGTGATGGTGCGGTTGTAGCCTGCGCCGCCGGTGATCTGGATGGTTTCACCGGCGGCCACCGGAACCGTGCCATAGATGGTGCCGTTGACGGCCTGCGCCCAGGCCGCGCCGGTGATGCCCAAGGCCATCGAGCCGATGGCGATGGCCAATGCCTTGCGCTGGAAGATGCTGCTGCGATTCGACGATCGCAGGGACTTGCTCTTCATGTTGTGGTTCCCCAGTGGTGGAACGCGGGTGCGGTGCGGTGGGTCTGGCTCGATCCCGTTCCCTGGCAGTGCGTACCAGCGCCGGAATGATCCGGCTGGGCATCACGCCGGGGCTGGTGGTCGCGCGCGCCGTGGAGCCAGGCCTCGCCGTCTGCCGTCGAGCATAAACACCGGCTGGTGGAAACTACCAATGAAAAGACGTCGATCCGGCATAGCTGCCGGTTATGGTCTCGCCGCGCGCGCAAGGGGTAGAAATCCGTACCGCCGCGGGCCGCTGCTCGAGGCGACAGTTGATCCCGCCATGCGAATTTACGCGACCACTTCTGCGGCGGGCGGTTCCGGAGGGTGCCCGACTGAAGGCCCCCTGCTCGGCAGCATCTGTTCAGCGCCCGCCCATGGCTGCGTCTCAGAAACGGACGGTTGCGCGTATCCAGTAGGCCCTGCCCATGAAGTCGTATGTCGACGCGTCGGACGTCGCATCCATGTCATCCTGGGTCGAAATGAGCGGCGGTGGGCGGTTGAACAAGTTGGTGATGCCAGCGTTGATGGTTGTATGCAGGCGCCTGAGGTCGTATCCGACCTGAACGTTGTTGTACAGAACCGAGGCGATCTTCAGAGGCACGTTCGGAAGGTTTACGTCAGCGGTCCGCTGCTGGCGCGGATCAGCACTGCCATCTTGACTCTTGCCAATGAATTGAGCCTGCCACGATGCGTTCCAAGGCCCCATTTTCCAGTTGAGATTCAATAGTGCGCGGATACGCGGGAAGTTGCCAAAGGGTTCGTAAAACTGGCCAGCGAACTCGGTGGGTACAGTGATACCCGGAATGGCGTCATTCTCTGCCTTGGAGATGTAGGTGGAACGAAGGTCCACGGACCACTGCCCTGGTGCGAAGGCCATCTGGGGGAGGGCGTAGTGGACGTCGAGATCCACCCCACTGACGTTAAGCGTACCCAGGTTGATGATGGGAAGACGCAGAAATGCAGTGTGGTCGAATGCACTGCGCGACACCAGGTCGCACATGTTGCCGCCATCGTTTGCAAAGCACGCGTTCATTACCGGTTGTGCAACCGCGCGTGTCAGGGTGTCGCGCAGAGCCACCCTCCAGAAGTCAAGCTGGGCTGTCGCTCCAGGCAGGTAGTGGGGCTCATACACCAAGCCGAAGTCGAATGTCTTGCCCCGTTCGGGCTTCAACGCGAACCCGGCGGCGACAGCGCCCTCACGTACGACATTGGTGTTGATGACCTGTGGCCCGACCCAGTCAGGCGGAACACCTTCGCAAGCGTGCGGATGCTGCGCGAGCACTGCTGATGACAACCCGATGCATGGATCCATCAGGGCTGGCGTCCCACCCGTCGCACCGCCGTACAAGTTGCCGATCGTCGGGGCCCGGAACACCGAAGTCACGGTACCTCGCGCCATGAGGTCCTTCGTCGGCCGCCATTCCAGCCCGACCTTGTAATTTGTTGAGCTCCCGGCCACGGATGTTTTTGTGTAGCGATCGCCCAATGTTGCGTTGAGCGATCCGATGATGGGGGCATCTTTCAATATGGGTGCAAAGATTTCGGCATACGCCTCTTTCATGTCAACCGAACCCTGCAGGTCGGTGTCACAGATGGAGCTGGGCGCATTGCAGGTTCCGGTGGCAGTGCTGAGCCGCTGTGAGTCAACGATGTTGTGCTCTGACTCTTTCCAATAGTCAACACCCGCCGCGGCTTGAACCATGCCGGCTGGCAATTCGAAAAGCGGGCCGGTTGCGTCCGCATAGAATGCGCGACGCATGGATACGTTCTGCCCGAAGAGTGCAGCAAAGAATGGCCTGATCTGGTCGCTGACCTCTGCGGATCTCTGGTTGAACATGTTGATGGGCACGCAACCAGGGATTGCCGACGCGGGATCGTTGGGTGTGGCTACGCACGTCGGTACGCCATTGACCAACATGGACGGCCCGAGGCCATTGCGGAACCCGCTGGTGAAGACCGGATAGCCGTTGTAGGTCTGGTCCTGTCTGGTGTGCCCGTAGTTGAAATAGGCGTCCCAGTCCCACGACCCCAATGTCCCACGAAGCCCGAATGTGGTTTGGCCAGTCGTGGTGTTGAAGTCCGTCAACTCCTGCCCAATGCCGCTGAACCGGTACAGCGCCTTGTAACCGTCAGTACCGCCGAAATTCACGCCGAACGGGTTGTACATGTTGTATTGCGATATTTGTATGTTCGACGCCGTCATGTCGAGAAGCGCAGGCGGGTCTCCTTCCTGGGCACGCGTGTTGTTGAAGAGGAAGTCTGCGAAGAACTGGATGTTGTCCGCAAGCTGGTACTCGGCATGAGCATACGAACTCACGCGCTCTGACGGTATGTAAAGCCAGGTATAGGATTGGAAGTTGAAAGCATCGGTAAGAATGTCGAAGCATTTGTAATTGCCGAGAGACGTTCCGTTTCCCGACTGTAGCGTGACTGAGCGGCATCCGAATTGGGCTGCCAGATTCGGCGGCAAAAACAGTCTGCCACCTGGAACACGTGATGAACCTGTAGATACAATCTGCCCCGATGATAGATACAGGGCTTCTTTGGAGAACCAGCGGTCTGCGGACTGGATTCCATCCTGCTTGTTGTAATCGACATCGAATATTATGCTGCCTTTGTCCCCGCTGCGCCCGTAAAGCAGATTTGCTCCATCAGACTGGCCGTCGTGCTTGGCCGTTATTCCATAATTGACGGACGCCTGAAAGCCGTCGTAATGCTTTTTGAGGATGATATTTACCACGCCTCCCATGGCATCGGAGCCATACGTTGCGGACGCGCCATCCTTCAGCACCTCGACACGATCGATGATTTGCACCGGAATGGCGTTCAGGTCGGTGTTCAGATAGCGATGGCCATCAATGAGTACCAGGGTGCGTTGTGAGCCGAGTCCGCGCAGGGAAACGGATCCGCTGCCATCGCCACCACCGCTACTGTCTACTTGTGGACCCAAGGTGTTTCCCGCGTTGGCCGGCAGCTCCTGGAGAATTTCGCCAAGGCTTTGTTTGCCAGTGTCGAGCAGGTGTTTGCTGTCGATTATGGTTACGGGGTTTGAACTGGCTACGTCAATGTTCCGGATGTGGGATCCGGTAACTTCGATGGTTTGCAACGTTTTTCGGGTGGAGTTTGCGGGCTCGACCGGGGCGGCCTGAGGATTCTGCTGGGCGAATACCCCTGTGCCGTACAGCGTTCCGATCGCGGCAAGTATGCCTATTGCGAGTGCTTTTTGTCCGCGTGCCTTCGATGCGTTTTTCCGATGACGAGCCGTGATACGCATTTGATACCCTCCTGATCGGTTCGTGCTGTTGATTTGAGCAAAGCCATGTCCGCTTCACCGAGCCCGGCTATGCCAAGGCCTAATACCGCCTGTTTTGCTCAGGCTCCGTATGTCAACGCTCACTCTTACCAACCCCGTGTTCCAGACCATCTCGCCACGCTTGCATTGCGCGCATGGCTTACAGTTGAGCTGATGTTCCAGACCTGGTGCACACTTAGCTTGCATGTCGAGCATAAATGTGGGCTATGCAGACCTCCAATGAAAAGGCATCTGATTTGCATAGCCGCCAGTTATGGCGGCAAGTCAAATTGGCCGTGCGACGGCGGCTTGCGCCCACACGCCGACTGCCGGCCTCTCAACCAACCGAGCGCTTCGGCCGCGGATGTCGAAAAGGGATGTCAGCGGTACTCGGGCAGCCTGGGGGAAACACCCAACCTGCCGTGAGGTTGCTGCTTGGGCAGCGACAAAAGTCTGTCTCAGGCCGAATCGGTTTCCAATCTTTTGAGTGACTGGAATTCGTCGAAGACGCGGTGCCATACGGAGCCGGCCTTGCCACCGCCGACAGCGTGGTTGTCAAGCGCCGTAACCGGCACCACCTCGCGGGTTGAACTCGCGATCCAGATCTCGTCTGCCGCGTCCATTTCGTCGCGATATATCTCGCGCACTTGCAGCTGGAGTCCCAGCGCAACGATTGCATCTTCGACCACCATGCGGGTAATGCTTGGCAAGCGCTCGCGGCTCGCCGGCGGCGTGGCGATGTCACCGTCCTTGACCGTGAACACCGCGCAGGAACTGCCTTCGGCGAGGCGCCCGTCGCGTATCAGGATCGCCTCATCGGCGCCGCGATGGTGGGCCTCCATTTTCAGCATTACGGGTCCCAGCAGTGCAATGGACTTGATGTCGCAGCGGAGCCAGCGGATATCTTCCAGCGTGACGGCTGCAATGCCACGTTCGATCTGTTCGAAAGGCGTTTTCGACAGTCGCCAGCAGAAGCCGAAAACCGTGGGGTTCAGCCCCGGTGGCGGCATGAAGTCGCGCCCGCGCCCGGTCCCGCGCGTGATCTCGATGTAAATGCCCATGTCGCCACCCTCGTTGGCGGCGACGAGTCCGTGTACGAGTTCGGCCCAGCGGGAAGGGGAGCAAGGGTTGCGAATCCCGAGTGCATCCAGGCTCGACTGGAGGCGGCTGAAATGCGCTTCCAGCCGGAATGGCTTGCCGGCGTAACAGGGAATGACTTCGTAGACGCCGTCGCCGAACAGGAACCCGCGGTCGAGCGGGGAGATGCGGGCTTCATTCGTGGGAATGAAAGCGCCATCCAGCAGACAGGTTGGAAGGGCGTCGGCCATGGGCAAGTAGTTCCTGATCGGGATTCGGGACTGTCGACGTGCCGGCCTGCATGCCTTGCACCGACGAGGGTTTCGAGTTGCCCTTCAAACGCGATCCGTCGCGGGGTTGGATTCGCCACGCTTCAAATGCCAAGCCATTCGCCGTCGAACGAGAATGCCGCTGGACCAGTCATCATGAGAGTATGCCCCGGCCCCCTCCATGAGATCTCGAGCGTGCCTCCGGGCATTTCCACGCGAACGTCGTCGCCGACGCGGCCGCGTCGGTGCAGGGCGGCAACCGTTGCGCAAGCGCCGCTGCCGCAGGCGAGTGTCCACCCGGCGCCGCGCTCATGCACACGCAGCTTCACGGAATGTTCGTCCACGACGTGCACGAAACAGGCGTTGGCGCCTTGCGGGAATCGCGGATGAACCGTGATGCGCGGGCCAAGGCGCTCGACGCGGGCCGATGAGGTGTCGTCGACCTCGATCACCGCATGCTTGCTTCCCATCGAAGCTGCCGAGATTTCGACGCGCTCGCTGTCTACGTCGATGAGATAGATATCCGCAGCGGCCGGAGCGTCGAAAGGTATGCGCGAGGGTTCGAACTCCGGTTCGCCCATTTTCACCGTGACGGTCGTGGCGTCAGCGAGGCGCATCCTCACGATGCCGACCGGACTTTGCAGCATGGCTTCAACGCCGATCGCGAGGGCGCCGGCGCGGTGCAGCCACGCGCCGAGGCAGCGCGCTCCGTTCCCGCATTGCGGTGCGACAGTGCCGTCGGCGTTGCGGATCGTGTACGCGGCGACGCAAGAGATGTCTCGCGTGGGCTCCAGGATCATCATCTGGTCGAAACCGACGCCGGTGTGACGGTCCGCGATCGCGCGGATGCGCGCGACATCGAGCGCCAACGGCGTCGTGCGCGCGTCGAGCACGACGAAGTCGTTACCGAGACCGTGCATCTTGGTGAAACGAAGGCCCATGTGTCACTCCAGTGTCCAGCGACGCGCGTCGATCCACGGCTCCGCGTCGCGCTTTTCCGGCATAAGATAAGGCGATTACTTGCCCGGCACGTACCCCGGGCCACGCAACACCTTTCCCGGGAGCGCGTGCGTCATCTTGCCATCGGCGATCACCGGCGCCCCGTTCACGATGACATAGTCCATGCCCTTGGCGAGCTGGTTGGGTTGTTCGTAGGTCGCGGTGGCGATGACCTTGGCGGGGTCGAACACGACGATGTCTGCGTACATCCCGACCTTGATCACGCCGCGTTGGGTCAATCCCATTCGTTGTGCGGCGAGTGACGTGAATTTCCGGATGGCATCGGAAAGCGTCAACACATGCTGCTGTTCGACATACTTCTGGATGATTTGCGGGAACGTGCCGTAGGCGCGCGGGTGGGGATGCGCCTTGCCGAGTATTCCCCACGGCTCGGTACCTTCCGAGTCGTTGCAGATCGAAACCCACGGCTGCTTGAGCACCGTCGTCACGTCGGTCTGGTCCATCCCGAATACGGCGACGCTGGTGGCCGCATCATCCTTGATCACGATGTCCAGGGCCGCGTCCAGCGGGTCTTCGTGCCAAGCCTTGGCGATGTCGGAAATGCGCTTGCCCTGCAGCGAACGCAATGCGGGGTTGCCGACCGAGGTGACCAATATCCCGTCGGGCCCCGGTGCTTCCTTCCATTCGTTGTTCCACTGGTTGTCTTTGCTCGAATCCAGGATGTACGCTTTGATCTGCGCACGCGTCTTGGGATCCTTCAGGCGCTGGATCAACTTGGCATCGCCTCCCGCGTGCGCCCACGGCGGCACGATGGACTCGAGCGAATTGCCCCACGCGGTGTAAGCGTAGGTGTCGGCCGTGACGTCCAGACCGCTGGCGCGCGCGCGGTCGATGGCTGCGATCACTTCGGGGATCTTGCCCCAGTTGGCCTTTCCCGCGGCCTTGAGATGGAAAATCTCGACCGGGATGTGCGCCTCGCGGCCGATCTTGAAGGCCTCGTCCAGCGCGGCGGCTTCGGCGTTGCCTTCATCGCGCATGTGGGTCGCGTAGATCCCGCCGTAACGGGAGGCGACTTTGGCCAGTGCGATGAGTTCATGGGTGGTGGCGTAGGCACCGGGCGTGTACTGCAGCGCACTCGACAGCCCCATGGCGCCGTGTTTCATGGCGGTCGCAACCAGTGCCTGCATCTGTTCCAGTTGTGCCGGCGTCGGCTGTACGTCCTCGTCGCCGAGCACCATCCGGCGTACCGAGGCTGCGCCGACATAGGTACCGAGGTTGATGCCGATGCCCTGTTTTTCGAGCCGCGCGAAATAACCATCCAGGGTGCGCCACGTCGGCGTGATGCCGAGGTGTGCATAGGCGCCTTGGTTGTCCTTGATGATGTGATCGTCGAGCGGCGCGATCGAATCGCCTTCGCCGGTGATCTCGGTGGTGATGCCCTGGTAGATTTTCGACGGCAGGCTGGGCGCGACGAGTATGTTCATCTCCGACTGGCCCAGCATGTCGATGAAACCCGGCGCCACGATTTCGCCTTTGGCATCGATGGTCTTGCGCGCGGTCGCGTCCGCCAGTCGGCCGATGGCGACGATGCGGCCATCGCGGATGGCCACGTCGCCGTGGTACCACGGTGAGCCCGTGCCGTCGATGATCCGTCCGTTCCGGATGATGAGATCGTATTCGCCACGCGCGGCATTCCCGGCCATGGCCGGCAAGCTCGCGATGCATGCAAGCGAGATGGCGCACAGGCATCCACGCCACGTCAATCGTGTGTTTCGCAAGAACATTCGATGGCCCTCCTCAGCTCCAAGTTGAGCTAATCACCGCGAACCGGAATCCGCCAATGAAAAGACGGGCATTCGGCATAGCTGTGGGTTATGGTTGCGTGACTTGTGTCGTGCATGAAACCCGGCTGAAGCCCATCAACCGCGCGGCCGTCGTGCATGTGCGGACGCAGCAAGGCCCGCGCACCGCATCGGGCCGTGTTGCCGCTACACGGGCATTGCGTGCATGTACGATCCACGGCCATGAACACGACATCGTCGCCTCCGCGCGAACTGCCGCGCAAACTGGGCCTCGCCACCGGCATGGCGGTGGTGGTCGGCATCATCATCGGCAGCGGCATCTTCCGGGTGCCGTCCGGGATTGCCGCGGATACCGGCAACCTCACCGGCATAGCGCTGGTGTGGCTCCTGGGCGGGATCGTGGCGTTGTTCGGCGCGTTGTCGATCGCCGAACTCGCGGCGATGTATCCCGCGGCAGGCGGGCCGTACGTGTACCTGCGCGAAGCCTATGGCAAGCCACTGGCGTTCCTGTTTGGGTGGATGTTCCTGTTGACCCAGCCGATCTCGTGGGCGGCGCAAAGCCTGATGTTCGCCGAATACCTGGGCTTCTTCGTGCCGATTCCGGTGGCGATCCAGCACGTGATCGCAGCGGCCCTGATCGTGCTGGTCGCGATCGCCAACGTGCGTTCGGTGAAGCTGGGCGCCGTCATCCAGAACGTTTCAACCAGCGCCAAGGTGCTGGCGATCGTGGGGCTTTCCGTGGCGATCTTTTTCCTCGCTCCGGGTGGCGAGCACAATCCGTTGCATGCCGAGCCGATGGGCGTGGCGAAATGGTCGGGGATCGGCATCGGCCTGATCGCGGCGTTATGGGCCTACGACGGCTGGGAAAACCTGACCACGTTGTCGGGGGAGGTCAGGAATCCGGGGCGCAATTTGCCGATGGCGCTGATCGGTGGCGTCGTTCTGGTGATGGTGGTTTACCTGCTCATCAACGTCGCCTACCTGCGCGTCTTGTCGGTGCCGCAACTCGCCGCATCCAAATCCGTCGCCACCGACGCCGCGACGGTGGTGCTCGGGCGTGCCGGGGTTTCGCTGATCGGCGCGCTGGTGATGCTGTCGGTATTCGGCACCTTGAACGGCAGCATCCTCTCGACCCCGCGGGTGTTCTTCGCGATGGCGGAGGATGGCCTGTTCTTCCGCACCGTCGGCAAGATCCATCCGAAGTACGAGACGCCGTATGTCGCGATCGCGTTCATCGTCGTGATCGCGGTGGTGTACGTGTTGCTGCGCGACTTCATGCAGCTTGCCGAAGCCTACGTGCTGGGCATCTGGCCATTCCTCGCGCTCTGCGTGATCGGCCTGTTCATCCTGCGTCGGACTCGGCCGGAGGTTCTGCGACCGTATCGCACGTTTGGCTATCCGGTGATACCGGCACTGTTCGTGCTGGCCACCTTCGTGGTGGTCGCGAATGCGCTCTACGCGCAGTTCTGGCCCACCATGGCCAGCATCCTGATCACGCTGATCGGCTTGCCGCTGTACTACCTGTGGATGTGGCGGCAGAGGCGCGTCCGGGCGGCGTGATGCGGTGTGTTCACGCGCAGTGCACTATTCGGGAGAAACGCATGAAACGGTTGCCATGGCTTGTTTGCGCGTTCGCGCTGGCCGCGTCGGTGTCGTGTCTGGCTGCGGAGGACCCCGGACCGGCTCCCGGTCCCGTCGCCCTGACGGTGAGCCTGCCCGATCCTGGCCAGAAGCTGCTGTACGTGCACGAGGTGATACCGGTCGCGCCCGGGCCGTTGACGCTGTATTACCCGAAGTGGATTCCCGGCGACCATTCGCCGGATGGCCCGATCGGCGATGTCATGGGCTTCGAGTTCTCGGCCAACGGCAAGCGCCTGGCGTGGCAGCGCGACGAACTGGATCGCTTCACGTTCCATCTCGACATTCCGGCGGACGCGCACCAGCTCGACATCCGTTTCGAGTTTCCTTCCAGCGACCGCGTGACGACGAATCTCATCGACCTGACCTGGGACCACGTGGCTCTATACCGCGCCGGCATCCCGACCAAGGACCAGATGTTCCAGCCGACGCTGGTGGTTCCCGCCGATTGGCAATACGGCAGTGCGCTGCAGACGGCCCGGCGCGATGGTGAAAGCATTGCGTTCAAACCGGTACCGTTCAACACGTTGGTCGATTCGCCGGTGATCGCCGGGAAATATTTCCGCCAGATCGACCTGACGCCGAAAGGTTCGTCGGTGCATCGCTACCTCGACATGGTCGGCGACAGCGCTGCGGCCATCGCGATTACCGATCGGCAGAGCGCCGGTTTCCACAACCTGATCGAGCAGGCGCAGGCGCTGTTCCATTCGCACCACTACGACAGCTACCACCTGTTGCTGACCCTGAGCGACCACACCGCCGTCGGTGGCCTTGAGCACCATCAGTCGAGCGACGACAAGGCGCGCAGCGGTTCGAAGATGTTCGCCGATCCCGCGCATTTCATGCTGGATGGCTCGCTGCTGCCGCATGAATACACGCATTCGTGGAACGGCAAGTTCATGCGCCCGAGAGGCCTGTGGCAACCGGATTTCGAGCAACCCGAGAAACCGAAGCTGCTGTGGGTTTACGAGGGATTGACGGTGTATCTGGGCGACACGCTGACCGTGCGCAGCGGACTGTGGTCGCCGGAAACCTGGCGCGATGTACTGGCCTATCGTGCGGCGGTGATGGCGCACCGCACCGGCCGCGCGTGGCGGCCGCTGGTCGACACCACCATTGCGGTGGATTACAGCGCGCCCGAGGCGTGGGCCAACTGGCGCCGGCAGAATGATTTCTATCCCGAAGGCGAGTTGCTGTGGCTGGCGGTGGACATGCAGATCCGCACATTGAGCCACGGCAAGCGGTCCATCGACGATTTCGCGCGCGATTTCTTCGGCGTGGACAACGGCAGTTTCGTCACCCACACCTACGATTTCGGCGACTTGGTGAAAGCGCTGGACAAGGTGCAGCCGTACGACTGGGCGACCTTCCTGCACACCTGGGTCGATGGCACGGGCGATGCGGTGCCGCTGCTTTCGGGGATCACGGCCAGCGGCTGGAAGCTCGTTTATACCGACCAGCCTTCCGAGTACCAGAAGGCGCTGGAAAACGTCGGCAACGGCGAGCTGGAGGGCAGGGGCACCAACGCGATGTTTTCAGCAGGCCTGTTCATCAGTGATCGCGGCAGGATCGAGGACGTACTGTGGCAAGGTCCGGCGTTCGAGGCTGGCTTGGCGCCCGGCATGCAGCTGGTTTCCATCGACGACCAGCCGTACAGCGCCAAGGTGTTGTGGGATGCGATCGCGCAAGCGCGGCAAAGCCACGCGCCCCTGCAGGTGCGCGCGCGCAACGATGGCGAAATCGCGGTATACACGATCCATTACGACGGCGGCCTGAAATTCCCGCACCTTGTGCGTGAGCAGGGCAAACCCGACTACCTGAAGGCGTTGTTGGCGCCGAAACCCGTCGGTGCCGGCCCGTGAACGCGTGTGCACGCGTGCGCAGCCGCTGGTGCATGTTGGGCCTGATCGCGATGCTGTCGGGCGGGTTGCCTCTGCTCGGGGTGGCTTCCGGCATTCCGCCCGTTGATCCGGGCAATCGCGACCTGACCGCGGTAATCGAGCTGGTCACGGCCGGACAGTTCCAGGCCGCCGACGCCCGCATCGATGCGGCGCTGAAGCAATCGGACTTGACGCCGGATGCGCGCCGTGGCTTCGAATTCCAGCGTGAACGCATGCGGCGCATGCGCCTCGACTTCGATCTGACCGCCGACCAGGTCGAGGCAAAACTTCGCCAGTGGATTCCCGATCTCACCGATGCGGAATTCGCACGCTGGGACGCGCACGGCCTGTTCGAACACATGGACATCGACGGCCAGCGGCTGTACTTCGACCGCGCGCCATCCAATCTGTTTCACCTGAGCGCCGTGGCTGTCGCACGGCAGAAGGGCGGCACGCAATACGTGGACAGCGGGCTGCCGAAGGAAGTCAACGACAACTACATGGACTTCGACCGCAAGGTGATCGCGGCTGCTCGCGCGACCGGCAAGACCAGTGTGCAGCCCAAACGGGTGCGCGTGACGCAAACACTTACGGTGCAGGCCGACGCCGTGCCAGCTGGCAAAACCGTGCGGGCGTGGATTCCGTATCCGCGTGCCGACACCGGCCAGCAGGAAGACATCAAGTTTGTTTCCAGCCAGCCGTCCGCGCACGAAATCGCGCCGGAATCGGCGTTGCAACGCACTGTCCATCTGGAGCAGCCCGCGCAAGCCGGCAAACCGACGGTGTTTTCGATCACCTACGAAGTCACGCTCTACGCGCAATACCACGCGATCGATCCGTCAAAGGTGACGACGGCGAAGATCACGCCTGAACTGGCGCCGTTCGTATCCGAGCGCGCGCCGCACGTCGTGTTCACCGAACCGCTGCGCGTGTTCTCGAAACAGGTGGTGGGTGATGTGACCAATCCGTACGAAATCGCACGGCGCATTTTCGCGGCGGTGGACGACATTCCGTGGGCCGGCGCGCGCGAGTACTCGACCATTCCGGACATCAGTGCCTACACGCTGCGCGCGGGACATGGCGATTGCGGTGAGCAGACTCTGCTGCTGGTCACGCTGATGCGCATGAACGGCATCCCGGCGCGCTGGCAATCGGGCTGGACCTTCACGAACGGCCAATACGACGACATCCACGATTGGGCCGAGATTTACCTCGCGCCGTACGGCTGGATTCCGGTGGACGTGACCTACGGGCGGCTCGCTTCCGATGATCCGGCGCTGAAGTGGTTTTACCTGGGCGGCCTCGACAACTACCGCATCGCCTTCAACGACGATTTCTCGCGCGACTTCGTGCCGGCCAAGCAGCATTTCCGTTCCGACACCGTCGATTCGCAACGTGGCGAAGTCGAGTGGGACGGCGGCAATCTCTACTACGACAAGTGGGACTACCACTTCGACTGGGAGATCTTGCCGGCGAAGCAGGAATGAATCCAACGTTCGAAGCAGGCGCCTCACGCTCTGGCGCCGGAGCTTCCTTCCGGGCGCACGCAGGCTGACGCGCGGTTCCTCTCGTATCCCTTCGAACCGCCCCTCACAGCGGGTCGCAGGCTGCGCGTGACCAATGGCACGTGCAACATTTAGACAATTGTCTAAATATAGTCTCGCAACCGACCGGAAACAGCGCCGATGAAGCAGCAGGATGTGTTCCGTGCGCTCGCCGACCCGACGCGCCGCGCGATCCTCAAGCGCCTGCAGAAAGGGACGCTGAGCGCGGGCGAGATCGGTTCGGCGTTCGATGTCACCGGCGCGACCTTGTCGCACCACTTCACGGTGCTGAAGCAGGCCGATCTGGTACGCACCGAACGGCGTGGACGCAACATCGTGTATTCGCTCAACACCTCGGTGATGGAAGACCTGACACGCCTGGTGCTGGACCTGTTTCCAGCGAAACGCAGTCATGGAGATGGCAAATGAAGCAGGCCAATACCTGGATTGTTTCCCTGGTTTTCGTGGTGGTCATGGCAGGCGTTGCGGCTTGGCTGTATCCGCACCTACCGGTGCCGACGCCAACGCATTGGGACATGCAAGGCCATGCCAACGGCTGGACGCCGCGGTTCTGGGCGGCCGCGATGTGGCCGTTGCTGATGCTCGCTTTCGTCGGGCTGTTCGCGTTACTGCCGCTGATTTCACCGCGCCGCTTCGAGATACGGCCGTTCGCGCGCACCTACGGCATCGTGGTGCTGGCGATCCAGGGAGCGTTGCTGGTGATCGGCACGATTGCGTTGCTGCTCGGCGCCGGTCATCGCGTCCCCGTCGTCGTGGTTCCGCTGGTGGTCGGCGCGTTGCTGATGGTGCTTGGCAACTACATGGGCAAGCTGCGCAAGAATTTCTTCATCGGCATCCGCACGCCGTGGACGCTTGCCAGCGACGCAGTGTGGGAGCGCACCCACCGCCTCGGCGGTTGGGTGTTCATCGCCGGCGGCGTGGTGCTGGTCGTGGTGGCATTGGCCGGGCTGCCCGCCTTCGTGATCATTGCCGATGTCATCGCGATGGCCCTGATTCCGTACCTCTATTCGTATTTCATCTATCGGCGGCTGGAAGGTCGTCCGCAATCGGGAGGAGATCACGCATGAACATACACACGACGTTGGTTGCGGTCGCGTTGTTGCCGGTGGCCTCGTTGGCATCGGCAGCGTCCGCCAAGGTGGACGCCCTTGCATCCGATGCTTGTCTCGTGCATGCACGGGCTTCCGCCGATGCGATGGTGCGTGGCGATTTCAAGTCTGCCGGCGCGGATTTCACCCCGGCCTTCGCCAGCCAGTTCCCGCCCGCAAAAATCGAACAGGCGTGGCAGTCGGTGCAGGCATCGGCGGGTGCCTATCGGACGCACGGCGCCGCCGAAGCGCGCACCTTGAATGGGCGGGCGGCCATCGTGCTGCCGGTGACTTTCGCACACGCGGAATGGAAGTTCGTCTATGCGTGCGATGGCGAGGGACGCATTGCCGCGGCCCAGTTGATGCCGGCCGCGCAATTCGATGCCGCCGTTGCCGCGGAAGGACATGCCACCGTGGGCAGGGAGCCCGTGCAGGCTGCCACGATGCCGGATGGCGTGCGCGTCGAACCGCTCGATGTGCCTTCGCCGTTCGGGCCGTTGCGCGGCGCGTTGACGCTGCCTGCGGGCAACGGACCATTCCCCGGCGTCGTGCTGGTGGCCGGTTCCGGACCCAACGATATGGATGAAACGGCCGAAGGCAACAAGCCCTTCAAGGACATCGCGGAGGGCCTTGCGCACGCGGGCATCGCTTCGCTGCGTTACGACAAGCGCACGCTGGACTACGCGCTCAAGAGTGCCGCCAACCCGGACTTCACGGTGGACGACGAGGTTACCGACGATGCGTTGACGGCGCTGCGCCTGTTGGCTGCGCAGAAGCAGATCGATCCGCGGCGCGTGTTCGTGCTGGGTCACAGCCTCGGCGCCGAGATGGCGCCGCACATTTCGCGTCGCGATCCACAGCTCGCAGGCGTCATCATGTTGGCGGCGCCGGCGCGTTCGTTCCTGACCGTCGTTGCGGCGCAAATTCGCGAGTTGGGGCCGAAGCAGGGCATGTCGGCGGCCGAACTCGACAAACAGGAGCAGGCCATCGCGGACGAGCAGAAGCTGTTGGCTGACGCCGATCCGGCCAACCCGCCGAAGGGTTCCTTCGAGTTGTTGCCGGGGCGCCCGCTTCCACAGGCGTATCTGCTGAGCCTGCACGACGTGCATCAGGTCAGGGCCGCGAAATCGTCGACGTTGCCAATCCTGATCCTGCAGGGTGCCAACGATTTCCAGGTGTCGCCCACGCTGGATTTCGACCAGTGGGAAAAGGCGCTGGGCAACAAGCCGAACGTGACGTTCCACCTGTATCCGGGTTTGAGCCATTTGTTCATGCCGGGTCCGACGAAGTCGCCCGCTGATTACGCCAAGCCTGCGCACGTCGATCCGAAGGTGATCGCGGACATCGCGAACTGGATCATGGCGCAGCCGGCAACGACGATCGCGGCCAGCCGGTAGTCTCCGTTAAACTGGCGGTTTCGATTTGCGTGACACCGCCATGTTCGACAACCTGACCCAACGCCTGTCCGCCACCGTCCAGCGCCTGACCGGGCGCGGGCGCCTGACCGAGGAAAACATCCGCGAAGCGCTGCGCGAAGTGCGCGTCGCGTTGCTGGAAGCCGACGTTGCGCTGCCGGTGGTGCAGGCGCTGATCGAACGCATCAAGGTGCGCGCGGTCGGGCAGGAGGTGCTGAAGTCGCTGACGCCGGGCCAGGCGCTGATAAAAGTTGTTCGCGACGAGCTGACCGCGGTGATGGGTACCGCGAACGCCTCGCTCAACCTCGCCGCGACGCCGCCCGCGGTGGTGCTGATGGCGGGCCTGCAGGGCGCGGGCAAGACCACCACGGTCGCGAAACTCGCGAAGCACCTGATCGAGCACAAGAAGAAGGTGCTGGTGGTGTCGGCCGACGTGTATCGCCCGGCCGCGATCGAGCAGTTGCAGACGCTGGCCGCGCAGGTTGGTGCCGGATTCGTGCCGTCGCACGCGGGCGAGAAGCCGGTCGCGATCGCGAAGGCCGCGGTCGACGCGGCCAGGCGCGAAGTCGCCGACGTGCTGATCGTCGATACCGCGGGCCGCACGTCCATTGACGAAGCGATGATGGACGAGATCAAGGCGCTGCACGAAGCCTTGAATCCGGTCGAAACCTTGTTCGTGGTCGATTCGATGACCGGCCAGGACGCGGCCAACACCGCCAGGCATTTCGCCGAGGCGTTGCCGCTGACCGGCGTGATCCTGACCAAGGTCGATGGCGATGCGCGCGGTGGCGCGGCATTGAGCGTGCGCTACATCACCGGACGGCCGATCAAGTTCCTGGGCGCAGGCGAAAAAACCGACGCGCTGGAACCGTTCCATCCGGATCGCATGGCCACGCGCATCCTCGGCATGGGCGACGTGTTGTCGCTGATCGAGGACGTGCAGCAGAAGACCGATGCGGAGAAGGCCGCCAAGCTCGCGGCCAAGGTCGCCAAGGGCAAGCGCTTCGACCTCAACGACATGAAGGACCAGCTCGACCAGATGCTCAACATGGGCGGGCTGGCCGGCTTGATGGAAAAGCTGCCCGGCGTGTCGAGCCTGCCCGACAAGGTGAAGTCGCAGGTCAACGACAAGGAAGTGAAACGGATGATCGCGATCATCGGCTCGATGACCAAGAAGGAGCGCCGCCATCCCGACCTGTTGAATGGCTCGCGGCGCGCACGCGTGGCGCGCGGTTCCGGCACCCAGCCCGCCGAAGTCAATCGCCTCTTGAAGCAGTACACGCAGATGGAAAAGATGATGGGCAAGTTCGCCCGCGGCGGCATGAAGGGCCTGATGCGGCAGATGTCCGGGGCCATGAAAGGCATGGGCGGGCGGATGCCGGGGCATTGATGCGGGGCTTGCTGCTTCGGTAGGGCGGGTGACAGCCCGCCGTCGGCGTGCTGGAGGAATGCGTCAATGGACGGTTGGCTGGACGCGTTGGTGGCAATGCTGGACCGAGGCGCGTCGCGTTGGCTTGGCTCCCTGTCGCTCGTGGGCAAGATCGCAGCCGTCGTTTTGTTTGCAGTCGCCGTGGTGTTCGTCCAGCGCGCTTGCAGCGGCTGAAACAGGCTCCCGCATCGCCCCTCGCATTTCTCCCGTTTTGGCTTTACAATTGCGCGTTTCCCGTGCCCGGGCGTCGTCTGATCGACCCGCGGCCGTTCCATTCGGAGTCTATAGATCATGGTCAGGATTCGTCTTTCGCGCGCAGGCGCCAAGGGCCGGCCGTTCTACCACGTGGTGGTGACCGACCAGCGCAGCGCCCGCGACGGTCGCAGCATCGAGCGACTGGGTTATTTCAACCCGGGCGCCGCCGGCCCGACCGACAAGCGTTTGGTGCTGGACGTCGAGAAGTTGAACGCGTGGGTCGCCAAGGGCGCGCAGTGCTCGGACAAGGTTGCGGCGCTGGC
Organism: Rhodanobacteraceae bacterium; assembly: GCA_030123585.1. Taxonomy (NCBI): domain Bacteria; kingdom Pseudomonadati; phylum Pseudomonadota; class Gammaproteobacteria; order Lysobacterales; family Rhodanobacteraceae; species Rhodanobacteraceae bacterium. The sequence goes on from CP126120.1 coordinate 383,860, forward strand.
GAAGGAAGCGGCAAAGCAGGCGCAAGCCGCCTGACGCGATGAACGGCGGGCGGCGCGTGCTGCTCGGACGCATCGTGGGGGTTCACGGTGTGCAAGGCGCGGTGAAGCTGGAATCGTTCACCGAACCGCGGCTGGCGATCTTCGGTTACAGGCCCTGGCTGCTGGAACGCGAGCCGGAGCGTTTCGAGGAAATCGCCGAGGCGCAGGGACATGCGCAGGGCAAAGGCATCGTCGCGGTGTTGCCCGGCGTGACGGATCGCGACGCGGCGGAGGCATGGATCGGCGCGCGCATCTGGGTTCCGCGTACGGCATTGCCGGAACTTGAACCCGGCGAGTTTTACCAGACGGATCTGGAAGGGCTGCAAGTGGTGAACGAGGCGGGCGAGGATCTGGGCCGCGTCAGCCACCTGTTCGACAACGGCGCGCACGATGTACTGGTGACGCGCGACGAAGCCGGACGCGAACGCCTCATCCCGTATGTGACGGGGCGGTACGTGAAATCGGTGGACCTTGATGCCGGATGCATTGTGGTCGATTGGCACAAAGACGATTGAGATGCGCATCGACGTCGTCACGTTGTTTCCCGAATTCGTGCGCCAATGCACCGGTTTCGGGGTGATCGGCCGGGCGGTCGAGCGCGGGCTGCTGGAAGTGGCAGCGTGGAATCCGCGCGACTACGCCGAAGGCGGTTACCGTCGGGTCGATGACAGCGTTTGCGGCGGCGGTCCGGGCATGGTGATGCTGATCGAGCCGCTGCGGAAAACGCTGGCGGCGGCGCGGAAGGCGGCGATCGGCAAGGCGCCGGTGATTTACCTGAGTCCGCAGGGACGGCGGCTCACGCAGGACAAGGTGCGGCGGCTTGCGGAATTGCCGCGGATGATTTTGCTGTGCGGGCGCTACGAAGGGATCGACGAGCGCCTGATCGAACACGAGGTCGACGAGGAGCTGTCGATCGGCGATTACGTGCTGTCGGGCGGCGAGTTGGCCGCGGCGGTGCTGATCGACGCGGTCGGCAGGTTGCAGGAAGGCGCGCTGGGCGATGCGCAATCCGCGCTGCAGGATTCGTTTTCGGACGGCCTGCTGGATTGCCCGCACTACACGCGGCCGGTCAGCCATGAATTTGGCGAGGTGCCGGCGGTGTTGTTGTCGGGCGATCACGCGGCGATCCACCGCTGGCGCCGGATGCAGTCGCTGGGCCGCACCTGGTTGCGCCGTCCGGAACTGCTGGAAAACATGACGTTGGGCGATGACGACCAACGCTTGCTGGAAGAATTCAAACGGGAACACAAGGGCGACACCCATGAACAAGATCATTGAACAATTCGAAGCCGGGCAGATGGAGCGCAAGCTGCCTCCGTTCGCCGCGGGCGACACCGTGGTCGTCAACGTCAAGGTGAAGGAAGGCAACCGCGAGCGCGTGCAGGCGTTCGAGGGCGTGTGCATCGCGCGCCGCAACCGCGGCCTGCATTCCGCGTTCACCGTGCGCAAGATGTCGCACGGCACCGGCGTCGAGCGCGTGTTCCAGGCCTACAGCCCGGCGATCGATTCGATCGAAGTCAAACGCCACGGCAAGGTGCGCGGCGCCAAGCTGTACTACCTGCGCGGACTGGAAGGCAAGGCCGCCCGCATCACCGAGGATCTCGCCGCGCACGGCAAGGATGTGGAATCGCGCGTGAAGTAAGACGCTTCGCAAGCGTATCAAGCAAGGCCGCGCGGGTCGCCGCGCGGCCTTTCGTTTGTCCGTGAGTAGCCTTTAGGCTGGGCTGACGCCGGCTCTATCGGCGGAAGCCCAACTGTCGCACGTTGGGCTTCGCGGATGAAGCCCGCTCAGCCCAACCCACGATGAAGCCCGCGTCGCCCATTGCAGCCATCAATCAAACGGGTGGATTTCCTCACCGTTATTGATTGCTGTCGCTTCGGTGCCGTCGGACTTGTCGCCCAGCAGGCGCCGCACCACCACGTAGAACACCGGCACCAGCATCACGCCCAGCACCGTCGCGCCGATCATGCCGCCGATCACGCCGGTGCCGATCGCGTGGCGGCTGTTGGCGCCGGCGCCGGTCGAGACCGCCAGCGGCATCACGCCCAGGATGAATGCGATCGAGGTCATCATGATCGGGCGCAGGCGGATGCGGCAGGCTTCCAGCGTCGCCGCGAGCAGGCCCTTGCCCTGTTTCTGTTCGTCCACCGCGAACTGCACGATCAGGATCGCGTTCTTCACCGACAGGCCGATGATCGCGATCAGGCCGATCTTGAAATACACGTCGTCCTGCAGCCCGCGGATGCTGGTGAGCAGCACCGAACCCAGCACGCCCAGCGGGATCACCAGCATCACCGCGACCGGGATCGACCAGCTTTCGTACAGCGCGGCGAGGCACAGGAACACCACGAAGATCGACAGCCCGAACAGCATCGGCGCCTGCGCGCCGGACATGATTTCCTGCAGCGACTGGCCCGACCATTCGTAGCCGAAACTTTGCGGCAGATATCTGGCGACCAGTTCCTGCATCGCGGTGATCGCGTCGCCCGAGCTGTAGCCCGGCGCTGCGGTGCCGGTGAGCCCGATCGAACCGACGCCGTTGTAGCGGTCGAGTTCCGGCGGCGCCAGCGCCCATTGGGTGCTGACCACGCTGGACAGCGGCACCATCGTGCCGGTCGACGAGCGCGTGTAGAACTGGCCGATGTCGGCCGGATTCATCCGGAACGGCGCGTCGGCCTGCATCTGCACGCGCAGCACGCGGCCGCCGTAGTAGAAGTCGTTGACGAACACCGGCGAGAGCATCAACTGGATCGCGTTGTACACGTCGGGCACCGACAGCCCCATCGACTGGGCCTCGACGCGGTTGACCTGCATGTTCACGGTCGGCGCGTCTTCCATGCCGTTGATGTGCACGTTGGCGAGGCGCTTGTCCCTGGAGGCTTCCGCGACCAGTTTGTCCTTGGCCTCGACCAGGGCCTTGTGCCCGAGGCCGCCGCGGTCCTCGAGCTGGAAGTCGAACCCGGCGAATTGTCCCAGGCCCCGGATCACCGGCCGGTTGATCGCGAACACCTGGGCGTCGCGGATGTTCGCAAATTGCCTGTTGAAATCCTCGATGAGCTGATTGGCGGTCTCGGAACGATCGCTCCAGTCCTTCAAGTGGATGAACGCCATCCCGACGTTTTCGCCGTTGCCGATGAAACTGAAGCCGCCGATGTCGAAGATGTTGTGGACCGCCGGATTCTTTTTGACGATCTGCTCGACCTGCTTGATCACCGCGAGGGTGCGATCCGCCGTGGCGCCCGGCGGCAACTGGATCGTGGCAAACACCTCGCCCTGGTCTTCCTCGGGCACGAAGCTCGACGGCAGGTGCGCCAAGAGCAGCACCGCCACCACGATCGCGAGTCCGTAACCCGCCATCCAGCGCGGCGTGTGCCGCACCGCCTTGCCGAGGCGAGAGAGGTAATGCCGTGCCAGGCTTTCGTAGCCGTTGTTGAACGCGCGCAGCAGGCGATTGGCGTGCTCGTGCTCGGGCCGCAGGATGCTCGCGCACAGCGCGGGCGTGAAGGTCAACGCCATCAGCGCCGACAGCAACATCGACACCGCGATCGTGACCGAGAACTGGCGGTAGATCGCGCCCACGCTGCCGGGCATCAGTGCCGCCGGCACGAACACCGACGCCAGCACGGTCGTCACCGCGACGATCGCGCCGGTGATCTGGGTCATGCCCTTGCGAGTGGCTTCCCTGGGCGGCAGGCCTTCCTCGCGCATGATGCGTTCGACGTTCTCGACCACCACGATCGCGTCGTCCACCACGATGCCGATCGCCAGCACCAGCCCGAACAGGCTGAGCACGTTGATCGAGAAGCCGAACACATAGAGCCCGAGGAACGCGCCGGTCAGCGCGACCGGCACCACCAGCGTCGGGATCAGCGTGGCGCGCAGGTTCTGCAGGAACAGCAGCATCACGAAGAACACCAGCACGATCGCTTCGCCCAGCGTCTTCACCACTTCGTCGATCGACACCCGGACGAAGGTGTAGCTTTCGAACGGAATGCTCCAGGTGACGCCCGGCGGCAGGTTCTTCGCGAGTTCCTGCATCTTCGCCTGGACTTCGTTCGCGACCGCCAGCGCGTTCGCGCCCGGCACCAGCGAGATGCTGAAGGAGGCGACGGGCTTGCCGTTGAGGCGCGAGAAGCTGTTGTAGTTGTCCGAACCCAGCGCGACGCGCGCGACATCGCCCAGCGTCACGGTGGTGCCGTCGGGATTGGTGCGCAGGATGATTTTCCGGAACTGCTCGGGCGTCGAGAAACTCGATTCAGCCGACACCGTGGCGGTGATGCCCTGGCCGTTCACCGCGGGCTGCGCGCCCACCGAGCCCGCCGCGAACATCACGTTCTGCGCCTGCACCGCCTGCAGCACGTCGGTGGCGGTCATCCCGTAGCCTTCCAGCTTCAACGGGTTCAGCCAGATCCGCATCGCATACGGCGCGCCGAACTGGTTGATGCTGCCCACGCCGTTGAGGCGCGAGATCGGGTCGACCAGTTGCGCGGCGATCACGTTGTTGAGCGCGGTGGGATCGAGGTGTCCGGTCGTGTCCTGCAGCGAAATCCCCATCAGCGAACCGGAGTTGGACTTGCGCACGGTCACGCCCAGCGCGTTCACCTCGGCCGGCAGGCGCGGTTGGGACGCCGAAACCGCGTTCTGGGTCTGCACGGCCGCGGTGTCGAGGTTGGTGCCGGCCTTGAAGTACAGCGTGACGTTGGCCGAGCCGCTGGAGTTCGACGACGACGTGAAGTACAGCAGGTTGTCGATGCCCGACAGGTTCTGTTCGATCACCTGCGTCACGGTGCTCTGCACGACCTGCGCGTTGGCGCCGGGATAGTTCGCGCGGATCTGCACACTCGGCGGCGCGATTTCGGGATACGCCTCGATCGGCAGGTTGAGGATCGCGATGGTGCCGCCCAGCGTGATCAGAATCGCGAGCACCCACGCGAAAACGGGACGTTCGATGAAGAATTGCGGCATGGCGTCAAGAGGCCACGATCATTGCGCGGCGGTGGCAGCCGGTGCGCCACCGGTCGTTCCGTGGAACGGAACCGGCTTCACCTTTCCGCCCGCCTGCGCTTTCTGGATGCCCGACACCACCACCTGTTCGCCCGCGCTGATGCCGCCTTGCACCACCCAGTCCGAGCCGCGCTGCTCGCCGAGGTCCACGCGCCGCTCGACGATCTTGTCGCCGGCGCCGACGACGTACACGTAGGCGCCGTCGTTGTCGCGCTGGATCGCGGCCTGCGGCAGCAGGAACGCGCCGTGCAGCGTGGCGAGCGACAGCCGGATCTTCACGAACATGCCCGGCAGCAGCGAGTGGTCGGGATTCGGCACGATCGCGCGCAGGTTTACCGCGCCGGTCGCCGGATCGACCGCGAGGTCGGTGAAGTCGAGCGTGCCCTTGTGCGGGTACACGCTGCCGTCAGGGAGCACGATCTGCACTTCCGCCTTGTCGGGCGCGGCCAGTTCCAGGTTGCCGGCCTTTTCCGCCTTGCGCAGCTGCTCCACTTCCGCCATCGGTTCGCTGAAGTTGGCGTAGATCGGATCGATCACCTGCACCGTGGTCAGCGGATTGGTGTCGGTGGGCGACACCAGCGCGCCCTGGGTGACGTTGGCCATGCCGGCGCGGCCGCTGATCGGCGCGGTGACCGTGGCATAGCCGAGATTGATCCTGGCGTTCTCGACGTTGGCGCGCGCCGATTTCACGGCGGCTTCGGCTTCCTCGGCGGCGGCCACCGCATTGTCGACGTCCTGTTTCGCCAGCAGGCCCCTGGCGCCGATGGCCTGGCTGCGCTCGGCGACCAGCTTCGCGTTGCGCGCCGTGGCTTCGGCCTGCGCCAGTTGTCCCTGCGCCTGACGCAGGCTGGCTTCCAGCGGCGCCGGATCGATCCTGAACAGCACGTCGCCGGCCGCAACGTCGGTGCCTTCCTTGTACACGCGCTGCAGCACGATGCCGGTGACGCGCGCGCGCACCTGCGCGGTGAGCGTGGCGGCGAGGCGGCCGGGATAGTTGCGGACGACCGGGATATTGGTGGCGCGCGCCATGACCACGCCGACTTCGGGCGGCGCCGAAGCGGGCGGGGCGGAAGGGCTGCACGCGCCGACTGCCAGTGCCAGCACCGTCGCGCCGGCGCCACGCAGCAGCGATCTCGTCATCTCGGGTTCTCTACGTGGTGTAACGACCGTCGCCCATTATCGCCGCGCCGGGCAGGCTCGTCCCTGTGCCAACGGTCATGCACGGAGGGCGGCCGGTTCCGCGGCCTGCGCGCGGCGTCCGTAGGCACGGAATGCGCCGGCCGCGGCGCGGCGGACGGCGCCGCAACTGGATAGTGGCCGATGGCCGGCGGTATCCTATGCGTTCCCCCATTGCGCATCGATCATCGACATGAATGCACTGCGTGCCCCCGAGGGGGGTGCTGAAGCCGCTGCGATCGCGGCTGCCGTCCGTGGCAAGGTCGCCAAGGCGGACGCCCATACCGCCGAAGCCTTCGCGAAACTGGTGTGCGCCGACCTCGGCGCCGAGGAGCTCGCGCAGCGCGGCGTCGACACCTGGGCTGCGTTGTGCGCCGACCTGTTCGGCTGGTTCCGCAGCCGGCCCGCGGATCGCGCCAGCGTCCGCGCGTTCAATCCCGAGCGTGAACGTGACGGCTGGACTTGTCCGCATTCGGTGATCGAAGTCGTCACCGACGATGCGCCGTTCCTGGTCGATTCGCTGGAAATGGTGGTTGCCGGGACGGGCCTGCGCCTGCATCGGTTGCTGCACCCGGTACTGGAAGCCAAACGCGACGCGCGCGGCAACATCGAGGCGGTGGCAGCCTGCGACGGCGCCGGTTCCGCGGAATCGGTGATGCACGCGGAGATCGATCGCGTGGATGACGCCACGCTGCAGCAGATCCGGTCGGCCGTGGAAGCGGCGTTGGGCGACGTGCGTGCGGCCGTCAGCGACTGGCAGGCCATGCACGACAAGATGCTGCAGATCGCGGACGAACTGCCGAAGGAAAGGACGCCGCTGGCTGCCAGCGAGGTCGCGGAGGCCCAGGCGTTCCTGCGCTGGGCCGCCGACAACCATTTCACCTTCCTCGGCTACCGCGAATACGACGTGGTGTCCGAAAAGGGCGACGATCTGCTGAAGGCGCGCGAGGGTTCCGGGCTCGGCATCCTGCGCGATCCGGGGCTCGCCACCACGCCGCGTTCGGTCAAGAGCCTGGCCGCCAGCCGGCTGCCGCAGTCGGGCTCGATGGACGCGATCATCCTGACCAAGACCAACGCGCGATCGCGCGTGCACCGGCCGGGCTACATGGATTACATCGGCGTGCTGAGCTTCGACGCGCACGGCAAGCCGGTCAGCGAGAAACGCTTCCTCGGCCTGTACACCTCGATGTCGTACATGCGCCGTCCGCAGGACGTGCCGCTGGTGCGCAAGAAGTTCGAGTCGGCGGAGAAACGCTCCGGCCTGCGTCCGCAATCGCATTCCGGCAAGGCGTTCCGCTCGATCCTGGAAACCCTGCCGCGCGACGAGCTGCTGCAGGCGTCGGCCGACGAGTTGTACGCGCTCGCGAGCGGCATCTTCGACGTCAACGAGCGCCGGCGCGCCAGGCTGTTCGTGCGCCGCGACGCCTACGGCCGCTTCTATTCGTGCCTCGTGTTCATTCCGCGCGACCATTACAGCGCCGCGGTGGGCGAACGCGTCAAGGACATGCTGCGCGAGGAATTGAAGGGCGCCCATGTCGATGCCACGGCGCTGGTCGGCGACGCGCCGATGGCGCGCATGCACGTGATCGTGCGCCCACGCGCCGGCGAGCGCGTGGATGTCGACCTGGCCGGGCTTGAATCGAAGCTCGCGCCGATCGTGCGCAGCTGGCACGACGATCTGCGCGACGCGCTGGTCGGCGGCCTGGGCGAGGAACGCGGCGCGCAACTGGCCAGCCGCTGGGGCCGTGCCTTCACCGCCGGATACATCGAGGACACCACGCCGGCGCGCGCGGCCGAGGATGTCGGCATCCTGTCGGCGATGGCCGCCGAAGGCGAGGACATGCGCCTGGCGCTGCACGAGTCGTACCGCACGCCCGGCGAACTGCATTTCAAGATCTTCCGCGCCGGCAGCGACATCCCGTTGTCGGAAGCGCTGCCGCTGCTCGAGAACGCGGGCCTCAAGGTCGATACCGAACAGGTGCATACGCTGGAAGCCCGCGGCAGCAAGGCCTGCGTGCAGGATTTCGTGGTGCGGCCGGCGACGCCGCTGGCGTTCAGGCTGGAGGATCTGCACGCGCGTTTCGAGGATGCCTTCCACGCGATCTGGCACGGCCGCGCCGAGAACGACCACTTCAACGCGCTGGTGCTGCGCGCCGGCCTCGGCTGGCGGCAGATCGCGATGCTGCGCGGCTACTGCAAGTACCAGCAGCAGGTCGGCACGCCGTTCTCGCAGGCGTACATGGAGGAAACCCTCAACCGCTATCCGATGATCGCGGGCCTGCTGGTGGAGTTGTTCGAAGCCAAGTTCGACCCGAACCGCGAACGCGGCGATGCGGCGTCGCGCAAGGCCGCGCGCGAGGCGCTGGAGCGCGAGCTCGGCACGCTGACCCCCAAGGCGGTCGCGGATGCCAATCCCGACTTCGTGGCGCAGGTCGCCGCGCTGCTGGAGAAGCCGCGCGAGGAGCAGGTCGAGGGCCTGATCAACGCGATCAAGGTGCTGCTGACCAACGTCTCCAGCCTCGACGACGACCGCATCCTGCGCGGCTTCATGGGCCTGATCCGCGCCACGCTGCGCACCAGCTACTTCCAGAAGCACGACGGCAAGCCCGCCGAATACATCAGCTACAAGTTCGATTCGCACCAGGTGCCGGACATCCCGAAGCCCGTGCCGTATCGCGAAATCTGGGTGTACGCGCCGCGCGTGGAAGGCGTGCACCTGCGTTTCGGACCGGTCGCGCGCGGCGGCCTGCGCTGGTCGGACCGGCGCGAGGATTTCCGCACCGAGGTGCTGGGCCTGGTCAAGGCGCAGATGGTGAAGAACACCGTGATCGTGCCGGTCGGTTCCAAGGGCGGCTTCTTCGTGAAGCGGCCGCCGGCCGAGCGCGACGCGCAGCTGGAAGAGGGCATCGCCTGCTACAAGATGTTCATCAACGGCCTGCTCGACATCACCGACAACATCGACACCGCCGCCGACAAGGTGCTGCACCCGGCCGACGTGGTGCGCCACGACGACGACGATCCGTACCTGGTGGTCGCCGCCGACAAGGGCACCGCCAAGTTCTCCGACATCGCCAACGGCATCTCGATCGCGCACGGCTACTGGCTGGGCGACGCCTTCGCATCGGGCGGTTCCGCCGGCTTCGACCACAAGGACATGGGCATCACCTCGCGCGGCGGCTGGGAGTCGGTGAAGTATCACTTCCGCACGCTGGGCCATGATTGCCAGTCCGAGGATTTCACCTGCGTCGGTATCGGCGACATGTCGGGCGACGTGTTCGGCAACGGCATGTTGCGGTCGCGGCATACCCGTTTGCTGGCGGCGTTCGACCATCGCCACATCTTCATCGATCCGAACCCTGATGCCGAGACTTCGTTCGTAGAGCGCGAACGCATGTTCGCGCTGCCGCGCTCGTCGTGGGACGACTACGACAAGTCGAAGATCTCGAAGGGCGGCGGGGTGTTCGCGCGCAGCCTGAAGGCGATCGCGATCACGCCGGAGATGCGCAGCGTGCTCGGCATCGGCGAGGGCGTGGAATCCATGTCGCCGACCGAACTGATTACCGCGATCCTCAAGGCGCCGGTCGACCTGTTGTGGAACGGCGGCATCGGCACCTACGTGAAGGCGGCGTCCGAATCCAACGCCGACGTGGGCGACCGCGCCAACAACGCATTGCGGATCAACGGCGGCGACCTGCGCTGCAAGATCGTGGGCGAGGGCGGCAACCTCGGCTTCACCCAGAAGGGCCGCATCGAGGCGGCGCACAAGGGCGTCCTGCTCAACACCGACTTCATCGACAACTCGGCGGGCGTGGACACCTCGGACCACGAAGTCAACATCAAGATCCTGTTGAACGACGCGGTGCAGCGCGGCGAGATGGACATCGAGGCACGCAACACGCTGCTGCACTCGATGACCGACGAGGTCGCGGACCTGGTGCTGCGCGACAACTACCGGCAGAACGGCGCGCTCGGCGTGATGGAGCACATGTCGGCGGGTCGCATCGGCTCGCAGGCGCATTTCATCCGCACGCTGGAGGCGCGCGGCCAACTCGACCGCCAGATCGAGTCGCTGCCATCCGACGCCGAGATGGCCGAGCGCCGCACCCACCACCAGGGCCTGACAAGGCCGGAGTTGGCGGTGCTGTTGTCGTATTCCAAGATCGTGCTGTACCAGCAGTTGCTGGATTCCGACGTGCCGGAGGACCCGTTCCTCTCGCACGAACTGGTGCGCTACTTCCCCGAACCATTGCACGAGAAGTTTGCCGCGCACATGCAGCGGCACAGGCTGAAGCGCGAGATCATCGCGACCGCGGTCACCAACTCGATCGTCAACCGGATGGGCGCCACCTTCGTGCTGCGCACCCAGGAAGACACCGGGCAGACCGCGGCGGCGGTGGTGAAGGCCTACAACGCCGCGCGCCAGATCATCCACGCGCGCGAGATGTGGTCGGGCATCGATGCGCTGGACGGCAAGGTCAGCCAGTCGGCGCAGATCGACGCCTTGATGAAGGTGTGGTCGCTGCTGCGGAACATGTCGCGCTGGCTGCTCAACCGCCCGGGTTCGACGCTCGGCATCACCGCGCTGGTCGAGCGTTACCAGCCGGGCATGGACAGCCTGCGCAAGGCGCTGCCGGCGACGCTCACCGAAACCGGACGCGCCGCGTGGGGCGTCGATCAGGAGAAGTGGCTGGGGTTCGGTTTCCCGCAGGAACTCGCCGACAAGCTGGCGACGATCCCCGCGCTGGAAGTGGCGATGGACATCATCGAGACTTCACTGGAATCCGGGCGTCCGGTCGAGCACGTCGCACGGGTGTTCTTCGACCTCGGCGAAGCGCTCGACATCGAGTGGCTGCGCGGCCAGATCGACAAGCTGGCGGTCGAAAGCCGCTGGCACGCGCAGGCGCGCGGTGCGCTGCGTGACGAGCTCGCCGTGCAGCAACGCGCGATGGTCAGCCAGATCCTTGCATCCGAACAGGGCAAGCAAAGTGCCGACGGTGCGGTGACAGCGTGGCTGCAACGCGACGATCCACAACTGCAATTCACCCGCGGCATGCTGGACGAAATCCGCGGCGTGGACGTCGACTATCCGATCGCGTCGGTGGCGCTGCGCCGCCTGGCGCAGATCGCGCAGTCGGGCTAGATGGCGACGGCAAGAGCGATTTGACGCGGATTGGCGCGGATCAGGGCGGATGACACCCTGATCCGCGTCCGTGCAGGCCGCCTGGTCCCCACGTGTATCCGTGTCGAATGCTCTGGTGAGCGTGCGCCTGTTTCCAATCGCACGCGTTCACGGCAAACTGCCGGCATGGCTACCGCACCGCGCCGCGTCGCTGCCAGCCCGAAGCTCGCTTTCGTCGCGTCCGCGTCGGACAAGGCGCGGGCCGCCTGCGAACTGCTGCAGGACCGTTACGGCGCGGTCGCGCCGGACAGCGCCGATGTGATCGTCGCGCTGGGCGGTGACGGCTTCATGCTGCGCACCCTGCACGCGCAACTAGGCCACGGCCTGCCGGTGTACGGCATGAAACTGGGCCGGGTCGGGTTCCTGATGAACCGCTATCTGCCCGACGGACTCCCCGCGCGCATCGCGGCGGCGCATCCCGCGGTGCTGCATCCGCTGGAAATGCGCGTGACGCGCGCCGACGGCAGCACGGTCACGGCACTGGCGTTCAACGAGATTTCATTGCTGCGCCAGACCAACCAGGCTGCGCACATCGAAGTGTCGCTGAACGACGAGGTGAAACTCGCCAACCTCGTGTGCGACGGCGTGCTGGTGGCGACGCCGGCGGGGTCGACCGCCTACAACTTTTCCGCGCACGGTCCGATCCTGCCGCTCGACGCCAACGTGCTGGCGTTGACGCCGATCAGCCCGTTCCGCCCGCGCCGCTGGCGCGGCGCGCTGTTGCCGGTCGCGACGAAGGTGGGTTTGCGCGTGCTGGAGCCGGGACACCGCCCGGTCAGCGCCACGGCCGATTTCCACGAAGTGCGTGACGCAGTGGACATCCAGGTGCGCGAAGCGCGCGAGCGCGCCATCACCATGCTGTTCGATCCCGAACACAGCTTGGCGCAGCGGATCCTCGACGAACAGTTTGAACCGTAGGCGCTCAGGTCACGGCGTGCATTTCGGCCGCCGCCGTGGCCAGGAAGTTGCCCTGCGCGAAGTTGACGCCCGCCGAGAACAGGGTCGGCATGCTGGAGGCTTCCTCGATCCACTCGACCACGACGCGCTTGCCCGCGGCGCGCGCCTGCGAGCACAGTTCGCGCACCTTCTGTTCGTTGTCCGGGTGGTGGGCGAGGTCGGTGGTGAGCGCGCGATCGATCTTCAGGTAATCGGCGTCGATGTGCTTCAAGGCCTGGAACGAGTTGAGGCCCGAACCGAACTGTTCGAGTTCGAAGCCACCGCCGCTCTTGCGCCAGCGGTCGACGAACTCGCGCGCGGGTTTCAGGCAGGTCATCACCTTGGCCTCGGGCACCTCGAACACCAGTTGCGAAGCCTTGACGTTGGCCGCGGCGAGTTTGGCGTCCACCCAGTCGGCGAGGGTTTCATCGTGCAGCGTCAGCGTCGAGAGCTTGATGAACAGGGTGGTCGGCCTGGCTTCGCCGCCGCGTTCGCCCAGCGCCTTGATCGCGTGTTCGATCACCCAGCGGTCGATTGCCAGCAGGCGGTCGTTGCGCTCGGCGATCGGCATGAAGTGCGCCGGCATCACTTCCTCGGTGGGGCCGCGCATCCGCAACAGTACTTCGTAGAATTCGCCTTCCTCGCCCTGCAGGTTGATCACGGGCTGGTAGTACAGCAGGAAGCCATCCTGTTCCAGGGCCGCGTCGATCATGTCCAGCCATTGTTGCTGGCGTGCGGCCTCGGCCTTGTCGGCGGCGGCGGGATCGTGGATGTCGATGCGGTTGCCGCCCTGGCCGGCAGCGGCGCGCAAGGCGTCGTCGGCCAGCGACAGCAGCACCTGCGACTTGGCGTTCTTCTCGCCGAGCAGGCTGCCGCCGATGCTGATGGTGAGGCTGGTGGAATGCCCGCCGGCCTCGATGATCGCGGTTTCGACGCTGGCGCGCAGCGATTCCGCGATCTGCTGCACGTCGGCCTGCGCGTGCCCGGACAGCAGGATGCCGAACGAATGGTCGCCGATGCGGCCGGCGCGGTCCGATTCGCCGAGGCGCTGCTTGATGGTGCCGGCCAGTTGGCGCAGCACGTCGTCGGCGCCGGTGATGCCGACGGTGTCGATCACAGCGCGGTAGTTGTCGGGCTCCAACAGCAACAGCGCCTGGTCGGTGGCGCCGTCGATCGCGCGCGCCACGGCTTCGTCCACCGTCTCCAGGAAATGCGTGCGGTTGTACAGGCCGGTCAGCGGATCGCGGGTCTTCAGCCGGTGCAGTTCCTTTTCCGTCTCGGTGCTGGTGGCGGGCAGGCGGAACACGATCTGCTGGCAGGGTTCGCCCTCGTAGGTTGCGGGCGAAAATTCCATCACCGCCTCGAAGGTGCTACCGTCGCCGCGCTGCGCGGTCAGGTCGAGCCTGGACGGCGGTTTCTCGCCGCGCGCCAGGCGCTTCAGCAGGTCCTTGAAGTCGGCGGTGTGTTGCGGCGCGATCAGGTCGAGGATGGTGAGTCCCTCGACGTCCTCGAAGCTCTCGAAGCCGAACATTTCCAGGTACGCGTTGTTGGCGCGCACGTGGGTGCCTTCGTGGATGTAGGCGATCGGGTCGCGCGAGGAATCCAGCAGCGCGTCGCAGCGACGCTCGGATTCGCGCAGCGCCGCTTCCAGCCTGCGCACGTTGCGGCGGGTGTTGAGCGAATCCAGTTCGCGCCGCACCACCGCCTGCAACTGATCGTGGCGGTTGCGCAGGGCGATGCCGCGCACGTTGCGATGGGTCAGGATGGTCGCGACCGCGTCGTCCGTGAGCTTGTCGGCGAGCGCCAGCAGCGCGACGTCCTTGCCGGTGGCGTCGAGCGCGCGGCCGATCGCGGCGAGGGTGATCTCCTTGCAGTCCGGGTTGGCCAGCACGAGGTCCGGCGTGAACGATTCCAGCGAGGCCGCCAGTTCCTCTTCGGTCGAGATGCGCTGCGGGCGCAGCGCGATGCCGCTGTTACGCAGCACGCTGATGATCTGCTCGGCGTCCTCCGCCTGATCCTCGGCGATGATCAGTTTGGTGATGGGTTCGGGCAGCATGGGCGCCTTTGGGTATCCTTTGACAGTGCCGTGATGGCCGGCCGGACTCTTGCCTGCGGCCTCCGTTCCGGCAACGCTCGATGCGCCGCCCGGCGGAAGCTTTGCGCGAGCCTTCCTGGCCCGCATCTGCCGAGAAGGCTTTTTTACCCGATCGGCAGCAACGGCGCCAGCTTGCACGTCACAATGGGTGTTTCGCATGTTCGCCTGCCACTTCGCGCACCAGCCGCGGCACAAGATACCCCGGAAGGCGTACATGCAACATATCGGCCAACGCGCGTGCGCGGGCGTCAGGCAGCTCGAAGTGGGCGGCGCCCCGCACCCGGTCGAGCTGGTGCAGGTAGTAGGGCAGCACGCCGCAGGCGAACAGGCGTTCGGAAAGGCGGGCCAGCACATCGGCATCGTCGTTGATGCCGCGCAGCAGCACGGACTGGTTGAGGAGGATCACGCCGGCTTCGCGCAGACGCGCGCAAGCCGCGCCAACACTGGCGTCCAGCTCGTTCGGGTGGTTCGCGTGGAGCACCAGCACGCGTTGCAGCGGCAGGCCGGACAGCCATGCCAGCAAGGCATCGTCGATGCGTTCCGGCAGCACCACCGGCAGCCGCGAGTGGATGCGCAGGCGGATGATGTGCGGCATGGTTCGCAGTGCCTGCGTGAGCTCTGTCAACTTTTGTGTCGACAGCACCAATGGGTCGCCGCCGGACAGGATCACCTCGCGGATCGAGGTGTCGGCGGCGAGACAGACGATGGCCTCGCGCCAGGCATGGCCGGCGGCCAGTTCCTCCGCGTAGGGGAAGTGCCGACGAAAACAGTAGCGGCAATTGACCGCGCAGGAACCCGCCGCGATCAGCAGCGCGCGACCCGCGTACTTGTGCAACACGCCGTGTCCCGCGAGCGCGTCGAGATCGCCGACCGCGTCGTCGACGAAGCCGGGCACGTCATTCAGTTCGACCAGTTGCGGCAGCACCTGCAACAGCAGCGGGTCGTCCGGATCGCCCCGGCGCATCCGCGCCACGAATCCGCGCGGCACCTTCAAGGCGAAACCTGCGTCGTTCGCCGGAAGCCGGTCGGCCAACTCCGACAGCCCCACCAGCGCCAGCAGCTCGCGCGGATCGGTGACCGCGTCGCGCAGCGCTTGCCGCCAGTCGGGCAGCGCCTCCTGCTGCGTGGATTGGCCGATTGCGGTTATCATGGTGGGCCTTTTTGCCGGGTCTCGAACGCCCGGTAAACCCGTCATTCTAGGTCAGTCGTCCGGTCAGGGCCATCGCGGCACGGGCGGCGCCACGCATCCACGGAGCAAGCAAATGGCCAGTTATGGTCTCAACGACGTCAAGAACGGCCTGAAGATCATCGTCGACGGCGATCCCTACGTGATCGTCGGCGCGGACTTCATCAAGCCCGGCAAGGGCCAGGCGTTCACCCGCATCAAGATCCGCAACCTCAAGAACGGCCGCACCACCGAAAAGACCATGAAGGCGACCGACTCGGTCGAGGGCGCCGACGTGGTCGATACCGACATGCAGTACCTCTACAACGACGGCGAGTTCTGGCACTTCATGGACCCGGCGAGTTACGAGCAGCACACCGCGGACAAGAACGCGGTGGGCGATGCCGCGCAGTGGCTGAAGGGCGAGGAGGAGTGCATCGTCACGTTCTGGAACGGCATCCCGTTGTCGGTTGCGCCGCCGAACTTCGTGGAACTGAAGATCGTTGAAACCGACCCCGGCCTGCGCGGCGACACTTCGGGCGGCGGCGGCAAACCGGCCAAGCTCGAAACCGGCGCCACCGTGCGCGTGCCGCTGTTCGTGAACCAGGACGAAGTGATCCGCGTCGACACCCGCACCGGCGAGTATGTCAGCCGGGTGAAATGAGCTACCAACGACAAAACCGCCTGCGTTTCGATCGCTGGGAAACCTGGGCGGGGCTGGTCGCGTGCGGATATAGCGCCGGATTCGGAAGCTGGATCGGCAGCCGTTTCGGGCATCACACGCTTGGCGCGATTGTTGGCGGCGCACTTGGCGGTTGGGTGTTGCAGCAGGTACGGCACCGATTGGAGCCTCGCAGCACGCCGTGACATCACCGAACCGGACGAGTCCCGATGACGAGCACTTTGCGCCCCATCGACATCTTGATCTCGGCGCATTGGATCGTGCCGGTCGAGCCGGACCGCGTGGTGCTGGAGAACTATGCTGCCGCTATCAAAGACGGCGCGATTGTTGCGGTGCTCCCGATTGCCGAGGCTGAAGCGGTTTACGCGCCGCGCGAACACGTGTCGCTGCCGGAACATGCACTGATCCCCGGCCTCGTCAACGCGCACACCCACAACCCGATGACGCTGCTGCGCGGGTTGGCCGACGACCTGCCGCTGATGCAATGGCTGCAGGAACACATCTGGCCGGTCGAGGCCAAGGTGATCGGGCCGGACTTTGTGCGCGACGGCGTCGAACTGGCGATTGCCGAGATGTTGCGCGGCGGCACCACCTGCTGCAACGAAAATTATTTCTTTCCCGATGCTCAGGCACAGGCGTACAAGGCGCATGGTTTCCGCGCGCAGGTTGGCCTGCCGATCATCGAATTTCCGAGCGCCTGGGCCCAAACGCGCGACGAGTATTTCGAGCGCGCGCTGGTGGTGCACGATGCGTGCCGCGGCGATGCGCTGGTCGGCACCACGTTCGCGCCGCATGCGCCCTACACCGTGGCCGACGAATCGTTCGAACGCATCCGCATGTTGTCGGACCAGCTCGACCTGCCGGTGCACCTGCACCTGATGGAAACCGCGCGGGAGGTCGAGGACAGCAAGCGCGAATTCGGATTGCGTCCGCTGCAACGCCTGCAGAAACTGGGGCTCGTGAACGACCGCCTGATCGCGGTGCACATGACGCAGGTGAGCGACGCCGAGATCGCCACCTGCGCCGAAGCCGGCGTGTCGGTGGTGCATTGCCCCGAATCCAACCTGAAACTCGCGTCGGGATTTTGTCCGGCGGAAAAACTCCGTCGCGCCGCGGTGAACCTCGCGCTCGGCACCGATGGCTGCGCGTCCAACAACGATCTCGACATGTTTGGCGAATTGCGCACCGCCGCGCTGCTGGCGAAGGGTATCGCCAACGACGCGGCCGCCTTCGACGACGCGTTCGCGTTGCGTGCCGCCACTTTGAATGGCGCGCGGGCGATCGGCCTCGGCGACCGGGTCGGGTCGATCGAACCCGGCAAGCGTGCCGACCTGGTTGCTGTGAAAATGAACGAGGTGGAGACCCAGCCGCTCTACAATGTGATTTCGCACCTCGCCTACGCCGTGTCGCGCCGTCAGGTCAGCGATGTGTGGATCGATGGCGCACGCAAACTCGTGGACGGCGCGCTGGTCGATTTCGACCTTGCCGGCGTGCTGGAGAAGACCCGTCGCTGGCGCGAGCGGATCGCTGTACTTTGACCCGTGCTGGAAGTGGACAGATCAGAAGCCGTTGAGCGCGGGTCAACGCGGATGCACGCGGATCCAATGTTTGCGTCCTTGTTCTTATCCGCGTCCATCCGCGTCAGAATGCTTTTCGAAAATGGGCTTGGGACAGATCGAAGTGAGTGAAGCTGGACACAACGTTGATCCCGAAGAACTGGCGCGCTTCGGCAAGCTGGCGCATCGCTGGTGGGACCCCGACGGCGAGTCGCGCCCGCTGCACGACCTGAATCCGGTGCGGCTGGCGTTCGTGGCCGAGCGCGTGGTCTTGCGCGGCGCGCGGGTGGCGGACGTGGGTTGTGGCGGTGGTTTGCTGAGCGAGGCACTGGCAAAGGCCGGGGCGAATGTCACTGCGATCGACCTTGCGCCGGAAGTCATCGAGGTGGCGAAGCTGCACCTGCACGAAACCAATGCGTCGCTGCCGCAGCCGCTGTCGATCGACTACCGCCTGTGCTCGTCGCGCGAACTCGCGGCGTCCGAATCCGCCGCGTTCGACGCGGTGTGCTGCATGGAACTGATCGAGCACGTGCCCGATCCGGCGGCGCTGGTCGCGGACCTGGCCGCGCTGCTGAAACCCGGGGGCAAGCTGTTCCTGTCCACGCTCAACCGCACCCCGGACAGTTTCGCCGCCGCGATCATCGGCGCCGAATACGTCGCGCGCCTGCTGCCGCGCGGCACCCACGACTACCGCCAGTTCATCAAGCCTTCCGAGCTGGCCGCGCTGTTGCGCAAGGCCGGGTTGGCGCTCGACGAAATATCCGGAATCGCCTACAACCCATTGAACCGAAAAGCATGGCTGACACGACATACGGCGGTGAATTATCTGGTGGCCGCCGGCAAGCCCGCCGCATGAAGCCGCTGCCGCAACCGCTCGCCGCGGTGTTTTTCGATCTCGATGGCACCCTCGCGGATTCGGCGCGCGACATCCATGACGCGCTGGCGACGCTGTGCGGCGAGCACGGCATTGCCGTGCCCGCGTTCGAGCATGTGCGCGAGATCGTCTCGCGCGGCGCGCGTGCGATCCTGCGCTCGGCCGTCGGCAACGACGAAGCGGCGGTGGAAGCCCTGTTGCCGCGCCTGCTTGAACTCTACGCCGCGACCGGCATGGCGCATACGCATGTCTTTCCGGGCGTCGATGCCCTGGTGCGGAAACTCGAAGCGCATGGGGTGCGCTGGGGCGTGGTCAGCAACAAGAACGCCGCGCTGGTGGGGCTGGTGATGGAGAAGCTGGGTTACGCGTCGCGCGCGGCGGCGATGGTCGGCGGCGACACCCTGCCGCAACGCAAGCCCGATCCGGCGCCGTTGCTGCACGCCTGCCGGCTGGCGGGCGTCGAGCCGGCGCGCTGCGCGTACGTGGGCGATGATCCGCGCGACATCGTGGCCGGCCGCGCGGCCGGCATGTACACCGTCGCGGCCGCGTGGGGTTATCTCGACGGCGCCGATCCCGCGGGCTGGCAGCCGGACGCCATCGCCGACGCCGCCGAGGACATTTCGGCCTGGCTCGATCATGCATGAGCGATGACGCGCTCGCGAGCTACCTGAGTCATTGGCGCGAGGCAGATCCGCAGCGCGCGACGGCGTGGCTGTTCCTGCGCCGCGACGAGCGGCTGCGATTCGGCGCGCTCGCGGCGCTGCAGGACGAATGGTTGAAAGCGGTGCGCGACGCGCGCGAACCGCAGGTCGCGGCGGCCAAGCTCGGCTGGTGGCGCGAGGAAGCGCAACGCGCGGTGCAGGGCGAGGCGCGTCATCCGCTGACGCAATCGCTGTTCGCGGATGCGCGCGCGCGCGCGGTGCCCGCCGCGTGCTGGACGGCCGCGGTGGATGCTTCGCTGCTGGCGCTGGCCGCGCCGCCGCCGGCGGATTTCGCGGCCCAGCTCGCGGCTGCCAAGCCGCTGGCCGCGGCGTTTGCGGAACTGGAAACCCGGGTCTGGTTCGGCGAACAGGCAGACGGCACGCGCGCGACAGCGGTGATCGCCGTCGCGCAACTCGCGGCGAGTCTGCGTGCGTCCGGAGCCGAGAACGCCCGTGCGCCGTTGCCCATGAATCTGCTGGCCCGGCACGGGCTCACCGTCGACGATCTGGTGCGCGACGGCCCGGCGCGGCGGGCGGCGGTGCGCGACCACGCGGCGGACCTCGGGCGCGAGTTGGCACGCGCCGCTACAATGCCGGGTCAGTTGAGCCTGTTTCGCGTAGTCGGCCTGCAACACGATCTGCATTCGCTGCAACGGGCCGCGCGTGCCGACGATCCGCTCGCGGCGTTGCGGACACCGGCACGCGGCTTCCGCAACCTGTTGAAGACTTGGCAGTCCGCCCGCATCTGGCGTGGGTACCGATTCCCCGAAGCCACAGCATGACCAGCGCTACCGACAGCTTGCCCGATCGTTTGCCCGACGTCGCCGGCGCCGCCGAAGCGGCCACGGGCGGCGCGCTGGACTGGGTCGGCATGGACGGCATCGACTTGCCGGTGCGTTACGCGGGTGCGGACGGCGAGGTGCTGACCGCGCCGGCGTGCGTCGACGTGGCGGTGGACCTCACGGATGCGCGCGCGCGCGGCATCCACATGTCGCGCCTGTACGTGTTGCTGGAACAGGCGTTGGCCGCGCAGGCGCTGACGCCGTCGGCGCTGTGCAGCCTGCTGCATGCACTGCTGGATTCGCATGCCGGGCTTTCGTCGCGCGTGCGCGTGCGCGTCGAATATCGACACCTGCTGAAACGGCCCGCGCTGGTGAGCGCCAACGCGGGCTGGAAATCCTACCCGGTGACGATCGAGGCCGGTCTGGTCGACGGCCGTTTCACCTTGCTGCTTGCGTGCGAGGTGCAGTATTCCTCGACCTGTCCCGCTTCGCTGGCGTTGTCGCGGCAGGCCAACCAGCAGCGCTTCGATGAGGATTTCGCGGGTGCCGTGCCGTCGCAGCATGCGGTGCGCGAGTGGCTGGGTGGACGCGGCGTCGCCGCGACACCGCATGCGCAGCGCAGCACCGCGCATGTGCGGGTCAAGCTGGCACAGGGGTTCGACCTGCCGGTGGTGGACTTGATCGACGCGATCGAGGCGGCGCTGGCGACGCCAGTGCAGACCGCGGTCAAGCGCGAAGACGAGCAGGCTTTCGCGGTGCTGAACGCCGAGAACCCGATGTTCTGCGAAGACGCCGCGCGCCGCATCCGCGCTGCCCTCGACACCGATCCGCGCATCGCCGGCTACCACATCCGCGCCGCGCACCACGAAAGCCTGCATCCGCACGACGCGGTCGCTGAAGTTGCGAAGAACTTCGGCTGATCACGCAGCGTCAGCGGTCGAACGTCAATCGCATGCCTGGTTGCGCATCGAGCAACTTCCCGGAGCGTGCAACCAGATTCCCGTTGACGAAGGTCGCGGCGATGCTGGTGCGGAAGGTGTCGCCCTCGAACGGCGACCAGCCGCATTTCGACAGCACCTGATCCTTGCGCACGGTCTGTGGTTTGTTCGGGTCGACCAGGGTCAGGTCGGCGAAACAGTCTTCGCGGAGATAGCCGCGATCGACGATGCGGAACAGCGTCGCCGGTGCGTGTGAAGTCGTTTCGACCAGCCGCTCCAGCGTGAGCTTGCCGTCGAATACATGCTCCAACGCGGACTGCAGCGCGAACTGGACCAACGGGATGCCGGACGGGCAACGCGTGTACGGGTTCGCCTTCTCCGATTCCAGGTGCGGCGCATGGTCGGTGGCAAGGATGTCGAGGCGTCCGTCAACCAGTCCGTCGAGCAACGCGCTGCGATCCGACGCCGCCTTGATCGCCGGATTGCACTTGATCTT
Organism: Rhodanobacteraceae bacterium; assembly: GCA_030123585.1. Lineage (NCBI taxonomy): Bacteria > Pseudomonadati > Pseudomonadota > Gammaproteobacteria > Lysobacterales > Rhodanobacteraceae > Rhodanobacteraceae bacterium. The sequence goes on from CP126120.1 coordinate 405,484, forward strand.
GCCGCCCAGCGTCGCGTAGTCGGCGTCGGTGTAGCGCAGGAAGTGCACGCAGGTTTCGGCGGTGATCCGCTTGTCCGCGATCGGGCCGGATTCGAACAGCGCCAGTTCGTCGGCGGTGGAGACGTGCAGCACGTGCAGGCGGGTGCCGTGGCGGCGTGCGGTTTCGACGGCCCACTTGGTGGATTCGAAGCAGGCCTCGCGCGAGCGGATTTCCGGATGCAGGCGCATCGGAATGGCATCGCCGTATTTCGCCTTGGCGGCATCGAGGTTGGCATGGATGATGTGGCTGTCCTCGCAGTGCACCACCACCGTCAGCGGTGAGTCGCGGAACACGCCTTCGAGTGCCGCGGGATCGCTGACGCACAGATTGCCGGTCGATTCACACAGGAACACCTTGACCCCCGGCACCGTGCGCGGATCGAGCGCGCGGATCGCGTCGAGGTTGTCATTGCCGGCGCCGAAGTAGAACGCGTAATTCGCGAGCGAAGTGCGCGCTGCGATCGCGTATTTGTCTTCCAGCAGTGCGTGCGTCAGCGTCGCCGGTTTGGTGTTCGGCATGTCGATGAAGCTGGTGACGCCGCCCGCGACCGCCGCGCGCGATTCCGAGGCGATGTCGGCCTTGGCGGTGTAGCCCGGTTCACGGAAGTGCACGTGGTCGTCGATCATGCCGGGCAGCAGCCACAGGCCGGATGCATCGAAGACTTGCTCGCCCGCGCGCGCCGAGAAATCGTCGCCGATTTGTTCGATGCGTTCGCCGCGGATGCGCAGGTCCGCGTGGAAGCGCCGGCCTTCGTTGACGAGTTCGGCGTGCTTGATCAGCCAATCGGCCATGCGGGGTTCCTTGGGCTACGTGCGGGCGGGGCGATCACGGATCACGACAGTTTATTCGACCCCGTCGCCGTGCCGGCATCTCCGCAGCGTGAAATGATCCGGGACCGGATCCGGGCCGCCTTCGCACAGCGGCTGGCAGCGCAGGATACGCCATGCCGCAAGCAGGCCGCCGCGCCACGGTCCGAAACGCGCGATCGCGATGCGTGCGTAGGTCGAACAGCTCGGGTAGAAGCGGCAGCGTGCGCCGAGCAGGGGACTCAACAGGCGCTTGTACGCGGCGATCAGGAACAACAGCAGGCGTGTCACGGCGGATGCCGTCCCGATGTGATGAACAGGGCGCGGCCGCGCGTTTTGAAATTGGTTGCCCGGCCGCATGGACTACGCTATAACACGCGGTCGCATCTCCACAACCTCGGGTGCACAGGACATGGCAAAACCGAAGCGCAGCGCCGCCAAGCAAGGTGGCAAGAAGGCGAAGCCGGCTGCCAAGCCGGCCAAGGCCAGGCCCGCCAGGAAAACCGCCGCGAAGCCGGCGCGCAAGGCGGCCGCGAAAACCGCGCGCAAGGCGCCGGCCAAAGCCGTGCGCAAGCCTGTCAAGGCGGCCAAGACCGGCACCAGGGGTACGGCCAAGACCGCGAAAAAACAAACGATCAGGAAAGTTGGCAAGACTCCCCCCGTGAAGAAATCCGCACCCAAGACAACGAAGAAGGCCGCTGCCGCGACCCGCAAGCCCGACGCCAAACCCGCGCCGGCATCCCATGCTCCTTCTGCTCCGGCAACCCAGGCTGGACACGGCGCTCCGCATCCGCCGCCTTCGCGCAAGCCTGCGCATGTGCGGCCGGCCGGCGGCGTGGCGGCGCGCCTCAGCACCGTGACCGCCGACGAGCAGACCATCACCCGCGAGGACGGCCGCTATGCGCTGCCGGCCAGCGTCAACGTCGAGTTGCCCAAGGGCTACAAGCCTTCCCCCCAAGAGGAATACATGAACCCGAAGCATCTGGCGTATTTCCGCCAGAAGCTGAAGGACTGGCGCGACCAGTTGGTCGAGGAATCGCGGCAGACCATGGAAAACCTGCGCGAGGAAGTGCGCGACGTGGGCGACGACGCCGAGCGTGCGACCCGCGAAACCGAGAACTCGCTGGAACTGCGCACCCGCGACCGCTACCGCAAGCTGATTTCCAAGATCGAGAAGGCCTTGCGCAAGATCGAGGAAGGCCGCTACGGCTACTGCGAGGAAACCGACGAGGAAATCGGCCTGGAACGGCTCGAAGCGCGCCCGATCGCAACCTTGTCGCTGGATGCGCAGGAGCGCCGCGAGCATCTGCAGAAGCAGATGGGCGATTGACCAGGCCGCTCTTCAAGCCACGAAGCGGTGGGCGCGTGCCCACCGCCGGCGCCGTCCATGGCGTTCGGATCGACATCGCCGCTTCCTGCGCAATGCACCTCTGATTTTTGCTCGTCATTCCGGGACCGCCCGCAGCTCTTTGCGGCGGAACCCGGAATCCAGTGCCTTTGCGTTTTGACGAGTTACATCGATGTCGCCGGATGGCCCCCCGCCATCCGTGGCGCTCGCCAGCCGCCTTCAGGATTGCGCCAGGGCACGCTCGGCGTGCGCCTTGATGGTCTTCACCATCGAGGCGAGGCCGTTGGAGCGGGTGGGCGACAGGTGCTTGCCGAGTCCGATCGCGTTGATGAACGACGGGTCGGTGTCCAGGATCTCGCGTGCACTGCGCCCCGAATACACGCGCAGCAGCAACGCGACCAGGCCCGACACGATCGCGGAGTCGCTGGCGGCGCGCATGTCGAGCTTGCCGGCATCGCCCGACACCACGATCCACACCTGTGATTGGCACCCGTCGACCTTGTTGGCGGCGGTCATCTCGGAATCGGCCAGCGGCGGCAGCTTGCGGCCGAGGTCGATCAGGTACTGGTAGCGCCCGGTCCAGTCGTCGAAGAAATCGAATTCCTCGATGATGTCCTGCTGCGCATTCCGGGTATCGGGAGCGTTCATCAGTTGGCGATTTTCCAGCGCGTGCCTTGCGGGCCGTCCTCGATCACGACGCCCATGGCGGCGAGTTCGTCGCGAATCGCGTCCGCGCGGGCGAAATCGCGCGCGCCACGCGCGGTGCGACGTGCTTCGAGCAAATGTTCGACACGCGTTGAATCCACGCGTTCCGCCCCGCGCTTGAACCAGGCTTCGGGGTCTTGCTGAAGCAGGCCCAGTATTTCGCCGCAGCCGAGCAGGTTGGCCTTGATATTGGCGAGTTCCACCCGTTCCGTTGCGCCGAGCGGCCGCGACGACTTGTCGAGGATGTGCCGTGCCCGTGCGGCGTCCTGGTTGAGCAGGGCGAGTGCCTTGGGCGTGTTGAGGTCGTCTTCCAGGGCGGGTTCGAAATCGGCGTTTCCGATCCTTGGCCGGACCTCGAATTCGGCCAGGTCGCGCAACGTGCCGTACAGGCGATCGAGCGTGGCGACGCTCTGCTCGACCAGCGCGTCCGACCAATCCAGCGGCTGCCGGTAATGCGCGCTGAGCAGCGCGTAGCGCAGCGCTTCGGGCGGGTGTTTTTCCAGCAGCGCGTGCAGTTGCCTGACATTGCCGATCGACTTGCTCATCTTGGCGCCGTCGAAGGTCAGCATGCCGTTGTGCAGCCAGAAGCGCGCGAAGGTTGGCGTGCCGTGCGCGCAGCGCGACTGCGCGATCTCGTTTTCGTGGTGCGGAAACACCAGGTCCACGCCGCCCGCGTGGATGTCGATCACGTTGCCCAGGTGCGCGGCCGCCATCGCCGAGCACTCGATATGCCAGCCCGGACGGCCGCGACCCCACGGGCTGTCCCAGCCAGGCAGGTCCGGCGTGGAGGGTTTCCACAGCACGAAGTCGGCGGGATTCCTCTTGTACGGCGCGACGTCGATGCGCGCGCCCGCGATCATCTCGTCGGTCGAGCGGCCCGACAGCTTGCCGTAGTCGGCGAACCGCGCGACGTCGAACAGCACGTGGCCGTCGGCGGCGTAGGCGTGTCCGGATGCGATCAGGGATTCGCACATCGCGATGATCGGCCCGATGTGCTGCGTTGCCAGCGGCTCGACGTCGGGCGGGGCGACGCCGAGCTTCGCCATGTCTTCGCGATAGATCGCGGCGTATTTTTCGGCGACGGCCGCGATCGGCACGCCGGCTTCGGCGGCGGCGGCGTTGATCTTGTCATCGACGTCGGTGATGTTGCGCGCGTACACCAGCCGCGGGAATTTCCGGCGCAGCAGGCGCGCCAGCACGTCGAACACCACCGGACCGCGCGCATTGCCGATGTGCACGTAGCTGTACACGGTCGGGCCGCACAGGTACATCGTCACGCGCGCCGGATCGGCGGGCGCGAAGGTTTCGACCCGGCGGGTCAGCGAGTTGTGGAGGCGCAGTGGCATCGGCCGTGGGGGTTCGCGCGAAATAAGCAAGCAATTTTAGCAGTTTGCGCTCCCGGCTTGAGCATCGATTCAGCATCCGGATGGTTCAATGCGCCAAGTCATGAAGGGCTGTTCGGCCCGTTCGATACACGGTGGTGCTTCCATGTCCAAGATGTTGATTGCCTCGCTGTTGCTGGGGTTCGCGGCGAGCGCAAGCGCGCAAAATTACCCACCTCCGCCTCCACCGCCGCCCGCGCAACCCGCGAACGTCCACTACGGCTGGGCCGAAGTACTGCGGGTCGACCCGGTGTATGCCGCGGTCAACCAGCCGCCGCCGCAGGAATGCTACCCGCAGACCGTGACCCGCCAGGACAACAATCACACTGGGGGAACCGTGCTCGGCGCGATCGTGGGCGGCGTGCTGGGCAGCACGGTCGGCAAGGGCGATGGCCGCAAGGCCGCCACGGTGGCCGGCGCGGTCGCGGGCGGCGCGATCGGCAACCGGGTATCCGCGGCCCACGACCAGACCTACTCCTCCCAGCAGACCGTGTGCCGTCCGGTCGACGGCTATGCTCCGCCGCAGCAGATCGTGGCCTACGACGTCGAATACCGCTTTCGCGGCGAGGTGTACATGTCGCGCCTGCCTTACGATCCGGGCGAACGCTTGCGGGTGAGGGTGTCGGTGGCCCCGGCCGATTAGTTGCGTCGCCGCGATTTGTATGCGACGATTCGCCGCTCATTGCCACAGTCAGCCATGACAAACACCGTTGTCCACCAGCCGGTCATCCTCACCAGCGCCCGCGCGGCCGCGGGGATGACTTCGCGCGCGCGCCGACCGGAGCCCCGTCATACGGCCGGGTAGGCAGTCGCGCGTTTTGGCTTCATCGCTTTCGACGAAACCCGGCCAGCGTGCCGGGTTTTTGTTTTCTGCCCCAATGGATTTGCCGCGAGTGATCCAATGAGTCTTCGACACTTCATCACCACCCAGGACTGGAGCCGCGCCGAAATCGACGCGCTGCTGGATCGTGCCGCCGCGTTCAAGCGCTCGCCGATCGGCAACCAGTTCGCGGGCAAGTCGATTGCGCTGCTGTTCTTCAATCCTTCGATGCGCACTCGTACCAGTTTCGAACTGGGCGCGTTCCAGTTGGGCGGCCACGCGGTGGTGCTGTCGCCCGGAAAAGACGCGTGGCCGATCGAGTTCGACGCGGGCACGGTGATGGACGGCGAGGCCGAGGAGCACGTCGCCGAAGTCGCGCGGGTGCTGTCGCGCTACGTGGACCTGATTGCGGTACGCGCGTTCCCGAAATTCATGGATTGGTCGGTCGATCGCGAGGACCGCGTGATCAAGGCGTTCGCGAAGTACGCCACGGTGCCGGTGATCAACATGGAAACCATCACGCATCCCTGCCAGGAACTTGCGCACGCGCTGGCGCTGCGCGAGCACCTGGGTGAATTGCGCGGCAGGAAATACGTGCTGACCTGGACCTACCACCCCAAGCCGCTCAACACCGCGGTCGCCAATTCCGCGTTGCTGATCGCGACCAAGATGGGCATGGACGTGACGCTGCTGTGCCCGACGCCCGACTACGTGCTGGACGAGCGCTACATGGCGTTCGGCGCGCAGAACGCGAAAGAAAACGGCGGCTCGTTGCGGGTGAGCCACGACATCAAGGACGCCTATCGCGGCGCCGATGCGGTGTACGCGAAGAGTTGGGGCGCGTTGCCGTACTTCGGCCGCTGGGACGAGGAAAAGCCGATCCGCGACGCGCACCGGCACTTCATCGTGGACGAGGCCAAGATGGCGTTGACCCACCACGCGGTGTTCAGCCATTGCCTGCCGCTGCGCCGCAACGTCAAGGCCACCGACGCGGTGATGGACGCGCCGTATTGCATCGCGATCGACGAAGCCGGGAACCGCCTGCACGTGCAGAAGGCGGTGATGGCGATGCTGGCTTCGCAGGAGGAATCGGCATGACGGGGCATTCGCACCACTATCGCGTCGACGTGGAATGGACCGGCAATCGCGGCGGCGGCACCGACGGCTATCGCAACTACGGGCGCGAGCATGTGATCCGCATCGCCGGCAAGCCCGAGATCGCCGGCTCGTCCGATCCGGCGTTCCGTGGCGATGCGGCCAAGCACAATCCCGAGGACATGCTGGTTGCGGCGCTGTCCACCTGCCACATGCTGGCCTACCTGCACGTGGCGACGGTCGCCGGCGTAGTGGTGATGGCTTACACGGACGCCGCCGAAGGCGCCATGCTGACAGAAGGCAATGGCGGCCGCTTCACCGAAGTGGTGCTGCGTCCGGTGGTGACGATCAGCGCGGCCAGCGATCCGGCGAAAGCCGAGGCTGCGCACGACGACGCGCATCACGCCTGCTTCATCGCCAGTTCCGTCAATTTCCCGGTGCGCTGCGAACCGCGCATCATCGTCGAACACAGCTGATCCACACGAGACACCAAGATCATGAGCAAGGATATCGTTCTCGCCTTTTCGGGCGGCCTCGACACCAGCTTCTGCGTGCCGTACCTCAGGGAGCGCGGCTGGGCCGTGCACACCGTGTTCGCGGACACCGGCGGTGTGGGCGCGGAGGAACGTGCGTACATCGAATCGCGCGCGCAGGAACTGGGCGTCGCCTCGCACGTCACCATCGACGGTGGTCCCGCGCTGTGGGAGCACTTCGTCAAACCGTTCGTGTGGGCGGGCGAGGGCTATCAGGGCCAGTATCCGCTGCTGGTGTCCGATCGCTACCTGATTGTGGAAGCCGCGCTCAAGCGCGCCGCCGAACTCGGCACGCGCGCGATCGCGCACGGCTGCACCGGGATGGGCAACGACCAGGTGCGCTTCGATCTCACGGTGAAGGCATCGGGCGATTACGAAATCGTCGCGCCGATCCGCGAGATCCAGAAGGAGCATACGCAGACGCGCGCGTACGAACAGGCGTTCCTCAAGGAACGCGGTTTCACGGTGCGCGCCAAACAACAGGCCTACACCATCAACGAAAACCTGCTGGGCGTGACGCTGTCGGGCGGCGAGATCGACAAGTGGCAGGTGCCGGGCGAAGGCGCGCGCGGCTGGTGCAAGCCGCGTTCCGAATGGCCGTCCGCACCGTTGCGGGTGAAGCTAGGCTTCGTGGGCGGCGAGGCGCACACGCTGAATGGTGAACGCGTCGCGGGACACATGCTGCTGGCGAGATTGAACACGCTTTTCGCGCAGTACGGCGTCGGCCGCGGGCTCTACACCGGCGACACCACGATCGGCCTGAAGGGGCGCATCGTGTATGAAGCGCCCGGTCTGGTCGCGTTGCTCACGGCGCACCGCGCGCTGGAAGAAGCGGTGTTGAGCAAGCAGCAGAACCGCTTCAAGCCGGACGTCGCGCGCAAGTGGATCGAGCTGGTTTACGAAGGCTTTTTCCACGACCCGTTGAAGGCCGATCTCGAAGCGTTTCTCGCATCGAGCCAGCGTTGCGTCGAGGGCGAGGTGACGCTGGAGACTTCAGGCGGGAGCGTGCAGGCGGTCGCAGTCGAATCCGGATACATCCTCAATGCCAGGGGCGCGACCTACGCGCAGTCGGCGGATTGGGGTGTGGCCGAGGCGGAGGGCTTCATCAAGTTGTACGGAATGAGCAGCACGTTGTGGGCCGAGGTGAATCGCTGATGATGCGTGACTCGGGACCCGGGACTCGGGACTCGGCGTTGCTCAAGGCAACGCTCGCGCACCTGCGCGCGCTGGTCGCGTTCGACACGCGCAATCCGCCGCGCGCGATCGGCACGGGCGGCATGTTCGATTACCTGCGCGCGCAACTGCGCGGATTCGAGGTGCAGGTGACCGACCATGGCGCGGGTGCAGTTTCGTTGTTCGCGGTGCGCGGCAGGCCGAAGCTGCTGTTCAACGTGCATCTCGACACCGTGCCGGATTCGCCGCAATGGAGCGCGAGTCCGTTCGGGTTGCGCGTGACCGAAGATCGCGCAATCGGCCTCGGCGCCTGCGACATCAAGGGCGCTGCCGCGGCGTTGCTGGCCGCGGCCAACGCGAGCGACGGCGACCTCGCGCTGCTGTTCACCACCGACGAGGAGGGCGCCGATCCGCGTTGCATCCGGGCATTTCTGGACCGGAAACCTGCATTCGACGGCGTGCTGGTCGCCGAACCCACGCGTTGCAAGGCCGTGCTCGCGCATCGTGGCATCCAGTCGGTGTACGCGCGCTTCGCCGGCCGTGCCGGACACGCCTCGGGCGAACAGCAGCCGGCCGACAGCGCGCTGCACCAGGCGGTGCGCTGGGGCACCGCGGCGCTGGACTTCGCCGAAGCGCAATCGCGCGAGACTTTCGGTGGCCTGCGCGGATTGCGCTTCAATCTCGGGCGCATCGAGGGCGGCATCAAGGCCAACATGATCGCGCCATCGGCGGAAGTGCGCTTCGGGATGCGGCCGTTGCCGTCGATGGACATGGATGGCTTGCTGGAATACCTGCGCACCCTGATGGAGCCCGCGCCGGTGGAATTCCGGGAGACCTTTCGCGGGCCTCCGCTGCCGGCGGACTCAGCCGGTGCGGAATCTCGCCAGCATGCCGCGCGCGCACTCGCGGACTCGCTGGCCATACCGGTTGGCGAGGCGGTCGATTTCTGGACCGAGGCCGCACTGTTCTCGCAGTCCGGCTACACCACTTTCGTGTACGGGCCCGGCGACATCGCGCAGGCGCACAGCGCGGACGAATGGGTCGCGCTGGATCAGCTCGAAACCGTTGCTGCCACTTACTTGCGGATACTGGAGAAGAACCGATGAACGTGCACGTGTGGGAGGGTGTTGCGGATTCCGTGGCCGGCCAGCGGAGGTTGCTTCCGGCATGCACGCCAGGGGCCGATCCTCAGCATGACTGACGTCCGTTCCACCATCGTCCGGCTGCTGTCGGCGATGGGCAGCGCCAAGGAAGTCCAGCAGTACCTCAAGCGTTTTTCGCAGCTGGACGCCAAGCGTTTCGCCGTGGTCAAGGTCGGCGGCGCGGTGCTGCGCGACGAAATGACCGAGCTGGCATCGTCGCTGACTTTCCTGCAGCGCGTCGGCCTGACGCCGATCGTGCTGCATGGCGCGGGCCCCCAGCTCGACGAGGAACTGGTCAAGGCCGGCATCGAAAAGCGCACCGTCAACGGCCTGCGTGTGACGCCGCCGCAGGCGCTGGGCATCGTGCGGCGCGTGTTCCACCAGCAGAACCTCGCGCTGGTCGATGCGCTGCACGCGATGGATACGCGCGCGACCTCGGTGGTGTCCGGCGTGTTCGCCGCCAGCTACCTCGATCGCGAGAATTGCGGACTGGTCGGCAAGGTCGAGCGCATCGAACTGGCGCCCATCGAGGCCAGCCTGCGCATGGGTTCGATCCCGGTCATCGCCAGTCTCGGCGAAACCGAGGAAGGGCAGATCCTCAACATCAACGCCGATTTCGCGGCCAATGATCTGGTGCGTGTGCTGCAGCCGTACAAGATCGTGTTCCTGACCGGCACCGGCGGCCTGCTCGATGGCAACGGCAGGATCATCGATTCGATCAACCTTTCCACCGAATACGAGCACCTGATGGCGCAGCCGTGGGTCGGCGGCGGGATGCGCCTGAAGATCGAGCAGATCGCCGATCTGTTGCGCGACCTGCCGCTCACTTCATCGGTGTCGATCACGCGGCCGGCGGAACTCGCCAAGGAACTGTTCACCCACAAGGGTTCCGGTACGCTGGTGCGGCGCGGCGAGAAGGTGCTGCGCTTCGAGTCGTGGGAGGGCGTGGATCGCGAGCGCCTGCGCGGCTTGATCGATTCCAGTTTTGCGCCGCGCAAACTGGTGGACGACTACTTCGAGCGCACGCGCCCGTACCGCATCTACGTCAGCGAGAATTACCGCGCCGCGATGATCATTACCATGGAGGATGGCCTGCCGTACCTCGACAAGTTCGCGGTGCTGGACGACGCACAGGGCGAAGGCCTGGGGCGCGCGGTATGGCAGGTGATGCGCGAGGAAAATCCGCGGCTGTTCTGGCGTTCGCGCCACGGCAACCCGGTCAACGCGTTCTACCACGAGCAATCGGACGGCTGCCTGAAGCAGGCGCGCTTCAAGGTGTTCTGGTACGGGCTGGGCGAGGATTTCGCCGCGATCGCGCGCTGCGTCGCGCACTGCGCGCAACGGCAACCGACCTTGGTGGAATGAGATGGATGCGGTGAAGAAATCGATTGGAATCGTCGGCGCGAGGGGTCATACCGGCGCGGAACTGATCCGCCTGATCGCGGCGCATCCCGCGCTCGAGCTTGCATTCGTGTCGTCGCGCGAACTGGATGGGCAGCGCGTGGCCGACCACGGCGACGCGTATACGGGTGACCTGCGCTACGAAAACCTCGATCCTCAAGCCGTCGCGGAAAAGCGCTCCGATGTCGTGATCCTGGCCTTGCCCAACGGCAAGGCCGTGCCGTACGTGGAAGCGATCGACAAGGTCAAGCCGGATACGCTGATCGTCGATCTGTCTGCCGATTACCGCTTCGATACGGCGTGGTACTACGGCCTGCCGGAACTGACGCGCTGCAAGTGGCGCGGCGAGCGCCGCATCAGCAATCCGGGTTGCTACGCCACCGCGATCGAACTGTCCGTCGCGCCGTTGAAGGACGTGCTGGCCGCGCCGCCGGTGTGTTTCGGCGTATCCGGCTATTCCGGCGCCGGCACCACGCCCTCCGACAAGAACGACCCGGACAAGCTGCGCGACAACCTGATGCCGTATGCGCTGACTGGACACGTTCACGAAAAGGAAGCCGCGTTCCAGCTCGGCATCCCGGTGGAGTTCATGCCGCACGTCGCGCCACACTTCCGCGGACTCACGGTGACGACCAACCTTTACCTGTCGCGCGCAATGAAGCGCGAAGACGTGCTGGCGCGCTTCCGTGACGCGTATGCGGGCGAGCCGTTGCTGCACATCGCGGACGATCCGCCATGGGTCAGCCGCATCGCGGGCAGGCACCATGCCGAGGTCGGAGGCTTCGCGATGTCCGCCGACGGACGGCGCGTGGTGATCGTCGCCACGCTCGACAATCTGTTGAAAGGCGCAGCCACGCAGGCGATGCAGAACATCAATCGCGCGATCGGCGTAGACGAATACACGGCCATACCGACATGACCCAGCCACTTTGGCAAAAATCCGACAGCAAGATCGACGCGCGGATCATGCGTTTCCTCGCGGGCGACGACGTGTTGCTCGATCGCGAATTCTTTCTGCACGACATCGCGGCCAGCAAGGCGCACGTGGAAGGTCTGGCCAACATCGGCGTGCTGGACGTCAACGAAGTGGCTGCGTTGAAGCGCGAACTGGACGCGCTGGCCGAGGATTTCCGCAGCGGTGCATTCGTGCTGGACGATCGTTTCGAGGATGGCCATTCGGCGATCGAAGCGCGATTGAGCGAGCGCCTCGGCGACATCGGCCGCAAGGTGCATACCGGACGTAGCCGCAACGACCAGGTGTTGGTGGCGACGCGGCTGTGGCTGAAGGGAAAACTCGCCGCGCTGGAGATGCATTGCAAGGCCGCCGCAAAGGTTTGTCTCGATCGCGCCGCCAACGAATCACTGCCGATGCCGGGCTACACACACCTGCAGCGCGCGGTGGTGTCGTCCACCGCAATGTGGTTTGCGGGTTTCGCGGAAGGCTTCATCGACGACGCACAACGCGCACGCGATACGCTGGCATTCATCGACACCAATCCCCTCGGCAGCGCCGCCGGCTATGGCGTGAACCTGCCGCTGGATCGCGAGTACACCACGCGCGCGCTGGGCTTCGCGCGCATGCAGGTCGCCGCGACCTGTGCGCAATTGTCGCGCGGCAAGTTCGAGATGGCGGTGCTGGAAGCGATCGGCAGCGTCTTGCTGGACGTGCGCCGGCTGGCATGGGACCTGTCGTTGTTCACGACGTCGGAATTCGGATTCGTTTCGCTGCCGGCCGAGTACACCACAGGCAGTTCCATCATGCCCAACAAGCGCAACCCGGACGTGGTCGAACTGCTGCGCGCGAGTTACGCCAGCGTCGCGGCGGCGCGCACCGAGATAGAACAACTGCTGTCGCTGCCGTCGGGCTATCAGCGCGACCTGCAATTCAGCAAGGGCGGGATTTTCCACGGCGTGCACCGCGGATTGATGGCGCTGGAACTGGTGCCGGATTTGCTCGCGCGCCTGCAATGGAACGAGGCAGCGATGCGCGCAGGGATCGAGCCCGCGATGTACGCCACGGATGTCGCGATCGAACAGGCCGCCGCGGGCGTGCCGTTCCGCGATGCCTATCGCGCGGCCGCGGAAACCGCGCAATCGGCGAGGCAGGGACGCACGCCGGAACAAAGCCTTGCCGCGCGCACCTCGCCGGGCGCGCACGCCGATTTGCGGCTCGACGCGTTGCGCGCGCGGTTGGATGCGTTGTAGGAGCGGCGGCAGCCGCGACCGCAGGTGCCGCGCAAATACGCCGTCCATGGCCAGGAGTTCCGTGGTCGGGCCTTCCGGCCCTCCTACAACAAGCTTCTGTAGGAGCGGCGGCAGCCGCGATCGCAGGTGCCGCGCAAATACGCCGTCCATGGCCAAGAGCTCCGTGGTCGGGCCTTCCGGCCCTCCTGCGGGTGAACGCACCGCCGCAACGCGCCGCTTTCGTGCGCGATCAGGCGCCAGCCGCCTGCGGGGCGATTCTCAATGTGACGCCTTGTTCGACGGGGCTTCGCCCTTCAGGTAACGATCGAACCACGCCACGGTGCGTTGCAGCGCGTCGATCTGGTTCTCGCGCTTGGTGAATCCGTGGCCTTCGTTCGGGTAGTAGTGCGCATCGACGGTGCGGCCCGCGCCTTTCAGGATCGAGACGACCTGTTCGGCTTCCTCCTTCGGCACGCGAATGTCGTTCGCGCCCTGCAGCACCAGCAGCGGCGCCTTGGCATCCTTGATGTAGGTGATCGGCGAATCGGCATCGTAGATCTTGCGGTCCTTCACCGGATCGCCCAGCAAAGACATCTCGTATTGCCGCAGGAACGGATCTTCGTGCTGCAGCATCGTGATCCAGTTGATGATGCCGTATTCCTCGACCGCCGCCGCCCACACGTCGGGCGTCTTGCCGATCGCCATCAAGGTCATGTAGCCGCCGTAGGAGCCGCCGGTGATGCCGATCTTCTTCGGGTTCACGTAGCCTGTCGCGGCGAGGAATTTCGCCGCATACACCTCGTCCTGGAGGTCGCCGCCGCCCAGATCCTTGATGTTGGCTTTCTGGAAGGCCAGGCCGTAGCCGGTCGAACCGCGCACGTTGGGCGCGATGGCGACGTAGCCGCGTGAAGCCAGCGCCAGCGCGGTGCGATTGAAGCTGTCCACGGTTTGTCCGGTCGGGCCGCCGTGCGGCAGCACCACGCCGGGTGCGGAGCCATCGCGCTTGAGATTGGCCGGCATCCACAGGAACGCGCTGATCACGGTGCCGTCGAAGCTCTTGTAGTGCACCAGTTGCGAGTGCGGCAGTGCATCGGGTTTGATGCTTGGCAGTGCGGAATGCGTGAGCTGCCGCGGTGAACCGCTGGCGACCGGATAGATCCAGTAATCGGCGGGTTCGCTGGAACTCTGGTGCGAGACCAGCAGGCGCGAGCCGTCGCGGGAGAAGGAGGTCGGGTTGCCACTGGGCGCGTTCAGTCCGTCAGCCAGTGCAAGCTTTTGCGACCGCTTCGAGGCGATGTCGTAGAGATAGATGTCGCTGCGCCCGTCGGCATTGACGACATACAGCACACGGTTGCCATCCGGCGAGAAGCTGCCGGTCATGGATTCCCAGGGATCCATGGTGAGCCAGCGGTAGTCGTGCTTCGAGATGTCATAGAGTGCGGCGCGGTTGGTGCCGCCTTTGGCGTTCGACGCCACGGCCAGCCAGCGGCCATCCGGCGACACCGCGCTGGCCGTGATCAGCACTTGTCCCTGGTGCGGCGTCAGTTCCGTCGTCTTGCCGGTGGCTACGTTGATCTGCCACACACTGGAGTCGGTGAAACCGGCATTGATGCGGTTGGCGTACACGCTGCGGCCGTCATGGCTCCACGCCACCACCTGCCACAGATGATCCTTGCTCGCCTCGTGGGTCAGTTGGTGTATCGCGTGCGTCTTCCAGTCGAGCAGGGCGATGTCGGTGACCGAGGCGGATTTCGGCTTGATGTTGAAGGCGAGCCGCTGTCCGTTGGGCGAAAACAGCGCGCCGGTGTTGGAGACGTCGGGTTCCGGAGTGAGCTCGACGGGTTTGCCGCCATTGGCCGGCACGGCATACAGTCTGAATTGTTCGTTGCCGCCCTGATCGGATTCGTACACGATCCGCTTGCCGTCCGGCGACCAGGTCGAGCCGTACTGGCGATCGTCCGAGCGTGTCAGCTGCACCGGCGTGCCACCCGCAGCCGGAACCTTCCACAAATTGAAGCGGCCGGTGGTATTGGTGGAAATCACGACCTCGCGGCCGTCCGGCGACCATGCGGCGCCTGCCACGCCGTGCGTGAAAAACAGGTCGTGAATCGGAACCGGATGCGCGGCGGAGTTGCCCGCCGACCGGATCAAGGTGGGATCGGTCAGCGCGCGTTCGGGCGACGGAACGGCGGCGAACAGTGGGGCGAAAACGAAGACCAGCGCAACGGCGAACCAACGCATGACGGCGTCCTCCCTTCGATGGAAGGGAGACAGTCTATACACCTCGCGTTGCCATCAGACAATGCGGCGCAAGTCATGCGCGCCGGCAAACCGCCGGCGCGGTTGTCAGAACGACATGAAATACCCGCCGTTCACCGGGATGTTGGCGCCGGTGATGAAGCCGGCATCGTCGGCGGTGAGGAAGGCCACGGTGCGTGCGATTTCCGACGGCTCGCCCAGGCGCCCGACCGGAATCTGCGCGACGATCTGTGCGCGGATGTCTTCCGGCACCTTCATCACCATCTCGGTCTTGCAGTAGCCGGGCGACACGCTGTTGACGGTGACGCCTTTCTTTGCGACTTCGCGCGCCAGTGCCATGGTGAAGCCGTGCATGCCGGCCTTGGCGGCGGAATAGTTGGTCTGGCCGAACTGGCCGGTCTGACCGTTCACCGAGCTGATGTTGACGATGCGTCCGAAGCCGCGCTCGGTCATGCCGTCCACGGTGTGGCGGCACATGTTGAACACGCCGTCGAGGTTGACGTGCATCAGCTCGCTCCACTGCGCCTGGCTCATCTTCTTGAGCGAAGTGTCGCGGGTGATGCCGGCGGCGTTGACCACGATGTCCACGCTGCCGTACTTTTCGGTGACGTGCTTCACCAGATTCGCGCAATCGTCGAAATGCGCGACGTCGGCCGGCGCGAACACGATGCTGCCGTTGTACTCGCGGGTTTCCTCGCGGAACGCGGCGAGCCGCTCCTGGCGGTTGCCGAGGTCCGCGGCGATGACCTGACGGCCCTCTTCCGCGAGTCGCTTGCAGATGGCCGTGCCCAGTCCGCCGATGCCGCCGGTGACGACGGCTACACGCTTGCTCATTTTTGGATATCTCCGGGAAATGCGGCGCAGCGCCATGTGCTGCGCTGCAACATCCCGGCGATGTTACGAAGCACGCGGCGGGGTGTCAACGGCGTTTGCGGGCCGGCTTGTCCGCTTCGGGATCGGCGTCGGCGGCGGGCTTGGCGGGCGGAGCGGTGCCGCCTGCCTGCAGGGTCTTCCACAGGCCGAGGTTTCGTTCGGTGATTTCGTTCAGCATCGACCACGGCGTCTGGCCAAGCAGGTTGTTCAACTGGTCGCGGAACTTGTGCTGCTGGTCCAGGAAAACCTTGAGGCTGTTTTCGAGGTAGCCGCCCACGAAACCCTGCATGGCGTCGCCGTAGAAGCGGATGATCTGCGAAAGCAGCTGGGTCGAGAAGATCGGCTGGCCGTGCTGTTCGTGCTCGGCGATGATCTGCAGCAGCACCGCGCGGGTCAGGTCTTCGTTGGTCTTGGCGTCGCGCACCTCGAAGGTTTCGCCGGACAGCACCAGCTGTCGAACCTCCTCCAGCGTGATGTAGCTGGAGACGCGGGTGTCGTAGAGACGGCGATTCGGGTATTTCTTGATGACGCGCGGTGATGCCATGCGGCAAAAGTAGCACGGGATGCGGCGGCGCACCAGCAAAAAGGGGGCGTCGCCCGGGTCGTCCCGGCCTGGCGGTCAGGAGCGCGGCGGCGGTTCGGCGCCGGTCTCGCCCAGCGGCAGGATCGTGTGGCCGCTGGTCGAATTGACCATCTCGGCGCCCGCGATGTAGATGCCCACGACCGCAGTGACCAGGCCGAGGTAGCCGCCCAGCACTTCCAGCGCGCCGAGGTGCAGCCATTCGGCCAATGCGAACGCGAACAGCGACAGGCACAACCCCAGCGCGAACAGCATGCGCGCAACGCCGTCCCGGCACGCCGCCAGCCACACGCAAAAGGCGAGGAACGACCACACGATGTAGTACCAGCCCAGCATGCCCGCCGAATACGGCGGAGCGCCGCCGATCGTCAGGCGTGCGGTCAGCGCGGCCACCCACCAGTACGCCGCGAAGCACAGGAACAGCGTGGCGTCGATGGCCTGTCCGCGCAATGCCTGCAGGAATCCCGCGGCCGCCATCACGCAGCCGCCGAGCACGATGGCCATGAGATGGGCAAACATGGCGTCGGCGGGATCGAACCAGCCCGCGGGGATCATGCTGTTCATCCACAAGGTGAGCGCGAAGGCTGCATAGCCGAGCGCGGCGGCTGGGGCGGACTTGTTCATCTCGATCTCCGTTCCGCCGTCCGCGAGGCAGGTTCGGTCACTGCCTTGCGCGGACGACGGTCAGATCGATTATCGACAGGCATTGTGTAGAAACGGTCACGGCGCAAGCCCGCAGGCGTTGCCTTCGCCTGAACGCTGCTACGCCCCGTCGCTGGAGACCCGCACGATCGGGGCATCGCCCGCCGGCGCCGCGTGCACCTTGCGCGCCGGCACCGCGAATTCGATGCCGAGTTCGTCCCACGCATCCAGCATCTTCAGGTTGATGCGCTGCTGGATCTCGACGAAGGTGTTGTAGGCGGGATCGAGCACGTAATACACGAACTCGAAATCGAGGCCGTACTCGCCGAAGCCGGAAAGATAACCGCGGTCGAAGCGGGTCAGCTTTTCCTCGTCGATGAACTCGCGCACGCGTTCCACCACGGTGGGCAGCTTGTCGCGCGGGGTGTCGAAGGGCAGCCGGAAGTTGAACACGACCCGGCGCTGCTGCATCCGCGAGTAGTTGTGGATCAGGCTTTTCAGCAGCACCGAGTTGGAGATGGCCAGTTCCTCGCCGGACTGCGACTGCAGCCGGGTGGACTTGATGCCGACCTTGGTGACGGTGCCCTGGCCCGAATCGAAGGCGATGGCATCGCCGACCTCGAACGGTTTGTCCAGCCCGATGCTGATCGATGCGAACAGGTCGCCCAGCACGTTCTGCAGCGCCAGCGCCACCGCGACGCCGCCGACGCCGAGGCTGGCGACAAACGCCGTGATGTTGACGCCGCCCCGGTTCAGCAGGACCAGAACCAGCGTCACCCACACCACGAATTGCACCGCCCAGGTGAGCACGCCCAGCATCACGGGATTGACGGGCCGCGCGCCGGCGCGGCTGGCCGTGCGGTTCAGCCACGACGCCAGCAGGCGGCTGACCCAGAACGCGATCTGCATGCCTACCAGGATCCAGGTCAGCAGTTGCAAGGCGTGCTGCACGTGGCCCGTCTGTTCGGCGCTGTGTCCGAAGTGCAGGAAGTCCAGTGCGGTCACGATCGCGATCAGCAGCAACAGCCAGCCGCGCGTCGCGGCCGCGACGTCGGCGGCCACGTACAGCCCCTGGCGGTGCGTGCGCTGGGCGAGTTTGGCGAGGCGCGCATTGAGGAACAGTGCGAGGCTGTGCGCGATCAGGTAACCGGCCAGCGCGCAGGCGCCGGCGATCACCCACGCCAGCGCGGTGTTGCCGAGCCATTGTCCGTGCTGGAACCAGTCAGTCATTGCGATGCCTTGCCTCGTGGGATCGGGTGAAGTGCAACATCATGCTGCCGGTTTCGGCGCTGAGGCCGCGTCGCCGTGCTGCTGGAACACCCGCTTCATCACGAAGTCGGCGGTGACTTCCTCGCCGGTCAGCAGCATCGCCGCGAGTTCGCCGCCCAGGATCTGCGGCGCGATCACGACGTCGGGCTGCACCAGCTTCACGCGCGCGAGATGGTGCGCGTCGTTGACGGCGGCGACCGTGCGCGCCTTGCCCTGCAGTTCGCGCACCGCCAGCACCACGAACGCGTTTTCGGAATCGTCGGGCAGCATCGCCAGCACGGCCTGCGCCTTGTCCGCGCCGGCCTTGCGCAGCACGTCGCCGTCGCTGGGTTCGCCGATCACCTTGTCCACGTCGTCGGGGATGCCCGACTCCGGCTCCACGCGCATCAGCAGGGTGACGGGGTGGCCGCGCCGCGCGAGTTCGCGCCAGGTGTTGAGCGCGAGCGGCGTGTTGCCGATCACGACGAAATGGTTTTCGCGTTTCATGCGGGGGCCCTTGCGGTTGACGATGCGTTGCAGGCTGCGGGTGACCAGCGGCGCGATCACCGCGGTGAGCGAGGTCGCGAACACCGCGACGCCGAGCACGATGATGGAAACCGCGAACAGCTTGGCTTCGGTCGTCTGCGGCGTGATGTCGCCGTAGCCGACGGTGCTCATCGTGACCATCGCGTAATACAGCGCGGTCACGAGGTCGGTCACCTTCGGATGGAATTCGCTGCCCAGGTAGAAAGTGCCGAAGGTGGCGTACACCAGCAGCATCACCACCGACGTCAGCGCGAACAGCGTGCTCGCGGCGACGCTGGTGCGGTCGAACTGGCGCCACGCGAATGCCAGCAGCGCCAGCATCAGGATGAAATAGCCGATCAGCAGGTGCGCGTGGCTGTGCTGTCCGAAGTACATGCTGACCGCCGCGGTCGCGGCCAGCAGCAGCGCCATCAGCCAGGCGAGCCGCGAGCGGAACAGCAGGCCGAACGCCATGATCAGCATGCCGAGCCCGATCAGCAGCGGCGGCAGCAGCGCGGGGTGCAGGCCCTGGCCGCCGCTCAGCAGCAGATCGACGACATGCCGCCAGTGCCGCCCGAGATCGGCCTGCAGCAGCCAGATGCCGCCGAGCCCCAGCAGGCTCGCCAGCGGCACGTGCGGAAACCAGTGGCGCCCGCCGATCCGCTGGTGCAATTGCTGGATGCGGTTGCGCAGGAGCTGGGTCGGGCTGGGCAGCATCGATGCGAGGGCGACACGCGGCGGCCGGGAACCCACACCATAGCAAGTGCGGTGCGTGACGGCCAACCCGTCTCGGCGAAGCGGTCAGCGATCCGGCATCCGCAGGTGCGCTGCCGGTTCGCGCTCGACGAATTCGCGCTGCACGTGCGCGAGCAGGTCGCGCTGGCTGCCGAACGGGAATTCGCCGGCGGCGTCCTGCAGGGACAGCCAGCGATGGGCCGAATGCTCGCCATTCAAGCGCACGCGCGCATCCGGCGCCACCCGCGCCACGAATGCGGGCACCACGGCGATGCACTCGTGGCTTGCGTCGTAGAACTGTTCGCAGAAGCTGGTGGCGTAAAGCGCCGCCGGCGCCAGCCCGGTTTCTTCCAGCAGTTCGCGGCGCGCGGCCTGCCAGGCGGTTTCGCCGGCTTCGATGTGGCCCGCCACGTAGCTCCATGCGCCGTGCAGGTATTCCCCGGCGCGGCGCAGCAGCAGGATCCGGGTGTCAGGCCCGCTGCCGCTCAATGCGAGCACGGCGACCATCTCGCAGCGGACGGGCAACATCGACATGGCTTCACCTCGCTTGGTGCCGAATTGCGCGGCGCCAGGCGTGTTCTATCATGCCTGCATGCAGACAGCGCACACGACGCACGGCGCAGGGACCGCGCAGGGCATCCACATCGTCGATACCGGCTTCCAGCGGCCGCAATTCGACGCGGCATACCTGATCGTCGAAAACGGTCGCGCCGCCTTCATCGACTGCGGCACCCAACATTCGCAGCCACGCTTGCTGGCGGCGCTGGCGCAAGCCGGGCTGTCCGCCGA
The DNA here is from genome assembly GCA_030123585.1 of Rhodanobacteraceae bacterium. NCBI lineage: Bacteria > Pseudomonadati > Pseudomonadota > Gammaproteobacteria > Lysobacterales > Rhodanobacteraceae > Rhodanobacteraceae bacterium. Next base: position 425,764 of record CP126120.1, read on the forward strand.
TGACGTCGATTGGCTGATCCTCACCCACGTCCATCTCGACCATGCCGGCGGTGCCGGCGAGCTGATGGCGCGCTTGCCCAATGCGAAGCTGGTGGTACATCCGCGCGGCGCGCGCCACATGATCGATCCGTCGATCTTGTGGGCGGGCGCCGCGGCGGTGTATGGCGAAGAAGAAATGCGGCGCAGCTACGGAAGCCTGAAGCCGGTGCCCGCCGAGCGCGTGGTCGAAGCGCCGGATGGACACGTCGTGGACCTTGCCGGGCGCGCGCTGCGTTGCCTCGACACGCCCGGTCATGCAAAGCACCACAACGCGATCCTCGACGCGCGCAGCGGCTGCATCTTCAGCGGCGACACCTTCGGGTTGTCCTATCGCGAGTTCGACAGCGCCAAGGGGCCTTTCATCATTCCCACCACCTCGCCGGTGCAGTTCGATCCCGAGGCGCTGCATGCATCGATCCGGCGCCTGGTTGCGTTGCAGCCGCCGGCCATTTACCTCACCCATTTCGGGCCGGTCACGGACGTTCATCGATTGGGCGACGACCTGCACGCCACCATCGATGCGATGGTGGAACTGGCGCAGCGGCACGCGCGCGACCCGAACCGGCACGCCGCGCTGACCGAATCGATCGCGCGCCTGTACGTCGAGCGGGTGCACGCGCACGGTTGCACGCAATCGCCGGATGAAATCCGGGCGCTGCTGGCGATCGACATCGAATTGAATGCACAGGGGCTGGAAGTGTGGCTTGCCCAGTCGGCCGGGCGGGGCGCTCCACGGACGCCACCGGCCCGACCGTGACGATTGTCCCATGCGGGCCGCCTTGCGCAGGCGTAAAAAGGGCGTCCTGGGCTCGGGCATCCATACCGCATCACCATCCTGACGAAGGGGATCGACCATGAAGCGTGTGAAGCTGCAGCGGCTGTCGGTGGCGTTGGCGTGTCTGGCGTTGACATGCGTGGCGGGAGCTGCGGCGCCGCCGGCGCAAACGTCTTCGTCCGGCGGCATGCTTGGTTTCACGGAGAGCGGCGCAACGCAGCAGCGCCAACTCGAACAGCGTTTCGATGCGCTGTTGAATGCGGACGAGATCCGCGGCTGGCTGAAGCAGATGTCCTCGGAACCCAACCAGGTCGGTTCGCCGCACGACAAGGCCAACGCCGAGTGGATGCTGGCGCAGTTCAAGAGCTGGGGCTGGGACGCGCACATCGAGCAGTTCGACGTGCTGTATCCGACGCCCAGGCAGGAGTTGGTGGAGCTGGTCGCACCGACCACCTTCAAGGCCACGTTGCACGAACCGCCGATCAAGGGTGATCCCACCTCGTCGCTGCCGGGCGCGCTGCCGCCGTACAACGTGTATGGCGCCGACGGCGACGTCACCGGCGAGCTGGTGTACGTCAATTACGGCATGCCGGACGATTACAAGGAACTCGCGCGCCTCGGCGTCAGCGTCAAAGGCAAGATCGTGATCGTGCGCTACGGCGCGGGCTGGCGCGGATTGAAACCGGAACTCGCCTATCAGCACGGTGCGATCGGCTGCCTGATCTATTCCGATCCGCGCGACGATGGCTACTTCACCGGCGATCCGTTCCCGAAAGGTCCGACGCGCCCGCCCGAGGGCGTGCAGCGCGGCTCGGTCGCCAAGATGCAGCTCTATCCGGGCGATCCCACGACGCCAGGCTACGGCTCTGTGCCTGGCGCAAAACACCTGCCGCTGCAAGACGTCAAGTCCATCCTCAAGATTCCGGTGCTGCCGATTTCCTACGCCGACGCGACGCCGCTGCTGCAGGCGCTGGGCGGTCCCGACGCGCCGGAGAACTGGCGCGGCGCGCTGCCGTTCACCTATCACGTGGGCGCGGGTCCGGCCAAGGTGCACATGGTGGTGAAGTCGGACTGGAGCCTGAAACCGATTTACGACGTGATCGCGAAGCTGCCGGGTTCGACTGATGCGGACCAGTGGGTGCTGCGCGGCAATCACCATGACGGCTGGGTATTCGGCGCGTTCGATCCGCTGGCGGGCATGGTGTCCGAACTGGCCGAGGCCAAGGCGCTGGGCACGCTGTACCAGCAGGGCTGGAAGCCGAAGCGCACCATCGTGTATGCGAGCTGGGACGGCGAGGAGCCGGGCCTGCTGGGTTCCACCGAGTGGGCCGAAACCCACGCGAAGGAACTGCAACAGAAGGCCGTGCTGTACCTCAACTCGGATACCAACGGCCGCGGATTCCTCGAAGCGGGCGGCAGCCACTCGCTGCAGCACCTGGTCAACCAGGTGGCGGCGGGCGTGACCGATCCCGAAACGAAGGGAAGCGTGCAGCAGCGGGCGCGCGCGCGTCTCGACGTGCGGGCCAATGAGAAGGGTGCCAGTCCGGAATTGAAGGAGACCGCGAAACTCGCGGGCGCGAACGGCGACATCCCGATCGCGCCGTTGGGTTCGGGTTCGGATTACAGCGCCTTCCTGGAACACCTTGGCATCGCGACGCTGGATATCGGCTTCTCGGGCGAAGCCAACCAGGGCGGCGTCTACCACTCGCGCTACGACGACTTCGACCACTTCGACCGCTTCGGCGATCCCGGCTTCCAGTACGAAGTCGCGCTGGCGAAAGTCGCCGGCCGCATCGTGATGCGCACCGCCGACGCTGACGTGCTGCCGATGCGCTTCGGCGACTTCAGCGCGACGGTCGATCGCTACATCGAGCAGTTGCACAAGCAGGCGGACAGCGAGCGCAAGGCGGCCGAGGCGCAGCACAAGCTGCTGGATGCGGACGCGTACAAGCTGGCGGCCGATCCGCTGCATCCAGTCGCGCCGCCCGAGCGCCTGTCGGAGGTTCCCAAGATCGACTTCGTGCCGCTGGACACGGCGGCAAAGAAGCTGAAGGAAAGCGCGCAAGCCTATGAAAAGGCCTACAACGCGCGGGCCGAAAAGGGCCTCGATATCCCGGCCGTGCAGCTCGCGCAGGTCAACCAGTTGATGGGCACGATCGAGCAGCGGCTGCTGGACGAGCAGGGTCTGCCGGGCCGTCCCTGGTACAAGAACATGATCCAGGCGCCGGGCGAGTTGACGGGCTATGCGCCCAAGACCATCCCGGCCGTGCACGAAGCGCTGGACGCGCGCGATTGGCAGCGTGCCGACAAGTACGCGGCCGTAACGGCGAAGGTGCTCGACAACTACCGCGCGCAGCTCGACAAGCTGACGGCGTTGCTCAAGTAGTTATCGACGGCGACCCCGTGCGCGTGCGTGCAGCGCGCGGGGCCGCCCGGTCAGCGTGTGTTCACGGCGAGCGGATCGCACGAGAGGATGATGGAAGCCTCTTCCTGCCAACGGTGAGCCGCCATGCGTCACTTCAAGTGGGCCTCGTTGCTGGCTGCGGTTCTGCTGGCCGCCTGCGCGCAGCAGCCCGCGCGTGAATCGTCCGCGCGGCATGAACACGCGGCGATCGACTACGCCAGGTACGTGCAACGCACGGTGCCGTGGTTCAACTTCACCTCGCTGTACAGCTGGGATTCGAACCAGCTCGGTTACGTGGTCGTATGGGTCAGCCCGATCCAGGCCTACCGCCTCGCGTTGGTCGGGCCGTGCCTGGGCCTGCAGAGCGCGGCGGGCGTGATCGGATTGACATCGCAGGATGGCTTGGTGAGCTCCAATCGTGACGCGGTGCTGGCCGGCGGCGACCGCTGCCAGATCATGCGCATCGAGCAGCTCGACGCCAAGGCGATCCGCGCAGTGCGTTCGGAATCGAAGCCGTCCGGCGACAAGCGCGACTGAAACCGCGGACTACGTTTGCGCCTGCAAGTACGGACGCCGACCGCGCTGTCTTTGTGCGCACTGAAGTAGGGGCATGTGCTTCAGGCCGGCAGGCGGTCGAGCTTCGAGTCCAACTGCGGGTGATCGGGCAGGCGGATCAGGAATGCGTCCCGCAGCACCTCCCGGATTTCGCCGGCGTCGTGCAGCGTCCGTCGCTCTTCCGCGCCGTCCTCGGCGCGCACCGTGAATTCGCGATTGCGCAAGGTCAATCGCCGTCCGGCCGGTGCACGTGCGGCCGTCAACGAAGTGACGAAGTACGACTCGGGATGGGTGGAGGTCCACCAGTTGCCGGCGCGGTAATCGACCGGATATTGCGGCCGCAGGTCGGAACGGTAGAGCGTCTCCCACGCGTCGTCCGTGCATCTCTGCAAGCGCCAGTCGTCTTCGCTGCGGCGTTGCAGCCGGTAGGGTCCGTGTGGCGTGACCTGTTCCATGTCCGGCACGAGCCACAAGGGGCCGGTGGGCGTGGCGCCGCCGAAACCGACGTCGGCAAGCCAGGCATCCTCGTCCAGATCGATCCGCAGCAGCATGTGGTTGCGCGCGGTAATGGCATCGTCGGGTTGGCCCCACAACACCCGCGCGGCGAGGTCGGTGACGGAAAAACCTATCGCCCGCAGCGCCGAGCCCAGCAGCAGGTTTTGTTCGAAGCAGTAGCCGCCGCGATGGTCATGCACCAGCTTGCGCTGCACGGATGCGAGGTCCAGCGCCGGCGACACGCCGAGGAACGGATCGAGATTCTCGAACGGGATCGTGGCGACGTGCGCGGCGATGACGTTGCGCAGGGTTTGCAGGTTGGGCGCAACGAGCTTCCGCAACTCGATGCGTGCGAGATAAGCCTGAAGGTCGATCGATTCTTTCGGCGTTTCTTCTTGCATGTGTTGTTTTTGCTGCTGCGAAAAAGCTGGATTCCACGTTCCGCCGCAACAAGTTGCGGCGGCCCCGGAATGACGACCAAACAAGCGGGCTTCGCGCCTCGCCGTGCGATCAGTGCGTGGCGAGGCCAAGTTTACGTTGCAGAAAATACACCGTAGCGGTATCGGCCTGCAGCCACGAGGCGTGGCGCAGGAAGCCGTGGATCTCGTTGGGGATCACCATTTCCTCGAACGGCACGCCGTGCTTGCGCAGCCGCGGCACGACGTCCTCCGTCTGCAGGAAATGCACGTTGCGGTCGTCGTCGCCCTGGATCAGCAGCACCGGCGATTTCCATTTCGCGATGTCGGCGTCGGGCGAGGATTCCCACGCGACCTTCATCGCCTGCTTGTAGTCGCCCTGTTCGTAACGCGTGCCGGGTTTGCCGAACCATTCGCCGATGTCGCGTGACCAGTCGTGGATGCCGTGCATGTCCACGCCGGCCTTGAAGAGGTCGGAGTCGCGCGCCAGCGCGAGCGCAGTCAAATAGCCACCGTACGATCCGCCCCAGATGCCGATGCGCGCGGCATCGACGCCCGGCACGTGCTGCAGGTACTTCGCGCCCGCGACCACGTCCTGGTATTCCGAGGCGCCGGTCGGTCCCCAGTGTGGCGGGTGGTGGAACGCGTGACCATAGCCGATGCCCAGCCGGTAGTTCACCGACAGCACGGTGAAGCCGTGCGTTGCGAGGTACTGGTTCACCGCGTAGCTGTTCGAGTAGTAATCCATGTAGTGCCAGCCGAGCAGCATCTGCCGCGGCGGGCCGCCGTGCACGAAGATCACGCCAGGTTGGCTCGCGCCCGCATTCGCGCTGCGGAACAGTTGCCCGTGGACCAGCGTGCCGTCCGCGGCCTTGAAGCTCACGGCTTGCGGGATCAGCAGTTGCGCGGTGGGGAAATCTTCCGGAATCAGATTGGCCTGCAGCGCGCGCTGGCCATTGCCGTCGGTGTGCATCACGGACACCAGCGGTGGCCGTTGCGCGCCGGCATCGATGTAGGCGACGGCGTTGCCGGCCGCGGCGGGAGAGGTCTGGATACTTGTGCCCGAGGTCAATGCTTTCGCGTCTGCGCGATCCACGGAAACCAGGAACAGGTGCCGGCGATCATCGTCGTCTTGCGTGGCGCCGGTGTTGGCGCTGTAAACGATCGAACGACTATCAGGCGCCATCACGACGTCTTCCACCATGAAGTTGCCGGGCGTCAGCAGCAGCGGTTCGCCGCCGCTCGCCGCGATGGAATAGAGATGCGGCCAGCCGTCGAGGTCGGCCAGGAACACCAGCTGCGCGCTGCCATCCGCCCAATGCAGGTTGGCGCCGCCGGCGGTTTCGGGATACGAACCGAGCAGGGTGTCGGGACTCTGCCACACCGCGTGGCCTTGTCCGCTGCGCGCGTCGGCGACCACGATCGACCACGGCTGCGGCGTCTGCGTGAGGATCGGTTGCGGCGGTCCGCCGTGGCCCGGCTGCCGCGTGAACGCGATGCGCGCGCCGTCGGGTGACCAGCGCGGCATGCCGTCGTTGTGCGTCGAAGGCGCGAGGTAGAGCAACGGCGTGTGGTCGTTCGCGTACACGCCGATGAAGGCATGGTCGCCGCGGTCGGAGACGAATGCGAGGCGCTTGCCGTCCGGCGACCATTGCAGGTCGGCATCCTTGCCGCGGTCGAAGAACAGCCGCTTCGGCTTCTGCTTCGAAGCGGCGGCGAGCGGCGCCGTCCACACCTGGTCGTCCTTGATGTAGGCCAGCTCGCCAGTGGCGGAGATCGCGGGCGCATCGCCCTCGGTCAGTGCGCGCGACGTTCCGGCGCGCAGGTCCGCCGTCCACAGCATCACCTTCGGTTGTTCGGGACTGGAGGCCGGATCGGGTTCCAGTTTTTCCGGCCAGTTGGCGTCGTGGTCGCCGCCGCGCACGAACACCAGTTCGTTGCCGGAGGGCGAGAACGTCAGTTGCGTGATTTCCTGGCCGTCATCGGCCGTGAAATGCGTGACCTGGCGCGGCTTGAAATCCGGCGCTCTGGCCACCCACACGTTGCGCACGCCGTTCTGGTCGATCACCCAGGCGATGCGGTCGCCATGTCGCGCAGCCGCGAGGCCCAGCGGGAACGGGTAGGCGAGCACCTGCTGCAGGGTGAAACCCGCCGGCGACGCGGCGCGGGATGGCGGTGCGAGTGCCGCCGCGGTGAACAGCAGGGCAACGAGGACGAACGCGCGACAGCGTGGCATGGCTTACCCCTCCGGCTGGACCCGACCGCCATTGCAGCGCAGCGCGGCAGGCGACGCAATGTGCCAGCGGTCATGCTGAGGTCACATGCAGACCCCTAGCATGCGCGCATGGACGGTCACGCGTATCCACACGTGGTGATCCTCGGCGGCGGTTTCGGCGGCCTGTGGGCCACGCGCGCGCTGGCCCGCGCGCCGGTGCGGATCACCCTGGTCGATCGCGCCAACCACCACCTGTTCCAGCCGCTGCTGTACCAGGTCGCAGCGGCCAGCCTGTCCGGCCCCGACATCGCCGCGCCGCTGCGCCACATCGTGCGCCGGCAGGCCAACGTCACGGTGTTGATGGAAGAGGTGACGGGCATCGACGTGGCCGCGCGCTGCGTGCGCAGCGCGGCCGACGAATACGAATACGATTGGCTCGTCGTCGCCACCGGCTCGACCCACGCCTATTTCGGGCACGACGATTGGGCCAGGCACGCGCCCGGCCTCAAGACCATGAACGATGCGCTGGCGATCCGCCGCCGGATACTTTCCGCGTTCGAGGCGGCCGAACGCGAACCCGATCCCGCGTGCCGCGCGCAATGGCTGAGCTTCGTGGTGATCGGTGCGGGCCCGACCGGCGTGGAACTTGCCGGCACGCTGGCGGAGATGGCGCACCACACGCTGCCGCGCGAGTTCCGGATCGCGCGCCCGCGCGACGCGCAGATCCATCTGGTAGAGGCCGGGCCGCGCGTATTGGCTGCGATGCCGGAACGTTTGTCGGCAATCGCGCGCCGCAAGCTGGAGCGGATGGGCGTGCGCGTGCATTGCGCTGCCGCAGTCACGCAGGTCGATGCCACCGGCGTGCAGATGGGCGACCGGCGCATCGAAGCGCGCACCTTGTTGTGGGCGGCGGGCGTGGCCGCATCGCCGTTGGGTGCGCAGCTTGGCGGCGAATGCGACCGCGCGGGCCGTGTGCGGGTGGCGCCCGACCTGTCGGTGCCGGATCACCCCGAAGTGTTCGTGATCGGCGACCTCGCGCACGTCGAACAGGACGGCCGGCAAGTGCCCGGCATGGCGCCCGCGGCCAAGCAGATGGGCCGCCACGCGGCGCGCGCGATTCGCGAACGCATTGCCGGACGCACGCCGCGGCCGTTCCGCTATCGCGACGAAGGCAGCCTCGCCAGCATCAGCCGCGCCTTCGCGGTGGTGGACCTGCGCGGCCTCCGCATCGCCGGATTCGCAGGCTGGCTGTTCTGGCTGGTTGCGCACATCTTCTTCCTGATCGGCTTCCGCAACCGCCTGGCGGTGATGTGGAACTGGGCGTGGTCGTACCTGACCTGGCAGCGCGACGCGCGGATCATCGTGGGACGCGAACGGAGCGAATGATTCCCGCCGTTGACGGGCGCCGCCCGTCATGCAACGTGCGTGCGGTCAGTCGTCGTCGTGGTGGTGCTTGTGGCCATGTCCGTGATCGTGGTCGTCGCCCCGCCAACGGTGGGGATGGCCGCCGTAGCGTTGCACCACATAGTCGTTGCGCAGATATGGACGGTCGACGTCCAGGCTGATGTTCACCCCGCCGGCCTGTACGTAGCCCTGCAGGGCCAGCGGCAGGCTGACGCCGGCCTGCCAACCATTGCCGCCCAGCCAGAACCACATGCGGCTCTCCGGCGCGTAGTACACCTCGGCGGATGGGTAGTACACATACTGGTGCTTGGCGCGCCAGCCGTGTGCGGGCGCCCACGGCGGCGGGTCGGCGTATGCAGTGGGCGCGATCAACCCCGCGGCGGCGAGGCCGAGCGGAAGCAGGAGGGCAATGCGGAGGGATTTCATGGCGGTCTCCCTGGAGAACGTGGGACACGTGTTATCGCAGTTCGCCCGCATCGGAACTGAATGGCGTGTCACACAATCACGATGCGTTCAGCCATGCGGGACGTGTCCAGTGCGGGCGCGCGCCGCCGGTATCGAAAATCATCGCGCCGCGCCCGCTGGTCCACATATCGGCGACCGCGATCAATTCCGCGCCCGCGTAAATCAGGGGGCAGCGCTCGCGCACCCACGGCGGGACCCGCGCCTGCTGGAACAGGTCGCGCACTTCGCGCGTGTGCGCATCGCCCGCGGGCTTGATGCGCTCGCCGCCGCGGCGGAAGCGCACGACCAGCAGCGGTTCGAACCGCATGCCGTCCGCCCGAACGGAGGCCCGATCCGCGGCTTCGAGCGTCAGCGTGCCGCAGTCATGGGGCAGTGCGAGCGGCGTGCCGTCCCACACGGTTTGCCACGGTCCCGGCGCCGATGCCAACGGCGGCGTGGCGTGCAGGCGTCGGTCCCACACGCGCACTTCGGTTCCGCGCCAGGCGATTAGGGGTACGCGATCGTCCGCCGCGTGTACGGCTTGCCGCACCAATTCCGCGCGCGACGCGTCGGGCGGGGCAGGCAACCCGCGTGCGTGCAGCCAGATGTCCAGCACCGGTACGCGCAAGGCGTCCGGCAGCGCCAGCCAGCCGGACGCATCCAGCGTATCCGCATCGCGCCGCAAGCCTTCGAACGCCGCGCGCGCCTGGCCGTCGATGTAATCGGCCGCGGCGCGGCACAGCTTCGCCGCGTGCAGGATCGAGGCCGCGGCATTCGGCCAGTGCTGCGTGATGCGCGGCAGGATGGAGGTGCGCAGCACGTTGCGAGCGAAGTGCGGATCGGCGTTGGCAGGATCGTCGATGCACGCCAACCCGTGCGCCGCGGTGTAGTCGCGCAGCGCTGCGCGCGGAACATCCAGCAACGGCCGCCACAGGACGCCGCGACCGAGCGGGCGCAGCGCGCGCATGCCGCCCAGTCCTTCCGGTCCCGCGCCGCGCAGCAGTTTCAGCAGCACGGTTTCGACCTGGTCGTCGCGATGGTGGGCCAGCGCCAGCCATTCGCCTTCACGCAGCGCTTCGGCGAAGGCCGCGTGGCGGGCCCGCCGTGCCGCGGCTTCGATGCCTTCGTCGCGTGTGTCGTCCACGCGCACGCGCACCACGGCCAGCGGCACACCGATTGACGTACAGAGCGCCTTGCAGCGTTCCGCCCATGCGCCGCTGTCCGTGTGCAAGCCATGATCAACATGCAACGCGCGCAGGCTACGCTCACGCGCTTCGGGCACCTGCGCCAGCGCGTGCAGCAGGGCGGTGGAATCGGGGCCGCCGCTGAAGGCGACGCACAACGCCGGCGGATCGTCCGCGCGCAGCCGTTCGCGCAAGCCTTCCTGCCACATCGACTCAACCCTTGCCGGGCTTCGCACGGTTGCGCACGTGCAGGGTCTTGGGCCGTCCTTCGCCGGCACTGCGGCGCTCGACCTCGAACAAGGTCGTTGCCGCCACGAGGTCGCTCAGCTTGGCGTAGCCGTAACTGCGCGCGTCGAAGTCGGGCCGCTGCTTGTTGATGATCGAACCCACCGGGCCGAGCGCAGCCCAGCCGTCGTCGTCGGACGCGGCCTCGACCGCGTTGCGCAGCAGGTTGACCAGCGCGGAATCCTGTTTCAGTTGCGCGGCGCTGCGCGGTTTCTGCGGCGCCGGTTCGTCGGGCTTGCCGGCGAGGTTCTCGACGTAAATGAACTTGTCGCAGGCGGCCACGAACGGCTCCGGCGTCTTGCGTTCGCCGAAACCGTACACGATCAAGCCCGATTCGCGGATGCGCCCGGCCAGCCGGGTGAAATCGCTGTCACTGGACACGATGCAGAAACCGTCGAAGCGCCCCGAGTACAACAGGTCCATCGCATCGATGATCAGGGCCGAATCGGTCGAGTTCTTGCCGCGCGTGTAGCCGAACTGCTGCATCGGCTGCACCGACTGCTTCAGCAGTTCGTCCTTCCAGCTCTTCAGGTGATTGTCGGTCCAGTCGCCGTAGGCGCGCTTGACGTGCGCGGTGCCGTACTTGGCGATTTCGGCCAGCAGCGCCTCGATCAGCGACGGCTGCGCATTGTCGGCGTCGATCAAGACCGCCAGCTTGGCGGCGGATTCGTTGGGCATCGCGGCGCTCCGTGGCGAAGTCCCGCCGATGGTAGCGCGTCGGCAGCCGGTTATTCTTCGTACGTGCCGTATTTGCGCAGGCGCTGGTAACGCTGCTCCAGCAGTTCGTCGATCGGCAGCGCCTGCAGTTCGTCGAGCTGGTTGATCAGCACGGCCTTCAGGCGGATCGCCATCGAGCGCGGGTTGCGGTGCGCGCCGCCGGTGGGTTCGCGGATCATCTTGTCGATGAGTCCCAGTTCGAGCAGGCGTGGCGCGGTCATGCCCATCGCTTCGGCGGCGTCGCGCGCGCGGTTGGCGTCCTTGTACAGGATCGACGCGCAGCCTTCCGGCGTGATCACGGAATACGTGGAGTATTGCAGCATGTTGACGCGGTCGCCGACGCCGATCGCCAGCGCGCCGCCGGAACCGCCTTCGCCGATCACGGTGCACACGATCGGCACGCGCAGTTCCGCCATTTCCTCGAGGTTGCGTGCGATGGCTTCGCTCTGGCCGCGTTCCTCGGCGCCGATGCCGGGATACGCGCCGGGCGTGTCGATGAAGGTGAGCACCGGCAGGCCGAAGCGTTCGGCCAGCTTCATCAGGCGCAACGCCTTGCGATAGCCTTCGGGCTTGGGCATGCCGAAATTGCGGCGCACCTTGGACTTGATGTCGCGGCCCTTCTGGTGGCCGATGACCATCACCGGCCGGCCGACGATGCGCGCAAGGCCGCCCACGATCGCGGCGTCGTCGGCGTACATGCGGTCGCCGGCGAGTTCGTGGAACTCGTCGCAGATCACCGCGACGTAGTCGGTGGTGTAGGGACGCCCCGGATGCCGCGACAGTTGCGAGACCTGCCACGACGACAGGTTGCGGAAGATCTCCGCGGTCTTCACCCTGAGCTTGGCGCGCAGCTTGCCGACCTCGTCGTCGACATCGACGGCGTGGTCGTGGCCCGCGGCGGTCAACTCGCGCAGCTTGTCTTCCAGCTCGGCGATCGGCTGCTCGAAATCGAGGAAGTTGGGGTTCATCGCCTGCGTCTGATCGGGCAAAGCCGCGATTATAGCCAGCGCGGTCAGGGCGCGGCGGGGCGCGACAGCGAAGGCTGCACGGACTTGACGCCCGGAACCTCGTGCAACGCACGGAGCAGGGTGGTGTTGACGCGCACCCGCCAGTCGTCGCCGAGACGGATGTCCGCGCTGCCGGTGGCGTTGTGGTAGCCGGTGAGCAGCAGCGGCGTGCGGCCGCCGCAGTGCCCGGCCAGCGCGCGCTTGAAGGTGGTCACGAAACCCGCGTCGATGCCGTTGACGCCGATGCGCAGGACGCGCGCGCCGGCTTCGCAGGCCTGGTCGAGGGTCCACACGCGGCGGGCGCGGACGCGCAGTTCGCCGCGGAAGTCGTCGAAGGCAAGCCCGCCCTCGATCACCAGGATGGCATCGGGTTGCACCAGGTCGCCGTATTGCTCCATCGCGTCGCGGAAGAAGTTGGCGGTCATCGCGCCGGACCAGTCTTCGATGCGTACCCCGGCCGCGTCGCCGTGGCGGAATACCTTGGTTACCATGCCCGCCACGGCCCACGGCGTTTCGGGCGGACGGCGGAAGCGGTTGTCGTCATCGTCGCCGCCGCGTGCCGGCGGCGGTTCGTAACGCTCGGCGATTTCGCCGATGGGGCAGGTCGCGAGTTGCGCGAGCACTTCGCGCCAGGGATCGGTGGGATGGCCGGACAGGTAATGCCCGAGCGTGGCGCGTTCGCCCGCGAGTTTCTTCTCCAGCGTCCAGGGCGGTTGCTCGGGCGTCGTCAGGGTGACCGCTGCGACCGGCGCCAGCGACGCGCCGAACATGTCGTTCTGGCCGGCCTCGCGGTCGCGCAGTCTCTGCTCGGCGGCCTTCACGGCTTCCGGGAGCTGCGCGGTGAGCGTGGCGCGGCTGCTGCCGAGCGAATCCATCGCGCCGGACTGGATCAACGCCTCGAACACGCGCTTGTTCAATTTGCCGGAATCCATCCGCGCGCAGAAATCGGCGAGGTCGCGGAAGCGGCCGCCATTCGCGCGCGCCTGCATCACCGCTTCGCACACCGCGCGGCCCACGCCCTTGATCGCGCCGAGGCCGTAGCGGATCGTGCCGCGCGGCGCGTCGGCCGCGGCAAGGTCGGCGGCGGCGTTGGCGACGAAGTGGTAGTCCGAGGCGTTGACGTCGGGCGGCAACATCACGATGCCGATCGCGCGGGCGTCCTCGATGAACTGCACCAGCTTGTCGGTGGAATCCATGTCCGACGACATCGTCGCGGCCATGAATTCGGCGGGGTAGTGCACCTTCAGCCACGCGGTCTGGTACGCGACCAGCGAATACGCCGCGGCGTGCGACTTGTTGAAGCCGTAGCCCGCGAACTTCTCCATCTGGTCGAAGATCGCGTCGGCTTTCTTCTCCGGCACGCCGTTCTGCATCGCGCCGTCGCGGAAGATGCCGCGGTGCTTGGCCATCTCGGCCGGCACCTTCTTGCCCATCGCGCGGCGCAGCAGGTCGGCGCCGCCCAGCGAATAGCCGCCCACGATCTGCGCCATCTGCATCACCTGCTCCTGGTAGACCATGATGCCGTAGGTCTCCTGCAGGATCGGCTCGACGCGCGGGTCGGGATAGATGACTTGCTCGCGGCCGTGCTTGCGCGCGACGTAGTTGGGGATCAGTTCCATCGGGCCCGGACGGAACAGCGAGTTCAACGCGATCAGGTCCTCGAAGCGGTCGGGCCTGGCGTCTTTCAGCAGCCGCTGCATGCCGCCGCCTTCGAACTGGAACACCGCGATCGTGCGCGCTTCGCGGAACAGCTTGAAGACCTCGGGGTCGTCCAGCGGAAGCTGCGCGATGTCCAGCGGCGGCTCGCCGGTTTCGGCGCGTCGCGCGTTGATCGCCTTCACCGCCCAGTCGATGATGGTGAGCGTGCGCAGGCCGAGGAAGTCGAACTTCACCAGCCCGACTTCCTCGACGTCGTTCTTGTCGAATTGCGTGACGACGCCGGCGCCGCCCGGCTCGGAATACAGCGGCGCGAAATCGGTCAGCGCACTCGGCGCGATCACCACGCCGCCCGCATGCTTGCCGGCGTTGCGGGCAAGCCCCTCCAGTTTCAACGCAAGGTCGATCAGGGTGCGGGCTTCCTCGTCCTGCTGGTAGAGGTCGCAGAACTCGCGCACGACGCGGTCAGGTTCCTTCTTCGATTTCTCGCTGATGCCGAGTGCATCGCCAAGCGTCAGGTCCAGCGGCATCCGCGGGATCAGTTTCGCGATCTTGTCCACTTGGCCGTACGGCATGCCCAGCACGCGCCCGCAGTCGCGCAGCACGGCCTTGGCCGCCATCGAGCCGTAGGTGATGATCTGGCTGACCTGGTCGCGGCCGTATTTGTCGGCGACGTAGGCGATCACCTCGTCGCGGCGTTCCATGCAGAAGTCGACGTCGAAGTCGGGCATCGACACGCGTTCGGGATTGAGGAAGCGCTCGAACAGCAACCCGAAACGCAGCGGATCGAGGTCGGTGATCCTGAGGCACCACGCCACCACCGAGCCCGCGCCCGAACCGCGTCCGGGTCCGACCGGAATGTCCTGCGACTTGGCCCAGCGGATGAAGTCGGAGACGATCAGGAAGTAGCCGGCGAAGCCCATCTTGCCGATCACGTCCAGTTCGCGTTCGAGGCGCGCGTCGTAATCCTCGCGGGTCTGGCCCGGCGCGAGCCCGGCTTCGGCGAGGCGCTCGTCCAGGCCCGCGCGCGCCTGTTCGGCGATCCAGGTTTCCAGCGTGTGTTTTTCCGGAACCGGAAACGCGGGCAGGTAGTACTTGCCGAACGTGAGTTCGAGGTTGCAACGCTTGGCAAGTTCGACCGTGTTTTCCAGCGCCTCCGGCAGGTCGGCGAACAGGTCCGCCATCGCTGCGGCGGGCTTCAGCCACTGCTCGGGGGAATAGTCGCGCGGGCGGCGCGGATCGTCGAGCTGGTAGCCCTGCTGGATGCACACGCGCGCCTCGTGCGCTTCGAAATCGCCGGCGTCCAGGAAACGCACGTCGTTGCTGGCGATCACCGGCAGATCGAGGCGCGCCGCGAGTTGCAGAGCCTGCGTGTTGAACGACTCCTCGCCGTCGCGGCCGGTGCGCGTCAATTCCAGATACAGCCCGTCGCCGAAACATTCGCGCAAGGCATCGAGATTGGCGTGGGCATCGTGTTCGCGGCCCGCCGTGGCGAGGCGCCCGCAGGCGCTGTCGCGACCGGCGATCGCGAACAGGCCGGCGACGGCGCCGTCGAGCCAACCGGCCTGCAACTGCGCGCGCCCCGCGTGCTGGCCTTCCAGCCAGCCGCGCGAGATCAGCCGGGAAAGATTGAGATAACCGCCGCGGTCGCGGCACAGCAGGGTGAGCCGGTCCGGCCGCGCGGCGTCCTCTGGATTCGCGATCCACACGTCGCAACCCACGATCGGCTTGAGGCCGGCTTTTTCGGCGGCGCGATAGAACTTGATCTGCGCGAACAGGTTGGAATCGTCGGTCAGCGCCAGCGCCGGCATGCCCAGTTCCACCGCACGGCTCACCAGGTTGGCGTGCCTGGCCTTGGCCGGGTCGCCGTACTCGGGCTTCTCCGGAATGCGGATGGTGGAATCGCGCAACGAGTATTCACTGTGCGCGCGCAGGTGGACGTAGCGGATCGGCATGACGGGCGTCTGGGTATCCGTGCAAGCCTATTGCCGGA
Source organism: Rhodanobacteraceae bacterium (assembly GCA_030123585.1). Taxonomy (NCBI): domain Bacteria; kingdom Pseudomonadati; phylum Pseudomonadota; class Gammaproteobacteria; order Lysobacterales; family Rhodanobacteraceae; species Rhodanobacteraceae bacterium. The sequence goes on from CP126120.1 coordinate 441,353, forward strand.
GCGTGGGGGCGGCAAGCTTGACAGTTGCCGTGACGGCTGCCCGTGGCCGTCATCACGGCGAAGGCCGGACGCTGTTCTCCCTCTCCCGCTTGCGGGAGAGGGTTGGGGTGAGGGTGATACTTGCCGACATCACCTTGGCCGGAATCGATGTCGCGTTGATCGTGTGTTCTCTGGCGTCGCTGCCAGCGATGCCCGACCGGGTGTACCTTGCGCACTTTGCAATTCAGACTGCGGGAACCCATGATCGTGACCCGGCTGCTCATCCCGATCCGCTGTCCAAACAGGTGAACCCATGTCGAAGAGAGGGGAACGTACCGTGTCTTTGCGCTTTGCGATTTGCCTGGCAGCCGTTGCGTTGGCAGGGTGCGGATCGAGGTCGTTCGTGATGCCCTACCGCGATGGGGCGTTTTGGGTCACGGGGTCGTCCGCGCGCTTGAGCACCGGCGCCGAGGAGAAGGCCCGCCTCGTCAAGGACGCCGATGAATATTGCGAGCGACGCGGCAAGTCCGCCGTCGTGGTTGCTTCCAGCGAAACCGATGCCACGTCCGGCACGCTCGCCGCGCCCGGCAAGTTGGCCCGCGCGACCGTGGAATTTCGCTGCGAGTGATGTCAGGGCGCTTGTCTGGTTGGTCACACCTGTTCCTGTCGTGGCCCGCCACAGGGCCGGCAACTATCGGCCCAAACCTGCCGTACAGGCACTTTCTGCGGGTGTCCGCTTTCGGCATGTACGGTTCACTTTCTCCTGCCGTTGCACGTAACCGATCAGGGCAACGACGCGTCCAATTCGACCTTGGTTCCTGGCAGGACCATCCGGCTAATTCTCTCCGCATGCCCGTCGTTGCATCACAGCACGTGAATCCTTTTGCCGCTTCGCCGCCTCCATGGGGAACGGGGGCCATTTCGGCTTCCATCCTCGGAGATCCCCATGAACAGTACCCAACTTCTCAAGTCCGCCATCGCCTGCGCGCTCACGCTGGGCGCCGCGTCGCTCGCGTCCACCGCGTTGGCGCAGCAATCAATGCCGATGTCTTCCGGCCACATGCAGATGAAGATGACGCCGGCGATGATGAAGATGCAGCGCGAGAAGACCATGGCCTACATGGAGAAAAACCGCTACGCGAAGTGCTACGGCGTCAACGCTGCGTTCAAGAACGACTGCCAGTCGCCGGGCCATTCCTGCGCCGGTCAGGACAGCAAGGCCCGTGACCCGCACGCATTCGTGGCGATGCCGTCAGGCATCTGCACCAAGATCGCCGGCGGCAGCCTGACCGCCGAGTAGCGTGGCCACCGTGACCGGGTTGTCCGCCCGCCGTGCGCACTTGATGCCGGTTGCCGCCGGCATCGGGTTGCGCGCGCCGCATGTGGCGCGGGTGCTCGACGAGCGGCCGCCGGTCGCGTGGCTGGAAGTGCACAGCGAAAACCTGTTCGGTGCGGGCGGCAGTCTGCACCATGCGATGACTCGCATCCGGCAGGACTACCCGCTCAGCCTGCACGGCGTGGGCCTCTCGCTCGGATCGGCGGACCGGCTGGATGCTGGCCACCTGCAACGGGTGGCCGAGCTGGTGGCGCGTTACCAGCCGGAACTCGTGTCCGAACACCTGTGTTGGGGCGCGCTCGGTGAGCACCACAGCAATGACCTGCTACCGATGCCGTTCACAGAAGAAGCCGTCAACTTGATGGTGTCACGGATCGGGCAGGTGCAGGACGCGCTTAAACGGGAAATTCTGGTCGAGAACATTTCCACGTATTTGCGTTTTCAGGACGGCGACTACAGCGAGTGGGATTTCGTCGCCGAGGTGGTCCGCCGCAGCGGCTGCGGCCTGTTGTGCGACGTCAACAACATCTACGTCAACAGCGTCAACCACGGCTTCGACCCGTACACGTATCTGCGCGCATTGCCGATCGAAGCCGTGCGCGAAATCCATCTGGCCGGCTTCACCCGCAAGACCAATCTTCCGGTGCCGTTGCTGATCGATTCCCACAGCCGGCGCGTGGATCCGGCGGTATGGGAACTGTATGACGCCGCGATCGCGCGCCTCGGAGCGGTGCCGACCCTGATCGAATGGGACCAGGACATCCCCGCGCTGGAAGTGCTGCTGGACGAAGCGGCCCACGCCGGGGAGGTGCTCGATGTCTGCCGCACCCGCGCTGCGTGAACTGCAACGCGACTTTCTGGCCGCGCTGTATGCGGGCGACACGCCCGGCCTGCTGGACGCGATCGCGGGCCACGGCCTGGCGCCGGCCGCGCGTCTGCAGGTCTATCGCCACAACGTCGAGACGGTGCAACGCGGCGCGCTCGAAACCGCGTTTCCGGCGGTACGGGCGCTGGTCGGCGAGGCGTTTTTCGCGCAATCTGCGGAACGCTATCGCCAGGCACACCCTTCGCGGTCGGGCAACCTGCAGGCATTCGGCGCGCATTTTGCGGCGTTCCTCGAAGCGCTGCCCGAGACACGTAGTCTGCCCTACCTCGGCGACGTGGCCCGGCTGGAATGGCTGCGCCAGCAAAGTGCGCTGGCCGCCGATGCCGAAGCGTTGGATGTGGGCGCGTTCGCACATGCGCTGGCCAGCATGCAGGGCGCGCTCCGGATCGCCCTGCACCCGAGCTTGCGTCTGCTCGCCAGCCGCCAGCCGGTGTTGTCAATCTGGCGTTATGCGCTGAACCCGACGGAGGATTCCTTCACGCCGCCCGAAGCCGGCGAGCGCGTGCTGCTGTGGCGCAGCGGGGACGAGGTCACGATGAGTGCGCTCGATGCCGCAAGTTTCACCTGCATCGGGGCCCTGGCACAGGACGGCACACTCGACGACGCGCATGCCGCGGCCCTGTCACGGGATCCCGATTTCGATCTGCCCGGTTGCATGACCAGCCTGGTCGACAACGGACTGGTCACGGCGCTCACCGAAGTCGAACCGCCTGCTGCGCCGGGCCGCGATACCGGTCCAACACGGCCATGCTGCAGCAACTGACGAGTTGCTATGTGCATACCGCGCGCGGCCTCGCCGACTGGCTGGGGCCGACCGTGCTGCTGTTGCTGCGCGTGTGGGTGGCGCTCGCGTTCTGGCGTGCCGGCGTGGTCAAGTTCGAAGATCCAGGTGGCACGCTGTTCCTGTTCAACACCACCTACCAGGTGCCGCTGCTGCCGCCCGACGTGGCCGCGGTCGCGAGTACCTGGATCGAGCTGGTGGTGCCGTGGCTGGTCGGTCTGGGCATCGCCGGACGGCTCAGTGCGTTGTTCCTGTTCATCTACAACATCATTGCGTTCGTTTCCTTCCCGGCACTTTGGCCGCACGGATTCTGGGCCGGGCTTTTCAGCACGTCGGCCTTCGCCGACCACAAGGTCTGGGGCCTGATGCTGCTGGCCGTGATCGCATGGGGACCGGGGCGCTGGTCGCTGGACACGCTGTTCGTGCAGCTTGTGCGGACCTGGCAGGCGCGGCGCCGCCCGGTGCCACCGACGTAAACTCACCGTCGCATGCGTGAAGTGGAGAAACTGATCCGATGCAACATGACGCCACCCTGATCGAAGCCGCACGCGCAGGCGACGAGTCGGCGCTGGAGCGGCTGCTGTCGGAATGCCAGCCGGACCTGCGCCGGATCGCACGCGGCGAGTGCGCATCCGCGGCCGACGCCGAGGATGCCGTGCAGGAAAGCCTGTGGCTGGTGTATCGCCGGATCGGCGCCTTGCGCACCGTCGGTTCGTTCGGGGCGTGGCTGTTCTCGATCGTGCGTCGTGAATGCCAGCGCCTGATGCGGCGCATGCGCGGACAGGTCGCACTGCCGGATGACGATCACCGCATCTTCGCCTATTACACCCGACCCGATCTGCGCCTCGACCTCGCCGCCGCGATCCAGTCCTTGCCGGACAAGTATCGCGAGGCGATCGTCCTGCGCGACTTCGAGGAAAACACGATCACCGAGATTGCCGAAGCCCTGCGCCTCACCCGCGCGGCGGTGAAAAGCCGCATCCATCGCGGCCGCGAGATGATCCGCGAGTACCTGCAGGACTGAAGCCGTGCCGGATTTGCGTGTTCCGGACCGCGCTACCCGCACCCACTGCCGACGCGTACGCAACCGTGATCCCCGTGCGCCACAGGGTCAGGCATCCCGGCTTGTGCGTTGGGCACCCGGCTGTCTGCCTGCATCATCTGCATTGGCGCATCTGCCGGCGGCATGCTGTGGATCAGGTTGGCGGCGGCGCCGATCACCAGCAGGCCGAGTACGCTTTCCAGCAACACGGCCCGCGCGCAGCTGCGGACCACGGCATGGCGCGCCGCGGGCTGGTTTTCCGATGCCGTGCGCCCCGGGCCGGTCGCTGCACCGGGCGGTGCGGCGCCCGCCAGCCGCAACAACTTCGGCAGTTTGATGTAGCGATTGTGCGCACCGATCGCGATCATCGCGAGCACGATCGCGACCTTGACGTCGAGCGTGGTGCCGTAGCGGCTGGTCCACAGTGCCGCGAAGCTGCCAAGCTGGCCGAGGGCGTTGTAGATACCGGCGGCCAGCACCACCGCCAGTGCAGCGCCTGACAAAGTGGAAAGCCGCTGGAAGATCGCCGCGCTGGCGCGCAGTGGATCACCATGCGCGCGCAGCTTCGGAAACACCACCAGGGTCATTCCGAACAGGCTGCCCACCCATGCGCCCGCGGCCAGCATGTGCGCCCAGTCGACCCACACGGCGAGTTTGAAATCGCCATGATCCGCGGGGTGGCCGGTGTCGCTGCGGGTCAGCACGATTGCGGCCAGCGCGATCGCCATCAGCCAGCCAGCCCAGGCGTGTTCGGGGTGGCGCCGGGCCCATCCCCACGCCAGCCACAGCAGCACCAACGCCGGCACCCGCCAAACCCAGATGTGGCCATAGTGCGTGACGTGCAGCACCAGACCCATCGCCGACCAGACACTCGCCCATGCACCACCGTTCATCTCCAGGGTGCGGGACAGCAGAATCCCGAAGCTCGCCAGCGTCACCAGCACGAATACCACGCCAGTTGCATGCAGCAGACCACGACGGACACCAATCTCGGCGCGGGGCAGCACCGCCAGATCACAGGCCACGCAACCGACGGCCGTGATCAGTGCAAGGATGTCGAATCCGCTGAGGGCAATGGAAACTGGCGTGGTGAAATCCTCACTTCACCGTGAAGGCAAAGTGCCCTTCGGTATGGTGGCCGTCGTGGGCGATCACGCTCCAGTACACCGTGTATCGGCCGGCAGATACATCGGCGGGCAGCGGGGTTTCGAGCAACGCGTGGTTTTTTGCATCGACCTCGCCCTTGCCGAGGCTGATCTGCTTGCCTGCGGCGCTCTTGACGATCAGGGTTGAAAACACCGGTTCGATTTCGCCATCGAACCACACCTTGACTTCCTTCGGGGCGGTCGCGACGGTGGCGCCGACGTGCGGCGACGAATTGTCGGGAAAGGCGTGGGCCAACGCGATGGCGGGCGTGGCAAGCGCCACGACCAGTGCAGCCACAAGCAAATTGCGCATGCGGGGAACCTCGTGGATCAGTGGAACAGGGGCGCGCCGAATCCATGCGGCGCGAGGTCATCGAGATAAAAATCAAACTCGAACAGGACGCCCACCGAGTTGCCGGTGCGGCGATTGATGGGTATTTGCGCTTCGATGCCCCATTGGAAATAATGCCCGACCCAGGTCACGCCGGGGTCGACGTAACCGGTGGTCTGGCCATGGCAGCCGCGATCGAGACAGGTCTGCATCGGAAACTCGATGATCGGGATCATCTTGTTGAACGGTGCCTTGATGCCGACGTACTTCACGAAATTCTGCAGATAGGGGATGCTGTATTGCAGTGACAAGTCCCAGTTCAGCATGCGCGGCACGTTGGCATCGTTGGGCAGGTCGGCCCCGATCGCACCGGTGACCGCGAATGGTCGCAGCCAGTTCGCGTGCGCAAAGCCGAACCCTTGCCCGAAATTGAATTGCGGCGACCAGGTCGAATAACCGGCACGCACTGCACGGCTGCCGGTATGCGCGAAAGTGCGGTTGATTTCAAATGAACCGATCGATTCCGTGGACGGGTCCAGATAGACCTGCCACACCCCGCCAAGCGTGAAGTTGTCCCAGCCGTGCACGGCCGGGACACCCCCGCCCGTGGCACCGAAATAGTCACCGCCTGCTGTCAGCGAAAAGCCGGGTGTGATTGGCTTGGCGACGGCGATACCGAGATCGTCCTGCTCCACGCCATCGACGCGGATGTGGCTGAAGACCAGCGGCAGTTCCGCGCCGATCCCCGGATCATCGAAGGTCAGGGTCGAGGGAAACAGGCGCTGTCCGGCGATGGCGTGGGCGCCGGCGGGCGTGGTTCCGGCAAGCATCAGTGCCACGGCTGCTGCACCCAGCCAGCATCGGGTTCGGATAGCTCGAAGTTGCATTCCGCATGGACCTTTTGCGACACGGGGCTCGTGTCGACACCCGCCGGTGTCTTGGCGCAGCAAGGCACGAGCGTGGATGCGGCTGGGAGAACCCCATCGACTCGGCGCCGACCAAGCACCGGTGCCCAGTATTGCGGTCATGGGCCTTTCCGCAATGCGGCAAATTGCCGCAGTACGCGATGCGGCGCACGGAACCCGCCGGTCACCGCGTCTGCGGATGATAAAATTTGCGAATCGTCTTGTTCCCCAACGCATCCTGTGTCTACCGATTCCCTGACCGGCACCGAAAAGCGTGCCGCACTGTCGCTTGCAGGCATCTTTGCCCTGCGCATGCTCGGCCTGTTCATGATCTACCCGGTGTTCGCGCCGTGGGCGCGGCATCTGCCGGATGCAACCGCCGTGACCATCGGCCTCGCGCTCGGGGTGTACGGACTTACCCAGGCCGTCTTGCAGATCCCGTTCGGATTCCTGTCCGACCGCATCGGCCGCAAGCCGGTCATCGCCGCGGGCCTGTTGCTGTTCGCGGTGGGCAGCGTGATTGCAGCCCTGTCGCCCTCGATCGACGGCATCGTGCTGGGGCGTCTGCTGCAGGGCGCGGGCGCGGTGGGATCGACGGTACTGGCGTTGGCGGCAGACCTGACGCTGGAAGAACACCGCACCCGCGCGATGGCGTTGATCGGCATGACCATCGGCCTGGCGTTCGGTGTGGCGGTGGTGTTGGGTCCGGTGCTGACGGGCTGGATCGGCGTGCGCGGCATTTTCTGGCTGACCGCCGTGCTGGCAGGCTTAGGCATCGCGGTGCTGTACCTGCTGGTGCCGCGTACCGACGCACACACGCTGCACCGCGACGCCGAACCCGTGCCCGCCTTGTTCCGCCGGGTGTTGGCCGACCGCGAACTGCGACGCCTCGATGTCGGCATCTTCAGTCAGCACGCGATCCTGACCGCAAGTTTCCTCACGATTCCCTTCCTGCTGGCGCACGCAGGCGTGGCCCTGCATCACCAGTGGTGGGTGTATCTGCCGGTGTTGGTCGCCTCGATCGTGTTGCTGGTGCCGTTGGTCAGCGTGGCCGAGCGCGGGCGCATGAAGCCGGTCTTCCTGGCCGCCATCGGTTTGCTCGCTGCGGGTCAGGTATTGTTCCCGTGGGGACGCGCCCACCTGTCCCTGATGGTGCTGGGCCTCATCCTGTTTTTCACCGCCTTCAACGTGCTCGAATCGGTGCTGCCCTCGCTGGTTTCGCGCCTCGCCCCCGCGGATGCCAAGGGCACCGCGATGGGTGTGTACTCGTCATCGCAGTTCTTCGGCATTTTCGTGGGCGGCGTGCTCGGTGGCTCGATCGACAGCCGCTGGGGCGTGGATGGTGTGGTCGCGTTTTGCATCGTCGTGGCGGTGCTGTGGTGGCTGGTGGCGTGGCGCATGCGACCGCCGGCGCAAGTGTCGAACCGCACCTTGCGTGTCGCGGTACGTGACGAAAGGGAAGCCCGGAAGCTGGAGGAGAAACTTCGGCAAGTACCCGGCGTCCTGGAAGCCGTCGTGGTCCACGAGGAGGGCGTTGCCTATGTCCGCGCCGAACGAAGTCTGGATTTGCGTGGCCTCACTGCGGCCATCGCGGGTTGAACGTCTGCTCGCGCCACAGGGGGCGGATGCGGCACATTCAGCGGCGGCCCGACGGGAAGCCTGCGTCAGCCGCGGATCAATGCAGTGGTTGATACGGTGGCGGCGGCGGTATCGGCAGTTGTTTCATCAGCGCGATTACCTGATGTTGGGTTGCCGGATGGTCATCAATGAACGCGATGATTTGTAGATACCGGCGCTCGGAAAGATGATGGCTGCGAATCGCCGCCTTGATTTGCGCGGTGGCTGCACGTTCCAGCCGGGCGCGCTCGGCTGGAGTTGATGCACTGCTGATGCCGGGTTGCGCAGCCTGCTTGACGCTGCCGATCGCCACGACGGCTTGCGCGAAGTCTTCCAACTCCGCACGAGTAGGCACGGATCGGGAGTGGAACCGCTGCATCGTCTTCGACGCCGGCAGCAATGCATTCTGTTGAGCAGGCGAGGGCGTTCCGGCGAACGCGGGTGACGCCAGTGCGAGGGACGCAAGGATGCCAGCAAGCACTGCTCCTGGCCGACGAACCCGCCATGGCATGCGGGGCGGGAGCGAAATCGCATTGTCAAAGCGTTGAACTACCACGGAGCGAGGCTAACGTGCATCCGTCGGAGGTTCAAGCCAAGGCATGTCGTTTAGTCTTTCGGCTACCGTGTCCAGCAGGGTGCGCGTAGTGTCCAAACGTGCGAAAGTCGGGGGAGCCGAGCCTTGCATATCGCCTGCTGGTCATCGGGATTCCATTTTGAACTCCCCGTGTCAGGCAGGATGCCGGCCAGCGACGCCTGCTCCGGTACAAGCCATGGCAGCGGTGGTCCCGAATCCAGACATCCAACCCAACCCGGGAGAGCGCATGACACGCTTCGTCGATTGGCTGCCGCTGCAGCGTACACGCGACTTCATGGCCAACGAAGCCGCGGGGGGACTGGTGCTGATGGCGGCCGCGGCGCTGGCACTCGTTGTCGCGAATTCGCCGCTGGCGTCAGACTACTTTGCTGCACTTCAAGTCCATGTGGGACCGCTCAGTGTGCAGCACTGGATCAACGATGGTCTGATGGCCGTGTTCTTTCTGCTGATGGGCATGGAAATCAAGCGCGAGGCGCTGGATGGCGACCTGGCAACCTGGCCGCAGCGCATCCTGCCAGGTATCTGCGCCCTTGGCGGCATGCTGGTGCCGGCGCTGATCTATGTGGCATTCAATCATGCCGATACGGAAACCCTGCGCGGCTGGGCCATCCCGACCGCCAGCGATATCGCGTTCGCACTCGGCGTGCTGTCGCTGCTCGGCTCGGGCATCCCCACATCCCTCAAGGTATTCCTGACGGCGTTGGCGATCATCGACGATCTGGGCGCAATCCTGATCATTGCGATCTTCTACACCAGCGAGTTGTCGCTTGCGTATCTGTTGGGTACGTGCGCGGTGCTGATGGCGCTGATTGCATTGAATCGCTGCCGCGTGCGGGTGTTGTGGCCGTATCTGCTACTGGGTGTGGCGTTGTGGATACTGGTGCTGAAGTCCGGCATTCATGCGACACTGGCAGGCGTAGCGCTGGCGTTGACGCTGCCGCTCGATGCGAGGGCCAAACGTATCGGTGAGAGGCAAAAACTCGGCGCGCCGCTGCTGCGCGTGCAACACGCGCTGCAGCGCGTGGTGCCGTTTCTGATCCTCCCTGTTTTCGGCTTTGCCAACGCCGGTGTATCGTTTGCCAGTATCGGTTTGGATCATCTGCTGACACCGTTGACGCTGGCTGTGGCCTGTGGACTGCTTATAGGCAAGTTCATCGGTGTGTTCGGCTCGGCCGTCGTGACGGTGACACTGGGATTCGCGCGGCTTCCGGCTGGCGCAGGTTGGATGCAGATGGCTGGTATTGCGGTGACGTGCGGAATCGGCTTCACGATGAGTCTGTTCATTGGCGTGCTGGCCTTTTCCGACCATGCGTTGCTTCAGGAAGAAGTGAAAATCGGCATTCTGGCTGCGTCATTGATCGCTGGTCTGGGGGGATGGATGATCCTGCGTTTATCGCGCGGGACACCTTGTGAACAGATCCAGCATCAACCCGAATCGTAACGCCCCCACTGGAGGCCCGGAGCAAGGTGCTGCTTGCGGTACCGTGGGGTCGATAGCGCGGCGCATGCGTGTCCGAGCTGTGCAATAGTCGGCCAATCGACAGCGCGTCTTGCCGTGCCGATTGCAAGCACCTGCGGTGGAGATGCTGCGCGTTAGCCAGTCTCGCGCACCGGATGCTTGGCGAGTTTGCGCTGCAGGGTGCGGCGGTGCATGCCCAGGCGGCGGGCGGTTTCGGAAATGTTGCCGTCACATTCATGCAGGGTGCGTTGGATGTGCTCCCACTCCAGACGGCGCAAGGGCAGCGGCGCCTCGGGGGGTTCCGGTCCGTCATCGTCGACCGTGTCATCGCCCAGCAACGCACGCACCACCGCATCGGCATCCACGGGCTTGGCCAGATAATCGTGCGCGCCGCGCTTGATCGCCTCCACCGCCGTCGCGATTGAGGCATATCCGGTCAACAGCAGCACCCGCATCGCGGGCACCTCGGCGCGCAGCGCGGAGATCAGCGCAAGGCCGCTGTCCTCGCCGAGCTTCAGGTCCACCACCGCGTAGCGGGGTTGGACACGCTGCGCGAACCGCACTGCGTCGGCGGCATCCCGCGCAACACCGACCTCGAACCCGCGGGCACCCAAGGCACGCGCCATGGCACCGGCAAAGATGGCATCGTCTTCGGCCAGCAGCAGGTGTTCGTGTCGGTCAGCTTCGCACAGGTTCATGCGTGGCCTGTCAATGGAAGCCGCACGCATACGCGCGAGCCTTCGGCATCGCTGAAAGCCTGCAACTCGCCGTGCATTCTTTCGACCGTCGCCCGCGTCAGCAGCAGCCCGATGCCGAGTCCATCCGGCTTGCTGCTGGCCACCGGAAGCCCGCTTGCGACGGCCTCGGTGAAGCCACGGCCCTGGTCGCCGATGACGAATTCAATTTGCTTTCCATCCGTGTCCGCAGCCAGCGTCACGACGTTCGAACCGTTGCGCCGCGAAGCGTCGAGGGCGTTCTGCATGAGGTTGAACAGCGCATGGGCGAGTCCGGGTCGCACTTCGATGGGTTGGTCGCGCAACGCAGGGGCAAGCTGTGTGGTGACCGCCGCCTCGGGCCGCAATACACGAAAGCGATCGGCGTTGTCGTGCATGTAGGCGCCGAGGGTGGTCGCGCGCATGCCGTCCGCGAGCTGGCCGCGGCCGTATTCGACCATTTCGCGCAGGATGTTGCGACACCGCTCCACCTCACCGGTCATCACCTCGAGGTCGGCGCGCAAGGCGGCGTCACCCTCGCGACCACGGCCAAGTTCCGGAAGCAGGGTTCGCAGCGTGGACAGGGGCGTGTTGAGCCGGTGTGCGGCCTCGGCGGCCTGCGTGGCAATCGCGAGCAAACCCTCGTCGCGCAGGGCACGCTCGCGCAATCGCCCGATCGCCTCGCGCTGCGTGTTCAGCGACGCATGCATGCGCGCGATGAACACCGCCAGCAGCAGTATCGCGATCATGAAGTTGACCGTCATGCCGGTCAGGTGCAGGCGGAATGCGTTGCCATGCATGGGCATGTCCGGCAACGGCACGTTGACAAAAATCAGTATGCCGTACACCGCCGCCGCCAGCGCGGTCACACTGGCGGTAGCCTGCACGGATAGTGCCGCTGCCGACAAGGCCACCGGTACCAGCAGCAACGTGATGAAAGGGTTGCTGGCGCCGCCGGTGAAGTACAGCGCCCACCCCAGCAGCAGGATGTCGAAGGCCACGTGGCAGAAGGCCTCGGTTTCGCCGAGGGGCCACGCCTGGCGCAGGCGCCAGAACGCAACGGGCGTGGCCAGGATCAGGACCGCGATGCCGGCGGCCAGCGGCGCCAGCGGAACCGGGATCCGCAGCCAGATGATCGCCACCGCCACCGCCAGCGCCTGGCCGAGCGCATCGCACGGGCGCAACCATGCGCTCGTCATGACCAGTGCGCGGGCATCGAAACGCGACGACTCGGCCGGATGGGTACGCAAACGCAACATGACCCGGGTGACACACTGCAAAGGTTCTGGCCTGATGATAGCCGCCCATGCGGATCGTGTCGGCGTCCGGACAAGCCCCGCGGCAGGCATTGCTACAATTGGGCGCTGCACCGGGGATCAACGCGAGAGGCGGCAAGAACGTGTGGTTGATGAAGCTGGACCGCACGACGCGGTTGATCGTGATCAGCGTCGCGCTCGGGGTGGTCGGTGCGCTGGGGGCCCAGCTGTTCCTGCTGATGCTGCATTTGACCGACAGGTACGTGCTCGATTTCCTCGGCCACTACCACACGATCAGCGTGGCCGCGGCGCACGCCATGGTCGTGCCGCCGAAGCCGTTTACCCACTGGTATTGGTGGGTGCCGATCTCGACCACGCTTGGCGGACTCGTCGCCGGTGTGCTGATCTACTGGCTGGCACCGGAAACCGAAGGCCACGGCACCGACGCAACACTGGTCGCCTTTCATCGAAACAACGGCCGCATGCGTACGCGCGCGCCGTTCGTCAAGATCCTCGTCAGCGCGATCACGATCGGCAGCGGCGGGTCGGGCGGTCGCGAAGGACCGACCGCGCAGATCGCCTCGGGCGTCGGCGCCATCGCGGGTGCCCTGCTCAAACTTCCGGATGACGAGCGGCGGCTGGTGATGTTGATCGGCATGGCCGCCGGCCTGTCCGCCATTTTCAAGAGCCCGCTGGGCACCGCCATTTTCGCGGTGGAAATCCTCTATTCGCGCATGGCGTTCGAAGGTGGCGCGCTCATCTACACGTTGATCTCGGCCGCCGTCGCCTACGCGATTACCGGTGCCTTTTCCGGCTACACCCCGTTGTTCCTGTTGCCGATGAGCCAGCGCGTCGTGCAGCCGGTGGATCTGGTGTGGTTTGCCCTGCTCGGCATCCTCGCCGGCGGACTCGGGGCCTTGTTGCCGACCGTGTATTACCGCATCCGCGATGCCTTCGTGGCCCTCAGGATTCCGAATCACTTCAAGCCCGCGATCGGCGGGCTGGCCGTGGGGCTCATCGGCATTGCCGTACCGCCCATCATCGGCGGCGGTTACGGCTACATGCAGTTTGCCCTGCAGGGCGGCACCGGGCTGATGGCCTGGGTGCTGCTGCTGTTCTCGCTGGGCAAGGTGCTGACGCTTTCGCTCACCATCGGTTCCGGCGGCTCGGGCGGCATGTTCGGGCCGACGCTGTACGTGGGCGCGATGCTGGGTGCCGCGTTTGCGGCGTCACTGAACCTGCTGCATCTCGACGTGGATTCGTCTTGGTTGGCCGTGGTCGGCATGGCCGCAGTGTTTGCCGGCGGCGCACGCGTGCCGATCGCCTCCATGGTGATGGTGATAGAGATGACCGGCGGCTTCCAGTTGATCATGCCCACCATGATCGCCGTCGCGCTGGCCTTCATCGTCCAGGTTGCGCTGACCCGCCACGCGAAATATCCCACCATCTACGAAGCCCAGGTACCGACGCCCGCGGAGAGCCCCGTCCATCGCAGGGCTTACTACGATGCCGCCGCCGATCTGCTGCGGCGTCAGGAAATACGGCTGGACAACGACATCCTCTCCAGCGAATTACACGGTGCGCTGGCGCGCGGCGAAGGCATCCCGCTCACCCGGCGCAGCGAGCAGCTTTACAGCCTCGCGCTCGCGCCGGGATCGCCGGTGATCGGCAGCGAAGTGCGCAGTCTCGGACTGGCCGACATGGGTGTGGTCATCGTGGGGCTCATCCGCGGCGAAGGTGACGTCGTGCCTCATGGAGGGACGCGGTTGCAGGTAGGCGATCAACTGCTGGTGGCCGCCGGCAAGGATGGAATCGAGCGGTTCCGCGCGCTTATTGCTCCGCCCGGCGACAACGAGCACACCACAGCGTAAGGCCACTCCTTTCAAGCGGCCGTTGCGCAATCTACCCGTGCGATCGGTCGAGGGAAACGAACAAGCGGACGTTCGCATCATGGGTGCGACTGGCTGCAACGGGTCGGTTTGAGCCGTACGGGGCGCACCCACCTTGGGGCAGAAAGGCCGTCGCGTCGCCAGTCCACCGGCGTGAGGCGTCCTTAAACGCGAAACTTTGCGAAAATGCCGCGCCAATCTTTCGAAGAATGCATGGATTGCAATGTTCGCGGAACCATGCAGTGCCCGGTTCGGGCACCGCGTGATCTCCCGGCAAGCATGAACCGTCCCGTCGCCCAAGCCCGTGCCGGACGCCGCGCCGTCGTCTGGCACGATTCGGCGGAGTGATGCAAGTTCAGACCAGCGCCTCGGCTACCGTCGTGGACATCGGTGTCGTCGGATGGCCGATCAACCTTGACAGTTCGTGGCTGTCGTCGAAGAGGGCGCCCTGCGAGGCGGACACGTCCCAACTCGCGATGGCCCGCGCGAAATCGGACGGCACGCCAAGGCCTTGCAATGCCGCGGCGTATTCGGCTTCGGGCAGGTTCCTGTACGGGATCGACTTGCCCGTCTGGCGCGAGATTTCAGCGGCGAGATCCGCGAGCGTCCAGGCCGTATCACCAGCCAGTTCATAGGTTTGGCCATCATGGCCCTGTCCTGTCAGCACCTTCACGGCTGCTTCCGCGTAATCGGAGCGCGCGGCGGATGAAATCCTGCCCGCACCGGCGCTGCCGAGGAAAGCGCCGCCGGCGAGCGCACCCGCGATCGAGCCGGTGTAGTTTTCTGTGTACCAGCCATTGCGCAGGATAGTGTGGGGGATGCCGGAATCCTTCAGCATCCTCTCGGTCTCGAGATGTTCACCGGCAAGATTCAGCCTAGAGGTGTCGGCATGCAGCAGGCTCGTGTAGATGACACGTTTCACTTCGGCGTGCCTTGCAGCGTCGATGATGTTGCGGTGCTGACGTGCACGCTTGCCGAGTTCGCTCGCGGAAATCAACAACAAGGTGTCGATGCCCGCCAGCGCGCGGGCAAGGGTGGCGGGTTGCTCGTAGTCGGCTTCGCGGACCGGCACCCCCAGGTCCGCCGCCTTGGCCGGCGTGCGTGCCAGTCCGATAGTGTCCATGGATGGTGCGGTGGCCTTCAGTCTGGCGGCGACGAGCCGGCCCAGGTGGCCGGTAATGCCAGTGATGGCAAGAGTCATGGCTAATCACCCGCGGCAATTTGAGGGACGTCCAATATATGCCTGCGGCGAGCGACAGTGAAGTTGAGTGGGTGACTTTGAGCGCGTTGGCCAACGTGCATCGATCAAAACTCGCGCAAGTTGCATCCGCGCGCCTTACAGGCTCGATGTGCGATGTCCGCTATTGGCGACTGCGACCGACCGCCGTTCACCCAAAGCGAAGACACGCTGCGCGCACCGGCGCGAAGCTGCGGCGATGTTCGGGGCAGGGCCCGAGGCGTTGCAGCGCCGCGAGGTGTGCGGGCGAAGGGTAGCCCTTGTGTTGCGCGAATCCGTAGCCGGGCCAGCGCGTTTCGTATTCGACGAGGATGCGGTCGCGTGCGACCTTGGCGAGGATCGAGGCCGCGCTGATCGCGGGTTCGCTGGCGTCGCCGCCGATGATCGCGCGGGCGGGGCAGGGCAGCGATTTCGGCAGGCGATTGCCGTCGATCAGCGCGAGTGCCGGCGACAGGGCAAGGCGTTCCAGCACGCGCGTCATCCCGGCGAGGGTGGCCTGCAGGATGTTGATGCGGTCGATCTCGGCAGCTTCGACGCTCACGATCGCGTGCGCCAATGCGCGATCGGTGATCCGCGAATACAGCGCTTCGCGGCGACGCGCGGTGAGCTGCTTGGAATCGGCAAGTCCGTCGATGGGACGCGCGGGATCGAGGATCACCGCGGCGACCACCACGGGTCCCGCGAGCGGGCCGCGCCCGGCTTCGTCCACGCCGGCGACCCACGCGTTCACCTCAGGTCGCCCAGCTTGCCGAACACCCACGCACGGTACGAGTTGCGCAACGCCGCGTCGCGGCAGTGGAGGTCCTGGCCGTCGCAGCGGTCGCGCAGCAAGGTGTTGGCGATGAAGAACGGATTGCGCGGCAGGTCGGCGGCATCCAGCAGCAGCGAGCCGAGGTAGGCGATGTCCAGCACCGGATAATTCTCGCGCCGGATCGGCAGGTTGAATCCCTTCAGCATGTAATACGTCACGTACTGCGCGTCGGGAACCTGCGGCGGCACGCTCTTGGCCAGCGTGTTGATCGCGCCGTCGAACGACGGCTGGTGGTCGCCGAAGTGCAGCAGCAGCGCGGGCCGGTCGTCGCGGCGCAGGAAGGTTTCCAGCCCCGTCATCGCCGCGTCCGACATCGAAAGCCGTTGCAGGTAGTTGGTGAGATTGAGGTTCAGCCATTCGTCCAGGGCGGCGTTGCCGGGCGCGAGCTTGCCGGGAAACAACGGCTTGTCGTACGGCGCCGGCAGTTCGGAAAGCGGCGTCATGTGCGGGCCGTGCTGGTGCAGCGTCAGCACGAACACGAACAGCGGCTTGCCGCCCGCCTTGGCTTTTTCGGCCGCGAACACGCGCTCGAACGCCGCGAACACGGCATCGTCGGTCGCGCCCCAGCCCAGCCTCAGTTCGCGGCCGCCGTAGAACGCGTCGAAGCCGTAATCGGCGTAGGCGTCGCGCCCGTTCATGAAATCCCCATCGGTGGGATAGATGCCGACCGTGCGGTAGCCGTCGGCGTCGAGCAGGCGCGGCAAGGTGAAGCGGATGCGCGGCGCGAGGTTGAACGGCGCGTAGAGCCCTGCGGGTCCGAACAGCGTGTGCGGCAGGCCCGACAGGAACGCGAATTCGGAGGTCCAGGTGCCGCCGCCCCAGGTGTGCACGTTCAGCCAGCCGTGCGCGATGGTGTTCGCGTCGGCGTGGAACATGCGTGCATCGCACAGTTTCGAGGTGCACGCGGTGAGCATGCGTGGATCGAAGGTGCTTTCCTCCAGCACCGCGACGATGTCCGGTTTGCGGACGGCCGCAGGCGCGCTGGCCGCCAGATCCCGCCAGTTGTCGCGCGCCGCGTCCGCGAGGCGGAAGGCGGGTTCATAGATCCGCGCGTTGCGGATCGAGACGATGAAGTCCGACACGAAGCTCTTGTCGTTCATCGCCTCCCACATGCCCTTGTCGTAGACGTGCGCGAACGGACCGCGCGGATACAGCGTCACGCCAAGGATCACGATCGCGGCAAGCAGGCCCGGCACGCGTCCGCGGCGCGTGGCGGGCATGGGGCTGGCGCCACGCCACAGCACGACCAGCAACAGCGGCACCAGCACGATCGCGATCGCGATTGACCCGATGATGAAGGGATAGCGCAGCAGGGTCTGGGCGATTTCGGCGTTGGCGTAATAGACGAGGTCCGGCGCCAGCAGCGGCGTCGAGAGGTAGCGGAATTTCAGGTTCGCGGCGATGGCGAGCAGCAGCATCGGCAGGCAGCCGGCGACAAGGCCGAACGCAAGCCGGCGGCTGGCGGCGATGGCGAACAGCATCAGTCCGCCGAGGATGCACGCGGCGAAGGCGGCTTCGAGGGCGGTGTGCTCGGACAGCGGACCCAGCCAGATCGTCGCGAGCAGCACGACGAGCGCGATGGCTGGCCGCCAGCTTCGGCGCCATCGCGATGCAGCTGCGCGCGGGTTCGTACTGTTCATGCCGGGATGCCTTCATTGCGCGGCGGCAGCTTCTGTTCGATCGCGCGCGCCGCGGCGGTGGCGGCGCCGCCGCCGGCGTGCAGCGCGAGGTGCATGCGTTCGAACTCGTGCGTCAACGCATCGCGCCGGCCGGCATCGCGGAACCAGCCGAGCACGGCGTCCGCCAGCTTTGCCGGTGTGCAATCGCGCTGCATCAGCTCCGGGACCATGGTCTTGCCGGCGAGCACGTTCGGCAGCGAGTAAACATCCGTCTTCAACATCCCGAGGCCCTTGACGATGGCGTGCGTGAACGGCGCGATGCGATAGCCGACCACCATAGGGCGTTTGGCCAGCATCGCTTCGAGCGCCGCGGTGCCGGACGCCAGCAGCACCACGTCGGCGGCGATCATCGCACGGTGGGCGTGGTTGTCGAGGATGGCGGGAATCGGGAATCGGGAATCGGGAATCGCAAAAGCGGAATCGCGCACGATTCGATCAATTGCTCCGCGACAATGCGCATTCGCCGCCGGAATCACGATCCGCAAGCCGGGGATTTCGGTCGCCACGCGTCGCGCGGCGTCGAGGAAGATCGCGCCGAGCCGATGGATTTCCGACAGCCGGCTGCCGGGCAGCACCGCCAGCACGGGAGCGGCGGCGTCGAGACCGAGTTCGCGGCGTGCCGCCTCGCGATCGGGAACCAGCGGGAAACGGTCGGCCAGCGGGTGCCCGACGAAGCGCGCGTCGACGCCGTGTCTAGTGTAGATCGCGGGCTCCATCGGAAACAGGCACAACACGCGATCGGCTGATTGCCCGATTTTTTCCGCGCGGTTTTCGCGCCACGCCCAGACCGACGGGCTGACGTAGTGCATCGGTCGGATGCCTGCGTGCTTCAGTTTCCTTTCGAGGCCAAGGTTGAAGTCCGGCGCGTCGATGCCGATGAAGATGTCCGGCTTCAGTTCAATCAGGCGCTTCGCCAGCGAGGCGCGCAGCCGCAGCAGTCGCGGCAGGTGGCGCAGCACTTCGGCCAACCCCATCACCGACAGTTCGGAAACGTCATGCCATGCATCTAAACCCGCCGCGCGCATGCGTGGGCCGCCCACGCCCACGAAACGCGCGCCCGGAAAACGCGCGCGCAACGCGTCGATCAAGTCCGCGCCGAGTTGGTCGCCGGAATCCTCGCCGGCGACCAGAGCGAAGACGGTACTGGTGGTTTGGCGTTCGGAATTCGGCATCTGGAAAGGAGCGGATCGGCGGGTGATGAGGTTGGGCGTGTGAAGCATAATGGCTCGCGATTCCCTTCACCTGAGCGCTGGTGCAGAAGTCGGCCGCCAGCAGCGCTCAAAAAAGTCAAGGATCCGGTGACCGGCATCGTCAGGCGGCGTAGGATACGCAAGCCGGAACGAGGGCCGACGTCTGTCACCACACGTGTGTAGGAAGTCGTCATGAACAGCATGTATCCCCGGTCGGTTCCACGCAGCATCCTGTTTGCCGGTATCGCTGCGTGGGCATCATTCGCGTGCCCAGCGATTGCGGACGCCGCATCGGCACACCCGATCGCCAATCCCTGCAAATTGCTCACGCAAGCCGAAATCTCGGTCGCGTTGGGCATGAAGTTCGGTGCGGGAGAACTCACCCATCCCGGTCTGCCGCGTTGCCGTTTTCTCACGGCGTCGCAAGACGAAGTCTTCATCGATGTCGTCGATCCGGGCATGTTCGATGCCTACGCGCATGGCGCCACGCCCATGGCGGGCATCGGCGACAAGGCGCTGTGGGCGCACGACCGGTTCAGCAGCGATGTCTACATCGTGAAGGGCGGCAACATGGTGACGCTGGGACTTCCGCGCTCCGTTTCCAGGATGACGCCGGCGCTTGCGAACCTTGCCAAGCTCGTCGCTTCGCGCATGTAGCCGCACTGTGAGCACTCACCGGGAGCGCTCACCTGAGGGTATTGCGATGATCAAGGATCGCGCAGTTCTGCTCACGTTCATTGCTGCAGCATTTGCCTCGGCGGCTATGCCGCTTGTCGCTCAAAGCGTCAGACAACCGCCCACGGACATTCCCAGACCCCCGGCCGCGCCGGTGAGGCCAGTAGTGGACGATTATTTCGGCACCAAAGTCACCGACAACTATCGCTGGATGGAGATATCGCACAGCGCTGAGCTCGCCGCGTGGATGAAGGCGCAGAACGATTACACCCGTGCCGTGCTGGCGAGCATCCCGGGACGGGCGAAACTGCTTGCGCGCATCAAGGAGCTGGATCGGTCCGCGCCGCCGGTGTTCGCGTTTCGTGCTCCCGATGACCGTTACCTGATCATCAAGCGCGCCGCACCCGGCGGTACGCTGAACCTCTATTTGCGGCAGGGGCTGCACGGCACCGATCGCCTGCTGGTCGATGCCGCCGCCGTCAAACTGTCCGCGTCGGCGGCAGGCAAGGGCGCCAACACGATCACGTTCATCGTGCCCTCGCCGGACGGCCATTATGTGGCGGTGGCGCTGGCGCCGGGCGGTTCGGCACGCGACACGGAAATCCATGTGTTCGACACCACGACGGGCCGCGAAACCGGCGACGTGCTTCCACGCGCGATTTCGCGCCTGTTCTTCGACTTCAAGGGCTGGTGGACGGACAAATGGCTGCCGGACGGTCGCGCATTCGTTTACCTGCAGGGACCGGCGCTGCCGGCGGGTGCGCCGGCCACTGAAGCCGAGCAGAAGGTGACTTGCCGGCTGCACGTGCTGGGCACCAATCCGTCGAATGATCCGGTGGTCTTTGGCTATGGCGCGGCGCCGTCGATCCATGTCGATTTGCGCTCTGCCTGCGATGTCGCCGTGACACCCGGCTTGCCGTATGTGGTTGGAAGGATTCACCTAGACGATCATCACAGCGCGTTCTACATCGAGTCCGTCACCGATCTCGGCAAGACCAACACCGCATGGCGCAGGATCGCGGATTTCTCCGACGGCGTGAGCGACGTCGCCATCCACGGCAGCGACTTGTATTTCCTGACGCGCAAAGGCGCGCCGCGCCTCAAGGTCGTTCGCACGGATGTCGTGCATCCCGATCTGGCCGCGGCGGAAACCGTCGTTCCGCCGAGCCAGGCCGTGGTCGAGAGCATGCACGCCGCCAAGGACGCACTGTACGTGCAGTTGCTGGACGGCGGCATCTCACGGATGTTGCGCGTTCCCTACGGGCCGCATCCGCGCGTCGAGGAAATTGCATTGCCCTACCAGGGTGCGATCCGCACGCGGCAAGCCGATCCGCGCATTCCGGGCATGCTGATGGCACTCACGACCTGGACGCGTGCCAATCAGTACTACGCGTACGATCCGGTCGCGCGCCGCGTCATCGGCACGGGTCTCCAGCCACGGGGGCCGTACGATGATCCCGCCGATCTCACCTCCGTCGAGGTGCAGGTGCGAAGCCATGACGGGGCCATGGTTCCGCTTTCCATCGTTTACCGGAAAGGCATCAAGCTCGACGGATCGAACCCGGCGTGGCTCGAGGGGTACGGCAACAACGGCATCTCGCTGCTTCCCGATTTCCAGCCGATTGACCTCGCGTGGTACGAGCAGGGCGGCATCTACGCGGTTTGCCACGCGCGCGGCGGCGGTGAATACGGCGACCCGTGGCGCCTGGGTGGTCAGGGCCCGACCAAGGCGAATACCTGGCGCGACTTTATCGCCTGCGCGCAATACCTGATCGAAAAGAAATACACCTCACCGGCACACCTTGCAGGCATGGGCGTGAGTGCAGGAGGCATCCTCGTCGGACGGGCGATCACGGAGCGCCCGGACCTGTTCGCGGCAGCGATCGACTCGGTGGGCCTGACGGACACCTTGCGTGTCGAAACCGAGGCGCATGGCACGTTCTTCATTCGCCTGGGCGGGGATGTGAAAACCAAAGCCGGGTTCGACGCGCTATACGCGATGAGCGCCTACGCGCACGTGCAGGATGGAACCCGCTATCCCGCGGTATTGCTGCTGACCGGCATCAACGATCCGCGCAACGACCCGTGGCAGGTGGCCAAGATGGCGGCGCGCCTGCAGGCCGCGACCGCGAGCGGCAAGCCGGTTCTGCTGCGAGTCGACTATCACGGCGGGCATGGCGCGAGTCCGATAACCGCCAGCGAGCGCCAGATCGAGGAATCCTGGGCGGACCAATGGAGTTTCCTGTTGTGGCAGCTCGGCGCGCCGGGATTCCAGCCGCGGAAATGATCACGTTTGATTGCGGAGCGCTCAGCGCACCAGCGATCGTTCGCTGCGGTCGATGAAGTCGCAGAACGCGCGCACGTCCGCGCTGGCCTCGACCTGTTCGGCCAGCGCGGCGCGTGCTTCGTCCAGCGTCTTGTGCGACATGTAGAGCGTGCGGTACGCGCGCTTGATCGCGGCGATGCGTGCGGCGTCGAAGCCGCGCCGCTTCAGGCCCTCGGCGTTGACGCCGCGCGGGACTGCGAACTGGCCGGCGACGTAGATGAAAGGCGGCACGTCGCGGTTGATCGCCGAGTACATCGCGGCGAACGCATGCGCGCCGATCTTGCAGAACTGGTGCACGCCCGCGAAGCCGCCCAGCACCACCCAGTCGCCCAGTTCGACGTGGCCCGCGAGCGTGGCGTTGTTGGCGAGGATGGTGTGGCTGCCGACGTTGCAGTCGTGCGCCACGTGCACGTAGGCCATGATCCAGTTGTCGTCGCCGATCCGGGTGATGCCGCCGCCTTCGGCGGTGCCGCGGTTGATCGTGACGAATTCGTGGAAGGTGTTGCCGTCGCCGATCAGGAGTTCGCTGCGCTCACCCTTGTATTTCTTGTCCTGCGGGTCGCCGCCGATCGCGGCGTAGGCGTGGATGTGGTTGTCGCGGCCGATCCGGGTCGGGCCCTGGATCAGGGCGTGTGCGCCGATGCGGCTTCCGGGACCGATCTCGACTTCGGCGCCGATCACCGCGTACGGCCCGACGCTGACGTCGTCGGCGAGCCTGGCGCCCGGATCGACGATCGCCGAGGGATGGATGTCGGAGCGCGCCGGATTCACCGGGTGGTTTCCGCGCACATCAGTTCGCAGGTGGCCGCGTCCTTGCCGTCCACCACCGCGCGCGCGGTGAAGATGCCCATGCCGCGAAGCAGGCGCTTCAGTTGCACTTCGAGGCGCAACTGGTCGCCCGGCACGACCGGCTTGAGAAAGCGCGCGTTGTCGACCTTGGCGAGATAGAAGATCCGGTCGTCCTTGTCGGTGTGGGCGCCCGACAGCCCGATCAGCAGTCCGGATGCCTGCGCCAGCGCCTCGACGATCAGCACGCCGGGCATCACCGGATGGCTGGGGAAGTGGCCCTGGAAGAACGGCTCGTTGAGCGTGACGTTCTTGATCGCGACGATGTCCCTGCCGGGCGTGAGCTCGATGACGCGGTCGACCAGCAGGAACGGGTAGCGGTGCGGCAGGATGGCCGCGATCCGTTCGGCGTCGACCGGCAGGCTCACGGGGGCGGTGGTGTCGTTCATCAACTGCGGTCCTTGGTCAAAGCTTCCAGTTGTTTTTCCAGCGCGGCGATGCGGCGCGCCATCGCGTCGAGCTGGCGCATGCGCGCGGCGTTGCGGCGCCACGTGCGATTTTCCTCGATGGGCGCGCCTGAAGAATACACGCCGGGTTCGCGGATGGAATGGGTCACCAGCGTCATCGCGGTGATGGTAACGCCGTCGGCCACTTCGAGGTGGCCCAGCACGCCGGCGCTGCCGCCGATCAGGCAGTTGCGGCCGATCGTCGCGCTGCCCGCGACGGCCGCGCAGCCGGCCAGCGCGCTGTGCGCGCCGATGCGGACGTTGTGCGCGATCTGGATCTGGTTGTCGAGGCGCACGTCGTCTTCCAGCACCGTGTCTTCGAGCGCGCCGCGGTCGATCGTGGTGTTGGCGCCGATTTCGCAGTCGTCGCCGATGCGCACGCCGCCGAGCTGCGGCACCTTGACCCAGCCGCCTTCGCCGCGCGCAAGGCCGAATCCGTCCGCGCCCAGCACCGCGCCGGCGTGGATCAGCACGCGCTTGCCGAGCACCACGCGCGTGACCAGCGTGACACGCGCGCCGAGTTGCGACTGCGCACCGACCGTGCAGCCGGGGCCGATCACGCAGTGCGGACCCAGCACCGCGCCGGCTTCGATGGCCGCGCCGGCTTCGACCACGCAATACGGCCCCACGCTGGCGGAAGGGTCGATCCTTGCAGCGGCCGCGATCGTGGCCGAGGGATGGATGCCGGGCGCGGGCGCGGGCACGTTTTCGAACAGGGCCGCGAGCCGCGCGTAGGCGAGGTAGGGATCCTTCGCGATCAGCACCGGCGACGGACTCGCATCGGCATGCTCGGCATGCAGCACCACCACGCCGGCGTGCGTGTGTGCGAGGTCGGCGGCGTAGCGCGGGTTGGCGAGAAAGGCCAACTGGTCGCCACGTGCGCGCGCCAGCGGGGCGACGCCGCGGATCACGCGCGTCGCGTCGCCGCACGCTTCAAGTCCGAAGCGTGAGGCCAGTTCGTCGATGCGATAGCCGGTTGGTCGTTCCATTCGCCGCGTCGAATGATGTCGAAACAGCCAGAAGCAAATGCTGTCCGCGAAGTACGCAAAAACGCGAAGGCAGCGAAAAGCGAATCCGGTTCTTGCTCCTGCTTTCTTTGCGCCCTTCGCGTTCTTTGCGGATTGCCCTGCTTTTCGCCCCCCTGTGTCGCCGGCTCAGAACGTGCGGCCGAAGTAGAACTGCAGGCGTTCCTCGAACGGCTTGTCGCCGGGCTTGTCGCGCACGGGTTGGGCGAGGTTGATCACGATCGGGCCGACCGGCGCGATCCATTGCAGCGAGATGCCCACCGAAGCGCGCAGTTCCGAGGCCTGGAAGTCGCCGTAGTTCGCATAGACGTTGCCGGTGTCGGCGAACAGCGAGATGCGCGCCTTGTTGTTGTCCTTGAAGAACGGCAACACCAGTTCGGCGCTGCCCAGCACCTTGAAGGAGCCGCCGACCGGCTGCGGCCGATAGAAGCTGCCGCCCATGCAGGAATTGTTCACTGCGATCGCGGTCTTGTCGGGCTGGCCGTTGGCGTCGATCAGGCCCGAACAGATGCGCGGGCCCAGGGTGTTGTCCTGGAAGCCGCGCACGTCGCGCACGCCGCCCGCGTAGTAGTTCTGGAAGAACGGGAACGACATCGTGTGGATGACGCCGTCGGCGTCGGCGTACTGCACCGCGATGTCCTTGGAGTATGCCTTGCCGTAACCCAGGGTGCCCGACAGGTGCCCCACGAAGCCCAGCGGCAGTTCGAAATAGTCGCTGCTCGCCAGCGTCAGCTTGTAGTACGGCACCGTGCCGCCGGGCAGGCCGATCTCGGCGCTGATTTGCTGCAGGCCTCCACGGGTGGGTTTGAAGAATTTGTTGAGCGTGTCGTGTGCGTAGGACAGGGTCAGCGGCGTGTTGTGGATGGTGTAGTGGCCAACCTTGTTGATCTGGTCGAAGAATACCTGCGGCGTGTAGCCCGGAATCAGGTCCAGCCTGGTCTTGTTGATGCCGATGCCGGCGTTGACGCTGTCGGTTTCGCTGATCGGGAAACTGAGGTAAGTCGAGAACGCGTCGGTGTCGGAGAGGTAGGACGCGATGTTCTGCTCGCCCTGGTTCAACTTCAGCACGCTGGCGTTGTAACCGATGCCGATGCCGCTGTCGGTGAGGTAGGGGTCGAAGAACGACACGGTGTACTGCTTCAGGAACAGGCTCTTCTGGAACGTCGCGGAAACGCTGTTGCCGGTGCCGAGGAAGTTGTTGTTGGAGATCGAGGTGCTGAGGATGATGCCCGACACCTGCGAATAGCCGACGCCGAACTGGAACTGGCCGGAGGACTCCTCGCTCACCTTGACGTTGAGGTCGACCTGGTCGGTCGTGCCCGGCACCTTGACGGTGTCGATGTTGACGTCCTTGAAGAAGCCGAGGCGTTGCAGGCGCACCTTGGAGCGGTCGATCGCGGCCTGCGAGTACCACGCGCCCTCGTACTGGCGCATCTCGCGGCGCAGGACCTGGTCCTGGGTGCTGGTGTTGCCCTTGAAGTTGATCCGGCGCACGTACACGCGCGGGCCCGGATCGACGAAGAAGGTGAGGTCGACGGTGTGGTCCTTCTCGTCCACCTTCGGGATCGGCGAAACCTTGGCGAAGGCGTAGCCGATGTTGGACAGCACGTCGGTGATGGCGTCGGCCGACAGCTCGATGCTGTGGCGGTCGAACACCTCGCCGGGCTTGATGCGCAGCACCTTGCGCAGGGCCTCTTCGGGCAGGATCAGGGTGCCCAGCAGGTGGATGTCGGAGATCTTGAAGATCTCGCCTTCGTGGATGGCCGCGGCGATGTAGATGTTCTGCTTGTTCGGGCTGATGGTGACCTGCGCCGAGTTGATGTTGAAATCGGCGTAGCCGCGGTCGAGGTAGTACGAGGAGAGCTTGGTCAGGTCGCCGGAGAGTTTCTCGCGCGAATACTGGTCGTTGCTGGAGTACCACGAGGTCCAGTTGGGCGTGCCCGATTCCCAGTCGTCGCGGATCTGGCTGTCGGTGAACGCGTGGTTGCCGACGATGTTGATTTCCTGGATCTTGGCGGCCTTGCCTTCGTGGATCTCGATGTCGATCGCGACGCGGTTGCGGTCGAGGTTGGTGACGTGCGGTTCGACCGTGACGTTGTACTTGCCGCGGTCGTTGTATTGCGAGACGAGTTGCTGCTGGACCTGGTCCAGCGTCAGGCGGTCGAAGGTCTGGCCCTCGGCGAGGCCCGCGGACTTCAGCCCCTTGAGCAACTGGTCGGTCTTGATGTCCTTGTTGCCGTGCACGGTGATGCTGGCGATGGAAGGACGTTCCTGCACCTTCACGATCAGGATGTCGCCCTGGCGCTCCAGTTGCACGTCGTTGAAGAAGCCGGTCTTGAACAGGGCCTGGATGGCCTTCTGCGCGGTGGCATCGGTCATGGTCTGGCCGGGTTCGATCGGCAGGTAGGAGAGCACCGTGCCGGCCGCGATGCGTTGCAGGCCCTCGATGCGGATGTCGCTGACCGTGAACGGCTGGAAGGCGTAGGCCGCCACGGGCACGGAAAGGGCGGCGAACAGGATCAGTGCGGCGACTCGCTTCATCGTCGGTTCCAGAACTCAGGGATTGCCACGCGAACCGTGCATCGTACAGGCGCGGCCGCGCACGGGAAAGCGGCGTGGATCAAACGGCACGGGCGTGGAATCCGGTGCCGGGGCGTGGATGCGGCGTCGCAACGGGCCTGGCCTTCATGACGGGATGTGCAGGACGCGCAGGATGTCGTTGTAGAAGGCCAGTCCCATCAGCATCACCAGCAGCGCCATGCCCATGTACTGGCCGGCCGCCATCGCGCGCTCGGACAAGGGGCTGCCCTTGACCAGTTCGATCGCGTAATAGAGCAGGTGGCCGCCGTCGAGGATCGGGATCGGCAGCAGGTTCATGATGCCGAGGCTGAGCGAGATGATGCCAAGGAAATACAGGAACCACGCCGGGCCCATTTCCGCCGAGGTCTGGGCGTACTGCGCGATGGAAATGGGACCCGAGAGGTTGGACAGCGACGCCGAGCCGGTCAGCATGTGGCCCAGCATCGTCACGGTGGTGGCGGTGAGGTCCCACATCTGGCCGAGCGCGGCGGGAACCGCTTCGAGTGGGCCGCGCCGCAGCACGGTGTCGTATTTCGCGGTCGCGACCCTGGCGTAGATGCCGATCGCCCATACCTGGCTGCCGTCGGGCTCGCGGGTCAGGCGCGGCTGCAGGGCCAGGTTCATGCGCCGGCCGTCGCGTTCGACCACCAGCGCGAGCGTGCGGCCGGGACCGGCGTCGCGGCGCGTGGCCTCGGTCAACTGGTTCCAGTCGCCGATCGCCGTACCGTCGATGCTGAGCACGCGATCGCCGGGTTTCAGCCCGGCGGCTTCGGCCGCGCCGCCCGGTGCCAGTTTTCCGACCACCGGCGGCAAGGTGCGTTGCAGCGGCACCATTCCGGTCTGCTCGATGATGGACTGGTCGCTGGGATGCGGCGGCAGCTTGTCGAAGTGCAGCACGTGGGTCTGCACGGCGCCGGACGGCGTGCGCACCTGCAGCGGCGTGACCTGGCGCGTCTGCGCCGCCTGGGCCAGCGCGAGCCCGAGGTCGGTCCAGTTGGAAATCGCCTGCCCGTCGACGCTCAGCACGCGGTCGCCGCGCTGGATGCCGGCCTGCGCGGCCAGATGGCTGACGTCGCCCACCAGCGGCTGGAAATCCGGTTTGCCGATCACCAGCATGGCCCAGAACGCGGCCACTGCGAAGATCAGGTTGAAAGCCGGGCCGGCCAGCACGATCAGGAAGCGTTGCCAGATCGGCTTGCCGGTGAATTCGCGCGGACGGTCTTGCGACGCGACCTCGCCTTCGCGCGCGTCCAGCATCTTCACGTAGCCGCCCAGCGGAATCCACGCAATGCAGTACTCGGTGCCGTCCTTGCCGTGCCACGACTTGATCGGCTTGCCGAAGCCCACCGAAAAGCGCAGCACCTTGACGCCGCAGCGGCGCGCCACCCAGAAATGGCCGAACTCGTGGAAGGTCACCAGAATGCCGAGGGTGACGATCATCCACCAGGCCGAGCCGAGGATGTTCAGGAAACTGCTCATGCGGTCGCAACCAGCGGTTTTCGGGACTTCATCATAAGGCAATCGGCCTGAAGCGCTGGTGTGCGCATCGGTTCATCGACCGCGAAGGCTTGCCTCAAGTTCCGGAGCGGCTGTTGTGGAATGCCAGGCCACGGAGCTCTTGGCCATGGACGGCGGCTCTCGAGGCCGTTCTGGTGCATGTGACTCGAAGTGGCCCGGATGCACGATCCCGCCGGTGATGCAGCGATCAGGGATGATCGCACCTACAACCCCATCAGGAATTTTCCCAGCGCGAACACCGGCAACGCCGCGACGAGGGAATCCATGCGGTCGAACACGCCGCCGTGGCCAGGAAACATGGTGCCGGAATCCTTCACCCCGGCGTGGCGCTTGATCAGGCTTTCGAACAGGTCGCCCACGATCGAGAACAATACCGTCAACAGCGCCAGCACGACGATTGCGGGCAGCAGGTCGGTGGGCACGTGCAGCAGGGCACCACCGACCAGGCCCACGACGCCCGAACACACCAGCGCGCCGTACACGCCTTCGCGGGTCTTGCCGGGGCTGATCGCGGGCGCCAGCTTGGTGTGCCCCCAGCGGCGACCGGCGGAGTACGCGCCGATGTCGGCGGCGAACACGATGCAGGCGAAGAGCAGCACCCACCATTCGCCGCGTCCGGTATTCGGTCTTGCCATGTCGCCGTGCATCACCACCACCGCGCACCACGCCGGCACGATTACCAATGCGCCTGCCAGCAACTTGAGCAGGGCGTGTCCGCGCGTGGGTTCCGCGCCGAAGCGATGGTGCGTGAGCCACGCCAGCGCCAGCAGCCACCACAGCAAGCCGGCCAGCACCGGCAGCCACCACCACGGCGTCTTGCAGACATGCCAGAGCAGGGCGAACAGGATCGCGTAGCCGAGCAGCGCGGCCAGCCGGAGCGGGTAGCCGCGCACCCCGGACATGCGGGTCCATTCCCACATCCCCAGCAGGAAGATCAGGCCCAGCAGGGTCGCGAACACCGACGCCTTGGTGAGGAAGATCAGCGCGACGATCAGCGGCGCGAGGACGATGGAGGTGATGACGCGCTGCTTCAGCATCGTTCGGAGGCCTTCAACTCGCGCGGGCGGTCACGGGATCGGGGACGCAGCCGAAACGTCGTTCGCGGCGTGCGTAGTCGTCGAGCGCGCGATCGAGCTGGGCCGCGTCCATGTCCGGCCACAGCGTGTCGGTGAAATAGAGTTCGGTATAGGCCAGTTGCCAGAGCAGGAAGTTGCTGATGCGGCGTTCGCCGCCGGTACGGATCAAAAGGTCCGGCGGGGGCACGTCGGCCAGGCAGAAGTATGGCGCGAGCGCGTTCTCGTCGAGGTTCGCGGGATCGAGCTCGCCCGCCAGCGCCGCCTCGGCCGCACGGCGCGCGGCCTGCGCGATGTCCCAGCGGCCGCCGTAGCTGACGCAAACGTTGAGCGTGAGACGCGCGTTGCCGGCGGTGCGCAGGGCGGCCGCGTGCATGCGGGTGCGCAGGGCATCCGAAAACGCCGACAGTTCGCCGATGAAGCGCACGCGCACGTCGTTCTGGTGCAGCTCGTCGATTTCCTTGTCGAGCGCCTTCAGGAACAGGTCCATCAGCGCGCCGACCTCGGCATCCGGGCGCTTCCAGTTTTCCGACGAGAACGCGAACAGGGTCAGCACGCCGATGCCGTGGCGCAGGCAATACTCGACCGTGGCGCGCACGGCCTTCTGGCCGGCGCGGTGGCCGAAGCTGCGCGGTTGCGCGCGGCGACGCGCCCAGCGGCCATTACCATCCATCACGATGGCGAGGTGGCGGGGAACGTGCGCGCCGGCAGTGTCGTTCGACGTGGCGTTTCGAGCGATCATCGCCGGTTTCCCCTTGCCCCGTTCACGCGAACCGTTTCGAGTCATGCCGCCCCCGCTGGCGCGCAGGTGCGGCGTGCGGCCTGGAGTTTCCTCAAAGGGCCAGCAACTCCTGTTCCTTGGATTGCACCGCCGCATCGACTTCCTTGATGAAACGGTCGGTGAGTTTCTGCATGTCGTCCTGGGCGCGGCGGTCGTCGTCCTCGCTGATCTGCTTGTCCTTCAGCAGGTTCTTGATGTGCTGCAGCGCGTCGCGGCGGATGTTGCGGATCGCGACCTTGGCGTTTTCGCCTTCGTGGCCCACATGCTTGGCGAGTTCCTTGCGGCGCTCCTCGGTGAGCGGCGGCATGTTGAGGCGGATCACGGTGCCCGCGGTGGTGGGCGTGATGCCGAGGTCGGAGGCCATGATGGCTTTTTCCACCGCCCCGACCATCTGCTTTTCGTAGGGCGTGATGGTGAGCGAGCGCGCGTCGGACACCACCACCGTCGCGACCTGGTTGATCGGCACGTCCGAGCCGTAGTAGTTCACCCTGATGTTTTCCACCAGCGCGGTGCTGGCGCGGCCGGTGCGCAAGTGCGACAGTTCGTGGCGCAGCGCCTCGACGCTCTTGCCCATGCGGGTCTGGCTGTCGCGTTTGATGTCGTCGAGCATGACGGCTCCGGATGCTGTCCAATATCCTTCAAGTATAGCCGCACCCGCCGTCTGCCTTGGTGCGTTCACGGAGAAGCTGTACGACCGTCCCGCGGCGCCGTGCGCACCGGCAACGGCACGTTGCAGACATCGATCTTGCCGGCCTTGTGGAGATACCACGCATCCGAACGGTTGCGGCGCGATTCGACCAGCGCCGTGAACGTCGGCGTGTCGGTGCGCAGCACTTCGAGGTGCATCCGCTCGGAGGGCGGGAGTTCCGAAGCCAGGCGCACGCGCAGGATTCTGGTCTGGTGCGCAGGGTTGTCGTAGAAACCCATCGCACCGTTGCCCCGCGGCAGCGCCGCGAGATATTGCATGCCCTCCACCACGCGCCCGACCAGCGCGATGTTGCGGTCGAGCTGGCGCGGCGCCTGTCCGATCACTGCGTAGAGTTCGGTGCCGGGACCGGAATCGGGCGCGTTGTCGCGGCCCGCGCCGACCATGCCGTAGCAATGCACCGGCCAGGTCTTGCCGGTCTTCGGATCGCGCGCGACGGGAAAGCCGCGGCTGAAACCGACTTCCGGCGCGTACACGTCGCCATCGGGCAGCCGGGTGAACGGCAGGTCCGGCGCGATGGCGCGTTCGAATTCCGGCGCGATCGTGGCCTTGGCCTTGCCGAGCGCGCGCGGCGGATGCGCGGGATGCCTGGCTTCGGCCGCGGGATCGCCCCATTGCGTCACGAAACCATCCTGCACGCGCAGGATCGCGAGGCCGTCCCAGTAGTGCTCACGCGCGAGCGTGCGGATGTTTTCGGCGTGCAGCGGGGCGTAGGCGGGCGCGAGTTCGATCACCACGCGGCCCTGCGGCAGGTCCATGTACAGGGTGTCGTTCGGGTCGAGCGTGCGCCAGTCGGAAGGTTTGGATGCCTTCAAAACCTGGTCCATCGTCGGCGCGGGCTTGGCGGCGGCTGTGGCGGCTTGCGACGCCGGCGCTGTGGCCAGCAGGATCGTTGCCATCACAAGTGCGGAACGGATGTCCATGAGAAGGCCTTTTGACGCGGATTGGCGCGGATCAAGCCCGGATTCTATCCGTATCAATCCTCGTCAAGGTTTTTGGGAATCTCTAACCAATTCACGATCGCGTCATTCCCGCGAAGGCGGGAATCCAGTGCCTTTGTTGTAACTCGTTGACATGCGAAGACACTGGATTCCGGGTTCCGCCGCAAAAAAGCTGCGACGGCCCCGGAATGACAAGCAAAATCAGAGTTCTTGTTGATCGGCAGCAGGTTCGCGGGTGAAGACGTCGCGGCCGAACGGGCGCAGGCCTTTCTGGCCGGCGTAGCCGAGGTGCGGCAGGGCGAACCAGTCCTCGATGCTGCGCAGCAGGCTGTAGTGGTTGTAGGGTTTGTGCGAGACGGTGCCGGGTTTCGCCCACGGCGACAGCACCACCGCGCCGACCCGTCCGCCGCCGGGGCCGAACTTGCCGGGAAGCGGCGCACCTTTCGGCCTGGTTTCGCCGCAACAGGCCGCGGCGTCGGTGCCTTCGTCGAAGGTGATGATCAGCACGCCATTCTGCTTGAACGCCGGCGAGGCGAGGATCGGCGGTACCCACTCGCGCAGGAACCGGTCGGCGGAAATCAATCCGCCCGGCTCGCCGTCCTTGCACGGCGCATCGTGGCCGTCGTGGCAGAGGTTGGGCACGATGTAGGCGAAGTTCGGTGTGGTCGCCGCGCTTTGCAGGTCCTTCGACAACGCATCCAGGTTCACGACGTGCGCCGCGCAGTTCGCCTCGTCGTCGATGATCGAGTGGAAATACACGAACGGATCGTGCTTGTCGGCGTACTGGTCCCTGACGCTTGCGTGGTTGGTCTCGTCGACCTCGCCGATCTTCGCATGGCCGCAAGCCGCGGCTTCGCGCGCGGGATCCTTGCCCATGTCTTCCATGTAGCCCTTCCAGGTGAAGCCGGCATCCTGCAACTGGTCGGCCAGCGTTTTCACGTCGGCGGGATAGACGCAGCCGTGTCCGCGGATCTGGCCGTTCCCGTCGAAGCCGGGCTTGCTGCGGACGAATTCGCTGAAGACGCGGCAGTCGTCCTGCGTCTCGGGATTCGGCGCCTGCCCGCTGATCATCGCGATGTAGTTGTTGAGGCTGTAACGCCCGATCGCGAAGTATTGCGTCAGCAGCGCGCCCTGTTTCGGAAGATCATGGGCGAGGTACGGCGCCGGAGAATGCGCGCCGAAGGTGACCTGGAACGGTTCGTTCTCCAGCACGATCACGAAGACGTGGCGTGGCGCATGTGCTGCTCGGTCGGCATGCGCGGCCGGATGGCTGCGGGGCGCCGCGGTGGCGCCGGCCGCGAGCGATGCACCGAGCAGCGCCGTCGCGGCCCATGTAAACAAGCGGGATCGAAGGCGCCTCGTCGTTCGCTGCATCGTGTGTACGGTCCTCATGGTTTGTAGGGCGCGACGATGGCAAGGACGCGCGGCACCAAGGTTCGATGCTCCAATCCGCCGTGTGAAGAAAAAATGCCGGGGGCGCGACGGTTACTTCACGGACGCGCCGGGCGCGGCGCCGGGATCGGCGTCGAGCAGGAACAAGTCGCTGCCGCCGGTTCCCGCCGACAGGATCATCCCTTCGCTGACGCCGAAGCGCATCTTGCGCGGCGCGAGGTTGGCGATGAACACCACGTTGCGACCGACCAGTTTTTCCGGTTCGGAGTAGGCGGCCTTGATGCCGGAAAAGATCTGGCGCTTGCCCAGTTCGCCCGCGTCCAGTTCGAAGCGCAGCAGCTTGTCGGAGCCGTCCACGGATTCACAAACCAGCACCTTGCCCACGCGCAGGTCGAGTTTCGCGAAGTCGTCGATGGAGATGGTTGCGGGACTCGGGACTCGGGACTCGGGACTCGCAGGAGCGTTGCGTGATGCGGGCTTTGCCCCCTCTCCCGCTTGCGGGAGAGGGGGCGCGGAGCGCCGAGCGCGCAGCGCTGGGTGAGGGGAAGACGAAGCAGGTGTCTTCGCATGCAATGATTCCTTCGACGCTTCGATCATGGCGGTGATCTGTTTCGGGTCGATGCGGGTGGCGAGTGGCTTGAACGGTTGGATGGCGTGGCCGAGCAGCGGCGTGCGCGCGGCGTCGAACCGCGTCGGTACATCGTCGAGGAACGCAAACGCGCGCGCGGCGGTGCCGGGCACCACGGGCGCCAGCCAGATCGTCAGCAACCGGAAATAGTTGAGCGCCAGCGTCAGCACCACGTGCAGTTCGGCGCGCTTCAACTCGTCCTTGGCCATCGTCCACGGCGCGTGCTCCGCGACGTAGGCGTTGGCTTCGTCGGCCACTTCGATGATCGCGCGCATCGCGGCCGCGTAATCGCGCGCTTCATACAGCGTGGCGCAGGCTTCGAGTTTCGCCGCCGCCGCGTCGTAACGCACGCGTTCGAAGGCTGGCAGCGCGCCGGCCAGCTTGCCATCGAACAGCTTGTGCACGAAGCCCGCGCAGCGGCTGGCGATGTTCACCCATTTGCCCACGAGGTGCGAATTGACGCGTTCCTCGAAGGCTTTCAGGTCGAGGTCGATGTCGGCCAGCGTCGGCCCCAGCATCGAGGCGAGGTAATAGCGCAGCCAGTCGGCGTCGAGGTGTTCGAGATAGGTGCGCGCGTTGACGAAGGTGCCGCGCGACTTCGACATCTTGGCGCCATCGACGGTGAGGAACCCGTGCACGTTCACCGCGGTGGGCATGCGCAGATTCGCGCCGTGCAGCATCGCCGGCCAGAACAAGGTGTGGAAATACAAAATGTCCTTGCCGATGAAATGCACCATCTCGGTGTGGCTGCCGGCGCGGGTGAAACGCTCGTAATCGGCGGGGGCGAGGTCCGGCTTGGTGCCGCCTTCGCACAATTCCTTGAACGCGGCGAAATAGCCGATCGGCGCGTCCACCCACACGTAGAAATACTTGCCGGGCTGGCCGGGAATCTCGAAGCCGAAGTACGGCGCGTCGCGCGACACGTCCCAACTGCGCAGGCCGTCGGCGAACCATTCCTTCAGCTTGTTGACCACTTCCGATTGCAGGCCGCCGGCGGCGCGGCGTTCTTCCAGCCAGCTTTTCAGCAGCGGCTCGAAGTCGGCCAGCTTCACGAAGAAGTGCAGCGATTCCTTTTCGACCGGTTTGGCGCCCGACACCACCGAATACGGATCGATCAGGTCGATCGGATTGTAGGTGCTGCCGCACACCTCGCAGGCGTCGCCGTACTGATCCTTCGAGTGGCAGACCGGACACTCGCCCTTGATGAAGCGGTCGGGCAGGAACATCCGCCGCTCGGGGTCGTACAACTGCTTGACCGGTTTCGATTCGACGTGCCCGTTCGCTTCCAGCGCGCGCCAGATCGCGTAGGTGATTGCGCGATTGGTGCCGGTGTGGGTGCTGGAATAGTGATCGTAGGCGACGCCGAAA
Source organism: Rhodanobacteraceae bacterium (assembly GCA_030123585.1). Lineage (NCBI taxonomy): Bacteria > Pseudomonadati > Pseudomonadota > Gammaproteobacteria > Lysobacterales > Rhodanobacteraceae > Rhodanobacteraceae bacterium. The sequence continues at coordinate 476,509 of CP126120.1, forward strand.
TCGCGCAGGTCGGCGGTGTGCTCGCGCCACACACCCGTGATCAGCGCTTCCGGCGTGATCCCTTCCTTCTCCGCGCGCAGCATGATCGAGGTGCCGTGCGCGTCGTCCGCGCAGACGTAATGCACCGTGTGGCCCGCCATCCGCATCGCGCGTACCCAGATGTCGGACTGGGTGTGCTCGACGATGTGGCCGAGATGGATGCGGCCGTTCGCGTAGGGCAGGGCGCTGGTGACCAGGATTTCGCGGGGCATTGCGGGTTTCGCGCTGGCAAGACGATCGCGGATTATCGCATGGCGCCGGATCGCCTTGCCCCGGAAACGGGATCAGCGCGGCAGTTCGCTGCGGCCCATCAGATATTCGTCCACCGCGCGCGCACACTGACGGCCTTCGCGGATGGCCCACACCACCAGCGACTGGCCGCGGCGCATGTCGCCGGCGGCGAACACCTTGTCGGCGCTGGTGCGGTAGCCGTGCTCATCGTCGGTCGTGGCCCTGGCGTTGCCGCGCGAGTCCTTGTCCACGCCGAAGGCATCGAGCACGCTGGCGCGCGGCGACGTGAAACCCATCGCCAGCAGCACGAGGTCCGCGCGGATCTCGAATTCGCTGCCGGGAATCTCGCTCATCTTGCCGGACTTCCATTCGAGCCGCACGGCGGTGAGGCTTTGCACGCGGCCTTCGCCATCGGCGTTGAAGCGCTTGGTCGCGACCGACCAGTCGCGCCGGCAGCCTTCTTCGTGCGAGCTCGACGTGCGCAGCTTCAGCGGCCAGTACGGCCAGGTCAGTGGCTTGTTCTCCTGCTGCGGCGGCTGCGGCAACAGCTCGAACTGGGTGACGGACGCCGCGCCCTGGCGGTTGGACGTGCCGACACAATCCGAACCGGTATCGCCGCCGCCGATCACCACCACGTGCTTGCCGGCGGCTGTGATCTGCGTATTCAGTGTGTCGCCCGCGTTGATGCGGTTCTGCTGCGGCAGGAATTCCATCGCGAAATGCACGCCATCGAGTTCGCGGCCTGGTACGGGCAGGTCGCGCGGGGCTTCCGCGCCGCCGGCGATCACCACGGCGTCGAAGTCCTGCGCGAGTTGCGCGGACGTGATGGTTTCGCGCTGGCCGATGCCCGTCGCATCCTGCGGATTGCCCACGTACACGCCGGCACGGAACGCGACGCCCTCGGCGCGCATCTGTTCGAGGCGGCGGTCGATGTGCGATTTCTCCAGCTTGAAATCGGGAATGCCGTAGCGCAGCAGGCCGCCGATGCGGTCGTTCTTCTCGAACACCGTGACGGCGTGGCCGGCGCGCGCGAGTTGTTGCGCGGCGGCGAGGCCAGCCGGCCCGGAACCGACGATCGCCACGCGCTTGCCGGTCTTGCGCGCGGGCGGTTGCGGCACCACCCAGCCCTCTTCCCAGCCGCGGTCGATGATCTTGTGCTCGATCGATTTGATGCCGACCGGGTCGCCGGCGATGTTGAGCGTGCACGCCGCTTCGCACGGTGCGGGGCAGATGCGCCCGGTGAATTCGGGAAAGTTGTTGGTGGATTGCAGCACGTCCAGCGCGCGCTTCCAGTCGCCCCGGTAAACCAGGTCGTTGAAGTCGGGGATGATGTTGTCGACCGGACAGCCGTGGTGGCAGAACGGGATGCCGCAATCCATGCAGCGCGCCGCCTGTTTCCGCGCGATCCCGTCGTCCATCTGGCGCACGAATTCGTGCCAGTGGCGCTTGCGTTCGGCGGGCGCCTCGACGGGTTCGGGTTGGCGCTCGAATTCCAGAAAGCCGGTGATCTTGCCCATCGTCTGCGCCCTCAGGCCGTGGTCGTGGCGGTGGCTGGTGCGGCGGCTTCGCGCTTCGGTTCGGCCAGCGCGCGCTGATATTCGTGCGGCATCACCTTGACGAAGTGATCGCGCGCGTCGCCCCAGTCGGCCAGGATCGCCTTGGCGCGGAAACTGCCGGTATGGCGGAAGTGCGCTTCCAGCAATTGGCGCAGGATCGCCTCGTCGGTCGCGGGTTCCGCATCGCGCGCGGCGCGGTGCCAGTGTTCGCGCGGCACGCGCAGTTCCTGCTCCACGCCCGCGAGCACGGGTTGCAGCGCCACCATCGCGAGGTTGCAGCGGCGCTCGAACAGGCCGTCCGGGTCGTACACGTAGGCCACGCCGCCCGACATGCCGGCGGCGAAGTTGCGTCCGGTTTCGCCCAGCACCACCACGGTGCCGCCGGTCATGTATTCGCAGCCGTGGTCGCCCGTGCCTTCCACCACCGCGCGCGCGCCGGAATTGCGCACCGCGAAGCGTTCGCCGGCCACGCCGTTGAAGTACGCTTCGCCAGCGGTGGCGCCGTACAGCACGGTGTTGCCGACGATGATGTGGTCGGGGCCGAAGCCGCGGAAGTCGTTGGGCGAACGCACGATGATGCGCCCTCCGGACAGGCCCTTGCCGACGTAATCGTTGGCCTCGCCGACGAGGTCGAGCGTGACGCCGTGCGCGAGGAACGCGCCGAAGCTTTGCCCGGCGGTGCCGTCGAGCTGGATGCGGAGCGTGTCGTCGGGCAGACCGGCATGACCGTGGCGGCGCGCGATCTCACCCGACAGCATCGCGCCCACGCTGCGGTCGCGGTTGCGGATGTCCACCGCGATGCGGGTGCGCTCGCCGCGTTCGAGAGCGGGCGCGGCCTTCCCGATCAGCACATGGTCGAGTGCGCCGTCGAGGCCGTGGTCCTGCGCTTCGGCGTGGTGGCGCGCGACGTCATCGGGCACGTCGGGACGATGGAACACGCGCGCGAAATCCAGCCCTTTCGCTTTCCAGTGTTCGATTCCGGCGCGCATGTCGAGCAGGTCCGCGCGCCCGACCAGATCCTCGAAGCGGCGGATGCCGAGTTGCGCCATCCATTTCCGTACTTCCTCGGCCACGAAGAAGAAATAGTTGACGACGTGTTCGGGCTTGCCGGTGAAGCGGCGGCGCAGCACCGGGTCCTGCGTGGCGATGCCGGTGGGGCAGGTGTTCAAGTGGCACTTGCGCATCATGATGCAGCCTTCCACCACCAGCGGCCCGGTGGCGAAGCCGAACTCGTCGGCGCCGAGCAGCGCGCCGATCACCACGTCGCGGCCGGTCTTCATCTGGCCGTCGGCCTGCACGCGGATGCGTCCGCGCAAGCGGTTGAGCACCAGCGTTTGCTGGGTTTCCGCGAGGCCCAGTTCCCACGGCGTGCCGGCGTGCCGGATCGACGACCACGGCGAAGCGCCGGTGCCGCCGTCGTGGCCGGCGATCACCACGTGGTCGGCCTTGCACTTGGCGACGCCCGCGGCGACGGTACCGACGCCGATCTCGGATACCAGCTTCACCGAAATCGACGCGCGCGGATTGCAGCTCTTCAGGTCGTGGATCAGTTGCGCGAGATCCTCGATGGAATAGATGTCGTGGTGCGGCGGCGGTGAAATCAGGCCCACGCCCGGCACCGAACAGCGCAGTTCCGCGATGTATTCGGAAACCTTGTGGCCCGGCAACTGGCCGCCTTCACCGGGCTTGGCGCCCTGCGATACCTTGATCTGGATCTGGTCGGCGGAAACGAGATAGGCGGCGGTGACGCCGAAGCGCGCCGACGCCACTTGCTTGATGCGCGAGCGCAACGAATCGCCTTCCTGCAATGTGAGGTCGCGTTCGATCCGGCCCTTGCCGATGATGCCGGCCAGGGTGTCGCCCTGCTTGATCGGCTGGCCCGCCAGTTCATTGCGGTAACGCGCCGGGTCTTCACCGCCCTCGCCGGTGTTGGACTTGCCGCCGATGCGGTTCATCGCCAGCGCGAGCGTGGTGTGCGCCTCGGTGGAGATCGAACCCAGCGACATCGCGCCGGTGGTGAAGCGTTTCACGATCTCCTTCGCCGGTTCCACCTCGTCCAGCGGGATCGACCGGGCCGGGTCGATGCGGAACTCGAACAGGCCGCGCAGCGTCATGTGGCGGCGGCTCTGGTCGTTGATCAGCGCCGCGTATTCCGCGTAGGTCTGCGCGTGGTTGGCGCGCGTCGCGTGCTGCAGTTTCGCGATGGCGTCGGGCGTCCACAGGTGTTCCTCGCCGCGCACGCGCCAGGCGTAGTCGCCGCCGTCGGCCAGCGTGCCGGCCAGCACCGGATCGTTGCCGTACGCGGTCGCGTGCTGGCGCAGGGTTTCTTCCGCGACCTCGAACAGCCCGATGCCCTCGATGTTGCTGGTGGTGCCTGCAAAATATTTGTCCACGAATTCGCGTGACAAACCCACCGCTTCGAAGATCTCCGCGCCGGTGTAGGACATGTAGGTGGAGATGCCCATCTTGGACATCACCTTCTGCAGGCCCTTGTCGATGGCCTTCACGTAGTTGGCGATGGCCTTGTCGGCGGTGATGCCGTCCGGTGCGTCCGCGAACTCTTGCGCCAGGGTTTCCATCGCGAGGTACGGATGCACCGCTTCCGCGCCGCAGCCCGCGAGCAGCGCGAAGTGGTGCACCTCGCGCGCCGAGCCGGTTTCCACCACCAGGCCGGTCGAGGTGCGCAGGCCGCGTTCGACCAGGTGCTGGTGCACGGCCGAGGTGGCGAGCAGGGCGGGGATCGCGACGCGCTCGCGGTCGGCGCGGCGGTCGGAAATGATGAGGATGTTGTGGCCTTGTCCGATCGCATCCACCGCCTGCGCGCACAGCGAGGCGAGGCGCGCCTCGATGCCGGCGCTGCCCCAGGCGGCGGGATAGGTGATGTCGAGTTCGTGGCTGCGGAAACGCTTACGCGAATAACGGCCGATCTTGCGCAGCCGCGCCATGTCGGCGAAGCCCAGCACCGGCTGCGGCACTTCCAGCCTGAGCGGCGGGTTGATGTTGTTGATGTCGAGCAGGTTCGGTTTGGGGCCGATGAACGAGGTCAGCGACATCACCAGTTGTTCGCGGATCGGATCGATCGCCGGGTTGGTGACCTGCGCGAAGGTCTGGCGGAAATAGTCGTACAGCGACTTGTTGCGGTTCGACAGCACCGCCAGCGGTGCGTCGTTGCCCATCGAACCGATCGCCTCCTGCGCGTCGCGCGCCATCGGCAGCAACTGGAATTTCAGATCCTCCTGCGTGTAGCCGAAGGCCTGCTGGCGGTCGAGCAGGGTGGCGTCGTCGTGCGGTTCCGGGTGCGCTTCCGGCAGGTCGTCCAGCCGCACGCTGATGCGTTCGATCCATTGCCGGTACGGGCGCGCGTTGGCGAGCTGATCCTTCAGCTCCTTGTCGTCGATGATGCGGCCGGCTTCCATGTCGATCAGCAGCATCTTGCCCGGCTGCAGCCGCCACTTCTTTACGATGCGCGATTCGGCTACCGGCAGCACGCCGGCTTCCGAGGCGAGGATGACCAGGTCATCGTCGGTGACGAGGTAACGCGCGGGACGCAGGCCGTTGCGGTCCAGCGTCGCGCCGACCTGGTGGCCGTCGGTGAAGGCGATCGCGGCGGGGCCGTCCCACGGTTCCATCATCGCCGCGTGGTATTCGTAGAACGCGCGGTGGTTGGCGTCCATCAGCGCGTGTTTTTCCCACGCCTCCGGAATCATCATCATCATCGCGTGCGCCAGCGGGTAGCCGGCCATGGTCAAGAGTTCGAGGCAGTTGTCGAACGAGGCGGTGTCGGATTGGCCGGGGTAGATCAGCGGCCACAGCTTGGGCAGGTCGTCGCCCAGCACCGACGAGGCGATCGCGCGGGTGCGCGCGTTGATCCAGTTGACGTTGCCCTTGACCGTGTTGATCTCGCCGTTGTGCGCGATCAGGCGATATGGATGCGCCAGCTCCCAGGCCGGGAAGGTGTTGGTGGAAAAGCGCTGGTGCACCAGCGCCACCGCCGAAGTGGTGCGCGGATCGGCGAGGTCCTTGTAGTAGCGGCCGACTTGGTCGGCCAGCAGCAGGCCCTTGTAGACCACGGTGCGGGTGGACATCGAAGGCACGAAATATTCGGTGCCGTGCTTGAAATTCAGCGCGCGGATCGCGTGGCTCGCGGTCTTGCGGATCACGTAGAGTTTTCGCTCCAGCGCGTCGGGCACCATCACGTCCGGGCCGCGGCCGATGAAGATCTGCCGGATCACCGGCTCCTGCGCCTTCACCGCCGGCGACATCGGCATCTCCGCATCCACGCGCACGTCGCGCCAGCCCAGCACCACTTGGCCTTCCGCGCGCACCTTGCGTTCCAGTTCCTGCTCGCAGGCTAGGCGCGAGGCGTGCTCGCGCGGCAGGAAGATCATGCCGACGCCGTACTCGCCGGGCGGCGGCAGGGTCACCCCCTGCAGCGCCATCTCCTCGCGGTACAGCGCGTCGGGAATCTGGATCAGGATGCCGGCGCCGTCGCCCATCAGCGGATCGGCGCCCACCGCGCCGCGGTGGTCGAGGCTCTGCAGGATCGCCAAGCCCTGCAGGATGATGTCGTGGGATTTTTTCCCCTTGATGTGGACGACGAAACCGAGGCCGCAGGCGTCGTGTTCGTGGCGGGGGTCGTACAGGCCCTGCGCGTGCGGTGGATTCATCGCCATCCTCCGGGTGATTGCCGTCGGTTCCGACTATAGTGCACCGCAGCAATTGCGCAAGTGCTTTCGACGTTCGGACGTCTGGACGTCCATTTCGTGGGGCGCATGCGCTGGTGGGCATTGCTGGCGGCAAAGGACGCGCGCCTCTGTTTCTTCCCTCTCCCTCCGGGAGAGCCGCCATCCATGGCTGAGAGCTCCGTGGTGGCGCGCAGCGCCGGGTGAGGGTTCGACCTCGCGCAGACTTTCAAACGGTTGTCGTCATTCCGGGGCCGCGCGTATGGCCTGCACTAAGGTGTTTGCGACGCGATCATTGTAGGTTGGGCTGACCCCGGACTTGATCCGGGGGAAGCCCAACATGGACAAACGAAAGCGTTGGGCTTCCCCCGGATCAAGTCCGGGGTCAGCCCAACCTACTTGCTGAATTGCCGCAATGGGCTCGTTGTGCGTGGGTAAGTGCGAAAACACCGTGATGTCTTGGCCATCTTGCTTGCGGGAAAAACAAAATGGATTCCGGGTTCCGTTCGCGATGAAGCTGCGAACGGCCCCGGAATGACGAAGAAGGTGGGTTGCAAATCGCGGCTGCACCGTGTCCGGATTGGCGAAGGGAACGTCACCACCCCATGTAGTGCCCACCATTAATCGCGAGGTTCGCGCCGGTGATCCACGCGGCCTTGTCGTCGAGGAAGAAGGCGACGGCGTAGGCGATCTCGTCGGGTTCGCCGAGGCGGCCGACCGGGATCTGCGCGACGATCTTGGCGCGCACGTCTTCGGGCACGGCCATCACCATGTCGGTGCCGATGTAGCCGGGTGACACGGTGTTGACGGTGATGCCGAGCTTGGCGTTTTCCTGCGCGAGCGAAATGGTGAAGCCGTGCATGCCGGCCTTGGCGGCGGCGTAATTGGCCTGTCCGTACTGGCCCTTCTGGCCGTTGATGGAACTGATCTGCACGATCCGCCCCCACTTGCGCGCGCGCATGCCTTCGATGACTTGGCGTGTCACGTTGAAGCAGGCGTTGAGGTTGGTGTTCACCACGTCGGTCCACTGCTGGTAGGTCATCTTGTGGAAGGTGGTGTCGCGGGTGATGCCGGCGTTGTTGACCAGGATGTCGATGGGGCCGAGCTTCTGTTCGACCTCCTGCACCATGACCTTGCACGATTCGGGATCCGACACGTCGCCCTTGACGGTGAGCACGTCGATGCCTTCGGCTTTCAACTTGTCGCGCCAGGCCTTGGCTTTTCCTTCGTCGCGGTAGTTGGTCGCAACCTTGAAGCCCATGCCGGCCAGCCGCCGGACGATCGCAGTGCCGATGCCGCCCGTACCCCCCGTAACCAGTGCCACGCGTGCGCTCATGTGACGGCTCCTTTCGGGTGATGGTGGGGTCCATCCTACCCCTTGCCCGCAGCGTCAGGGAGGCTTATCCGCACGCCACGCAACCTGCTACGCTCGACGGCTTGAGCGCGCGGCCGGCGACCGGGTTCAACGCGTTCACACCGCACGCATGGGGATGCCTTGCAACGGTGTGATGTCGAAACTTCGGGCTGCGAGTCGCAGCATCGTCGCGACGTCCGACGGATCCGGGATGCCTTGCCCCAGGAATCGCAGCGCCCGCGCGAGCGCCTCGCCCGGATTGCGCATGTCGATCGCGGGTGCATCGCTGGATTTGGACAGCTTGCGGCCTTCGGCATCGACGGCCAGCGGCAGGTGCAGGTACGCGGGCGTGGGCAGGCCGAGCAGGCGTTGCAGCAGGATCTGGCGCGGCGTCGAATCGAGGAGGTCGCAGCCGCGCACGACTTCGGTGATGCGCTGGTACGCATCGTCCACCACGCAGGCGAGCTGGTAGCTCCACAGGCCGTCGGCGCGTTTCAGCACGAAGTCGCCGACCGCTTCGCGGACGTTCTGCGACTGACGGCCTTGCAACGCATCGTTGAATCCGATGGCGGCGTCGGGAACGCGCAGTCGCCAGGCGGGTTCGCGATCGTCGCGGGACGCGCTAAGGCAGCACCCATCACGGTGCAACGTGCCTGCGGATTCCAGATCGGTGCGGCTGCACCAGCACGGGAATGCAAGTCCCGCTTCGCGAAGGCGTTCCAATGCTGCGGCGTAGGCGTCATTGCGTTGCGACTGGTACAGCGGTGGTTCGTCCGCATCGAGCCCCAGTCGTTGCAGCGAAGCCAGGATGGATTGCGCCGAACCCACGACTTCGCGCGGCGGATCGATATCCTCGACGCGCACCAGCCATTCGCCGCCCTGTTGCCGCGCACGCAGCCAGCTCGCCAGCGCCGCCACCAGCGAACCGAAGTGCAGCTCGCCGGTGGGCGAGGGCGCGAAACGTCCGCGGTAGATGTTTGAACCCCTCTCCCTCCGGGAGAGGGGTAGGGGAGAGGGTACGGTCTTGTGGGTCGGCTTGTGATTGCCCATGCGTTTGCGAACCCTCACCCGGCCCTTCGGGCCACCACGGAGTTTTCAGCCACGAAGCTCTTGGCCATGGATGGCGGTTGGATGGCGGCTCTCCCGATGGGAGAGGGGAAAATCCGAATCGGCTAGTATGCGGCAGCAACCGGCCAGAGATGGGGACGCCAATGAATGCACTCAGCGGAATGCCTGCACGCCGCGAACTCACCCTTCGCGGAATCGTCATCGGCATCCTCATCACGATCGTGTTCACCGCCGCCAACGTGTATTTCGGGTTGAAGGCGGGCCTGACCTTCTCGACTTCGATCCCGGCCGCGGTGATCTCGATGGCCATCCTGAAGGCCATGCGCGACGCCACCATCCAGGAAAACAACATCGTCCAAACCGTGGCTTCGGCCGCGGGCACGCTGTCGTCGATCATCTTCGTGCTGCCGGGGCTCATCATCGTCGGCTACTGGAGCGGGTTCCCGTTCTGGATCTCGGCCGGCATCTGCGCGACCGGCGGCATCCTCGGCGTGATGTACACCATTCCGCTCAGGCGTGCGCTGGTCACCGATTCCGACCTGCCGTACCCGGAAGGCGTGGCCTGCGCGGAAGTGCTGAAGGTGGGCGCGGGCGAGGGCGCGGATGCGAAGGAATCGGTCGAAACCGGCGGCGCGGGATTGAAGGCCGTGCTGTGGGGCGCGATCGTGTCGGCGATCTTCTACGTGATCGTGCAGACGAAAGTATTCGCCGCCAGCGTCACCGATTATTTCCGCGTCGGCGGCGACAAGGGCGGCGCGACCGGTTTCGATTTCGGCCTGTCGTTCGCGCTGTTCGCGATCGGGCACCTGGTCGGCCTGTGGGTGGGCGTGGCGATGCTGGTCGGCGCATTGATCGGCTGGGCCTGGGCGGTGCCGTATTTCACGCACCTGCACTGGGCCGCCGGCGCGGCGGCCGACGTGGCGCAGGCGGGCTGGAGCCATTACGTGCGCTTCATCGGCGCCGGCACCATCGGCGTGGCCGCGATCTGGACGCTGGCGAAACTGGTGAAGCCACTGGTCTCGGGCCTCGCCGGCGCGTTCCGCGCGTCGCGCGCGCGCAAGGCCGGCACGCTGCACGAACTGCCGCGCACCGAACACGACATGCCGATCGGCACGGTGGGGCTGATCTCGCTGATCTGTTTCATTCCGATCGCGTGGCTGCTGTGGCACTTCGCGGTCAACAACGGCCTCGGCGCCGTGACCTGGACGCTGGTGATCGGCGGCGTGGTGTTCGTGGTGCTGCTGAGCTTCCTGGTGTCGGCGGTGTGCGGCTACATGGCCGGCCTGATCGGATCGTCCAACAGCCCGCTGTCGGGCGTGGGAATCCTGGTGGTGGTGATCGCGGCGCTGCTGCTGGTGGTGGGCGTGAAGCCGTTCCTGCCGCCGGGTGCCGAAAAGCCGCTGGTCGGCTTCGCCCTGTTCATCACCGCGATCGTGTTCGCGGTGGCTTCGATCGCCAACAACAACCTGCAGGATCTCAAGACCGGCCAACTGGTCGATGCCACGCCGTCACTGCAGCAGTGGGCGCTGGTGATCGGCGTGCTGGCGGGCGCGGTGGTGATTCCGCCGGTGCTCGACCTGCTGCAGCACACCTACGGTTTCCTCGGCGCGCCCGGCGCCAACCCCGCGACCGCGCTGCCGGCGCCGCAGGCCGGCCTGATCTCGGCGCTGGCGCAGGGCGTGATCACGCACAACATCGACTGGAGCCTGATCGGCATCGGCTGCGGCATCGGCGTCGCGATCATCATCCTCGACGAATTGCTGGGCCTCGCGAAAAAGGGCCCGCGCCTGCCGCCGCTGGCGGTGGGCCTTGGTATTTACCTGCCGACCTCGACCACGCTGATGGTGGTGGTGGGCGCGCTGGTCGGCGCGTGGTTCGACCGCCGCGCCGAACGCAAGCCGAACGCCGAGGCGACCAAACAGCTCGGCGTCCTGCTGGCGTCCGGCCTGATCGTGGGCGAAAGCCTGCTGGCGGTGATCTTCGCGGGCATCGTCGGTTTCAGCGGCAAGCAGAATCCAATCGCGCTGGTGGGCGACAGTTTTGCGACGCCAGCCATCTTCATCGGCGGCGTGGTGTTCGCCATCACGGTGATCGTGCTGTATCGGTGGATCATCAAGATGGCCCGCGCTCCCGCTTGAGAAAGCCTCGCCGCGGCACCACTTGGGCCACGGATTGAGCCGCCATCGGGCGGCCCCATCTTTACTTCGTCATTCCGGGGCCATCGCCGGCTTCATCGGCGATGGAACCCGGAATCGGTTTTGCTGCGACGTGCTGGATAAACTCGCCGCATCCTGCGGCTCGCCCTGCGGGCCATCGGCTACGCCGATGTTCGCTCCGGCATCCTGCCTTCGCAGTCGGGTTCCGCCCGCAAGCAGCGCGGGCGGCCCCGGAATGACGAGCGGATGGGGATCGTCGCCCTGGATCACCTTTCAACCATCACGGAAGTTCGCATCATGAGCAACGCCACCGAAACCCGCCCCTTCGAAGCCGAGGTCGCGCAGGTCCTGCGCCTGGTCACGCACTCGCTGTATTCGCACAAGGAAATCTTCCTGCGCGAATTGATTTCCAACGCCTCCGACGCCTGCGACAAGCTGCGCTTCGAGGCCATCGGCAAGCCCGAGCTGCTGGGCGACGATGCCGAGCTGCACATCGACGTCGCGTTCGACAAGGATGCGAAAACCCTCACGGTGCGCGACAACGGCATCGGGATGAGCCGCGACGAGATCGTTGCCAACCTGGGCTCCATCGCGAGTTCCGGCACGCGGCGATTCCTCGAATCCTTGTCGGGCGAGCAGCAGGCGGACGCGCGCCTGATCGGCCAGTTCGGCGTGGGCTTTTATTCCGCGTTCGTGGTGGCAGACAAGGTGGCCGTGCTGTCGCGCCGCGCGGGCGCGGCGGATACCGAGGGCGTGCGCTGGGAAAGCGACGGCCAGGGCGAATACTCGCTTGCCGCCGAAACCATCGCCGAGCGTGGCACGTCCGTGATCCTGCACCTGAAGGACGACGACACCGAGTTCCTCGACAACTGGAAGCTGCGGGATCTGATCCGCAAGTATTCCGACCACGTCGCCTTTCCGATCCGGATGCTGAAGCAGAAGGACGGCAAGCCGACGGACGAATGGGAAACGGTCAACGACGCGTCCGCGCTGTGGACCAAGCCGAAATCGGAAATCAGCGACGACGAATACAAGGCGTTCTACAAGTCGCTGGGCCACGATTTCAGCGATCCGCTGGCGTGGACCCACAACCGTGTCGAGGGCGGCAGTCAGCGCTTCACGACCTTGCTCTACATTCCCGCGCGGCCGCCGTTCGACCTGATGATGGGCGCGCGCGATGAACGCAAGGGCGTCAAGCTGTACATCAAGCGCGTCTTCATCATGGACGCGGCCGAGGAATTGCTGCCGAACTACCTGCGCTTCGTGCGCGGCGTGGTGGATGCCGACGACCTGCCGCTCAACGTCAGCCGCGAGATCCTGCAACACAACCGCCAGATCGAGAAGATCAAGGCGTCCTGCGTCAAGCGCGTGCTGGACTTGATCGAGAAGCTGGCGAAGGACGATGCGGAAAAATTCAAGACTTTTCGCAAGGCCTTCGGCAACACGCTGAAGGAAGGCATCGTCGAGGATCCGTCCAACCGCGAACGCATCGCGAAGCTGCTGCGCTTTGCCTCGACGAAAGGCGAAGGCGCCGAGCAGGACGTGTCACTGGACGACTACCTCGCGCGGATGCAACCGGGCCAGGACGCGATCTGGTACGTCACCGCCGACAGCTACACGGCCGCGGCCGGCAGCCCGCAACTCGAAGCTTTCCGGGCGAAAGGCATCGAGGTGTTGCTGATGTTCGACCGCGTGGACGAGTGGATCATGGGCCAGTTCGGTGAGTACGCGGGAAAGAGTTTCCGCAATGTCGCCAAGGGCGAACTGCCGCTGGACGCGGCCGACAAGCAGAAGCAGGAAGAGGCCGCGAAGCAGGCCGAGCCGTTGGTGAAGAAGCTGAAGGAACTGCTGGGCGACCGCGTCGCCGATGTTCGGGTTTCTGCGCGCCTCACCGATTCACCGTCCTGCCTCGCGCTGGCGGATTACGAACTCGCGCCGCACTTGGCGCGGCTTCTGCGCGAGGCCGGGCAGGACGTGCCCGAGTCGAAACCCACGCTGGAAATCAATCCCGCGCATGCGCTGGTGAAGCGCGTGGATGCGGAATCCGACGAGGCCAAGGCGAAGGACCTGGCGTTGCTGCTGCTGGAGCAGGCCGAGATCACCGCCGGCGCGGCCTTGCCCGATCCCGCGGCGTTTGTGCAAAGAATGAATCGACTGCTTGCCGGTTGACGCATTGTTATTTTGTTGTCCCTTCTCCCTTCGGGTAAGGCCACCATCCGTGGCTAAGAGCTCCATGGTGGCGCGTAGCGCCGGATGAGGGTACGGTTTCGCGTGAACGAACCCTCACCCGCCCCTTCGGGGCACCCTCTCCCGAGGGGAGAGGGGATCCGCGCCAAACCTTCTGGAACTTCGATGGCGAGTGATATATCCACTGTCCGCATCGATGCCTGGTTATGGGACGCGCGCTTCTTCAAGACCCGTGCACTGGCCAAGCAGGCGGTCGAGCGCGGACACGTCACGCGCGGCGGCAATGCGTGCAAGCCTTCGCACGAAGTGCGTGTCGGCGACGCGTTGCGCATTACGCGCGGCGAGGAAGCCTTCGAGATCGAAGTGACGGGCCTCGCGCACAAGCGCGGTTCGGCCGCGCTGGCACAGGCGCTTTATCGCGAATCGGAATCGTCCATCAGTGCGCGTGCAGCTGCTCGCGAGCAACGCCGTGCCGAACGTGCGGGTTACCAGCCGCCGCCGAAACGGCCCGACAAGCGTGCGCGACGCCTGATCCGTGCGTTGGGTGACATCGATTCGACGTAAGCGCCGGCGGCTGCCAACATGGGCCCACCGAGGCGCCTGGAAGGGCAGTGCGATGCGCATCGCCAGTGTCGGTCACCTGGTTTTCGCGGCAACGCTGATCGCCCTCGGCATCGTGGGTTTGATCCAGGGCGGCTTCGTCGCCGGGTGGGAAGGCGTGCCAAAAGCCGTGCCCGCGCGCGGGGCGCTGGCCTATCTCTGCGCGGTGATTTCGCTGGCATGCGGTGCCGGCTTGCTGTGGCGGCGCTCGGCCGCCATCGCTGCGCGCGTACTGCTTGCGTGGCTGTTGATATGGATGGTGTGGGTGAAGGGAAGCACTATCGTGCGCGCACCCCTCGTGGAGGGTTCGTGGCAGTTCTGGGGCGAGACTGCCGTGATCGTTGCCGCGGCGTGGGTGTTGTACGCGTGGTTTGCGACCGATCGCGATCGGCGTTGGCTCGGTCTTGCCGTTGGCGACAGCAGCGTGCGCATCGCGCGGGTGGTCTATGCCTGCGCGATGTTCGCGTTCGGACTTTCGCATTTCTTCTACGTGAACATGACTGCGCCGCTGGTGCCCGCCTGGCTGCCATGGCACATGGGCTGGGCGTATTTCTTCGGCTGCACCTATATCGCGGCGGGCGTGGCAGTGCTGATCGGCGTGTGTGCGCGATTGGCGGCCGTGTTCTCGACTATTCAAATGGGCTTGTTCACGCTGCTGGTGTGGTTGCCCGTCGTGGCGGTTGGTCACGCGAGCGGCTCCCAATGGGATGAGTTCGGTGTTTCCTGGCTGATCACCGCCGCGGCGTGGGTGGTGGCGGATTCGTATCGTGGCGCTCCGTGGCTCGCGGCAGCTCGTCATCGACGCGGCGTGAACAATTGACGGCGTATGCTCACCGCGTCGGCTGGGATGAGAAACGGGCAGGCGCGACCGGGCGGCGATGGGCAAGCGGGCGCGATGGCTGGTGGCAGGATGGCTGGGTCTGGGCGTCGTGCTGCGTGTCGTTGCGGGGATTCCGGCGTGTCCCCGGCCCACCGATGCCGCGCACGAACGCTGGGTCGGCGAGGCGCAATGGCAGGCCATCCAGCTCGCCGGCTTGCGTTATGGCGCGATCCATGTCGAGGTGGACAACGTCTATGACCTCGCCAATCCGCGCGAGAACGTCTGGTACACCCGCGCCGCCGACTTCCTGCATATCCGAACGCGCGACTGGGTGGTGCATCATCTGCTGCTGATCCAGCCGGGCCAGCCGGTCAACGCGCAGCAGGTGTACGAGGCGATCCGGCATCTGCGCGCGCAGACGTTCCTGCGCGGCGCCGACATCACGCCGATGGATTGCGCGAACGGCGCCGTGGATGTGCGCGTGGACGTGCGCGACGCGTGGACGCTCAAGATCGACACCCGCTTCGCGCGCGCCGGCAATGCCAACGAGTGGCGCTTCAAGCTGGAGGATTCCAATTTCCTCGGCACCGGCCGCACGCTCGCGATCGGGCGGCAGAAGACGGTCGAGCGCAGCATGAACGTGCTGGAGTATCTCGATCCGACCTTGCTCAACACCGACTGGACCCTGGCGGCCTATTACGAGGACCTGTCCGACGGCAAGTTCCAGTCGCTGGCCCTCTCGAAACCGTTCCTGCTCGACACCACGCCGTGGGGCGCCGACGTCACCGCGCTCACCCAGCATCTGAACCTCGGGTTCTACGACCGCGGCGTGCAGCAGTGGTCCTTGCCGCAGCGCGAACGGATGTTGCAGGCGGATTGGCAGAAGCTGCTGGCTTTCGACGGCGAGACCGCGTGGCGCGCGGGCGTCGCGCTGGATTACGAGCGCTACACCTACGGCATGCCGGTGCGGGTGAACGCGGGCGACCTGCCGCCGCCGGCACCTGATCTGCGCACGCTGGCCGGCGTCGGGCCGATCGTTTCCCTGCACCAGGATCGCTACGCGAGTTTCGTGAACCTGCGCGAAGTCGCGCGCGCGGAGGACTACAACCTCGGCTGGGATGTGTCCGCGCAGGCCTTGTACGACTCGACCGCGTTCGGCGCGAGCGCGAACGGGCCGAACGTTTCGGTGACCGTGAGCAAGGGCTTCGAGCCGTTACCGCGATGGCTGGTGCTCGCCGACGGTTCGCTGATGGCGCGCCGCGACGGCGGACAATGGCGCAACGAAGCGTTCAACGCCGAGGCGACCGCCTACGGCCAGCCGTGGCGGCGGCAGACGCTGGTATTCCACATCGATGTCGCATCGCTGCTGCACCCCGATCCCGAAAACCGTCTCTACATCGGCGGCTTCCAGGCGCTGCGCGGCTATCCGAATTTCTATGCGACGGGCACGCGGCGCGTGCGCGTCACCCTCGCCGACCGCATCGTGACGCCGATGGTGTGGTTCCACACTTTCCAGGTCGGCTTCGTGGTGTTCAACGACGACGCGATCATCGACCGGTCCGCGGGGCAGGGGTGGAGCCCGTGGTATTCGAGCGTGGGCGCGGGCTTCCGGATCGGCAACCTGCGCGGCTCGTTCAACCGGGTGTTGTATTTCACGGTGGCGGAACCGCTGCGCACTGATGTTGGCGTGCGGCGGCGTCCGCAATTCGTGGTGGGCGACGTGCTGACGTTCTGAGCGGCATGCCCTGCTTGCGCACGGACGCCGCGCAACCCACACTTGTGCGGCGGCGTTGGGGGGAGAGCATGGCGGTCTTCGATCTGTTCAAGCGAATCGTGGGGGCGAACGCGCAGGCCGGCGATCGCCGCCACGTCGCGCGCGTGCGCGCATCCGCCGGCGCGCGGGTGCTGGTGGTGGACGATTCCGCCACGATCCGCGCCGTGCTGGGCAAGATGCTGGCGCAGGACAGCTACGAGATCCTGAAGGCTGCGGACGGCGAGAGCGCGGTCGAGATGGCGCAGTCGCAAATCCCCGACCTGATCTTCCTCGACATCGTGCTGCCCGGCATGTCCGGATTCGCGGTGCTGCGCGCGTTGCGGCGCGACAGCCGCACCCGCACCACACCCATCATCATGATGAGCGGCAACCAGCAGGCGACCGAGCAGTTCTATGTCCAGCGCTTCGGCGCGGACGGTTTCATCAAGAAACCGTTCGGGCGCGCCGAGGTGTTCCACGCCATCCGTTCGCTGGTGCAGGCGGGGCGCATGCCGGCGCGGGTGGAAGCCGCACCGGTGGACGCGATTCCGGAAGGCATGACGCCGGAGGAATGGAACGCCATTCCCGACGTTGCCATGCCCGACGACACCCATGCGCCGGCGGTTGCCGAAGCGTCTGTGCCGGATCCGGGGGCACCTGC
The DNA here is from genome assembly GCA_030123585.1 of Rhodanobacteraceae bacterium. NCBI lineage: Bacteria > Pseudomonadati > Pseudomonadota > Gammaproteobacteria > Lysobacterales > Rhodanobacteraceae > Rhodanobacteraceae bacterium. The sequence continues at coordinate 493,616 of CP126120.1, forward strand.
CAGCGTGAGCGCGGAAGTCCGCGCCGACACCTCGCCCGAACCCACTCCCGCGCCGACGGCCCCGCTCGAATCCGCGTCCCCTGCGGGCGTGCCCGGCGCATCTGGGCACACCTGGTCGGTGCCTGCCGCCAGCATGCCGATGCAGCCATCGATCGGCGGCGGCCTGCGCGCCTTCGCGGAGGCGTCGCCGCCGACGGTGCCGGCGCCGAAGCCCGCGCCGGACGCCGATGGCAACCCGCCACCGGGCGACGGCAAGACTTGAACGCAGAGGCGCGCGAGGGAGGCCGGCGGCGGATCGCGATCACGCGCGCCGTCAGCCGTGCGCTGGATCGTTGCGAACTGAGCCACCTGCCGCGGCGCCCAATCGACATTGATCTGGCGCGGACGCAACATGCGCGCTACGAGCAGGCGCTGCGCGACGCGGGCTGCGCAGTCCGGCAACTGCCCGAGCAACCGGACCTGCCCGATTCCGTGTTCGTGGAAGACACGGCGATCGTGCTGGACGAGGTCGCGGTCGTGACGCGCCCGAGCGCGGCGTCGCGGCGCGGCGAAGTGGGATCGGTCGCGGCGGCGCTGTCGGAATGGCGGCCACTGGTCCGCATCGAGACGCCCGCAACCCTCGACGGCGGCGACGTGCTCCGGCTCGGTCGCAGGCTGTACGTGGGCGCTTCCGCACGCAGCAACGCCGACGGAATCGCGCAACTGGCCGAAAAGGTCGCGCCGTTCGGATACCAAGTCGAGGCGGTTCCGGTGCAGGGCTGCCTGCATCTCAAAAGCGCGGTCACCCAGGTCGCGGACGACCTGCTGCTGGTGAATCCCGAGTGGGTCGATCCGGCATGCTTTCTGGGTTGTCGCTGGATTGGGGTCGCGCGCGGCGAACCCTTTGCCGCCAATGTGTTGCGGATCGATGCTGCAGTGATTTGTGCCGCGAGCCAGCCCGCCACGGCCGACGCACTGCGGCGCGCCGGCCTCGACGTCCGGGTCGTGGACATGTCGGAAACGGAAAAGGCCGAGGGCGGATTGACTTGTTGCAGTCTGGTGTTCAACGCCTGAGCGCGCCGGGGTCGCGACTACCCCGGTGCGCGTGGCAACTGCGAAAATTCAACCGGCGTCCTTGCCGCAGGTCGGACCCAGCCACCTGCCCGAGGTCTTGCCTTCCATCGCGTACGCGCCGCCCAACTGGGGGTCGCTGCCTTCGATCCGGAAATTGCCGGTGTAGGCCTTGCCGCCGGCCGAGATCGTGCCGTCGACCGAACCGTGCGATGGCTTGCCCCGGTTGGAACACGCGAATTCGGCGTGGAAGCTGTTGCCCGACCACCTGGAGTTGGTGGTCTTGCAGGATTCGTCCTCGCTGAATTTCATCTGTTCGTCGCGCGCGATTTCCTCGGCGGTCAGGCATTGCTTGAACGTATGCGGCGCGGTGAAGTCCGGCATCTTCATGCCCCTCGCCGCCATCTGCTGGCGGACCTCGGGCGGAATCTGCACGCCGCCCTGGGTGAAGTGCATGCTGGAGGTGACTTCCCACTGGCCCGGCACGCGGTGGGTGGGCGCAGCGGTAGCCGACAGCGAGGCCCCGGTGATGACGGTGACGATGGCGACAACGAGTTTGCGCATGGTGCTCTCCCCGTGAAGTCCGGTCTGGCGGGCGAGCATAAGCGCGCGGATGGCGCGCCGCCAGTGACCGTCCTGGGGCAATTCGGATCAGCCTTGCGGCAGTTTGCCTTGCAACCGATAGAGCGCGTCCAGCGCCTCGCGCGGGGTGAGTGCGTCGGGATCGAGCGAGCGCAGCGCCTCGGCCAGATCCAGCCATTTCGGATCCACACTCGGCGCGGCAAAAAGATCGGACTGCGGCGAGGCCGTGCCGTTCGAATGTGCAGCCACTTCGGCACCGGCACTTGAATGCACGCCGCGTTCGAGTTGCGCCAGGGTTTGCCTGGCGTCCGCGATCACCGCCTTGGGCAGCCCCGCCAGCGCCGCCACCTGCAGGCCGAAGCTGCGGTCGGCGGGACCATCCTTCACAGCGTGCATGAAGACGAGCTGGTCGCCGCGTTCGCGATCGTGGTACTCGACGGCGTCCAAGTGCACGTTGGCGATGGAATCGAATTGCGCCGCGAGTTCGGTCAGCTCGAAGTAGTGCGTCGCGAACAGCGTGAAGGCGCGGTTGTGGGTCGCCAGATGCACCGCCGCTGCGCGGGCGAGTGCAAGCCCATCGTAGGTCGAAGTGCCGCGCCCAACCTCGTCCATCAGCACCAGCGATTGCGCGGTTGCGTTGTGCAGGATGTTGGCGGTCTCGCTCATCTCGACCATGAAGGTCGACTGCCCGCGCGCCAAGTCGTCGCCTGCGCCGATGCGGGTGAAGATGCGGTCGATCGGCCCGAGCGTGGCGCGCGCGGCGGGCACGAAACTGCCGATGTGCGCCAGCAGCACGATCAATGCGTTCTGGCGCATGTAGGTGCTCTTGCCGCCCATGTTCGGGCCGGTGATCACCAGCATCCGGCGCGAGTCGTCGAGCGCGAGGTCGTTGGGTTCGAACGGTTCGGTGCGTACCTGTTCGACCACCGGGTGGTGGCCGCGCTCGATCGCGATGCAAGGTGCATCGACCAGTTGCGGCGCGTTCCAGTCCAGCGTGTCGGCGCGCTCGGCAAGATCGGCCAGCACGTCGAGTTCCGCGATCGCGGCGGCGGCGTCCTTCAGCGGCGCGAGCTTGTCGATCAGCGCATCCAGTACGCCTTCGTACAACGCGCGCTCGCGCATCAAGGAACGTTCCTTCGCGGACAGCACCTTGTCCTCGAAGGTTTTCAGTTCCTCGGTGATGTAGCGCTCGGCGTTCTTGGTGGTCTGGCGGCGGGTGTAGTGCGCCGGCGCCTTGGCGTCATGGGATTTGCCGAACTCGATGTAGTAGCCGTGCACGCGGTTGTAGCCGACCTTCAGCGTCGCGATGCCGGTGGCGGCGCGTTCGCGCGCTTCGAGTTCGACGAGGTATTGATCGGCGTGCGTCGCGAGCTGGCGCAGTTCGTCCAGTTCCGCATCGTAGCCATCGGCGATCGCGCCGCCGTCGCGCAGCAGCATCGGCGGGCGCTCCACGATGGCCTGCGCCAGCAGCCGCGCGGTGTCGGCATGGTCGCCGATGCGTTGCAGCAGGTCGTGCAGCAACGGCGATTCGATCCGCGACAACACTTCCCGCAATGCCGGTGCGGCGGCCAGTCCATCGCGCAAGGTCGCGAGATCGCGCGGACGCGCCGAACGCAGCGCCACCCGCGCGAGGATGCGTTCGAGGTCACCGATCGCGCGCAGCTTTTCGCGCAGGGGTTCGAATGTGCGAGCGTCGATCAATACACCAACGGCCTGATGCCGCGCACGCAAAACGGTGCGGTCGCGCAGCGGACGGTGCAGCCAGCGGCGCAGCATGCGCGCGCCCATCGGCGTGATCGTCGCATCCAGCACGCCGAGCAGGGTGTAACGCGTGTCGCCCGTCGGATGCGTGTCGAGTTCGAGGTTGCGACGGGTCGCCGCATCCATCGCCAGCGTTTCGTCGGCCGATTCGACGGCAAGTCCGGTCAGGTGCGGCAACGCGGCCTTCTGGGTTTCCTTGAGGTATTGCAGCAGGCAACCCGCGGCGCCGATCGCCGCGTGCAGGCCGTCCGCGCCGAAGCCGGACAGGTCGCGGGTGCCGAAGAACGCGGTCAGCTCGCGCGCGGCGCTGGTTTCGTCGAAATGCCACGGCGGGCGTTGGCGCAGACCGTTCAACGAAGCGACAGCCTGCGGCATCGCCGCATCCTCGCCGACCAGCGTTTCCGCAGGTGCGAGGCGCGCGAGTTCGGCGGCCAGCGCCGCATCGTCCGCGACTTCGCTCAATACGAACCGGCCTGACGCCAGATCGGCCCACGCCAATCCGAAACCGTCGGAACCGCGTGCGATCGCCAGCAACAGGTTGTCGCGGCGTTCCGGCAGCAGCGCCTCGTCGGTCACCGTGCCGGGCGTCACCACCCGCACCACCTTGCGCTCCATCGGGCCCTTGCCGTTCGGATCGCCGATCTGCTCGCAGATCGCCACCGACTCGCCCGCGCGCACCAGCTTGGCAAGGTAGGCCTCGACCGCGTGATAGGGCACGCCCGCCATCGGGATCGGTGCGCCGGCCGATTCGCCGCGCTGGGTCAGCGTGATATCCAGCAGCCGCGCGGCCTTACGCGCGTCGTCGTAGAACAACTCGTAGAAATCGCCCATCCGGAAAAACAGCAGCGTGCCCGGATACTCCGCCTTCGCGGCGAGGTACTGGCGCATCAGCGGCGTGTGGCGGGCGAGGTCTTGCGGGTTCATCAGGCGGGGCGGGGGACAAGGCAAGCGCGCAGTGTCGCATGCGCGGGCTGCCGGCCCAAGCTGTCACGAGACTGTCATGTTGCGCCGCTGCAATAATCCCGTCACCGGACCGCCACGACATCGCATGCACAAGCGCATCCTCATCGTCGAAGACGAAGCCTCGATCCGCGACATGGTCGCCTTCGCCCTGCGCAAGGCCGACATGGACGTGGCGCAAGCCGCCGATGCGCGCGCGGCCGAGATAGCGATCGCCGACGCGCCGCCCGACCTGATCCTGCTGGACTGGATGCTGCCGGGCATGACGGGGCTGGAACTGGCGCGGCGCCTGCGCCACGACCCGCGCACCGCCGAGGTACCGATCATCATGCTGACCGCGCGCGGCGAGGAAATGGATCGCGTCAACGGCCTCGAAGCCGGTGTCGATGATTACGTGGTGAAACCCTTCTCGACGCGCGAGCTGATCGCGCGGATCAAGGCGGTGCTGCGGCGCGCGCAGGGCGACGATGGCGCCGGTTCGGTCGAGATGGGCGGCCTGCGCATCGACGGCCCGGCGCACCGCGTGTTCGCGGGCGCGACGCAAATCGAGATCGGCCCGACCGAATACCGCCTGCTGCACTTCTTCATGACCCACGCCGAGCGCGTGTATTCGCGCGCGCAACTGCTCGATCATGTGTGGGGCGGCAGCGTGTACGTGGAGGAACGCACCGTGGACGTGCACATCCGCCGCCTGCGCAAGACGCTGGAGCCGTTCGGGCTGGAGGGTTTGATCCAGACCGTGCGCGGCACCGGCTACCGGTTTTCCGCGTCGCCATGAACGGCGATCGCGCGCGCGCGCGGCGCCTCGCCGCCCAGTTGCGCGACCTGCGCACGGTTGCCTGCGCGCTGCCGGATGCGCTGGTGCTGCTCGATCCCGACGGCCGCGTGCGCTGGTGCAATCCCGCGGCATCGCAGTTGCTCGGCATCGCGTGGCCGCGCGATCGTGGCCAGCCGGTGGCCGCACGCTTCGGTGAGGGCGAAGCCGGCGCGTGGCTGCGCGCAGGGCAGGGTGACGGCGACGACATCGCTTCGCCCGTCGATGCGGCGGTGCGATTGCAACTGACGCTGATTCCCTATGGCGACCAGCGACGCCTCTTGATCGCGCGCGACATCAGCCGGGTCGCGCGGCTGGAGCAGGTGCGCCGCGATTTCGTCGCCAACGTGTCGCACGAGTTGCGCACGCCGCTGACGGTGATCCACGGCTATCTGGAACTGCTCGATCCGGAAGACGTGCCCGCGCTGGCGCCGGTGCTGAATGAAATGCGCGCGCAATCGCAGCGGATGCGGCAGATCGTCGAGGACCTGCTGGAACTCTCAAGGCTGGAAATGCAGCAGCGCGTCGTCGAGGAACGCGTCGAGATGGCGCCGATGCTGGAGACGCTGCGCCGCGAAGCCGAAGCCCTGAGCCAGGGCCGCCATCGCATCGCGCTGGAAGATTCCGCGCACGCCGACCTGCTCGGCTCGCCCAAGGACCTGCACAGCGCGTTCTCCAACCTCGTCAGCAACGCGGTGCGCTACACACCCGAAGGCGGCAGCATCACGATCCGCTGGAAGCGCGCCGGCAGCGGCGCGGAATATTCGGTCAGCGACACCGGCTACGGCATTCCCGCCGAGCACCTGTCGCGGTTGACCGAACGTTTCTACCGCGTGTCGTCCAGCCGCTCGCGCGCCACCGGCGGCACCGGCCTTGGCCTGTCGATCGTCAAGCACGTGCTGAACCTGCACGACGCCAGTTTGCGGATCGCGAGCGAGGCGGGGAAGGGCTCGACCTTCGCCTGCGTGTTCGATGGGGCGCGATTGCTGGATGCGGAAGCTGGTGTACAGACCAGCTCATGACCGCAGCGGACGTGGTCGATCGACTTCGACTTTGATTCATTTGGCCGGGGTCGGCCCGAAGCAGCCCCTCAGGGCTGTTGCACCAAAGCATCAGCTAACAGCGACCGCACCCCTCATCTTGTCCAACGGCGCGCTTTTGCGGAACAACTTCTTCGCCAACGCAATCTGCGTGCGAAGTCTCGGGGAAAATTCGTCCGTCTTGCCGAGTCGTTCCGACTTCAGAAACGCATTCAAGTCCTTCATCTTCTGGAATTCAGGCTCCAAAAACAGGCTGTCCTCATTTCCATCAGTCAAATAATCGTCAACAACCTGGACTGCTGCATCACCGATATCACCTAAGTACCCACCCTTTTGAAGCTTTTGGATCGCTAATGAAATGTCGCGATGTCCATAGCTTAATTGGCTGTTTATTAGAAAGTCCTTCACAAGATCAACGACAATCATCATAAACAAGTAGCGTGTTTGTCCGCGACTAGGTTGCTTCGCACCACGGCCAAACCCATACATACCTGCTAATTTCTGAATTAGAAAGGCCGCATAAAGATCATCAACCCCAAATGAATCACCGCTTGTGATCTTGTGAAAAAACGAACCGCCAGGGGCAAATGGCGGATTCTTACCGAACGCGATGCCGGGCTCGCACAGCCATCCAGCAGCGTAGGCTTTCAGCAAATCAAATGCATAGGCAGCCTCTTCGTAATGCGGTAGTGCAAGTGGATTCTGGCGTTGAAGCGCCTTCCGAGCTTCCCAAGCGCCACGCTGAATTTCCAAAAATACTCCGTATCGGGAATTGAACTGTGGGGCCCAAGATCGGAAATCCTTTTCTAGTGCGATAAAATCCTTGTCGCTGACTGCGTTCTGGGAGTTCGTATAGCGAGTAGTTTCAGTTAATAACTCTTCTCCCTCATTCCCGACCACGACTATCTTGGTGATTACCACGGATTTCGATAATCTTCCTTGCCATTCGATTTGCGTTTCGTTGGGCGACGTGCCGCCGGAGTTCAGGCGTCGTTGCAGAACAAGCCATATCGAGCGTGTCGTTTGGCATCCGTTAACGATGAACGGGTTAGTGAGCGACAAAATGTCGTTGTCCTTTCTAACTACTTTCTCGGTAACAATAGTGATGCCGTTGTTGTAAAGGCCAAAGCGTTCTGGATATTTTTCGATTGTCGCCTCGATGCCTTTGTTGACCTTTCTACGGTTACCTAGAAATTTACGCACGTTCTTTTCATACAGCAAATCTAGATCGCCGGTACGAGCTTTATAGGCCGCCATGAATTGGAAGACATCGGTTAGACTCGTGGCACCAATGAGCAAAGTATCGTCAGAATTCGCGACTGCTGTTCTTAGGTCAACTTTGAGTCCAGCTTCGTCCGACATCGCCTTTTCATCTTCGGCGACCTTGTTATAGATCGTTTCGAGGGAAACTGCTTGGTGAATTCAATTCCGAAGTGCAACACCTGACCCAACGAAGCGGCGCAGGTGCGGTAGCCTGCGCTCCTTCACCGGCAAGTGGAGTTGCACATGAGCTACGCGCACCTGAGCCAAGAGGAACGTTACCAGATTCGGTGGTTGCGGAACGGCGGCTGGACGCTGGAGGACATCGGGCTTGAACTGCGACGATCGCCCAGCACGATCAGCCGCGAGCTGCGGCGCAATGCCACCCCGAAGGGCGCGTACGATCACCGCGACGCACAACGCCAGGCGGTGCAGCGCAGGCACGCCGCAAGTGCGCTGCCTCGCATTGGTGTGGAAGACTGGGCGAAGGTGGAAGCCCGCTTGCGTGAAGACTGGAGCCCTGAGCAGATTGCCGGCACGGGCGACGTGGCCATCAGCATCGAACGCATCTACCAGCACATCGCTGCGGATCGTCAACGCGGCGGCACGCTGTGGCAGCACCTGCGCCGGCGCAAGCGACGGCGACGTCACCGCTGCGGTACCCCGCGGGAGCGCCAGCGCTTTGGCGGCCGGCGGATTCACGAACGTCCCGCCATCGTCGAGCGACGCGGCCGCGTCGGCGACTTCGAGGGCGACACCCTCGTCGGCAAGGGTCCGGCCCGTATCGTTACCCTGGTGGACCGCAAAAGCGGCTGGGTGCGCTTGCGCAAGGTGTCCGACGGCACCGCCACCGCCGTGGCCGAGGCGGTCCTGAGCGTCCTGCATCCCGTGCGCGCCTGCGTGCATACCCTCACCTGGGACAACGGCAGCGAATTCGCCGAGCACCGGCTCATGGATGTCGGACTCGGGGCCGACAGCTACTTCGCGACGCCGTACGCATCGTGGCAACGCGGCTGCAACGAAAACCTCAACGGTCTGGTTCGCCAGTACATCCCGAAGGGCTGTGACATCAGCCTGTTCACGGACGACGCGATCCAGCAGATCGAAGACAAACTCAACCGACGTCCCAGAAAAAGACTCGGCTACCGAACCCCAGAGCAAGTGTTCGAGCTATCCTTCAAACGCGTTGCACTTCGTAGTTGAACTCACCCTATGTGCTGGAGTCCAAGCATTTTCATGCAGGCATCAAGATTACTGAGCAGGGCGAATTCCTGCGCTGGAATGACTACAAGCGCACGTACGAAGGGATGGAATCGCCTCTCGAGCAGAACGAACGTCACATTGCCGTACTGAAGGATGTGCTGAAAACGCTTGATCTTCCGGTACGCCTCGGTGTGCGCATCACTCCAACCTGTCATTCGTTCGTGCTGGTTTCGTCGAAGTCGCGAATCGACAGGCCAAAGAAGTTCGATACCAGCAGGATCATCAAGGCCGACCAGATCAAGACCAGCATTTGGAACGATATCGATAATGAAGGCGCGCTGACCACCTTGGCCTCGATCGCCAAGCTAGTTTCACCCGAGACCATGGAAAACGTGGCCAGGCAGTTGGCCGCGCAGCATCGGCCTGTCAAATGGCCGCTGCCGGACTGGCTGGTGGCGCAGCCAGCGTCGATTGCTGAAGAACGACCGCAATCCGCGACGCGGAAGACAACGCCACAAGCGCAAGCGCCTGCCAGCGGTGGACCGCGTTGCAAGAAATGTGGCGGCGGCAAGGGCGCCATCCTGTATGGGAAGTACGGCTACTACTTCAAGTGCAATGCTTGCGACGGCAATACCGCGATACGGTTTACGTGTCTGCCTGGCCATGCGCCCAAGCTTCGGAAAAAGGGCAACGAGTTCTTCCGTGATTGCGCCGAATGCAACACGACGGAGAGATACTTCGTGAACGCGAGTTGAGTCGTTGCAACCCGGATCAAGCGAAGCGTAATCCGGAGCTTCCAAACTGCTTGACCCTGATTGTCGATTCGACGATCCCTCGTTCGTCGCCATGACAGGAGCGTGCGGTGCACCGGAATCCGCCGGCCGCGGCTCCGCCCATTCACTCACGAGGAGACACGACGATGCGATTCCTTTCACTTGTGCGGGTCAAGGAAAACACCGGACAGAAGCCCAGCGAGAAACTGATGGCCGATATGGGCCAATTGATGGCCGAGATGACCGCGGACGGGACTTTGCTGGATACGGCGGGCCTGCGGCCGACCTCCGAAGGCAAACGCGTGCGCCTGTCCTACGGCACGCAGAAGGTGTCGGATGGTCCGTTCACCGAGTCCAAGGAGGTAATCGGCGGCTATGCGTTGCTGCAGGCCGATTCGATGGAGCACGCGCTGCAACTCACGAAGCGCTTCCTCGACGTGCACGGCGACGAGTGGGAAGTGGAGTGCGAACTGCGGCAGATCGCTGAGAATTGCTAGGGCATTCTCGCGCACGCTCGACTCTCGACGGAGTCACGCAATCATTCGGAGCCTTCCAATGACCCCTACCATCACGGCGTTTGAACAATCGCCCGACCGCGGCAAGGGTCTGGCGCGTGACATGCGTCTTCGCTGGGCGTTCGAGGAAGTGGGCCAGCCTTACAACGTTCGACTTGTTTCGTTCAATGCGATGAAAGAGCCCGCACACTTTGCGCTACATCCGTTTGGGGCGATTCCGACTTATGAAGAAGGCGATCTTGTCCTGTTCGAATCGGGGGCGATCGTGTTGCATGTCGCGGAGCGCCACACTGGCCTGCTGCCGGACGACGCGAACGCCCGGGCGCGCGCGATCGCCTGGATGTTCGCCGCGCTCAACACGGTGGAGCCGCCGATCCTTGAACTCGCGAACGCCAGGCTGCTCGAGCGCGACAAGACCTGGTACGACGAGCGCCTGCCTTTGGTCGAGGATCGCGTCCGGAGCCGGCTGAAACAACTTTCTGCTCGCCTCGGTGATGCCGACTGGCTCGACGGCGCGTTCAGCGCGGGCGACCTCATGATGGTGCATGCGCTGCTCCGGTTGAAGCCCTCGGGCATCCTGGACGAATATCCGAACCTTTCCGCCTACATCGCCCGAGGCGAATCGCGGCCCGCCTACAAGCGTGCTTTCGATGCGCAATGGGCGGTTTTCACCACCGCACAATCTCCCAAGGAAAGAGGGAATTGAGGCAAGGATCAGCCGGCCGCTTTCTTCACCAGCTCGCGGATGCGTTTTTCCTCGGCGGCGGTCAACTTCAGCAGCGCGAATGAAGTCGGCCACATGGCTCCGTCGTCGAGCTTGGCGGGATCATTGAAACCCAAGGTCAGGTAGCGATCCTTGAACTTGGATGCGGGCTTGAAGAAGCAGATGACCTTGTCGTCCGCGTTGGCGTAGGCGGGCATGCCGTACCAGGTCCTGGGCATGAGCTGCGGCGCGGCGTCCCGGATGACCTTGTGCAGGCGTTCGCACAACGCGCGCTCGGCCTCCGGCGTCTTCGCGATGGCAGCCAGCACGTCTTTCTCGCCGTCCGCGCCGCGCTTCGCATTCTTCAATTCGCGCACACGTTCTTTCATCGCGGCGCGTTCTTCGGCGGTGAATCCTGCGGACGATTTGCTGGTCTTGATGGGGTTCTTGGGTGCCATGGCTGGTTTCCTGTGTTCGATGGGTCGTGTTGCACCCATTCTGCCTGCGTTGACGTTCAGTCGCGATCCGGCGCACCGAGCGGAAACAGCGGGCGATACGGCCGCCCGCCCTCGACGCAGCGCGCGAACGATGGACGTTTCAGCAGTCGTGCGCGATAGGCATGCACGTTGCGGAACTGCTTGCCGATTTCGTGCGTCCAGTCCGCGTAGAACAATGACGGCGCAGCGGCGCAGTCGGCGAGGCTGAAGGCCTCGCCCGCGGCCCATTCACGGCCGGCCATGCGTTGATCGAGCCACGCGTAGGCAGTGTCCAGCAAGGCGCGCGCTTCATTGGTGCCATAGGGATCACGATCGGTGACAGGCCGCAGCGAGTTGAACACGATCCTCTGCTGCGGCCCGTTGATGTAATTGTCGAAGAAGCGGTCCAGCATGCGCACGTCCACGGCCTTGTCCGCGTCCGCTGGAATCAACCGCGACGTTCCAGGATGGTGGACGTCGAGGTATTCGATGATGCTCGTGGCTTCCATCACCTGCCGGTCGCCCTCGACCAGCAACGGAAATTTCCGGATCGGCCAGCGCCGGGCGAACTCGGTGTAGATGTCTGGATGGTCGGGCGCGAGCGTCATGAATTCGAACGGAGCGTCGTTTTCGTACAACGCCACCAGCGCCTTCTGCGTGTACGACGAAAACGGGTGGCCGAACAGCTTCAGGGTCATGAGCGAATTCCGTGGGCAGGGTGATTTGACTCTGCGACGAACGACACGAATCGAAATCGACAAAGGTCGCTGGAAGGCCTGCAAAGCCGGAAGTGCCTCAGCAAGTTTGCTGCTCATCGCTCCCGCCGCGACTCGGATGGAGCGGCGGGGCTCGCAGCGGAAAAGAATGGGGTTGAGCTCAACGCGTGCGCGCGGCGCCGACGCATCAGTTGTCGGCGGCGGTCTGGAAACGCGCCACGAATTCGGCTGCGGGTTCCGGTTTGCCGAGGTGATAGCCCTGGCCGAGGTCGCAACCCATGGCCGCCAGGGTGTGCTGGGTTTCGGCGTTCTCGATGCCTTCCGCGGTCACGTCCAATCCGAGATTGTGCGCCAGCTTGATGCTCGAATCGACCAGCTTGGCCATGCGCGGGTCCTCACGCATCGAGCCCACCAGCGATTTGTCGATCTTCAATTCGGATGCCGGGAATTTGCTCAGGTAGGTGATCGAGGCGAAGCCGGTGCCGAAATCGTCGATGGCGACGCGCACGCCCTGGTCGCGCAGCCTGCGCAAGGTCAGTACGGTCGAGTCCATGTCCCGCGCCAGCGCGGTTTCGGTCACCTCCGCGATGACCGAGGTGGGCGCGACGCCCCAGATTCGCAGTGCGTCGAACAATTGTTCCACGAGGCCGGGCCGTGACAGGACGCGCGGGGACAGGTTGATCGCGAACAGAAATCCCGGCGCGCCGGCCAGCGCCGCGGCGTAGCGGAAGGTCGCGTGGATGCTCCAGCGGGTCAGCGAGAGGATCAGGTCGTTCTGCTCGGCGAATGTCACGAAGTCGTCGGGTGATACGGTGCCGAGGATCCGGCTGGTCCAGCGCGCCAGCGACTCCGCACCCACGATCCCGCCCCGTTGCAGGTCCATGATCGGCTGGAACCAGGTGGCGAGACGGTTGGCGTCGATGCTGTCGCGCAGGTCCTGGTAGTCGATGGAGAGTTCCGAATCCCTGAGGTCGTGGAACGCATAACGGTCGCCGCTGGATGCGGCATCGTGGGCGGCCATCTGTGCCTGCCGCCACAACGCCTCCACGTCCTGCCCGTCCTGCGGATGCAGGGTGGCGCCCATCACGATCCGGACCGACCAGGGCGGCATGCCCGGCGCCAGGATCAGGGGCGATTCGAAAGCCGATTGCAGCTTGGTGATGGCGAGCAACACCTGGTTGCGGGTGTGCAGTTGCGGCAGGATCACCGCGAACGTTTCATCGCCTGAGCGGATGACGGTGTCGCACGGGCGCAGCGATGCCTTGATCAACTTCTCGATGCCCGCCTCGGCTTGCTCGCCCTGTTCGCAGCCGAAGCGAAGGGCGAGCAGGCCGAGATCGCGGACGGCCACGACCATCACGGCGAAGCCGCCCTTGCCGCCGCCGCTTCCAAGCTGTTCCTCGATGGCGGCGAAGATCGCGCTCCGGTTCATCATGGGGATGCCGTCCGTCTCATGCCGGCAGGAATCCGGCGGTGTCGATGGCGTGTTCTCCGGCGGCGAAGTTGCGCACGATTTCGACGGTGTGGCCGTCGCTGCTCTGACTCAGCAGGTCGAAGGTGCGGAAATCCGGAAGAGGTTGTTTGTCGGGGGTGCTGATCACCAGCACGCGCGGTCGCAGCCGGCGCACCTGGTTCTGCTCCATCACCACGGCCAGTTCGCCGGTGCTGAGTTCGACGCAGGAGCCGGTCGGATACACGCCGAGGCACACCTGGAACTGTTCCACCAGTTCGGTCTGGAACAACCTGCCGCGTGCGCGGTAGATCGCCTGCAGCGCCGCGTGCCGCGAAACCGGCGTCCGGTAGGGACGCGCGCTGATCATGGCGTCGTAGGTGTCGATGATCGCCAGCATCCGTCCCGCCATCGGGATGCCGCTTTCCATGATGCCGTCGGGATAGCCGCTGCCGTTGCAGCGTTCGTGGTGCGTGCGCATCACGTCCAGCACGTCCGGATCGTTGATGCCGGCCGAGGTGACGATGGCGACGCCTTCCTCGACATGCCCGTGCACCAGGGCGGCCTCGGTGTCCGTCAGCGGTCCGACGCGTTGCAGCAGTTCGCGATCGACCTTCGTCTTGCCCACGTCCATGAGCAGGCCGCCGGTGGCGAGGCTGACGATGGTGCCTTCCTGCAGGCCGAGATGGCGGCCGAATGCCGCCGCCAGCGCGCCGCAGGCGATCGCGTGGCTGTAGGTGTAGTCGTCGTGCTTGCGCAGGCCTTCGAGGAACAGGAACGCGTCGGCGCTGCGCAGCACGCTTGCCACCAGCGGACGCACGGCCTCCTCGACCTGTTCGACCGACAGTTCGCGGCCGTGGGCGACGTCGGAGTAGATCCGGTCCACCGATTCCGTGATCGCCTGCAGCGTCTCGTGCGCGCGCGGCAGTTCGTCGTCGAGGCTGATCCGGTTCGCGTAGTTCGTGGCGCGCCGGAACCTGGGGTCCAGCGACTGGCTGCGTTTCAGGAGCAGCAAACGGCGATCCAGCGCCACCGTGCGGCGCCGGTCGATGTACACGAACTTGCACAGCGCGCGCAGCACGGCGATGTCTTCCTCGCTGCGTACTTCCACGCCTTGCAACGGAAAGGGTGTGCCTTCCCATGGCCGGTCGAGCCGGCACACGTACATCCCGAGCTCGAGGTCGGCGATGTCGATGCGGGTTTCTTCGATCTGCGTGGTCATGCGGTCATGGTCGTGAACGCGCCGAGCGTATCAGGGCTTCCCCGGGGAAAACCGCGGGCCTAGTGTATGCGCGCGTGGCGAAGCGGTGGGGAGGCGGGCTTGCTTCGTGGCCGGCATGGCCTTACGTTAACTAGATGGCCAAGGGTTTCGTCAACGACGATGCGGTACAGGACCAGATCGACGCGACGGTCGCCGATGCGGTCGCGCGTGCCCGCAGCAAACAGGGCAAGGGGCCGGGCCTCACGCATTGCGAGGAATGCGGCGCGTCGATCCCCGAGGCGCGGCGCAAGGCCGTGCCGGGCGTGCGCCTGTGCGTGAACTGTCAGGCCGAGCGTGACCGAGAGGAGCAGACGTTCAGCGGCTACAACCGCCGGGGCAGCAAGGACAGCCAGTTGCGTTGAGCGGTGTTTTCGCCCACGCGACTTGTGCGCGGACGCGAGTCATAAATACAATACTGGTCGGTTCAGTTTCGGATCGCGCCCATGCCAACCGATGCCTCCACGCCCTTTGCGGACGACGAACCCGTGATCGTGGTCAACGGCCTCGACAAGACCTACGAAGGCGGCTTCAAGGCGCTGAAGGGCATCGACCTGACGGTGCGCCGCGGCGAGATCTTCGCGCTGCTCGGCCCGAACGGCGCGGGCAAGACCACGCTGATCAGCATCATCTGCGGCATCGTGAATCCCGGCCACGGCACGGTGACGGTCGACGGCCACGACATCATCCACGACTGGCGCAAGACCCGCTCGATCATCGGCTTGGTGCCGCAGGAGTTGAAAACCGACGCGTTCGAAACGGTCTGGAACACGGTGCGCTTCAGCCGCGGCCTGTTCGGCAAGGCACCGGACGACGCCTACTTGGAGCAGTTGTTGAAGGATCTGTCGCTGTGGGACAAGCGCGACGCCAGGATCCTGATGCTCTCGGGCGGCATGAAGCGGCGCGTGATGATTGCCAAGGCGCTGTCGCACCAGCCGACGGTGCTGTTCCTCGACGAACCAACCGCGGGCGTGGACGTGGAATTGCGCCGCGACATGTGGGCGATGGTGCGGCGGCTGCGCGAGTCGGGCGTCACGATCATCCTGACCACGCATTACATCGAGGAGGCTGAGGACATGGCCGACCGTGTGGGCGTGATCAACAAGGGCGAGCTGATCGTGGTGGAGGAAAAGACCGCGCTGATGCAGAAGCTCGGCAAGAAACAGTTGCGATTGCAACTGCACGAGCCGGTCGCGGCGCTGCCGGAAGCCTTGTCTCCATACAGGCTGGAACTCAACGGCAAGGGCGACGAGATCACCTACACCTATGACACGCAGGGCGAGCGCACCGGCATCACCCTGCTGCTGCGCGACCTCGCCGCCGCCGGGATTGGCTTCAAGGACTTGAGCACGCGCCAGGACACGCTGGAGCAGATCTTCGTCGATCTGGTAACGGAAAAGGCATGAGTGAACCCATGACGCGACCCACGGAGGGCGCATGAACGTCCACGGCATCCGCGCGATCTACCGTTTCGAGATGGCGCGCACCGGGCGCACGCTGATGCAGAGCGTGCTCTCGCCGGTGGTGTCCACGTCACTGTATTTCGTGGTGTTCGGTTCGGCGATCGGTTCGCGCATCACCAGTGTCGAGGGCGTCAGCTACGCGGCCTTCATCATTCCGGGACTGGTGATGCTGTCGCTGTTGATGCAGAGCGTGTCCAACGCCTCGTTCGGCATCTACTTCCCGAAATTCGTGGGCACGATCTACGAGGTGCATTCGGCGCCGTTGTCGTACCTTGAAATCATCACCGGCTACGTGGGCGCGGCCGCGACCAAGGCCATTATCGTGGGCGCGATCATCATGATCACCGCGCGGGTGTTCGTGGATTACTCGATCGCGCATCCGGCGGTGATGCTGCTGTTCCTGGTGATGACCACGGTCGCCTTCAGCCTGTTCGGGTTCATCATCGGGATCTGGGCGGACAATTTCGAGAAGCTGCAGGTGGTGCCGCTGATGATCATCACGCCGCTGACGTTCCTCGGCGGCAGTTTCTATTCGATCCATATGCTGCCGCCGTTCTGGCAGAAGGTGACGCTGTTCAATCCGGTGGTGTATTTGATTTCCGGTTTCCGCTGGAGCTTCTACGGCCTCGCCGACGTGAACGTCGGCATCAGCGTGCTCGCGACGCTGGTTTTCCTGGCGCTGTGCCTTGTGGGCGTGTGGTGGATTTTCCGCACGGGCTGGCGCCTGAAGGCGTGACGGCGCGGCGCGTACCGCGGGACCGCTGCGTCAACAACTGTTTCCGGACGGCGCGCTGCCGCGGGCGGCGCGGCGTGAACAAGTGTTTCCGCATGTGTGGCCCGTCACTTTCCCGTGTCGCGACTCGTCAAAAAGGGTCACGCGCACCGGTTTGAACGAAGGCATGGCATTGCTCTTGCTCAATGGCGCTTGTCGTCATCCACAAGTGACCGCGTTCCATGCCCGATGTGCTGCCAGCTTCCGATACCACCTACGCCGAGCGCGCCAGCCGCGCCGTCAAGCGTTTGCACCGGTTGCGTACGGTCGCGCTCGCGATGGGCGCCATCATGGTGGGCACCGTGCTGTACCGGCACGGAGCGCCGGCGTCGGTCTGGGTGCTGCTTGCGATGCATGCCCTGGTGTGGCCGCACGTGGCATGGCAGATCCTGCGCCGCAGCCCCAATCCGATCGCGATGGATGTGAAATGCTTCATGGGCGACACTGCGATGGGCGGGGTCTGGATCGCGCTGATGCAGTTCAACCTTCTGCCCAGCGCGCTGATGGCGACGATGTTCGCGATCACCCTGATCACCATCGATGGCAAGCGGCTGCTCGTGCGCGGCATGGCCCTGCAGGCGCTGGCGTGCGTCGTCGCCGCCGTGGCGAACGGCATGTCGTTCGCGCCGGAGACCGACATTGTCGAGATCTTCGCGTCGCTGCCGCTGCTGGTGGTATTCCCGGTGGCGCTGGGATTCATCATGCACGGACTCGCGCAGCGCGTGCGCGCGCAGAACCGCCTGCTTCTCAAGATCAGCAGCATCGACAGCCTGTGCGGGCTGCTCAACCGCAGGCATTGGGAAGATGCGGTGAGCGCCGCGCTGGCGCGCCATTGCTGCGACAACGCCGTGATGCTGCTGATCGACATCGACGGCTTCAAGTCCGTCAACGACCGATATGGGCACACCGCCGGCGACGAGGTGATCCGCCAGGTCGGCGCGATCATCCGCGGCAGCCTGCGCGAGGGCGACCTGGCCGGCCGTTACGGCGGCGACGAATTCTCCGTGGTCCTGTGCGGCGCCGGCTTGCCGGCGGCCACGACCGTCGCGGAAAGGATTCGCGCCGGCGTCGCGTGCTCGCTGTTCGAGTCGGTGCCGGGACTGCGCTGCACGGTGAGCATCGGCCTGGCTTGCGCCCCGTCCGATGGGTGCGCGGTCCGCGACTGGGTCAAGGAGGCTGACGCCGCGCTGTATCGCGCCAAGCTGGCCGGCCGCAACCGCTTCGTGATCGTGGCCTGAAAGCGATCGGCCGATTCCGCTGCGTGCGGCGGTCCGGCACGCTCCCCGGTTTGGTAGCACAATGGGCGTTCCCTCATCGAGGAGAACGCCATGCGAACGTCCGGTTTCATCCTGCTCACTGCGCTGGCACTGCCGTTCGCGGCATCCGCGCAACCCGTTCCCGATGCTGCCGCGCCGGCCGCGGCCAACATTCCGGCCTTCATCGCCAAGGCGCTCAATGACCCTGCGCGCGCCGCGGACAGGAAGGACGACGCACGCCGCAAGATCGCCGAGGTGATGGTGTTCGCGGGCGTCAAGCCCGGCGACAAGGTGCTGGAACTCGATCCCGGATCGGGCTACTGGACGCGCGTGTTCAGCCGCATCGTCGGTCCCAAGGGCCACGTGTATACCGTATGGCCGGACGAGATGGCCAGGTTCTCGGGCAAGAGTTTTACCAACTGGCAAGGGCTGGTGAAGGACACCTACAAGAATGTGAGTCTGCTGAAACAGCCGGCCGCGATGCTGAGCGTGCCGCAGAAGGTGGACATCGTGTTCACCTCGCAGAATTACCACGACTACCACGACCCGTTCATGGGGCCGGTGGACATGCACAAGTTCGACCGGCAGGTTTACGAGGCGCTGAAGCCGGGCGGCGTGTTCGTCGTGATCGACCACATCGCGCCTGCGGGTTCCGGCATCAGCGACACCAACACGCTGCACCGGATCGATCCCGAAGTGGTCAAGCAGGAAGTCGAGGGCGCCGGTTTCGTGTTCGACGGTTCCAGCGATGCGCTGGTCAATCCCAACGATCCGTTGAACATCAAGGTGTTCGATCCGTCGATCCGCGGCCATACCAGCCAGTTCATCTACCGCTTCCGCAAGCCCGCGAAGTAAGGTCGTTCCGCCTGCCCACCCGCGTCATCCCGGCGCGGGTGGGCGAGTGTGCCTGGCAAGCTAGCGCGGATTACTGCGTTGCAGTTGACGTGCTTGCGAGTTGCGGCGACGGTAGCGCGAACATCCCGTGGACATGGCTGGCCCGCATCCATTTCGCGATCAGCGCGCGGGTACGCGCAGGCAGTGCGAATCTGGCGATCTTGCGAATGCCGCTGCCGATCGCTGCCTGATTGTCTTTGTCCGCCTGAACCGGCGTGGCAAGGAAGGCGTGCACGTTGCCGGTGGCCCACACGTATGCCATGCCCACGATCTGCCCGCGGTCGTTAATACCGAACCCGTGCATCAGGTACAGCGGCGAGTTGGCCGGGATCAGGTCGTTCAGGTCGTACATCTTGCCGTCCTGCCACAGAATTCCGGTGGTATCCCCGTTCTTGTCGAGAGAGACACCGGTGATCTGGCCGCGATTGTTGATGGCGACCGCTGCGCTTTTCGTGTCGCCGGGCAGGGCACCGAGGTTGGTCATCTTGCCGTGCCGCCACAGGAAAGCGCGCTGGGGTCCGTTGGCCGGATCATCACCGGGCAGACCCGACGAGCCGACGACCTCGCCGCGATCGTTGATCGCGTTGGCGGCGTGGTTGTAATGGCCACCGAGGTTGCCGAGATCGATCATGCGGCCATGGCGCCACAGCAAGGCATGCTGCGGCTGGATCGCCACACCGTAACGTCCGTCATAGAGCGCGCAATATCCCGAAGCGCCGACGACTTCGCCGCGGTTGCTGATCGCGAACGCCACGCCTTCGGCGTCGCCCTTGGGCAATGGCAGCACCCGCTCGATCTCGAGTCCTCGCCATACCACTGGGAGAAAATGCAGGACTTGGGCGGAAGCTGGAGGCCCCGGGGAAGGAGGACAGGCTGTATCGCGCACCATGGTTTCGGCATAACCGACGGTCACCCCACGGTTGTTGATCCATGCGGCCTGGTTATTGGGTCCACCCAGACCGGTGAGACCGTACATCTCGCCGTCCTTCCAGATGAAACCAACGCAAGTCAGGTTCGTGCCGAACCCGCAGAAGTTCTCGCTGTTCGGGTCGGGTATCGCCAATTCGGCTTCCCCGCCCACCGTCCCGGACGCGTTCACATTGGCGAACGACTGGCTGTTCTGCCCACCCAGTGTGCCGAGGTCGATCATCTTGCCGCCTTCAATCACGAATGAATGCAGGACGAAGTTGCCGTCGACCTCTTCCAGCGAGGTGCCGTCGATCTGTCCCTGGTTGTTGATGCCGTAGGCAAGGCTGAAGCCATCACCTCCCGGCAGCGTGCCGAGGTCGGTCACGATGTAGTGGGGCGGATTCGGCGGGTCTGCCGGCGCGGCGGTCGTGCCGCAGGCAAGGGCGATGGCGAGCCCGAGGCTCGCCCAATGGTACGAAGTGGTTCTGGAAAGTTTCATGGTGGTTTCCCTCACGTCACGGCAGTTGTGCCGTTGAGGAAACCTTGCGCGGAAGGGTTCCATGAAGTCTTCAAGGCCCGCATCAATCTTTTTCAATTCTTTTCAGGCCGGATAAGGCCGGGCCCCGGCTTCCCGAGGCGTTTCAAAGTGCTAGAGTGGAAGCTGCACCGACGTCCCGCCAACGCAAGCATGGGCCGTCCAATGCGTGGCACACATGGATACCGCGTCCAGAGTCTGCTACGAGTTCGGGCCATTCCGGATCGACCCCGACCGCGAAGTGATGCTGCGCGACGGGCAACCCGTCGCGATCACGCCCAAGGCCTTCGAGGTGCTGCTGCAACTGGTGCGCCGCGATCGCGAAGTCCTCTCCAAGGACGAGTTGCTGCAGGCAGTGTGGCCCGGCCGGATCGTCGAGGAGGCGAACCTGAGCCAGTGCATCTTCCTGTTGCGCAAGCTGCTGGGTGACACCTGCGAGGAACGGCGCTACATCGTGACCCTGCCCGGGCGCGGTTACCGCTTCGCGGCGCCGGTGCGCGTGGTGCTGCCCGACGCAGGCAATGACGTGTCGATGCGGCGGCAGCCTGTCGCAGCGGTTGCTGCGCAGCAGGCGGCAGTCATTGCGGCCGGGTCGGGCGGACCGCCGATCGCTGGCGCGCGGCGTCGGTTCCGGAAATGGTGGCTGGCGCTGCCTGCCGGGGTCGCCGTGATCGCGTTGTCGGGTGGCCTTGTGTTTTTCCTGCATGGACATGCGAGCCCGCACGTGACTTTGCGCGTGTCCGATCCGGTGGTGGTCGCCGATTTCGCCAACACCACCGGCGATCCGGTGTTCGATGACACCTTGCAACAGGGCCTGGCGGTGCAACTGCAGCAATCGCCCACCCTCAGCCTGATTTCGCAGGACCGCATCCAGCAGACGCTGCGGCGGATGCAGCAACCCGCCAATGCTGCGCTGACGCCAGCGCTTGCGCGCGAAGTGTGCGAGCGCACCGCCAGCGCGGTCGTGCTGGACGGTTCGATTGCACGCCTCGGCAGTGCGTATGTGCTGGGACTGCAGGCCCGCGATTGCGATACCGGCGAAGTGCTCGACGAGGAGCAGGCGCAAGCCGCGCGCAAGGAAGACGTGTTGCAGGCGTTGGACACCATCGCCGGCAACTTCCGCAACCATGTCGGCGAATCGCTGGCAGCGATCGCGCGGCACAACGTACCGCTGGCCGAAGCGACCACGTCCTCGCTGGAAGCACTGAAGGCTTACAGCGAGGCATGGAAGGTGCACTATGCGAGCGGTCCCGTCGCTGCGATTCCGCTGTTCCAGCGCGCCATCGCCGTCGATCCGCAATTCGCGATGGCGCACGCATCGCTGGGCCGGATGTACGGCGATCTTGGCGCGGTCGATCTGTCCGCCCGGAGCACGCGCACAGCCTGGCAACTGCGGGAACACACCAGCGATCAGGAGCGCTATTTCATCGATGCGTCGTACCAGTTGCAGGTGACAGGCAATTTGTTGACGGCGCAGCAGGTCTGCGAGGCGTGGATGCGTGCCTACCCGGCCACGGTGATTCCGCGCGCGTTCCTGGCCGGCATCATCTATCCGGTTGCCGGCGAGCGACGGAAGGCACTGGCCCAAGCCAGGCAAGTGGTCGCACTGGATCCCGATTTCGTGGTGGGCTATGTGGTCCTTGCGTATGCCTACACCGATCTCGGCGCGTTCCCCGACGCCGTGGCGACGCTGCACCGCGCCGCGCAACGCGGGCTCGCCATGCCCGATCTCACGGCGCTCGGGTATGACCTCGCGTTCCTGCGATCCGACCCGGCAGGCATGGCGCGGGCGGCCGCGAACCTGGACATCGCGGACGTGCGTGACTGGATGCTCTATCACCAGGCCCTGGCGCTCGGCTACACCGGCCGGCTGCGGGAAGCGCGGGCCTTGTCGCAACAGGCGATCGCACTGGCGACACAAGCGTCGCGGCCCGAACGCGCGGCGCTGTTCGCAAGCGGCGACGCCTTGATCGAAGCGTTCTACGGCGATGCGACGATCGCAAGGCAGGACGCGGAACAGGCGTTGGGCTTGTCGAATGAACGCGATGCCGAGTTCGGTGCGGCGATGGCGCTTGCCATGTCGGGTTCAACGGCACAGGCCGGCAAACTCGCCGACGATCTGGAGACGCGTTATCCCGATGACACCTCGGTGCGTTTCAGTTATCTGCCGGCGTTGCGCGCGCAATTGGCGCTGGACCAAGGCCAGCCGGACAAGGCGATCGAACTGCTGCAGGTCGCCGCGCCTTACGATCAGGGCCATCCGCGCAGCAGCATGCACGGCATGTTCGGCGCCATGTACACCGTCTATACGCGCGGCGAGGCTTATCTGGCCGAGCATCGGGGTGCGCAAGCCGCGGCGGAATTCCGCACGATCGTCGAACATCCCGGCATCATCATCAGCGACCCGGTCGGTGCGCTGGCCCGGTTGCAACTGGCGCGTGCGTACCGGATGCAGGGCGACACCGGCAAGGCGAAAGCTGCGTACGCCGATCTGCGGAATCTGTGGAAAAGTGCAGACGAGGAGCTTCCAGCCGTCAAGGCTGCCGACAACGAGGATTCCAGGTTGCGCTGAACTTGCCTGACCCAGGCGGTTGGAAGAGGTGGCAACCGGTAGCGGCAATTGCAAATGCGGCGTCAATGCAGGCCGTCGTGGACCGCGTCGAGCAGTTCGCCGGAAGGATCGAGGCTCTGTTCCCAGTACATGATGCCGCCGAGGTGCTGCGCTTTCACGAAAGCGGCTTTGGCTGCAATGGACTCAGGGTCATCGTAGGTGATGAAGGTGCGCGTCGTGGGATTCCACAACCACGGTGCGTCGGCTTGCGCATCCCAGTGGCGCGCGAAACCGTCCTTGCCGATGAAGTCCGCCTTCAACTTCGGCCACGGGATGGCTGCGGCGAACTTCCCGTAAGGCTGGTACAGGCCATCGTGCCCGGGTTGCACACCCGCAAACTCGCGGCCGTAGAACGCGGCGCCAATCACCAGTTTGCGTGAAGGCACACCGGCGGCAATGAACTGTCGTACCGCGCGGTCGGTGGTGCGCGCATCGGCGGGCGCGAGGGCCGAGGCGTGCAGGCCGGCGTGGTGGCAGGTATCCGGCGTCATCGCGTTGCAGAAGTCGTAGGTCATCAGGTTGAACCAGTCGACGTACCGGTCGACCGCGGCAATGTCGATGCCATCGACGAACGGCCCATCCGCGACCGCGATGCTGAGCGTGTAACGGTTCCTGCCGGTCCGTCCATGTTCGGCGCCCACGCGATCGAGGCTGGCGCGCACCGCGGCAAGCAGCAGGGTGAAGTTCGCGCGGTCGTCGGGCGAAGACGCGATGCCCGATTCGTGGTGGCCGGGATATTCCCAATCGACGTCCAGCCCATCGGCGCCGTTCGCCGCGACCAGTTGTGCCGCGCTGTCGGCGAACGCCTTGCGGCCCTCCGCGGTGCCCGCGGCCTCGGAAAATCCGCCGACGCCCCAGCCGCCGACCGAAATGTCCACCTTCAAGTCCGGATCGCGCGCCTTGAGCGCGACCAGCGATTGCAGTTTCTTCGCCGCGGCATCGGTCAGGACGACGCGGCTGTCGCGGATTCCCGCAAATGCAAAAATCAGCGTGTCGATCTTGTGCAGATCCCTGTCCTGCGCGGGATTCCATCCGGTCGCATAGCCGATCACGCGGTAGCGGGCGGGCGCATCCTTCGCGCACGCTTGCGCACAGGCGAACAGCGACACTGCAGCCAGCAGCAGCGCCAGGCCCGCGCGAACGCGCAGGCCTGCCATCGAGCATGGGGCGTCAGTGCTTTTCGAACAGCGCATGGACGTCCTTCACGAACTGCGCGTCGCTTGCGGCGCGCGCGTAGAACATGTGGCCGCCGGGGTATTCCTTCACCTCGACGCGGGACGGATCGCCCATCGCCGGCATCTGGTCCACCGCCAGCACGGACACCATGAACGGGCAGGACAGGTCGTCCCAGCCGTGCGCGATCAGCACGCGCAGGCTGGAATCGTTGGCGACGGCTTCGCGCAACTGCTGCACCGAACCCTGCTCGGCATCGTCGTCGTCGTGCCACAGCCGGCCGACCTTGTAGTTGAGCGTCTGGTACTGGCCGTCGTACTTCCAGCCCACGGTCTGCGTCACGAAGTGCACCATCGCGGTGGTGGTCGGCGCGATGATGCCGTTGAGGATCGGATCCCCGCTGCGCTGGCGCGGCGCGTACGGGAACGGATCCCAGGCGGTGAAGTTGGAATCGTAGCGGCTGCCGAGCTTGCCTTCGGAGCGATACACCTCGCGCAGATAGGCCTGCGTTTCCAGGCGCCCGCCCGAGTTCTTCACGAACACCGGATCGAGGCCGGTGATCTCGGTGACCTTCCTGATCATCGTGTCGTAGGCCGCGGGATCGCTGCGGCCCTTCATCAGCGTCTCGGCGTATTCGCCGCGGGTGTAGGCGATGATGGGCGCCATGTTCGCGGCCGTGAGCTTGCCTTCGCGTTCGAGATGCGCGGCGGCGATCGAGGGCAGGGTGGTCATCCACGCCATCGGCGAGACGAACTCGTCGCTCCACGCCGACGGATCGAGGTAGGGCGACACCAGCACCATGCCGTTCATCGCGACGCCCAGCCGCGTCTGCAGGTAGTAGGTGATGCGCGGGCCGCGGAAACCGCCGTAGCTTTCGCCGGTGATGTACTTCGGCGATTCCATGCGGCCGTTCCTCACCAGCCAGTCGTAGACGATCTGCGACAGGTAGGCGATGTCGGCATCGGTGGAATAGAAATCCTTGGTCGATTGCTTGTCGTCGACCAGCGAACGGCTGTAGCCGGTGCCGACCGGGTCGATGAACACGAGGTCGGTGAAGCCGAGCCATGTGCTGGGGTTGTCCTGCAGTTTCGCGGGTTCGGAGGGCGAATCGCCATTGACGCCGAACTTCACGATCTTCGGCCCGATCGCGCCCATGTTGAGGAACACCGAGGCCGCGCCGGGACCGCCGTTGAAGGCGAACGTGACGGGCCGGTTCTTGCCGGGCACGGTGTACGCCGTGTACACGACCTGCGCGATGGTCTTGCCCTTGTCGTCGCGCACCGGCAGCCAGCCGACCGTGACGGTGTAATTCAGCGTGCGGCCGTCGACGACCGTGGACTGGCTGGCGTGCGCCGTGGCGGGCAGCGGCGGCAGTTCGAATTCGGACGCGCCGCTGTCGGATTTCGCGGGCGCGGTCTTGGCGTGCGCGGGCGGCGCGACGGAACACGCCATCGCGGTGGCGGCGGCGAAAGCCGTCGCGAGAAGGAGCTTGTGCATCGGCAGGCTTCCCCATGGAAAGCCCGCAAGCTTAGCGTCCGTCAGCGGCACGCGACCGTGCTGGAAGGCACGGTCGCGGTGGTATGGAACGGGTTGCTCAGTGGCTCGCGCTGGCGGCAGCTTGCGCCGAACTGGCCGCCGTCGCGGGCTGCGCGGCGCTGCCGGCCGGGGCCGGCGCCTGGGACGCGTATTGGCCGATTTGCAACGCGAATTTCGCTTCCGTGCCGGGCGGCACGGAAGCGGGGTCGGTGTACACGCGGATCGTGTACGTGCCGGCCGTCGCGATCGGTCCCGACCAGGTGGAGGTGCCGGTCTTGGCGGTGTCCACCAGTTCCGAATGAGTGGCCTGGTCCTCGACCTTGAAGTGCACGTTGCTGTTCTGGGTGAGCAGGTTCACCTGCATGGTCTTGCCGGCAGCGATCGCCACGGTGAAATCGTGTGCGGCAGCGTCTGAGGCCAGCGCGCCCGCAGTCTGCGCCCAGGGATTGTTGTCCTGGAATGTCACTTCGGTGCTCGCCGGCTGCAGGTCCTGGGCGCCGTACTGGCCAATCTGCAGCGCGTACTTGGAGACGCTGCCGCGCGGCATCGCATCGGGCTGCACGTAGACGTGGATCGTGTAGGTCGCGGCCGCGGCATTCTGCGTGGACCAGGTGGTGGCGCCGGTCTTCATGGTGTCGACCAGTTCCTTGCGGTCGTTCTGGTTCTTCACGGTGAAGAAGATGTTCGGGTCGCGCGAGACCAGGTTCACCTGCAGCGTCTTGTCGGCCCCCACCGCCACGGAATAGTCGTGCGAGGTGTCGTCGTGGCTGACGCTGCCGATTTCCTGCGTCCATGGATTGCCGGCCTGGAATGTCACCGCGACGGGCGAATCCGCGAAAGCGGGCGCCGCCATGACGGCGCCGGCAAAGCCGATCGCGACGGCGGCGACCATGCAATGGGGAAGGTGAAAAGATGGCATGACAAAACCTCGGACAGTGGCATGAGCCGTTCCTGCGGAGCGGCGGACGGTGTCGCAATCGGTATCGGAGTACCCCGACGAACCCTTCCAGCATACTATTCTACGGCACGGCATCGGCCACCGCGTCCGCGGCAGCCGTGCCGATGACATCAATGCCCATCATGCCCCCGCCCGCGGCATGCGGCGCCGTCGGTGACACTGGTGATCGCGCCGGCCGTGGCGGCGATGCTGCGGCTGTAGCACGAGCCGTCCGAAGCGGTGAACGTGTAACCCTGCGTGGCCTGCTGGCCGGTCGGCCCGGTGAAGTTGCCGCTGGCGTCGAAGTTCAGCGTGTCGGCCGTGTTGTCCGTCTGGTTGCGATTGGAAGCGTGGTGCCCGCCCGGGCCTTCCTCGTCGTATTGCCGCGAGAAGGTTTGCGCGACGGTGGTGGCCTGGGTCTGGCTGCCGTCGTTCGCGACCTGGAAATTGATGTCCATCGTCAACGGGAACGACCAGTTCGTGGTGGCGCTCGCCGGGCCGTCGTAGGGACGTCCGAACGATCGCTGCAGCGCGGTGCTGGTCTGGGCGATGTCCTGCTCGAACTGGCTGGCGCTGTTGGTGATCTGTTGCTGGTTGCTGAAGCGGACGTCCTGGACGACGTTGGAGGGCACCCGGCCATGCGGCGTGTCGAGGTAGCCGCGTGTCACCAGGCTGTGGTGCGAAGTGACGCCGAACGTGTAGTGGATGCCGTCGGGATCGGCGGTGTTCTGCTGGACGGGATGCACGCCGGAATCGGCGTCCTGTGTCAGCGCCCCGGTCAGTTGCGTGGCGGCATGATCCTGGTACAGCAGCAGGGTCGCGGCGGTGTCGAAACGCTGGCTGCTGTTCTGGAAGGCGGGATCGCCGGTCACCACGCTCACGGAAATCGCGTGCGGCTGGCCGTCGTCCAGCAGGCCGGCGAACGGCGTGATGTCGACGCGATACGGCTCGAAGTTCAGGGTCTGCACACCGGGAATCGGTCGCCACAGATACGGATCGACGCCGCCGGTGTACACCCAGCCCGAGATCGGCACGATGCCGGCCGGTTTGCCGTCGATCGCGACCTCGGCTTCGCGGAATGCGGTGCCGCCGCAGCCGGTGATCGAGGCATAGGCGTCCGGGCCGCAGGAATACCAGAACTCGTCGCCCGATTGCGGCTCCGCGGTGACTTCAAGATACGCGCGGTCGATGTTGGCCGGCAGCGTGAAGGTGCGTGTCATCGGCGACTGGTCGGTGTAGATCGAAACGGCATTGCCCGCCGGATCGCTGCCCAGCGACAACACCTGGTCGGGCACGCGCGGCGCCGGGAATTCCGGCGTGGCCGGATAGAAGTCCAATTCCGCGCTGCCGGTGATCGAGCCGTTGTAGGTGCCGTTGAAGATGTTGTACACCACCGCATTGCCGGGATGCGCGCTCATCAGCAACGAGGACAGCTCGGTGACGTCGCGCTCGACGTGCCAGCTCGGGCTGCGCGACGCGGACGGTTCCTGGGTGGTGCCGAAATACAGGTTCACGCCGCCGATCCACACGCTCGCGGTGCGGTCGAACTGGCGTCCCGTGGTCACGTTGAAATCGGCCTTGAAGACGACCTTGTTCCAGGGGCCGTTGCAGCCCGCTGGCGGCGTGTAGTCGAAACCGTGCGCGGAATAGTCGTCGAACGTGCCGGTTGCCGAACCGGCGGTATATAGCTTGACCACGCACGGCGTTTCGGCGGGCACTGGCACCAGCGGATCGGCGACGGCTGCACCGGTTTCGCCGATCTTGATCGGCGGCCCCACGATGGCTTGCGGGGCCATCGCGGCCGCGGCACTCATGACGATCAGCCAACCCACGGCTGCCGTGACGATCCTGCGTCTGGAGCGAACGAAGGGCTTGGCTTGCATGGTGGTCTCCTGTGGAGTGCGCGGCCCCCTGTCCGGGCAGCCTACCACCGATGCGGCGAGTCGTTGCACCCGCGGACGTTGAACTTGCACGTGTCAAAGGATGGCGTGACCGACATCGATGGCGATGCGGCGGAATCCGGCAGGCTCAGGCACAATCGGCGCTTTCCCCGAGAGAACCCCGCATGACGCTGACGCTCGCCATCGTCGCCATCACCAGCATCGTGTCCTGGATCGCGTTCAAGGACGGCAAGTTGATGCAGCGCCTGGTCCTGTGGCCGCCCGCGATCGAGAAGAAGCACGAATACTGGCGGCTGCTGAGCTACGGACTGGTGCACGCGGATTTCCAGCACCTGCTGTTCAACATGATCACGCTGTTCTTTTTCGGACGCGCGATGGAGTGGCTGTACGTGCAGCATCTCGGCCTGCTCGGATTCCTGTGGTTCTACCTGGGCGGGCTGCTGGTGTCGATCCTTCCGAGTTACATCCATAACCGGAAAAACCCCAATTACCACAGCCTCGGCGCGTCGGGCGCGGTATCGGCGGTGCTGTTCGCCTTCATCCTGCTGTCGCCGTGGTCGATGATCATCGTGTTCGTGATCCCGGTGCCCGCGATCCTGTATGCGGTGGCGTTCCTCGGTTATTCGATCTGGATGGATCATCGCGGCGGCGGTTACATCAACCACAGTGCGCATTCCTGGGGCGCGGCCTACGGCGTCGTGTTCACGGTATTGATGGAGCCGCGCGTGGTTCCGCTGTTCGTGCAGCAACTCGCGAACCCGCATTTCGGGATGTGATGGATCGGGTGCGGGCGCGGGTCGGTACAATGGGCGGTCATGACGCGCGACGAACGCGCCGGATCGATCCGCAGGAATATCCATGAGCGAAACCGCCGACAAACTCCGCCCGTTGCCGGGCAGCAAGTTCACCAGCCCGCAGGGCACGCGCGCGGTGAAGGACGGCATGCGCCCGAGTCCGTTGAGCCGCGTGCCCGACGCGGCGCGCAAGCCGCCTTGGCTGCGGGTGAAGCTGCCGGCGGGCGCAAAGTACGAGGAAATCCGCGACATCGTGCGCACCCACAAGCTGTCGACGGTGTGCGCCGAATCGAAGTGCCCGAACATCGCCGAGTGCTGGGGCCGTGGCACCGCCACCCTGATGCTGATGGGTTCGGTGTGCACGCGCGCGTGCAAGTTCTGTTCGGTGTCCACCGGCAATCCGCACGGCTGGCTCGATCCGCTGGAACCCGCCAACGTGGCCGACGCGGTCGCGCTGATGAACCTGAAGTACGTGGTGCTGACTTCGGTCGATCGCGATGACCTGCCCGACGGCGGCGCCGGCCACTACGCGGCCTGCGTCCGTGCGATCCACGGCCGCATGCCGGAGACTGCGGTAGAGGCGCTCACACCAGACTTTGCCGGGGAGCACGCGCATGTCGCCACCGTGCTCGACGCGGGCCTCGCCACCTACGCGCAGAACATCGAAACCGTCGAACGCCTGACCCATCCGGTGCGCGATGCGCGGGCGGGTTATCGCCGCACCCTCGACATCCTGAAATTCGCCAAGGGCTACGCGCCGCAGACCATCACCAAGACCAGCCTGATGCTGGGCCTCGGCGAAACCGACGCCGAGATCGACCGCACGCTGGACGACATCCGCGCCGCCGACGTGGACGTGGTGACCATGGGCCAGTACATGCGTCCCACTCAGAACCACCTCCCGGTGGAACGCTTCGTGACGCCCGAGCAGTTCAACCGATATCGGGAAATGGCGTTGGCCAAGGGTTTCCTCGAAGCCGTGTCCGGGCCGCTGGTGCGTTCCAGCTATCGCGCCGAGCAGGTGCTGGAACACAACAACGTCGGGCTGGATGCGGCGATCGTCGACGGCATTCGTGAATCGGCCCTTGCGGGTCTGCGGTGCTGAATCCGCGCGTCGCAGCCACGGCACCCTTCGCGGCAACGGGCATCGCTGCCGTCGTCGCCGGCGGCGCGACCGCCGCGGCGATCGCCTATCACCCGACCGAGCACCTGGTCTGGATGGTGGCCTATCTCGTGCTGGTCGTCGGTGTGATGCAGGGAGTGTTCGGCGCGGGTCAGGCGTGGCTGGCCGTGCGCCCGCCCGTCAGACGCACGGTATGGGGTCAGTGGGCGCTGTTCAACCTCGGCAATACCGGCGTGATCGGCGGAACCTTGTGCAATCGGACGGGCATGGTCGCTGTCGGCACGCTGTTGTTCGTGGGGGCAATCGCGTGGTTCTTCATGGGTGTCCGCCGCGCCCGCGTGAATGGCTGGGGCGTGGCCTACCGCGTGTTGCTGGGCCTGGTGTTCCTGAGCGCCTGCACGGGCGTGGTGATTTCGGCGGTCTCGCACGGCGCCGCCTGAGACGGCTCAATGCCGGGGTTTGGCTTCGACCAGCAGCCCGCGCAGGCGGTCCTCGTCGGCCGCGGCCAGGAAGCGTTCGGCCTCGCCGAAATTGGCCGCGTCCAACGGTTTGAGCAACACGCCGTCGCCGCTGATCCGGCTGAACACCAGCAGCACGGTGCCGAAGGAGGCTTCCATCAGGGCGGCCTGCCAGCGGCCGCCCGCATCGTCGTCGAAACTGCGCATGGACAAGGCTTCGGGAACGGGATCAACAGGATACAGGTGCGGGCAAGGCCGGTTCATGCGATAATTGGCCGTTCCGACGCTGACGATACGCCGATGACGACTTGGCATGGTGGGTGTCATTGCGGCCGGATCGCCTTCGAGGTGGATGGCGAAATCGGCACCGTGATGGAGTGCAATTGTTCGCATTGCCGGCCGAAGGGCTACCTGATGTGGTTCGTGCCGCGCTCGCAGTTGCGGTTGTCCACGCCGGAATCGGACATGAGCACATACCGTTTCAACAAGCACGCCATCGCCCACCATTTCTGCCCGGTCTGCGGCGTGGCGCCGTTCGCGGAGGGGGAACACCAGGGCCACGCCATGGCCGGGGTGAACGTGCGTTGCGTAGAAGGTGTCGAACCGGCCGAACTCGAGATTCGGCAGGTCGACGGACGCAGCCTGTAACCGCTGCGCCGGCGACGGCACACCTGTATCGATCCACCATGGCATGACCCCGGCTCATGTACCGGGCATGCGTTGCGACAACATGAGGAAAGCTGCAATGGTCACGAAACGGAACCACAAGCCTGCGGGCAAGGCCGGCAAGAATGTTCGCAGGGGTTCGGCCAAATCCAGGACCGCGAGGTCAAGCGCGGCCCGCAAGGCGGCGAAACCCGCCGCGCGCGCAGCCGTGCGCAAATCCCGCCCCGCTGCCAAGGCAGTCCCCCGTCCCGTGGTCAAGCCTGCCGCCGTGAAGCCGGTTGCGGCCAAACCGGTTGCCGCGAAGCCGGCGACGCCCGCCAAGCCGCCGCTTGCGCGGCCGGCGTCGGTCAAGACGGCGGCCAAGGCGGTCGCTGCCGCGCGCGCCGCCGCCGCCAAACGGCGCCCGCCGTCCTACATTCCCCGCTCCAGCTTCGGCGACGACTGGAAGCTGGCCGGCCCCATCGAACTGCCGCGTCAGCCGGCCCCGGCCGCGCACACGCCGACGCGCAAGCCGCCGAAGCCGCGTGCGCCGAAGC
This sequence comes from Rhodanobacteraceae bacterium, assembly GCA_030123585.1. NCBI lineage: Bacteria > Pseudomonadati > Pseudomonadota > Gammaproteobacteria > Lysobacterales > Rhodanobacteraceae > Rhodanobacteraceae bacterium. The sequence goes on from CP126120.1 coordinate 525,741, forward strand.
CCAAGGCCATCAGCCATGAACAGGCCGTCGCCAACCTGAAGGCGTTGCTGGAATCGCGCAAGCGCAAGGATCGCGGCGGCGATGCGGCCGCGCCCAAGAGCGCCTGAGCCAACTGGTCGACATGCGTCGGCGTGCCTGAACGCTTAGCGTTTATATAACAAAACTCTTCAGTTCAGATTTACCCTTGCGTGGGATACTGGCGCCACCTCAGAAGGGGAGATCGACCATGCAACGCACGAATGGCACCGCCTCGATCCGCAACAAGCTGATGCTCGCCTGCGCGCTGGTGATGGCATGCGTGCTGGCGACGCCTGCTGCGATGGCGCACGACTATTACCGCGGACACCGCGACGATTCCGGCAAGCTGCTGGGCGCGCTGGTCGTGGGCGCGGTGATCGGCGGCGTGATCGCCAGCGCCAGCCAGCACGACGACAACTACTACAACGGCGGCTACTACTACCCGGCGCCGGGTTATCCGCCGCAGGGGTACTACCAGAGCTATCCGAGTTACCCGAGCTATCCGGCGTATTCCTACGACAACGCCGGCTACTATGGCTATCAGGGTTACCCGAGCTACGGCAGCGTGAACGTGGGCGTGGTGTACTCGAGCGGCGGTCGCCATTACCGCGACTCGCGTGGTTACTACGGCGGCGGTCGTGGTTACTACGGTGGCGATCGCGGCTACCACGGCGGTGATCGCGACAACGGCTACCGCCACGGCGGGCAGGGACATTACTACTCGCGTCACGATCACTGATCGGCAAGGCAACGCGATGCCATCGAAAGGCCCGGTTGTTCGCAACCGGGCCTTTTTCTTGCGCACGGTCCGTGCGCGCATGCGTTAAAGTCGCGGGCCTTGCCTCCACGAACGGGGAGTTCCCATGCGGATCGGACGTGCGGCATCCGGATGTTTGCTGATCTGCGCCTTGCTGTTGCCGTCGCTGGCTATGGCCCGGGGCGATGCGCCGGCCGCCGCGTCGACGAATGCGGCCGACCAGGCCTTCGCGCGGCTGGCGGATCAGTACTTCGACACGTTCTACCTGCCGACCAATCCGTCGGCGGCGACCAGCTACGGTATCCATCGGTACGACGGCCGATTGGAGGACTACTCGCGCGCGGGCATCGACGCCGAAGTGAAGGCGCTTGAAGTGTGGCAATCGCGTGTCGCCGCGATCGATCCCGCCTCGCTCAGCCTGTTCGTGCGCGGCGATCGCGACCTGGTGTTGAACAACATCCGCAGTTCGCTGCTGACGCTGCAGGCGATTCGTCCGTGGGAAAAGAATCCCGATTTCTATTCCAGCGGCATCACCTCCAGCGCGTTCACGCTGATGGAGCGCAAGTTCGCGCCGCCGGAAACGCGCCTGCGCGATTTGATCTCGCGCGAAAAGCAGATGCCGGCTGCCTTGCAGGCTGCGCGTGCGAACCTGAAGAATCCGCCCAAAATCTATACCGAGATCGCGCTCGAACAATTGCCGGGCCTGATCGAGTTCTTCCGTCACGACGTGCCGTCGGCTTTCACCGACGTCACCGACGCTGCGTTGAAGAAGCAATTCGCGGAATCCAACGACGCGGTGATCAAGGCGCTGGGGGATTACCAGTCGTGGCTGAAGAAGGACGTGTTGCCGAAATCGCACGGCGATTTCCGGATCGGCGCGAAAGTCTTCCGCGAGAAGCTGAAGTACGACGAGATGGTCGACCTTCCGCTGGACAAGCTGGTCGCGCTCGACGAAGCCAACATGAAGGCCAACCAGGCCGAGTTCGCCAGGGTCGCGAAAGAACTCGATCCAACCAAAACGCCGCGCGAAGTGCTGGCGGAACTTGCCGCCGATCATCCGCAACCGGACAAGCTGCTCGACACCTTCCGCGCCACGTTCGACGCGCTGACCGGCTTCATCGACAGCCACCACATCATCACGATTCCGTCCACGGTGCGGCCGACGCTGGAGGAAACGCCGCCGTTCATGCGCGCGACCACCTTCGCGTCGATGGACACGCCCGGCCCTTATGAAACGAAGGCGACTACTGCGTACTTCAATGTCACGCTGCCGGAAAAGGACTGGCCGAAGCAGCGTGTCGACGAATTCATGGCGCAGTTCAGTTATCCCGTGATCACCAGCGTCGCCACGCACGAGGCGTATCCCGGCCACTACATCCAGTTCCTGTGGATGCACAAGGTGCACGATCGCGTGCGCAAACTGCTCGGTTCCGCCACCAATGCCGAAGGCTGGGCACATTACTGCGAGCAGATGATGCTGGACGAAGGCCTGGCGCAATATGAGTTTCCGCACGACCGCCGCCAGCAACTGCTGCTGAAATTGGGCCAGTTGCAGGATGCGCTGCTGCGCAATGCGCGGTTCATCGTCGGCATCAAGCTGCACACCGGCCAGATGACCATGCCGCAGGCCGTGGATTTCTTCGTCAAGGAAGGCTACCAGTCGCGCGCGGTGGGCGAGGTGGAGACCAAGCGCGGCACGTCCGACCCGACCTATCTGTACTACACGCTCGGCAAGCTCGAGATCCTGAAGCTGCGCGCCGACGTCGCAAAGAAGCAAGACGCGAATTTCAATCTCGAACGCTTCCACGACGATTTCATGCAGCACGGCTTCGCGCCGATCGCGATCGTGCGCCGCGAGATGCTGCACGACGATTCGCCGGTGCTGTGAGAAACGGCTGGCAGCCCGCGGCAAGTTCGAGGGCGGCGGAATCGATGCGGCGCGTCGTCACGTTCGCTGAACGCGCGGATCGCTTCAATTAACGTTTGTGCGTGTAGGGTAGCCTGCACCCGTCGTTGAGGTGGTCCGCATGTCTGCACAGCCTGACCGAACCCGGCCGCGCCATCACGCGCACGCGGATGCCGGCCTGGATTACCGGCGGGTGCGCGATGCGACGCTGGCGCTGTGCGCGACGCTGGCGCCCGAGGACACCGTCGCGCAATCCATGCCCGACGCCAGCCCCGCGAAATGGCACCTCGCGCACACCACGTGGTTTTTCGAGCAGTTCCTGCTGGCGTACTTCGAACCCGCTTATCGCCGCTTTCGCGACGGGTGGGACTTCCTGTTCAATTCCTACTATCAGGCCGTCGGCCCGATGCACGCGCGCCCGCAGCGCGGCCTGCTGACGCGGCCCACGCTGCGGGAAGTCGTTGCTTACCGCGCGTACGTGGACGACGCGATGCAGGCGCTGCTCGACCGTCGCGGCGACGACCGCGAGGTTCTTGCACGCACCACGCTGGGGCTCAACCACGAGCAACAGCACCAGGAGTTGCTGCTGACCGATATCCTGCATTTGTTTTCGTTGAACCCGTTGCAGCCCGCCTACCGCGATGCGCCCAACGCGCCCAACGCGGAATGCGTGCCGCTGCGTTACATCGCGGGGCGCCACGGCATCGTCGAGACAGGATACGCGGGCGATGGCTTTGCCTTTGACAACGAATCCCCGCGTCATCGCGAATTGCTGCACCCGCACGCGATCGCGAACCGCTGCGTGACCAACGTCGAGTTCCGCGAATTCATCGAGGACGGCGGTTACCGCAATCCCGCTTTGTGGCTGTCGGAGGGCTGGGACATCGTGCGCCGCGAAGGCTGGTCGCATCCGTTGTACTGGGACGATGCGCTGGAAACGGCATTCACGCTCGGCGGCCGTCGCGCCATCGAACCTTCCGCGCCGGTTTGCCACGTGAGCTTCTTCGAAGCCGATGCCTTCGCGCGCTGGGCCGGTGCGCGCCTGCCGACCGAGTTCGAATGGGAGGCCGTGGCGCAGGATCTTCCGGTCGAAGGCAACTTCGCCGACTCCGGCGCGCTGCGTCCGCTGCCCGCGCCACCGTCGGACGCCGCGGCCCCGCAGCAGCTGTTCGGCGACGTGTGGGAATGGACCGCCAGTCCTTATGTCGGCTATCCCGGCTACCAACCTGCGGCCGGCGCGCTGGGCGAATACAACGGCAAGTTCATGTGCAACCAATGGGTGCTGCGCGGCGGCTCGTGCGCGACGCCCGCGGGACACGTGCGCGCCAGCTACCGCAATTTCTTTCCGGCGCCGGCGCGCTGGCAGTTCAGCGGCATCCGGCTGGCGAGGGACGCATGACTCCGTGCCCGCTGATTGCGCGGCTGCACGGCGTCGATGACCGGCGGACCGGCAACGAGTTGCTGGCCGACGCGCTGGCCGGCCTTGCCGGTACGCCGAAACGGCTGCCATCCAAGTATTTCTACGACGCCCGCGGCTCGCGCCTGTTCGAGCGCATCTGCGAACAACCCGAGTATTACCTCACGCGCACGGAACTGGCGATCATGCGCGCGCACGTCGCCGACATCGCGGCGACGCTTGGACCCGACGTGCGCCTGGTCGAATATGGCAGCGGCAGCGGCCTGAAGACGTGGCTGCTGTTGCGCCATCTCGCGTCGCCGGTGGCGTACGTGCCGGTGGAAATTTCGCGCAGCGCGTTGGCGCGCAGCGTGGCGGCACTGGGCCGCGGCTTCCCGCAAATCGAGATGCTGCCGGTGTGCGCGGATTTCACGCAGCCGATCAAGTTGCCGCGCGCGGCGCGGGCGCCGCGCCAGACGGTCGTGTATTTCCCCGGTTCGACGCTCGGCAACTTCGAACCGGTGGACGCATTGCGCCTGCTGCGCCAGATGCACGCCGAGGCCGGGCAGGGTGGCGGCATTCTGGACGGCGGCGTGCTGATCGGGGTCGATCTGGTCAAGGACAAGGACGCAGTGGAAGCCGCCTACAACGACGCCGCCAGCGTCACCGCGGAGTTCACGCTCAACCTGCTGACGCGATTGAACCGCGAGCTGGGCGCGGACTTCGACCTGGGTGGATTCCATCATCGCGCGCGCTGGCGTCCGCTGGCCGGCCGTATCGAAACCCATATCATCAGCGATCGCGCACAGGACGTGCACGTCGGCCACCGCACCTTCCATTTCGGTGTGGGCGAGCCGATGCTGGTCGAATACAGTTGCAAATACACGCTCGACGGATTCGCCCGGTTCGCTGCGCGCGCAGGATCGCGGGTCGCCAACGTCTGGACCGATCCGGAACGCCGATTCAGCTTGCAGTGGCTGGTCTGCGAGTGAGACGATCTCCGCGCTGGCATCCCCACCATGTCTTTCGACACCCCCGCCACGCGCTGAATTTGGCTACGCTTGCCGGATTCAAGGGCGAGTCGGAGTGGGGACATGCATCAGGCATTGCGTGGGTTGGCTGGACTGCTGGTACTGACTTGCGGCGTGGCGGTTGCCGCGGCGAACAATCCCTACGCGCGTGATCCCGGCCAGCCGGTCGATCAGGCGTACACGGCGAAGATCGCGAAGTACACCACGCAGGCCGATTTCAACACGCCGCTGACCGATTACCTGCCGGCGTCAACGACCGTGCCGACGCCGGAAGCGGTGCTGGGCGATGTCGCCGGCGCACCCAACATGCTGCCGTACGCGGAAGACGTGTACCGCTATTTCCGGATGCTGGCCAAGGCCACGCCGCGGGTGCGCGTGTTCACGATCGGCAAGACCGAGGAAGGCCGCGAAATGCTCGCGGTGGCGATCGCCGACGAATCGCTGATGAAGGATCTCGACGCCAACAAGGCGCGGCTCGCACAACTCGCCGATCCGCGCAAGCTCGACATGGACGATGCCAAGGCCGCGGCGCTCATCAAGCAGACCGTTCCCGTTTATTACATCACCGGCACCATCCATTCCACCGAAACCGGCGCGCCCACCGCACTGATGGAACTCGGCTACCGGCTGGCCGTGGATGACGCGCCGTACATCCGGTACATCCGCTCGCACATGATCACGCTGATCACGCCGGTGGTCGAGGTCGACGGCCGCGACCGCATGGTCGATCTCTACAAGTGGCATCGCGCGCATCCGGGCGAGAACTACCCGCACCTCTTGTACTGGGGCCATTACGTCGCGCACGACAACAACCGCGACGCGATGGCGGTGACGCTGGATCTCACGAAGAACGTGCTGAACACGTACGTGGATTGGCACGCACAGGTGCTGCACGACCTGCACGAGTCGGTGCCGTTCCTGTACGACAACACGGTGGGCGACGGTCCGTACAACGCGTGGATCGATCCGATCCTCACCAGCGAGTGGCAGCAGATCGGCTGGAACAACGTCGAACAGTTGACCAAGCTGGGCCTGCCCGGCGTGTTCACCCACGGCGAGTTCGACACCTGGAGCCCGGGCTATCTGATGTTCATCGCGGCGATGCACAACGGCATCAGTCGCTTGTATGAAACCTACGGCAACGGCGGCGCCGACACCGAGGAGCGCATCCTGTCGCCCGACGAATACGCGCGCACCTGGTACAAGCCCAATCCGCCGCTGCCCAAGGTGCTGTGGTCGCAGCGCGACAACAACAATTACGAGCAATCCGGGTTGCTGACCGCGCTGTACTACTTCGCGCAGAACGGCCAGCACTTCCTCGACAACTTCTGGCTGAAATCCAAACGCTCGATCGAGAAGCCGGAACTTGCCGGTCCCGCGGCCTACGTGTTGACCGCGAACGAGAAGGACAAGGGCGCGCAGATGCACCTGCTGCATGCGTTGCACCTGCAGCATGTCGAGATCAGCCGCGCCAGTGCGCCGTTCACGGTGGAGGTGGCGGACGACACGGAAAACACCGACAGCGGCAAGTCGAAGGGTAAATCGGCCGAGCCAGCGGTGCCGCCCAAGGTCGCCACGACCAGGCGCACGTTTCCTGCGGGCAGTTGGATCATCCGCATGGACCAGCCGTATTCGCGCATCGCCGACACCTTGCTGGATCGCCAGTACTGGTCGCCCGACGATCCGCAGAAGCATCCGTACGACGACACCGGCTGGTCGTTCGGCGACCTGTTCGGCGTGGACGTGGCGCGCGTGGTCGATGCCTCGGTGCTGAAGGTGCCGATGCAGGATGTGCAGGGCGATTTCGACCAGCCCGGGTTCTCGCTGGCATCCTTGGGCGTGCAGGGCCGCGTGCCGCGGATCGCGCTGATGCACACCTGGCTTTCCACGCAGACGGAAGGCTGGTGGCGGATGGCGCTGGACAAGCTGCACGTGCCGTACACCTACATCAACACGCAGGACGTTGCGCGCGAGCCGAACCTGCGCGCGAAGTACGACGTGATCCTGTTCGGGCCTGTGGGTTACGCCAATACGCAAATGATCGTCGATGGCTTGCCGATGTACGGCAATCCGATGCCGTGGCAGAAGACCGAACTCACGCCCAACCTCGGGCGCATCGATTCGACGCCGGATATCCGCCCAGGGCTCGGCGAGTCGGGCGTCGCCAACCTGAAACGGTTCGTCGCCGAAGGTGGCTTGCTGGTCACTTCGGAAGACACTGCGCGCTTCGCGATCGACGTGGGCCTGGCGCCCGGCGTTTCCATCGCCAAGCCCGGCGATCTGCGCGTGGTCGGGAGCGTGCTGCGCGCCGAGCTGGTGGACAAGCAGAGCCCAGCCTCGGCGGGGTATGGCGATTCCTTCGCGCTTTACAGCTCGCAAGGCATGGCGTTCGACGTGGCCAACCAGACCATCGGCAACCGTGGCCTCGTGACCGCGAAGGACTACCAGCGGCCGACCGGACGCGGCGGCCCCGACGACGTCGATGTGCCGGAAGGCCGTCCGTTTGCGGCACCGCCGGAACTGCCGGACGTGAAACCCTGGCAGGCCGTACCGCTCAATGCCGAGCAGGCGCGCAACAATCCGTTCGTGATCCCGTCTGCCAACCGGCCGAAGGTGATCGCGCGCTGGGCGGATTCGGACAAGTTGCTGATCTCGGGCCTGCTGGAAAACGGCGGGGCCATGGCGGAACACGCCGCGGTGGTGGACGCACGTTACGGCAAGGGTCACGTGCTGCTGTTCGCCAACAACCCGATCTGGCGCGGCGAGACCATCGGCAGCTATCGGATGTTTTTCAACGCCGTGACGCATTACGATGAACTTTGATGCAATCGTCCCTGATCGCCGCGTCATCGAACGGCTCGAACCAGAAGCGGCTCTAGGATCACGAACACCAGAACGGCCTTGAAAGCCGCCATCCATGGCCAAGAGCTCCCTGGCCTGACTTTCCACAACAGCCGCTTCGATTGCGGCGTCTCTTGGAAACCCGAAATGGAACCACGCCGCTGGCTGCCTTATCGTCACCTGCAGAGCCGTCACCTCGGCCTGGCGCTGGCTGCCGCACGGGTCGTCGCCTGGATCGGCATGCTGCTGATCGCGGCCGGCGTCGCCTACGGCATCACGGTGGCGGTCAAGGGCGGCAGCGGCATGGGCGCCTTCGTGCTCGGCACGGTGGTCGGGCTGATCGGCTACGGCCTCGCCGCGCTGGTGGTGAGCGGCAGCCTGGCCGCGCTTGTCGGGATCGAGGAACAGCAGCGCCGCCGCGTCGACCACGACTGAGCCCCCGGGGTGGACAATCACGGGCAGACAAGGGCGGATGCACTGGCATTCCGGTGCAAAACTGCTGTAGGATCGCGCCGCTGAGTTAGCCAAGCCGTCGGGGGGCGGTTTGTATGGGGCCGGTTGCCGACCGTTCGACGATCGCATCGCTGTCTTCACTCTCGCTAGTCAGTGCTTCAAGTTGCGCACGCAAGTGCGCTGTTTTCAACCAATCGAGCAGTAAGGAGTCAGTTATGTCGGAGCGTCAGACCGGCACCGTGAAATGGTTCAACGATGCCAAGGGCTTCGGTTTCATCAGCCGTGAAAACGGTGAGGACGTGTTCGTGCATTTCCGCGCGATCGTCGGCACCGGCTTCAAGTCCCTGCAGGAAGGCCAGAAGGTCACCTTCAACGTCGTCCAGGGCCCGAAGGGTCTGCAGGCCGACCAGGTGCAGCCCGCCTGAGCCGTCGTTGCCCGCAAAGTCACGCAAAAAGCCCCGCCACGCGCGGGGCTTTTTGTTTGGTGCGATGATGCGCGCCGTGTATGCAAGCTTCCGCGAGTTCTACCCGTTCTATCTCGACGAACACAGCGACCGCCGCTGCCGGCGCATGCATTTTCTCGGCTCGTGGCTGGTGATCGCGTCGGCGGTGATCGCGATCGCCACGCGCGATGCGTGGTGGCTGATCGCCGCGCCGCTGTGCGGCTACGGCTGCGCCTGGATCGGGCACTTCGCGTTCGAGAAGAACAGGCCAGCGACCTTCCGGCATCCGTTCTACAGCCTGATGGGCGATTGGGTGATGTTTGCGGACATCCTGCGCGGCAGGATCAAGCTCTGAGTGTTCAGCGCAGTGCGGCGCGGTGCCGCATGACTTTCGGCAGGTTCGACAGCCGGATGGCGACCGTCTAGGCTGGCAAGAATGCGAGTGCAACCATTCGCACTCGCTGCGCATTGACGACGAGGGAGGGTGCCGCGATGCACGCACGCACGGGGATTTTCACGCTGTTGCTCGGCTTCGCGTTGTCCGCGCACGCGGTGACCGCGGATGATCTGATCGCAAAAAGCGTTGCCGCCCGCGGCGGCAGTGACAAGCTGGCCGCGATCCACACGCTCAAGTTGCAGGGCCAGATGATCTTCGGCGGCAACTTCAAGCTGACGTACACACAGTTGTTGAAGCGCCCCGGCAAGGTCCGCGAGGAAGCCAGCCTCCAGGGCCTGACGCAGGTGCAGGCCTGGGACGGCCACCAGGGGTGGAGCATCCAGCCGTTCGGCGGCCGCCGCGATCCCATCCCGATGTCGGCGGACGAGGCCAAGGCGCTGGCCGAGGAGGCGGATTTCGACGGCGCCCTCGTGGATGCCAAGGCCAAGGGCAACGTGGTGACCTATCTCGGCACCGAGGATGTCGACGGCACCAACGCCTACAAGCTGCAGGTAAAGCTGAAGGACGGCAATACGCTGGTGATCTATCTCGATCCCGACGCCTACCTTCCCATCCGGCAAATCGCGCAGCGCACGGTCAACGGCGCCGTGCAGGTGACGCAGACGGATTATGGCGACTACGAGCAGGTCGACGGCGTGTACTTCCCGTTTGCGATCAGCAGCGGGCCCAAGGGCGGCGCGCCCGACAACCGGATGCAGGTCAGCATCGTCAAGGCCGAGGCCAACGTACCGATCCAGGACGCGGTGTTCGCCTTCCCGACCAAGGCTGCGATGAAACAGGGAGGCACGCCATGAAAATCACGATTTCCGCCGTAACGGCTGCCGTGGTGGCGCTGACGGCGACCGCGGCGCCGGCCGCGACGGGCGGCGCCTGGACGCGTTACGACTCCGGGGCGATCTCGGGGCTGGGTGCGCGCAACATCGGATCGGCAGCCATGAGCGGGCGCGTGTCCGCCGTGACCGCCGTGCGTGAAAAGAACGGCAAGGTGACGATCTACGTGGGCGCGGCCAGCGGCGGCGTGTGGAAGTCCACCGACAACGGCACCACCTTCAAGCCGGTATTCGACAAGCAGCCGGTGCAATCCATCGGCGCGATCGCGATCGATCCCAACCACCATGACACGGTATGGGTCGGCACCGGCGAGTCGTGGATGCGCAACTCGGTGTCCGTCGGCAACGGCGTGTACAAGACCGCCGACGGCGGCGAAACCTGGCAATACATGGGCCTGCCGAATTCCGAGCACGTCGCCAAGATCGCGATCGATCCGCGCGACGGCAACACGGTGTACGCCTGCGTGCCGGGCAAGCTGTGGAGCGATTCGCCCGACCGCGGCCTGTACAAGACCACCGACGGCGGACACACGTGGTCGCTGGTGTTGAAGGGCGGCAATCTTTCCACCGGGTGTTCGGGCCTCAGCCTCGATCCCGGGAACCCGAACGTGCTGTTCGCGGCGATGTGGGATTTCCGCCGCAAGGGCTGGACGTTCCGTTCGGGCGGTGCGTCGCCGACCGCGAAGTCCGCGAGCGGCCTGTTCCGCTCCGCCGACGGCGGCAGGACGTGGAACGAGATCACGCCCGCCGCAAACAAGGGCTTCCCGGAGAAACCCTACGGCCGGATCGCCGTGACGATGGCGCCGTCGAATCCCGACATCGTGTATGCCTTCGTCGAATCGCCGCATTCGGCGCTGTTCCGTTCCGACGACGGCGGCAAGACCTGGTCGCGGCGCGACAACAGCCAGAACATGGTGTGGCGGCCGTTCTACTTCGCCAACCTGATCGTCGATCCCGTCAATCCCGATCGCGTGTTCAAGCCCGACCTCACGCTGATCCAGAGCACCGACGGCGGCCGCACGTTCAGCGAAGTCGGCGGCGGCGCGCACGGCGATTTCCACGACGTGTGGATCGATCCGACCGACCCGAAATACGTGATCGCCGGCGACGACGGCGGCCTGTGGTATTCGCACGACGGCGGCAACAAGTGGTGGAAGGCCGGCAACCTGCCGATCTCGCAGTTCTATCACGTGAGCGTGGACAACGACGATCCGTACCACGTGTACGGAGGGCTGCAGGACAACAGCGACTGGGTCGGCGATTCCGAATATCCGGGCGGCATCACCAACAGCCGCTGGGAAAACATGTTCGGCGGCGACGGCTTCTGGATGTTCGCCGATCCGAGCGACAGGAATTACATCTATGCCGAGTCGCAGGGCGGTTTCCTCGCGCGCATCAACCGCCACACCCACCAGATGCAGATGATCCAGCCGCAGGCCGGTTACAAGGAGAAGCTGCGCTTCAACTGGAATACGCCGGTGGCGCTGTCGCCGCACGATCCGGACGCGCTCTACATCGGCGCGCAGTTCCTGTTTCACTCGACCGATCACGGCAAGACCTGGCAGCGCATTTCGCCCGATCTCACCACCAACAACCCCGAGGAGCAGAAGCAGGAGGAATCCGGCGGCGTGACCGTGGACAACTCCTATGCCGAAATGCACGACACCATCTACTCGATCAGCGAGTCGCCGAAGCAGGCCGGCCTGATCTGGGTGGGCACCGACGATGGAAACCTCCAGGTCACGCGCGACGGCGGAAAAACCTGGACCAACGTGATCGGCAACGTGCACGGCGTGCCGGCGCACGCGTGGGTGTCGTGGGTGCAGGCCAGTCCGTTCGAGGCCGGTACGGCCTACGTTGCCTTCGACCGCCACACCTTCGGCGACGAAAATCCGTACATCTACAGAACCACGGATTACGGCAAATCGTGGATCGCACTGGTCGCACCCGGAAACGACAAGGGCATCCGCGGCTTCGTCCACGTGATCAAGCCGGATGTCGTCGATCCGGACCTGCTGTTCGCCGGCACCGAGTTCGGCCTGTGGATTTCGCCCGACGGCGGCGGCCACTGGGCGCAGTACAAGGGCGGCGACTTCCCGGACGTGCCGGTGCGCGACCTCGTGGTGCAGCCGCGTACCAGCGATCTGGTCGTGGCCACCCACGGCCGCGGCATCTGGATCATCGACGACATCACTCCGTTGCGTCACCTTGATCCCGCGACGCTCGACACCGACGTCGCGTTCCTGCCGACGCGTCCGGTGGTGCAGCGGATCGAGGCGTTCGGCGGCTGGCCGGAGGGCGATGCCTCGTTCAGCGGCCCGAATCCGCCGGACGGCGCGGTGATCACTTATTACCAGAAGAGCCGCCACCTGTTCGGCAAGTTGAAGCTCGAGATCCACGACAGCGACGGCAAATTGATCGATACGCTGCCGGGCAACGTGCGTCGAGGCATCGCGCGCGTGACCTGGAGCATGCACGTCGCGCCGCCGCGCGTACCGCCCGCCGCCGCGATTGCCGGCAATTCGGCGCAGGGCCCGCGCGTCGTGCCCGGCGTCTATACGGTCAAGCTGGTCAGCGGCGACAAGGTCTACGAGCAGAAACTGGACATCGGCCTCGACCCGCGCGATCCCTTCACGCTGGCCGAGCGCAAGGCGCAGTTCGCGGCGGCCATGAAGGTGAGCGAGCTGTTCGGCCGCATGACCGATCTCGACTACCGGATCGTGGCGGTGCGCGATGGCGCCCAGGCGCGCGCGGCACAAGCCGGGAACGATCCCGCGCTGCAAAAGCAATTGCACACCCTGGCCGACAAGGCCGACGCGATCCGCAAGCAGATCGTCGCGACCAAGGAAGGCGGCGCCATTACCGGCGAGGAGCGCGAACGCGAATACCTGGACGATGTCTACGGCGCGATCAACGGTTACGAGGGCGCGCCGACCGATTACCAGCTTCAGCGCGTGGACGCGATCGCGCGCGAGCTGGGCGACACGGCCAAGGATTTCGATGCGCTGCGCGCCAGGGAATTGAACGAAGCCAACGCCGTGCTGAAGGCGAAGGGCATGCAGGCAATCGAGGTGCCGGACAAAGCGCCCGCGGATGCGGGCGGCATGTCGGGCGGCGGCATGATGCAGCGGGATCGCGACGCCTTCTTCGAACGTGATTGACGCGCGGGCGAAACCGTCTGCATGAAACGGGCGCGGCGCCGCGCCCGTTTGATGCAGGTACGTCCCGCACGCCGCGCCCACGTATCATTTGCGGATGATCGACGCGAGATTCGCCGGCATCGAACGACTGTACGGCGCCGGCAGCGTGGCGCGGCTGGCGCGTGCGCGCGTGGCCGTGATCGGACTGGGCGGTGTCGGGTCGTGGGTGGCGGAGGCGCTGACCCGCAGTGGTGTGGGCGGGCTCACGTTGATCGACGCCGACGAAGTGTGCGTGTCCAACACCAATCGCCAGTTGCACACGCTGGAGCACACGCTGGGCCGCAGCAAGGTCGGCGTGATGGCCGAGCGGTTGCGCGACGTCAATCCGGCGGTAGAAGTGCAACCCATCGAACGTTTCGTGACGCCCGCGACGCTCGCCGAATTGCTCGACCAGGGCTTCGACCTGGTGCTGGACGCCTGCGATGCCTTCCGCGTGAAGGTGGAGATGACCGCGTGGTGCCGGCGCCGCAAGCTGCCGTTGGTCGTGTGCGGCTCGGCCGGCGGGCGCACCGATCCCACCATGGTCCGCGTGCGCGATCTCTCGCGCACCGAACACGATGCGTTGCTCAGCCTGATGCGGCGCAAGCTGCGCCAGGAGTTCGGCTTTCCTTCCAATCCCGATCGCTATTTCGGCGTGCCCGCGGTGTACTCGCTGCAGAACGTGCGCTATCCGCAGGCCGATGGCAGCGTGTGCGGCACGCGGCCTGCCGGGGACGATGCGCTGCGGCTGGGTTGCGAAGGCGGGCTCGGCGCCGCGACCCACGTCACCGCCGCGTTCGGGATGGCGGCCGTCGGGCGCGCGCTGGAAATGTTGTTGAAACCGCAGGCCTGACGCCGCGCTCAAGCCGATCGCAGGAACAGCCGCCGCGCGTTGGCCGTCGTGGCCTGCGCGAGTTCCCGCGGGTCAATCCCGCGCAACGCGGCGACGCAGCGCAGCACCTCGACCAGGAATGCCGGTTCGTTGCGCTGGCCGCGATGGCGTTCGTCGGGCTGGTCCGGCGCGTCGGTTTCCAGCAACAGTTGCGTGAGCGGCAGGTCCGCGACGATGCGGCGCAGGCGCCTCGCGCGCGCGTAGGTGACGGGGCCGCCGATGCCGACGCAGAAACCGAGCTTGTGCAGTTCGAGCGCCTGTTCGGCGCTGCCGGAAAAACTGTGCACCACGCCGCGCAGTGGCTTGCCGAAGCGGCGCAGCGCCAGGATCACCTCCTCGAACGCACGGCGTGCATGCAGCACCAGCGGCAGGTCGAATTGGTGCGCGAGTTCGAAATGGCCGTGCAGCAGACGCCACTGGCGAGCGCGGTCCAATCCGGGTTCGAAGTGATCGAGCCCGCACTCGCCCACGGCGGCGGCGGAGTGCGTTCGCAGCCAGTCCTCCAGCAACGCGAGGTCGCCGTCGTCGTGTTGCACGAGGCAACACGGATGCAATCCGTACGCGGGGTACAGGCCGGATTCGGCTTCGCACAAGGCGTGCAGCTTCGGCCAGGACGCGGCGGTCACCGCGGGCACCAGCACTTCCGCGACGCCCGCTGCGCGTGCATCATGCAGTACGCGCGTGCGATCGGCATCGAATTCCGGCGCGTCGAGGTGCGCGTGGCTGTCGAACAGGCGGATCGCGTTGGGCGGGCGGGTTTCGATCACGGAAAATCGCTGGAACGGGACATGAACCGGATGTCATCCGTTGACGTCGCGTTCATTGTCGAGTTGCTTGAATCGTAATGCCATCAGGGCCATTGGGGCCGGGAGACGACGATGAATCGCGAATCGGGGTTGAATCACACGTTGCTGGTATCGACTGCGCTGGTCGCAGCCATCGCACTGGCTGGTTGCGGCAAGGGCAATCCGCAGGCACAGACCACGCCTGCCAATCTGACCATGGCAACCTCGGCGGCGACGGCGGCCTTGCCGCCGGCCGGTGAGCCGGGCGCCAATGGCGCGCAGGCGCCGGGTGCAGCGCCGCAAGGCGCACCGGTCGCGGATGCGCAACCGCAGTTCGCGCAGGTGGTCGCGGTGCAGCCGATCACCGAGTCCGCGACCACCAGCAAGCCGCGCCAGGTTTGCCGTGACGAGCAGGTTGCCGTTCCCGAAACCTACAAGGACAAGAACCAGATCGGCGGCGCCGTGGTGGGCGGTCTGGCCGGCGCGCTGGCAGGTCACATGGTGGGAGGCGGCAAGGGCAAGACGCTCGCCACCGTCGCCGGCGCCGCGGGCGGTGCCTTCGCGGGCCACGAGATCCAGAAGAAGCACCAGGAAAACAACGCCACGCGGATGGAGACCCAAAACGTCTGCCATACGGTCACCGACAAGACCACGTCCACCCGGACCGTCGGTTATGACGTGACCTATACCTTGAATGGCCAGGCAGGACACATCCGCATGGACCACAACCCGGGCGTCGGTACGGGCCTGCCGGTGCAGAACGGCGTGGTGGTCGCGAACGGCAAGCAGGGCGGCAGCTATTACCACTGATTCCATCGAGGTCCGCGCACGGAAAAGGAGTCGAGTGATGTCGAAACAATCGCGGTTCGGAAATCGGGTGTCCTGGCGTTCGCTGACGATGCTGGCGTGCGTGGCCGTCGCCGGCCTGCTCGCGGGTTGTGAGCCGGCCTACAACACGCGTCCGGGGCCGTATGGCTACAACTCGCCGCCGCCGCCCGGTTACTACCAGGGCGGCAGGCAGTGCTATCAGGGTTGCGGCTACGTGCGCGACATCCGCGAAGTCCAGTTGGGCGGCAACAGCAACGGCGCCGCGGTCGGCACCGTGATCGGCGCGGTGGTCGGCGGCCTGCTCGGTCACCAGGTCGGCAAGGGCAATGGCAAGACCGCGGCGACGGTCGCGGGTGCGGTCGGCGGTGGTTTCGCCGGCCACGCCATCGGCGAGCGCAGCGGCCAGGGCGATTACGGCTGGCAGGTCGTGGTGCAGCTCCAGGACGGCCAGTACGCCACCGTCACCCAGCGCAATCCTCCGCAGGTGCAGGTCGGCGACTACGTGATGATCAGGGGCGATCAGGTGTATCGGTATTGAGATCGGCCGGACGCCCCGCGGAAACGAAAAGCCCTCCGGTCGGAGGGCTTTTCGCATGCGGCGCGGGAAAAACGGGATCAATCGACCGCGTAGAACTCGTGGTCGCCGATCGTGGCGATCGGGTTCTTGGCCCAGGTGGCGGTCGAACCCAGCCGGATGAAGTGGTTGGCGCCGGGCACCACCAGCTTGCGGCGCGAGGCCGGTTCGTTCCAGATCTCGATGGCCTGCCCGGCGATTTGCCACGCCTTGTTCCATGCCGCCTGGTTGTCGATCTTGAAGCTTTTGGGCGTCGTGGTCAGCGCGAACTGGCGCGGCGCGGTGACCACGTCGCAGATGGTGTCGCCGTAGCGGCCCATGTCCATGCGGTCCAGGGCGACTTCGGCCACGGCCAACTGGCCGCGGGTGGGTTGGCTGCGTGCCTCCATGTACACGGTGGCCGCCAGACAGGTTTGGTCGGCGACCGGCCGCGGCAGCAGCGCAATCATGCCGAGCAACAGGCCCAAGGTCATCGGGTCGTTCTCCTGTGATGTCCACATGCCGGGTCAGGCCGGCACCTGGTTTGGAACACGGCGGGCCAAGGGACCTGCGCCGCGATGGATGGATTTATTGGCCCGGACCCGGAAGCGGACGCCGGCAAAGGGCCGGGGCTGGCAGGTACCGTACTGCGCCAACACGTTGTCGCGGCCGGCTTGTCGCCGTCAGTGCGCGCGGTGCGGATCCTCCGGACCATGCGCAGGCCGGGTGGTTACTGTGACCCGGGTCGCGAAGCTGCGCGAAGGTTAGGGGCGGCTCGGTATCCGTGCAAGTGCCGAGTCGTAAAAATTTCGTTGGAAATTGCTTCCGTTTAGGCGAGGTTACGCATCAAACATCGAAATGACTGAATAAATACATTCTAATATATTGATTCGCATTGGCGTGCCGATGGGCACCACGACCAAGGCTTGGGCGCCTTCCTGACCGTTCACCGCGTCCAGCACCCATGCCTTAGGTGCACCGGCGCCGCCCTGCACGGATCCGGGCGGCAGGGGCTTGGGTCCGTGTATGTGGCACAAGCGGAATTTGTGTCCCCCGCGGTAGTGCAGGCGTGCCGCGATTTCCTGCCCCGGATAGCAGCCCTTGGCGAAGGCCACCGCGCCCAGATGTTCCAGGCCCAGTGCCGGCGGCAGGAACCCGGGTTCGCCGTCGGCAGGCAGGCAGGGCCAACCCTGGCGGATGTCCTGCAAGCGCCACTCGGTTGGCGCAGCCGGGTCGATGGCCGCCGTGACGGGGGACAGGTGCAGGCTGCGGGCGCCGTAGCCCAGCATGATCGCGCCGTCCGCGTCGATGCTCACGGTGCCGTCCGGGGTCGCTTCGCCCGCGAATGCGGTGAAGCCCGCCACCGCCAATGTCACGCGCATCCGGAACACGAAGCGCGCCAGTCCGGCGCAAATGGCTTCGGCGTCGCCGCCGCGCAGCACGGCCAGCAATCTTCCGTCGCCGACGTCGGCGAGGTGCATCAGCGCGCGCACGCGGCCCTGCGCGGTGAGCCACGCGTTCCATTGCCAATGTCCAGGCGTCAGCGCGTCCACGTCGCCCGAGAATTGCGCCTGCGCGAAGCGGCGCGCATCGGCGCCTGCGATCACGATGCATGTGACTTGGCCGATGGCGCGCGGGATTGAGGTCATCGAAGCGTGCTGGGTGGTTTGCACAACGTTAGCAGCGCCGACTGCATCGTCGGACGATCGGTGCGACAATGCGCATCGTGATTGGTTTCCACCACGCATGATGATCGACGAATCTTCAAACCGCTCGGAACCTGCGCCGCCGCCCGCGCGGGAACCCCAACCGCAACCCGCGCCGCGCGAACGTGCCACGCCGGAAGGTGACGGCCTCGACCCGACGCGTTATGGCGACTGGGAAAAGAACGGGCGCTGCATCGATTTCTAGCAGGCTGTTGAAAAACAGCCTGCTAGTGCGGGTCATGGATGACCCGCCGCGGCTCAAACACCGCGAGTGTTTGAGCCCGCGAAGCCGAGTCCGGACATGTGCCGGACTCGGCGCGTTGAAAAAGTGCGGGAAAGCACTTTTTCAACAACCGGTTAGTGTGCAGGGATCGATGCCGCTGCGGAATCGGCCGTCCGTCGCGCCGACTCCGAGTCGAGGAATGCGATGCTTCGTTTCCGTGGCATCCGCCGCGGACAGGCGTCATCCGCAGTGGCGATCTTCGCAACGTCCGTGCGTTCATGCGACAATGTGGCGATCATCGGCGCAGCGATTGCCACGGGGACAACGCCGCGCACGCTGTGATAAGGACACGAGGACATGCCCACTACACGACCCTTGTCGCCGCATCTAGGCATCTACCGCTGGCGCGTCAACATGCTGCAGTCGACGCTGCACCGTTTGACCGGATTGTTCCTCGTCCTCGGCGCCCTGCTGGTGACCTGGGGTCTGATCGCGGCGGCCAGCAGCGGCAAGGCGTGGGAGATCTTCGCGGAGTTCTGTGGCAGCTGGATCGGACTGATCCTGCTGTTCCTGTGGACCTGGTCGCTGCTGTTCCATCTCTGCAACGGCATCCAGCACCTGCTGCGTGACATGGGGCGCAACTTCGGTCCGCCGACGCGGGACCGCACCCACAATCCGGTCTACTGGTCTTCGGGGTGGATGGTGATCGCCATCAGCGTGGCGTTGACCGTGCTGGTGTTCGCGCTGCTGGTGCTGCGCATGAATGGAGGTGCGGCATGAGTGCGTATCCGGGGCAGGAAGGGTT
Source organism: Rhodanobacteraceae bacterium (assembly GCA_030123585.1). NCBI lineage: Bacteria > Pseudomonadati > Pseudomonadota > Gammaproteobacteria > Lysobacterales > Rhodanobacteraceae > Rhodanobacteraceae bacterium. The sequence continues at coordinate 544,844 of CP126120.1, forward strand.
GCGCGCACCGCTCAAGGTCGCGCGCGGACTGGGTTCCTCGAAGACGGGCGTGCACTACTGGTGGCTGCAGCGCGTCACCGCGGTGGCGCTGGTGCCGCTGTCGATCTGGTTCCTGTTCCTGCTGGGCGGGGTCATCCACGCCGACTATTCCGTGGTGATGGCCAGCATCGGCCAGCCGGTGCACGCGATTTTCCTGATCGTGTTCGTGGCATGCCTGTTCTGGCACGGCGCGCTGGGGCTGGACGTGATCATCGGCGACTACGTGCACACCCGCTGGCTGGAGGTGACGCTGCAGGTTGCGGTCCGCTTCGGCGCGCTGCTGGGCGCGCTGGCCTGCGTGATGGCGGTGCTCGCGGTCTGGCTGACCGGCACCGCGTATTTCTGATCGAACCATGCTGACCAAAACATGCTGATCAAACCCGGGACAAGGGACTTCCATGTCTGCTGACAGTTACAAGGTCGAAACGCATCAATACGACGTGGTGGTGGTCGGGGCCGGCGGCGCCGGGTTGCGCGCCACCATGGGCCTCGCTGCCAAAGGCCTGTCCGCGGCCTGCGTCACCAAGGTGTTTCCGACCCGTTCGCACACGGTGGCGGCGCAGGGCGGCGTGGCCGCCGCGCTCGGCAACATGGGCGAAGACGACTGGCGCTACCACTTCTATGACACCGTGAAGGGCGGCGACTGGCTGGGCGACCAGGACGCGATCGAATACATGTGCCGCGAGGCGATCCCCGCGGTCATCGAGCTGGAACATTTCGGCGTGCCGTTCTCGCGCACGCCGGATGGCAGGATCTACCAGCGTCCCTTCGGCGGCATGACCACGCGTTACGGCGAGGGCGTCGCGCAGCGCACCTGCGCCGCCGCCGACCGCACCGGCCATGCGATCCTGCACACGCTCTACACCCAGGCGCTGAAGCACGACGCCAGGTTTTTCATCGAGTATTTCGCGACCGACCTGGTCAAGGATCCGCGCGACGGCCGTATCACCGGCGTGCTCGCGATCGATCTCAACGAAGGCACGCTGCACCTGTTCCAGGGCCACGCGATCGTGCTGGCCACCGGCGGCTACGGCCGCGCGTACTTCTCGTGCACGTCGGCGCACACCTGCACCGGCGATGGCGGCGGCATGGCGTTGCGTGCGGGCCTGGCGCTGCAGGACATGGAATTCGTGCAATTCCATCCGACCGGCATCTACGGGTCGGGCTGCCTGATCACCGAAGGCGTGCGTGGCGAAGGCGGTTACCTGACCAACTCGAAAGGCGAGCGTTTCATGGAACGCTATGCGCCGAACGCCAAGGACCTGGCTTCGCGCGACGTGGTCAGCCGCGCGATCACCGTGGAAATCCGCGAAGGCCGCGGCGTCGGCGAGCACGCCGACCATGTGCACCTGAACCTGGCGCACCTCGGCGCCGACGTGTTGCACGAGCGGCTGCCGGGAATCTCCGAGACTGCGCGCATCTTCGCCGGCGTGGACGTCACGAAGGAACCGATCCCGGTGCTGCCGACCGTGCACTACAACATGGGCGGCATCCCGACCAACTACCACGGCGAAGTGGTGCAGAAGGTCGGCGGCGACCCCGACGTGGTGGTGCCCGGCCTGTTCGCGATCGGCGAGGCCGCCTGCGTGTCGGTGCACGGCGCCAACCGCCTCGGTTCCAACTCGCTGCTGGACATCGTGGTGTTCGGGCGCGCGGTCGCCAACCGCTGCGCCGCAATCATCAAGCCCGACACGCCGCACCGCGACCTGCCGGCCGATGCGCTGGAACCGGCCTTGACGCGTCTGGACAAGCTGCGCCACGCCGACGGCGGCACGCCGACCGCCGAGTTGCGCGTCAGGATGCAGAAGACCATGCAGGCCGACGCGGCCGTGTTCCGCACTGCCGAAACGCTGCAACAAGGCTGCACGAAGATCGACGAGGTGTACGCGGGTTTCGGGGACATCCGCGTCACCGACCGCTCGCTGATCTGGAACTCGGATTTGATGGAAACCTTCGAGCTGGCCAACCTCTTGGGGCAGGCGGTCGCCACCATGCACTCGGCCGCGCAGCGTCCGGAAAGCCGCGGCGCGCACGCGCGCGAGGACTATCCCGAGCGCGATGACGTCAATTGGATGAAGCACACGCTGGTCAGCGTCGACGAGAAGGGACGCTGCGGCTTCGATTACCGGCCGGTGCACTCGAACACGATGGACGATGAAGTGGCCACGGTGCCGCCCAAGAAGCGCGTTTATTGATTGGCTTTTTGTAGGAGCCTGCCTTGCAGGCGACCACGGAGCTTTTGGCCGTGAATAGCGGCTTCGGTCGCGGCTCCCGCCGCTCCTACGTACAAGGAAACGAACATGGCTGAATTCACGCTGCCGAAAATGTCGAAGGTGCAAAAGGGCCGGCATCACGCCGCCAAGCCCGGCGCGAAGAAGGTGCGCAATTTCCGTGTATACCGCTGGGATCCGGATGTCGGCGAAAACCCGCGCGTGGACACTTACGAGGTCGACGTCACCGGCTGCGCGATGGTTCTCGACGTGCTGCTGAAGATCAAGAACGAGATCGACCCCACGCTGACCCTGCGCCGTTCCTGTCGCGAGGGCGTGTGCGGTTCCTGCGCGATGAACATCGACGGCGAGAACACCCTGGCCTGCATCAAGGGGCTGGACGAGTTGCCTGCGGGCGACGTCGGCATCTATCCGCTGCCGCACATGCCGGTGGTCAAGGACTTGGTGCCAGACCTCACGCATTTCTATGCGCAGTACGCATCGATCAAGCCGTGGCTGCAGACCGAAAGCACGCCCGGCACGCGCGAACGCCTGCAGTCACCGGAAGACCGCAAGAAACTGGACGGCCTGTACGAGTGCATCCTGTGCGCGTGTTGCTCCACCGCGTGCCCAAGCTACTGGTGGAACCCCGACCGCTTCCTGGGCCCGGCGATCCTGTTGCAGGCCTATCGCTGGATCATCGATTCGCGCGACGAGGCCACCGGCGAGCGCTTGGACGATCTCGACGATCCGTTCAAGCTGTACCGCTGCCACACGATCATGAACTGCACCAACACCTGTCCCAAGGGCCTGAATCCGGCCAAGGCGATCGCCGAGATCAAGCAATTGTTGGTCAATCGCACGGTCTGATACCGTCGCAACGACACGGGGAGCGTCGTCTTGCCTTCGATCAAAGCATGTAGGTTGGGCTGAATGCAATGAAGCCCAACAAGTGGGTGCACGACTGCGTTGGGTTTCGCGTTGCTCGGCCCGACCTGCGCGATCGGGGGAGAAGCTGAGGCATGGCGCCTCCCAATGGCCAAGGGGACCTGTACAGACGCGTGAACGAGATGAGCGCAATCGGTGACGCACGCATGAAGCGCCTGCGTTGGCGTGCGCGGCGCGGCACCCGCGAACTCGATGCCTTGCTGGGTGGCTGGCTGGATGCGCATGCCGCTTCGATGGACGAGGCGCGATTCGCGGCGTTTGATGCGCTGCTGGATCAGCAGGATCCCGAACTCTGGGATTGGCTGATGGGTCACGCCGATCCGCCGCGCGCGGACTGGCGCGCGATCGTCGCCGAGATCCGCCGGCACGCGGGACTCGCGCAGTGAAGGCGGCGTCGGCGATCGGGTTCGCGTGCCGGACGTCGTGGAGCCTGGTCATCGCGACCATCGTCGTCGCGTTGCTGGCGATCGTGGCGGTGTGGATCAGCGGTCTGCCGTTCTGGGCACGCATGCTGTCGGTGCCGTGGATCAGTGCATGGGCCGGGGCCGCGCTCGCCGGGTTGTGGTTCCCGCGCGTTCGTTCGCTGGTCTGGCAGGCCGACGGCACGGCGCGCATCGGCGTGCATGATCGCAGGACCAACCGGACCGAAGAGGTGCAAGGTGCCGTCCACGCCGCGCGCGTGATGGGGCCGCTGATCGTGCTGGTGCTGCGCTGGCCGCCGCGCGAACGCGCCACGTTGTGGCTGCTGCCCGGCAACCTCGACGTCGACACCCGCCGGCGCCTGCGGATGCGCCTGGGTGCGGCGGGCAGCGCCGGCCTCGCGTCAGGGAACGCCGACAGCGGATGATGGTCTGAACCGCTTGCCGCGTTGGCGCTTTTCCGCCACGCTGCGTTGTGGCGTGGGCTTGCGATAGCCGGCACGGCTGCCAATCCCGAATCCCGAGTCCCGAGTCCCCAGTCCCGGCCTTCCATCGCATGTTCCGACCGCTCGAACTCTTCATCGGCACCCGTTACATCCGCGCCAAGCGGCGCAACCATTTCATTTCCTTCATCAGCGTGGTGTCGATGCTGGGTTTGATCATCGGCATCACCGCGCTGATCACCGTGATCTCGGTGATGAACGGCTTCGACTTCGAGCTGCGTTCGCGCATCCTGGGCATGGTTTCGCAGGCAACGATCACCTCGGTCGGCACCAGCATGCCCAACTGGCAGCAGGCGCTTGCGATCGCCGAACAGAATCCGCACGTGAAGGGAGCGGCGCCCTATGTCGAGCGCGAGGCTTACCTGAGCGGCAACGCCGCCAGCCAGGGCGCGATCGTGCGCGGCATCCTGCCGGACCAGGAACCCAAGGTGGCCGACATCGGTTCCAAGATGATCGCCGGCAATCTGTCGGCACTCACGCCGGGTTCGTGGGGCATCGTGCTGGGGCGGGATCTCGCGCTGACGCTGGGCGTCAACGTCGGCGACAAGGTGGTGGTGACGGCCAGCATCAGCGCTTCGCCGATCGGCGCATTGCCGCGATTGAAGCGATTCACGGTCGTCGGCATCTTCGAGGCCGGCATGCAGGAATACGACTCCGGCCTCGCGATCGTCAACATGCACGACGCCGAAACGCTGTACCAGATGAGCGGACCCAGCGGCATCCGCCTGAAGCTGGATGACCTGTTCGTCGCGAACAAGGTGGCGGCGACGCTCGCCGACAAGCTGGGCGACGCCTACCGCGTCCAGGGCTGGATGCAGCAGCACGCCAACTTCTTCAAGGCCATCGCGATGGAAAAGATCGTGATGTTCATCATCCTGTCGCTGATCGTCGCGGTGGCGGCGTTCAACCTGGTGTCCTCGCTGGTGATGCTGGTCACCGACAAGCAGTCGGACATCGCGATCCTGCGCACGCTGGGCGCGACGCCGCGCTCGATCATGGGCGTGTTCATGATCCAGGGCATGCTGATCGGCCTGATGGGCATCGTGATCGGCACGGTGTGCGGCGTGGCGCTGGCGATCAACGTGCCGGCGATCGTGGATGGCATCCAGAACCTCACCGGCTACCAGTTCCTGCCGGAGTCGGTGTATTACATCAACAACGTGCCGAGCAAGCTGGAATGGAGCAACGTCGGCTGGATCACCGGCATGGCCTTCCTGTTCTCGCTGCTGGCGACGATCTATCCCGCATGGCGGGCGTCGCGCACGCAGCCGGCGGAGGCGTTGCGTTATGAATAGCCGGGAATCGGGAATCGGGAATCGGAAATCGGAAAGCAACGGCGCCGTGCTGCGCGCCAGCCACATCGCCAAGACCTACAGGGAAGGCAAGTTGCGCACGCCGGTGCTGCACGATGCGAGCTTCGATCTCGCGCGCGGCGAAACGCTGGCGATCGTGGGCGCCTCGGGTTCGGGCAAGAGCACCTTGTTGCACATCGTGGGCGGGCTGGATACGCCGAGCAAGGGTTCGGTCGAACTGGAAGGGCTCGAGTTGTCGAGGCTGCCCGATGCCGAACGCGGGCGGGTGCGCAACCGCTCGCTCGGATTCGTCTACCAGTTCCACCACCTGCTGCCGGAATTCACCGCGCTGGAGAACGTCGCGATGCCGCTGCTGATCCGCGGCACGCCGATTCCGCAGGCGCGCGATCAGGCGAAGGCGCTGCTGGAACGCGTGGGCCTGGGCCATCGGCTGGAACACAAGCCCGGCGAGTTGTCCGGCGGCGAGCGCCAGCGCTGCGCGATGGCGCGCGCGCTGGTGACGCGACCCGCCTGCGTGCTGGCCGACGAGCCCACCGGCAACCTCGACGAACAGAATGCCGCGGCGTTGTACGCATTGATGCTGGAACTGAATCGAGAGATCGGCACCAGCATCGTGCTGGTCACCCACGACCGCAATCTCGCCCGACGCATGGATCGCGTGCTGGAACTGACGGGCGGGGTCCTGCAACCGATGCCGCACGACGGCTGAAACGGGAATGCACGCGCGCACGGACCGCCGCGCTGTCCCGACCCTGCCGGGGATGCTCGCCGGCGCGGTGGCGATCCTGGCGGGCGCGGTGCTGGTGCAAGGGCTGCCGGTCTTGCCGCCGCGTTGGCTGGACGCGGTGTTGGCGTGCACGGCCTTGGCAGGATTCGGCGCCTGCATGCACTGGCGTGCCCCGGCGATCCTGTGGTGTTTGCCGATCACACTGGCGGCATTCGCGTGGACCGCGTGGCGGGCCGACCTCGCGATGTCCGCGCGCCTGCCGCACGCGCTCGAGAAGCAGGACATCCTGGTCGTGGGCACGGTGACGGACTTGCCGCAGGCGCAGGAGGGCTCGACACGTTTCGACTTCGACATCGCGCAGGCGCAGTTCGACGGGAACGGCGTGCCGGTGAGCGGCCATGTGCGCCTGTCGTGGTATGCGTCGCGCGACCAGCCGGCGCCGTCGATCGAGCCGTGTTCGACATGGCGGTTGCGCGTTCGCATGAAACGCCCGCACGGACTGGTCAACCCCGGCGGTTTCGATTTCGAACGCTCGGCGTTGCAGAAGGGCATCGTCGCGACCGGTTACGTGCGCGACGATCCGGCCAATGCGATGCTGCATGCCGGCGCCTGCGTCGATGGCATCCGCGCGCGGATCGCTGCCGCGATCGAAGCGGCGTTGCCGGACGATGTCCACGCGGTGCGCCTGCTGCGCGCGCTGTCGGTCGGCGACGAGCGTGCACTCGACGAACGCGATTGGCAGGTGGTACGCGCCACCGGCATCGCCCACCTGATTGCGATTTCGGGCTTTCATGTCGGCCTCGCCGCGGTGTTCGGCGCGTTGCTGGTGCGCCTGATCTGGTGGGTGTTTCCGGCGCTTGCATTGCGGCTCGCACGGCCGCTTGCGGAAGCGGCCATCGCGTTTCCCGCATCGCTGGCCTACGGGGCGCTGGCGGGATTCGGACTGCCGACCACGCGCACGCTGCTGATGATCGCCGTGGTCGCGGGGTGGCGGCTGCTGCGCCGTGGCGGCGGGTTCGGCGAAGGCTTCGGCCTGGCGCTGGCGGCGATCCTGATCGTTGATCCGCTGTCGGTGTTGTCGGCCGGATTCTGGTTGTCGTTCGCGGGTGTGGCGCTGCTGGCCTGGACGCTGGCGCGCGACAGCGGTTGGCGCGGTCATCTCAAGGAAATCGGTTTGGCACCGCTGTTGATGACGCTGGCGTTGTTGCCGTTGACGGTGTGGTTTTTCGGGCAGGCTTCGCTGGTCGGCCCGCTCGCGAATCTCGTCGCGGTGCCGTTCGTGAGTTTCGTGATCGTGCCGGTTGACCTGGCCGCGTGCGCGCTGCTGTTCGCGTGGCCGTGGGCGGGGCAACACTTGTTGCATGTTTGCGCGTATCTGGTCGATGGCCTGTGGTGGTTTCTCGTGCATCTCGCGGCGTGGCGGCCGGCCATGCAATACCTTCCGGAGGCTTCGCTGCTCGCGTTCGCGCTGGGTTGCATCGGCGCGATCTGGCTGCTGGCGCCGCGCGGGGTGCCGGCGCGCGCGCTGGGTGCACTGCTGCTGCTGCCGTTGTGCTGGCCGCGCTCGGTGTTGCCAGCGGGCGGCGCGTTCCACGCGACCGTGATCGACGTGGGGCAGGGGCTGTCGGTGCTGGTGCGCACCCGTGGCCACGCGTTGCTGGTGGATGCCGGCGCGCGCTATCCGTCCGGTTTCGACCTGGGCGAAGCCGCGGTGGTGCCGACCCTGCACGCGCTCGGGGTCGCACAGCTCGACGGGTTGATCATCAGCCACGGCGACAACGACCATTCGGGCGGTGCGGCGTCGGTGCTCGCGGCGTATCCCGGCACGCCGGTGTGGGTCGGCGAACCCGCTCGCGGTCCGGTGCCGATGCAGCAATGTCATGCGGGCCAGCAGTGGCGCTGGGATGGCGTGGAGTTCCGGGTGTTGCACCCGCCCGCGCCCGTCACGTTGAAAGACAACGACGCGGGTTGCGTGCTGCTGGTGACGGGCGCCGGCGGGCGGTTGCTGCTGCCGGCGGACACCTCGTCGAAGGTGGAACCGGCGATCGCGCGCGCGGTGCCGCGCGGACCGCCCCTGGCGCTGGTGGCGCCGCACCACGGCAGCAAGACGTCATCCAGTCCCGCGTATCTCGAAGCGCTCCGGCCCCGTTTCGCGATCGCCTCGACCGGCTACTTGAACGGTTATCACCATCCGGCGCCGACGGTTGTCACGCGCTATGCCGATCTGGGCATACCGCTCCTCGACACGCCGGATACCGGCGCAGTGTGTATCGCGTTTCCGGCCGCCGCGCCGCCGAGCGTCGTGTCCGAGGAACGCCTGCGGCAGGCGCATTACTGGCGCGAGCGCTGATTGCCTCCGGCGCGCGGAAAGCGACGCGGGTCACGCAAGCGGTACGCTGCTGCGCTGGTATGATGCGGCAGCATCGCAAAATACCCGCAGTGGAGGTTGCAAGTGTTTGAAATCCTGAAAGCGGGCGGCTGGGGAATGGTGCCCATCCTGGTGTGTTCGGCGGTCGGTCTCGCGATCGTGCTGGAACGCTTCTGGACCCTGCGCCGCAATGCGGTGCTGCCGCCGGGCCTTGGCGACCAGGTGCGCAGCTGGGCGCATTCGCAGCAGTTGAACACCGCGCACATCGAGGCCCTGCGCGAGAACTCGCCGCTCGGCGAGCTGCTCGCCGCTGCCTTGTCGGTGCGCAATCGTCCGCGCGCGGAAATCAAGGAACGCATCGAGGACACCGGCCGGCACGTGGTGCACGGACTCGAACGCTACCTCAACACGCTCGGCACGATCGCCCTGATCGGTCCGCTGCTGGGCCTGCTCGGCACCGTGTTCGGCCTGATCCGGATGTTCCTCGCAGTGATGGTGTCGGGCGTGGGCGACCCGATGAAGATGGCCGGTGGCATCGGCGAGGCGCTGGTGTGCACGGCGTCCGGCCTGGTGGTCGCGATTCCGGCCTACGTGCTGCACCGCTATTTCCGTTCGAAGGTGAAGGGCTACGTGGTGCAGATGGAGAAGCAGGCCACCGCGCTGCTGGATGAATTGTCGGCGGCACGCCCCGCGCCGGTCGACACGCGCGCGCCCGCCGCCGCGACCGCCGCGCCGCGCCCCGCGCGCGTCGCGGGTTGACGGAAACTCCCATGCGCATCGGCAACGACAACGCCGACGAATTCGAAATCAACGTGGTCAGCCTGATCGACGTGCTGCTGACCCTGCTGATGTTCTTCGTGCTGACCACGACCTTCGTGCAGCAGGGACACATGAAAGTGTCACTGCCGCAGGCCAGCGATGCCGCCAGCACGCCGGCCAGCGACACGTTGATACTCGTGATCGACAAGGAAGGGCATTTCTTCGTCGCCAACAACCGCGTGCTGGGCGACGATGAGGCCACGCTCAAACGCGCGATCGAAGCCGTCGCCGGCAGCGACCGTGAACGCCCGGTGCTGCTGCGCGCCGACGGCATGACCCCGCACCAGGCCGTGGTGACCGCGATGGATGCACTGGGCCAGCTCGGTTTCACGCACCTGTCGATCGCCACCGCGCCGCCCGCCGGGGCCGCCGCGCAATGAACGACACCGACCGGGTGGGACACGCCGGTTCGGATGCGACGGTCTATCGCCGCCTGCTGGGTTTCCTGCGCCCGTATCGCTCGCTCGTCATCGCGACCATCCTCGCGATGGTCGCGGACGCCGTGTGCATGATCCTGTTCGCGAAGGAGATCAAGCCGCTGATCGACAAGCTGTTCGTGGTGCGCGACCCGCACGTGATCTTCTGGATGCCGATCATCATCGTCAGCATCTTCTTCGTGCGCAGCATCGCCGTGTACGTCGAGAGCTACGGCAGCGCCTACATCGGACGCGGCGTGGTGCAGGACATGCGCCGCCGCATCTTCGACAAGTACCTGCAGATGCCGGCGGCGTTCTTCGACCGCGAATCCTCGGGCCAGCAGATCTCGCGCATCACCTACACCTCGGAGCAGGTCGCGCAGGCCACCACCGATTCCGCGAAAGTCGCGATCGTGGACGGGCTGACCGTGATCGGGCTGGTGCTGCTGATGCTGTGGACCAACTGGAAACTGTCGCTGGCGCTGCTGGTGCTGGTGCCTTGCATCGGCTTGCTGGTCACCTACGTCAGCCGCCGCTACCGGCGCATCAACGTCACCATCCAGGACGTGGTCGGCAAGGTGACGGGCACGGTTGAGGAAGTGGTCGGCGCGCACCGCGAGGTCAAGGTGTTCGGCGGCCAGGATTACGAAGCCATGCGTTTCGACGACGTGACCGACCGCGCGCGCAAGTTGAACATCAAGGTGGCCGCGACGAATGGCCTGTCCACCGCGTTCGTGCAACTGGCCGCCGCGATCGCGCTGGCGCTGATCGTGTTCTTCGCGACGCGCCCGTTCATGTTGAACGACAAGCTCACCGCGGGCTCGTTCGCGCGTCTGTTCATGTGCATGGGCGGGATATTGCCGTCGCTGAAGCGCCTCACCACCGTGCAATCGAACATCCAGCGCGGCCTCGCGGCGGCGGCGGAATTGTTCGGCATCCTGGATGCGCCGACCGAGCGCGATGCCGGCACCGTCACGCTGACACGTTGCCGTGGCGACATCGAATTCCGCGACGTGCACCTGACCTACCCGGGCGCCGACGCGGCAGCGTTGCGCGGGATTTCGTTGCGCTGCCCCGCCGGCACGGTCACGGCGCTGGTCGGCCGCTCCGGCAGCGGCAAGAGCAGCATGGCCAGCCTGATCCCGCGCTTCTACGAGCCGACCTCCGGCACGGTGCTGCTGGACGACCGGCCGCTCGGCGACTACACCTTGCGCAGCCTGCGCGCGCAGATCGCGTGGGTGGGCCAGGACGTGGTGCTGTTCGACGACACCATCGCGAGGAACATCGCCTACGGCGCACTGGCGGGCGCGAGTCAAGCGGACATCGTCGCTGCCGCCGAGGCCGCCAACGCGATGGAGTTCATCCGCGAATTGCCCCACGGCATCCACAGCCGGGTGGGCGAGGGCGGCACGCTGTTGTCGGGCGGCCAGCGCCAGCGCATCGCGGTGGCGCGTGCGCTGCTGAAGAATGCCCCGATCCTGGTGCTGGACGAGGCCACCAGCGCGCTCGATACCGAATCGGAACGGCTGATCCAGGACGCGCTTTCGCGCCTGATGAAGAACCGCACCACGCTGGTAATCGCGCATCGCCTCTCGACGGTCGAGCACGCCGATCAGATCGTCGTCCTCGACCAGGGTCATATCGTCGAGCGCGGCACCCACGCCGAGTTGCTCGCGCGCGGCGGCAAGTACGCCGCGCTGCATCACCTGCAATTCCGCGAGCAGATACCTGGCAGGCCCGTCATTCCCGCGAAAGCGGGAATCCAGTGACTTCTGATCGTTGATGGGCGACAAGCAACCGGTCGTATACATCCTCGCCAATGCCCGCAATGGGGTTCTTTACATCGGTGTAGCCAGCAATTTGATTCAACGCATTTGGCAACATCGCAATGATCTGGTTGCAGGCTTCAGCAAGAGGTACCGAGCGCATTTGCTCGTGTATTTCGAGCAGCACTCAACGATGGATGCTGCGATCACCCGCGAGAAGCGGATCAAGAAATGGAATCGGGCGTGGAAGCTTGAGCTCATTGAGAAACACAACCCGTATTGGCACGATCTGTATCCGGGTCTATCGGGCTGAGAAAGGCACTGGATTCCCGCTTGCGCGGGAATGACGTTTTTTATGGCGCTTGGCGAATCCTTGCAACAATGCTGGTACGGAAATAGTCCATCGCCGTGGTGGACACTGCTGCTGGCCGCCTTGTATGGCGGCGTCACCGCCTCGCGACGCACGCTGTACCGGCGCGGCTGGTTGAAGCGTGTACGCATGCCGGTGCCCGTGGTCGTGGTCGGCAACATCGTCGCGGGTGGCGCAGGCAAGACACCGCTGACGATCGCGCTGGTGCAGGGTTTGCGTGACCGCGGCTGGAAGCCCGGCGTCGTCAGCCGCGGCTACGGCGGCACGGCGCTTGAGCCAACCTTGCTGGATGCGCAGCCGGACCCGAGCGTGGCCGGCGACGAGCCTGCACTGATCCGCCTGCGCACCGGTTTGCCGGTGGCGGTCGGCGCGGATCGCGCTGCCGCGGCGCGCCTGCTGCTGGCGCAAGGTGTCGATGTGATCGTCGCCGACGATGGCCTGCAGCATTACGCGCTGGCCCGCGACGTCGAGATTTGCGTCGTGGATGGCGTGCGCCGCACCGGCAACGGACGCCTGCTGCCAGCCGGTCCGCTGCGCGAACCCGAATCGCGCCTGCGCGCAGTCGATTTCGTCGTCTGCAACGGCGGCGAGACACACGGCGGCGAGATCGCGATGCGCCTGGTGCTGGATGCCGCGGTGTCGCTGGCGGACCCCGCGCGCAAGCAGCCGCTGGCGTCATTCGCGGGGCAGCGCGTGCACGCCGTCGCCGGCATCGGTCATCCGCCGCGCTTCTTCGAGGCGTTGCGTTCGCTCGGGATCGATGTCGTCGCGCATCCGTTTCCCGATCATCACCGCTACGTCGCGGCCGATCTGGGATTCGGCGACGGCCTGCCTGTGCTGATGACCGAAAAGGACATGGTCAAGTGCCGCGCATTCGCGAAGGGAAATGCGTGGGCGGTGCCCGTGACGGCAGAATTGCCGGCGTCATTTTTCGACGCGGTCGTCGCCCGTCTGAAGCGCCCAGCCGGCTCCTAGTCGCGGTAGCGCAGCGCTTCGACCAGCAGCGCGAACGCCGGCGAGGGCTGGCGGCGGCTCGGGTAATACAGGTGATAACCGGGGAAGGGCGGGCACCAGTCGTCGAGCACGCGCTTGAGCCGCCCTGCCGCGAGGTATGGGCGCACCACGTCTTCCAGCAAATACGCCAGGCCCAATCCCGCCAACGCTGCGTTGAGCATCTGCGCAGGCCGGTTGCACACGAGCTGGCCCTCGACGTGCACGTTCAACTTGCGCCGGCCTTTCTCGAATTCCCACGCGTACAAGCCGCCGCGCGTGGGCAGGCGCAGGTTGATGCATGCGTGTTCGGTGAGTTCCTGCGGCCTTTTCGGCGGCGGGTGCTTCGCGAAATAGGCCGGCGCGCCGACCACTGCCATGCGCAGGTCAGGCCCGATGCGCACGGCGATCATGTCCTTCGCGACCAGTTCGCCGTCGCGCACCCCGGCGTCGTAGCGCTCGGCGACGATGTCCACCAGCCGGTCGTCGATGCCGATCTCGACCTTGATGTCCGGATATTTCGGCAGGAATTTCGCCAGCTTCGGCAGCAGGATCGAGTTCGCCGCGTAATCGGCCGCCGTGATCCGGATGGTGCCGGCGGGCTTGTCGCGCAGCGAATTGAGCGCAGCCAGTTCCGCCTCGATTTCCTCGAACCGCGGCGCCACCGTTTGCAGCAATCGTTCGCCCGCCTGCGTCGGCGCCACGCTGCGCGTGGTGCGGTTCAGCAGGCGCACGCCGAGCCGCGCTTCGAGTCCGCGCAGGGTGTGGCTCAGCGCCGATTGCGAAACGTCCAGCTTCGCCGCGGCCCGGGTGAAGCTGCGTTCGCGCGCGACCGCGACGAAGGCCAACAGGTCGTTGATGTTGCTGCGCGGCATTCATGAATCCCATTCATGGGCTCATGTGCTTTATACCACTTAATCGCGGCCGGGCCCGGCGCTAGATTGGCGCCATCGGCTCGAACGATCCCATCAAGGTGCCCGCATGGAAATCCAACGCAACGGTTCCCGTCCCGCCAGCAAGGGGCCGGCCGAATGGTTCACCGGCAACGTGCGGATCGAACCGCTGTTCCGGTCGCCGGGACCGGCACCGGTCAGCGGGTCGAGCGTCACCTTCGAACCCGGTGCGCGTTCGGCGTGGCACACGCACCCTTGCGGCCAGACGCTGATCGTCACATCGGGCCTGGGCTGGACCCAATGCGAGGGCGAACCGAAGCAGGAAATCCGCCCCGGCGACGTCGTCACCTGTCCGCCCAACAAGAAACACTGGCATGGCGCCACCGGCACGACTGCCGTGACCCACATCGCGATCCAGCAAGCCGACGCCAACGGCAAGGTCGTCGAGTGGATGGAACATGTAAGCGACGGGCAATACCTCGCCTGACTCTGGAACAACGAACATGCAGAAACGCAAACTTGGAAACGATCTTGAAGTCTCGTGCCTCGGCCTGGGTTGCATGGGATTGAGTTTTGGCTACGGCCCGGCAACGGATCGGCGGGAAGCGATCAGTTTCATTCGCGCAGCCTTCGAACGTGGCGTGACCTTCTTCGACACGGCGGAGGCTTACGGACCCTTCATCAATGAAGAGGTCGTGGGCGAAGCGCTCGCACCCATGCGCCAGCACGCCGTCATCGCCACCAAGTTCGGCTTCGTGGATGGCGATTCCGGCAAGGGCCAGGACAGCCGGCCGGAACGCATCCGCGCCGTCGCGGATGCCTCGCTGAAGCGGCTGCGGACCGACCGCATCGATCTGTTCTATCAGCACCGCGTCGACCCGGACGTGCCGATCGAAGACGTGGCAGGCACGGTCAAGGATCTGATCGTCGAAGGCAAGGTCAAACACTTCGGCCTTTCCGAAGCCAGCGCGCAGACCATCCGCCGCGCGCACGCAGTCCAGCCGGTCACCGCGCTGCAAAGCGAATACTCGTTGTGGTGGCGCGAGCCGGAAAGGGAAATCCTTCCGACCCTGGAGGAACTCGGCATCGGCTTCGTGCCCTTCAGCCCGCTGGGCAAGGGATTCCTGACCGGCAAGATCGCCGCGAACGCCACGTTCGGCGAAAAGGATTTCCGCCATGTCGTGCCGCGCTTTGCACCGGCAGCCCTGCAAGCCAATCAGGCGCTGGTGGACATCCTCAAGGAGATTGCCGCCGGCAAGCGTGCAACGCCCGCGCAGATCGCGCTTGCGTGGCTGCTGGCGCAAAAGCCGTGGATCGTGCCAATCCCCGGCACCACGAAACTGCACCGCCTCGAGGAAAATCTCGGCGCCGCTGACGTGACGTTGACGCCCGATGATCTGCGGGCGATCGAAAGCGCACTCTCGGGCATCCATGTGCAAGGAGAGCGTTATCCGGCGCATCTGCAGCAGCGGGTCGACCGCTGAGCATTCCCGGTCATGCCACGCGGGTTGGCCCGTTGCCAGCACAGCCTTGCCGATCGCGCGGCGCGTTTTCGAGGAAACCAATGAATCCGGGAGGTAAGCCAGCATGCGTGCAACCGTGATGTACAAGGCCGGCGACGTCCGCATCGAGAACGTTGCCGACGCGACGATCAAGCATTCCTCCGATGCGCTGGTGCGCGTCACGCGCGCCTGCATCTGCGGCAGCGATCTGTGGCCGTACAGATTGATGGAATCGGGCGATGCCGCACGGCCGATGGGCCACGAGGCGATCGGCGTGGTCGAAGCCGTCGGCAAGGACGTGCGCACCATCAAGGCCGGCGACGTGGTGGTGATGCCGTTCGCGTATTCGGACGGCACCTGCGATTTCTGCCACGAAGGCTTGCAGACCGCATGCGTGCACGGCGGTTTCTTCGGCGTCGGCGGCGAGGTTGGCGGCGCGCAGGCCGAAGCGGTGCGCGTGCCGCTGGCCGATGGCACCTTGTTCGCGCTGCCCGTCGGCGAAGACGATGCGCTGATGCCTTCGCTGCTCACATTGTCGGACGTGATGGGCACCGGCCACCACGCCGCCGTCGTTGCGCGCGTGGGCCGCGGCAAGAAAGCCGCGGTGATCGGCGATGGTGCGGTCGGCCTGTGCGGCGTGATTGCGGCCAAGCGCCTCGGCGCCGAGCAGATCATCATCATGGGCCGGCATCCCGACCGCGTCGCGTTGGCAAAAGAGTTCGGCGCCACGGACGTGGTGGGCGAGCGCGGCGAGGAAGCGATCGAGCGCGTGCGCGAGCTGACCGGCGGATTCGGCGTGCACTCGGTACTCGAATGCGTGGGCACCGATCAGGCCATGGCGACTTCGATGGGCATCGCGCGCGCGGGCGGCGCGATCGGCCGCGTCGGCGTGCCGCATTACGAGGTGGTGCCGCAGGCGCAGCCGATGTTCTACCGCAACATCGTCGTGGGCGGCGGCCCCGCGCCGGTGCGCGCGTACATCGAGGCATTGTTGCCCGATGTGCTGGATGGGCGCATCGAACCCGGCCGCGTGTTCGACCGCGAAACCGGCCTGGACGGCGTGCCGGACGGCTATCGCGCGATGGACGCGCGCGAATCCATCAAGGTGATGGTGAAGCCGTGATCCTCACGGATTTCGTGTTCCGAGCGCCGGGTCCTGCAACGGGTCGCCGTCGCGCTTCAACAGCAGCGCGAGGAACGGCGGCGCGATGATCGACGTGAGCAGGCTCATCGCGATGATCACGGCGTAGAGCAGATCGCCGAACACGCCGGCGGACAATCCCAACGCGGCCACCACGATACCGACCTCGCCGCGCGGGATCATCCCGATGCCCACGATCAGCGCGCTGCGCGGACCCAGCCGGATGGCGCCAAGCCAGCCGCCGGCGAGCTTGGTCGCGATCGCGAGCAGGGTTGCAACCAGCAACAGCCATAACGCTTCCGTGCTCGCGAGTTGCGCCAGCTCGACCTTGGCGCCGGTGAGTACGAAGAAGAACGGCGTCAGCAAGGCCAACAGGGGTTGCATCTGTTCTTCCAGTTGCGCGCGCTGGTGGGTCTCCGAGGCGATCATGCCCGCGAGGAACGCGCCGATGATCGCGGCGAGGCCGAAGCGCGTCGAAACCCAGGCAAGCCCGAGGCACAGCGCCAGTACCACCAGCAATGGCGACATTGGATTGCGCGCGTGGTCCAGCCAACGCGAACTTCGCCGCATCATCCAGGTTCCGAGCCAGCCCACCACCAGCACGAAGCCCACGGCTTCCGCGGCCACCGCAGCGAGGGCGCCGATCCGCAACGAGCCGCCGGCCTGGATCGCGACCACCACGCCCAGCAGCAGCATCGCGAGGATGTCGTCGATCACCGCGGCGCCCAGGATCACGCGGCTCTCGGTGCGGCGCAGCGCGCCCATGCCCTTCAGCACGCTCGCCGTGATGCCGGCCGACGTCGCCACGAAGGCCGCGGCGACGAACAGCGAGCGCGGCCAGTTCGGTTCCAGCGAATGCGCCCAGAAGGTGCCGCACACGAACGGAATCACCACGCCGATCACGCCGACCGCGAACGCGCTGCCGCCGACGCGCTTGACGTCTTCGAGGCGGGTTTCCAGGCCCACCGCGAACAGCAGCAGCACCACGCCGATTTCCGACAGCACTTCCAGCGGCTCGCTCGGCGTGATCCAGCCGAACAGCGACGGGCCGATCACGCAGCCCGCGACGATCTGGCCGACCACGTCGGGCAGCCTGATCGACCGCGCCAGCCATCCGCCGGTCTGCGCGGCGGCGAAGATCACGAAGACTTCCAGCAGGATCGCGGTGGTGTGTTCCATGACGGGCAAGTTCGCTCGCTGCGCTCGCTGTGAAGAGTAAAGGGTAAAGCGTGCGAGCGGGCCGGGTGCGCTTGTCCTCTTTGCCCTTTGCAGGCGGCGCAGCCGCCGACTTTACCCTTGACCGCTACGCCGCCGTTTCGGGCGTCGTGATCGGCCTCCGCAACGGCCGGTCATGGCGCAGGCGCGTGAACACGTACACGGCAACCAGCGATACGGCTGCCATCACCAGCACCGCAATGCGGAAGCCGCGCACGTAGGCGGCGGGATCGTGATGACGGCCCTGCAGGAAAATGGCCAGCAGCCACGACGACAGCGCAATGCCGAAGCTGATCACGAGGTATTGCGCGGCGGACGTCAGCGACGACGCCTGCGCGGCGCGATCGGGCGCAAGGTCGACGAAGGCCAGCGTGTTCATCGCCGTGTATTGCAGGCTCATCACGAAGCCGTAGGCGAACATCAGCAGCACGATCGCCCACCACGGCGTGGTCGCGTCGAACAGCGCGAAGCAGGCGAGCAGGAGGGTCGCAAGCGCGGTGTTGACGAACAGCGTGTGCCGGTAGCCGTAGCGTTTCAGGATGCGGTCGATCAGGAACTTCATCAGCACCATCGCGACCGCCTGCGGCACGATCATCAGGCCGGCCATGGTCGGCGACCAGCCGCAACCGATCTGCAGGAACAGCATCAGGATGAACGACAGCCCCGCAGTGCCGAGCCGCATGCACATGCCGCCGCCGACCGCGATGCTGAAGCTGCGCACCTTGAACAGCGACAAGTCCGCGACCGGATGCCGGGCGCGGCGGCCGTAGTGCCAGTACACGAATGCGCCGAGCACGCCGATCGCCCCGGCGATCGCGGCATTGCGGTAATCGCCGTCGCCGGCGGTTTCCGCCGCGATCAGCAGCAGCCCCGATGCGACGGCGAACAGCGCGAAACCGATCCAGTCGAATGGCCTGCGCTCGCCGCGGAAATCCGGCATGTGGGTGCGGTTGAGCCACAGGCCGACCAGCCCGACCGGCACGTTGACCAGGAAGATCCAGCGCCACGACGCGTACTGCGACAGCAGCCCGCCCAGCAACGGCCCCAGCACCGGACCGAGCAGGCCGGGAATCCCGGCGGTGCTCATCGCGGCCACGAAATCCTTCGGTCCGAACGCGCGCACCAGCACGTAGCGGCCGATCGGCATCAGCAGCGCGCCGCCGATGCCCTGCAGCACGCGCGCCGCGACCAGTTGCGCGAGGTTCTGCGACACGCCGCAGGCCAGCGAACCCAGCGTGAAGATCCAGATGGACGCGGCGAACACCCGCCGCGTGCCGAAGCGGTCCGACAGCCACGCGCTGGCGGGAATGCAGATCGCCAGCGTCAACACGTAGCTGGTCAGTGCGGTCTTGAGGTCGACCGGCGGCACCGACAGCGCGTGCGCGATGCTCGGCACCGCGGTGTTGACGATGGTCGAGTCCAGCGTCTGCATGAAGAACGCGGCCGCGACCAGCCAGATCAGGCCGCGCATGCGCGCAAGGCCATCGGGATTGCTCGCTTCGGACATCGGAAGGGCGGTCGGTGGGCCCGGCGTGAACAAAAGAATCGGCTAGTTTACCGCCACCGATAAGCCGGTCGTTTTCGAAGCGGCTGTTGGTGAAAAGTCAGGCCACGGAGTTCTTGGCCATGGAGGGCGGCTTTCAAGGCCGTTCTGGTCTATCCCGAAGCGTGCGTCGCTTGGCAACCGACGGAACATGGGATGCGGCGATCATGGATGATCGCAAGGCTGTCGTGAAAAGTCAGGCCACGGACGGCCGTTCTGGTCTCGATGTCCCGGAACGATTCGGCGTCCAAAGGGTTGAACGAAGCAGCGATCAGGGACGATCGCAAGAATCAGGCGTGTCCGGCCTGCGCCACCGGGGAGGGGTTCGGCGCAGGCCGGATACGGGGGTGAGCACATGAACAGCCAGCAGCACGAGGGTCGCTCCGAAACTGTCCACGACAAGAAGGGACCGCACCTCACCCGGCTCCGATACTGCTACGCCAATCTTTCATGCACCTTTCGCCGAAAAATTTCATCGGTGGGCGGTCCGGCACGAACGGACGGCCGCATGGCCCGGTTCCCGTTCGAGGCATGTCTTGCAAGCCCGGTTGCCGCGGCGGTTACACTGTCCTGTCATCGACGCAACCTCGACCCACACCATGACTCGGCAAACCGGCACGGCGGCGCAACGCGCCGCGACATTGCGCGCCGCGATCGA
Source organism: Rhodanobacteraceae bacterium (assembly GCA_030123585.1). NCBI lineage: Bacteria > Pseudomonadati > Pseudomonadota > Gammaproteobacteria > Lysobacterales > Rhodanobacteraceae > Rhodanobacteraceae bacterium. The sequence goes on from CP126120.1 coordinate 564,684, forward strand.
CGACGCCAATTACCGCTATTACGTGCTGGACGATCCGTCCATCCCGGATGCCGAATACGACCGCCTGATGCGCGAGCTGGAAGCGCTGGAAGCCGCGCATCCGGAACTGGCGACGCCGGATTCGCCGACGCGTCGCGTCGGTGCGCGACCGGCTTCCGGTTTCGCGGAAGTGCGCCACGCGATCCCGATGCTGTCGCTGTCCAACGCCTTCAGCGACGCCAATGCGCCGGAGGGCGTCGACCCCGACCACGAAGTGCGCGATTTCGCGCGGCGCGTGGTGCAGGGACTCGGCGTCGCCGATCCTGAGTTCTCGGTGGAACCCAAGCTCGACGGTCTCGCGATCAGCCTGCGCTACGAGGACGGCGTGTTCGTGCAGGGCGCCACCCGCGGCGATGGCAGCACCGGCGAGGACGTCACCGCGAACTTGCGTACCGTCAAGGCGATTCCGCTGAAGCTGCGCGGCCACGGCTGGCCGCGCGTGCTGGAAGTGCGTGGCGAAGTGTTCATGCCCAAGGCCGGTTTCGACGCCTACAACGCGCGCATGCTGCGCGAGGGCGGCAAGCCGCTGGCGAATCCGCGCAACGGCGCGGCCGGTTCGTTGCGGCAACTCGATCCGCACGTCACCGCTGCGCGTCCGCTCGCATTCTACGCCTACGGCGTGTACCTGCCGCCCGATCCCGATGCGGTGATCGCCGACCGCCACAGCGCGGCGATGGCGAAGTTGCGCACCTGGGGTTTCCCGATCTGCCCGCAAAACGGAATCGCGCATGGCATCGAGGGCTGCCTCGCCTATTTCCGCAAGATCGGCGCGGCGCGCAACGACTTGCCTTACGGCATCGACGGCGTGGTGTACAAGGTCGACCGCTACGACCAGCAACGCGAACTCGGCTTCGTCGCGCGCGCGCCGCGCTGGGCGATCGCGCACAAGTTCCCGGCCGAGGAACAGGCGACGGTGGTGGAAGCGATCGACATCCAGATCGGCCGTACCGGCGCCGCGACGCCGGTCGCACGCCTGAAACCGGTGCAGGTCGCGGGCGTCACCGTCACCAACGCCACGTTGCACAACATCGACCAGATCGCGCGCCTCGACGTGCGCGTGGGTGACAGCGTGATCGTGCGCCGCGCCGGCGACGTGATCCCCGAAGTGGTGCGGGTGATTCCCGAACGGCGCCCCGCCCACACGAAACCCTGGAAGATGCCGTCGCATTGCCCGATCTGCGGTTCGGCAATCGAACGCGAGGAGGGCGAAGCTGCGGCGCGCTGCACCGGCGGGCTGGTGTGCGCGGCGCAACGCCGCGAGGCGATCCGGCATTTCGCGTCGCGCCGCGCGATGGACATCGACGGACTGGGCGAGCGTTACATCGAGGACCTGATCGCGTTCGGTTACCTGCATTCCATCGCCGACCTGTACAAACTGACGTTGGACGATTTCCTCGCGATGAAACGCCGCGCCGAAGAGCGCGACGGCGTGATTCCCGAAACCGTCAAGGCCGGCAAGATCGCGACCAAGTGGGCCGACAACCTGGTCGCCGCGATCGAGGTCAGCAAGGACACCACGCTGGAGCGGTTCCTGTTCGCGCTCGGAATTCCTGAAGTGGGCGAGGCGACCGCCAAGACGCTGGCGCGGCACTTCGGCTCGCTGGATGCGTTGATCCACGCAAGCGAAACCGAATTGACCGAAGTGCCCGACGTCGGCCCGATCATGGCCGCGCACATCGCTGCATTTTTCGCCGAGCATCGCAACCGCGAGGCCATTGCGGCGTTGCGCAAGGCCGGCGTGCACTGGAAGGAAACCGCGCCGCAACGCAAGGCGGAAGGTCCGCTCGCAGGCAAGACGGTGGTGCTGACGGGCGGTTTGTCTTCGCTCACCCGCGACGAGGCGAAAGACAAACTGGAAGCGTTGGGCGCCAAGGTCGCGGGTTCGGTGTCGAAGAAGACCTCGTTCGTGGTCGCGGGCGAAGCCGCCGGCTCCAAACTCGACAAGGCGCAGGCGCTGGGTGTCGAGATCTGGGACGAAGCGCGCCTGCTGGCTTTCCTGAAATCGCATGCCTGACCTGCGCATGCGATTCGAGGCGCTCCGTCTGCGCGCGCGGCTGCACGGGTTGGTCCGCGATTTCTTCGCGCAGCGCGGCGTCGCCGAAGTCGAAACTCCGATCCTTTCGGCGGCGGGCAACACCGAGCCGAACATCGAAGGCTTCTCGACGACATTTACTGGCCCGATCAGCGCCGGCGCGCGCGAGCGCTTCCTGAGGACTTCGCCGGAATATCCGTTGAAGCGACTGCTGGCGACGGGATTCGGCGATTGCTACGAACTCGGCCGCGTGTTCCGCAATGGCGAAGCGGGCGCTTCACACAATCCCGAGTTCACGCTGCTGGAGTGGTACCGGGTCGGCTTCGACCATCGCCGCCTGATGCTCGAGTGCGCGCAACTGGTGCGCGCGGCGCTGGCGCTGGTGCAACGCGATGCCGAGGTCGCGACCACCAGTTATCGCGACTGGTTTCGCCGCGGTCTGGGGATCGATCCCTTCACGGCCGACGAAGCCGGGCTGCGTTCGCCGCTGGCGGACTTTCGCATCGATCCGGAAGGGCTGACCCGCGACGACTGGCTGGACCTGCTGATCACGCACTGCCTGCAGCCCGCGCTGCCGGACGGCGCCATCACCATCGTGTACGACTTTCCGGCGTCGCAATGTTCGCTGGCGCGCATCCGGCGTGACACCTCACCCATGAGCACCGTCGCCGAGCGCTTCGAGCTGTATCTCGGCCGGCACGAACTCGCCAACGGCTATCACGAGTTGAACGATGCGATTGAGCAGCGCGCGCGCTTCGAACACGACAATGCGCGACGCCGCGCGCGCGGGCAAAGCGAATTGCCGATCGACGAAAACCTGCTCGCGGTGCTGGATCGCCTTCCCGATTGCGCCGGCGTCGCCTTGGGCGTTGACCGCCTGCTGATGCACATGCTCGGCACCACGGACATCCGCGAGGTGATCGCGTTTCCGTTCGCGGAGGCGTGAGGCACGGCGCGGCCAGCCAGCCGCGCCGTGCAAAGCAACGGCTTCAGGCCGCGTCGCCCACGATGTCGGGCCGCGCCGCCTGATCGCTGCTGAGGTAGCGGTAGATCAATCCGCCGATGACGCCGCCGATGATCGGCATCACCCAGAAGAACCACAACTGGTGGACGGCCCATCCGCCCTGGAACAGGGCGACCGCCGTGGAGCGCGCGGGGTTCACCGAAGTGTTGGTGACCGGGATGCTGATCAGGTGGATCAGGGTCAGCGAAAGGCCGATCGCGATGCCGGCAAAGCCGACCGGCGCGCTCTTGTGGGTCGCGCCCATGATGATGAAGATGAAGAAACCCGTCATTACCAGTTCGCTCACCGCGGCAGCGCCCATCGCGTAGCCTTGCGGCGAGTGCTCACCGAAACCGTTGGACGCGAAACCGCTGGCTGCGGCATCGAAGCCGGTTTTCCCCGACGCGATCAGATACAGCACGCCGGCCGCGACGATGCCGCCGATCACCTGCGCCACCACGTACGGGATCACTTCCTTCACCGGGAACCGTCCACCGGCTGCGAGACCGCAGGTGACTGCAGGGTTGATGTGGCAGCCCGAGATGTGGCCGATCGCGTAGCACATCGTCAACAGCGTCAAGCCGAACGCCAGCGCCACGCCGGCATAGCCCACGCCGAACTGCGGAACGCCGGCCGCCAGCACCGCGGTACCGCAACCGCCCAACACCAACCAGAACGTGCCGAAGAACTCGGCCGCGCAACGTTTGCCAAGGTTCATGCGGATTCTCCCTGCTGAGGGTGGGGAAGGGCGCTGCAGCCGCCCGTGTGTTGCGCATGCCCCTGGCGCAACGGCGGCAGGATACGCGAAGCCGTCCGCATGCGAGGTTGCGCCGCAGCAATCCGGTGCGCATTGACTGTCATTCCATCGTCATTCCCGCGTAGGCGGGAATCCAGTGTCTTTGCTGTTGCTGCTGAAAGTCGCTGGGTCCCCGCCTTCGCGGGGACGACGAGTTTTACCTGTCGATGAAGAAATGAAATCAGTGGCCGCCGGCGAGCGTGATCGCATTCGTCACTTCGTCGCGCGAATAGTCATAGCCGCCCGCCAGCGGAATTTCCGGCAATAACGGTAGCGACACCGGCGCCGGCGGCGCGAACTGGCTGCCCGGCACGAACATCGGCGCGCGCACGGCCAATGGTTTCGCCTGCGGCGCCGCACGGTACATCTGCCGATACAACAGCACCGCCTCCAGCAGGACGAGGTCGTGTCCCGGATGGCCGGCCTTGGCAAACCAGTCGGCATACGGGATGCGCTCGCGGCCTTCGTTCAAGCGCCTCGACACGTCGAGGTAGGGCATCCCGTCGGCGTTGGCTGCCTTCGATTCCGCCGCGACGAGGGCTTCCGAAGCGTCGTGGCTGACCTGATAGGTTCCCATCAGGATGGGTCTGGCGCCCGCCTTGCGGATGATGCCGGCCAGCGCATGCAACGCGTGCCGGGAATCCTCGCAGACCTGCGGTCCGAAACCGCACGCGAAATCGTTGCCGCGTTCCTGCAGCACCACGATGTCGTAGTGGTTGGCCTGCAAAGCCTTCCGCACCGCGCCGGAATCCCGCCATTGCGTCAGCGTCGCACCGCCCTTGACCAGCATGTCGGCGTGCGCCGCTTTGCCGTTGCCGGCCGCAAGTGCGGTGAATACCGCGGGCAGGTTGTTGACGTAGGTGAGGCTGTTGCCGACGAACAACACCTGCAACGGCGGGGGCGCAGCGGCGCCGGCAATGCTTGCGAAGGTGCACGACAGCATGAACAGCACGGCACCCAACTTCGATCGAATGGACATCGTCAGAACTCCAGGTTCTGCGCCGCACACAGGTAATCGACCAGCGGCGCGAGGCGCTTGAAGTGATCGATCACGAACGGCAACAGCTTCGGCGAGCAGGCGAGCGCATCATCGAAGCCGACACCGGCGGCGAAGCTCTTGTGTTTCAGGTCTTCGAGCAGCGGATGGTCGGCCGGAAAGCCTTGCGGTGCGCGGCTCAGCGATTCGCCCCAGAATTCGTAGTGCTCCCGGAACGCGCGGCCGTGCGCAGCGCGCTTCCAGGCCGCGGGATTGTCGACGATGAAGTTGCGGATGTTGCGCAAGGTGTGGTTTTCCGGATGCCAAAGCCCGGCGCCCACGAAACAATCATCGGGTGCGATGTGCAGGTAGAACGAGGGCGCCGCAATCTCGCGGCGGCGTTCGTGGAAGATGCGTGCGCCGGCCCAGGTCTTGTACGGCGCCTTGTCGCCCGAGAAACGTGTATCGCGCTGGATGCGGAACAGCGAGCCGCCGACCTTGCGCGGATCGGCGCGATAGTGCTTGCTGAGTTTCGCGACCGGCGCCTGCAAGTCCGCAAGCAGTTGCAGGTACGGTCCCCGCACGTGCGTTTCGTAATCGTCCTGGTGCGCCTTGAACCACGCGCGGTTGTTGTGGCGGCCGAGCGCGCGCAGGAAACGGAAGGTGGCGGGCGAGAAGTAGGCGTGCGGCATGTCAGGTTCCGAATTCGTTGCGGAGGGTTTCGCCCCAGTCCTGCAACCGGTCGAGCAGCGCTTGTTGGGGGCCGGGCGGAACCTCGCCGCGCAGGCGGGCGAGGGTCGCGAAATATTGTTCGAGCGTCAGCGTGGTGGTTTCGGTTTCGCGAGTGAGCTTGTCGCGCACGAACGCACGCCAACGGGCGTGCTCATCGGCAGTCAGCGTGTCCGGCCAGTTGCGGGCGCGGTAACGGAACAGGAGTTCTGCGTAACGCGGATTGTCGAATTTGAAACCGGTGGCGGCGAGTTTCGCGGGCGGCGTCGAGCGCACCTTGTCGCAGCGGCGGCGGTCGGCGTCGGACGGGAACCCCGCGTACAGCAGCAATTCCGGGTCGGCGCGTGCCGGCCACGCGTCCCCGCGCGAGACGAACGCCTGCTGCACGCGTTCACGCAAACCCGTGGACGCACGCAATACATCGAGATGGCGCAGGCAGCGCTCGGGATCGAGCGAGATGCGTGCCGTGTCCACGCCGCGCAGCGTTTCGACGGGCGCGAGGAACGGCGACTTGTTGGCGTGCACGGCCTTGAGCGGCGGCCGTTCGAGGTCGTCGGGGAGGTCTTCGCGGCGGGTGAACATGCGCTCGACCAGCTCGTCGGGTTCCAGGTTGGCCCATGCATCCGGATCGACGCCAAGATCGGCGACGATGAATGTTCCGGCGCGATCGGGCTGTTCGGCGACCGGCGCCACCATCGCAAGGCAACCGCGCGCGGGCGGAAAGCGCCCCGACACGTGCAGCAGCGGCTGCATGCCGGGCTGCGCGGACGCCAGCATCGCCGACACCTTCTTCTTGTCGCGCAGCGCGAAGTGCCAGTCGTACAGGCGTGGCTGCCTGTCGCGCAACAGGCGCGCGAGCGCGATGGTCGCGCGGACGTCGGACAGCGCGTCGTGCGCGCGTTGCTGTTCCAGCTTGTTGGCGGCGGCAAGGTCTTCCAGCTTGAACGAGGCGATGCCGTCCTCGCGCCGAGGCCATTCGATGCCGGCCGGCCGCAACGCGTAGCAGGCGCGCGCGAGATCCATGACGTCCCAGCGCGCATTGCCGTTCCGCCACGTGTGTTCGTAGGGATCGAGGAAGTTGCGGTAGAACAGGTTGCGGTTGACCTCGTCGTCGAAGCGGATCGAGTTGTAGCCGGCCGAACAGGTGCCGGGCTCGGCCATGAGCTCGTGCACCGCGCCCGCAAATTCCGCTTCGGGCAACCCTTCGCGCGCGGCATCCTGCGGCGCGATGCCGGTGATCAGGCAGGCTTCGGGATGCGGCAGCGTGTCCGGCGAAGGCGCGCAATACAGCGTGACGGGATCGGCGACGGGTTGCAGGTCCATGCCGGTGCGGATCGCCGCGAACTGCGCCGGGCGGTCGCGCACGGGGTCGGTGCCGGTGGTTTCGTAGTCGTACCAGAGCAGCGTCGGCGTGGGCATCCGGCGAGCCTACGGGGCACGCGCGCGCATGGCAATGCGTTCGGTCCGGCGCGCGGTGTTGCTAGACTGGCGCGACAGGAGAACGACATGGGCGGTTGCAGCGACGACAACCTGATCTGGATCGACCTCGAAATGACGGGGCTCGATCCCGACACCGACTCGATCATCGAAATCGCCACTGTGGTGACCGACCGCGACCTCAACGTGTTGGCGGAGGGCCCCGGCTTCGCGATCCGCCACGAGGAAGCGCGCCTGCTGGCGATGGACGACTGGAACCGCCACCAGCACGGCAAGTCGGGCTTGTGGCAACGCGTGCTGGAGTCCGGCACCGACCACGCGCGCGCCGAGGCCGAGACGCTGGCGTTCCTGCAACGGTGGGTGCCGGCCGGCAAGTCGCCGATCTGCGGCAATTCGATTTGCCAGGACCGGAGGTTCCTGCATCGGCAGATGCCCGCGCTGGAACGCCACTTCCACTACCGCAACCTCGACGTGTCCACGCTGAAGGAACTGGCACGCCGCTGGGCGCCAACGATCGCGAAGGGCTTCAACAAGGATTCCGCGCACACCGCACTGTCCGACATCCACGACTCCATCGCGGAATTGCGCTACTACCGCGCGCACATGGGCGAGTTGGGCGGACTGTAGGAAGCGGCGACAGCCGTGGCACACGTCCCCGGGCACAGCCATCCGTGGCCCGGAGCTCCGTGGCCTTCCGGCCCTCCTACAACAGCTTCCGCAGGAGCGGCCCATGGCCGCGACCATCGCGCGCATGGCGCGCTCCTACACAAGCTTTCTGTAGGAGCGGCGGCAGCTGCGACCGCTTGCGCCGCGAGTCGCGAAGCCCGAAACTCCGCAGCGGAGACCGGCCTGTCGCCGGTGGGGGTTGGGGCACCTGATGGCCGACGCCACCGAACCGACGAGCAAGCACGGTTTCCTCGCCGAGCTTTCGCGGCGCCATGTGTGGCGCGCGGCGGTGCTGTACGCCGGCGCGGCGTGGGCGCTCGCGCAGGGCATCGCGCAACTCGGGCCGCTGTTCAATGCGCCGAACTGGGCGATGCGCGGGTTCGTGATCGCCTGCATCATCGGCTTTCCGTTCTGGGTCGCGTTTGCATGGTTCTACGCGTGGACGCCCGAAGGCTTCAAGCGCGAAGAGGAAGTCGAACGCACGCCGTCGCTCAGCCGCGCCACCAGCCGCAAGCTGGACCTTGGCATCATCGGCGTGCTGATCGTCGCGGTGGTGCTGCTGGCTTCCGGTTACTTCGTGCACCGCAGCGCACCGGCCGGGACCGAGGCGGCGACATTCAACCCGCCCGCCGACACCCTGGTGGTGCTGCCGTTCGCCAACGAAAGCGGCGATCCCAAGCAGCAATACTTCAGCGACGGCATCACCGAGGAACTCACCAACGCGCTCGGCCAGAACGCCGCGCTCACGGTGATCGCGTGGGATACGGCCTCGCACTACCGCAACAGCAGCGAAGGCCCGCAAGCGATCGGCAAGGCGCTGAACGTCGCCAACCTCCTGCACGGCAGCATCCAGCGCGAAGGCGAGCAGGTGCGGGTGGTGGTGGAACTGGTAAATACGCGTACCGGCGCGCAAATCTGGTCGAATCACTACGACGACAAGCTGGCCAACGTGTTCCAGGTGCAGGACAAGATTTCCGCGTCCATCGCCGCTGCGTTGCAGGTGAAGTTCGCGAGCCTCGGCGGAGCGCCCACGGTGAACCCGCAGGCGCACGACCTGGTACTGCAGGCGCGCGCGCTGGCGGACAAAGCCCGCACCGCCGCGCCCTTCGATCAGGCCATGAAGCTGTACGAGCAGGCCATCGCGCTCGACCCCGGTTACGCCGACGCCCACAGTGGGCTGGCGCGCGCGTGGTTCGACCTGACCCAGTTTTCCACGCTGCCGCTGAAGGACGCCCTGCCCAGGGTGCGCGAGGAAGCAAACCATGCGCTGGCGCTGGACCCGCGCAACGTGGACGCACTGGTGCAGCTCGGTAATGCCGATTCGTCGGACGGCCACATGGACCAAGCCAAGGCCTACTACGAGCGCGCGCTGGCGCTCGATCCCAGCAATGCCGATGCGCACCTCGATTACGGCACCGTACTGCCGATGCAACCGGGGCTGGCGCAATTTCTGGAAGCCGTGCAACTCGATCCCGACGACGCTACCGCGCAGAACAACCTCGCGACAGCGGAACTGGACCTTGGCGAGTACGCGCAGGCGCTGGCGCCCATGCAGGCGCTGATGCGGCTGGACCCGACCAGCGCAGACAGCGCGATGAATCTGGCGCTGGTTTATTCGCTGTTGCAGCGCGGCGCCGACGCGGTAAAAGCCTTCGACTTGGCGCAGCCCAAGACCGAACTCGCCAAGGCGCTGGTTGCCGCCGGCCGGCTGACCTATCAATCCCTGCTCGATCCGAAGTTGCACGCGCAAGCCTTGTCGGCGGTGGACGCGCTGCGTCGCCGCACCGACCTCGATCCTTATTCGATGACCGACGTGATCCAGCTCGAATTGGCGTTGGGCCAGAACCCCGCTGCGCTGCAACAGTTGCCGAAATACTGTGCCGCGACGCCGGTCGGCTGTAGCGACATCAGCGTCAATCCGATGTACCTGCCGCTGCGCGGCGACCCGCGCTTCCAGGCGCTGGTGAAACAGTACGACACCGTCTCCAAACCGTCGGCTTCCGCTTCTGCTGCGGCTGCTTCCGCCACGACGCTGCCGTAGCGCTTGTGCTTTGTCCTTCTCCCTTCGGGAGAAGGTGGCCCGAAGGGCCGGATGGGGGCTCGGCCCCACGCGATTGGTGGGGATCGAGCGAGATGCATCGCCGTCGCATTTCCGTACCCTCATCCCCGGCCCTTCTCCCGGAGGGAGAAGGGAGTCAAGCTGCCGCGGTATCCAGCAGGACGTCAACACCAGCTTCGGGCGCGATCGACGCAGCTGGAATCGTATCGCCGCGCTTCCACGCCGCAACCGCATCGCGCTTGCCGGCGCCTTCGACCAGGAACAAGACCTGATGCGCGTTCGACAGTCGCTGCGCGCCCAACGACACGCGCTCGGGCGGCGGTTTGGGCGCGCCGGACACCGCGAGCACATCCGGCGAATCGGTGTGTGCGCCCCAGTCGTGGCCGGGAAACAGGCTGGCGGTATGGCCGTCTTCGCCGAGGCCCAGCAACACGAGATCGAACGTATCGACGGCGCGCAGCTCGCGTGCATACAGCACCGCGGCATCACGTGCGCCGTGCTCGGCGGGAATCGCGTGTACGTTGGCGACCGGGATCGCGACGTGGTCGAGCCATTCATCGCGCGCCATCTTGCTGTTGCGCTCGGGATCGTTGGGTGGTGCGCAGCGTTCATCGCCGTACCAGATGTGCCAGCGCGTCCAGTCGGTGTCCGCGTGGCGCAGCGCGCGATACAGCTTGCGCGGCGTGTTGCCGCCGGCCAGCACGATGTCGAACGCGCCGTGTTGGGCGATGGCCTTGTGGGCCGCGGCCAGCACGCGCGCGAGCGCATGGGCGAGCAGCGAAGCGTCGTCGGGAAACACGTGCCAGCGCACGCTTTGCGCGGGCAGGGCGGCGGGTACGCGGATCATTCCTTCTTCATCGCGTGGCCGCCGAATTCGTTGCGCATCGCCGACAGCAGCTTGTCGGCGAACGAATCGGTATCGCGCGAACGGAGGCGTTCGATCAGCGATGCGGTGATGACCGGCGCGGGCACGTCGAGGTCGATGGCCTCATCGACCGTCCAGCGGCCCTCGCCGGAATCGACCACGTAGGGCGCGATGTCCTTCAGCCCCGGATCCTTCTTCAACGCATCGGCGGTGAGGTCGAGCAACCACGAACGCACCACCGAACCGTAGCGCCAGATCTGCGCGATCTGTTCGAGGTCGAGGTTGAACTCGGTCTTGTGCTTGAAGATCGAGAAGCCTTCGGCATACGCCTGCATCATGCCGTACTCGATGCCGTTGTGGACCATCTTCACGAAGTGGCCCGAACCGACCGGACCGACGCGGCCCCAGCCCTTGGTCTTGCCGGGCGCCAGCGCCTCGAAGATCGACGTCAGGCGACTGACGACTTGTGCGTCGCCGCCGACCATCATGCTGTAGCCTTCCTTCAGGCCCCACACGCCGCCGCTGGTGCCGCAATCGACGAAGTCGATGCCCTTGCCCGCCAGCAAGGCCGCATGGCGCTGGTCGTCCTTGTAGTTGGAATTGCCGCCGTCGATCACGACGTCGCCCCTGGCGAGCTTGCCGTTCAAGGCGACGACGGTGTCGTCGACGATCTTGCCCGCCGGCACCATCACCCACACCGCGCGTGGCGGGTGCAGCGCCGCGACCAGCTTGTCCAGCGAATCGACCGGCTTGCCGCCGGCGTCGGTCAGCGCCTCGCGCGCCTTGTCGCTGGGATCGAAGCCGACCACGTCGTGGCCTGCCTGCATCAGGCGCTGGGCCATGAAGTTGCCCATCTTGCCGAGGCCGATCATTCCGATTTGCATGGCGTTCTCCTTGGAAAGCGCGTGCGCGGCAACGTGCACGGCGAAACCGCGATGGTAGCGCCGGGCGGCAGTGCATGCAGGTTTTTCTGCGATACTCGCGGCGTCGATGAAGGAACCGCCGATGGCCGACGAAGCATCCACGACCCTGCCGCGCCAGGAGCGCGCCTTCATCGTGCTGGTCTCGCTGCTGCAGGGATTGCTGCTGTACCTGGCGTGGATCGGGCACGAACGCCTGTGGTGGTGGTTGTCGCCGTATGCGCCGCAGGTGTACTGGTACACGCTGGTGCTCGCGATCCCTACGACGATGAGCTTGTCGGTGCGATCGCTCGGCGACCCGCGCTTCTGGCAGCACGCCCTGGGCGTCGCAATCGTGTATGCATTGCTTGCAAGCTGGGCGGCCTGGAGCGTCACCAGCGCGCCCGGCATCGACATCGCGTCGGTGCTGGCGCCGTTCGCGATCACGGCCGGCGGCGCGCTGTTCGTCTCGTGGCCGTTCCTGCAATGTCGTCAGGAAAATGGCCGCTGGCGTGCAGCGTATCCCGAGCTGTTCGACCACGCCTGGCAAAACGGACTGACCCTGGTCGTCGCGGTGCTGTTCACCGGCGTGTGCTGGATCGTTCTGACTTTGTGGGCGCAATTGTTCGCGCTGGTGCATATCCATTTTTTCAAGGATCTGTTCTTCGACGACAAGCCGTTCGCGTACCTCGCCACCGGATTGTTCGCGGGGCTCGGCATTTTGATCGGACGCACGCAGCAGCACCCGTTGCGGGTGGCGCGGCAGATACTGTTCGCGGTGTGCCGCGGCCTGCTGCCGCTGCTGGCGCTGATCGCGCTGATGTTCCTCGTGAGCCTGCCGTTCACCGGGCTCGCGCCGCTGTGGGCGACGCGCTCGGCGGCCCGCCTGTTGCTGGGCTTGTTGCTGCTGCTGGTGGTGTTCGTGAACGCGGTGTGGCAGGACGGCGTGGACGTGAAGCCGTATCCACGCCCGTTGCGCTGGCTGATCGACGCCGCGCTGATCCTGTCGCCCGTCTATGCCGCGCTGACGTTGTACGCGCTGGCCCTGCGGATCGGCCAGTACGGCTGGACTGGCGAGCGGTTCTGGGCCGTGCTCACGGCGGTGGTGCTGGCCTGTCACGCATTGGGCTACATGGCGGCCGCGCTGCGCTGGAAGCATGACTGGCTTGCGTGGCTGCCGCGCGTGAACGTGGCGCTGGCGGGCGTGGTGATCGTGCTGGCGATCCTCGCCAATTCGCCCGCGCTCGATCCGCACCGGATCACGGTGGACAGCCAGATTGCGCGCCTGCACGCGGGCCGCGTCGCGCCAGGCAAGCTCGATGTCGTCGAGCTGCGTTTCGACAATGGGCGGCGTGGCTATGCGGCCGCGGTTGCGCTGCAAAAAGATCCGGCGATGCGCGCCGATCCGGCTGCGCTGGCGCAACTCGAACACACGGTTGCGCGGCAGACCAAGTACGAGTGGCTGACGGAAGATCAGCAAAACCGCCTGGCCGTCACCACGGTCGCGGCGTTGCATGCGCAGATTGCCGTGGCACCCGGCGCACAGACGCCGGACGACGATTGGTACGAAGCACTGCTGGCCCGACGCATCGAGGGTAATGGCTGCGTGCTGCGCGGCGCCGACTGCGTGCTGCTGACGCCCGACCTGCGGGGCGACGGCCAGCATGAAAACCTGTTGTGCAACCTTCCCGAGAGAGGCTTCGTGACCTGCCTGATGTCCGTCCGCAATTCACGTGGCACGTGGACATCCGCCGCGACCGTGACCCTGATCGATCGCGGCAGCGGACACGCGGTGGAGGATGCGCTGCGCGCCGGCAAGCTCGGGGTGAAGTGGCAGCGCTGGCCCGATGTGGAAGCCGGCGGCGTCCGCGCCTCGTTCGTTTCGACCTGCGACTGCGATCCGGCAGCGGCCGCGCCTGCCTCGACGCCGGCGCCGCCCGCGAGCCGTTGACCCCACGCCATCTCGACACGCCGGGAAGGGCGAAGCGCCGCTTCCTGTGCCCGTTTGCCGGCGCCGTCAAGCTCATCGCCGCACGCTTTCACGAACGATTGAAGCGGGATGGCGCATACTCGCAATGTTGTGCACGCGCGCACCCACCACGGAAGTCTCCGCCGATGCCCGATGACGCCGCTTTGCCCGCCGGCTCCGTCCACTTGCTGGGCCACGGCGAATACGCCGCATGGGTGGCGGATGACGGAGCCGGCTGCAGCCGCTGGAAGGGCCTGGCCGTCACGCGCTGGCGCGCGGGCCAACACGGCGGGCAGGGCGGATGCGTGTACGTGCGGGACTTGCGCGACGGCACGTTCTGGTCGGCCGCCGCCCGTCCTTGCGGCAGCACCGTCCGGGCATGGCGTGACGAGGCGATGGTCCGCTTCGCACGCCGCGACGGCGCGATCACGACCACGCTGGAAATCGCGGTCGATCCCGACGATGCCGTGGAAGTGCGCGGCGTGGGCCTGCGCAACGATGGGCCGGTCGAACGCACCCTCGAGCTGACTTCGTATGCCGAACTGGTGCTGGGTCCGGAGCAGGCCGACCGCGCGCATCCCGCGTATTCGAAGATGTTCGTGCAGACGGCGATCGAGGACGGCGTGCTGCTGGCGTGGCGGCGCAAGAAGGATCCGTCCGAACCCGACGTGTGGGCCGCGCACGCGCTGATCGTGGACGGGGACGAGGCCGGCGAACGCGAATGCGAGACCGACCGCGCGCGCTTCATCGGGCGCGATGGTTCGCTGGCCGCGCCCGCGGCGATGCAGGCCGGGCACGCATTGTCCGGCACGCTCGGCACGGTGCTCGACCCGATTTTCAGTCTGCGCGGATGCGTCCGCGTGCAGGCCGGCGCCACCCGCCGCGCCGCGTTCGTCACCGCGGTCGCGGCCTCGCGCGAAGCGGTATTCGCGCTGATCCGGAAATACCGGACGCCGGCCGCGTGCGCCGAAGTGTTCGTCCGTGCGCGTGCGAAGGCGCCGCGGACGCTGGCAAGCCTCGGCATCGGTGCCGACACGGCGCGCAGGTTCCAGCGATTGGCCGGTGCGCTGGCGGGCAGCGACAACACTTGGCGCGCGGATGACACAACCATAGCGAAAGGCGAAGGCGGCGCGCCGGTGCTGTGGATCAAGGGCATTTCGGGCGACCTGCCGATCGTGCTGGCGCGGATCGATGCGATTGCGCAGGTCGAGCTGGCGAAGGAACTGGTGCGTGCGCAGCGGTACTGGCGTGCCCATCAATTGCCCGTGGACATCGTGCTGGTGAATGCCGGCAGCGGCGCGGCGGGCGATGCGCTGCAAATCGCGCTGGATGTCGCAGCCGCAGCTGCGGGCCAGACTGAAAAATCGCAAGGCGCGCTGTTCGTGCTGCGCGAGGATGAACTCGACGCGCGCTTGCGCAACGGCTTGTTCACCGCTGCATGCGTCGTGCTGGACGCCCGCGACGGCAGCCTTGCGGCGCAACTCGCGAAACGCGGGAATGACATCGCATCGTCCGGCATCGATTTCCCGACAACGAAGCCATCACGTGCACGCGGCGGCAAGCCTGCATCGATGCCCAAGCCGGCCGATCTGGATTTCTGGAACGGCCTTGGCGGGTTCACGAGGGATGGCCGCGAATACGTCACGCTCCTGCGCGACGGCGCGAGCACGCCGGCGCCGTGGTCGCACGTCGTGGCCAATCCGGATTTCGGTTTTCTCGTCACCGCGACCGGCGGCGGTTATTGCTGGGCCGTCAACAGCCAGCAGAACACGATCACGCCGTGGTCGAACGATGCGGTGTGCGATCCGCCCGGCGAGACTTTCCTGCTGCGCGACCGCGACGACGGCATCGAATGGAGCGCCACCGCTTCGCCGCATCGCGCCGCGGGGGCGAGCTACGTGGCGCGTTTCGGACCCGGTTACGCACGCTTCGATGCCAACGTGCACGGCATCGAAACGGAATTGACGCAGTGCGTGGCGCCCGCCGATCCCGTGAAAGTGTCGCGGCTGCGCCTGCGCAACCGCAGCGGACGCACCCGCCGGATCGCGCTCGCGCAGGTGGTCGAGTGGATGCTGGGGTCGATCGGCAGCGATCCGCGCGCAACCACGCAGGTGGAATCCGATCCGGCGCGCGGCGCGGTGTTCGCACGCAATGCGTGGCGCGAAGAATTTGCGCAGGCGACCGCATTCATCGCGTGTAGTGCAGAGAATGCGGCCATCGGCAGCGAAGCTGGCCCGCGCAGTGCAGCCGTTGCAACCGTCGAACTCGCGCCCGACGCGAGTGCGGAACTCGTGTTCCTGCTGGGCGAGGGCGCAGACCGTGCGGCCGCGCAGGCGCTGGTCGATCGTTATCGTCGCATGGATTTCGACGCGCTGCTGGCGGATGCGCGCAAGACCTGGGACGGTGTGCTGCAACCCTTGCAGGTGGAAACGCCGCATCGCTCCATCGACTTGTTGGTGAACCGTTGCCTGCCGTACCAGGTGCTGGCGTGCCGCGTGTGGGCGCGCACCGCGTTCTACCAGGCCAGCGGCGCCTACGGTTTCCGCGACCAGTTGCAGGACGTCGGCGCGCTGTGCATCGCGCGGCCCGATCTCGCGCGCCAACACATCCTGTTGTCCGCCTCGCGCCAGTTCGAGGAAGGCGACGTGCAGCACTGGTGGCTGCCGCCGTCGGGCAAGGGCGTGCGCACGCGCATCGTCGATGACCGCTTGTGGCTGCCATACATCGCCGCGCATTACATCGAAACCACCGGCGATGCGGCCATTCTCGACGTGCAGGCGCCGTTCGTGCACGGCGATGCCTTGCAGCCGGGACAAACCGATGCGTTCTTCGCGCCCGCAAAATCCGCGCAGGCCGCCAGCCTGTTCGAACACTGCGCGCGCGCGATCGATGCCAGCCTTGCGACCGGCGTGCACGGCCTGCCGCTGATGGGCACCGGCGACTGGAACGACGGCATGAACCGCGTCGGCATCGGCGGCAAGGGCGAGAGCGTCTGGATGGGCTGGTTTCTCGCCAGGGTGATCGGTGACTTCGCGCCGTTCGCCGAGGATCGCCGCGATCCGCGTGCGGCACGCTGGCGCGACCATGTGCGTGCGCTGGAACTGGCGCTGGAAACCAAGGCCTGGGATGGCGACTGGTACCGGCGCGCGTTCTACGACGACGGCACGCCGCTCGGCACCTCCGCGGATGCCGAGTGCCGGATCGAATCGATGGCGCAGTCGTGGGCGGTGATCAGTGGCATCGGCGATCCGGAACGCGCCGCGCGCGCGATGCGCGCGGTCAACGAACAACTGGTGCGCGGCAACGACGGCCTCGCGGCGTTGTTTACCCAGCCGTTCGACCAGACCCCGCACGATCCGGGCTACATCAAGGGTTATCCACCCGGCCTGCGCGAGAACGGCGGGCAGTACACGCATGGATCGGTGTGGTCGCTGATCGCGTTCGCGATGCTGGGCGACGGCGACAAGGCCGGCGAGTTGCTGGAGATCTTCGATCCGATCCGCAAGTCGGATTCGCCTGAGAAGGTTGCGCGCTACAAGGTCGAGCCTTACGTCGAATGCGCGGACGTCTATTCGATCGCGCCGCACGTGGGCCGCGGCGGCTGGACCTGGTACTCGGGTTCGGCCGGCTGGCTGTATCGCGCGATCGTCGAGTGGGTGCTCGGCTTTCGCCTGCGCGGCGACCGGCTGCACCTGGAACCCTGCATCCCGCATGGCTGGAAGGGCTTCGCGTTGCGCTACCGGCGCGGCAACAGCACTTGGCGGATCGAGCTCGCCAACCCGGACCGGATCTGCCGCGGACTCGCAACCATCGAAGTGGATGGTGTAACGTTGCGCGATTCACGCGCCGGGATCGCGCTGATCGACGACGGCGCGGACCACCACGTTCGCGTGATCATGCACAAGGAGCCGAATCCATGAACGCAGCGAAGTCCGACGCCTTCGTCTTCTTCGGCGCCACCGGGGACCTTGCCTACAAGCAGATCTTTCCGGCGCTGCAGGCGCTGGTGAAGGACGGCAAGCTGGACATGCCGGTGATCGGCATCGCGCGCTCGGGTTGGGACGTCGACCAGTTGCGCAAGCGCGCCGAGGACAGCCTCAAGGAACACGGCGGCATCGACAAGGCAGCGTTCGCGAAGCTGTCGAAGCATATGCAGTACATCGACGGCGATTACGGCGACGCGCAAACCTACACGCGGTTGCGCCAGGCGTTGGGCGACGCCCAGCATCCGCTGCACTACCTCGCGATTCCGCCCAGCATGTTCGTGCCGGTGGTCAAGGGTCTCGCTGCGTCCGGCTGCGCGCAGGGTGCGCGGGTGATCGTCGAGAAACCGTTCGGGCGTGACCTGCGCTCCGCACAGGCGCTCAACCGCACGCTGCACCGTTTCTTCCGCGAGCACGACATCTTCCGCATCGACCATTACCTCGGCAAGGAGCCGGTGCAGAATCTTCTGTACTTTCGTTTCGCCAACTCGCTGCTGGAGCCGATCTGGAACCGCGACCACATCGCGAGCATGCAGATCACGATGGCCGAGAACTTCGGCGTGCAGGGGCGCGGCAAGTTCTACGACGAAGTCGGTGCGATCCGCGACGTGGTGCAGAACCACATGTTCCAGGTGCTGGCGCTGCTGGCGATGGGGCCGCCCGCGAACCGCAGCGCGGATGCGATGCGCGACGAGAAGCTGCGCCTGTTCCGCTCGATGCGTCCGCTGAAACCGGAAGACGTGGTGCGCGGACAGTTCGACGGTTATCTCAAGGAACCCGGTGTCGCGAAGACATCGACGGTCGAGACCTTCGCTGCGCTGCGCATCCACATGGACACCTGGCGCTGGTCCGGCGTGCCGTTCTTCATCCGGGCGGGCAAGCAGTTGCCGGTGAAGTGCACCGAGGTGCTGGTGCGGCTGAAGAACCCGCCGCAGCAGGTGTTCGACGATGCGCCGAACGGCGCGCCGAACCATTTCCGTTTCCGGCTCAACCCGGACGTGATCATTTCGCTCGGTGCACGGGTCAAGGAGCCCGGCGAGGCGATGAAGGGACGCCCGGTCGAACTCCTCGCGCATCGGCATGTGCGCACCGCGATGGCGCCCTACGAACGCCTGTTGGGCGACGCCATCGACGGCGATTCCGCGCTGTTCACGCGCGACGATTGCGTGGAAGAGGCGTGGCGCGTGATTGATCCGATCCTCGGCGACAAGGTGCCGGTGATCAAATACAAACCCGGCACGTGGGGCCCGAAGGAAGCTGACGCGCTGATCGCCGACGCCGGTGGCTGGAATGATCCCAAGGTCGAACCCGCGCCCAAGGCCGACCCATGAGTGGCGCGCCTTCCATCGTGTTCCTGCTCGACGTCGACAATACCCTGCTCGACAACGACCGGGTGCACGACGACATCGACCGCCATCTGGCGGAAGGCTTCGGCGAGGCGGGTGCGAAGCGCTACTGGGCGATCTACGAGGAACTGCGCGACAAGCTTGGCTACGCGGATTACCTGGGTGCGGTCCAGAGGTTCCGCCTCGAATGCGGCGACGAGGTGCGCGCGCAACAAATCGCGGCATTCCTGCTCGACTATCCCTTCGTCGAACGCCTGTACCCCGGCGCGCTCGAAGCGATCGCGCACCTCTCGCAATCCGGCCCGTGCGTGGTGCTGTCGGACGGCGACGTGGTGCTGCAGCCGCGCAAGATCAGCGCATCGGGCATCGCCGATGCGGTGGCCGGGCGGGTCTTGATCTACGTCCACAAGGAACGCATGTTGGAAGACGTGGCCCGCCGTTATCCCGCGCAACACTACGTGATGTTCGAGGACAAGCTGCGCGTGCTCGACGGCATGAAGCGCCAATGGCGCGAGCGCCTGACCACGGTGTTCGTGCGCCAGGGCCATTACGCCAACGATCCCGCCGCGCGCAAGGAGTATCCGCCCGCGCAGATCGAACTCGGCGGCATCGGCGATGTGCGCGGCATGCGCGTCGATGCCTTCCTTTCCCCACCCGAACCGGCAACCGCCACGGAGTGAAACCATGAACCCGACCCAGCAACTGCACGACCTCGGCCAGAGCCTCTGGCTGGACAACATCACCCGCGGGATGCTCGATGACGGCACGCTCGCGAAATACATCGCGGAGTGCAACGTCACGGGTCTGACCTCCAACCCGTCGATCTTCGACAAGGCGATCTCGGGTGGACACAATTACGACAACGCGATCGCGGACCTGCTGGCGGAAGGCCAGCAGGGCGAGGACCTGTTCTTCTCGCTGGCGCTGCAGGATTTGACCCGCGCGGCCGACCTGTTCAAGCCGGCGTTCCACCACAGCGATGGCGTGGACGGCTACGTGTCGCTGGAGGTTTCGCCGCTGCTGGCCGACGACACCCACGCCACCATCGATTCCGCCGCCGCGCTGCACGCGAAGGCGCGCCGCGACAATCTTTTCATCAAGATTCCCGGCACGCCCGCCGGCATCCCGGCGATCGAGGAATCGATCTACCGCGGCGTGCCCATCAACGTGACGCTGTTGTTCTCGCGCCAGCAATACCTCGCGGCGGCCGAGGCTTGGATGCGCGGCATCGAACGGCGCATCGCCGAAGGCAAGTCGCCGAACGTCGATTCGGTGGCATCGGTGTTCATCAGCCGTTGGGACGTGGCGGTCGCGGACAAGGTGCCGGCGGAATTGAAGGATCGGCTGGGCATTGCGATCGGCCAGCGCACCTACAAGGCCTATTGCGAACTGCGCGCGACGCCGCGCTGGAAGAAAATCATCGCGGCGGGCGTGCATCCGCAACGCCTGCTGTGGGCCAGCACCGGCACCAAGGATCCGAAGGCGTCCGACACCTTGTACGTCGAGGCGCTGGCCGCGCCGGACACCATCAACACGATTCCTGACAAGACGCTGCTGGCCTTCGCCGACCACGGCAAGTTGCACGGCGCCATGGCGAAAGATGGCGGTGATTGCGAACAGGTCATCGCACGGTTCAATGCCGCCGGCATCGACGATGCCGCACTGGCCGGGCAGTTGCAGCGCGAGGGCGCCGCCGCGTTCGTGAAGTCGTGGAACGACCTGCTGGGCCGGATCGCGCAGAAAAGTTCGGCGGTGGCCGGCAAGGCGGCCGCGCAGGGAGCGCGCGCATGAGCATCCCGTCACTGCGTTCATCGCCCGAGTGGAAGGCGCTCGTGAAGCATTGGCAATCGCTGCGCGGCGCCACGCTCAGGCAACTGTTCGACGCCGATCCGCAACGCGGCACGCGCTTCGCCGCGGAAGGCGCGGGACTGTACCTCGACTATTCCAAGAACCTCGTCACCGACAAAACCCTGCGCCTGTTGCAGAAACTCGCGAAGGCACGCGGCGTGTTCGCGCGCCGCGATGCGATGTTCCGCGGCGACAAGATCAACGAAACCGAAAAGCGCGCGGTGCTGCACGTGGCGCTGCGCGCGCCGCGTGGTGAGAGGATTCTGGTCGACGGCAAGGATGTCGTGCCCGAAGTGCACGCAGTGCTCGACCGGATGGCTGCTTTCAGCGACAAGGTGCGTTCGGGCGAATGGCGCGGGCATTCCGGGAAAGCCATCCGCAATGTCATCAGCATCGGCATCGGCGGTTCCGACCTCGGCCCGGTGATGGCGTACGAGGCGCTGAAGCATTACAGCCGCCGCGACATGGTGTTCCGTTTCGTATCGAACGTCGATCCCACCGATTTCGTGGAGGCGACGCGCGATCTGGATGCCGAAGAGACGCTCTTCATCATCTGCTCCAAGACCTTCACCACGCTGGAAACATTGACCAACGCGCACGCCGCACGCGACTGGTGCCTGCAGCAACTCGGTGGCGACGAATCCGCGGTGGCGAAACACTTCGTCGCGGTTTCGACCAACGCCGCCGAAGTCGAAAAGTTCGGGATCGATACCGCCAACATGTTCGGTTTCTGGGACTGGGTTGGCGGGCGCTATTCGATGGATTCGGCGATCGGCCTTTCGACCATGCTGGCAATCGGGCCGGAAGCGTTCCGCGAAATGCTGGCCGGGTTCCATGCGATGGACGAGCATTTCAAAAGCACGTCCGCCGAACGCAACCTGCCGTTGCTGATGGGTCTCCTCGCCGTATGGTACAACGATTTCTTCGGCGCCCAGACTGTCGCGGTGCTGCCGTACGCGCAATACCTTAAACGCTTTCCCGCGTACCTGCAGCAGTTGACGATGGAGTCGAACGGCAAGCACGTGACGCTTTCCGGCGAGCACGTCGATTACCCGACCGGCCCCATCTACTGGGGCGAACCCGGCACCAACGGCCAGCATTCGTTCTACCAGTTGATCCACCAGGGCACGCGTCTGATTCCCTGCGACTTCATCGGTTTCATGCACTCGCTGAATCCACTGGGCGGTCAGCATGACCTGCTGATGGCCAACCTGATCGCGCAAACCGAGGCGTTGGCATTCGGCAAGACGCCTGCGCAGGTCCGCGCGGAAGGCACGCCGGATTGGCTGGTGCCGCACCGCGTGTGCGAGGGCAACCGGCCCTCCAACACCATCCTTGCCGACAACCTGACGCCGCGTTCGCTGGGCGCACTGGTCGCGCTGTACGAACACAGCGTGTTCACCCAGGGCGCGATCTGGCACATCGATTCGTTCGACCAGTGGGGCGTGGAACTGGGCAAGCAACTGGCGAACAAGGTGATCCCGCAGTTGCAGGACGCGCAGGAACCGAAGCTCGGGCACGACAGCTCGACCAATGCGTTGATCCGACGTTACCGCGCGCGCAAGGCGAATTGATGGCCGGCGAAAAGATCAGTCCGCTCGCGGGCAAGCCGGCGCCCAAGGACATCCTTGTCGACCTCGACAAGCTGTTGGCCGCTTATGCGGATATACGGCCGGATGCGTCGAACCCATCGCAACGTGTGGCGTTCGGCACCTCGGGCCATCGCGGTTCGTCGCTGGACGGCAGCTTCAACGAATGGCACATCCTCGCGATCACGCAGGCGATCTGCGATTACCGCGCCAAGGAATCCGTCACGGGGCCGCTGTTCATCGGCTTCGACACGCACGCGCTGTCGCAACCCGCGTTCCGCAGCGCGCTGGAAGTGCTGGCGGCCAACGGCGTCGAAGTAATGACGTCCACGGGCGGCGAGTTCACGCCGACGCCCGCGGTCTCGCACGCGATCCTGTGCCACAACCGCGGCCGCGAGACCGGTCTGGCGGACGGCATCGTGATCACGCCTTCCCACAATCCGCCTAGCGACGGCGGCTTCAAGTACAACCCGGTCAACGGCGGTCCGGCCGGCACGGAAATCACCGGCTGGGTGCAGAAACAGGCCAATCAATATCTCGAGAACAAACTGGCGGGCGTCAAGCGCGTGCCGTTCGCGCAGGCCAGCGGGGCATCCACCACGCACGTGCATGATTACCTCGATGCCTACGTCGGCGACCTCGCCAACGTGATCGACTTCGACGCGATCCGCGGCGCGGGCCTGAAACTGGCCGTCGATCCGCTGGGCGGGGCAGGGGTGCACTACTGGGCTCCGATTGCCGAACGCTACCAGCTCGATCTCACCGTGGTCAGCGAGGAAGTCGATCCGCGTTTCGCCTTCATGACGGTGGACTGGGACGGCAAGATCAGGATGGATCCATCGTCCGAATACGCGATGCAGCGGTTGTTGTCGCTGAAGGACAAGTACGACGTCGCGTTCGCCTGCGATACCGACCACGATCGCCACGGTGTCGTCACGAAGTCGTCCGGGCTGCTGCCATCGAACCACTACCTCACGGTGATGATCGAATTCCTGTTCCGCGAGCGGGAGCGCTGGCCGCGTTCGGTCGCCATCGGCAAGACCGTGGTCAGCACGGCGCTGATCGACCGCGTGGCGAAAAAACTCGGCCGCAAACTGTACGAAACGCCGGTCGGCTTCAAGTGGTTTGCGCCGGGACTGTTCGATGGCTCGCTCGGATTCGGCGGCGAGGAAAGCGCGGGTGCCTCGTTCCTGCGCCGCGACGGTTCGGTCTGGACCACCGACAAGGACGGTATCGCACCCGCGCTGCTCTCGGCCGAGATCACGGCGAGGGCAGGGCGCGATCCCGGCGAGGTATATGCCGCCCTCGCCGGCGAACTCGGCCGGCCGTTCGCCGACCGCATCCAGGCTGTCGCGAATCCAAAGCAGAAACAAAAACTTTCAAGGCTTTCCGCAAGCGAAATCAAGCTCGAATCGCTGGCTGGCGACAAGGTGGAAGCGGTGCTCGACAAGGCGCCCGGCAACGGCGCGGCCATCGGCGGCGTCAAGGTGGTCGCGGAGCACGGCTGGTTTGCGGCGCGGCCTTCGGGCACCGAGGACATCTACAAGATCTACGCCGAAAGCTTCAGGGACGATGCCCACCTGCAAGCGATCCTGGCCGAAGCCCAGCACGTCGTCGACAAGGCGATCGCCTGAGCGGAGCGTGCGACGATGCCGACGAAGAAAACCAGCGGTTCCGCGACGACCCGGTTCAAGGTCGGCGACCACGTCGGCTGGAACTCCGAAGCCGGCCACGTCAGCGGCGTGATCATCAAGATCCATACCGCGGACTTCGACTACAAGGGCCACACCCACCGCGCGACGCCCGGCGATCCCCAATACGAGATCAAGAGCGACAAGACCGACCACATCGCCGCGCACCGCGGCAAGGTGCTCACCAAGCTGCCGCGCTGAAGACCTGCACGACGGACTCACACTGGACTTCAGTGCCGCGGCGGTTCCGTCCTGGGTTCGCCGCCATCCAGCTTGTCGCCAGCGACGCGGCGCACCGTCACGTAGAACACCGGGATCAGCAGCAGGCCGAGGAAGGTGGCGAAGATCATGCCGCCGATCACGCCGGTGCCGATTGCGTGGCGCGCGTTGGCGCCGGCGCCGGTGGACACGAACAGCGGGAACACGCCCAGCATGAAGGCCAGCGAGGTCATCAGGATCGGACGGAAGCGCAGCTTGGCCGCCTCGATCACGCCCTCGCGCAAGGTCTTGCCCAGCGCCTGTTCGGCGACCGCGTATTCCACGATCAGGATCGCGTTCTTGGCGGCAAGGCCAATCACGGTGATCAGGCCGATCTGGAAATAGATGTCGTTCGCGAGGCCGCGCCCGAGCGTGAACAGCACCGTGCCGAGCATGGTAAGCGGCACGATCAGCAGCACCGCAACCGGGATCGACCAGCTTTCGTACAGCGCCGCCAGCGCCAGGAACACCACCAGCACCGACAGGATCATCAGCATCGTCGCGGCATTGCCGGACAGCAGCTCCTGGTACGACTGCCCGGTCCAGTCGTAGCCGAAACCGTGCGGCAGATCCTTCGTGACGATCTGCTGCATGGCATTCATCGCGTCGCCCGAGGCGTAGCCCGCGGCGGGCGAACCCACGATTTCCGTCGCGGGATAACCGTTGAAGCGCGTCAGCGAGGGCGACACCATTGCCCAGTTTTCGTGCACCACGTTGGCAATCGGGATCATCGCCGGCGTGCCGTCGGGATTGGTTTCGGTGCTGCTGGGCGTGAAGAAGTGCCCGAACGCGGCCCCGCTCATGCGGAAGGGCGCCGCGGCCTGCATCATCACGCGCTTCACGCGGCCGCCGTAGGTGAAATCGTTCACGTACACCGGCGCCAGCATCAGGCTGATCGCGTTGGAAATGTCGCCGACCGACAAGCCCATCGACGCGGCCTGCAGGCGGTCGACCGCAAGATCCAGTTGCGGCGCCGGCGGCAGCGCATTGGGATGCACGCCGGTCAGCACCTTGTCCTCGGCGCTTTTCGCCAGCAGGGTGCCGGTGGCCGCATCGAGGGCAGGGCGGCCCGAGCCGCTGCGGTTTTCGAGGAACATGTCGAAGCCGCCGAACTGGCCGAGTCCCGACACGGTCGGCACGTTGACCACGAAGATCCGCGCATCGCGGACCTGCTGCTGCAACTGCTGGTTCGCACGCTGGATGAACTGCATCGCGGTCGCGTCACGCTTGCTCCAGTCCTTGAGCTTGATGAACGCCATGCCGGCGTTTTCACCCGAGCCCATGAAACTGAAACCGGTGATCTGCATCATGCCTTCCACCGCGCTGTCCTTCGACAGCACCTGGTACATCTGCCGCATCACCGTCTGGGTGCGCGCCTTGGTGGCGCCCGGCGGCAACTGCACCATCGCCATCGCGTAGCCCTGGTCTTCATCGGGCAGGAAGCTGCCGGGCAGGCGCGTGTACAGGAATCCTGCCAGCACCGCGACCACCGCGAATACCGCCATCCAGCGCGGCGCGTGGCGCACCGCGTGGGCGATGTGCCCGGCGTAGGTGCGGTGCGTCCACTCGAACACGTCGTTGAACTTGCGGAACAGGATGTTCTTCTTCTTTTCGTGCTCGGGTTTCAGCATGGTGGCGCACAGCGCCGGCGTGAACGTCAGCGCGAGGAACGCCGAGAACACCATCGATACCGCGATGGTCAGGGCGAACTGCCGATAGATGATGCCCGACGCGCCCGGCTGCAACGCGGAGGGAATGAACACCGCCGCCAGCACCACCGTGATCGCGACGATCGCGCCGGAGATCTGGCCCATCGCCTTGCGGGTGGCTTCGCGGGGCGGCAGGTTTTCCTCGGTCATGATGCGCTCGACGTTCTCGATCACCACGATCGCGTCGTCCACCACGATGCCGATCGCCAGCACCATGCCGAACATCGTGAGCTGGTTGATGGTGAAGCCGAGCACCCGCATGCCCAGGAACGCGCCGAGCAGGGCGATCGGAATCACGATGGTCGGGATGATCGTGGCGCGGAAATTCTGCAGGAACAGCAGCATCACCAGGAACACCAGCACGATCGCCTCGAACAGCGTCTTCACCACCTCGTCGATGGAAATCGTGACGAAGGTGGTGCTGTCGTAGGGCACGAACCAGTTCACGTCCTGCGGAAAGCTCGACTGCAGCCGGTCCATTTCCGCGCGCACGGACTTGGCGACCGACAGCGCATTCGCGCCGGGCAGCAACTGGATCGCGAAGCCGGCAATCGGCTTGCCGTCCCACGTCGTGGCGAAACCGTAGGTCTGCGGACCGAAGCCGACGCTCGCGACGTCGCCCAGCCGCACCGCGGTGCCGTCGCGGTTGGCGCGCAGGATGATGTCGCGGAACTGCTGGACCGAAGTGAAGCGGCCCTCGCCGGCAACGTTGGCGGTGAAGCCCCAGCCGTTGGTCGCCGGATCGGAGCCCAGCGAGCCGGCCGCGAACTGCACGTTCTGCGCGCGCACGGCATTCAACACATCGGTCGCCGACAGGCCGTAGCCGTGCAGCTTGTCCGGGTTCAGCCAGATCCGCATCGCGTATTCGGCGCCGAACTGCATGGTGCTGCCGACACCCGGCACGCGCGAAATCTGATCCAGCACCTGCGAGGCCACGATGTCGTTGAGGTGCGCCTGGTCGATGGCCGGATTGTCCGAACGCAGCGCCACCACCATCAGGAAGCCGGAATTGGCCTTGGCGACCACCACGCCCTGCTGGGTGACTTCGCTGGGCAGGCGCGGTGTCGCCAGCGCGACCTTGTTCTGCACCTGCACCTGCGCGATGTCCGGATTGGTGCCGGACTGGAAGGTCAGCGTGATCTGCACGCGGCCGGTCGAGCTGGTGGTGGAATTGAAATACAGCAGGTTGTCGATGCCGGTGAGCTGCTGCTCGATCACCTGCGTCACCGCGCCTTCCGCGGTGCTGGCGCTGGCGCCGGGATAGTTCGCGATGACCACGACCTGCGGCGGGGCGATGCTCGGGTACGACTCGACGCCGAGGCTGGCGAGCGACAGCACGCCGCCCAGCGTGATCAGGATCGCGATGACCCACGCGAATACGGGACGGTCGATGAAGAAATTGGACATGCGGCGCGATCCGTCAGCCGCCGTTCGCGGAATGCATCGGCGCCGAAGTCGCCGCGCCGCCGGAAGACGCAGCGGGCGGCTGCCACGGCACCGCCCTGGCCGGCGAGCCCGGACGCGCCACCTGCACGCCCGACGCGATCACCTCGTCGCCGGCGGAAAGCCCCGACGTGACGATCCAGTCGGTCCCGTCCATGCCGCTGGTGACGACATCCCGCCGCGCAACCTTGCCGTCCTTGCCGACGATGAGCACGTAGGCGCCGGAGGTATCGCGCTGCACGGCCGGCTGCGGGATCAGGAACGCGCCGCGGCGTTCGCCCAGCATCGCCTCCAACGTCACGTAGCTGCCCGGCAACAAGTTGTGTTGCGGATTCGGCAACAGCGCGCGCAGGTTCACCGCGCCGGTGGCCGGATCGACCACGGTGGAGGAAAAGTCCACCGTGCCGGCTTCGGGATAGGGCGTGCCGTCGGGCAGCGACACCTTCACCGTCGCCTTGTCGGGCTGGCTCAATTCGAGATCGCCGCTGTGCTGCGCCTGGCGCAACCGGTCGAGTTCGCCGACACTCAGGGTGAAGTTCACGTACAGCGGATCGATCTGGTCGACCGTGGTGAGCAGCGTCGCGGCGCCGTTGCCGACCAGCGCGCCTTCCGTCACCTGCTGCTGGCCCGCGCGCCCGTCGATGGGCGAGGTGACATCCGCGTAACCGAGGTTGATGCGTGCGGTTTCGACGCCCGCCTGCGCCGCCTGCACCGCGGCCTTGGCGGAGCGTTCGTTGGCCAGCGCCGCATCCAGGTCCGCCTTCGAAACGTAGCCCTTGGGCGCCAGCGCACGCGCACGTTCGGCGGCGACGTGCGCATTGGTGTAGCCGGCCTGCGCCTGCGCAAGCTGCGCCCTGGCGTTGTCCAGCGCAGCCTTGAGCGGCGCGGGATCGATCCGGAACAGCAGTTGCCCGGCCTCGACCTCGCTGCCTTCCTTGTACACGCGCTTCAACAGCACTCCGGCGACGCGTGCGCGCACGTCGGCGCTGCGATAGGCGGAGAGTCTACCCACCAGGTCCCTGGTCAGCGGCACGGTCTGCGGCTGCGCGGTGACCACGCCCACTTCGGGCAGCGGCGCTTGCGGCGGTCCCTTGCCTTTTCCGCAGGAAGCCAACGTCGCCAAGCCGATGAGCAGAAAAAACCCCGCCGCTGCCCTCATGATCGCGCATCCTCCATGTCTGTCGCTGTCGCGACGATTGCAGTTCCCTCCCCACAAGGGCCGCGCATTTTATCAGACCGGTAGCCGGGATGTCGTGCAGACGGCATGGACGCCGAAGTGCGTGGATGCAGCGGAAGCGGGGCGCAGCCTTGTGCAAGGCGGTTCCGTGCATCGCGTGCGGGACTCCGGCCTGGACTTGATCTGGCGCACTTCACGCAGATTCGAGCCTGTTACCGTTCCATGAGTCCGGGCGCGTGGCTTGTGCGCAACGCCGCTCGCCGGATCGAATCCGGCCCATCACGAAACCGTGAGCCCGGATGTGCGCATCATTCGGCCGTTTGAGTCGACCACAGGAGTTCGCGACATGAATACGACAGGCAGTGCGACGGGTGGCTTTTTCTCCTCCATGGCAGCGGAATTGCGCAAACAGTGGGGCTGGCTGCTTGCCTTGGGCATCTGCCTGCTGATCCTCGGCGTCATCGCGCTGGTGGAATCGGTTGCCTTCACCGTGGTGTCCATGCTGTTCTTCGGCTGGATCCTCGTGATCGCGGGCATCCTCGAAGGCGTGCAGGCGATCAGGCATCGCAATCACGGGCATTTGTTCCTGCACCTGCTCAACGCGGTGCTGTCCCTCGTCGTGGGCGTGATGCTGTTGCGCAACCCGGTTACGGGCGCAGTGGTGCTGACGCTGCTGATGGCGGTGTATTTCGTGGTGGCAGCGATCTTCCGGATCGTGATGGCGCTCAGCGTGCGGGTGCCCGGCTGGGGCTGGGCGCTGTTCGACGGCGTTGTCACGCTGATCCTGGGCATCCTGATCTGGGCGCAATGGCCGGTCAGCGGGCTATGGGTGATCGGCCTGTTCATCGGCATCGACCTGATCGTGGTCGGCTGGGCGCAGATCATGATGGCGATGGCCCTACGCGCGATTCCCAAGGCGCCGTAGCGCAGCGATGCCGGATCGCATCGGTCCAGCGTGCGGAGCAGCGTGCCGCAGTTCGAGCCGCGGGCCGGTCTTGTCAGCGCTCAAGGATCGCAGTCACGCCCATGCCCCCGCCGGTGCAGATGGAGATGAGGCCACGGCCCTTGCCCTTCTGCGCGAGCAGCTTGGCCAACCCTGCGAGGATGCGACCGCCGGTGGCCGCAAACGGGTGGCCGAGGGCGACGCTGCCACCCTTGACGTTGAGTTTGCTGTTGTCGATCGCACCCAGTGGTTCTGCGCGCCCGAGGCGCACGCGGCAGTATTCGGGCGATTCCCACGCCTGCAGCGTGCAGATGACCTGGGCCGCGAACGCTTCATGGATTTCGTGGAAGTCGAAGTCCTGCAAGCGCAAGCCCGCGTCGTCGAGCATCTTCGGCACTGCATAGGTTGGCGCCATCAACAGCCCTTCGCGATACGGACTCGCCATGCCGGCGAAATCGACGCCCGCCACTGCGAAATGCGTGAGATAAGCCTGCACTTCGAATCCGTGGGCCCTGGCCCAGTCCTCGCTCGCCAGCAGCACCGCCGAAGCGCCGTCGCTGAGGGGCGTCGAATTGCCTGCGGTCAAGCTGCCGCCGCCGGTCTTGTCGAAGGCCGGTTTCAGCTTGGCGAGTTTCTCCAGCGAGGTATCCGGCCGCACGTTGTTGTCGTGATCGACGCCGTTGAACGGCACGACGAGATCCTGATAAAAGCCCTTTTGCCAGGCGGCCGCGGCCTTTATATGGCTGTGGTAGGCGAATTCGTCCTGGTCCCTGCGGGTGAGTTTCCATTCCCTGGCCATGAGCTCGCAATGCTCGCCCATGCTCAAGCCGGTGCGGGCCTCGGCGAATCCGTGGATGTGCGGCTTGAGGTCGCGCGGCCGCCAGCGCGCCATCACCTTCAAGCGCTGGCCGAAGGTTTTCGCACGCTGCAGGTCGAGCAACAGTTGCTGGTAGTGGCGGTCCACCACGATCGGCACGTCGCTGGCCGAATCCACGCCCGCGGCAATGGCCGAGTCGAGTTCCCCGATGGCGATGCGTGTGCCGAGCTCGATCGCGGTGGACAACGACGTGCCGCAGGCCCGGTCCAGGTTGTGCGCGGGCGTGTGCGGGTGCAGACCGCTTGCCAGCACCGCCTCGCGCGTCAGGCTCCAGTCGCGCGCATGCTTGATGGTCGCGCCTGCCGCAACGTCGCCCAGGATCTCGCCCTTGAGGCCGTAGGCGTCCACCAGCGCCTTGAGCGCGGCGGCCAGCATGTCGCCGTTGCCGAGGCGCATGTAACCGGTGTTGATGCGGCAGAAAGGAATGCGCCTGCCGCCGAGGACGGCGATCGGACGCGGGAGCTTGATCATGACGGTCTCCTTGGAGACCCTGGCCGCGCTGGTGCGATCTACACCTCGTGGGTCGGGTGGGCCTGTTCCATGGTGCCACAAAGTGACGCGACGGGAGCACCTTCCATCGGTGCGGCGGGGGGGCATCGTGCGTTCGTCACTCCCGCTTCACGGATCGAGCGGGGGCGGTGGTGGGAAAGGGCAGCAGCGGAATCCGTATCTCGACGCGAGAGCACGGGCGTAGCATGGCGTCATGCCCGAAATGCCGGAAGTCGAAACCCTGCGCCACGCTCTCGACGCGACGGTGCGCGGCGCCCGTATCGAATCGGTCGCGGTGTTGTGGCCGCCCTTCGTTGACGCTGGCCGCGCGCGCCTCGACGCGGTCGTGGCGGGGCGCCGTATCCGCGCGATCCACCGCCGCGGCAAGGCGTTGATCCTGGACCTCGGTGGCGGCTGGCATCTGGTGCTGCACCTGAAGATGACCGGGCAAGTCGTGGTGCATCGGCGCGGCCGGCCCGTGGTGTTCGGCGGGCATCCGACCGCGAACATCGCCGGACCCATGCCGAACGCATGGACTCGCGCCGTGTTCGCCCTGAGTGCAGGCCGCATCCTGTTCGTGAACGACCAGCGCAAGTTCATGCGCATCCGGCTGGTCACCACGGCGGATCTCGCCGCGGATCCGTTCTTCCGGCGCATGGGCCCGGAAGCGCTGGACGATGCCTTCACCCTCGCCGTCTTCAGGCAACGCCTGGCGCGCCATCGCTCGGCCCCGATCAAGGCGGCGTTGCTCGACCAGCAGACGGTCGCGGGCATCGGCAACATCTACGCGGACGAATGCCTGCACCTGGCCCGGATCCATCCGCGACGGCCGGTCGCTGGCCTCACACCGGCCGAACTGCGCCGCCTGCACCGGGCGATCCGCGCTGTCCTGCGCGACGCGGTCGCGCACAGCGGCACGTCGTTCCCGCATTTCATCCGCGATGGCCGCCACCACGACACCTGGCTCGATCGCGCCCGGCTGTTCGGCCACGAGGGCCGACCCTCCCCTTGATTGATGCAAATGCCTATTGTGTAAAATATAGATTGTTTGCCTTTGAAAGTTGATCCTGGTACTCGTGGGTTTTTGAAGTTGCGCATGATGATCTCCCAAAGCAGCCCCTGCGCGTATGAATGTACCGGATGCGATCGCTAGCGCCGCGCCTTGAAGAAGTCGCGCAGCAGCTTCGCCGATTCCTCTGCCAGCAATCCGCCTTGCACTTCGACACGATGGTTGTGACATTCGGAAACCAGCGTGTCGAACACGCTGCCCGCGGCGCCGGTCTTGGGATCGTTGGTGGCGTAAACCACGCGCGCCACGCGCGCATGCACCAACGCCATGGCGCACATCGCACACGGTTCCAGCGTTACGTACAGGGTGGCGCCGGGAAAGCGATGGTTGCCGAGCCGCTGTCCGGCGTCGCGCAGCGCGCCGATTTCGGCGTGCGCGCTGGGATCGTTCAAGGTGATGTTGCGATTCCAGCCTTCGCCGACGATGTCGCCATCCAGTGTCAAGACCGCACCGACCGGTACCTCCCCATCGGCATCACGCGCGTGCGCCGCCAGTTCCAGTGCGCGCTGCATGAAAGCGGCGTCCCCGGGCGAGAACGGACTGGACGATGGAAGCGGCGTTGCCATGCTCGAATGGCTGCGACGGGAAGCGGATGGCAAATTCTATCGTCACCGGGATTCGACAGCCGTTTTCGCCCGCACATGGCCGCGGGTACGCAGCACGATCCGTTTCCACCACGGTGCCGCGTGGAAGATGGCCATCAACAGGTACATGACGGTCATGCCATCGAGCGACAGCGATCCGTGGCCCATTGCCTGGCAAAGCACCAGCGTCGGATCGGCATTCGTGACGGCCGTGACCAGGGCCATGACCGCGAAGGTCGGCGCGGCTGCGAGATGCAGCCAGCCGCCGGCCTCCGTCTCGTCGCGGGTTTTATTCCTGTGCGTATTCATCGTGCCGGCGCCACCAGATGCCGCCTGCCTCGTTGCGGCCGCGTGGTGCGCGGTCGAGCCACTGATAGGCGCCCCACAAACCGTCGAGCCCGCGCGCATAGGTCGAATAGGTGTGATAGACGACACCATCTTCCAGGGCGAATGCGCTCATGCCCGGCAGTTCGCGCAGGTAGGTTTGCCCGTCGACGCCACTGGCTTTCGCAAACTGGTTCGGGGCGTCCGGCGTCGATCGCGACATCGGCGGATTCTTGCGGAAGTTGTATTCGTACCCTTCCCTTTGCTGCTGCTCGCTGAGGCCCACGCCATAATCGGAATTGAAATCGCTGCCGAACGACGACGCCCAGGGAAACGTCCAGCCCATGCGTTGCTTGTATGCCTGCAGTTTCGCCAACGGCGCGCGCGAGATGGCCCACAGCATCACGTCATGGTTGGCCAGGTGCTCCGTGAAGCCATTGAAGCCGTCGGCGATCATCGAACAGGACGGACAAGCCGCGGCGTAATCGGGGCCGAACATGAAGTGGTAGACGAGCAACTGCGAGCGGCCTTTGAAAAGGCCGGCGAGCGAGGCTTTCCCGTCGTCGGTGTCGAATCGATATGCCTTGTCGATGCGTACCCACGGCAGCGCCTGCCGTTGCCGCGCCAGTTCGTCGCTGCGCCGCGTCAGTTCCTTTTCCGCCTTGAGCAGGTCGAGGCGTGCCGCCAGCCATTGCTCGCGTGTCGCGATGGGGTGCCGGGTGTTGTTTGCCATGGTTGCGCTCGTGGTCATGTCGATCTCCTCGTTGGTCGATGCCGGTCGTCGCCGGCGTGATGGTTAGAATGCGACCGGGTGTGCCGAGGTGGGAGTGACAAGTGTGGCGCGATTGAAGATCGGCCTTTGAACGCAGGCCTTCGTCGATGGATTCTTTGATCACGGCCGCGGCGCGCGCATTGGCCGCGGGCGATCCGCTCGGCGCGCTGAAGCGCGTTGCGTTGCGCGACGATGCGCCGGCGCTCGCGTTGCGCGGCATCGCGATGGCGCAACTCGGCGACTTCGACCGCGCCAGGGTCCTGCTGC
Organism: Rhodanobacteraceae bacterium; assembly: GCA_030123585.1. NCBI lineage: Bacteria > Pseudomonadati > Pseudomonadota > Gammaproteobacteria > Lysobacterales > Rhodanobacteraceae > Rhodanobacteraceae bacterium. The sequence continues at coordinate 598,523 of CP126120.1, forward strand.
GGCGCGCGGCACGCGCATTCGGTTCCGGCGAATCCCTGGCCCGCGCGCGCTGCGTGGTCGCCGAAGCCGAGATCGCCCTCGCCTCGCGCGACCTTGCGTGGCCGGCCAGGGCGCTGACCTCGGCACACGCGACGCTGACGGCACACGGCGATCTGGCCAACGCCGCGCACGCGCAATACCTCGAGGCGCGGCGCCTGCTGCTGATCGGACGCCTGAGCGACGCCGAGCATTTGCTGGACGGCCTCGACCCGGCGCCCTTCCCGCCTGCCTTGCGTGCCGCGCACGAACTGGCATCCGCCGGCATTGCGATGCGGCGTGTGCGCGCACGCGCCACGCGTGCTGCGCTGGAAAGCGCGGGACAAGCCGCGCGCCGCGCCGGCATCCCCGCGCTCATTGCCGAAGTCGAAAGCGCGTTGCGCGCCTTGAACGCGCCGGCGGCACGCCTGATTGCACGCGGCGAGCAACGCATGTTGACGCTCGACGACGTCGAGGCCTTGCTGGCATCGCCTGCACTCATCGTGGATGCCTGCCGCTATGCCGTGCGCCACGCGGGCAAAACGATCACGCTGGCGACGCGCCCGATCCTGTTGGTGCTCGCACGCATGCTGGCCGAGGCATGGCCGAACGAAGTGCCGCGGGAGCTTCTGGTGGCGCGTGCATTCCGGTTGAAGCACGTGGACGAATCGGCACGTGCACGCCTGCGCGTCGAAATGGGCCGGTTGCGCAAGGCGCTGCGGCCGGTCGCCGACGTGCGCGCCACGCCGCGTGGATTCGAACTGGCGCCGCGCGGCGCCCGTGACGTGGTGGTGCTGGCGCATCCCGTCGAAGAGAAACACGCGGCTGTGCTGGCCCTGCTCGCCGACGGCGAGTCGTGGTCGAGCTCGGCGCTGGCGCTGGCCCTCGGCGCCAGCCAGCGCAATCTGCAACGCGCGCTCGAAGCACTGGCGGAAGACGGCAAGGTTCGAGCGTTCGGCCGCGGACGCGCGCGCCGCTGGATGGCGCCGACGGCGCCCGGATTCACGACAGCCTTGTTGCTCCCCGCGGCACTGCCGGGCGAGTAGGCTTTCGCCATCCAACACCGGCGCGGAGCAGGAACGTGAAACGATCGAAGGCGGAAATCATCGAGGAGTATGGCCCCTTTCCCGGCGTCGCGCAGGTGCACGGCGTGTCGTACGACGGGCGCAACGTGTGGATTGCCGTCGGAGACAACCTGGACGAACTCGATCCGTCCGGCGGGAAAGTCCGGCGCTCGCTGGATGTCGCCGCGCATGCCGGCACAGCGTTCGACGGCAAGCACCTGTTCCAGATCGCCGAGGACCGCATCCACAAGATCGACCCGGAAACCGGCCGCGTGCTCGCCACCATTCCCGCGCCCGGAGGCGGCGGCGACTCGGGGCTGACTTGGGCGGAGGGTTCGCTGTGGGTGGGCGAGTACCGCGCGCGCAGGATCCACCAGATCGATCCCGAAACCGGCGCGATCCTGCGCACCATCGAATCGAAGCGCTACGTCACCGGCGTTACCTGGCTCGACGGCGAACTCTGGCACGGCACCTGGGAAGACGAGGCCAGCGATTTGCGGCGGATCGATCCGGACTCGGGCAAAGTCCTGGAGGTGGTCGAGATGCCGCCCGGCACGGGCGTGTCCGGGCTGGAATCCGATGGCCGTGAACGGTTCTTCTGCGGCGGCGGCAACAGCGGCAAGGTGCGCGTCGTGCGCCGGCCGCGACACGCTGCGTAGGCTTCCCGTTTATCGTGTGCGGCCTGGCTGATAGCCGGTCGCGATGGTGCCGAAGGGCAGCCGTTCTTCCGGCGCGGCAAAAAACTCCGCAACGATCGGCTCCAGCTTCCATGGGCGGTCGTAGAGCAAGAAGTGCGTGGCGTCTGGAATGACCGCCAATTCGGCATGCGGGATTGTCGAGTACGCATGAAGCGCATGTTCCAGCCGGATGAAGTCATTGTCGCCCAGCGCGACGAGCACCCGGTTCTTCACCGACGCGAGCTGTTCGCGGGTCAATGCGCAAGGAACGACGTCCATCAGTTTCTTCCAGATGATCGGCCAATGATCGGGATCGGGAGCCACGCGTTTGTAATGTTCGCGGGCAAATTGATGGGCAATCCCGTCCGGCGTCGATTCAACGGGCGGGCCGAACTTGTCGGGCCTGATCGCGTCCTGTGCCGTGCCGAAAAGCGAGCCATACGTTGCAACACGATCAACCCGTTCGGGGTTGCGCATCGCGATCAGCATCGCGATGAGCCCGCCATAGCTCCAGCCGAAAAGGTGCGCCCGCCCGATTTCGAGATGCCGCATCAGCGCGACGACATCGCTGGCGTGCTGCTCGAAGCTCAATGGTCGAGCGATGTCTGCGGTGCGGCCGTGGCCTTGCAGGTCCACTTGCACGACGCGCCAGCGCTTGGAGAGTTCGGGAAAATCGGTCATGCCGGCAAAAGCGAAGGCAGCCGGGATATAAATCAGCGGCTCTCCTTCGCCGGTGATCTCGTAGTACATGTCCAGGCCGTTGACCGGCGCGTACCCGGATACCTTGCGTGTGGCAGCAGACCTTGAGCGGCCCATGATGTTTCTCGCGGAAATCGGCGACGGTCGCAAGTTTCGGCGATGACAGACGCAACCTGGGAGCTACAAATGTGGCGCGATTCCGTGTGCATGCGCCGCGCTCCGCGGCAACTCACTCCCATTCGAAGGTGGCCGGTGGCTTGCCGTTCACAAGGGACGGATCTTTTGCTTGCCACTACGAAACGACCAGTCGGTCAACGACCGAATCGGCGACCCCGGTGCTGGTACGTCCGCACCGCGCGCAGGAAGTCGATGCGCCGGAACGCCGGCCACAGCACGTCGCAGAAATAGAACTCGCTGTACGCCGCCTGCCAGAGCAGGAAACCCGACAGGCGTTGCTCGCCGCTGGTGCGGATGATGAAGTCGGGATCGGGCACGCCTTCGGTATAGAGGTGGCGCGCGATTTCCTGCGGACTCAAGGCCGCAGCCACGTCTTCCAGCGAGCGTCCTTCGGCGGCGGCGGCGGTCAGCAGTCCCTTCACCGCGTCGGTGATTTCCTCACGCCCGCCGTAGGCCAGCGCGATGGTGAGCAGCATGCCGTCGTGTCCGGCGGTGGACAGTTCCAGCGCCTCGCTCGCCGCGACCACGCGCTCGGGCAGGCGGTTGCGCTGTCCGATGATCTTCACCCGCACGCGTTCGGATTTCAGCCGCGGTTCTTCCAGCAAGCGGGCGCTCTCGCGGACGAACAGGTCCAGCAGGCACTCCACTTCGTCTTTCGAGCGCGTGAAGTTCTCGGTGCTGAACACATAAAGCGTGACGTGACCGACGCCGAGGTCGAGGCACCACTGCAGCACTTCGCGCAGCTTGTTGACGCCGTACTGGTGGCCAAGCGTCGCTTCCAATCCCTTGCTGCGCGCGAAACGGCGGTTGCCGTCGAGGATCAGGCCGATGTGCGCGGGCACCTGCGCCGCGGAAACCTGGCGCACCAGGCGCCGTTCGTACAACCAGTAAAGCGGGTGCAACAAGGGCCTCAGCAGCCGCCACGCGTAGTGGCGCACGCCTGTGCCGACGGCACGCAGCCGGTCCGCGGCGGTCGCCCTGCTGTCGTCGACCGCGAGCGGAGGGGAAACACTGGAATCCATGGCGGCCGATTGTAGAGGCGGACCGGCGGCAGGGAGCGTTCCGGGTGTGTCCGTGGTCACGCATTCGGGAACGCGCGCCAGCCTGGATTCAGGTGCGGTCATTCCGGATGGCCGGGGCGAAATCACTCCCACTCGATCGTGGCCGGAGGTTTCCCCGAGATGTCGTACACCACCCGAGATATACCCTGCAACTCATTGATGATGCGGTTGGAAACGTGGCCAAGGAACTCGTAAGGCAAGCGCGCCCAATGCGCGGTCATGAAGTCGATGGTTTCGACCGCGCGCAACGCGATTACCCATTCGTAGGCGCGACCGTCGCCGACAACGCCCACCGATTTCACCGGCAGGAATACCGCGAAGGCCTGGCTGACCTTGTCGTACAGATCGGCGGCGCGCAGTTCCTCGATGAAGACGCGGTCGGCGGCCTGCAGGATTCCCGCGTATTCGCGTTTCACTTCACCGAGGATGCGCACGCCAAGTCCCGGACCTGGGAAGGGATGGCGATACACCATTTCGCGCGGCAGGCCGAGCTCCACGCCGATGCGCCGCACCTCGTCCTTGAACAGTTCGCGCAGCGGTTCCAGCAGCTTCAGGTTCATCTTCTCGGGCAGGCCGCCGACGTTGTGGTGGCTCTTGATCACGTGCGCCTTGCCGGTCTTGCCGCCGGCAGATTCGATCACATCGGGGTAGATCGTGCCCTGCGCCAGCCACCTCACGTCCGTGAGCTTGCGTGCTTCCTCGTCGAACACCTCGACGAACAACCGGCCGATGATCTTGCGCTTGGCTTCGGGATCGGCCGCGCCAGCGAGTGCAGCGAAGAAACGTTCTGAGGCATCGACCCGGATCACGCGCACGCCCATGTTGCGCGCCATCGTGTCCATCACCTGGTCGCCCTCGCCTGCCCTCAGTAACCCGGTATCGACGAACACGCAGGTCAACTGGTCGCCGATGGCCTTTTCCAGCAACGCGGCGACGACGGACGAATCCACGCCGCCCGACAAGCCCAGCAGTACCTTGTCGCTGCCGACCGTGGCGCGCACCTGTGCGAGCGCATCGTCGATGATGTGCGCGGGCGTCCACAGCGTCGCGCAGCCGCAGACGTCGACCACGAAGCGGCGCAGGATCGCCATGCCCTGTTCGGTGTGCGTGACCTCGGGGTGGAATTGCAGGCCGTACCAATGGCGTGATTCGTCCGCCATCGCCGCGATCGGCACCGATTCGGTGGAGGCCGCCAACGCAAAGCCGGGCGGCATCGCGGTCACGCGATCGCCGTGCGACATCCACACGTCCTGCTTGCGCGGAGTGCCTTCGAACAACGCGCAGGTTTCGGTGGTGATCGATGCGTGGCCGAACTCGCGCGCATGGCCGCCCTCGACCTTGCCGCCAAGCTGCGCGGCCATCGTCTGCATGCCGTAGCAGATGCCGAGAATCGGCGTGCCCAATGCGAACACCTGCTCGGGCGCGCGCGGTGAGTCCGCTGCAATGACCGACTCCGGGCCACCGGAAAGGATCACGCCCTTGGGCGCGAATTTCGCGATCTCGGAAGGTTCATGGTCCCACGCCCAGATCTCGCAATACACGCCGATCTCGCGCACGCGCCGCGCGATCAATTGTGTGTACTGCGATCCGAAGTCGAGGATCAGGATTTTGTCGGTGTGGATGTCGGACATGCGGGAATCGGGAATGGGGAGTCGGGAATCGTCCAAGGCAGGTCGCGGCAATCGATTCCCGATTCTCGATTCACCATTTCCGGCTCGACTTCAGTCGAGCCGGTAATTCGGCGCTTCCTTGGTGATCTGCACATCGTGCACGTGCGCCTCGCGGGTGCCCGCGCTGGTGACGCGCACGAATTGCGGCCGGGTGCGCATCTCCTCGATGTTGGCGCAGCCGCAATAGCCCATCGACGCACGCAGGCCGCCCACCAGTTGGTGCACGATCGCGCGCAGCGGGCCGCGGTACGGAACGCGCCCCTCGATGCCTTCCGGCACCAGCTTGTCGGCCGCGGCCTGCTCCTGGAAATAGCGGTCGGACGAACCGCTCTGCATCGCGCCCAGTGAACCCATGCCACGGTAGCTCTTGTAGGAACGGCCCTGGTACAGCTCGATTTCGCCGGGCGCTTCTTCGGTGCCGGCGAACATCGAGCCCAGCATCACGACCGATGCGCCCGCGACGATGGCCTTGGCGACATCGCCGGAATAGCGCACGCCGCCGTCGGCGATCACGGGAATCTCGTCCTGCATCGCCTCGGCGACCATCGAGACCGCGGTGATTTGCGGCACGCCCACGCCCGCGACGATGCGGGTGGTGCAGATCGAGCCCGGGCCCACGCCGACCTTCACCGCGTCCACGCCGGCATCGCGCAGCGCACGCGCCGCGTCGGCGGTGACGATGTTGCCGGCGATCATCTGGATGTCCGGGTAGTGCTTGCGTATCCACTTCACGCGATCGAGCACGCCCTGCGAATGGCCGTGCGCGGTGTCCACCACGATCACGTCCACGCCGGCTTCGGCCAGCGCCGCGACCCGCCGCTCGGTTTCGCCGCCCACGCCGACCGCGGCGCCGACGCGCAGGCGCTCGTGCGAATCCTTGGCGGCGTGCGGGTTGTCGTGCGCCTTCTGGATGTCCTTGACGGTGATCAGGCCGCGCAGTTCGAACGCATCGTTGACCACCAGCACCTTTTCGATGCGATGCTTGTGCAGCAGGCCGATGATCTCGTCCTCGCCGGCGCCTTCCTTCACCGTGACCAGCTTGTCCTTGCGGGTCATGATGTTCCTGACCGGATCGTCCGGCTTCTTCTCGAAGCGCAGGTCGCGGGCGGTGACGATGCCGACCAGCTTGTTGCCCTCCTCCACCACCGGCACGCCCGAAATGTTGTGCGAATGGGTGATGCGCATGACATCGCCGATCGAAGTGTGCGGGCCGACCGTGAGCGGATCGCGGATCACGCCGGCTTCGAACTTCTTCACCAGCCGCACTTCCGCGGCCTGGCGTTCGACGGTCATGTTCTTGTGGATGATGCCGATGCCGCCGCACTGCGCCATGGTGATGGCAAGGCGCGCTTCGGTCACGGTGTCCATGGCCGAAGACATCAGCGGAATGTTGAGGCGGATCGCGCGGGTCAGGCGGGTCGAAGTGTCGACGCTGCGCGGCACGACGGCGGAATGGGCGGGGACCAGATAGACGTCGTCGTAGGTCAGGGCCTCGGCGAGGATGCGCATTGGTTGGAGTCCGGCAATGCAATGCGCAATTATACGGGAATCCCACCGCAGCCGAAACCGATGCCATGCCCACGCACACGCTTCGCGTCAAGGTCAAACCGAATGCCCGCGCGGCATCGTTGAGCGAACAGGCCGACGGCACCTGGCTGGCCGCGGTGCGCGCGCCGCCGGTCGATGGCAAGGCCAACGCGGAGCTGATCGCACTGGTGGCCAGGCACTACGGCTGCGCGAAATCCGCGGTCAGCATCGGCTCCGGCGCCAGCGGACGCATCAAGCTCGTCAAGGTCAAGCTCGGCGATTGAGTACCGCGTCAGGCGCCGTCCACCGCCTGTGCGGCCTCCAGCGTGTTCTCCATCAGCGTCGCCACGGTCATTGGCCCGACGCCGCCCGGCACCGGCGTGATCCACGACGCGCGCCTCGCGGCCGCGTCGAATTCGACGTCACCGACCAAGTGACCATCCTGCATCCGATTGATGCCGACGTCGATCACCACCGCGCCGGGCTTGATCCATTCGCCCTTGACGATCCCGGGCTTGCCGACCGCGCTGATGACGATGTCGCCCTGCCGCACGTATTGGCCCAGATCCTGGGTGAACTTGTGGCAGCAGGTCGTGGTGCAGCCCGCGATCAGCAACTCCAGCGCCAGCGGCCGACCGACATGGTTGGACACGCCCACCACCACCGCGTGCTGGCCGCGCACCGGGCGGTCGGTGTGGCCAAGCAGCGTCATCACGCCCTTGGGCGTGCACGGCCGCAAGCCGAAGCGACGCAGCGCGAGATTGCCAAGGTTGATGGCGCTGAATCCGTCCACGTCCTTGCGCGGATCGATCCGGTCGATCAGCGCGGCGGCGTTGATGTGCGCGGGCAGCGGCAACTGCACCAGGATGCCGTGTACCGCCGGATCGGCGTTCAGCCGGTCGACCAGCGCGAACAACTCGGCTTCGCCGGTGGTGGCCGGAAGATCGAAGTCGAACGAACGAAACCCCGCCTGATGGCAGGCCTTGCGCTTGTTGCGCACATACACCGCCGAGGCCGGATCGGCGCCGACCAGCACCACCGCAAGCCCCGGAGCTGGCCGGCCCGTGTCGAGCCGAGCGCGGACACCGGCCGCGACCTGCTCCAGCACGCGGGCGGAAACCTTGCGGCCATCTAGGATGCGTGCAGTCATGGTTGCCGAGCCGGGGAAAATCGCATTATCGCGGCACGTGCACGGCCAGACAATGCAGCGGATTCATCGCCCGCCTCCCCTATCGCGACCGCCCGGCAAGTGGCCGCGATGGGGTTTTCGTCACAAACGCTGCACGGCTGCTCTGCGATCTTGCAGCGCGTCACGCAGTGTCTGATCCAGGAAAAGAGCGATGATAGAAACCCATGAATTGCAGGCAGCCGTATTCCGCCGTTTGCTGAAACACCTCAACCAGGACCGGCCGGATGTGCAGAACATCGACCTGATGATCCACGCCGGGTTCTGCCGCAACTGCCTGGCCGACTGGTATCGCGAAGCCGCCGACGAGCGCCTGTTGGACCTGTCGAAGGACGAAGCCCGCGAAGCGATCTACGGCATGCCGTTCGAGGAATGGAAGGCGCAGTACCAGAAGGAAGCCACGCCCGAACAACTGGCGGCTTTCGAAGCGGCGCGGCGCAAGTAGAGCGTCTTCGCGAGGCGTTCAAGCGCCGGAGCAAAACGCCGCGTAATCGATGTAGCCCGGGAACGGTTTTCCCGCCGCGCACACCGGGCACTCGGGATCGGGTGCCAAGCGCGTTTCGTGGAAGCGCATCGCGAGCGCATCGAACATCAGCACGCGGCCGACCAGCGACTCGCCGATGCCGAGCAGCAGCTTGATCGCTTCGGTGGCCTGCAGCATGCCGATCACGCCGGGCAATACGCCCAGCACGCCGGCGTCCGAACAGTTCGGCGCATCTGCTGCGGCCGGTGGTTGCGGGAACAGGCAGCGGTAGCACGGCGCCCTGCCGCGCTGGCGGCCCGCGTCGAACACGCTGACCTGTCCCTGGAAGCGCTGCACGGCGCCGTACACCAGTGGAATGCCCAGTTTCACGCAGGCATCGTTGAGCAGGTAGCGCACCGGGAAGTTGTCGGCACCGTCCAGCACCACGTCGGCGCCGTCCAGCAGCATCTCGACGTTGGCCGAGGTCACGCGTTCCGGCAGTCCCGCGATCTTCACGCGCGGGTTCAGGGCCTGCAGTGTGTGCGCGGCGGAATCGAGTTTGGACACACCGATGCGATCGTCGCTGTGCAGGATCTGGCGTTGCAGGTTGCTGCGCTCGACCACGTCGTCGTCCGCGATCACCAGCGTGCCGACGCCGGCCGCGGCAAGGTAGAACGCCGCCGGCGAACCCAGTCCGCCTGCGCCGAGGATCACCACCCGCGAATCTTCGAGCTTGCGCTGGCCCGCCTCGCCCACTTCCGGCAGGCGCAGGTGGCGAGAATAACGGTCGTAGAAATCCTCGTCGCCGCCGGGTTTGCCGACGGGCAGGCCCTCGTCGATCCAGCGCGCGGTGCCGCCTGCCACCGAGGCAAGATTCGAGTACCCGAGTTGCTGCAGGGCATGCGCAGCGCGCAGCGAACGTTGCCCGTGCGCGCAGATGGCGAGGATTTCGCAGCACTTGTCCGGCGCGACAGCGCCTGCACGCTGCAGAACTTCGCCAAGGGGTAATGCAATGGCGCCCTCGGCCATGCCCGCCGCCTGTTCGTACGCTTCGCGCACATCCAGCAGCAGCGCGCCGGCGCGCTGGCGTTGCAGCGCTTCCTGCGGCGAGATTTCGCGGATGCCCATGCGCACATTATCCCGCAGAAGCGTTGAAATCGCAGAAGCATTCGACGCGGATCAAGGCGGATGAACGCGGATAGAGCATTCACCACGGATTTGCACGGACGCACACGGATACAGCATCGGTGGATTGGCCACCGCTCCGGGTGCGGGGCGACAGGTCAATCAGGACTTTGCTTGATCCGCTTTGATCCGCGTCCGATGCCTTTCTGCCCTGAACCGCGCAGTTCGCTCGATCCGTGGATACCCATGCCCATCCGTGGTTGCGCTCTACGGCCACAAAGTGATCACGTCGCCTGCGGCGAACTCGCGTGCATCCTCGGGCAGCAAGGCCAGCGCGTCGGTTTCGGCCAGGCCACGCAACATGCCCGAGCCCTGCTTGGCGTGCAGGGTGGCCCACTGCACGCCGTCGGCGTCGGTGTGCAGGCTGCAGCGTGCCAGTTCTGTGCGGGCGTGATGCTTGTGCAGCGGCGCGACGAGCCGCGCCCTGCCCGGCTTCGGCACCACGCTGACGCCGAGCATCGCACGCAGGACGAATTGCACGAATACCCGGAAGGTCACCGCCGACGCGACCGGATTTCCCGGCAACCCGAAATACAGGCACGCGCCGATCCGCCCGAACAGCGTGGGCATGCCGGGTTTCAGGCGCACCTTGTGGAAGAGGATTTCACCGACCGATTGCAACACGCCCGGCAGGTGGTCGGCTTCGCCGGCGGACACGCCGCCGCTGGTGACGACGAGATCGGCGTCGGACGCGGCATCGAGCAAGGCGTCACGCAAGGCATCGGGTTCGTCGCGGACGCAGCGCTGCACGGCAACCTCCGCGCCGGATTCACGCGCGAGCGCCGCCAGCATCACCGCATTGGATTCGTGGATCTGGCCGAAGCCCAGCGGTTGCCCCGCCGGAACCAGTTCGTTGCCGGTCGCGATCACCGCGATGCGCGGCTTGCGCCGCGCTTCGGCTTGCGCCATGCCCAGCGCCGCCAGCACCGCGAGCTGCGCCGCGTGGAGCGGCGTACCCGCGGCGAAGGCGGGATCGCCCTCGGCGTAATCCTCGCCCGCGGCACGCACGTTGGCGCCCGCCTTTTCACCGGCCTTCACGACCATGCGCGCGCCATCGACCACGACGTTTTCCTTGATCACCACGGTATCGGCGCCGGGCGGCATCGGCGCGCCAGTGGTGATGCGCGCGCATTGGCCGGTGCCGACTTCCGGCGCTGACGTCGCGCCCGCGAACACGTCACCGACGAGATCGAAAGCGCGTTCGCCTTCCGCCGGCAGGTCGCCCCCGTGCAGCGCGAAGCCATCCATCGCCGCGTTGGTGAAAGGCGGCAGCGCGTGCGGAGCGCGCACATCCTCGCCGAGCACCCGCCCGCCTGCGTCGGCGAGCGGCACGGTTTCGACGGGCAAGCGGTGCTGCGCCGCGCACGCGGCCACGATTTCCAGCGCCCGTTCGAGGCCGATGCGGCTCGGGTAGTCAGCGTGCGGCATGCGTGCGCTCGTATTCGTCGATATCGGCAGGGGTGTTGAGATTGTGGAACGCATCGCGGGGCGTGTCGAAGTCGACCCCGGTTGCCTCCAGCGCGGCATGCCAGCGCCACGGCGAGCCGTGTTCGTGCAATGCGGCATATGCGGACGTACGCCACTCCGCGGGATCGTCATCGACGCGGTACATCGCGAACAAGGGCTGCGCCTGGCCGGCGCGGCGCGCGAACGCGCAACACGCGGTCGCATCCGAGGCCAGGGCCGCGTGCAGGCGCAGCGCGAGATCGCGCGGTAGATCAGGGCAATCGACCGGGACCGTCAGCAGCCAGCGCGGCAGCGCCTGCCGGTTGGCGACGAGGAATCCGAACGCGGCGACAAGTCCGGCCAATGGGCCGGCATGGCCTTCCGTCTCGTCGTGAATGGCCGGCGCGTAATGCGCGTAAGCATCCAGGCTGCGATTGGCGACGATCAAGACGCGATCGCATTGCGGGTGCAGCCGCCCGACGACGCGTTCGACCAGCGGTCGTCCGCACAGCGGCAGCAAGCCCTTGTCGGCGCCGCCGACGCGCGTACCCGCGCCGCCGGCGAGCACCGCTCCCAGAACGTCCTCAACGCCCGCGGACATGCCGGATCATCCGCCGCCGCTTGCGCTGCTGGCTTTCGGTGAGCACGTTGCGCTTGCCGGCATAGGGGTTCTCGCCTTCGCGGAATTCGATGCGGATCGGCGTGCCTTCCAGCTTGTAGCGCTTGCGGAAGAAATTTTCGAGATAGCGCCGGTAGCTGTCGGCGATGTGCCTGGTGCGGGTGCCGTGGATCACGATGGTCGGAGGACGCTCGCCGCCCGGGTGCGCGAAACGCAGCTTGGGTGAATGCCCGCGCACCAACGGCGGCTGGTGCGCCGCCACCGCCTTTTCCAGCGAACGCGTGAGGTCGGAGGTGCCGAGCTGGCGCGTTGCCGCGGCGCCGGCGCGGTCGATCGCGCGCATCAGTTCGCGCAGGCCGGATCCGTGCTTCGCCGACAGGAACACGATCCTTGCCCACGCCACGAAATCGAGCTTGCGCTCGAGCCCGGCCTTGCAGCGTTCGCGGTCGTATTGTTCGAGGCCGTCCCATTTGTTGGCGACGATCACCAGCGCGCGTCCGGCTTCCAGCACCTGCCCGATCAGCGCCAGGTCCTGGTCGGTCACGCCCTCGCCCGCGTCCAGCATCACCACCGCGACGTCGGCTGCGGCTATCGATTGAAGCGTCTTGATGACGCTGAATTTCTCCAGCGCCTCTTCGACGCGGCCGCGGCGGCGCACGCCCGCGGTGTCGATCAGGGTGTAGCGCTTGCCGTCGCGTTCCAGCGGTACGTGGATCGAATCGCGGGTGGTGCCGGCGATGTCGGAGACGACCACGCGTTCCTCGCCCAGCAGGCGATTGACCAGTGTGGACTTGCCGACGTTGGGCCGGCCGACGATGGCGACGCGCGTACCGGCGGTTTCATCTTCGTGCGCGGCTTCCGCATCGGTGTCGGGAGGCAGCAACGGTTGTGCGGCGGCGAGCAACGCGTCGATGCCCCGCGCATGCGCGGCGGCGATCGCGAACGTCGCGGCGACGCCCAGCGCGGAAAATTCCGCGAGCGCGGCCTGCGCGCCCATGCCATCGGTCTTGTTGACTGCCAGCAGCACCGGCTTGCCCGCGCGGCGCAGGCGGTCGAGGATCGCGCGGTCCTGCGGCAACAAACCTTCGCGCGCATCCACCAGCAGCACACACGCGCTGGCTTCATCGATCGCGCGCTGCACTTGTTTCTCGGTGAGCGCGTCGATGTCGATACGTTCGCCGGACAGGCCGCCGGTATCGACCAGCACGAACGGCCGCGCGCCGAGCCGGCACACGCCGTAATGACGATCGCGGGTGACGCCCGGCAGATCCGCGACCAGCGCGTCGCGCGTTTTCGTCAGCGCGTTGAAGAGCGTGGATTTGCCGACGTTGGGGCGACCGACGAGGGCGACGACCGGCAACATGACCAGATATCCCGTTCGAAGCGGCTGTTGTGGAAAGTCAGGCCATGGAGTTTTTGGCCATGGACGGCGGCTGTCATGGCCGTTCTGGACTTCACGAGCCTGGAACGGCGTATCTCGCCATGAGCTTCCTCGAAGCAGCGATCAGGGATGATCGCCTGAAATACGGTAAGCCGCCACGTGACCCTTCACGTCCTCGACGTACACCGTGTCGCCGTTGACCACTGGACGCGCGCGGATTGCGTCCTTCGACAGGCGCATGCGCGCCGCGAGCTTGCCGTCGGACAAATCCAGCCAGTGCACGAAACCCTCGACCCCGCCGACCACCGCGTAGTTGCCCTGGATCGCGGGCGCGGTCAGCCAGTGGTATTGCAGCGCGTCCTGCTTCCAGAGGTCGCCGCCGCCGTCCCTGGAAAACGCCCACACCAGCGAATCGTCGTCCACGCCCACCAACGCCTTGTCGGTCACGCCGACGCCGACGTAGCTGGAGAACGCCCGGTTCCACATGACCTGGCCCTGGGCGGCGTCGATCGCGGTGAGTTCGCCGTGATAGGCCGTGGCGTACAGGGTGCTGCCGTCGAGCTGCAGGGTGTCGTCGGCATCGTTGAGTTTCTGGATGTCGGTGCGGCCGAGGCCCTTGGTGATCGGCAACTTCCACTGGATAGCGCCGGTGTCGCCGCGCAGCGACACCACGTTGCCGTCGTCGCTGCCGAACATCACCACGCCGTGCGCGGCCAGCAGCGGCCCGTTGCCGCGCAGGCTCAGCAGCGGCACGTTGCCCTGGTCGTAGACCCATTTGCGCTCGCCGGTGTTGGCGTCGAACGCGTATACGTCACCGGAATTGGTGCGCGCGTACACCGTGCCCGCGTCGATCGCAGGCGGCGAGATCACCTCGTCGTCCACTTCGGCGCTCCAGAGTTGCTTGCCGGTCGCGGCATCCATTGCGTACACGTGGCCGTCGAGTGTGCCGACCACCAGCAGGTTGCCGAGTACGCTGGGGCCGCCCGCGTAGCGCGCATCGGGGCCCGGCTTCTTGTGCTTGAACGGCCACATGCCGTCGCCCACCCGGGTCGACTGCCTCCAGATTTCCTTGCCGGTCGCAGCGTCCAGCGCCTCGATCTTGCCGTCGGTGCTGATCAGGTACAGCTTGCCGTCGGCGTACGCGGGCTGCAGGCGCACGCCCGAGCGTCCGGAACCGTCGCCGATTCGCGTGGACCAGATCTTCTGCACTTGCAGCGTGGGCGTGAACTCGACCAGCGGCTTGGGCGGCTGGACGTTCTCGCCGCGGTTGAAAACCTTGTTCCACAGGCCGCAGCCGGACAGCGCGACCGTTGCAACCAGCAGCGGCAACAACAGGAGGTGACGACGCTTCATTGGGCCTTGCTTCCGGTCGGCGCAGCCGCGGGCTGCGTGAGGTTGTCCAGCTTCATCTGCACCGAATTGCGTTCCGGTGCGTCCTTGCCGAGCTTGGCCAGCGCCGTTTCGTAGGACTTGCGCGCCGCCTCCGGCTTGCCGAGTTGGAGCTGCGCGTCGCCGCTAAGTTCCGCAGCCAGCGCGACATAGTCGCCGGACGGGATGCCTGACAGCGTGGTCAATGCCTGTTGCGCCTGGCCCTGGGCCAGCAGCACCCGCGCCAGACGCAGCGTGAACAGCGATTTCAGGGCGGGCTGCTTGCTGTGCGCGACCGCCCATTCGAGCGCCTGCGCGGCGGGCTTCAGGTCGTCCTTGCCGACCTCGTATTCGGCGACCGCAGCGCTGCCGAAGGCGGCGTACACGGTGTCGGCGTAGTTCTTCTGCAGGTCGCCCAGCGCGGCGGCCATGGCCTGCTTGTTGTCGGACTGCACCGCGTTTTGCACGACCGCGAATTGCGAAGCCGCCTGCACTTCGTGGTTGGTCCTGTGCTCCTGCCATTTGCGCCAGCCGAAGATCAGCACCAGCGCGAGCACCACGCCCACGGCGACGGCGATGCCGTTTTCCTTGATCCACTTGCGGACCTGTTCGCCCTGCTCGTATTCGTCGTAGTCTTCGAAAGCCATCGTTCATCCAGTGCACACGCAAACCCCGCGCCGCGCGCAGGGAACGGCCAAGGATACTGGAACTCGACGGGTTGTTGAAAAGGTTCCTGCCTGCGCTTTTCGACGCGACGGGTGTTCTCACACCAGTCAGTCGTTCTCGCCGCCGCCGGTCTTTGCCGGGAACACGTCGAACCGCGCGACATTGGCGCGCCGGTACGGGTCGAGCGACAGCGGCTGGCCGTCGCGGGTGACGGTGACGCCGCCGGCATTGCCGAGCGTGACGTGCAGGGTGTCGGCCGAGTGCCAGGTGCGGGAATCGCCGGCGTGCAGCATCCCGGAATCGACCTTGTTGCCGTCGGCGTCGGTGATCTCGAACCAGCAGTCGCCGCTGGCGGAAACCGTGAGGACGTGCTGTCCGGACACGGCGGCGGGAACCGGCGCAGGCGCCACGGGTGCACGCGCGGCATCGCTGCCGTCGCCGAGCCCGATCGCGGCGAACGGCGTCATCGAGGCGCGGAACGGCGTTTCGTCGGGCTGTGCCGCGGACGCCTGGGCATGCTGCGACGTCTTCGCGCCACCCTGCTGCGCAGCCACCGGGGCCTGGTCCAGCGAGACGATGCGCGCGGCCGGCCGGTCGAGCCCGCCGCGCAAGCCCAGCAGCACCAACGGCACTGCGATGGTCGCGGTCAACACGATGTAGGTCGCGGCCGTGCCGTAACGTTGCAGCAGCCAGCGCGTCGGCGAAGTGCGCGCCACCGAGACCAGCGCGGGCTGCTCGGCCGGGGCCACCGCGCGCAGGGCCGCATCGCAACTGCCGGGTGGCAGGCCCAGGAACCGCGCGTAACCCTGCAGCGCGCCGCGCAGGAACACGAAATGTTCGGGCTTGCCGAAATCATCGGCTTCGAGGCGTTCGAGCACCTTGATCGGCAGGTGCAGGCGATTGGCGCAGGCCACCACGTCGAGGCCCCTGGCTGCGCGCGCCGCGCGCAGCTTCGCGCCCAGCGTGGCCGCGGGCGGAGCCGATTCCGCCGGCGCGGCGGCGGGCGGTTGGGTGTCGCGGGGCGTGTCGAACAAATCCTGGGAAGCTTCGCGATCGATCATTGGCTTGATCCGTTGAGCGATTGCGCCTGTGCGGAATTCGGGAACTGATCCTGCAGGCGGTTGGAGTAATTGGCGGCGGTTTCCTTGTCACCAAGCCGTGTGGCGATCTGGTAGCCGAGCAGCAGCGATTCCGGTGTGGCCTGGCCGGCGGCCTCGAAGCGCTGCAGGAAGCCGCGCGCCTGGAAGGCATCGCCCTTCCTGTATTCGAGCTGGGCCATCGTCAGCAGCGCCGGACCGAAATTTGGATCGAGTCCGAGCGCCTTGCGCAGGTAGGGTTCGGCGCCCGCGTAGTCGTTGTCCTTCAGCAGGCAACTGCCGGCATTGGTGTTGGCCAGCGCCGGGGTCTTGTAGAACGGATCGGCCAGCGCCTTCTTGAAATAGCGCATCGCGTCCTGCGACTTGCCCTGCTCGCACAGGAACTTGCCGTAGTTGTTGTTGGTGTCGCCGTTGGAAGGATCCAGCGCAATCGCGGCCCTGAATTCCTGGTCGGCATCCTGCAGCCGGTTGATGCGCCAATCCAGGATCGCCAGCATGGTGTGCGCCGGAATGTACTTGTCGTCGAAACCCAGCGCCTTGTGCAACGCGGCCTCGGCTTCCTTCAGGTGATCCTGCTGCATGTAGGCCGCGGCGAGCTGGGTGTGCGTCTGCGCCGCCGCTTGCTTGTCTTCCTGGGTGGTGTCGTGCGGCGCCTGCTTGAGGTTGGTCATCGGCGTCGGGTACTTGATGATGCCGGGATCGTGCTTGCAGGCCGCAAGCCCGAACGCCAGCAACATGGCCGCCAACACAAGGCAAGACTTACGCTGCATCGGCTTGCACCTCAGTCATGCGCGCCGCTTCGACGCGGCGCTGGAAATCGGCGTGACGGCGGGTGCGGTCCGCCACCTTGCCCTTCAGTTGTCCGCACGCGGCGTCGATGTCTTCGCCGCGGGTGCGCCGCACCATGGTCTGCACGCCCGCGTTCAACAGGATGGTCTGGAAATCGCGGATGACCGTTTCATCGGAACGCTCGTATTGCGTGCCCGGGAACGGATTGAACGGGATCAGGTTCACCTTGGCCGGCAGCCTGCGCATCAGCTTGATCAACTGCTTCGCCAGCGCCGGCGTGTCGTTGATGCCCTTCATCAAGGTGTATTCGAACGTGATGGTCGCGCGCGGCCGGCGTGCCGCATAACGCGCGCAGGCGTCCAGCAGTTCGGCGATGCCCCAACGCTTGTTGAGCGGCACCAGTTGCGTGCGCAGTTCGTCGTTCGGCGCGTGCAGGGAAACGGCCAGCGACACGTCGGCGACCTCGCCCAGCTTGTCGATCATCGGCACCACGCCCGCGGTCGAAAGCGTGACGCGCTTGGACGCCAATCCGAAACCCAGGTCGTCGCGCATCAGGCTCATCGCGCGCACCACGTTGTCGAAGTTCAGCAGCGGCTCGCCCATGCCCATCATCACCACGTTGGTGATGCGGCGTTGCTGATGCGTGACGTTGCCGAGCTGCTTCGCGGCATGCCACACCTGCCCGATGATTTCGGAGGTGGCGAGGTTGCGGTTGAAACCTTGCGTGCCGGTGGAACAGAACCGGCAATTCAAGCCGCAACCGATCTGCGAGGACACGCACAGCGTGCCGCGCGTCGGTTCCGGGATGTACACCGTTTCGACCGCGTTGCCGGCGTCCATGCCCAGCAGCCACTTGCGGGTGCCATCGCTGGAAACCTTGTCCAGCAAGGCCTTGGGCGGCGCCACCACTGCGACTTCGGGAAGTTTTTCGCGCAGGGATTTGCCGAGATCGGTCATCGCCCCGAAATCTCTTTGAAGGCGGTGATAGATCCACTTCATCACCTGATCGGCGCGATAAGGCTTCTCGCCCAGCCCGGCGAAGAAGTCACGCATTCCGTCGCGATCGAAGTCCAGCAGATTGGCACGGGCCATGTCGGCCATGTGCATCCCCCAAAAACAAATTACCCGCGCGGGCAAAGCTCCGTCGCGGAGAAGAAGTAACCGATTTCGAAACGCGCGGTGTCCGGGCCGTCCGAGCCGTGCACCGCATTGGCGTCGATGCTTTGTGCGAAATCCGCGCGGATGGTTCCGGGCGCGGCATCCTTCGGATTGGTCGCGCCCATCAGCTCGCGATTCTTCGCGATCGCGCCCTCGCCTTCCAGCACCTGGATCATCACCGGACCCGACACCATGAACTCGACCAGCGGTTTGAAGAACGGGCGCTCGCGGTGCACCGCGTAAAAACCTTCGGCTTCGCTGCGCGAAAGATGTTTCATCTTCGCGGCGACGATCTGCAAACCCGCCTTCTCGAAACGTGCGTAAATCTGCCCGATCACGTTCCTGGCAACGGCATCGGGCTTGATGATGGAAAGGGTGCGCTCCAGCGCCATGGGTTCCTCGACTTGCTGACTGAAGATGAAAAAATACGCACGAAACCCGCACGGGTTCGTGAGCATATCCCTAAAATCCCGCGCAAAATGCGGAGTTAGCTCACAAAAGAGTGAAAGATTCTAGCTCAATGGCCCGGCCGAGGCCAAGGGCCGGGGATGGGTTTGACCAGGCTCGCCGTTCAGCCTAGACTTCAAACGATTGTTTGAAATTTCGTTTGGAATCTGCGGACGGCCATGCAGCAGAGCGCGCAATTTTCCACGCGTCAGCGGATCCTCGGCGCCGCCGAGGAACTGTTCGCCGAGCGCGGCTTCGCCGGCGCCTCGCTGCGGCAGGTCACGGCTGCGGCCAAGGTCAACCTGGCCGCCGTCAACTACCACTTCGGCTCCAAGGACAACCTGATCGAAGAGGTGTTCCGCCGCCGGCTCGATGAGCTGAGCCGGCGCCGCCTCGAACGGCTGGCGAAACTGGAGGCCACGGGCCACGCCACCTTGGAAACCGTGCTCGATGCTTTCATCACCCCGGCGCTGGAGCTGTCGCTGGATCGCAAGGGCGGCTCGGTGTTCATGCGGGTGCTGGCCCGGGCTTTCGCCGAGCACAACAGCAACCTGCGCAAGTTCCTGTCCGACAACTACGGCCACGTGCTCAAGGATTTCGCGGCCGCGTTCGCGCGTCTGCTGCCGCAACTCGACAAGGACGAGCTTTACTGGCGCCTCGACATCGCGGTCGGCGCGCTCACCTACGCCATGGCCGACTTCGGCATGATCCAGCGCCGCAGCGGCGAAACCGAGCGCGCGCATCGCGAACAGATGGCCAGGCACCTGATTCACTTCACGGCAGCCGGCCTTCGTGCATAAGGGCTTTCCGAATCCCGATTCTCGATTCCCCATTCCCCATTCCCGATTCCCGTTCCTGGAGCTTCCATGTCTGACATCCTTCGCATCCGCAAAGCCGCCGTCCTGGGCGCCGGCGTGATGGGCGCGCAGATCGCCGCGCATCTCGCCAACGCCGGCATCGAAACCGTGCTGTTCGATCTCGCCGCCAAGGACGGCCCGAAGAACGGCATCGCCGTGAAGGCCATCCAGCACCTCGGCAAGCTGTCGCCCGCGCCGCTGGCGGTGAAGGAACTCGCCGCCGCGATCACGCCGGCCGACTACGACGAGAACCTCGTGTTGCTGAAGGATTGCGATTTCGTGATCGAGGCGATCGCCGAGCGGATGGACTGGAAGCTGGACCTTTACAAGAAGGTCGCCGCGCACATTCCCGCGCACACCATCCTCGCCAGCAACACGTCCGGGCTTTCGATCAATACCTTGGCCGAAGCGCTGCCGGAAAACCTGCGCCATCGTTTCCTCGGCGTGCACTTCTTCAACCCGCCGCGCTACATGCACCTGGTCGAGGTGATTCCGGGCAAGGCCACCGACCGCAAGCTGCTCGAAGGGCTGGAAGCCTTCCTCACCTCGACGCTCGGCAAGGGCGTGGTGTTCGCGAAGGACACGCCGAACTTCATCGGCAATCGCATCGGCGTGTTCTCGATCCTTTCGACGATGGTCCACACCACGCAATTCAAGCTTGGCTTCGACGTGGTCGATGCGTTGACCGGCCCGGCGATCGGTCGCCCAAAGTCGGCGACGTACCGCACCGCCGACGTGGTCGGCCTCGACACCATGGCGCACGTCATCAAGACGATGGCCGACACCCTGCCAGACGACCCCTGGCACGCGCACTTCAAGTCGCCTGCGTGGTTGACGGCGCTGATCGAGAAGGGCGCGCTGGGCGCCAAGGTCGGCGCCGGTTTCTACAAGAAGGCCGGCAAGGACATCCAGGTGCTCGACCTCGCGAATCAGGATTACCGGACCGCCGAGCAGAAGGCCTCCGATGAAGTGGCTGCGATCCTCGCGATCAAGCATCCCGCCGAGAAGTTCGCCAAGCTGCGCGCGTCGAACGATCCGCAGGCGCAATTCCTGTGGGCCTGCTTTCGCGACTTGTTCCACTACACCGCGTATCACCTGGAAGGCATCGCCGACACCGCGCGCGACGTCGATTTCGCGATCCGCTGGGGTTACGGTTGGAAACTGGGTCCGTTCGAAACCTGGCAGGCCGCGGACTGGCAAGCGGTGGCCAAGGCGATCGCCGAGGACATCGCCGCCGGCAAGGCGATGAGCAAGGCGCCACTGCCCGCGTGGGTCACGGATGGCCGCAAGGGCGTGCACCATGCCGATGGTTCGTACTCGCCGCGCGAAAAGAAAGACGTTCCTCGTTCGGCGGCGCCGGTGTACAAGCGGCAACTGTTCCCCGACGCGCTGATCGGCGAGAAGTTCGACCAGGGCACCACGGTGTGGGAGAACGACGGCATCCGCCTGTGGACGCTGGGTGGCGACGATGTCGGCATCGTCAGCTTCAAGACCAAGATGTGCACCTTCGACGACCATGTGCTGGACGGCATCCAGCACGCGGTGGGCCTCGCCGAACAGAAGTTGCAGGCGCTGGTGGTGTGGCAGACCGGCCCGGTGTTCTCGGCCGGCGCCAACCTGAAAGGCGTACTGGCCCTGCTGAAGGAAGGCAAGGTTGCGCAGCTCGAAGCGATGATCGCGAACTTCCAGCGTTGCACCCGGCGCGTGCAGCATGGCCTGGTCCCGACCGTCGCCGCGGTGCGCGGGCTGTGCCTCGGCGGCGGTTGCGAATTGCAGATGCACACCGCGCGCACGGTCGCGGCGCTGGAAAGCTACATTGGCCTGGTCGAGGCCGGCGTCGGCCTGCTGCCCGCCGGCGGCGGCCTCAAGGAAATCGCCGAGCGCTGCGCGCGCGCGTCGTTCAGCGACGACCCGTTCGAGCAGGTCAAGCACTACTTCGAAACCGTGGCGATGGCCAAGGCTTCGGGCAGCGCGATCGAGGCAAAGCAACTGGGCTACCTGCGCGACACCGACGTGGTCGTGTTCAACGCCAACGAACTGCTGTACGTCGCGAAGAACGTCGCGGCATCGCTGGCCGAATCCGGCTGGCGCCCGCCGCTGCCGCAGGCGACGCACGTCGCGGGCGACGTCGGCACCGCCACCTTCAAGGCGCAACTCGTGAACATGCTTGCCGGAAACTTCATTTCCGAACACGACATGGAAATCGCCACCCGCATCGCCGACACCCTGTGCGGCGGCAACATCGAGCGCGGCAGCACCGTCGATGCGCAATGGCTGCTGGATCTCGAACGCCGCCACTTCATGGAACTGGCGCAAATGGAAAAGACCCAGGCGCGCATCGCGCACACCATGACCACCGGCAAACCGCTCAGGAACTGAGAATCGTGGATCGCAAACAGGGAATCGCAAAAGCGACGCTTTCCGATTCCCGATTCTCCATTCCCGATTCACGATTGAGGAACGAAATCATGACCAAGCAAGTACAAGACGCCTACATCGTTGCCGTCAAACGCACCCCGGTCGGCAAGGCCCCGCGCGGCGTGTTCCGCCACACGCGTCCCGACGATCTTCTGGCGCACGTGTTGCGCGAGACGCTGGACGAATGCGCCGGCATCGACGTCAAGCGCATCAGCGACGTGGTGATCGGCTGCGCGATGCCGGAAGCCGAGCAAGGCATGAACGTGGCCCGCATCGGCGCGCTGCTCGCGGGGTTGCCCGATTCCATTCCCGGCATGACCATCAACCGCTTCTGCTCGTCCGGCCTGCAATCGGTCGCGATTGCGGCCAACACCATCCGCCTCGGTGAATCCGACCTCGTGCTCGCGGGCGGCACCGAATCCATGAGCATGGTGCCGATGATGGGCTTCAAGCCGGTGATGAATCCGGAAATCTTCAAGGACGACAACATCGGCATCGCCTACGGCATGGGCATCACCGCCGAGAACGTCGCCACGCGCTGGAAGATCACTCGCGAGGAACAGGACGCCTTCGCGCTGCGCAGCCACCAGCGCGCGCTGGCCGCGCAGGACGCCGGCAACTTCAAGGAGGAAATTGCGCCCTACCCGCTCGACGACCGTTATCCCGACCTGCGTTCGCGCGGCGTCAAGGAAGACCGCCGCGTGATCGAGCACGACGAAGGCCCGCGCCGCGACACCAGCATGGAAGTGCTGGCGAAACTGCGCACCGTGTTCAAGCGCGACGGCAGCGTCACCGCCGGCAATTCCTCGCAGATGTCCGACGGCGCCGGCGCGGTGCTGCTGGCGAGCGAACAGGCGATCAAGGATTACGGCCTCACCCCGCTCGCGCGTTTCGTCGGCTTCTCCGTCGCCGGCGTGCCGCCGGAAATCATGGGCATCGGCCCGAAAGAAGCGATCCCGAAGGCACTCAAGGCCACCGGCATCAAGCAGGATCAACTCGACTGGATCGAACTCAACGAAGCCTTCGCCGCGCAATCACTCGCGGTCATCAAGGACCTCGGCCTCGACCCCGACAAGGTCAACCCCGAAGGCGGCGCGATCGCGCTCGGCCATCCGCTCGGCGCCACCGGCTCCATCCGTATTGCCACGCTGGTTCACGGCATGCGCCGCAAGCAGCAGAAATACGGCATGGTCACCATGTGCATCGGCACCGGCATGGGCGCCGCGGGGATTTTCGAGATGGTGTAAACAGGCACCCATCAAGCAGCGTGCAGTTCTTCGCGAATCACGCGCCGCAACGTGCGTTCGAGCGTGCCCTCGCGATCTTCGATATGGGCGCGCAGCGCCTCGTTGATCAGGGTCTGGTAGTTGCCGCCTCCGGCAACCTGTTTGCGAAACCAGTTCACGATGTCCGCATCCAGGCGGATGGTGATGCGTTCCTTGCCGGCGTTTTCCTGCTGGATGCGAGCCAACGCAGGAACGTCCTTGGCGTGCTTGGCGTGGCTGAAATCGTATTCTTTGCGCATGATCAATTCTCCGGGTAATGACGAGCTTCGGCGCGGCTGGCGCGGCGCGCGGAAATGACGCGGATCACGTCAGCGCTGCGTTCCGTCCATACCACCAGCAACACGCGGGACGAAAAGCCCATTCCCATCGTCACATAGCGCGTCTCGCCGCTCGCGTCGGCATCCTCGATGGTTCGTCCATGGGGATCTTCGAGCGCTCCCACCGCATCGGTGAAATCCACGCCATGCTTGGCGAGATTGGCGGCGCGCTTGGCTTCGTCCCATTCGTATCGCACAGGCACAGTGTATGCCATTTGTGCATACACATCAACCACGTGTGATGCGTCAGAAAATCAAGGCCAGCGCGAATGTGCCGAGCATCATGAACGCCACCGCGAGTTTGATCGCGGTGCCGATCAGAAGTCCGATCCAGGTGCCGAAGCCGACCTTGGCGGCGTGTTCGATCGGACTTCCCGAAACGAGTTGCCCGATGACCGCGCCGACGAACGGACCAAAAAAAATTCCGGGGATGCCGAAGAACAATCCCACGATGGTGCCGATCAGCGCGCCCCACACCGCGGCCTTGCTGGCGCCGTACTTCTTCGCGCCATAGGTGCCGGCGAAGAAGTCGAACACGATCGAGAACGCGGCCAGCACGCCGAGGATCACGATCACCCACACCGGGATTTTCTGGAAGTGCCCGACCCACGCTGCCAGCAGCATGCCGCCGAACATGATCGGGATGCCCGGCAGGTTGGGCAGGATCGAAGCGACGAAGCCGGTGGCGATGATGATGCCGGCGACGACGTACCAGAGGATGGCCCAGTCCATAGGCGCAGGATAGCCGGTCGCCCTGATAAGCGGCCGGTTCGCCTGGCATTGTCATTCCGGGGCTGCCCGCGCGTATCGCGGGCAGAACCCGGAATCGGTATCAAGGTGCCTGCCATACCTCGAACCGATTCCGGATTCGGGCCTGCGGCCCGCTCCGGAATGACTAGCGTGTATAGGCGGCCGCTACGGAATGGCGACTCCTGCAGGAATGCGATACCCCACCAGTTGGGTTCGAGTTTTATCTGGATGGCACCAACTGCAGCGTCAACACCTCGAACGGTCGCAGCATGATCGTGACCGGGTGACCGGCATCAAGCGTCTTCGGCACGTCGTTGCCGCCGCTGTGCCACACATCACTGACGTCGAAACGGCGCGCAGCATCCTTCGGCAACTGCAACTGCCGACCGACATCGAGGATCGCGAGGCGCTGCATGTCGTCCGGGTTGCGCAACGTGATGAAGGACTTCTTTGGCGACCATGCGGCCCAGCCATACACATCCAGCCGCCCGGGGTCGCCACCGATCCAACGCGTGTCGCGCAATACGTCGGCGTTCGCGCGCGACCAGTTGGCCGCTTGCGCGAGAGTGTCCCAATCCTGCGTCGTCAGCAGCGACGGCGTGATGTACATCTCCTGCAGGTCGGTGCCGGTCGCGAAGTACGAATGCACTTCGTTGGCGAAGTTGTGGCCGGGATCGGTGTCCAGGTGCACGGCGTGCTGTGCGTAGATGATCCCGTGCAGCATCAGCGAATTGATCGGGAACAGCGGCCCTTTTTCGACGATGTTGCGGTAGGTCTGCTCGTCGCGATAGGTGATCCATTGCTCGCGGTACGGGCCGACGCCCGTGAAGTTGTGGTCGTAGCCGTCACGCCAGATCGAATCGGCGTAGCGCAACCAGAACGGCGAGGCCCAGGTGCCGGTGGTGAGGTTGATGAAGGTGTTCGGCTTGTCGGCGCGGATGTCATCGATCAACTGGATCGCGGCGGCGAAATCGCTGTCGAACCGGCTGCCCGGATACACGCTGTTGGCGTTGCCGGTGCCGTCGAACTTGAACTGGTTGATGCAATCCTTGTCGAGCAGCGTCATCACCACTTCGTGGAAGCGCTTCCAGTATTTCGGCGCCGACAATGCGAGGCTGCCATCGACGATGCCGTAGCCGAGTTTGCGACCGTTGGCCACGCGCTCGTCGTGCGGCTTGCCGTAGCCGCCCCACGGCGACAGCCAGATGCCCGGCGCGGCGCCGTATTTTTCCGCGGCCTTGCACAAAGGCTTGAAGCCATTAGGGAACGCCTTGCTGAAATTCCAGGCGCCGCTGTAATCGTCCCAGCCGTCGTCGAACAGGAACGAATTCATCTTCACATGACGCTTTTCGACAAGTTGCCGGCCGAAGGTATTGATGCGGTCGAGCGCCTCGGCCTCGGTGTACGGATTGAAGAAGCCGATGTCGTACCACGAGTTGTAGTGCAGGAACGGCCGGTACGGATGCGCGCGTTCGCGCTCGATGTAGCGGGCGAAGTTACGCCGCATCTGGCCCGCATGCGCCACACCGATCACAGCGGAGTACGTCACCGACTGTCCCTTCTTCAACGGCAGCGTACGCTCGACCCACATCCTCACCTTGCCGCGCCACGCATCGGACTTGGACATCGGATGTTCGAAGCCCAGCCAGTCGTCGTGCGATACCACCGGCGAGCCATTGACCGTGCCTTCGACGAACGCATCCGGCGCGTTCGCACCGAACAACGACACCTTGGTGATCGGCGCGTCCTCGTCGAGCGCGGTGATCGTGACGATCTCGCGCAGGTAATCCGAATCGTCGCGCTGCACCAGCTTCCAGTCGATCGCCACATGCCCGTTCGGACCGAGGAAACGCCCTTCGACGGCCTTGCCGGGAAAATGCTCGACCAACCGCGAGGCCCTGGCATCGGCCGGCAGCGCGACTTCGCGCAACTGGCCTTGCAGGCGGAAATCGGAAGCGGCGAGCGTGCCGCCATCCTTCATGGTCAGCGAGAACGGATCGGTAATTGCAATGGCGGCGTGATGCCATGCGTCGGTCACCACGAGGTTGGACAGCGCGCCGTCCTCAAGCATCCAGCTCGCGGCGATGGTGCCGTTGCCGAATGCACCCCCCGCTGCGTGTTCCGGCGCGGCGGTTGCGCTCGCGGCAAGCGCCGCACTCGCGAACATCGCCAACACAAAGCAGCTCATGCTCGAGCGAGCGGCACCCCGGGGATTGACGGACATGCGCGTTCCAGCGGCGCGGGAAGTTCCCCGCGCCGCCCATTGTGCCCAAACTTGGCGTCATCCGTCAGTCGGATATTGGCTTGCTGGCTACCGCTTCGATGGCACGAACTCCGGATGGGCCCGATGTTTGGGCCGCGGCCACGGACAGATCATTGGCACCCGCTGGCGATACTCGCGATACTCGGGGTGCGCCGCGATCAGGTCGCGTTCTTCCAGGAAGTGCACCGCGATCAGGATGTAGCCGGTGGTCGCAAGCGCGAACAGCAGGTGCCCGGTGGTCATGCGCGGGATCGACCAGAACGCGATGATGAAACCCAGCATCAGCGGATGCCGGACGATGTGGTAATAGAAACTGTCCACGAATTCCGGCGGCGTGTAGCCGATGCCGCGTGCACGCAGCCACACCTGGCGCAGCCCGAACAGATCGAAGTGGTTGATCACGAACGTGCCGCTCAGGACCACGAGCCAACCGAACGCGGACAGCGCGTACAACAGCCACCACGCCGGCCCCTCGCCAACATCCCAGACCACGCCCGGCAACGGCCGCCACTGCCAGTACAGCAGGATCAGCACCAGGCTGCTCAGCAGCACGTAGGTGCTGCGCTCGATCGCCGGGCTCATCCAGCTTGCGAGCCATTTCTTGAAACCGCGCCGCGCCATGCCGCTGTGCTGCACGGCGAACAGGCCCAGCAACACGATGTCGATGATCCAGTCTCCGACTGCGGCGGCCGAATCGGGCATCGGATGATTCAGGGTCTTCGGCAGGGGTATGTCGGCGACGAAGCCGATGGCGTAAAGGAACGTCAGGAAGAACACGACGTAACAAATCAAGCCGTACAGGAGAATCATGGTGCTACGCATGGCTGCTCTCCGACGATGATGAACTGATGCGGCTCGCCCACTTCACTCGACCAGCGCGACGCCCGAACCGCCCATGGCCTCGGGCAGATCCATGAGCTTGGTCACGCCGTCGCGAACCGGCAGCACGGTTTCCTGGTAGTGCACGTGTACACCGGGTACGAAATCGAAATCCTCGATCACCGCCGCATACACATCGACCAATCCCCATGCAGGGTGCTCGGTCAGCACGTGGCCCCCGCATTGCCTGCACCAGCGACGTACGCTGGCAGGCGTCTTCGCATAGCTGTCGAGTCGTTCTTCGCCCTTGGTGATCCGAACCGCCACCTTCGGCCACAAGGTGAATGCGTTCACTGGCCCGGCCGACCAACGGCGGCAGGATTCGCAATGGCAATAGCCCATCGCTTCGGGCGAACCGGTCAGGACGACTTCGATGGCACCACAGAAACAATGTGCGACGTGCGTCTCGGTCATTTGCATCCCTCCATGCCACGTGAAACACCCTTTGTGCTCCGAATGCGACATGGTGGCCTGCGTGGTTGGGTTGCCGGCATTCACAAGGCCGACAGGAACGCCACCAGGTCGCTCTTCTGCTGTTCGGTCATCCCGATGTGGAAGCGCGTGTCGTAGAAATCGACCACGTCGCGCAGCGTCGCCGCCGAGCCGTTGTGGAAATACGGCGCGCGCGCCGCGAGGCCGCGCAGGTTCGGGCCCTTGAACTTGCCGATGTCGGCCCATTTGCCGGTCAGCATCGCGAGGCCCGGGTCGGTGGTCTGCACGACCTGGCCGGTCTTGATGTTGGTCAGCGTGTACAGCGGCATGTCCGGCGTGCGCCGGCTGGCGTCGGCGATGCCGATGTTCAGCGGCGCGGCGACCGAATGGTTGCCGATGTTGGGCGAGTCGTGGCAGGTGCCGCAGGTGCCGCGGATCACCGGCTGGCCGGTCGCGTCGTTCAGGCCCGCCACGCCCGTGATCTGGATCGGCATCGAATCGAACAATTCCTGTCCGCGTGCGATCGCGGCCCGGCCCGGTCGCCACGCGCCGGAGCGGCGCAACACGTCCGGATCGCGCCAGCGGTCGAACAGGCGCATCACCTTCGGATCAAACGCTTCGGCGGTCGGATCGTTGCCCAGCGCGTCGTTGATGCCGACCCAGAACTTCTGCTGGGCAAGGATGTCGGCGCCGCCCATGCCGCTGTCCTCGTTGAGCGGCCCCGCCTCGTCGTCAGCGTATTGCGCGGTGAACTGGTGCGATTCGAACTGGACGATTTCGTTGATCGTGAGGTCGCTCGGCGCCAGTTTCGCCTGCTCGTGCCCCAGCACGGCGTCGCGCGCCTGCGAAGCCAGACTCTCACGAATGTCCCCGATGTCGAGGCCTGCATCCATCGGCGGCTTGAACGGCGTGAAAGTCTCGCGGCCGTCCCACATCACCGCGGTGTCCCAGATCAGGTTGGTCGCGGGCAGCGGGCGCCGGAACAATGACAGTTGCTTCGCGCTGGCGTAGCCGTAGGGATCGTCCACCGCAGTCAAGCGGAACTCCGCGTTGGGCGGCACCGGCAGGCCCACGCGGATCACGCCGTGGTCGAGCAGCATCGAATACGCCGCCGCACGCGCCGCGAGCGTTGAAACATCCGCCAGCGGCGAGTTGGCGCCATCGACGGGACGGAAGATCGGATCGGTGCCCGCGGTCGCGTTGAACCGCCTGCGCACGTCGGCCGCGGAGATCGTCCAGCCATCCTGTTGCTGGTGGCAGGAATGGCACGAGCGGCCGTTGCTGCCGAGGCTCTGGAAGAACGGATTGCCCTGGTCGATGGTGCCGCTCGGCGTGCTGGTTTGCAGCCAGCCCGACGGATCGCGCGTGACCAGCGCGCCGGCGTGTGATGGCTGCGGCGCCTGTTGGGCCGCGCCGCCGGTTGCGACGGCGAGCAGCAACGCTGTTCCTCCGATGCGACGAAAGCGGCCGTGCGATTGCGGCGGACGGTGCATGGACATGGCGGTACTCCCCGCTTGACAGGACATCACGGGAAACACCGTCACTGGGGAGATTGCGACACGTCGGCCGGTGAGATCGGCGGCTGGCCAACCGGCGGGCCGTCCGTTCAGTTCACCAGGACGCCGCACGCACCGATGGGGCGATGCAAGGCCGCACTGGCCGCGGCAAGTGCGGGGTGCGCAGTGAGATGATTCGCCAGGATGAGCCGGTGCGTCGCCTGCACCTGCGCCGCGGCATCCGCGCAGTGCCCCGCCTGCGCCGTGGCGACCGCCAGCCACAGGCGTGCCATGAGCATCCGTGGATGCGCCGTCTGCAATTCAGCGCCTGCGCGCTGGATCGCCGATGCCAGCCGGGCACGCGCCTTGCCGGGCTCGTGCTGCAGCAACTCGACCTGCGCCAGCAGCGTGTGCACCCACAGCAGCATGGGATCGTCGCGTGATGCGACTTCGGCCAGATCGCGTTCGACCGTCGCCGGCAGGTCGGCGGGACATTGCGGACCGGGCGACTGCACGCAGGCCAGCAGCAGGCGCGCTTCGGCGATCAGCGGCAGCATCTTGTAGGGGCGCGTACGCAAATTCGCGATCGCATCCGGCAACCGTTCGCGCGCCAAGCCGGCATGGCCTTCCAGCAGCGCGAGGCCGGCCAGCTCGCTGTCCACCCGCCCGATCCGCATCCGGTTGGCGGAATCGCTGCCGTACAGTTTGCGTGCCTGTGCGAACAGCGCCTTCGCCTTGTCGAAATCGCCTGCCTCGATCTCACCGAATGCGGTGGTTTCCAGCGAATCGCCGTGCAGCGGCGTGTCCGCGCCGAAACCCGTGGCCGACAACTTTTGTGCCAGCGCGCAGTCGATGGCCGCGGAAGCGCGGTCCGCGCGCGTGCCGTCCAGCACGCAGGCCTTCTGCGCCGTGTACACCTGCGTGACCTGCGGCTTGTTGCCGATCCGCGCGTACGCGGCCAGCGTCTGCGTGAACAGCGCGTGCGCGCGCGTCCAGTGCCCGGCACGCCATTCGGCGGAAGCCAGGCCACCCAGCGCCAGCGTGGATTCGTTGCTGTTCGGCCCGAAGTGCGCAAGATCGAACTGCCGGGTCTTTTCCCACATCCGGATGGCTTCCTCGTAGCGTTCCAGCCCCTCCAGTTCGGAAGCGACATCGTTGTAGCCGACGCCCACGCGCGGGTCGTCCGGCCCCCATGTGGCGATCATTTCGTCCAGCGCTTTGCGGGTGAGCGCGAGCGAAACCTCGCTGTGGCCCTCGATGTTCTCGACCGCAGCCAGCGGTTCGAGCAGGTCGATCAGGGCTTCGCCGTGGACGCCTTGGGCTTGCATGCGCTGGTAGGCGAGGCGCAGGTCGGCGCTACCCGCGGCGTAATCCTCGTCCCGCACCGCCGCATAGCCGCGCGCCGTGAGCGCGCGGAGCGCATTGATGTCCGAAGGCAGCAGGCTCCGCTGTGACAGGGCGACCGCCTGCTCCGCCAACCGGCGCGACTGCGCGATGTCGCCGAGGTTTTCGTACAGGCGCGAAAACATCGCCAGCAGATCCACCCGTTCGCCAGGGCCGAGCTGCGGCGAATGTTCGAGTTTCGCGACGCCGCGCCCGAGCAATTCGGCGAGGCTGGGCTGTTTCGTGCTCGCGATCCCATAGCGGATCGGCGCGAACAGGCTCTCGACGAAGTCGCGTACCATGTTCGCGCGTGCCGCCTGCTGCTGAGCGACCAGCGCCTGCTGGCGCGCGACGTGCGCCTGCCACAACGCGGTCGCCGAGGCGGCGACGATCACCAGCAACAGGATCGCCGTGACCGCGACGCCGCCGCGATGGCGCGTGACGAAGCGTCCCGCGCGGTACCAGCGCGACGGCGGGTGCGCCTGCACGGGCAGGCAGTCGAGGTAACGTTCGATGTCCTCTGCCAGCGCGCTGGCGGAACCGTAGCGATGCTCCGGCTCGGGTGCGGTCGCCTTGTCGGCGATGTTGGCGAGGTCGCCGCGCAGTTTTCTCCCTGCCGGCTTGACATCGGCGGCGGCGTTGCCGTGCAAGGTGATGCGCGGCGTGCGCGTGGCGGCGGGCGGTCCGCGCTCGCCGGTCAGCAACTCGCGCAGCAGGATTCCCAGTGCGTACACATCCGTCGCGGTGGTGATCGCACCCGGCGTGAACTGTTCCGGCGCCGCGTAGGCCGGCGTCAGTGCCTGATGCCGCGTGCGCGTCGCATCGTCGGTGTCGTCCAGCAATTTGGCGATGCCGAAGTCCAGCAGTTTCACCTCGCCCTCGGGAGTGACGAGGACGTTGGAGGGCTTCAGGTCGCGATGCACGATCAGCGCGCGGTGCGCCGATTCGACCGCGCGGCACACCTTCAGGAACAAGGTCAGGCGCCGCCGTTCGGACAGGTCGCGTTCGCGCACGTAGCGCGTGATCGGCACGCCGTCGATCAGCTCCAGCGCGATGTAGGCCAGGCCATTCTCGGCCACGCCGCCCTCGATGAGGCGCGCGATGCCCGGATGGCGCAAACGCGCCAGCGCCGCGCGCTCGTGGTGGAAGCGGCGTCGCGCTTCGGCGGTGTACAAACCGCGCGCCAGCAACTTGACCGCGACCTCCTGGCGCACGCCTTCGATTTCGCGGAACGCCCGAAACACCGTGGAGGAACCGCCCTCGCCCAGCACTTCCAGCAACGCGAACGGGCCGATCCGGCTGCCCGCCGGCAGCGGCTCGGGCGCTTCCGTTTCGCCGATCGCCTGCGCGGCCTGCACCGCATCGCCTGTCGGCAGCCATTCGTCCTCGCCGGCGTCCGCCGCCAGCATGCGCTCGAGTTCGGCACGCACGGCAGGATCGTCGCAGCACTCCGCCAGCCTCTGCGCGCGGGCGTCCGGTGGGAGCGTCAGCACTTCCTCGAACAAGTCGCGCAATGTCGGCGTGGTTTGCACCGCTGCAACTCCGGATGTGTCTCGCTATAAACCCCGTCCGCGTTCAATTTGCGACGCCAGCGTCATTCGATGCGCGCCTTGATGAACGCACGCGCGTAGCGCCAGTCGCGATCCACCGTCCGGCGCGCGACGCCCAGCGTCTCGGCAACCTGTTCCAGGCTCAGCCCCGCGAAATAGCGCAGTTCGACCACCTTGGCCGCGCGGGCGTCGGTCTGCTCAAGCGCATCCAGCGCCGCGTCCAGCGCCAACGCCTGTTCGGCGGTGTCGATCGCCAGTTTCAGGTTGCGATCGTCGAGCGTGACGCGATTCCATTGCCCGCCCGCGCGCAGCCGCAGGCGGTCGCGCGCACGATTGATCAGCAAATGGCGCATCGCGCGTGCGGCGTAGGCGAAAAACTGCGCCGGCTCGGCGAATTGCAGCGCCGCGCGGTCGCCCATGCGCAGGTACAACTCGTGCACCAGTTCCGTGGTGTCCAGCGTTGCACGGCGCCGTTGGTCCGCCAGCCGCCGCGAGGCCATCGCCTTCAGGCGATCGTAAACCTCGACGAACAACGCGTCGGTCGAAGACCCGGCCGGAACCCGACTGCACTCGACCATGGATCGCCTCCACTTCCATGCGACCGCCCTGCCGATGGGAGCAGCTTCGTCCAGTATCGGCGCAAAGGCAAGTCTTGCCGACGTAGTTGCTAGGCTCGCGCATCCGGCGCTCGCCAAGCAACCCGGCCCTCGGCTTCCTGTCTCGAGCGCTATTCACGCCATCCTGGCGTTCACCCCTCGCTGCCACGCAGCTCGGGGCCGCCTTCGGCGTTCGGGCGCGCTCCTGCGCGCCACGTCGCCAACGCGCAAACTGCCCCCTGCAGTTTGCATGCGCGTTGGCTCACCCCTCGACCATCGCCTTCCAGCGATCCCTGGCTTCGGCCCACCAGTACTGCGCCTGCGCGCCCAGGTAGCCGAACGGACGCCAGGTGTCTTGCAGGCCGAACGCGGCGAAGTCGCGCCAGCCATCGTCGTTCTCCGCGATCGCGGCGGCCAGCAGTTCGCCGGCCGCACAGGTGGGCGCGGTGCCATGGCCGCCGAACGCCTGCATCCACCACAGGCCGTCGCCGCGCGTACCGAGTTGCGGCATCTGGTGGCGGGCGTAACTCATCAGGCCCGACCACGCGTACTCGATCTTGATGCCATCGAGTTGCGGGAACACGCGCAGCAGGTCGCGCCGCAGCAATTTCTTCACCGCCTGCGGCGAACGGTTGCGGATGGAGATGCGCCCGCCCCACAGCAGGCGCGAATCCTTCAGCGGGCGGTAGTAGTCGAACGCGAAACGGGTGTCGTAGATCGCGGCCTCGGTGTGCAGGCACTCGTGCAGGCGCGTGCCCAACGGTTCGGTCACCATCACGTAGGTCGCGATCGGCAGGATCGCGCGATCGACCTTGCGTTCGAGGTGCGCGAGATAGCCGCCGCAGGCAAGCACCACCGTTTGCGCCTTCACCTCGCCCGCGTCGGTGCGCACGCGCCAGCCCGCGCCTTCGCGATCGACGCGGCGCACGCGCGAGTTTTCGTGGAACGCAACGCCCGGCCCTCGCGCCGCGCGCAGCATCCCGTGCAGGTAATCCAGCGGGTGCAGGTGCAAGGCGTTCCGTTCGAACACGCCGTCGTGATAGCGGCGGCTGTGGATCACGCTGCGCAGGCGATCCTGCGGCAGCCATTCCCAATCGATGCCGTAGGTTTCCTTCAGCAGCCGCTGGCGTTCGCGCAACACCTCCGGATCGCGGAACCAGTTGGCCCAGATCACGCCGGCGTCCACCGCGTCGCATTCGATCGCGTAACGCGCGATGCGCCGGCGGATCAGATCGACCGCCGCGGTGGTCAGGCCGTACAGCTTGCGCGCACGTTCCGCGCCGAGCCGTTGCAGCAACTCGGCCTCGCCCAGCGAATAGCCGCCGAATACGAAACCGCCGTTGCGCCCGGATGCGCCGTGGCCGATGCCGTGGCTTTCCAGCAGCACCACGTCGCGCACGCCGCGCTCGGCCAGGCCCAACGCTAGGCACACGCCGGCATAGCCGCCGCCCACGATGGCCACGCGCACATCGATCGTGCCTTGCAACGGCGGCAGCGGTTCGAAAGGACGTGCGCTGGCTTCGTACCAAGTCTGCGTTGGCATCGGATCAGCATAGCGCCATTCATTCCACCAGGCTTACCGTCAGCGTGCGCGCATCGCTGCGGCCGTGATCGTCCACCACGCGTACCCTGTAGCTTCCGGCCTGCGGCGGTTGCCAGCCCAACGGCTGGTTCGGTGCGGCACGCCCGACGTAGGCATCGTCCACGAACCAGTACAACGCTTGCACGTCGGCGTCGTCGGTGGCCGTGAATGCGATGCTGTTGCCGGCCGTGCGGTCCAGGCGCATGGCGTAGCTGCCGTTCTGCAAGGGCGAGGTGATGCGCGGCGGGTCGCCATCGGGCATGCCGGCGTTCGCGCAATCGGGGTTGCGCGGCGGCGATTGGACTGGCATACCCGCGCGCGCGAACACCGACGCGAGGTCCGACGGCCAGAACTGGAACACCTCGGTATGCGTGCGCTTGCCGGCGTACGGCGGACAAGCCGGTTTGCCGGTGGCGTCGTCGATCACGACCGGACGGTACACGTTGCCTACCCTGATCGGTGACACGCCCGGGATGAACCAGGTCCATCCCTGCTCGGGACACCAGCGGCTGGGCAGCATGCCGGTGGCGAGGCAGACGCGCACCTGTTTGAGGTTGTTCGGCAACGGTTCGCGCAATGCACGCAGACCCGGATTCGCCGCGCGCAGCGCGTCGTGGATCCGGAAGAACAACGGCGCGGCGGCATCGATGCCGACGAACGCAGGATTGGGCGTCGAATCGAAATTGCCCACCCACACCACCAGCACGTACGGACCGAAACCGCCCGCGGTCCACGCATCGTGAAACGCCCACGAGGTGCCGGTTTTCCAGAACACCGGCAACCCGGTCGGTTTGGTGCCGAACGCGGCATCCGGGCGCGGGTTCTGTTCCAGCATGTCGGTGACCATGAAACTCGCCGCCGCACTCAGCAGGCGCTTGCCTTGCACCCGCGGTGCATCCTTGCGCAACCGCAACGGCCGCAGCACGCCGCGGTTGGCGAGCAGCGCGTACATCCGCGCCAGGTCCTGCATGGATACTTCGCCGCCGCCCAGTACCAGCGCAAGTCCGTAATGCTGTTCGCTGGCGAGGGTGCCGACGCCGGCTTCGCGCATGAAGCCGTACAGGTTCGGGTCGTGCAGTTGCGAATCCACCCACACCGCCGGGATGTTGCGGCTGCGGATCAAGGCCTGCGTCGCGGTGACGGGGCCGAGGAAACGCCCGTCGAAATTTTCCGGCGTGTAGGGGCCGAATGAAGTCGGCACGTCGCGCAACACGGTCGCGGGCGTGATCACGCCCTGGTCGAGGCCGAGCCCGTAGATGAAGGGTTTCAGCGTCGAACCCGGCGAACGTTTGGCGAGGGTGCCGTTGACCTGACCCGAGATCGCCTTGTAGAAATAATCGACCGAGCCGGCCATGGCCTTGATGCCCATGCTGCGCGTATCCACCAGGATCGCGGCGGCGTTGCGGATGCCGACACCCCGATTGAGCTGCACGTAGTCGCGCAGCTGGCGTTCCAGCAAGTGTTGCAGCCCGAGGTCGATGGTTGAATCGACGCGCGATGGCAGGCGCACGCCGTTGCCGTTGGCGGCCGCGATCAATTGATCGACCGCGTGCGGGGCTTCGAACGGCAACTGCGCGGTGCCGCGCAACGCCAGCGGCATCGCGAACAGCGCCTGCCACGCACGGTCGGCCGGATGCCTGCGCAGCCAGCGCCGATACAACCGGTTGCGTGCTGCGACGAGGCGCGGCGCCACGATGGCGTGGCCGCGGCCGTGGCGCACTTCCAGCCGCCGCGATGGATTCTGCGGGATCACCGCGAGCGTCAACGCCTCCGGCAAGTTCAGGTCGCGCGCCGGTTTGCCGAAATACGCGAGGCTGGCTGTACCTGCGCCCACCACGTTGCCGCCGTAGGGTGCGTCGTTCAAATACGCTGTCAGGATGGCTTTCTTCGAGTAGAACAGTTCCAGGCGGACCGCCAGCGCGACCTGCCGCAGCTTGCCGAACGGCGTGCGCGTGTCGAGGCGATACAGCAGCCGCGCGAGCTGCATCGTGATGGTCGAGCCGCCCTGCGGATGGCCGTGCCGCGCGTAGGTCACCCACGCGCCGCGCAGCAGGCCCCACGGGTTGAAGCCCGGATGCCACCAGAACCAGCGATCCTCGTGCATCAGCACCGCATCGACGAGTTGCGGCGAGACGTCCCGGTACGGAACCCACAGGCGATACTGCCCATCGCTCGCCAGCGTCAGCCGCAGCAGGTGGCCCGAGTCGTCGTGGATCGCGGTCGATTGCGGAAACGCATCGCGCAACGGCGGATGCGGCCACAGCCGGCAGCCGATCAGCAACGCGGCGATCAGTGCGAAACCGGCCAGCCCGTTCTGCCAGCGGCGCAGCCAGCGGACCGTTGCCGATGTCCAACGCCGCCATCCGCCCGCCACGCGTCACCTCACTTGGGAGGCGTCACCGTCAATGTACCGCCGCCCGGTGCCTGCGCCTGCACTTTCGGGCGATACATCGCGGTGGCGTAGATCGGCGGTGCCTGGAACGTACCGGCGCTGGTCGCACGGATCTTGTAGGTAAACTCGCGCACGTCCGGGGTCGCGGTGCCGTAGATCACCACCCGGTCTTCGCGGATGTCCGCGAAGTCGGGTTGCCAGGTGGAACTGTCCAGCCCGATCGGCGAAGTCCACGCGGCGCGCTGGCCGTTGCCATCGCCGCCCTCACCTTCATCGCCATCCTCATTGCCGTCGCTGCCATTCGCGCTGGCGGTACTGGCCGGCTGCGGCGAGCGCAGCACCGGATCGAAACCACCCGGCAGCAGGTCCACGATGGCCACGTTGTCCACGTCGGCGTTGCCGACCGCGCGAATCTTCACGTGGACTTCGATCTCCTGACCCAGCGTGATCGTGCCGAGCGGCTTGCCGTGTTCGTCCGTGTAGTCGCGCACGATTTCGAGGCCGCTCTTGATTGCCGCCTTGGGCGCCGTGCGGTCGTAGCCGCTCTGGGTGACGACGCTCCATGCGTTCTGGTTGCTGCCGTTGACGAAGCGCAGTTTCGCGGCATCCGCGTTCCAGCCGTCCGCCTGCAGCAGGTTGCCCGTGACCTTGCCGATCGACACCGCCGCGCCCTTCGCGGGCAACGCATCGATCGCCATCTTGTCCAGGCCCTGGGCGTTGCCGGAAGCGTAGGCATCCAGCGCCAGCAAGGTCATCGCCGACGACAAGGTGTTGTAGTCGTCGTGCTCCAGCGGCCAGGCGAGATTCTCCAGCGCCCGCGGCGACAATGCGGCGGCACGCTGCGGGAATTGCTTCGCAAGAACGTACAGCACGCTGGCATCGCGCACCGACGGTCCGTAGTAATCGGCGAATTCGAACGTGTCCGCGTCGGGCTTGCCGCGCTCCAGCACGCGCAACGGCCCCGCGATCAGCTTGTCCGCCTCGCCATCCTGCTGCAGCAGCCTGTACGACGCCGCCAGCCATGCGGCGGCGAGGTCGTTCTTCCACTGCTTCGGATACAGGTTGTCTAGCTTCTTCTGCACCGACGCAATGTCGCTGGTGGTGACGTTGCCCTGCACGGTCAGGAGATAGATCGCGTAGGCGCGGGCGCGCAGCCCGTCCAGCGTGGTCAGGCTGTCGTCGGCCGCGAGTTGGCGCAGGTACGCATTGCCCGAATCGAGCATGTCCTGCGGCACCGCGGTACCGTGGCCACGCGCTTCCAGCAGGAAGTTCATCGCGTAGTCGGAAATGAACGGCTGCGAGGTCGGTGTGGCGGCCCACAACCCGAAGCCGCCCTCGCCGTTCTGGCGCGATTGCAGGGTTGCGAGGAAATGGTTCAGTGCATCGGCGTTGCTGACCGGTTTTTCGTCGAACGCCGGTTGCAGCGCGGGCACGAACGCCTGCGCGGCGGGCCAGTTCGCGACGATCAGGCGCGGCACCGCGGCGCTGATGATCTGCTCGGTGCAATAGTTCGGATAGTTGATGAGGTAGCTGGTCAGCCCGCGCGCCAGCACGATGGGCGAGGACGACACCACCGCGTTGCGTTGCGAGTACGGCGCGTAGAGATCGCGCAGTTGCCCGAAATCGACACGGCTGCCGGGCGCCACGCGGTTCGTGTCGATGCTGACGCGATAGGCGACATCCGGCCGCACGGAAGTCGTGGTGCTGTTCCTGGCCGAATGCGTGCCGTAACTCGCGGTGAACGCAAGATCGGCCGAACCCAGATGGTCGGTGGCCTTGACCTTGAACGAAACCTCGCCTTCCTTCATCGAAGCGAGGTTGACGCTTTGCGTGGCTGGGCCGGCCACTTGCAGGCCCGCGCTGGTCTTCAGCGTCACCGCAACCGGCACCGCCTGCTTGCCGATGTCGGTGAGGTTGTTGGCAACGCCGACGCTGATC
Source organism: Rhodanobacteraceae bacterium (assembly GCA_030123585.1). Classification (NCBI taxonomy): domain Bacteria; kingdom Pseudomonadati; phylum Pseudomonadota; class Gammaproteobacteria; order Lysobacterales; family Rhodanobacteraceae; species Rhodanobacteraceae bacterium. The sequence goes on from CP126120.1 coordinate 637,357, forward strand.
ACGGCTTCGTCGCCGGGCGCCAGTGTAGTCGGCGCGTTCGGCGACAGCACGAAATCGCCGCGCACGGTGGTGCTGCCCTGCCAGGTGCCGATGCGGTCCGGCGACACCGCCACGGCCATCACCTTGAGCGTGCCGTTGAAATCGTCCGGCACGGCGTAGGTGAAATCCTTTTCGCCACCGACATCCACCACGCCGGACCAGTACGCGACCGGAGCCTTGTTCTTGCGGTGGAACGGATTCAGCTGGCGGCTGATCGCGGCGTCCGCGTCACCGCCGGGTGCCGAAGCAGCCGCCATCAGCTTCTCGAAGTCCGGCAGGATCAGGTCCAGGATCTGCGCGGTCGAAACGCCCAGCATGTGCTTGCGGAAGAACCAGTCCAGCGGGTCGCCGAACTTGTAGCGCGCGACCTGGAGGATTCCCTCGTTGACCGCGAACAGCACCACCTTCGCCGGTTGCGGCGCGTGCAGCCTGAAGGTCACCGTGTCGCCGGGCTTCACCAGCGCGGGCGCATCCACGCTGATCGCGTCGCGGCGATCGGCCAGGCTCATCCGGAACGGCGCGACGCCGTAGCTCAAGGGGCTCATGAAGATGGCGTCGGACGACGGATCGCGCACGAACTGCACGTTGACGTAGCCGTTGCCTTCGAAATCCTTCGGGATGGCGATGGTCTGGACGGAACTGGTGGTGTCGGTGTGGAACCAGGCGTGCGCATACACCTTGTCGCGCTCGATCGTGATCAGGCCGCTGCCGGTGTAGGGCGCGTGGATCGAGACGTGGATGCTGTCGCCGGGACCGTACACCTGCTTGTCGAGCGACAGTTGCAGTTCGGCGTTGCGTTCCAGCGAGCGCGACACGTTGGCGGCGCCGGCCACCGAGTATTCGATGCGGTTGACTTCCTTGTGGTCGCCGGCGCGCTGGATCACCAGCGCGTAGTTGCCGGGTTTGCCGGTATCGAGCGTGACGTCCACGCCGTCAGCGGGAATCGCGAGCGGATGCGAATCGACGGGAATTTCTTTCAGTCGCGACTCGTACTTGTACACGCCTGACGGTTGTCTGGTGAGCACCGAGACGTATTTGCGATCGACCAACTGCGCGGTGAGCCCGGACAACGCGACGGATTTCGCATCCGGGCCGATCGCAACCAGCCTGACCTTGCGTGCGGCGCCGCGCGTGACGTAGTCGAGGTCATCGCCGCTCTGGTAGCCAACCAGCCAGTCGTTGCTCGAAACCATCGACGCCGCGGCCGCGGCGACGCTGCGCCCGCCGTCGGCCTCGTACACCTTGGCGAGGAAATACAGCTTGTAGGTGGCATCGGCGTACTTGCCGAGATCCAGCGGGAACGCGGCATGGCCCTTGGCGTCGGTGCGCTGGTCCTGCAAATCCTGCTGGTAACCCTGCTTGGCCCGGCGGATGTCGTAAAAGTGCCAACCGGGCCAGCCCTTGAACTCGGGGAACGCGGGTTCCAGCGTGATCGACGCCGACACGCGGCGGTCGGTCGCGGGCGTGCCGAACAGGTTGGCGGCATCGACCTCGCCCTGCAGTTGCGCGGGCTTCACCCAGCCGTCGGCGACCTGCGCCGACAGACTGGCCGTCACCTTCATGCGGTCGGGCTCGAATTCCTTGACCGCGACGGTGGTGCTGCCGATCTGCGTGTCGGCCCTGCCGTTGCGCGTGATGTACAGGTTCACCGTCCAGGTGCCGGTCGCGGCGGTTTCGGCCAGCGTGTAGGCCAGATCGTTGAAACCGGAGCGGTCCATCGTCAGCGGAATCTTCTGCACCGTATTGCCGCGCGGATCCACCACGTCGGCTTCGAGCGGAATGCCGGCCACGTCGCGCGACCAGTCCGCGGCGCGCACGATCGCGCCGATGTGGAAGGTTTCGCCCGGGCGGTACAGGCCGCGGTCGGAGAAGAGGTACGCCGACAACTTGCCGGGATTCACCGCGTTGGCCGCGCCGCCCACGTCGAAGCGCGAATAATCGAGCTGGCGATCGCCGGCGCCGATCGGCAGGAACGACATGTCCTGCGCCTTCGTCACCAGGTACATCACCGGGCGCTTGTCGTGGTCGAAGCCCTGGAAGCTCGGGAACGACACCCTGCCGTCGGCGCCGGTGCTGCGCGACAGCAGCGTCTTGCCGTTCACCGCCACCACCGCGACCGTCGCGCCCGCGACCAGCTGGCCGCTGCGGATCGACTGCACGAACACGTCCTGGCTTCCGTCGTCGGCCTTCTTCACCAGCATCCCGAGGTCGGTGACCACGATCAGGCGATCGTCGGTCGGCGCATCGGCCATCGCGCCGAAATGCTCGTCATCGCGCTGGCACGCATACAGGCCGGCGCCGCTGACCGAACCCGCCGAAGCCGGCTCGGCGGACGTCGCGCCAGCGGGTTTTGCCAATTCCTGCTTCGCCTGCGCGCAAGCGCGATCGGCGCGCGCGGCCTCACGTTTCGCAGCGGCCGGATCGTAACCCGACAGGTGCAGCCAGAACACGCCGCGCTTGCCGTCGGCGAGATACTTGCCAAGGTCCACCCCGGTGTATTCCGCCTTGGCGGGGTCGTTGCCGGGCACGAGGCCGATTTCCACGTGGCGTTCGACGATCTGGCTCTCGTCGAAACCGCCCTGCAATTGCGGATGGCCGAAGTTGCCGACGTTGAGGCTGACCAGGTGCTGCAATTGGTCGGGCAGCACGCGGCCGACCACCAGCTTGAAACCCGGCAGGTTGCGCGACACCACCGAGACGCGCTTGCTGCCGGTCATCGACAGCAGCGACCCCGAACCGACGAAGTCCAGCAGTTGCGGGTAATCCGGCACCGTGAGCACGCGCGCCAGCGGCTTGCCCATGATGTAGCCGCCGAACGATTTCAGACCCTTGTCGATGCGCACGTAGATGCGCTGGCCGGGTTCGGCGTGGAAGCTGAAACTTTGCAGCGCTTGCCAGTCCTGTTCGGTCGGCGTGGCAGTGAGCGGCAGCGCCGTCGATTGCTTCAGCAAGGCCTCGCCGACCTCGGAAACGCCCCATGGGTACTGATAATCGTCGTCGGCGTTGTCGCGGCCGGGCTTGTGTTTCGGCAGCACCCAGGCGTGGATCAGGCCGGCGACATCGCCCGCACGCACCGCGCCGTTGAAATCCGCGACCAGTACCTGTTGCGGCTCGAACTTGTCGTTGTCGACCAGCGTGGGCTTGAGGTCATCGACCGCAAGGCTGTACAGCCCAGGTATCCTGACTTGGCTTTGCAGGGCACCCGGCGTGCCGTCGCCGCCGCGCGAACTGGCCACGCCGCGGTCGACGCTCACCAGCAAGGTTCCCGGATCCTGCGGCAACGCGAGCTGCGCCGAGTGGATCCATGCGTGCAGCTTCTGCTTGTCGTAGGTGACCGTGAATGCCACTGGCGCGCCGGCGCGGCCGTACTTGTCGGCGATCGCGAGGTGCACGCGTTTTTCCAGTTGCGCGGGATCGACCGGATAATTGAAGTCGAGTTCCTGGATGACCTGCTTGGCGCTGGCGTCCCCGGGGTTCTGGTAGAACTCGCCCTTGGCCAGCGTGGCCGTGAACGCGGCCACGTTGAAATCGAACCGGTCCGCGGCCACGTGCACCTGCGGCGCCAGCAACCTGCGCGGATCGAAACGCACCGTGTAATGCTGCCCGACCGGCCAGTCTGCCGCGGGCGTGAATTGCAGGGTATGGTCGTCGGTCCACTTCCACTCGCCCCGGGCCGCGGGGCTGAGCGTGATGCCTTGCGTGACGGTCTTGTCCACCCGCTCGATCGGCGCGGCAGAACCCGAGAACGCCACCACCAGCGGATGCACGACCGGCGCTTCCTGTTGCTGCTGGCTGTAATCGGTGACGGCCGGCGCCGCCACCACGAAGGTGAGCCGGGGCGGATGCGGACGATGCGTGTACCAGTGCCAGCCCGCCCAGCCGGCTGCGGCCAGCGCGGCCACCAGGACGACGATGCCGAAGGAACGGCCGGGCCGCCGCTGCGCCGCGCGCGCCCAGCCGGGCGGCGTCCAGGCGAACCGGCCCAGCAACGGGCGCAAAAGAAAACCGAGCAGGCGCAGCGCTAACATGAGGGCGCGCAGCGGCAGCCGCACCAGCCATCTCAAGAGATCCATTCCCCACTCCGCCTTCGACCGCGCCGCGGTCTTCGTGCACGCTACACGAGCACGCGGAGTCTAATCGAGAATCGTGGCCGCCACGTGGCGGTGCGCGGGAAACGGCGGGTCAAAAGGCGTTCGGATTGCCGGCCACCAGATGCCGCAGCTCGGGATCGGCGGCGGCGAAGTGCAGCGTCGCGCGCACCATCCCGGCCTTGCTCCCGCAATCGAAGCGCCTGCCCTGGAAACGGTGCGCGAGCACCGGGGCTTCCTTCAGCAGCGCGGCGATCGCGTCGGTCAACTGGATTTCGCCGCCCGCGCCGGGCGTGGTCTTCTCCAGCAATTCGAAAATGCGCGCGGGCAGCACGTAACGGCCGACCACGGCGAGGTTGGACGGCGCGTCCTCGGGCCTGGGTTTCTCGACCATGTGGCGGATGCGGTCCCCGCCCGCTTCGACATCGACGATGCCGTACTTGCCGGTGTCCGCGTGCGGCACTTCCTCGACGGCCAGCACGCCGGTCTTGCCGTCGGCCGCGCGCGCCGCCATCTGGCGCAGCGCGCCGGGGCCATCGTTCACGATCAGGTCGTCCGGCAGGACGATGCCGAACGGTTCGTCGCCGATCACGGTCTTTGCGCACAACACGGCGTGGCCGAGGCCCAGCGCCTGCTCCTGCGTCACGTACACGCAACGCACGTGCGGCGGCAGCAGGCCCTGCACCATCGCCAGCAACTCGTGCTTCCCGGCGCGCTCCAGCGTTTCTTCCAGCTCGTAGGCGGAATCGAAGTAATCCGCGATCGAGTGCTTGTAGCGGTTGGTGACGAACACCAGCGTGTCGGCGCCGGCATCGACGGCCTCGTCCACCGCGTACTGGATCAGCGGCCGGTCGAGCACCGGCAGCATTTCCTTGGCGACCACCTTGGTCGCGGGCAGGAACCGCGTGCCCAGCCCGGCCACCGGGAAAACGACCTTGCGCAACCGATTGGGCATCCGAGCTTCACTCATGTGGGTTCCTCGCACAAAGCCGAAACAACGGTCCGCAAATGCACGCGAATGAACGCGAATGGATGAGGAACGGGAGTTCTACTTGCGTGCATTTGCGTTCATTCGTGGACTGATTGCTCTCTCGATTCGGACACAATGATCTCAGGCGGACTGCTCGCCATGCAGCGGCACGACGTCGGCGGTATGCGAAAGCTCGCCGGTTTCCCAGCGGAACGCCGGCAGCAGCGCCCCCACACAATGCCGCAGCGTTTCCTCGTCGAACTTTTCCACGGCCTCGGCGGCGCGCGCGAGCTGTGCCGCCACCAGCGCCGCCGACTGCTGGCGCGGCGCGGCTTCGAAGATCTTGGGATGCGAGGTGCTGTGGTAGTTCTCGAGCGGATGGAACAATTCCTCGAACAGCTTTTCGCCGGGACGCAGGCCGGTGTACAGGATGGAAACGTCGCGGCCGGGCTGCTTGCCGGCCAGGCGGATCATCTGCTCGGCGAGGTCGCGGATGCGGATCGGCTCGCCCATGTCCAGCGCGAAGGTTTCCCCGCCCTTGCCCATCGCCATCGCCTGCAGGATCAACTGGCAGGCTTCCGGGATGGTCATGAAGTAGCGCGAGATTTCCGGGTGCGTCACCGTCACCGGCCCGCCCGCCGCGATCTGCTTGCGGAACAGCGGCACCACCGAGCCGGCCGAATCCAGCACGTTGCCGAACCGCACGGTGACGAACCGGGTCGCGTGGCCTTCCGCCGTGATCTGGCAGATGATTTCGGCCACGCGCTTGCAGGCGCCCATCACGCTGGTCGGATTCACCGCCTTGTCGGTCGAGATCAGCACGAAGCTTTCGACGCCGTGCCGCACCGCCTGCTCGGCCACCACGCGCGTGTTGAGCGCGTTGTTGCGGAACGCCTCGCGCAACTGGTTCTGCAGCAGCGGCACGTGCTTGTACGCGGCAGCATGGAAGACGCGCTGCGGTCTGGCGAGCGAAAACGCGTTGGCGCAGGCGGCGGCGTCGCCGCAATCGCCGATCAGGCAGCGCAGCAAAAGTTCGGGATACTGCGCGCGCAACTCCTGTTCGATCCGGTAGAGGTTGTATTCCGAAAGCTCGAGGATCGTGAGTTCGGAGGCACCCAGCCGCGCGATCTGCCGGCACAGTTCCGAACCGATCGAACCGCCGCCGCCGGTGACCAGCACGCGCTGGCCGGTGAGGCTGCGGCGGATCGCGTTCCATTCGAGTTTCACCGGATCGCGGCCGAGCAGGTCCTCGATCGCGACCTCTTTCAATTCGTTGAACTGGGCGCGGCCCGAGACCACGTCGTCGAGGCGCGGCACGGTGCGGAACGGCAGGCCGGTGGCTTCGCACAGCGCGACCACCTTGCGCATCTGTTCCTTGTCGGCGGAAGGCATCGCGATCAGCAGCATCTCCGCGCCGACCCGGCGCGCCAGTTCGGCCAGCCTGTCGGTGCTGCCCAGCACCGGCACACCGTGCAGGCGCGAGCCGCGCAGCGAGGCGTCGTCGTCGATGAAGCCCGCCGGGATGTAACGGGCGTCGCGGCGCAGGTCGCGCACCAGCGCTTCGCCCGCGCGCCCTGCCCCGATCACCAGCACGCGATGGCTGTGCCTGGCGTGGAACAGGTCGAGCTGGCTGTCCTTCCAGTAGCGGTAGGCGAGCCGCGGCCCGCCCAGCAGGATGGCCAGCAACACCGGATAAATCAGCAGCACCGAACGCGAGATTCCGTACATGCGGTTGTACAGGAACAGCGCGAGATAGATCACCACCGTGCCGGCGATCACTGCGCGCGCGATGTTCCAGAGATCCGGCACGCTGGCGAAGCGCCACAGGCCCTTGTACAGACCAGTCCAGACGAACATCGCCGCCTGCACGCCCAGCACGATCAGGGTCTGCCAGCTCCACAGGTCGAGCCGCTGGCCATACGGCAGCATCGCGTAACGCAAGGTATTGGCCAGCCACCACGCGAGCAGCGTCACCGCGAGGTCGTGGACCACGACCGCGGTGCGCGGATGCAAGCGTCCGGTCACGTCACGCAGTTTCACGGATGTTCCTCCGGTGCGCCGAAGCGAGACAGGCGCGCTTGCCGGCGCGCCACGCCACGATCCCTGCCGCATACGCGGCGCCGCAATACCACGCTCCGTACGCCGGCCGACTCGCCGCCAGCCACGCCAGCGGCGCCACGACCGCGAGGTTCCAGATCACGTAGGCGACGTCCGTGCGCGCATGGCTCCAGTTTACCCGCACCAGCCACTGGTACAGGTGCTGGCGATGCGGCGCGTACCAGCGCTGGCGGCCGAACATGCGACGCGCAAGAGTCAGCCCACTGTCCACCAGGAAGGCCGAAGGCAGGATCAAACATGCCCAGAGCATGGCAGGATTTCGCTGAACCACGAGCGCGGCCACGGCCCCGATCGCCAGACCCAGCGCGCCCGAACCGACGTCGCCCATGAAGATCCGCGCCGGCGGGAAATTGAAAAAAAGAAACCCCAGGCACCCCGCCGCTGCGGAGAAAGCCAGCGCAGCGATGCCGGGATTGCCTATCCACGCCGCGAGCAATCCATATCCCAGCAGCACGAACAAGCCCTGCAGCCCGAGGATGCCGTCGATGCCATCCATGAAGTTGTGGGCGTTGATGAAGCCGACCAGCACCGGCGTCAGCGGAAGCAGCAGCCACCATGCGTACGGATCGCGATTCGCCCAGGGCGCAAGCGTGGCCACGCCGACCAGCAGCGCGGCGCCGACGTGCGCGGCCAGGCGCGGCAGCACGGGCAACGGCGCGTGGTCGTCACGCCAGCCGACGATGGCGACCGCCAGCACCGCCGCTGCGATCGCGACGGGCGCCACGTGCGACGAGGGATCGAGCAGGTACCAGGCCGGCAACCCAGCCAGCACGATCGCGGCCACGATGCCCACGCCGCCCCCGCGCGGGGTCGGCAAGCTGTGCGAGCGCCGCTTGCCGGGCTGGTCCAGCAACCCGCGCCGGTGCGCGTAGGCCAGTGCCGCGCCCGTGAAGGCGAGCGAGAGCAGCAGTGCGCATCCCGCAATGATCGCCAACGCAAGGATGATCGTGGTGCCGTACGCGGCGCCCATGATCACTCGGACACGACGCTGTGGATCGGCCGCACGGTTCCCCAGCTCTTGCAGCTCGGGCACTGCCAGTGGTGGGCCTTGGCGCCGAAACCGCAGTGGTTGCAGCGATACATGGCCCGGCCCTCCAGCAGCTTGCGGGTGAGGTCGCGCAGGATCAGGAAATTCTGACGCGCCTCGCCTTCGGTGCGGTCCAGCGTCGCGTCGATCAGCGCCATCATGCCGCGCACCGACGGCCGCTGCCGCAATTGGCCGGTGAGGAAGTCGATCGCCGCGCGCTCGCCTTCGCGCTTCTGGTACAGGTCGGTCAGCGCCAGCACCGGCGTGATGCCGTGGTAGCGATCCACCACGTGCACCAGGAATTTTTCGGCGCGATCCATTTCGCCCGTGTGCGCATAGGCGTCCAGCAGCGGCGGCAGGATCTCCGGCACGAAATCGACGTCGGCGTCCACCGCCTGCTCGAAGGCGATCACCGCCTCGTTCCAGCGGCCCTCCTCGGCATACAGGTGCCCGCTGATCATGTAGCCGCGCACGCAGCCGGGCTGGCTGGCGAAAGCTTCGTCCAGATAGGCGCGCGCCTCGGCGCGTGCACCGTGCTGGCGCGACTGCTCGGCCAGCTCGCACTGGAATTGCGCGATGGTCGCGGCCTGCGATTCGCCCGTCATCTTTTCCAGCCGGCGCGAATGGCCGATGGCCTTGTGCCAGTCACGCTCGTGCTGGTAGATCGCGATCAGATGGCGCAGCGCGGACGGCGCGTGCGCGTCCATCGCGACCAGGTCGTCGAACAGCGCTTCGGCGCGATCGAGCAGGCCCGCCCGCATGTAGTCCTCGCCCAGCTCCAGCAGCGCGACGGTGCGCTCGGCCTCGGAGAGGTTGGAGCGGCTGACGAGGTGCTGGTGGACGCGGATCGCGCGATCGACCTCGCCGCGGCGGCGGAACAGGTTGCCCAGCGCGAGATGGGTTTCCACCGTGTCGCGGTTGAACTCGGCCAGCTTCATGAAGACTTCGATGGCCTTGTCCGGCTGTTCGTTGAGCAGGTAGTTGAGGCCACGAAAGTAATGCGAGGACAGTTCGGTGACGCGTGCGCCCGAGCGGCGCGCCGTCGCGTGCCGGCCGATGATCCAGCCGAGCCAGCCGGCCATCGGCAGCAACAGGATCAACAACAGCACGGGGTCGAGGGGAAGCAGGCTCACCGATTTCTCCGGCGCGGCACGAGTGGTCCGGCGTCGCGATGCACCTTCGCAGCGGGCGGGGGTTGGCTTGCGGTATCCACGGGGACAGGCCCGGCGTCAGGCGGAAGTCGAAGCGCCGGTCACGATGGCGAATCGCGGCCCTCGTTGACCCTTTGCCGCAGTTCCTTGCCGGGCTTGAAATGCGGAACATGCTTGCCCGGCAGCGCCACCGCGGTTCCGGTCTTGGGATTGCGGCCGGTGCGCGGCGGGCGGTAGTGCAGCGAGAAGCTGCCGAAGCCGCGGATCTCGATGCGGTCGCCGCTGGCGAGCGCCACGCTCATCTGCTCGATCACGTTGCGCACCGCAAGCTCGACATCGGCGAACGCCAAGTGCTTCTGGCGTTCCGCGAGCGCGGCGATCAATTCGGATTTGGTCATCGACGGCAACTGACGCCTACCTTGCTATCTGACTGGCCCTGACCGCGCGCGCGATCCCCTCTTCGGCTGGCGTCGCCCGCACCGCGGGCGACGCCGTCTTGCCACAAAAACGCAAGCCTTTATATAGGCTTACTCCGGCTTGTTCAACTGCTCTTTCAGCAGCGCCCCCAGCTTGGTGGTGGCCTTGCCGGCGTTCTGGCTCTGGTACTCAGACAGGGTCTCGGCCATCTCGTCCTCGTCCTTGGCGCGGATCGAGAGCGACAGCATCCGGCCCTTGCGGTCCATGCCGGTGAACTTGGCCTCGACCTTTTCGCCCACCTTGAGGTGCTGGCTGAGATCATCGATCCGGTCCTTGGAGAAGTCGCGCGCCGAGAGATAGCCCTCGATGCCTTCGGCCAGCTCGATCACCGCGCCCTTGGCATCGACTTCCTTCACCGTGCCGGTGAGGATCGCGCCACGCGGGTTGGCTGCCATGAACTGGCCGAACGGATCCTGTTCGAGCTGCTTGATGCCGAGGCTGATGCGCTCGCGCTCGGGATCGACCGCCAGCACCACCGCATCGACTTCCTCGCCCTTCTTGAAGTTGCGGACCAGTTCCTCGCCATTGCCCTGCCAGGAAATGTCGGACAGGTGCACCAGGCCGTCGATGCCGCCGTCCAGGCCGACGAAGATGCCGAAGTCGGTGATCGACTTGATCGCACCGTGCACCTTGTCGCCCTTCTTGAAGGTGGCCGCGAACGACTCCCACGGGTTGGACTGGGTCTGCTTCATGCCCAGCGAAATGCGGCGGCGTTCTTCGTCGACGTCCAGCACCATCACTTCCACTTCGTCGCCGACCTGCACCACCTTGGCCGGGTTGACGTTCTTGTTGGTCCAGTCCATCTCGGACACGTGCACCAGGCCTTCCACGCCCGGCTCCAGTTCCACGAAGCAGCCGTAGTCGGTGACGTTGGAAACCTTGCCGAACAGGCGGGTACCGGACGGATAGCGGCGGGTGATGCTGACCCACGGATCGTCGCCCAGCTGCTTCAGGCCAAGGCTGACACGATTACGCTCGCGGTCGAACTTCAGCACGCGCACATCGAGTTCATCGCCGACGTTGACGACTTCGGACGGATGCCGTACGCGCTTCCACGCCATGTCGGTGATGTGCAGCAGGCCGTCGATGCCGCCGAGATCCACGAACGCACCGTAATCGGTGAGGTTCTTGACCACGCCGTGCAGGATCGCGCCTTCCTGCAGCTTCTCCAGCAGCTGTTCGCGCTCCTCGGAGTGCTCGCTCTCGACCACCGCGCGACGGCTGACCACCACGTTGTTGCGCTTGCGGTCGAGCTTGATGATCTTGAATTCCAGGTCCTTGCCTTCGAGGTAACCCGGATCGCGCACGGGGCGCACATCGACCAGCGAACCCGGCAGGAAAGCGCGCACGTCGCGGATGTCCACCGTGAAGCCGCCCTTGACCTTGCCGTTGATGCGGCCGGTGATGGCCTCCTGGCCCTCGAACGCCTGCTCCAGTTCGTCCCACACCATCGAGCGCTTGGCCTTCTCGCGCGACAGCATCGTTTCGCCAAAACCATTCTCGATCGCATCCAGCGCAACCTTGACCTCGTCGCCGAGGTTCACCTCCAGTTCGCCGCGCTCGTTGCGGAACTGCTCGATCGGGACGATGCCCTCCGATTTCAGCCCGGCGTTCACCACCACCACATCGGGGCGGATTTCGACGACGGTGCCGGAGACGATGGCTCCGGGTTTCAATTTGGCCAGCGACTGGCTCTGTTCAAACAGTTCGGCAAAACTTTCGGTCATGGGGATTCCAGGTTGGGAATGGATCGCGATGCCTGCAAGTTCCATCGGGTTGTGCTCCACAGGCGGCGATCCGCCGGTTGGGGGATGCAAACGTGCATCCAACGGAAAAAACCGCGCGAACGCGGCACGGGGTTGGTTTCAAGCCTTCCGCATGACAGCAAGCACCGCATCGACCACCGCGGCGATCGACCGCCCGGTGCTGTCGATCACGACAGCATCGGCGGCCGGCCGCAACGGCGCGACCGTGCGCGACGCATCGCGTGCGTCCCGCTGCTCGATTTCGTGCAAAAGGCTGGCTAGTGTAACGTCAAGTCCCTTTGCCTTCAACTGCTTATAGCGCCTTTCCGCGCGTTCGGCGGGACTGGCGGTCAGGAACACCTTGAACGGGGCATCGGGAAAGATCACCGTGCCCATGTCGCGCCCGTCGGCCACCAGGCCGGGCGGTTGGCGGAACGCCAACTGCTTGTCCACCAGGGCTTTGCGCACTTCCGGCAAGGCCGCGATCGCGGACGCCGCCGCGCCGGCGGTTTCGGTGCGGATCGCATCGGTGGCGTCGAGGCCGTCTATGACCACCTTGGTATCGCCGCCGTCGCCGGGATCGCGGAACTCGATCCGGGTTTCCGCCGCGCAGCGCGCGACCGCTGCGGCATCGTCGAGATCGAGGTCGCGTGCCCCCGCGGCGTAGCCGACCGCGCGGTAGATCGCCCCGGAATCCAGCAGGTGCCAGCCCAGCCGCTCGGCCACGGCCCGCGCGATGGTGCCCTTGCCGGAGCCGGACGGCCCGTCGATGGTAAGTACCGGGACGGAAGCGCGCGTCGTCATTGGCCGATTTTAGCGGGGATGTCCGCTCAAGCCGCGCGCACGGCCAGGCCGCAGCGCCGCGCCAGTTCGACGAACCCCGGAAACGAAGTCGCCACGTTCGCGCAGTCGGCAATCGTGACGTCAGCCGCCGCCACGGCGCCGGCCACCACGAACGACATCGCGCAACGGTGGTCGCCGTGCGAATCCACCGCCCCGCCGCCGAGGCGGCCGCCTTCGATCACCGCGCCGTCCGGCGTTTCCTCGACCCTGATCCCGAGCGCGCGCAGGCCCGCCGCCATCACCGCGATGCGGTCGGATTCCTTGACCCGCAGCTCGGCCGCGCCGCGGATCGTGGTGGCGCCTTCCGCGCAAGCCGCGGCGACGAACAGGATCGGGAATTCGTCGATCATGTCGGCGACGTGCCCGACGGGCACTTCGATGCCGTGCAGCAGCGCGTGGCGCACCACCAGATCGGCCACCGGCTCGCCGCCCGCATCGCGGCGGTTTTCTTCGGCAATGTCCGCGCCCATCGCGCGCAGCACGTGCAGCAGGCCGACGCGGCGCGGATTCATGCCGACGCCGCGCAACACCAGCTCCGAGCCGGGCACCAACGTCGCGGCCACGATGAAGAACGCCGCCGAGGAAAAATCCGCGGGCACGTCAATGTCGATCGCGCGCAGGGCGTGGCCACCGGACAAGCGTGCCCTGCCCGGCCCGAATGTGATCGGCCAACCGAACGCAGCCAGCATCCGTTCGGTGTATTCGCGCGTGGGGCGGGGTTCGGTGACACTCGTTTCGCCTTCGGCGTAAAGACCCGCCAGCAGCACCGCCGACTTCACCTGCGCGCTGGCGACGGGTGACGCGTAATCGATGCCGCGCAATCGGCGCCCGCCGTGCACGCGCAGCGGCGGCGTGCCGCCGTCGGCGGTGTCGATCGAAGCGCCCATCCGTGCCAGCGGTTCGGTCACGCGCCGCATCGGGCGTTTCGACAACGAAGCATCGCCAATCAGCACGCAGTCGAAGGCCTGCCCGGCCATTACGCCGGCGAGCAGGCGCATCGCAGTACCGGAGTTGCCGCAATCGAGCGCGCCATCCGGCGCATGCAAGCCATGCAAGCCGACGCCGTGCACGATGCGTTCTCCATCAGCCGGCGTTTCGACCTGCACGCCCATCTGCCCGAAGATGCGCGCGGTGGCGCGGGTGTCTTCGCCCTCCAGGAAGCCGCGGATGCGGGAAACGCCGTCGGCCAGGGCGGACAGCATGATCGCGCGGTGCGAAATCGACTTGTCGCCGGGCACCGCGATCTCGCCGTGCAGCGCGCGCGCCGGGGAGGCGATCCAGTCCAGACGCTCACTCACGGCAGCACCTTCAGCAGCCGCCGGTTCTCCGCACGGCTGCCCACGCTGATCCGCAGCGTGTGCGGCAGGCCGTAACCGTCCATCGGGCGCACGATCACGCCGTGTTCGAACAAATGGCGCTCCAGTTTCGCGGCGTCGCGCCGCAGCACGCACAACAGGAAGTTGGTCTGCGACGGCAGGCAGCGGTAGCCGCGTTCCAGCAATTCTTCGCGCAGCCACTCGCGCTCCGCGCGGTTGAACGCGTGCACCCTGGCGAGCCACGCCCTGTCACGTAATGCAGCTTCGGCGCCCGCCAGCGCCACGTTGTTGACGTTGAACGATTCACGCAGGCGCTCCAGCACCCCGACCACGCCGGGGTGCGCGACGAGATAGCCCACGCGCAATCCGGCCAGCCCGTAGGCCTTGGAGAACGTGCGCGTGACGACGAGGTTGGGGAACCGGTCGGCGAACGCGAGCGCGGTCGTCACCCCCCTGGTTTCGACATACTCGTGATAGGCCTCGTCCACCACCACCAGCACGTCACGCGGCACCTGGGCCAGGAATGCCGCCAACGCAGCATCATCGAACCAGGTTCCGGTGGGATTGTTCGGATTGGCGAGATACACGATGCGGGTGTCGCGGCGGACCGCCTTCGCCATCGCGTCGAGGTCGTGGCCCAGCGGCGCGCTGCGATGCCGGTGCGGCAACGCGGGTACGCACACGGCTTGCGCGCCGGAGGCGGCGGTCGCGATCGGGAATACCGCGAAACCGTATCGCGAAAACACGATCGAATGCCGGGCGTCGGCAAAACATTGCGCCAACAGCATCAGCAATTCGTGCGAGCCGTTGCCGAGCGCGATGCGTTCGGTGCCGACGCCGAGGTTTTCCGACAACGCGTCTTTCAGCGCCGAGCCGCGAGGGTCGGGATAACGGAATGCCTCCGGCAACGCCTTGCGCATCGCTTCGAGGGCGCGCGGGCTGGGGCCCAACGGATTTTCGTTCGAGCCGAGTTCGGCGGTCGCCGCGCCGAAGCGTTCGCGCAGGGCAGGCAGATCGTGGCCGGGATCGTAGGCGCGCAATTTCGCGGTGGCGGCGTTGACCAGACGCACCGCGTCGAACGGTTCGGGTTTGCGGGAGGCCGCGCGGCTAGCCATGGGTGCGCCGAAACTCCGCCATGAAATCGCACAGCGCGCGCACGCCCTCGATCGGCACCGCGTTGTAGATCGAGGCGCGGATGCCGCCCAGCGCACGGTGGCCCTTCAGCGCCAGCAGGCCGGACTCGGTGGCCTCGGCCACGAACAGGGGTTCGAGTTCGGCATCGTGCAGGTTGAAGATCACGTTCATGCGCGAGCGCGCCGCCGGCTCGACGCGGTTGCGGTAATAGCCGCTGGAGCCGTCGATGGCCGCGTACAGGAGATCGGCCTTGGCCTGGTTTCGCCGGCCCATTTCGGCGAGCCCCCCCTGCTGCTTCAACCACTGGATCGTCAACCCGGCCAGATACCAGCCCCAGGTGTTGGGCGTGTTCAACATCGAGTCCGCTGCGGCGTATTCGGCGTAACGGAAAATCTTCGGCAGCGGACGCGGTCGGCGTTCCAGCAGATCCTCGCGCACGATCACCACGACGAAACCAGAAGGCCCGATGTTCTTCTGCGCGCCCGCGTAGATCAGCCCGAACTTCGAGACGTCCAGCGGTTGCGACAGGATGTCCGAGGACATGTCGGCCACCAGCGGCACGCCACCGACGTCGGGGATGTCGCGCATCTCGACGCCGTGGATGGTCTCGTTGGTGGTGATGTGCACGTACGCGGAGTGCGGATCGAGATCCCATGCCGCGCGCGCCGGAATGGACGCATAGCCGTCCGCCCTGGAACTGGCCGCGACGTGTGTCTTCGCGTAGAACGCGCCCTCCGCGACCGCCTTTTCGCCCCAATGGCCGTTGACGACATAGTCGGCGCGCTGGCCGTCCGCGGCGAGGTTCATCGGCACCTGTGCGAACTGCTGGGTCGCCCCGCCCTGCAGGAACAGCACCTTGTAGTTCGACGGAATCGCCAGCAACTCGCGCAGGTCGGCCTCGGCCCGCGCCGCCATTTCCATGAAGGCCTTGCCGCGGTGGCTCACCTCCATCACCGACGCACGCGCGCCGTTCCAGTCGAGGAGTTCGGCTTGCGCGCGCTTCAACACATCCACCGGCAACGCGGCCGGACCGGCACTGAAATTCCACGCTCGCGACATGACCAGAGCTTCCTCGAAAGTGACGGGCATTACCATCTGAAATACAGGAAAAACGCGATGAGCACGGCCAGCACCGCGGCCGCGGCGATCAGCCACCAGATTTCGGTGTGCGCGGAGTCGTCCGGCGGCGGTTCGGGCTTCGGCGTGGGTGGCGGCGGCAGCGACGCGACATGCGCGGCGTATTCCAGGCCCGGCGCCTCGACCACCAGGCGATGCTCGCCCAGCACGATCTGGTCGCCGGGCGACAAACGGACGCGGTTGCATTGCCAGCCGTTGACGCGCGGCGCCATGCTGGCGGATTCGAACACCAGACAACCGCCGGCCTGCGCCACCCGGCAGCCATAGGCGAGTTCGCCGAAATGCCGTGTTCCCGCGCCGAGATGCAGATCCGGCGCAACCGACAGCGCACGGCCGGAAGCGGCGCCCGAGACGATCCGCAACGACACCGGGCCGCCGGTCCGGTCCGCGGCGGCAGCTTCCGCCTGCGGCGGCGCCGCATCCGCGGTCACCAGGAATTTGTTGGCGCCGAGCGTCAGCGTGTCGCCGTAGCGCAGCAGCGCGCGTTCGCGCACCGCGCGTGCGTTCACGTATACCCGTTGGCAGCCCGGCCGGACGGTCAGCACCAGCCCGCGTGCATCGGCGGCGAGCACGGCATGGTGCGGATCGACGCCCGCGCCCACCGGCACGATGTCGTTGTCCGGCGCGCTGCCGAACTGCACCGGGCCTTGCCCGCACAGCACCGGATCGCGAGCTGGATGGACACCGAGGATGCGCATGATGGGCCTTGCGGAAATGCGCGCCAATGTAACATGACGCGCCGCAACATTCGCTCCGTCCTCATGTCCGAAATCGATATCCACCATGCACATTCGCTGGACAGGCTCGCCTGCCGCGCCGCGGTCGACGAGGTCGCCCGCGAGTTGTCCGCGCGCTTCGGCCTGGGCGGGATGACGTGGGCCGGGGACACGCTTTCCTTCGCGGGACGTGGCGTCGAAGGCCGGCTCACGCTGGGTGACGGCGATGCGCGGGTGCAGGTGCGGCTGGGACCGTGGCTCGGCCTGATGCGTCCTTTGATCGAGTCCGAAATCCGCCGCACCCTGCGCGAGAAACTGGGCTGACGCCACGGCGTGCTTTCGCGCGGCGCCGCATCGTGGCAGAATGCGCGGTTTCCCGACTTGCGCCCAGCGCACCCCATGGCCAAAGACGACGTCATCGAAATGGAAGGTACGGTGCAGGAAACCCTGCCCAATACCATGTTCCGCGTGCAGCTCGAAAACGGGCACGTCGTCACCGCGCACATCTCGGGCCGCATGCGCAAGCACTACATCCGCATCCTCACCGGCGACAAGGTCAAGGTCGAGATGACGCCGTACGACCTGACCAAGGGCCGCATCACCTACCGGATGCGCTGAAGCCGCGGCGCGCCGCCGCCGGTCACACGCTGACGCGCGTATCCGGCATCGGCAGCGTCACCTTGCTGCCCCACTTCGCTTGCAACTCGTCGGCCAGTTTCGAGCGGCCGGGATCCTCGCCGTGCACCAGGCATACCGGCGGATGCCCGGCGACTTGCCCGTACCACGCCGACAGGCCATCGCGATCGGCGTGCGCGGACAGCCCGCCCACGGTGTGCATCTGTGCGCGCACCGGAATCTCCTCGCCGAACAGGCGCACGCGTTTGGCGCCATCCACGAGGATGCGCCCCAGGGTGCCGGCGGCCTGATAGCCCACGAACACGATGTGCGCGGCGGGATTGGCGAGGTTGTAACGAAGATGATGGCGGATGCGTCCGCCCGTGCACATGCCCGAACCCGCGAGGATCACGGCGTGGCTGTGGATCGCGTTGATCCCGCGCGACGCCTCGCCATCCAGCGTGCGCGTCAGGTTGGGCAGGCGCAGCGGATGCTGGCGCGCGGCCCAGAGTTGCTTCGCCTCGGCGTCGAACAGGTCCTCGTGGCGGTCGTAGGCTTCGGTGACGCGGATGCCCATCGGGCTGTCGAGGAACAGCTTGAACGCGCCGAGACCCCAGTCGTCGAAATGCTCGGCGAAGAAATACAGGATCTCCTGGGTGCGCCCGACCGCGAACGCCGGGATCACCACGTTGCCGCCGTCCTTGTGCGCGGCCGCGAAGATCGACGCCAGCTCGGCGAGGGTGTCCTCGCGCGACTTGTGCAGGCGGTCGCCGTAGGTCGATTCCATCACCACCAGGTCGGCGGCCGGCACAGGCGCGGGATCGCACAGGATGGGCGAGTTCTTCGGACCGAGGTCGCCGGAGAACACCAGCTTGCGCGTCGCGCCGTTTTCGGTTGCATCGAGTTCCACGGTGGCGGAGCCGAGGATGTGCCCCGCGTCGCGCAGCGTCAGGCGCACGCCCGGCAGGATTTCCGCCGGCGTGTCGTACGCAACCGGCCGCATGAGTCTGGTCGCGGCATTCACGTCGTCCTGCGTGTACAGCGGCACCGATGGTTTCTGCCCAGGCTGCAGGTGCCGGTTGTCGCGCTCGGCATCCGTCTGCGCGATGTTCGCGGCATCGGCCAGCATGATGGCAGCAAGGTCGATGGTCGCGGGATGCGTGAAGATCGGCCCCGCGAATCCGCGCTGCACCAGCAGCGGCACGCGCCCGGTGTGGTCGATGTGCGCGTGGCTCAGCACCAGCACGTCGATGGCTTTCGGATCGAACGGGAAATCCGCGGCGTTGCGCGCATCCGCGGTACGGTCGCCCTGCACCATCCCGCAATCCAGCAGCACGCGTTTGCCCGCGACTTCCACCAGATGGCACGAACCCGTCACCTCGCCTGCCGCGCCGTGGAACACGATGTCCATGCGTCGTTTCCCTGCTTCGTCCAAAACCCGGCGCAGTATGCACGCTCAGGCTGGCGACGCCTAGCGAACTCGGCCAGGGCTGTCTCTGGCATGACTTTCGTCATGGGAACGTCCACGCAAACGCCGGCGCTGGCACAATCGGGAACTCCTTTCTCCATGCGCACGCCGTGCGCGACCCGTTTCGCAACATCAAAGGACGAACTCATGCACAAGCATCTGCTGACCCCGATCGCACTGGCCGTCGGTGCGGCGCTGGCCGTTTCAGGCTGCAGCAATCAGGCCCAGAACACCTCGGCCCCCGCGGCCTCGGCATCGGCGCCAGCTCCCGCGCACACCGCGCCGGCGCCCGCACCGGCATCGACCGTCGCGATCACCCCGGAACAACCCATCGCGTTCGACCTGGACGACCAGTACAACCCTTGCAACGATTTCGCCGATTACGTCAACGCCAAGTGGAACAAGGCCAACCCGATCCCGGCCGACCAGACAACCTGGGGTGCGTTCGGCATCCTGCACGAACGCAGCATGCAGCAGCAAAAGCAGATTCTGGAAACGGCTGCGCAGGATGCCAAGGATCACAAGGGCAGCGAACTCGAACAAAAGCTCGGCAACCTGTACGCCGCCGGCCTCGATACGGCCACGATCGACAAGTTGGGCTACGATCCGATCAAGCCGCAGCTCGCCGCGATCGACGCGTTGAAGACGCCGGCCGACATTGCCGACTTCATCGACACCAGCTACAACAACGGCGACAACTACGTCTTCAACTTCGGCTCGAATGCAGACTACAAGGACGCCACCAAACAGATCGGCTACGTGTTCCAGGACGGCCTCGGACTTCCCACCCGTGACTACTACCTGTCGCCCAAGTACAAGGACATCCGCGACGCCTATCTGAAGTACATCGCCAAATCGCTGGAGCTGGTGGGCACTCCGGACGCCGACGCGCAAAAGCAGGCCGACCAGGTGCTGGCGTTCGAGACCGAACTCGCCAAAGCCTCGCTGGCCCCGGTCGAACTGCGCGACCCGAAAAACCAGTACCACTTCGTCAGCGTGGCCGAGGCCGACAAGATCAGCCCGCACTTCTCGTGGGATAAGTTCTTCAAGACCCAGGGTGTGGACGTTGGCAAGGGTTTTTCACTGTCGCAGCCGAAGTTCATCGCCGAGTTCGACAAGCTGCTCGCGCATGCACCGGTTTCGCAATGGCAGGCTTATCTGAAGTTCCATCTGGTCAGCAATGCTTCGCCGGCCCTGAGCCAGGCGTTCCAGGACAACGCGTTTGATTTCTATGGCAAGACCCTGCGGGGCCAGCTCGAGCAGAAGCCGCGCTGGAAGCGCGTGATCGACGCGGTCAACGGCGCGATGGGCATGGGCCTCGGCGAGCTGTACGTCGCCAAATACTTCCCGCCGGAAGCCAAGGAACGCGCCGAACAACTGGTCACCAACGTCCGCGCGGCGCTCAAGGAGCATATCGAGAACCTCGACTGGATGAGCGAGGCGACCAAGAAGAAGGCACTCGACAAGTGGGCACTGTTCCTGCCGAAGATCGGCTATCCCGACAAGGGTGAATGGCGCGACTGGTCGGGCCTGACGATCCAGCCCGACCAGTGGTACGCCAACCTCGAAGCCGCCTCGAAGTACAACTACCACTACGACATCGGCAAGATCGGCAAGGCGACCGACCGCAAGGAGTGGCACATGACTCCGCAGACGATCAATGCCTACTACTCGCCGACCACCAACACCATCAACTTCCCGGCAGCAATCCTGCAGCCACCGTTCTTCTACGCCAAGGGCGACGACGCCGTGAACTATGGCGGCATCGGTTTCGTGATCGGGCATGAATCCAGCCACGGCTTCGACGACGAGGGCAGCCAGTTCGACGGCCATGGCAATCTGGTGAATTGGTGGACTCCGCAGGACAAGAAGAACTTCGACGAACGCACCGCCGCGCTGGTCAAGCAGTACGACGGCTACGCGCCGATCCCGGGCAAACCTGATCTGCACGTCAACGGCAAGCTGACGTTGGGTGAGGACATCGGCGATCTGGGCGGCCTCAACATCGCCTACACCGCGCTGCAGGCTGCGTTGAAAGCCGATCCCAAGGCTGCCGATGAAAAAATCGACGGCATGACCCAGGACCAGCGGTTCTTCTTGAGTTCCGCGCGCGTCTGGGAAGGCACTGCACGCGACAAGACCGCGGAGTTGTATTTGAATATCGACCCGCACGCGCCCGCCAAGATCCGCGCGTTCGCATCGGCCGCCAACATGCCGCAGTTCGCGCAGGCCTTCCAGTGCAAGCCCGGCGACAAGATGGCGCACACGGGCGACAAGCTGGTGAAGATCTGGTGAGCCATCCCGCCGCCGCGCCCGGCGGCGGCAAGTCCGGCGGGGACGGAAGGATCCGCGGCCGTCCCGGCATCCCTCAAGTGCCGCACTCCGTGCGGCACTTTTTTGCATCGGCCGAACACGCGGTCGAACCGCCTGCGGGCGATGCCGTCGTGCATCGGGCCGGCAGCCGGCCGCGCGGCGCGCGATAATACGCGGCTTTCCCTGCCGCGAAACATCCATGGACTACATCCCCGGCCAGCGCTGGGTTTCCGAAGCGGAACCGGAACTGGGTCTCGGCACCGTGTTGCGCTGCGACGATCGCGCGATCCAGGTGCTGTTCGCCAAGTCGGGAGTGGTGCGCAACTACTCGTCGCATGGCGCGCCGCTCGCGCGCGCCACATTCCGGGTCGGGCAACGCATCGCCGGCCGCGGGATCACGTTCGTGGTCGAACGCATCGACCTGCGCGACGGCCTGCTGGTGTATTCGGGCGAAAAGCGCGAACTGGCCGAGGGCCAATTGGACGACGAACAATCATTGTCGCAGGCCGACGCGCGGCTGATTTCGGCGCGCGTCGACAAGCCCCACCAGTACGAGTTGCGCAAGCGGGCATTGCTGGCGCGCGCAGCCGCACGGCGATCGGACGCGTGGGGCATCCTGTCCGCGCGCGTCGATCTGCTGCCGCACCAGCTCGGTGTGGTCGCCGCGTGCATGGAGCGCGAGCACCCGCGCGTGCTGCTGGCCGACGAGGCGGGGCTCGGCAAGACCATCGAGGCCGGGATGCTGGTCGCCCGCATGCTCGCCACGGGCCGTGCTGCGCGCGTGCTGATCCTGCTGCCCGACACCCTGCTGGTGCAGTGGTTCGTGGAATTGCGCCGGCGTTTCCAGCTCGCCTTCGCGATCGTCGACGAGGAACGCTGCACCGCCATCGCCGCAGCAGACGCCGGGCGCAATCCCTTCGAAGACGAGCAGCTCGCGATCGCATCGCTGGCATGGCTGGCGCACGCGCCGGAGCGCAAGGCGCAGGCGCTCGCGGCCGGCTGGGACATGCTGGTGGTGGACGAAGCGCATCATCTGGAGTGGACGCCGGAGGCCGCCAGCGCCGAATACCTTGCCGTCGAGGCGCTGGCCGCCGCGACGCCCAGCGTGGTGCTGCTCACCGCAACGCCCGAACAGCTCGGTCGCCGCGCGCACTTCGCGCGCCTGCGCCTGCTCGATCCCGCGCGCTTCGATGATCTCGATCGCTATTTGGCGGAAGCCGACGATTACGCGAAGCTGTCCCCACTCGCCACGCGCATCGCGGCCGCGGAACCGCTGTCGGCGGTCGAACGCGCAGCGCTGCACGAACGCTACCCGCACGACCCGGCCCTGCTTGCGCTGGTTGACGCCTACCCGGCCAGCGCAGACGCGCTGCTGTCCGCCCTGGTCGACCGCCACGGCGCCGGGCGCATCATGTTCCGCAACCGCCGCGACGCGGTCGGCGGGTTCGCGGGCCGGCAACTAGATGTCGAGACCGGTCCCGATGCGCTCGAACCGCTGGCGCGCCAGGACCTGCTCGCGGAATTCGACGCTGACATGCACGCCGGCGACAGCGTTCGGCGCGTGATCGACTACTCGCGCGATCCGCGCATCGAATGGTTGCTGCGCCTGCTCGATGCGCACCGGGATGACAAGTTCCTGCTGATCGCGGCGACCCGCGGCAAGGTCGAAGCGATCGAGGCCGCGCTGCGCACGCGCAGCGGCGCCGCCGTCGCGTGCTTCCACGAAGACATGACGCTGCTGCAACGCGACCGCGCGGCGGCGTGGTTCGCGCAAGCCGAAGGTGCGCGCATCCTGTTGTGTTCGGAAATCGGCTCCGAGGGACGCAACTTCCAGTTCGCGCATCGGCTCGTGATGTGGGACTTGCCGCTCGATCCTGACTTGGTCGAACAGCGCATCGGCCGGCTCGACCGGATCGGACAGCGCCGCGTGGTGACGGTGCACGTCCCGTCCTTGCCGGGCACCGCCCAGGAAGCGCTGGCCCGCTGGCACGCCGACGGCACGCGGGTCCTGCGCGAATGCCCGGCGGACGGGCGCGAGCTGCTGCGGCGGTTCGGCGACGACATCGTGCGGATAGCCCGCACCCATGCCGAAAGCGACGATCCAGCGGACCCCGAGCTGGACGACGTGATCGCGGCGACCGCCGATGCGCACGCCGAACTGTCGCAGGCCGTGCGCGAAGGGCGCGACCGCCTGCTGGAACTGGCCGCCCGGCACGCCGGCGGCAAGGCCTTGCTGGAGGCGATGCGCGCCGCCGACCGCGACGATGCGGCGCACGCGCTGGTGCAGGAATGCTTCGAGCCTTTCGGCGTGCACGTCGAGGATTTGGGCGACGGCAGCCTGCTGCTCGACCCGGAGTTCCTTTCCACCGACGCCCTGCCCGGCTTCAACGACGGTGCGCGCCGCGCGACCCTCGATCGCGCGCTCGCGCTTGCACGCGAGGAACTGGAACTGCTGCGGATGGATCATCCGCTGGTGCTGGGCGCCTTCGACCTGCTGCTGGCGGGCGAATTCGGCAACGCCTCGTTCCTGGTCGATCCCGCCCTGCCGGCCCGCAGCGTGCTGCTGGAAGCGGTGTACGTGGTGGAATGCGTCGCCGACGCGAGCCTCGACGTCGCGCGTTTCCTGCCGCCGACGCCAATCGAGGTGCGCGTCGACTCGCGGCTGGCGTCACGCGAGTACGTGCCGTCCCCGCCCGCGCTGGCGCGGGCGCGCGAACGCGCGCTCGACGTCTCGCGTTATCGCCGCCATCTCGCGCAACTGGTCCCGCCGATGCTGGAGAAGGCGGATGCCCTGGCCGCCGAACGGACGCGCAGCATCACCGGCACGGCACTGGCGGACGCACGCGCTGCACTCGATGCGCGGGTACAGAGGTTGCGCGCGTTGGCCGAACTCCGCGCTTCCGTGTCCGACGAGGAAATCGCACGCGCCGAAGCGGTCCGCGCGCAAGTGATCGCCGCGTTGGCGGCCGCGCGCCCGCGCCTGGACGCGGTACGGATGGTCGTCAGCCCGGACTTCCTCGCCCTGCGCTGATCACGGCCGGCGCGCGAGTTCGGGGTTCTCTCTGGTTACCGGCATCAGGTCCTTCTTCGACACACCCAGCCACAGCAGGATCGGGCTGGCGAAGAAGATCGACGACAGCGTGCCGACCAGGATGCCGATCAGCATGGTGATCGCGAAGCCGTGCACGGCATCGCCGCCGAACAGCCCCAGCGAGGCCATGGTGATCGCGGTGAACACCGAGGTGATGATGGTGCGCGACAGGGTGTTGTTGATCGCGCGGTTGAGGATCTGCGGCGTTTCGGCCTTGCGGGTCAGCCGGAACAGTTCGCGCACACGGTCGAACACCACCACCTTGTCGTTGATCGAATAACCGACCACCGCGAGGATCGACGCGAGCACGGTCATGTCGAACTCGCGCTGCACCAGTGCGATGATGCCCAGCGTGATCACGGTGTCGTGGATTTCGCTGGCCACCGCGGCGACCGCGAAGCGCTTTTCGAAGCGCATGCCGAGGTAGAACATGATGCCGATGATCACCACGATCACCGCGTAGATACCGCTGGTCTTCAACTCCTGCCCGACTTCGGGGCCGACGAAGTCCGGCGGCTGGGCGAGTTTCACGGCGGTGTTGCCCGCCTGCAGGGCGGTGAGCACCCGCTTGGACACCTCGCCCGCGATCTGGTCCGGGCTCTGCTTGCTGCCGGGCGCCTGTTTGGGCGGCTGCAGCCGGATCGAGATGTCGCGGGTGCCGCCCATGCTCTGCACCACGGCATGCTCGAACCCGGCCTTGCCCAGCGCATTGCGCACCTCGCCGACATCGACCGGCTGTTCGTAGTTCACCTGGATCAGGATGCCGCCGGTGAAATCGAGCCCGTAGTTCAGGCCCTTCACGGTGATGGCCCACACCGACACGATCAGCAGGATCGCCGAAATGACGATGCTGACCTTGCGCATGCCGAGGAAGTCGATGTTCAGATCGTGATGGAAGATTTCCATGGATGTTCGTCGTGTCTCGATGAACCCCTCTCCCTCCGGGAGAGGGGCAGGGGTGAGGGTTCGCAGCCGATGAGGGTTATTGCCTGCTCGTACCCTCACCCGCCCCTTTGGGGCACCCTCTCCCAAAGGGAGAGGGACAAACAAATATCAGACCCAGAGTGTCTTGAGTTTCTTGCGGCGGCCGTGGATCAGCGCGGTGATCGCGTGGGTCATGGTCACCGAGGTGAACAGCGAGGTCGAAATACCGATGAACAGCGTGACGCCGAAGCCCTTGATCGCGCCGGAGCCGACCGTGATCAGGCCCAGCGCCGCCAGCAGGTGGGTGACGTTGGCGTCGAGAATCACGTGCCAGGCCTTCTCGTAGCCCGCGCGGATCGAGGCCAGCGGCGTCGAGCCGTTGCGCAGTTCCTCGCGGATGCGCTCGCAGATCAGCACGTTGGCGTCGATCGACATGCCGAGCGTCAGCACGATGCCGGCGATGCCGGGCATCGTCAGCGTCACCCCGATCGCCGACATGATCGCGACCAGGATCAGCAGGTTGAACACCAGTGCAATGTCGGCGACGAGGCCGAACAGGCGGTAGTAGATCGCGGCCGCGATCAGCACCAGGCAAAGGCCGAGGATGACCGCCTGCTCGCCCTTCTTGATGTTGTCCTGGCCGAGGCTGGGGCCGATCACGCTCTGCTGCACGATGTCCATGGGCGCCGCGAGCGAACCCGAACGCAGCATCAGCGACAGGGTCTGCGCTTCCTGCTGGGTCAGGCCGGTGGTCTGGAATTTCTTGCCGAACACGCCCTGGATCACCGCGTTGTTGAGCACCGTCTCGGTGGTCTTGGACGTGTGCACTTCCTTGCCGTCCACGACCTTCACCACCGGGGTGCGCTCGATGTAGACCACGCCCATGCGCTTGCCGACGTTCTGGGTGGTGAAGTCCAGCATCTTGCGCGCGCCGGTGGAATTGAGCGTGACGTTGACGTCGGGCAGGCCGGTCTGCTGGTCGTAGCCCTGCGAGGCGTCCACCAGTTCGTCGCCGCTGACGATCACGCGCTTCTTCAGCACCACCGGCTGGCCGTCCTTGGTGAAATACAGGCGGTCGTCCGGCGGCACGTTGCCGGTCTGCGCGGCTTCCTGCGGATTCACGTTCGGATCGTCGGCGTGGTATTCCAGCGTCGCGGTGGCGCCCAGCACGCGCTTGGCCTCGGCGGTGTCCTGCACGCCCGGCAGTTCCACCACGATGCGGGTCTGGCCTTGCTGCTGGATCAAGGGTTCGGACACCCCCAGCGCATTGACGCGGTTGCGCAGGGTCGTGACGTTCTGGGTGATCGTGGTCTGCGCCAGCTTGTCCAGCACCTCCGGCTTGATCGCGGCGTGCAGCGCATAGCCGCCGCCCGGCGTGCGGCTGGTGGTGATGTTGAGATCGGTGTTGTCGGCAGATACTGCGTCCAGGCCCTTGTCGCGGTCGGCCGCGGTCTTGAACACAGCCTGCACGCCATCGCCGCTCAGCGACACCACGTCATACGGAATCTGCTTCTGGCGCAGGATCGAACGGATGTCGTCGAGATAACGCTGTTGCTGCTTCTGCAGCACCGCGTCCTGGTCCACCGCCATCAGGAAGTGCACGCCGCCCTGCAGGTCGAGGCCCAGCGGCATCGCGTGCGCGCCGATCGACTGCAGCCAGTGCGGCACCGTGGTCGCGAGGTTCAGCGCCACCGTGTAGTCGTCGCCCAGCGCCACGCGCAAGGTGTCGGAGCCGCGCAACTGCACTTCGGTGTTGGCGAAGCGCACCAGCATCCGGTCCTTCTCGATCGAGATGTCCTGATAGGGCACATTCGCCTTGTCGAGGTCGGCCGCTACCTGCTTCTGCAGCGCCTCGTCGACCTTGGCTTCGCGGTTGGCCACGATCTGCACGGCGGGTTGCGGGCGGAACGCATTCGGTGCGGCATACACGATGCCGAGCACCATCACGATGCCGACCAGCCAGTATTTCCAGCGGGGAAAGTCGATCATGGGTCAGAGAAAGTGGTTTGCGCGGAACGGGGCACGCCGGAAGCGCGCTCAGGAAGACTTGAGGGTGCCTTTCGGCAGCACGTTGGACACCGTGCCCTTCTGCACCCGGATGCGCACATTGTCGGCGACCTCGAGGGTGAGGAAATGCTCGCCGATGTCCTCGACCCGGCCGAGGATGCCGGCGGCGATGACCTCGTCGCCCTTGGCCAGTTCGGCGATCATCTTGCGCTGTTCCTTGGCGCGCTTCTGCTGCGGACGGATCAGCAGGAAGTAGAAGACCACGAACAGGATGATGATGAACCCGAACGAGAACATCGGGTTCGGTTCGGCCGCCCGCGCAGCGGGCGCCGCGACGGCGGCGATGAACGTTGACAGCATGTGGGACTCTCGATTGTGGGGCGGCCGCGAAACGGCCGGCCTGCCAAAAAGACGGTGGATTATGCCACGGCCAGCCGCATCGCGCATGCATTCCGTGGCGACAGACTGCATCCGGCTGACGGACTTTCGACACGCTGCGATAATGCGAGATTCCGCAAACCCGGCGAGGCCCCCGATGCAGCACCTGACCGTGATTACCGCCGGCGGCACCATCGACAAGGTGTACTTCGACGCCAAGTCCGATTACCAGATCGGCGCGCCGCAGATCGGCGAGATCCTCGCGCAACTGGGCGTCGCGTTCGAGTTCGACGTGGTGCCGGTGCTGCGCAAGGACAGCCTCGACATGACCGACGCCGACCGCGCCGCGATCCGCGCCGAGGTCGAACGGCAAGCGCACCGCCGCATCCTGATCACCCACGGCACCGACACCATGGTCGACACCGCGCGCGCGCTGGCCGGCATCCCGGGCAAGACCATCGTGCTGACCGGCGCGCTGAATCCGGCGCGCTTCCAGGGTTCGGACGCGGTGTTCAACATCGGCTGCGCGGTAGGCGCGGTGCAGACCCTCGGCGACGGCGTGTGGATCGCGATGAACGGACGCGTGTGGGACCCCGCGCGCGTGCGCAAGAATCGCGCCGCTAACCGCTTCGAGGAAGCCCGCTAGCGATCCGCCGCGGCCGCTCCCAAAAGAGCCCGGCAAGCGCCGGGCTCGAAATCACGATGGAACGTTGGCGTCAGAGCGACGCTGCGGCCTGGCTCATGATGATGCTGCCGAAGCCCGTGCAGTAATCCCAGCCCGGCGCCGCCGTTTCGCCGCCGTTGCTGCCGGACGTCACGTCGTGGAACGCAGAAGCTGGCAACGCGTACAGCTTGGGTGCGGCGAAGCCGATGCCGGTGCCCTTGGCGGCGATCATGCGCGCCCAGAAGCCGACGAACAGCGGAGACGCCAGACTGGTGCCGCCGTACTGCGCGTTGCTGCCGTTCACGATGATGATCGAGCCGCTGTTGGGATCGGCGTCATACGCGATGTCGGGCACGCCGCGCGTGGTGTGGCCAGCGTTCTGACCGACGCCCACCTGCCAGCTCGGGATCGGCTCGAAGGTGCTGGGGCTGCCACCGGTGCTGGACCACACCGTCTCGCCTTGCCAGGTCGTGGTCGTGGCATTCAGCGTGGTGCCGCCTACGGCGACCACATACGGTGAGCTGGCCGGCCAGCTCGGCGTGGTGCCCCTTCTGCCGCCGCATTCGTTGGCACCCGAATCGCCCGAAGACACCGAGAACGTCTGTCCCTGCGCGTCGGCCTGCTGGAAGATCGCATCGGCCGCCGCGGCCGAGCCATCGCCCTTGGCCGAGGTCTCGCATTCGCCCAGCGACACGTTGATGACCTTGGCGACATTCGCGCTGACGGCGGTGTTGAAGTCGGCCACCATG
This sequence comes from Rhodanobacteraceae bacterium, assembly GCA_030123585.1. NCBI lineage: Bacteria > Pseudomonadati > Pseudomonadota > Gammaproteobacteria > Lysobacterales > Rhodanobacteraceae > Rhodanobacteraceae bacterium. Next base: position 666,327 of record CP126120.1, read on the forward strand.
TCCGAGTTCGACAAGGTCGGTATGTTGTAGAACACGATCTTGCCGACCTGACCGCCACCCATGCCGATGATGTCCTGGCTGTCGAGGTCCCACTCGGGCGTGCCGCTGGTGTCGGTGCCGGTGCCATTGGTATTGACGATCTGCGTCACCGCCGCCGCAAGGCCATTCTGCGAGGTGAACTGGTTGAGGTCGGCAAGCGTCTGCGTGAGATCGCCGTTGGTGATGATGCCCACGGTCACGCCCGCCGCCGTCGGCAGGCTGGTGCCGCCGTAGATCGAGGGGAACTGGGTCGGGTTGTGGCCGATGATCGAACCGCCGCCGCCACCGCCCGGCTTGCCCTTGAAGAGATGCGGCACATGCACGGTCTGCAGACCGATCACGCCGCTCACGCCATGCAGCGAAGCGGGAATCACGGCATCGCTGGCGTTGGCGAACGCGTCACGGCCGTCGTGGGTGTGGACACGCTGCATGTTGGTATGAAACGCCGACTGCACCGCCGCTGCGGGCGCGGTTGCGGAAACCAGCAGGCGATTGGACGAGATGCTGACATCCGAGAAGCCGTGCTGCGTCAACCAGGCCGCGACCGCGTTGGCGTCGGCCTCGCTCGGCCCGTACTGGGCGATGAACTCGGCAGGCGTCAGATTGGGGTGGTTCGGGTTGGCGATGAAAGCCTGCAGTTGCGCCTCGTTGCGCAATTGCAGTGAAACCGACACGCGCATCGGCGCGGCGAGGGACATCGGTCCCGTCACCGTGTCGCCGGTATGCAATGCGGCGGCGTGCGCCACGACCATGGTGCCGGCGGGCGCCGCGGCGCAGGCCAGCGAGCCAACGGCGAGACCCAGGCCCACGACCAAACTCTTCAACCGAAACGTGTTCGACATCGAAGTCTCCTAAGGTGTGCACAGAATGTGATCGAGCTTGCAGACACTCACGTGCAATACGGGAACGAAGCTGCCATCCGGCCCAACCTCCCCGAGACACCTTGGCCCGACACCCGCGCGACATGCACGCAGCATGAAGTTCGACGCTCTCCAGACCGCCGGCGTGCGCCCTCACACGCGCCGGCCCGCGCACCCTAGCGTTGTTCGCGAACGCATGTCACGCTGCAATGCGTCAACATCGGGAATTGCGGACGCCGTCACGCAATGACGGTAAGTCGTTCAGCATCCGACCGGGTTGCGCGCACGTTTTCGCGCGTTGCGGATCGTGCGCAGCACGGCGCCTCAGCGCCGTGCCCGTCCCATCAGGTGGGTTTGCCGGCTGCGCAACGCCCAGGCGAGCAGCGCCAGCACCAGCAGCACCGGCGTGGCCCAGTACAAGGGAATCAGGAGTCTGCGCCACGGGCCTTGCGAGCGGCTGAACAACAGGCTGTCCGCGGCCGCCGGCAGCGCGATCATCGCAGGATACGCATCGTGAAACGCTGCGTCCGCGACGCGCTGTCCTGCCGCAGTTCCGACCTGTTTCGCCAGCGGGGTTCCGAGCACGATGTAGCCGTGCAGCAACGGTGCATTCGCCCGCGCCGCCGACGTCAGCGCCGGTCCGACGTTCGGCTCCAGCGACAGCGAGCCGTACACCCACGCGTCGAACACCAGGCACAACACGAACAACGCGAACAACACCGTGTACTTGCGCCAGCGCATCGCCCTGCCCTCCTGCGCGAACAGGATCGCAAGCAACACGAACCGGGTCAATATCCGTCGCTGACCCGCGCCCGACGCCGGCAGCGCCGGCTCGTTGCGGCGCGTCCGGCGCTACATCATTCCGGTCTGCAGCTTGGCTTCGTCGGACATCATCGACTGGTTCCAGGGCGGATCGAACACCAGATCGATCTGCGCCTCGGCGACGGTCGGAATCATCTCGAGCTTGGTGCGCGCGTCTTCCACCAGGATGTCGCCCATGCCGCAACCCGGCGCGGTCAGCGTGAGCTTCACGTACACCTTGCGCCTGCCGTCGTCGAGGTGTTCCAGGCTCAGGTCGTACACCAGCCCCAGGTCCACCACGTTGATGGGAATCTCGGGATCGAAGCAGGTGCGCAACTGTTCCCACACCACCCGTTCGACATCCTCGTCGTTGGCGTTCTCCGGAACCGCGAGCGGCTCCGGAGGCGGCTTGCCCAGCGCATCCGCGTCCTTGCCGTCGATGCGGAACAGGCTGCCCTCCACGTACACGGTGAAACTGCCGCCCAGCGATTGGGTGATGTAGCCGGTCTGCCCGGCCGGCAGGTTGACGACGTCGCCGTAGGGCACGTGCACCGCGTGGCAATCGCGTTGCAGGGTGAACGGTTCGCTGGATGCGCTGAATCCGGGCATGGTGTTCCGAGGCTGGCGTGAATGAGGCGAGACTTCGAGAGCATAGCAATTCGCCATCCCGCGGCTCATTGATGGAGGTCAGGAGCGGCGCGCACAAGACCCGCGACCCGCCTTCGCGGCGCGACGGCCGCACACGGGCTGATCTATCATCCACTCCCGGCTTCCCATCCGTCCGGACCACGCGTGGACGATTCCGCAAGACCCATGCCCGCATCGGCGCGCAACGTTTCCGTTGTCGTGGCGCAAGCGTTCGCCGTGCTCACTTCGGCGTTCGGATGGCTGATGTGCACGCTCGCCGCCGGCGCGGTGGCGGCGTTTGCCGCGCTCGTGATCGGCATCCGCCCGTGCTGGGTGATCCTGCTGCTGGCCTTGCCGCTGACGCTGGTGCTGAAGATGTGCGGCTGCCTCTACGCGCGCTGGGCAGCCGTGGTCGCGGCGCTGGCGATATTGCTGGCGGGATTCTACGCGGTCTGCCTCGCGTCGGTGGCGCGCATCGCGGCGGCAACCGGGTTTCCATTCGGCGAAGCGTTCCGCACCGGCGGCGTCGGCCTGACGCTGCAGGTCGCGATGCTCGGGCTGGATGCACTGTCGGTGCTGGTGTACGCCGCGGCAGCAGTCATGGCCGCTGCGTTCGGCACCTGGCTGGTGCGCTCGAGTACGCGGCGTTGACGCAGAGAAGCTATTTTGACGCGGATTTGCGCGGACGCCCGCGGATCAAGACAGATCAAGAGGAATCTCCGCCCTTGTACATCTTGATCGGCTTTTATCCGCTCCGATCCGCGTCAAGGGCTTTTGCTCTTTTTCTCACGTGTCCAGCGACTTCAGCCCTGCCACCAGTTCGCCCGCCGCCGCCTGTCCGTCGCCGTACAGCATCCGCGTGTTGTCGGCGTAGAACAGCGCGTTCTCGATGCCGGCGAAGCCCTTGCCGCGGCCGCGCTTGATCACGATGACGTTCTTGGCCTTGGCGACATCCAGGATCGGCATCCCGTAGATCGGCGAATTCTTGTCGGTGCGTGCGACAGGGTTCACCACGTCGTTGGCGCCGATCACCAGCGCGACATCGGTGTTGGGAAATTCGGGGTTGATGTCGTCCATGTCCGCGATCAGGTCGTAGGGCACGCCGGCTTCGGCCAGCAGCACGTTCATGTGGCCGGGCATGCGGCCCGCGACCGGATGGATCGCGAACTTCACCTTGACGCCGCGCTCGATCAGCAGCTTGGCGAATTCCCAGATCTTGTGCTGCGCCTGCGCGACCGCCATGCCGTAGCCCGGCACGATCGCGACGCGCTCGGCGTACGCCATCATCACCGCCGCATCGTTGGCGTCGATCGGTTTCAGCGCGCCCGCGATTTCCTGCTGCGCCGCGCCGCCGCCCGCACCGAAGTTGCCGAACAGCACGTTGCCGAGCGAACGGTTCATGGCTTTCGCCATCAACTGCGTCAGCAGCGTGCCGGCCGCGCCCACCACCATGCCGGCGATGATCATCGCCTCGTTCTGCAGCACGAAGCCTTCAAACGCGACCGCGAGGCCGGTGAAGGCGTTGTACATCGAGATCACCACCGGCATGTCGGCGCCGCCGATCGGCAGCGTCATCGCCACGCCGAACACCAGCGCCAGCGCGAAAAACGCGATCAGCAGGCTCCACGCAAACGCATGGCCTTCGATGCCCGCCAGCAACGCGGCGATGCCGCACACCACCGCCACGACAAAGATCGCGAGATTCACCCAGCGCTGCAGCGGAAACACGAAACGGCGGTCCATCCAGCCCTGCAGTTTCGCGAATGCGATCAGCGAACCCGTGAACGACACCGCGCCGATCAGCACGCCGAGGTAGGCAAGCACCAGTTCGACCGGGCTCAAATGCACGGCGGCCTGCGCGGCCCAGGCTTCCGGCTGGATGGGATACGTGTCCGGCACCAGCGTGCCAGCCGGCAGCAATGCCGCGTTGAACCGGATCAGTTCCACAGCGCCAATCGCCGCCGCGGCGCCGCCGCCCATGCCGTTGAACAGCGCCACCATCTGCGGCATCGCGGTCATCGGCACGCGCCGGCCTACCCACCACGACAGCCCGACGCCGACCACGATCGCGATCACCATCGGCAACAGGTTGTGCATGCCCGGCAGGAAGAACGTCACGAGGATCGCGGCGGCCATGCCGATGCCGGCCCAGATGATGCCGTTGCGCGCGGTGCGCGGCGAACTCATCCGCTTGAGGCCCCAGATGAAAAGGACCGCCGCGATGAAATAGATCGCCTCGACGAGGGTCGGCATCCATGACGGAAGGGTCATCACTTCTTCTCCCCGGCGGCCGATTTGCTGGTCTTGAACATCTCCAGCATCCGTTCGGTAACCACGTAACCGCCCGCGACATTGCCGGCCGCGAGCAGCACCGCGATGACGCCGATGGTGATTTCGACCGGCGTCGTCGCATGCCCCAGCGCCACCATCGCGCCCACCAGCACGATGCCGTGCACGAAGTTGGAGCCGGACATCAGCGGCGTGTGCAAGATGACTGGAACCCGACTGATGATCTCGTAGCCGGTGAACGCCGCCAACATGAAGATGTAGAGTGCGAGAAAACCGGTGATCATGGCTCCCCTCCTTCGGTTGCGGCCATCATACCGGCAAGCGCGGCATCACACGTGGCGGTCAACCCCATTCCGGCTGGTGCGTTATCGAGGCAGGTACGGATGCGCGAGAGCACGGATGTTGAACCGATCCCCACGCACGGGACCGCCATGAACGCAGCGGTGGCGCTCGATCTGGCGCCCGCATCGCCGGCGCTGGACGCCGCGCGGCCGGTCGCGGCCACCATCGAGGCGTTCCTGGCCTCGGTCGAGCGGCGCGCGTGGCGCGTCGCGGAAATCGCGCTGCACGATCCGGACGAGGCTCTGGATGCGGTGCAGGACGCGATGATCCGGCTGGTCCGGCATTACTCCGGCAAACCGGCCGAGGAATGGGCGCCGCTGTTCTGGGGCATCCTGCGCCGGCTCATCACGGACCTGCAACGCCGGCGCACGGTCCGCAACCGGATCATGGTCTGGACGGGCCGCATGGTCACGGACGACGACGAGGAACTGCCGGCGTGGGAAGCGCCGGATCTCGGCCCCGACCCGGCGCGCGCGCTGGCCTCGCGGCAGGCGCACGCGGCGATGTCGAAGGCCATCCGCGCATTGCCGCGCCGCCAGCAGCAGGCGTTCCTGCTGCGGGTGCTGGAAGGCCTCGACGTGGCCGATACAGCCAAGGCCATGGGCTGCTCGGAAGGCAGCGTCAAGACGCATTTGTCGCGCGCGATGGATGCGCTGCGGACACAGTTGGAGGAGTGGCGATGAACATGCCCAACGAAAACATGATCAACGACTTGCCGCACGATAATGAAGTGGAATCGCGTGCGCGCGCCGTGTTCCGCAACGCCTGCGAGAGCACCGATTCCTACCATGCGCTGCGGCTCGGCCTCGCCCGCCGCAAGGCGCTGCAGTCGCGCGTCTCGCACTCGCCGGCCAGGCTGTGGGCGCCGCTGGCCGGCGGCGCGGCCGCGTGCTGCGCGCTGGTGATCGGGGTCATGCTGATGCGCCCCGACGTCCGCACCGCGGCCCCTGACACGACCATCGCCGCGTCGGCGCCGATCGTCACTGAATCCGTCGAAAGTACCGAAGACATCCCGGTGGTCGCCAGCAACCAGATGGAGATGGTGCAGGACCTCGATTTCTATCGCTGGCTGGCCGCGCAACCCTCGGTGGCCTCGGCAACGCCGAAGAACGTCCGCTGATGATGGCAAAGGTCACCGCCCCGTTGCTTGCCCTGTTCGCCGCAGCCTGCCTGCTGGCCACGCCGTGCGCGCTCGCGCAAACCACGTCGGGCGTCCCGATGCAGAGTGCAGCACAAGCTGCTCCCGAGGCCAACGCGCCGAAGCAGCCGTTGGCCTGGTCCAGCCTGAGCCCCGCACAGCAGCGCATGCTGGCGCCGGTGCAAAACCAATGGGACCAAATGCCTCCGGCGCGGCAGCAACGCCTGGCCGAGCACGCGGCCCACTGGGCGACCCTGCCGCCGCAGCGCCAGCAGCAAATCAGCGAGCGGCTCACGCGCTGGGCGAACATGACGCCCGAACAGCGCCGGCAACTGCGCGAGAACGCGCGCGCCTTCCGCGACCTCACGCCCGAGCAACGCGCACAGGTGCGCGCCGCCTTCGAACGGTTCCGTTCCCTGCCCCCGGCCGAACGCAAGGCCCTGCGCGAACGCTGGCGCGCGATGCCGCCCGCCCAGCGCATGCGCTGGGCCACCGAACATCCCGGTCAGCCGATGCCGGTGCATCCGCCGGGGCACGGCAAGCATTGAGCGACACGGACGGATTTGCATCCACCGCGCGCGGCTAGGGAAATGTCGCCCCCTGTGTCCGCCCATGGCCGGTGGCCTCGTCGTACGCTGCGTCCTCGGCCTTGTACCTCTCGACGATCGCATCGGCGCGGGCATTGAATGCGCGAGCCAGGGAAGCACAGTCACCGGAATAATCGTTGAAGGACTGCTCCAGCCGCGTGATCTCCCCGGCCGCGTCCGTCGCGTGCGTGTAGTGCCCCTGCTCGTGCGCCAGCAGGGCGGCCGAGTAAGCCTGCCACTTCCGCAACAATGAATCCGGAACATCCGCGGCATGGACCCAGCGCGGCAGAAGAATCGTCCCGCTCGTGGACACCTCCAGCGCGGTGAACTCGCAACCGGAAGGCCCAGTCCGATACCGATAGTTCCATGACACGCGCCAATCCGTGTGCGCGTCGAAGCGCTTGCCCGATTCGCCGAGCGGACCTCGCGCGTCAAGCTGGTGGCGCAGGGCTGCCGCCGTGTTGCCCGAGATGTCGTAGTACATGATCTGCGCATCCGAAGCGCAGGCGGGAGCGCACAGGCAAGCCACGATGGCGGCCGCAAGCACTTGCCGAATGAGACGGGCGAAGCGCGGAGGTGTTCGAGCCGGCAAGCCAGCCGGATTCATGGCTCGACTTGCGGGCACGGCGCTAGGACTTGCCAAAGCGCACTTCGCCATCACGCACGACGCAGGTCTTCGCCACCAGTTCGTCTTCGAAATCGGGTCTCCACGCGCCGTCGGCGATCACCAGTTCGCTGAAGTGCGCGAGGTTGCGCGCGTACATTTCCGAGGCGTGCAGCGGCGCGCCAGACGGCAGGTTCAGCGGGCCGATGATGGTGACGCTGTTGCGCTCGACGCGCTCGCCGGGTTTCGTCGCTTCGCAGTTGCCGCCACCTTCGGCGGCGAGATCGACGATCACCGCGCCGGCCTTCATGCCGTCCACCATCGACGCGGGGATGATCTTCGGCGAAGGCCGTCCCGGCACCGCGGCGGTGGTGACGATCACGTCCACGGTTTTCACGTGCTCGGCGAGTTTCGCCTGCTGCGCCGCGCGTTCCTCGGCGGTCAGCTCGCGCGCGTAACCGCCCTGCCCCGCGGCGTTGACGCCGAGGTCGAGGAACTTCGCGCCCAGTGATTCGATCTGCTCGCGCGTTTCCGGACGCACGTCGAAACCCTCCACCATCGCGCCCAGCCGGCGCGCGGTCGCGATCGCCTGCAGGCCGGCCACGCCGGCGCCGATCACCAGCACTTTCGAAGGACGCAAGGTTCCGGCCGCGGTGGTCAGCATCGGGAAAAATTTCGGCGCGGCTTCGGCCGCGATCAGCATCGCGCGATAGCCCGCAACCGCGGCCTGCGAGGACAACACGTCCATCGCCTGCGCGCGGGTAGTGCGCGGCAGCAGTTCCAGCGAAAACGCGCTGAGCTTGCGTTGCGCGTACTGCGCCAGGCGTTCGGCGGCGCTGTGCGGGTGCAGCGATCCGATCAGCGCCGCGCCTGCCTTCAGCGCGGCGATGCTTTCGTTCGACGGCGGCTGCACGCACAACAGCACATCCGCCTGCGCAGCCACTGATGCCGCATCGGCAAATTCCGCGCCGGCATACGCCGCATCGGGGAATCCCGCGCGTTCGCCTGCGCCGCGCTCCAGCAGGACACGCATGCCGCGCGCGGCGTATTTCTTCGCCGTTTCCGGCGTGATCGCGACGCGGCGCTCGCCGTCGGCGGTCTCGCGCAAGGCGGCAATGGTGATCGGCATGATGGGTCTCCCGTTGCGATCGCCGCATCCTAGCGCAAAGCAGCCGCGCACGGCTGCTAGACTTCCGCGATGCGCAATGACGCCGCCCTGCAATTCCTGCGCGACCGCCGCTCCGTGCCCGCGGCGGCGCTGCAACCGCCCGGTCCCACGCCGGAACAACTGCGCGAAATCGTCGCCACCGCGATCCGCGTGCCCGACCACGGCAAGCTCGCGCCGTGGCGGCTGATCGCCTTCACCGGCGACGCGGGGGCACGCTACGGCGAGGCGCTGGCCGCATTGCACGTGCGCGTCGATCCGGGCGTGCCCGAGGCCAAGCTCGCCAAAGACCGCGAACGCTTCGCGCATTCGCCCGTGGTGCTGGCGGTGGTCGCGCGCATCGACGAACACCACCCCAAGATTCCGGCGCAGGAACAACTGTTGTCGACGGGCTGCCTCGGCTTCAACCTGCTGCTCGCCGCACAGGCGGCGGGTTTCGCCGCGCAATGGCTGACCGGCTGGTCGTGCTACGACCGCGACGCGGCGGCGCTGCTGGGCCTCGCAAGCAACGAGCGCGCGATCGCCTACATCCACATCGGCAGCCGCGGCGCCGAGCCGCCCGAGCGCAACCGTCCGGACGTGGACGCCGTATTGAGCGCGTGGCGGGGATGAACACCGCAGCATCGACGCCGGCTTCGACGCTCTACCTGATCGACGCCAGCATGTACGTGTTCCGCGCCTGGCATTCGATGCCGGATGCGTTCTTCGATGTCGACGGGAACCCGGTCAATGCCGTGCACGGTTTCGCGCGCTTCCTGCTGGACTTCACCGAACGCACCCGCGCCCGTCACGCGGTCGCCGCGTTCGACATCGCGCTGACCAGTTCCTTCCGCAACGTGATCTACCCCGCCTACAAGGCCAATCGCGAACCCGCGCCGCCGGAACTGAAACGCCAGTTCGAATACTGCCGCGAACTCGCCGCCGCTTGCGGTTTCGCGGTGCTGGCCGATGCCACCTACGAAGCCGACGACCTGATCGGCAGCGTGATGCACGCTTCGCGCGATCGCGGGTTCCTTTCCGTGATCGTCTCCGCCGACAAGGATTTCGGACAATTGCTGGCGGACGGCGCCGAACAATGGGATTACGCGCGCGGCCAGCGCTGGGGCGCCGCGGGCGTGCCGGCGCGGCTGGGCGTCGAGGCACGCCAGGTCGTGGATTACCTCGCCCTGACCGGCGACGCCACCGACAACATTCCCGGCGTGCCAGGCATCGGCGCCAAGAGCGCGGCGGCGCTGCTCGCGCATTTCGGCGATCTCGAAAACCTGCTCGCGCGCGTGGACGAGGTGCCGTTCCTGCGCCTGCGCGGCGCGGCTTCGCTGGCGGCAAAGCTGCGCACGCACGCCGGGCAGGCGCGCCTGTCGCAGCAACTCGCGCGCATCGCGCTGGACGCGCCGGTGCCCGCCCACCCCGACGGTCTGCTGCGCAGCGCACCGGATTTCGTCGCGCTGGATGCGCTGTTCGAACGGCTGAAGATCGGCCCGATGACGCGCACCCGCGCACGCCAGGTCCTGCAACTGGAGCCGGCCACATGAATTGCGATCCGCGCATCCCCGCCGACGCCGAGGTCCCCGTCGAAACCCTGCACGCGGGCCAGTGGCTCACGCTGAAACGGCGCGGACGCTGGGAATTCGTGGAACGCAACAACCCCCAGGGCGCGGTGATCATCGTCGCGGTGACGCCCGACGACCGCTTGTTGTTCGTCGAGCAATACCGCGTGCCGATCCGGCAATTCACCATCGAGCTGCCGGCCGGGCTGATCGGCGACGCAGCCCACGCCGGCGGCGACAGCGTGGCCGGCGCCGCGCGGCGCGAACTGATCGAGGAAACCGGCTATGACTGCGCGCGCGTTGTGCCGCTGCATTCGGGGCCGTCGTCGGCGGGCATGAGCACCGAGGTGATGCACTTCGTGCGCGCGCTGGATCTGCGCAAGGTCGGCGACGGCGGCGGCGATGCGACCGAGAACATCGTGGTGCACGCAGTGCCGCGCGGCGAGGCCGGCGCCTGGCTGCACGCGATGGCAGGCAAGGGTTATTCGATCGACCCGAAACTGTTCGCGGGCCTGTGGTTCCTCGAACACGCCTCCGGCTGAGCCGGGCGGGTCAACCCGTGGCGACGCAGCGCGCGATCAGCAGGATCGCCATCGCCAGCGTCGAGAGCAGGGTCAACGCGATCCCCGTGACGCGCCCGAACGATCGTCCCGCATTGCCCGAAAAGCCGAATGCGTGCAGGACCCGGCCGACGATCAGGACGATTCCGAAAACGTGCAACCAGGCTGGGCGGGTCTGTTCGAGCGCCAGCAGCGTCAGCAGCAGCATTGCGATGGGCAGGTACTCGGTGGCGTTCGCATGCGCGCGGATCGCACGCGCGAGGTCGTCGTGGCCGCCGTGGCCGATGCCGACGCCCTGCGTGTTGCGCAGCCACATCACCCGCATCGCGAGCACCAGGATCAGGAGCGCGCCGAGCGCCGCGTAAAACCCTGCGATCAACATGCCTGACCTCCCTTCTGCGCCGGACCGTTGCGCCAGCGCCACGCCGCCACCGCGCCCGCTACCGCGGCGAGCAGCACCAGGATGGCGAACGCGGACATCCTCACTTCGAACCAGTATGCCGCGGCGAGCAGCGCCAGCGGCGCCACGGCGATAGCCAGCGACAGCACCCGGTCGCGCCGGCGCCCGCGCGGCAGCAGCCACGCCGCGCCGGCCCACGCCAACAGCAGCGCCAGCACGCGGCGCGCCCACTTGAAGCGCGGCGGTTGCGGCGCATCGGTGAGCACGTCGGTCAGCGAATGCCGGCCGATCAGCACCTGCGCGATGGCATCGCCGTCAGGATTGCGCGCGGACACCAGCGTGCCGTCTTCGTCGCGCGCGAACACGGTCAGGTCCGCCGGCGCGATGCGCATCCAGCTGATCCGCAGGTCGCCGATCTGCGGACGCGCGGGGTCCGAGCTGGTCAGCAGCGTGCCGTCGTGGGGCTGGAACGTCGCCGCCATGTTGGGCGGCAGCTTCGAGAGATCCGGTTCGAACGGTTCGACGCCGTCGATCGTGTCCGTGAGCGCCGGCGCGAGCTTGAAGCCTGCGACCGTGACGTCAGGGGAATCGAAGCGCGCGGCGTTGATCGGGAAGGCGCCGGGATTGCCGTGGCCGGCCGGATTGTTGAAGGTGGTGGAATCGATCGGGTGGTCGAACCAGTTCTGCTCGTAGCTGCGTTGTCCGCCATAGCGCGTTTCGTTCCACTGGAACATCTCGACCTTGCGCACCAGCGCCGGCGCATCGACCGAAACGCCGAATTGCTCGTCGCGCGCCGGCGTCTTCACTTCCGGCGCGCCGACCGCCAGCACCAGCTTCCCTTTGGCGGCGGGCCCCGGCCTTGCGGCATCGCCGGTCAGGACGAAACCGCCCAGCGCATCCTCGCCCAGCACGCGCAGGCGATCCGCGTGCTCGGTGAACCCGAGCAGCAACAGGCCGAGCAGCAGCAGCACCGCGCCCAGCAGGGCGGCGTTGCGGGAAGCGTTGTCGAACCAACCGGTCAGGCGACTCACGCTGCGAGCTTACAGCGCCACGCGTGAAAAGTGCGCCTGCGCGTCGGCGACGCCGTAGCGCCCGCGCTCGTCCCGCCGCGGCGCCGCCATCGCGATCCGATGATCGTGGGTGAAGAACAACCGCACGCCGCGCTGCAACTTGTCGTCGAGGAACTCGCGCTTCTCGTCGATCAGCATTTCCGGCGCGCGGTCGTAACCCATCGTCACCGGCAGGTGCACCCACGGCGTGCCGGGGATCAGATCGGCGCAATACACCACGCCATCCCTGCCGTGCGGACCCGTGATTTCCGACAGCATCAATCCCGGCGTGTGGCCCTGCGAATAGTGGAAGCGCACCGATTTGCCCAGCGTGCGCGAATATTCGCCGTCGACCTTTTCGAGGCGCCCGCTGCGTTCGAGCAACGCCGGCACCTCGGGAATGAACGAGGCGCGGTCGCGCGGATGCGGATGCGTCGCGCGCGCCCAGTGCCCGGCGCTGACCAGGTACTGCGCGTTCGGGAACAGCAACCGCGGCGGGGCGTTTTCTTCCCATGCGGCCAGCAACCCGCCGACATGATCGAAATGCAGGTGCGAGAGCACCACCACGTCGATGTCCTCGTGCGTCAACCCCGCTTTCGCCAGCGACTCCAGCAACACATGACGTTCTTCCACCACCCCGTAGCGCTCGCGCAGTTTCGGTTCGAAGAACGCGCCAATGCCGGTTTCGAACAGCACGTTGCGGCCATCGAGATCGGTGGCGAGCAGGCAGCGGCAGGCGAGCGGGATGCGATTCTCGGCGTCCGGTTCGATCCACTTCTGCCACATCGCCTTCGGCGCGTTGCCGAACATCGCACCGCCATCGAGTCTTTGGGTATTACCTTCGATTGACCAGAGTTTCATGCAAGCGTCCTGCGAAGTCCTTTGACCAGCTTAGCGCAGCCTTTGCGAACGAAAAGCCCGCCAGACGGCGGGCCTTTCGCTTCCGGTTTCAGCACGGCAAAGGAGCTGGATCCCGGCTCAACGTACATCCCTGTACTGGCCGGGATGACGACATCCTGTCGTCATTTCTCCGGCACGCTGACCGCAATGAACAGGTTTTGGCCCTGGTGCGACACCAGCAGCAGCACGGTGCTGCCGGGCTTCACGTTGGCGGTTTCGCGGCGGAACTCGGCAACACTGTTCACCGGTTTGTTGCCCACGCGCAGGATCACGTCGCCCGGCGACAGCTGCGCCTGCGCCGCCGGTCCCTCGACATCGGTAATCACCACACCGCCCTTCCCGTTGTAGCCAAGTTGCTGGCGCACTTCGGGCGTAATCCCTTGCACGGTAAGCCCGAGCAACTTGCTACCACTGGTGGCGGCAGGGGCACTGGCGATCAATGCCGGATTGATGCCATTCCGAGGCATCTCGCCCACCTTGACCTTGATGGTCATCGGCTTGCCGTTGCGCAGGATGGTCACGTTCGCTTCGGTACCTGGCGCGGTCATCGCGACCAGCGGCGGCAATTCCGGTGAGTCGTAAATCTTGTGGCCGTCGAACGCAGTGATCACATCACCGATTTGCAAACCAGCCTTGGCAGCCGGGCCATCCGGTTGGACCGAACGGATCGCTGCGCCATTCTGGTTTGGTAGATGGTAGGTCTTGGCGAAGCCTTCGCTGACATTCTGGATACCTACGCCGAGCATGCCGCGGCTGACGTAGCCCTTGGTCTTGAGTTGCCGTTCGGCGTCCATGGCAATGTTGATGGGAATCGAAAACGACAAGCCCATTGCACCGCCGTCGGTCGAGAAGATCTGCGAGTTGATGCCGACCACCTGGCCCGCGAGGTTGAACAGCGGACCGCCCGAGTTGCCGCGGTTGATCGGCACATCTGTCTGGATGAACGGCACGGCGGGCTGGTCACTGCTGCCCAGGCTGCGTCCGACGTAGCTGACGATGCCCGCGCTGACCGAATGATCGAGCCCATAGGGCGAACCGATCGCGACCACCCACTGCCCGGGCTTGAGATCGTTCGAATTGCCGATCTGTACGGTCGGCAAGCCCGTCGCGTCGACCTTCAGCAACGCTATGTCGTAGATCTTGTCCTCGCCCACGACCTTGGCCGTATAGGTGCGGTGGTCGGACAGGTGCACCCTTACCGAATCGGCATTGGCGACCACGTGGCGGTTGGTGAGGATGTAGCCGTCGGAGGAAATGATGAATCCCGAACCCAGCGATTCGCCGCCGCGGTCGGGTTGCCTGAATTGCGGACCCATCGGCATCCCGAAGAAGCGGAAGATGTCGGGAAGCGGCGGCGCCTGGGTTTGCTGCTGGTCGGGACTGTCGTCTCCCATTTCGCTGGCGTGGTTGTAATGCGCCACCACGTTCACCACGGCCGGTCCGTATTTCTGCACGATGCTGGTGAAGTCCGGCAGCGCCGCGGTCGGCGTCGCGGCCAGCGCCACGCCGGCGCCGGAAAAACACAGCAGAACGAATACGGCAGCGAACTGCCTCGCCCGTTTCAACATGAGTGGTCTCCTTAGGCTGTCTTGCAAAACTCGAAGCGGTCGACGCGCGCACGGACTGGCCTGCGGACGCAATCGGCGTCCGGCATGCGTGCATCCATTGTTTTCAACCAACGCTCGCGCGTCCGCGCGGGAATCGCGCTCAGTGGCCGGCGGTGGCGCTGGCAGGCGGCGGTTCCGGCAGCAGCACGATCTGGAACGGCAATCCGGACGGGCCCGCCTGGGACGACGCGGCAAACGGCAACGCCTCGTCACGCGCGTAGGTCGCGCGCCGCAGGTAATCGGGTTGCATCAGGCCGGTGCCGTACACGACGTTGGCGGATGCAGGCTGCGCGCCCAGCACGGTCGGCTGGCGCGACAACAGCCACGGCGGCGTGCCCGCATTCGCGGCCGGAGCCGCTTCGGCGAGCGAAGTCGCGACTGCGGAACTCGGCGCGGACACGCCCTGCTGCGCGACCGGCACGGGCGCCGTGCCGGTGCGGGAGGGCGCGTTCAACATCAGCGCGGCGACCGCGACGCTGGCGGCGATCGCGCCGCCGCCCACGTAACGCGCCCAATGCCGGCGCGCCGGCGGCGCCTGTTCGGCATGGATTGCCGCGGCGATGCGCGCCGCGAAATCGTTGTCGGCCCTGGGTGCGGACATCCGCGCGGCATCGGCGGCGAGGCAGGCGCGGATCAGGTGCCAGCGCGACCAGGTCGCGGACAACTCCGGATCGTGGTCCAGGCGCCGCAGCAGGAAACGGGTGGGCTCGGCGGCCAGTTCGCCGTCCATCAGGGCGGAAAGGTCTTCGCGGCTGGTCGGGTCCATTGGCGGCTTCCTCAGGCAACTCGAATCAAGGGTTCACGCAATCACGCGGCATCGTCGGACAACAGCGGGCGGAGCTTCTCGTCGATCGCTTCGCGCGCCCGGAAGATGCGGGAACGCACGGTGCCGATCGGGCAGCCCATGCGTTCGGCGATTTCCTCGTAGGACAGGCCATCGACCTCGCGCAGGGTGATCGCGTCGCGCAATTCCTCCGGCAGTTTTTCGACCGTGGCGAACACGGTTTGTTCAATCTCGCGGCGCGCCATTTCGTGTTCGGGGGTGGCTTCGTCGCGCAGGCGGACGCCGGCGTCGAACTGCACGGCGGTATCCGCATCGATGTCCTCGGCAGGCGGACGGCGACCCTGGGCGACCAGGTGGTTCTTCGCGGTGTTCACGGCGATCTTGTACATCCAGGTGTAAAACGCGCTGTCTCCACGGAACGCGCCGATCGCGCGATAGGCGCGGATGAACGCTTCCTGCGCCACGTCCTCGCACTCGCTCCAGTCGTGCACGTAACGTGAAATCAGGCCGATGATCTTGTGCTGGTATTTGCGCACCAGCAGGTCGAAGGCCCGGTTGTCACCCTTGCGCACGCGCTCCACGAGGGCACGATCGGTTTCCACATCGCCCATCGGGGCGGCACTCCCTACTGCGCCGGGGGCGATTTGCACCCCCGTCAGACCGCGCTGCACGCGCGAAAGTTCACCCGGCTTTGCCATTCCACGTCCCTTGAATCGCACTCGTCTTGGTCATGGTTGGGCCGACGGATCGTCGAATCAAGCGTAGCGTGCAACCGCCGTACCCTTCAAATGCGCGCCGTCAGCGGGGTTTGCCGGCTTGCCGGGATTTGTCCGCCGCGGGTGCCGCGCGCTGGGCGGCCAGCCAATCGGTCAACGCCGCCGCCGGCAGCGGACGGCAGAACAGGTAGCCCTGGGCCGCATCGCAGCCGTGTGCGCGCAGAAAATCCAGTTGGCGCCCGGTTTCCACGCCCTCCGCGATCGTGCGCACGCGCCGGCGGCGCGCGTGGTCGAGGATCGCCGTCACCACCGCTTCGTCGTCCGGGTCGCTGCCGAGGTTGCGGATGAAGCTGTGGTCGATCTTGACCGCGTCGACCGCCAGGCGCGGCGCGCGGCCTGGCGCCGCCGGCGCGACCCCGGCATCGTCGACCACGATGCGGCAACCGATCCGGCGCAACGCGCGCACACTCGCGACCAGTTCCGCCTGCGGATCGGCCAGCACGCCTTCCGGCGTCTCGAGGTCGAGTACGCCCGGCTGCAACCCGGCATCGCGGCACGCCGCCCGGATCATCGCGACCAGGTTCGGCTGCATCCATTGCAAGGCGGACAGATTGACCGCGAGACGCAACGGCCGACCCGTCCGGCGCCGCCATTCGGCCACGTCGATGCAGGCCCGCCGCAGGACCCATTCGCCGATCGAGATGATCAACCCGGTTTCCTCGGCCAGCGGCACGAAGAAGGCGGGGCTCAGCATCCCAAGCGCCGGATGTCGCCAACGCACCAGCGCTTCCACCGCGACGACGTCGCCGGATGCAAGCTCGATCTGCGGCTGGTAGTGGACGCTCAACTCGCCGTTCGCTTCGGCCTTGCGCAAGCGTGCTTCCATTTCGAGGTGCTGCCGGTGGGTTTCCTCCGGCACGGCGCCGAACGCCTTGACCTTGTTGCGGCCCTCGCCCTTGGCGCTGTACATCGCCATGTCGGCGTGCTTGACCAGCCCTTCGGCATTCGTCGCGTCGTCCGGATAGACACTGACACCGATCGACGTGGTCACCTGCAACTCGGATCCGTCGTCGAGCGCCAGCGGCGTCCGCATGCCGGCCAGCAGTTTCGCCGCGACGCGCGCGGCATCGGCGCGGCCGTTGACGTGGCGAAGGATCAGCGTGAATTCGTCGCCGGCATAGCGCGCGATCGTGTCGGACGCGCGCACCAGGTTGCGCAGCCGTTCCGCCACCGCCACCAGCACCTGGTCGCCCACGGCGTGGCCCAGCGAATCGTTGATGCCCTTGAAGCGGTCCAGGTCCACGAACAACACCGCGAGCACCTCGCCGGTGCGGCGCGCATCGTGCAAGGCGGATTCGAGGCGGTCGAGGAACAGCAGCCGGTTGGGCAGGTCCGTCAAGCCGTCCAGCAAGGCGCGATCACGTCCGCGGCCGCGTTCCGCGCGCAGTTCCAGCAGCGCCGCAAAGCGCGCCGCGACGATTTCCAGCAGGGGCTGCAGGATTGCCGCGTCCGGCGCGTCCTCGTGCCGCGAGGCGCACACCATCACGCCCAGCACCTCACGGTGCGCATCGAACAACGGCAACGCCGCGCAACGTACGCTGTGGGTGGCGCGCGCGTAGGCCACCATGTCCGGCGGCAGCGGTGCGCCGATGCCGATCACCGCGTCGCCGGCCAGCGCCCTTTGCACGAAGGCTTCCGCAAGCACATCGCGTTCATTCGACATGCTGCCCACGCGGGCCAGCGTCTCCAGCTTGCCCGCGGACGCGTCGCGCTCGGCAACGATCAGCATGTCCATGCCGAGCACCTGCGCCGCAGGTTGCACCAGACCGGGCATGCCTGCGTCGCGGCCCGGCTGGAGCAGGCGCGCGAGGTCGCGCAGGATGGTTTCGATGTCGTCAGGCATGGGCGCAGCCTACGCGTGCGCGGCCGCTTGCGGGCAACCGTTCCGCCGCGCGCTCCCTGCGTGAAGCTTGGTTGGTCACGACAGTCCTGCCATCCTCGAACCGGTGAAGCGCCGCGGACATCCTGACAAGCTGCGCAGCCCACGATGCACGCGGCGCTTTCCGGCGTTGACCCGAATCCCTGCCCGCCCGATGATGCGCACGAACCTGCCGCGGGAACGAGAAGTGTTCGACGGTTTGCGATTCAGTCATTGGCAAGCTTCGCAGGGAGCCGACAGGGTGCTGGTGCTGACGATGGACCGCGCCGGCAGCCGCGCGAACGCGCTGTCGCGCGCGTTGCTGGATGAACTGGACGCGATGCTGGAACGCATCACGATCGAACGGCCCTCGGCGGTAGTGATCCGTTCAGGCAAACCATCCGGTTTCGCGGTAGGCGCCGACCTCAACGAATTCGAAGGCTACGAACGCGCCGGCACGGTGCGCGAGGAAATCGAGCACGGCCAACGCGTGTTCCAGCGCCTCGCGGAACTGCCGATGCCGACGGTGTGCGCGATCCACGGAGCCTGCATGGGCGGCGGCACCGAACTCGCGCTGGCCTGCCGGATGCGCGTCGCCGCGCGTGCGCCGGAAACGCGGATTGCGCTGCCGGAAGTGCAACTCGGCATCCATCCTGGCTGGGGCGGCACGGCCCGCCTGCCGCGCCTGATCGGCGCACCGCAAGCGCTGGCGATGATGCTGACCGGACGCGCGGCGTCGGCCGAACGCGCACTGGCCGAAGGGCTGGTCGATCGCCTGGCCGCGCCCGATGCACTGCTGGATGTAGCAAAAAAACTCGCGCTGCATCCGATCACGCGCCCATTCAAGCAGCGCGCGCTGGCGTGGCTCACCAACTGCTGGCCGGCGCGGCAGATCCTCGCGCCGGTCGTACGCAAGCAGACCGCAGCGAAAGCATCCCCGCAACACTACCCCGCGCCGTTCGCGCTGATCGAGGTGTGGCGGCGCGGCGGCGGCAACGTGCGGCAACGGTTGCGGCTGGAAGCCGGCTCCGTCGCGAAACTGGCCAGGACCGACACCGCCCGGAACCTCATCCGCATCTTCTTCCTGCGCGAACGGATGCGCGGGTTGGCGGGCGACACGCCGCACGGCATCACGCACGTCCACGTGGTCGGCGCCGGCGTGATGGGCGGCGACATCGCCGCGTGGAGCGCGCTGCGCGGCTTTGCGGTGACGCTGCAGGACCGCGAGATGAAATTCGTCGAACCCGCGCTGGCGCGCGCGCGGAAACTGTTCGAGAAAAAACTGAAGACCCGCGAGCGCATCGCGGCGGTCGAAGCGCGCCTGACGCCCGACGTCGAAGGCGCCGGAATTCCGTCATCGCAACTCGCGATCGAGGCGATCTACGAAAATCCGGAAGCCAAGGAAGCCATCTATCGCCAGCTTGAACCGAAGGTCGCACCCGATGCGTTGATCGCCACCAACACCTCGTCGATTCCGCTGGACGAACTGCGCGGTGCGCTCGCGAACCCCGGCCGTTTCCTCGGCCTGCACTTCTTCAACCCGGTCGCACAGATGCCGCTGGTGGAAGTGGTGTGCCACGACCAGCTTGAGGAAACGGCTGCGAAGCGTGCGCTGGCGTGGGTGAAGGCCATCGGCAAACTGCCGCTGCCGGTCAAGGGCACGCCGGGTTTCCTGGTCAACCGCATTTTGGTGCCCTACTTGCTGGAAGCCGTGCGTTGCCACGTCGAAGGCATTCCCGATCCCGTGATCGACCGCGCGGGCAAGCACTTCGGGATGCCGATGGGTCCGATCGAACTGATCGACACCGTCGGGTTGGACGTTGCGCTATCGGTAGGCAGGGAACTCGGTCCGTTCCTGAATCTGGAATTGCCCGAAGGCATCGCCGACAAGGTCGAAGGCGGCAAGCGCGGCAAGAAGGATGGCCAGGGTTTCTACACGTGGAAGGACGGCAAGCCCGAAAAGCCCAAGGTCGATCCGAACTACCACGCACCGGCCGATCTCGAAGACCGCCTGATCCTGCCGATGCTCAACGAAGCCGTCGCCTGCCTGCACGACGGCGTGGTCGAGGACGCCGACCTGCTGGACGCCGGCGTGATCTTCGGCACCGGCTTCGCGCCGTTCCGCGGCGGCCCGATCCAGTACATCCGCGCCACCGGCGCCGGCGTGCTGCGCGAGAAACTCGATGCGCTGGTGAAAACCCACGGCCCGCGCTTCGCCCCCAAGCAGGGTTGGTTCAATCCGGCGCTGGCGGCGCAAAACGAGCCAACGGGCGGGCAGTAGCACGCCTGCTTCCGCGGCTACAGAATCTCTGCCACGTCCGCTTCGTCATCATCGCCAAACGCGATGATTTCGCCCTGATGTTTCAACAGCAGGTTGGTCACGTACCAGCGAGGGCGATTGCCGCATTTGATCCAAATGACCTTCGGAGGCGCACCGCGCAAGGCCGCCAGTTCGTGGAAATCCGAATCCTTGGTCACCAGCGTGAACCCGTGTTCGCGCGCATAAGACCAGATCGCAAAATCATCCGCTGTCTCCAACCCCAATCTTGTGACCTGGCTGGATCCGGGAAATGCCGCTTCCAGATCAGCCAGCATGCGCTGCGAAAGATTTTCGTCGAGCAGCAGCTTCACGCCGACGTACTCATCCGCCGATCGCGATCAGGCGATGTTCGCGATTGGCGGCATAAGCGAGCACGGCGCGAATGTCCTCGATGGTGAGTTCGGGATATTCGGCCACGATGTCGGATTCGCCCATGCCTTGCGCCAGCCAATCCAGCACGTCGTATACCGTGATGCGCAGATGACGGATGCACGGCTTGCCGCCACGCTTGCCGGGTTCGATGGTAATGCGTTGGGTTTCGTCGTGGACCACGTCACTGCTCCGAACCACACACGAAGGGTCGCAGTCATTCTAGCCGGTTCGGACGGCGGCAAAAGTCGGTGCGACGGGCAGCGTCTTCACGCCGTCGCCAGCACAAGCACTGCCGCGACCGCCAGCGCCAGGCCGATTCGATTGAGCCAGCCCAGGCGTTCGCGGAACGCCCACACGCCGACCAGCGCGGCCAGCACGATCACGCCGATGTTCATGGCCGAGAACACCAGCGCCGGATCGCTCGCCAGATGACGATGCGCTTGCACGTAGAACAGGATGTTGCCGAAGTTGAACACGCCCAGCAGCATGGCGCCGCCCGCGTTCCGCCATTGCCAGTGGGCGCGGCCGCTCGCGTACAGCCAAGCCATCGCCAGCATCGACAACACGAAGGCCAGCACGAAGGTGGCCAGCAACACATCCGCGAACGGCACGCCGGTCAACTGCGCGACGCGCTTGAACAGGATGTCGATCGCGCCCATGCCGACAAACACGATCAACGGCCACCACCAACTGCGACCGGACGCTTCGAGGTTTGGTGCGCGGGGGCGCGCCACGATGCAGGCGATGGCGGCAAGACCGAGCGCCATGCCGGCGCCCTTGTGCCAAGTGAACACTTCGCCAAACAGGGTGAACGCCGCGACCAGCGGCAGCAGCAGCGACAGGCGCTGCGCCGCATCGGTCAACACCACGCCCACGCGGCGCACCGACCACGCCAGCACCAGGAACATCGAAGGCAGCAGCACGCCGAGTGCCAGCAACACCCGCCAGGCCGGATGCGCCACGGGCAACGTCAGCAATCCGGGATGCGGATCGAGCAATGCGATGGTGAGCAAGACCGCCACCAGGTAATTGCCCGCGATGGCCTGGCGCACGTCGACGTCACAGCGCGACGCCAGTTTCAGCAGCACCGACACCACCACGCTGCACACCACGCTGAGCGCGATGTAGATCACCGGCGCGCGCCCGTCACCACATCAAGTCGTCGGGAACGCCGTCGTCGTCGGCCGGCGCATCGGGGTCGACCAGCAAGGCCATGGCTTCGGGCGCGAACGCCTGTACCTGCATGGCGATGTCGCGGCCGACCAGCACGACCCTGCCGCCATGCATCACCACGCCGATTTCCCCGGCGTTGAGCTGGGCCAATTGCTCAGGCGTCACGTAGACCCGCCGGATCTTGCCGGCGTACTCGAAGTTGCGGACCTGCTCGGCGTCGTCGCGATTCAACGCCTTGCCATCCAGCAGTTCCTGCAGCCTGCGCTTGCGCTCCTTCTTCGCGGCAGCCTTCTCGCGCGCCTCGCGTTCGGCGGCCTCGCGTTCGGCGCGTTCGGCCTTCGCGCGCAGCGCGAAAGCCTGCGCGAGATCCGGTTCGACGGACTCGCGCGGCTTGCGCGGTTCGGGCCGGTGCGCGTGGGGTTTCGCCTTCGGCTGCGGTTTCGGCGACGGCTTGAAGCCCGCCTTCAGCAATTGGTCTCGGAGTGAATCGCCCACGTTGGACCTCAAATCTCAGACATCGGAAAAACAATGCTCGTCATTCCGGGGTCATCGCCGGTTTCATCGGCGATGACGCGGGGAGCGGCCAGGGATGGCCGCGCTTTGAGGAGCGAGGAAACCCGGAATCCAGATCTCGTCGCTCGTGCACAAAAAACTGGATTCCGGGTTCTGCCCGCAAACAGCGCGGGCAGCCCCGGAATGACGACAGAGATGGATGGCGGCTCTTATGGACGTTCTGATGATCGCTGTCCGGCTGACCCTCAAGTTGCGACGACGTCCATCGAAGCAGCATTCACGGACGAGTGCACTAATAATGCGGCGGCGGCTCATCCTGCACATCATCCGAAAGACTCGTGCGCAGCGCTGCCAGTTCCCGGCGCAACTCGGTCAATGCGTTTTCGAGTTTCAGCAGGCGCTGGGATTGCTGCGCCTCGCTGTCGTTCAACGAAGCCACCGCGTCGTCGAGGAAGGTCAGTTTCAACTCGAGCTCGTTCATGCGCTCGTCGTTCGGCGTATTCATCGCAGCTCATGCCCCCGCTGAGGAAATACTGCGTCCGCGCCCGATGCCGTAATAGGCCAGTCCGGCGGCTTCGACCACGGCGGGATCGTACAGGTTGCGGCCGTCGAAAACCGCCGGCGTCTTCAGCATCGCCTTGATGCGCGCGAAGTCCGGGCTGCGGAACACCTTCCATTCGGTGACCACCGCCAGTACGTCGGCGCCTTCGAGTGCAAGCATCGGGTCGTCGCACAGGACCAGGTCCTCGCGCGCGCCATAGATGCGGTCGGCCTCGCCGTGC
Source organism: Rhodanobacteraceae bacterium (assembly GCA_030123585.1). Taxonomy (NCBI): domain Bacteria; kingdom Pseudomonadati; phylum Pseudomonadota; class Gammaproteobacteria; order Lysobacterales; family Rhodanobacteraceae; species Rhodanobacteraceae bacterium. The sequence continues at coordinate 689,420 of CP126120.1, forward strand.
GCCTGCGGGTCGAACGCGCGCACGCTGGCGCCGGCCTGCCACAAGGCTTCCATCAGCACGCGGCTGGGCGCCTCGCGCATGTCGTCGGTGTTGGGTTTGAAGGCCAGCCCCCACAACGCGATGGTCTTGCCACGCACGTCGCCGTCGAAGTGCCGCGCGATCAGGTCGAACAGCTTGCGCTTCTGGTCGCGGTTCACCGCTTCCACCGCGCCAAGCAGGCGCGCGTCGTAACCGTTCGCGCTGGCCGTGCGCTCCAACGCCTGCACGTCCTTGGGAAAACACGAACCGCCGTAGCCGGTACCGGGATAGATGAAGTGGTAGCCGATGCGCGGGTCGGCGCCGATGCCGTGGCGCACCATCTCGACGTCCGCGCCCACGCGCTCGGCGATGTTGGCGATCTCGTTCATGAAGCTGATCTTGGTCGCCAGCATCGCGTTGGCCGCGTATTTGGTGAGCTCGGCCGAGCGCTCGTCCATCACCACGATGCGCTCGTGGTTGCGGTTGAACGGCGCGTACAACGCCTTGACCACGTTGATCGCGCGCGGCGAGGACGCACCCACGATGATGCGGTCGGGCTTCATGCAGTCGTTGACCGCGTCGCCCTCCTTCAGGAATTCGGGATTGGAGACCACGTCGAAGGTGATGTCCGCGCCGCGCTGCTTCAACGCCGACGCGATTTCCGCGCGCACCCGATCGGCGGTACCAACCGGCACCGTGGATTTGTCCACGACCACTGCGTAACGATCGAGGTGTTCGCCGATGCTGCGCGCGACCGCGAGCACGTATTTCAGGTCTGCGCTGCCGTCCTCGTCGGGCGGCGTGCCCACCGCGATGAAGATCACGTCGCCGTGCGCGACCGCGGCAGTAGCGGCGGTGGTGAATGCGAGGCGGCCGGCCGCATGGTTGCGCTGCACCAGCGGCTCCAGGCCGGGCTCGAAGATCGGGATTTCGCCGCGTTCGAGACGCGCGATCTTGTCCGCGTCCACGTCCATGCACAGAACGTGGTTGCCCATCTCGGCGAGGCAGGTGCCGGTGACGAGGCCGACGTAGCCGGTGCCGAAGATGGTCAGTTTCATGCCGAGGCGCCTTTCGCGAAAGCCGCCAGTTTAGCAACGGCAAAAACAAATCTCCGCTGAAGCGGGCCCGCACGACAACCGCACGGAGCCCCAGGCGCCACGCCTGCTCCGCGAATGCACCTCACAACCGATCCAGCACCGCGCGCAGGTCATCGGGCAATGGCGCGGAAAAACTGTAGGCGCGTTCGCCCAGTTCGAACTCGAAACGCGCGGCATGCAGGAACATCCGCTTCAGTCCGAGCGCATGGAAACGCTTGTTGGCTTCGCGCTCGCCGTACTTCGGATCGCCCGCCAGCGGATGGCCCGCATGCGCGGCGTGCACGCGGATCTGGTGGGTGCGCCCGGTCGCGAGCGCGGCTTCGACCAGGCTTGCATCCGGATAACGCTCGATCTCGCGGAAGAACGTGAGCGCGGGCTTGCCCTCGTCATCCACCCGAACCATACGCTCGCCGCCCGCGAGCACCGACTTGCGCAGCGGCGCGTTCACGTCGAACTTCGCACGGCGGAGCTTGCCGGTCATCAGGCACAGGTACTGCTTCTTGGTTTCGCCCGACCGGATCAGATCCTGCACGCCGGTGAGCCCGCGCCGCGAGCGTGCGAACACCAGCACGCCGGAGGTGTCGCGGTCCAACCGGTGGACAAGTTCCAGATGATCCTGCGGCCGCGCCGCACGCAGCAACTCGATGGCGCCGAACGTGACGCCGCTGCCGCCGTGGCTGGCGATCCCGGCCGGCTTGTCGATCGCGAGGAAGTCCTTGTCCTCGAAAATCACCGCGCGGCGGATCTCGCCCAGCAGCGCCGCCGGCGGCGCGCCGGGTTCCGCGCGTTCGGCCACACGAACAGGCGGAATCCGCAGCTGGTCGCCGGCCGCCAGCCGGGTGTCGGGCTTGGCGCGCTTGCCGTTCACCCGGACCTGGCCGGTCCGCAGCAAGCGGTAAATATGGGTCTTCGGCACCCCCTTCAGCAGCGCCGCCAGACAGTTGTCGATGCGCTGGCCGTCGCGCTCGGAACCCACCTGAACGGTTCGCACCGAACTGAAGTCTGTGGCCGAAGTTGCCGTCCCCATTGGAAAAAAACCTTTGCAATGCTAGGATTGATCCGCGTCAAGCAGGCTCTGGCCCCCACATGGGCGACCCTGTACTCGTTCGCCGCGCGGACAAGGCTTCCGCCTGCCATTCCCGACCGGGAGCAGCCGGCGTCTCGCCATCGTAACGTTCGGGTCGATGTTTGCCCACCGTCGCATGACGGCCGGGGGACTCGGGACGCAAACAACCCCGATCATCACTAGCCGGGTCCAGGAAACCGGATCCGGCGACTGCCGCCAGGCGCGGCACGCGAACCGGCTGGCTGCCCCTCACAAGGCGCCGCCGAAGACGCGCATCGCGCCGGCGACTTCAAGGAATCCACAATGAAACGCATGTTGATCAACGCGACTCAGCGTGAGGAGTTGCGTGTGGCCATCGTCGATGGCCAGGCCCTGTACGACCTCGACCTCGAAATCCCCTCGCGCGAACAGAAGAAGTCGAACATCTACAAGGCCCGCATCACCCGGGTCGAACCTTCCCTCGAAGCCTGCTTCGTCGATTACGGCGCCGAGCGCCACGGTTTCCTGCCGCTGAAGGAAATCTCGCGCGAGTACTTCACGCCGGGCGTCGACCACAACAAGGCCGGCATCCGCGATCTGTTGAAGGAAGGCCAGCAGTTGATCGTGCAGGTCGAGAAGGAGGAACGCGGCAACAAGGGCGCCGCGCTGACCACTTATATCTCGCTGGCCGGCCGCTACATGGTGCTGATGCCCAACAGCCCGAACGCGGGTGGGGTGTCGCGCCGCATCGAGGGCGAGGATCGCCAGGCGCTGAAGGAAGCGCTGCAGCACATTTCGGTGCCCGAGGAAATGGGCCTGATCGTGCGCACCGCCGGCGTCGGCCGCGACGCCGAGGAACTGCAGTGGGACCTCGACTACCTGCTGACGCTGTGGAAGGCCATTTCCGAAGCCGCCGCCGCGAAGTCTGCACCGTTCCTGATCTACCAGGAATCGAAGCTCTTCATCCGCGCCCTGCGCGACTACCTGCGCGCCGACATCGGTGAAATCCTGATCGACGAGCCCTCGCTGTACGAGGACGCGAAGCAGTTCATGCAGCAGGTGATGCCCAACAGCCTGCGCAAGCTCAAGCTCTACGACGACACCACCCCGCTGTTCACGCGCTACCAGATCGAGACCCAGATAGAGAGCGCCTACGACCGCAACGTGCGCCTGCCGTCGGGCGGCTCGATCGTGATCGACCCGACCGAAGCGCTCACCTCGATCGACATCAACTCCTCGCGCGCCACCAAGGGCAGCGACATCGAGGACACCGCGTTCCACACCAACTGCGAAGCCGCGGTCGAGATCGCGCGCCAGTTGCGCATCCGCGACCTCGGCGGCCTGGTGGTGATCGACTTCATCGACATGGAAAGCACGCGCCACCAGCGCGAAGTCGAAGACACATTGCGCGATGCGCTGAAACTGGACCGCGCGCGCGTGCAGATCGGGCGCATCTCGCGCTTCGGCCTCTTGGAACTGTCGCGCCAGCGGCTGCGTCCGAGCCTTGAAGAATCCACCCAGATCGTGTGTCCGCGCTGCGACGGCCACGGCCGTATCCGCGGCATCGAGTCGCTGTCGCTGTCGGCGCTGCGCCTGATCGAAGAACACGCGATGAAGGAAAACACCGGGCAGGTGCTGGTGCAGGCGCCGACCCGGGTGGCCAACTTCCTGCTCAACGAAAAACGTTCCAGCGTGGTCGAGATCGAACTGCGCCACAAGGTGCACGTGGTGATCGTCGCCGACGAAAACCTGGAAACCCCGCACCTCGAAATCACCCGCATCCGCGAAAGTGAGATGGGCGAGCACGCCAAGCCCAGCTACGAGCGGATGACCGAAGTGGCCGCTACGCCGCAGCCGCGCATGGGTGTGGTCGTACACGGCGAGGAACCCGCGGTCAGCGGCATCCAGCGCGCCACGCCGATGCCGCAGCGCGAGGAGCCGGACGTGGTAGCGCCTGTCCCGGTCGCCGCTGCGCCCGTCGCGGCACCTCCCGCCGCATCGGGCGGCCTGCTCGGCCGCCTGTTCGGCTGGTTCCGCGCCGCGCCTGCACAGCAGGAACCCACGCTGGCGGAACTGACACAACCGCAGCGCGTGACGCAAGCCGGCAACGCGCAACGTCGCGACCGTTCGTCCGAACGCCGCGCGGAAGGTTCGCACAATGGCGCGCGCCGCAACGGCCACGATCGCGATGGCGATTCGCGTCGCGGCCGCCAGCAGCCATCGAAAGGCGCGCAAGCCAAGCCGAACAAAGCGCGCGCGGACGATTCGCAACGGCCGCCGCGCCAGGGCCAGAAACCGGCCGCATCCGCGGCGGCGAAGCCTGCCGTCGAATCGCACGCCCAGGAAACCAAGCCTGTACGCGCCGAGCCGGCGACGGCTCGGCAGGAAAGCCAACGTCCCACTGCGGTACAGCCTGCTGCGGTGCCGGCTGCAGACACCGTAACCACGAAACCCGCGGAAGCAACCGCCGTCGCCGCGGAAGCGAACGCCACGGCGGGCGCTGCGTCCGCAGGCGAGGCAGCTACCGGCAAACGCCGGCGTGGACGCCGCGGCGGGCGCCGCCGCAAACACGCGACCGCACAGAATGGCAACCTGCCCGGCTCGCCGCGCGACATCGACGATGAAGACGCCGATCATAATCATGCAGCGTCCCTCGCAGCGCCGTCCGCCGCTCCGATCACACCGCCCGTGAACCGCGCGGCCGACGCGCCGTCCGCGACAACGGCTCCGTCGACACCTTCCATCGCTCCGGCACCCGCGAACACACCATCCACCGCGCCGCTGTTCGCCGCAACCGAACACAAACCGGATGCGCCGGCGCCCACCATCCGGTTCCCGCAGCCCGCCGCCGTGGCGAGCCCCCAGCCTGCCGCCGCGGTGCAAGCCCCGGTGCCTGTGTCCATTCCCGCGCAGCAGGTTGCGCCGATGGCACCCTCGCCGGTCGCCCCGCCGGCCACGATGCCATCGCCCCCTGTGTCGCCCGCGGCGGCCGCGCGCGCACCGCAACCTGCGCACGCGCCGGAGCCCATCATCGCCACGCCGCCGCCCGCAGTGACTGCTCCGGTCAGCCCGACCGTGCCGAGCGCACCGAAAGTCGAACCCGTCACGCCGTCGCTGTTCGCGGCGCCCCCCCCGGCGCGTCCGGCCACGCAAGCGTTGCCGCGCCATCCGGCCATTCCGACCCAACGCCCATTGTCCGGCGCGATACGGCCGATCCTGGCGCCGAGCGTGCCGACGGCCGCGACGCCTCCTCCCAATCCGGCGCCTGCGGAAACCAGGCCGTCCTCACCGGACAAGGACGCCGCGGAATAGCCTGCATCGATGCGCCCGCTCGCGCTCCAGTGTGGAACGCGGGCGGCGACGGCGCGATGACGGATCAGGCTTTTCCCGCTTGCGACGGCTGTTCGCCCAGCAGGCCGTGCGCGGACAGCACGTGCTCCAGGGCAATGGTGTGCGCAACGCCCAGCTTCTCGAACAGGCGTTGCTTGTAGGTCGACACCGTCTTGGCGCTCAGGTGCAGGCGATTTGCGACTTCGTTGACCGCAAGCCCGCGCGCCAGCATCAGCGCCACTTCCAGTTCGCGCGACGACAGCGACTCCAGCGGCGAGCCTTCGCCGTCCACCGTCGCCAGCGCCATTTCGCGCGCGATGGTCGCATCGAGGTAACGCCGCCCCTGCGCGACCGTGCGCACCGCCTGCAGCAATTCTTCCGACGGACAGCCCTTGGTGAGATAGCCCAGCGCCCCGGATTGCAGCAGGCGGCGCGGGAATTGCGCATCCTGCACGATGGTGAGAATCACGATGTGGGTCGCGAGGCGCGCGCGCTGCACGCGTTCGGTCAGTTCGATGCCGCTCATGCCCGGCATGTGCACGTCGATCAACGCCACGTCGGGCTTGGCCGAGCGGATCAGCCGCAAACCGTCTTCCGCGTTGCTGGCCTCGCCCAGCACTTCGATGTCGGGCTGCCCGGACAGGATCAGGCGGAACCCCGAACGCACCAGTTCATGATCGTCCACCAACACCACGCGGATCATGCAGATCTCCCCAGACTGCGCCGATGCGGGTTGCGGACAACCCTAAACTGCCCACCCGGCGATTTCAAGTATGCGGCCGCTACAATCCGCGGATGCACGCATGGACCCGCCACGCGATCGCGACGCTCGAAGCCGAAGCCGCGCGTTCGGCCGACACCCACCTGATCCGCCTCGACCTGCCGGCGTTTCCGGGCATCCCGCTGTACTTCAAGGACGAGTCGGTGCACCCCACCGGCAGCCTCAAGCACCGGCTGGGGCGCTCGCTGTTCCTGTACGCGATCTGCAACGGCTGGCTCGAACGCGACCGTCCCGTGATCGAGGCGTCCAGCGGCAGCACCGCGATTTCCGAAGCGTATTTCGCGCGCCTGCTGGCACTGCCGTTCATCGCGGTGATGCCGCAGCACACCTCGAAGGAGAAGATCGCGCAGATCGAATTCTTCGGCGGCATGTGCCACCTGATCGAGGGCACCGACGTGTACGGCGCGGCGCAGAAACTCGCGGACGAACGCGGCGGGCATTACATGGACCAGTTCACCTACGCCGAACGCGCCACCGACTGGCGCGGCAACAACAACATCGCCGAATCGATCTTCCGCCAGATGCAGCGCGAACCCGATCCGGTTCCGCGCTGGATCGTGGTCGGTGCCGGCACCGGCGGCACCTCGGCCACGCTGGGACGCTACATCCGCTACGGCTGCGCGCAACGCGGCGAGACCAGGCTGGCAGTGGTCGATCCCGAGAACTCGGTGTTCCACGACTACTACCACGGCGGCGACGCGACGCTGACGCTCGCGCGCGGCTCGCGCATCGAAGGCATCGGCCGCCCGCGCGTCGAGCCTTCGTTCCTGCCCAGCGTGATCGACCGGATGATCCGGGTCGAGGACGCCGACAGCATGGCCGCGCTGCGCGTGCTGGAGAAATTGCTCGGGCGCCGTTGCGGCGGTTCCACCGGCACCAACTTCGTGGGCGCGCTGCAACTGATGGCCGAAATGAAGGCGGCCGGCGAAACCGGCCCGGTGGTGACGCTGATCTGCGACGGCGGCGAACGCTACGCGGGCACGTATTACAACGACGCGTGGCTGGCGGCCGAACATCTCGACATCGCGGCCGCCCGCAACAAACTCATGCGGCTTGCCCACACCGGCGAAGCCTGATCCCGGCTTGCTTCGGGCACAATGCGCGGATGACCCTCGCCGCGCGCCTGCAACACCGTCCCCTGCTGCACGCGCTGGTGCACACCGGCAAGCGCGATACGCCGTGGGCGGTGGCCTTGCGCAATACCGCGGCGGTCGTGCTGCCGCTGGCGGTCGGCGCGTGGACCGACCACCTGTTCGCCGGCCTCGGCATTTCCGCCGGCGCACTCAACACCATGTTCGCCGACCAGCCGGGGCCGTACCGGCTGCGACTGCGGCGGATGCTGCTGACCGCGCTCGCGGCCGGTGTCGCGGCCTTCGCGGGTTCGGTGCTCGGGCAATGGCCGCCCGCGTTGCTGGTTGGCGCGGCGCTGTGGGCGTTCGGCGCGTCGTTGCTAGTCGCGATCGACGTGCACGCCACCCGCGCGGGCCTGACCAGCCTGATCCTGCTGGTGATCATGGGCGCCGATCCGCACGCGCCGGCCGCGGCGCTGCCTGCGGCGGCGCTGATCTTCGCCGGCGGCGTATTGCAGACGCTGTTCGCGATCGCCGCATGGCCGCTGCAGCGCTACCGGCCGGAGCGGCTGGCACTGGCGCAGGCGTTCCACGCGCTGGCCGAATTCGCGCGATCCGGCGTGGCGTCCGGCGAGGCGGTAGCGCTGCCGCCCTCGCTCAATGATCTGCAAGCGACGCTGTTCGGCGCGGGCCGTGCGCGCGGCCGCGCGGTCGAAGCGTTCCGCGTACTGGCGGAGTTGGCCGAGCGCATCCGCCTCGAACTGTTCGCGCTGGCCCACCAGCAATCGCAATGCGAATCCTCGTCCTTGCGCGAAGCGCTGGCCAGGCTGCGCGCGGCCGCCGCGGACGTGCTGGCGACGATCGTGGGCTCGCTCGAACAGGCCGCGCCGCCGCGACCCGACGCGGCGCTCGCCGCCTACGCCGCCGCCGCGGCCGTCGTCGAATCCGGGCCGCCGACGGCGGAAACCGGCATCGTCGCCGCGCGCGTTGCCGCGCTCGGCGGACAGTTGCGCGCCGCCGTGCGCAACGCCGACACCGCCGGCAGCCGCGGCGAGATCCGCGCGCAACGCGCGGAATACCGCCTGCCGCGGGCGCTGCAATCCGCCAACCCGTTCGCGACCCTGCGCGCCAACCTGCGGCTGTCCTCGCCGGCCTGCCGCCACGCGCTGCGCTGCAGCGTGTGCATCGCGATCGCGCTGGGGCTGTCGCACCTCCTGCCCTTGTCGCGCGGCTACTGGCTGCCGATGACGGTCGCGATCGTGTTGCGCGCGGACTTCGGCGCCACCTGGCGGATCGGTCTGCTGCGCGTGCTCGGCACGCTGGGCGGATTGTTCCTGACCACCGCGGTGCTGCACTTCGGCGGCGTCGGCAATTTCTGGATCGCGCTGGCCCTGATGGCGGTGCTGTGCTTCGCCTTCCGCGAACTCGCCTCCGTGCACTACGGCATCGCGGTGGTGTGCCTGACCGGCCTGGTGGTGATCCTGCTGTCGTTCTACGGCATCCCGGCCGAGGCTTCGGTGCAGGCGCGCGCCATCGACACCGCGCTCGGCAGCGCGCTGGCGCTGCTGGCCTATCTGGTATGGCCGACCTGGGAACGCGGCCGCGAGCGCGAAGTGCTGGCACGGATGCTGGAGGCCTATCGCGACTACCTCGCCGCGGTGGTGCGCGGCGATGCCCGCACGCGCCGCGAAACCCGGGTGGCCGCGCGTGCCGCGCGCAGCAGCGCGCAGGCTTCGCTGGACCGCCTGCGCGCGGAGCCCGCCAGCCGGATCAACCTGCCGCGCGCCGAAGCGCTGGTCGCGCAGGCCAACCGGTTGATCCGCGCCGCGATGGCGCTGGAAGCGGCGCGCGGCAACGCCGAAATACCCTCGAGTCCGGAGCTGGATGCTTTCACGCAAGCCTGCGACGCCGCCCTGCACGAATGCGCCGATGCGCTGCGGGAAGCACGCCCGCCGCAAGGTGACTGGCCGCTGCGCAAACTGCAGCGCGCGCTGGCGGCTGCGCCGGCGCAGCAGCGCGACGCGATCCATGCCAGCCTGCTCGATGCCAGCGATCGCGTCGTCGACGCGATCGACTCGATGCTGCACGTGCTGAAGCCGTAGGAGCGCGCCGTGCGCGCGATGGTGATCGCGGACGTGGGCGGTTCCCACGGGTAGGAGGGCCGGAAGGCCCGACCAAAGCCGCCATCCATGGCCAAGAGCCCCGTGGTCGCGGCTGCCGCCGCTCCTACACGAGCCACGGCAGGAGCGCGCCCCAGATCAGGTCCGGGACAGGCTCTGCGCGCGACGGAATCATCTCATCGCCACCGCATCGGTGGTGGTGGGCAAACCGACCTTTTTGCAGAACGCGGCGAAGCGCGGGTCGTCGCGGTAGCGCAGGATGAAGGGATCGAACAACAGATTGCTGATGCCGGGGTCGCGTACCTTCCAGGCATGATCCAGCCATTTGAACATGTTGTCCGGGTCGCGGCGCAGCGCATAGACCTCGGCGATCTGGTAGGGAGCGCCATCGGCATTTTTGGCGATCAGGTTTTTCAGCGCCGCATCGGCGGCCTTGCGGTCGGACCCGATCTGCAGGGCCAAAGCCATCGCGTAGTCGTGCCAGACACTCGGCGGCTCCTTTTGCGCGGCGGCCAACGCGCCCTTGGCATCGCCGCGCAAGATTTCGATGATGGCGAGCTGTTCGTGATAAGCGACAGCATCCGGCTGCAAGGCAACCGAGGTGTTCGCGGCTTGGGTCGCCCCATCCAGTTTGTCCAGCGCGGCGAGGTAAGTCGCCAGCCACGAGTACCAGTTCGCATTGCGCGGATTGCTGTCCAGTGCCTGGCGGGTCAGATCCACCGCCCGCTGCGTCTGGCCGAGCGTCGCCAGGATGTTGCCGAGGGAAGTTTTTGCATATGCATCATCAGGGGCCAGTTGCAGCGCGCGCCGATACTCGGCCTCGGCGCGGCGCCAGTCCATGTCCGCGTTCTGAAGCAGATACGCGCGTGCGTGATGGGCCAGCGACGAATCCGTGTCCAGCTTCAGCGCGGTATCCGCGGCAACGCGCGCCTCGGTGTAGGCGCGTTGCGCCTCCGCACTGTAGAGGTATTGACCAGCGAGACTAGCCCATGCCCGCGACAACTGGGCGTACGCTGCCGCGTAGCGCGGGTCGAGATGGACCGCTTTCTCGAAATCCGTGATGGCAGCGCGCAGGCTCGCTTCGGTGCCGAGGCTATATCCACTGATCCCTCGAAGATACGCGGTGTAGGCATCCAGATTGCCGCTTGGTGGCCGATCGCTCTGCACCACCGCGCCGGGCGCGGTCAGCAGCTTGGCTTTCAGCGCATCGGCCACGGAATGGGTGATGGCATCCTGCAGCGCGAACAAATCCTTGTAGGGTTTGTCGTAGCGCTGCGTCCACAGCACCGTGCCGTCGGCCGCGTTGACCAGCGTCGCGGTGATGCGCACCTCGTCGCCCGCGCGCTGCACGCTGCCTTCCAGCAGATGCGCGACGCCGAGCAACTTGCCGATCTCGGCCGACGTGTCCTTGCTGTCGCGGAACTGGAACGCGGAGTTGCGGCTGATGACTTTCAAGCCCGAGAATTGCGACAGCGCGGTGATCAGGTCCTCCGAAAGACCGTCGGAAAAGAATTGCTCGCTCTTCTCGCCTTCGTTCGCGAACGGTAACACCGCGACGGATTTCGCGGGGATGGACTCCGGCGATGGAACGGGCACGCTCGCGGCAGCGGCTTGCGGCACCGGCGGTTTCGGCACCGCGGCGACGGCTGGCTGCACCGTTGCCTGCGGCGATCGCGCGTAAATCCACAACGCCCCGCCGCCGATCGCCAGCAGCAGCGCGATGATCACTAGTTCCGTGCCGCCCACGCGCTGTGCGCCACGCTCGCCGTGATACCACGCCAGCACCAGCGCCACGAAGAAACCAATCGCCAGAGCCAGGATGATCAGCTTTTCGATCCGGTCCGGCCAGCCGAAGCGCTGCGCCACCACGTCCAGTACCTGCACGAACGCGAACGCCGCGGCGACGTAGGCCAACGCCCACTGCACCAGCTTGCGTTGCTTGAGCCTGACCCAGAAACCGTCGCTCACCCTGATCCCCAATCGCGCGCCATTCGCCAATGATGCCGCAATTCGGCGTGCGATGAGCAGCTGGACTGGATCGCGGCCAACAGAAAAGGCGGCGCTGTGCACCGACCCGCTCTCACTTCCACGCGAACCGTTGCAGGAGCGCGCCATGCGCATGACCGCCGCACCGAAACTCTGCCGCCGGCATGGACCGCTCCAGCTAATGACCGCACGTCGCCTATACTTGCAGCATGCTGAAGATCGACACCCACTCTCACATCCTGCCGCCGGACTGGCCCAACCTCGCCGAAAAATACGGCGACGCGCGCTTCCCGGTGATGGTCAACGCCGGCGGCCGCCACCGCATCTACCGCGACGGCAAGTTCTTCCGCGAGGTATGGAAAAATTCGTTCGACCCGGAATTCCGGCTCGAGGAATGCAGGAAGCTGGGCGTGGACGTGCAGGTGATCTCCACCGTACCGGTGCTGTTTTCGTACTGGGCCAAACCCAACCAGGCGCGCGAGCTGCACCGTCACCTGAACGCGCACACCGCCGAGATCTGCCGCCAGTACCCGCAACACTACGCCGGCATCGGCACGGTGCCGCTGCAGTCGCCACGGCTCGCGATCGAGGAGATGGAACATTGCATCGAGCAGCTCGGCCTGCAAGGCGTGCAGATCGGCTCGCACGTCAACGACTGGAACCTCGACGCGGCGGAGTTGTTCCCGTTCTTCGAAGCCGCGGCCGACCTCGGCGCCGCGATCCTGATCCATCCCTGGGACATGATGGGCAAGGAAACGATGCCGAAATACTGGCTGCCGTGGCTGGTCGGGATGCCGGCCGAACAGTCGCGCGCGGCCTGCTGCCTGATCTTCGGCGGCGTGCTGGAACGCCTGCCCAACCTGCGTGTCGCGTTCGCGCATGGCGGCGGCGCGTTCCCGTACACCATCGGCCGCATCGAGCACGGCTACCGGATGCGCCCCGACCTGGTCGCCACCGACAACGCGCGCGCGCCGCGCGAATATTTCAAGCGCCTGTTCTTCGATTCCTGCGTGCACGATCCCCAGGCGCTGCGCTATCTTCTCGACGTCGTCGGCGACGAGCGCGTGATGCTCGGCACCGATTACCCGTTCCCGCTCGGCGAGCAGCAGCCCGGCAGCGGCATCGACGCGCTGAAGCTCCCACCCCGCCAGCGCGAACGCGTGTTCCACGGCGCCGCTCTGGAGTGGCTGGGGCTGCCCAAACAACGTTTCACGAATCCCGCGGAGGCTGCATGACCAGCAAGATCCGGTTTGCCCTGATGATGTTCGGCGCGTTGGCGCTCGCTCCCGCTGCCTTCGCGGCGGATTATTCGCTGGCCGACGGCGCGGTGAAGTTTTCCGCCTCGGACGCATGGCCGATGCTGATGGAAAAGCTGGAAGGTCCGCGCCAGTTCATCGCGCTGCAGGTGAAGACCCCCGGCGACGCCAACGCGCTGGCGCGCATCACCGTGACCGCCGAACAGGTGGACGGCGTCGCGGGCTTCCAGAAATTCCTCAACGACGGCACCGCGCGTGCGCGCAAGCTGCCGGGCTATGTCGCCACCAATGCACTGGGCGACAGTTCCAGCCTGCGCTACACCGCCACCGAAAATCACGAGAAGAACGCCTACACCGAAACCTACGCGTTTCGTTCCAACCTCGCGATCCAGGTGCGCTGTATCCGCCCCGCCGACGCGGCCCCGGATTGGCGCGCGACCTTCGATGCAGGCTGCCAGTCGGTCGTCACCGCCGTCGAAAAAGCCCCGTGATGGCGCCGACCGGAGATTTTCGCGCGGAAGCCGGCTGGGCCCGCGCGCAGGACGATGCGGATCCGCTGCGCGCCTTCCGCGACGAGTTCCTGATCCCGCCGCACGCCGGTGGCGAGCAGACCTACCTCGTCGGCAATTCGCTGGGCCTGCAGCCGCGCGGCGTGCGGCAGGCCCTGCTGGATGAACTGGACGACTGGGCGCAGTTGGGCGTGGAAGGCCACCTGCACGCGCGGCATCCGTGGCTGCCGTATCACAAGGAAGTGCGCGACGGACTCGCCGAAGTGGTCGGCGCCGAGCCGTCGGAAGTCGTCGCGATGAACTCGCTGACCGCGAACCTGCACCTGTTGATGGTCAGCTTTTACAGGCCGACGCGCGAGCGCCACGCGATCCTGATCGAACGCCACGCGTTCCCCTCCGACCGCGACCTCGTGGCGTCGCAGATCCGCTTCCACGGCTTCGATCCGGCCGAAGCCCTGATCGAGCTGGATGGCGACGAACCCGGCGGCGCCGTTTCGATGGCGGCGATCGAACGCGCGCTGGCCGAACATGGAAAACGCATCGCGCTGGTGCTGTGGCCGGGCGTGCAATACCTCACCGGGCAGGTGTTCGACCTCAAGGCGATCACGCGGCTCGCGCACGCGCAGGGCTGCATCGCCGGATTCGACTGCGCGCACGCGGCCGGCAACCTCGCCCTCGCGCTGCACGACAGCGGTTGCGATTTCGCCGCGTGGTGTTCCTACAAGTACCTCAACTCCGGCCCCGGCGCGGTGGCGGGTGCGTTCGTGCACGCGCGGCATGCCCACGCGAAGCTGCCGCGTTTCGAGGGCTGGTGGGGCCGCAACGAAGCCACGCGTTTCCAGATGCGCCCCGAGTTCGAAGCCGCGCCCGGCGCCGACGGCTGGCAATTGTCCAATCCGCCGATCCTGGCGCTGGCGCCGTTGCGGGTGTCGCTGGACCTCTTCCAGCGCGCGGGCATGCCGCGCCTGCGCGAGAAGTCGAAACGCCTCACCGCCTACCTCGCCTGGCTGATCGAAACGCAACTCGGCGACACCCTTGAAATCCTCACGCCATCCGGACCCGACCGCCGCGGCGCGCAGTTGTCCGTGCGCGTGCGCGCCGGTCGCGACGCCGGCCAATCGCTGTTCGACTTCATGACCGCGCACGGCGTGCTGGGCGACTGGCGCGAGCCGGACGTGATGCGCATCGCGCCGGCCCCGCTCTACAACACCTTCGCCGATTGCCTGCGCTATGCCGAATCGGTCAAGGCATGGCGATCGCGAAACGCATGAGCACGCAGACCACCCTCATCGGCGCCGGCCTGGTCGGTGCGCTGCTGGCGACGTTGTTGGCGCAACGCGGATTCGACGTGGAAGTGTTCGAACGCCGGCCCGATCCGCGCGTGCACGGTTTCCTTGGCGGGCGCTCGATCAACCTCGCGCTGGCCGAGCGCGGCCTGAACGCGGTGCGCAAGGCGGGGCTTGCCGAGGCGGTGCTCGCGGAGGCCGTGATGATGCGCGGGCGGATGGTGCACGCGCTGGACGGCTCGACCAACCTGCAGCGCTACGGCCTCGACGATTCCGAAGTGATCCGCTCGGTCTCGCGCGGCGGCTTGAACATCCTTTTGCTGGATGCTGCCGAACGCGCAGGCGCCAGGCTGCATTTCGACGCGGCGCTCGCCGGTGCGGATTTTGGAAGCGGCGACATCGTGCTTGCGAATCACGCCGGCGTCACGCGGAAGCACCGCGCCGGACTGCTGCTGGGCTGCGACGGCGCGGGTTCCGCGCTGCGCGCGGCGATGGCGAAAGAGATCGATCTCGGCGAACGCGTCGAACCGCTGGGGCATGGTTACAAGGAACTGGAAATTCCGTCGTTAATTCCCTCCCCCGTAAACGGGGGAGGGAGCCAAGAACCTACGCACGGGGGAATGAACCGATCGGTTTTCGCCATCGAACCCCACGCCCTGCACATCTGGCCGCGCGGCCACTACATGTGCATCGCGCTGCCCAACACCGAAGGCAATTTCACGGTCACCTTGTTCCTGCCGAACGAGGGCGCGTTCCCGAGTTTCGCCACGCTGCCTGACGTTGGCGCCGCGCGCAGCTTTTTCGAAGAGCAATTCGCCGATGCGCTGGCGCTGATGCCGACCTTCGACGCGGACTGGAACGCGCACCCGGTCGGGCAACTGGCGACGCTGTACCTCGAGCGCTGGCGCCTCGGCGGACGCGCGGTGCTGCTGGGCGACGCCGCGCACGCGATCGTGCCGTTCCACGGCCAGGGCATGAACGCGGGTTTCGAAGACGCGGTGGAACTCGCCGCCCTGCTCGACGCGCAGCCCGACGACCCCGCCGCGGTGTTCGCCGAATTCGAATCGCGGCGCAAACCGAATGCGGACGCGATCGCGGCGATGTCGCTGGCCAACTACGTCGAAATGCGCGACGGCGTCGCCGATCCGCATTACCTGCTGAAGCGCGAACTCGCCGCCGCACTGACTGCGCGCGCACCCACCCACTTCAAGTCGCATTACCGAATGGTCAGTTTCACTTCGTTACCCTACGCCGATTGCCTCGAACGCGACCGACGCCAGGACGCCCTGATGGAAACCCTGCTGGCGGGCCACGACCGCCTCGAAGACATCGACCTTGCCGCCGCGGCCGAACGCGTGCGGCGCGAACTGCAACCCCTGCCACAAGGCATTTGAGCGCATGCCCTTGCCCGAATCGATCCGGCGCGCCTGGACCGAAACCGAGTACCGCGTGCGTTTGCCCTACGGCGGTTACGCGAGCATCCGCTGCGGCGCACCGCTGCCCGCGCCCCTGTTCGCGCTGCTGCGGCACGCCGACGATCCGTGGGGATACATCACCGCGTGGAATCCCGCCGGCGTGTTGCTGCCGCTTGCCACCAACAAGATCCGCCAACGGCGCCTGCGCGACGAGCTGAAGGGCGATCGCCTGCGCTACTTCGGGGGCATCGGCGTCGGCCCCAGCAACTGGCGCGAACCCAGCCTGTTCGTGCCGGGCATGAGCTACGACCGACTCGACGCGATGGCGCGCCGGTTCGGACAACTCGGCGTGGTGCGCGGGACCGGCGCCGGGCTGGCGGAGTTGCACGAACTGATCTGAGGAACCTCTGATCCTGCTCGTCATTCCGGCGCCGCCGCAACTCTTTGCGGCGGAACCCGGAATCCAGCGTTTTCGCATTTCAGCGACATGCAACAAAGTCACTGAATTCCCGCCGTCGAGGGAATGACGAGGGCATCGATCGATCGGAGCGTGGACAGTTCCGGGAGGCGCCGCGACAATACGCGGTCGCCCATGACCTCGCCCACCGCCATCCCGGCGCCGCTGCTGTCGGCGCACCAGCTCGCGTTCTCGCGCAACGACGAGCCCGTGTTCGGCCCGCTGGATTTCAGCATCGGCCGCGGCGAGACCGTGCTCGTCGAAGGCGACAACGGTTCCGGCAAGACCACCCTGCTGCGGGTGCTGGCCGGCATGTTGCCCGCGAGTTCAGGCGACATCCGCTTCGACGGTCATCCCGCCTCGCGCGATGTCCGCAACGGCCGCGTGTTGTGGCTCGGCCATCGCATCGGCATGAACGAATCCCTGAGCGCGCGTGAGAACCTCGATTTCCTCGCGGGACTCTACGGTGCACGCGCAGGCATGACGGCCGCGGCCGCGATGGAACGCGTCGGCATTGCGGCATGGATCGACGAACCCTTGCGCACGCTTTCCGCCGGACAGAAGAAACGCGTCGCCCTGGCGCGGTTGCTGCTGTCGCCGGGCGACCTGTGGCTGCTGGACGAACCCTACGCCAACCTCGACCGGCATGGCATCGATCTGGTCAATGCCCTGATCGCGGAACACTGTTCGGGCGGCGGCGGCGCACTGGTCACCAGCCACGGTGCGGTGCGCTTCGCCGATCCGAACGCGCGGCACATTCATCTCGTTGCATAAAAAGCCAAAGCACACTGTCCGCAAATATACGCAAATGAACGCGAATAGAAAAAACAATTTCAGCTTTCGTATTTACATTTGTGTTCATTTGCGTTCATTCGCGGACTGAAACCGCTTTTCAATGGTCACTGCCATACAACCCATCGCCGACCCGGCGCCTGTCACCACAACGACGCGATCGCGCTCACCAGGCACGCCGCATGCCTGCGCGGCACTGCTGCGGCGCGACCTCGTGCTGGCATGGCGGCGGCGTGGCGAACTGTTCCTGCCGTTGCTGTACGCGGTGATCGTGACCGCACTGTTCCCGTTCGCGCTGGGCCCCGACCCACAACTGCTGGGCCGGATCGCCGGCGGCGTGCTGCTGGTGATCGTGGTGCTGGCGATGCTGCCCGCGCTGGAATCGATGTTCCGCGCCGACCTCGAGGACGGCACGCTGGAACAATGGCTGCTGGCGCCGCAACCGCTGGCGCTGTTGGCCTTGACCCGGGTCATCGCCCATTGGCTCACCACGGTCCTACCCTTGCTCGTCGTGATGCCGTTGCTGGGCGCCCTGTTGAACCTGTCCGTGAAAGTGCTGCCGGTGCTGATGCTCGCGCTGCTGCTGGCGACGCCCCTGCTGGCGCTGCTGGGCGCGGTGCTGTCGGCGTTGGCGGCGGGGGCGCGCCGCTCTGGTATCCTTTTGGCGCTGATGTTGTTGCCGCTGGCGGTGCCGGTGGTGATCTTCGCCGCCGGCGCGATCGCCGCGGCGCAATCCGGCATGCCGTACCTCGCCCCGTTGACGTGGCTGGCCGCGGCGCTGGTCATGGCGATCGTGCTGGCGCCGCTCGCCTGTGCGGCGGCACTCAGGATCGCGGTTGAAGCGTGATGATGAAGCTTGCAACGTTGACACGAATCGCCGGCCCGGACTGCCCGTTCCAAGGATCTCCGCGAATCCCGCCGCCGAAGCCGGAACGACCGCAGCATGGCGCGATCGCGCGCCGACGGGTGTTCTCCTGACCATGTCCCGCAGCTACATTCCCCACTGGATGCATTGGCTCGGCTCGCCGCCGAACTTCTACCGCTTCGCAGGCGCGTGGCGCCCGTGGCTGATGGCGGCGGCCGTACTGACGGCGGCGATCGGGCTGTACGGCGGCCTGGTGCTGGCGCCGCCCGATTACCAGCAGGGCGACGCCTACCGGATCATATTCATCCATGTGCCGAGTGCGTGGATGAGCCTTTTCATCTACATCGGCATGGCGATCGCGGGATTGATCGCGATGGTTTGGCGCGTGAAATTGGCCGAAGTGATCGCGATGGAATGCGCACCGGTCGGCGCGGCGTTCACCTTCATCACGCTGGTGACCGGTTCGTTGTGGGGCAAGCCCATGTGGGGCACGTGGTGGACCTGGGACGCGCGCCTGACCTCCGAACTGGTGCTGCTGTTCCTGTACCTCGGCGTAATCGGCCTGTACAACGCCTTCGAGGATCGCCGTCGCGGCGCGCGCGCGGCGTCGCTGCTGGCGCTGGTCGGCATCGTCAACCTGCCGATCGTGCACTACTCGGTGCAGTGGTGGAACACCTTGCACCAGGGCTCGACGGTGGATTTCCTCGACCCGGCGCGCTCGTCGATCTCGCCCTCGATGCTGTGGCCGCTGCTGGTGATGGCGCTGGCGACGCACCTGTATTTCTTCGCCAGCATCCTCGGCCGCACGCGCGCCGGGCTGCTTGCATTGGAAGGTGGCAAGCAGTGGGTGCGTGAAATAGTCGCGGAGCAACGCGCATGATGCATTGGTTGGCGATGGGTGGATACGCCGTTTACGTGTGGCCCGCGTACGCGGTGTTCTTCATCGTGCTGGCGTGGGATTGGCTGGCGCCGGGTTTCCGCAAGCGCAAGCTGACGCGCGAACTGCGCGGACGCATCGCCCGCGAGCACACCCGCAACACACGCGCATCGCGCGCGGAGGCTTCGACATGAATCCGGTTCGCAAACGGCGGCTGATCGTCACGCTGCTGATCCTGGGCGCGGTCGCGATCGCGACCGGCCTGTCGGTGTTCGCGCTGCAGCAGAACATGACCTACCTGTATTCGCCCAGCGAGGTGGATGCCGGCAAGGCGCCGCATGACGGCCAGTTCCGGCTGGGCGGCATCGTCAAGGAAGGCAGCATCCGGCGTGTACCGGGTTCGCTCACCACCGACTTCGTGATCACCGACCGCTTCCAGAGCATCCCGGTGACCTACACCGGCATCCTGCCCGACCTGTTCCGCACCGGCCAGAGCACCATCACCACCGGCAAGATGGTCAACGGCACCTTCGTCGCGACCACGGTGCTGGCCAAGCACGATGAGACCTACATGCCGCCGCAGGTCGCGCAGGCGATCGCGAAGGCGAAGGAAGAACATCGCGTTCCCCCGAACGACGGGCACGGAGGTTCGCAGTGAACCCCGAACTCGGCCAGATCGCGCTGATCCTCGCGCTGGTGTTGTCGGCGCTGCAATGCGCGCTGCCGATCGTGGGCGCGTGGCGTGGCAGCAAGCCGCTGATGGCGACGGCGCCCACGCTGGCCATCGGCCAGGGCGTGTTCGTCGCGCTGGCGTTCGGCATATTGATGTGGTCGTTCTGGACCAACGATTTTTCGGTCGCCTACGTCGCCCAGAACTCCAACCTGTCGCTGCCGTGGTTCTACAAGTTGTCGGCGGTGTGGGGCGCGCACGAGGGTTCGCTGCTGCTGTGGATGCTGATCCTGAACCTGTGGACGGTCGCGCTGGTGGTGCTGGGCGGCAAACTGCCCGAAGCGTTCTTCGCGCGCGTGATCGGCGTGCTCGGGTTCGTCGCGTTCGGCTTCCTGCTGTACATGATCACGACCTCCAATCCGTTCCTGCGCCTGTTCCCCGTGCCGGCGAACGGCGCCGACCTTAATCCGGTGCTGCAGGATCCGGGCCTGGTGTTCCACCCGCCCACGCTGTACATGGGCTACGTCGGCTTCAGTGTCGCGTTCGCGTTCGCGATCGCGTCCTTGCTGGGCGGTGAACTGAAATCGACCTGGGTGCGCTGGGCACGGCCGTGGACCAACGTCGCGTGGGGATTCCTCACGCTCGGCATCGTCGCCGGCAGCGCGTGGGCGTACTACGAACTCGGCTGGGGCGGCTGGTGGTTCTGGGATCCGGTCGAAAACGCCTCGTTCATGCCGTGGCTGATCGGCGCCGCGCTGATCCACGCGCAGGCGATCACCGACAAGCGCGACGGCCTGCGCGCATGGACGCTGCTGCTGTCGATTTTCGGTTTCGCGTTCTCGCTGCTCGGCACCTTCCTCGTGCGCTCGGGCCTGCTGACCAGCGTGCACGCGTTCGCGTTCGCGCCTTCGCGCGGCATCTTCATCCTGGTCTATCTGGCCGTGGTCGTCGGCGGCTCGTTGCTGCTGTACGCGCTGCGCGCGCCCAAGGTCACCGGCGGGAAGTCGTTCGCGCTGGCTTCGCGCGAAACCATGATGGTGATCGGCAACCTCATGCTCACCGTCGCCTGCGCGATGGTGATGCTGGGCACGCTGTACCCGCTGGTGGGCGAGGCGCTCAACATCGGCCGCATCTCGGTCGGCCCGCCCTACTTCGGCCCGCTGTTCCTGATCCTGATGACGCCGCTGGTGCTGGCGCTGCCGTTCGGGCCGCTGTCGCGCTGGGGCAAGGCCGACCTGAAAGTGTGGCGCGACGCGCTGATCCGCATCGTCGCGCTGGCGGTCGTGGCCGGTATCGCCGCGTTCACGCTGGGCGCGCGCGGCTGGTATCAACTGCTTGGCGTGACCGCCGCGACCTGGGTGATGACGGGCGTCGCACTGTTCGCGATCAAGCGCTGGCGCGAAGCGCCACGTGGCAAACGCTATCCATTCGAGATGCTGGGCATGATGCTGGCGCATTTCGGCATCGGCGTGTTCATCGCCGGCGCGATCCTCACGCGCTCGATGAGCGTGGAGCAGGACGTGAGCATGAAGCCGGGCAGCACCGTGCAGGTTGGCGATTACGACTTCCGTTTCAACGGCGTGGTCGAAACGCAAGGTCCGAACTACCGCGCGCAGCAGGGCACGGTGGCAATCACGCACAACGGCAAGCAGATCGTCACACTGCATCCGCAGAAGCGCACGTATTCCGGCGGACAGGTGCAAACCGAAGCCGCGATCCAGGCGGGCGTGTTCCGCGACTTGTATGTTTCGCTGGGGGATCCGATCGGTGACAGTGCCTGGGCGCTGCGGGTGTACGACAAACCGTTCGTGCGCTGGATCTGGGGCGGCGGCGTGCTGATGATGCTGGGCGGCTTCGTGGTGGTGCTGGACAAGCGCTTCCGCCTGAAGCGCGCGGTCGAGCCCGAAACCGTGCGCGCGAAACCCGAACCCGAAGCGCCGCGCAAGCTGGCGGAAGGTGAAGCGTGAGCGAAGTTGCGCGCAAACCCCTCGGCCGGTTCGTGCCACTGATCGTGTTCGCGGCGCTGGTGGCGTTCTTCGTGGTCGGTCTCGTGTGGAACCAGACCCACGACGCACGCTTCGTGCCGTCGCCGCTGATCGACAAACCTGCGCCGGCCTTTCGCCTGCCGCGGCTGGAAAACCCCACGCAGTTCGTGACCAAGGCCGACCTGCTGGGCAAGCCCTACCTGCTCAACGTGTTCGCGAGCTGGTGCTTCGCCTGCGGCGACGAACACCCGACGCTGATGGCGTACCGCGACAAGTTCGGCATTCCGCTGGTCGGTTACGACTACAAGGACGCACCGCAGGATGCGCGCGCGTGGCTGCAGCGCCACGGCGATCCGTATCACGAAGTGATCACCGACCAGTCCGGCGATACCGCGATCGACTTCGGCGTGTACGGCGCGCCTGAAACCTACCTGATCGACGCCAAGGGCATCATCCGCTACAAGCACATCGGGCCGTTGACGCCCGACGTGATCGCGAAGGAACTGGAGCCGAAGATCCACGCGCTCGAAGGTTCGGGCACATGAAGCGTCTGCTCGCATGGCTTGAACCCCTCTCCCCCCGGGAGAGGGGCAGGGGTGAGGGTTCGGGGCCGCACCGACGCTCCGCTTCGCCCGTACCCTCACCCGGCGCTCCGCGCCACCCTCTCCCAAAGGGAGAGGGGAAAAATTACACACGCCGTATCGGACGCGTACTTGCCAACGCGTTGCTTGCACTTGCCATGACGCTCAGCAGCGCCGCCTTCGCGATCGACCCGCTGCCGTTCCAGAACACGGCGCAGCGCGAGCGCTTCCAGCACCTGACGCGCGAGCTGCGCTGCATGGTCTGCCAGGACGAAAGCCTGCTGGCGTCGAACGCCGACTTCGCCAAGCAGTTGCGGCGGCAGATCTTCGACATGATGCAGCAGGGCAAGAGCGACCAGGAAATCAAGGACTGGCTGGTCGCGCGCTATTCCACTTTCATCCTGTACGACCCGCCGCTGGCGACCTCGACGATCGCGCTGTGGTTCGGCACGCCCGCGATCCTGCTGGCCGGTGGCGTCGTCGTGGTTGTGCTATTGCGCCGGCGCACGCGCCCGGCCGACGCCATCACTGAAGAATCCGGAGAAGACTGGTGACGACACGCTTTCTCGTCATCACCGCCATCATGGTGCTGGTGGCGCTGGCCTGCGTACTGGTGCCGCTGCTGCGCAGCGCACGCCGCGAAGGCCGGCCGCGCGCGCCGTTTTGGCTGGCCCTTGCGCTCGCGCTGGTGATGCCGCCGGTCGTGCTGGGCGCGTACCTCATGGTCGGCACGCCGCAGGCGCTGCAAGCCGCGCCCGCCGACAATCACGCGACACTCGCCGAAGCGACCCAACAATTGCAGGAAAGCCTCGCGCGCAAGCCCGATGACGCGCAGGGTTGGGCGCTACTCGCGCAGGCGTATTCGGCACTCAACCAGCCGCAGCAGGCGCTGGATGCGCTCAACCATCTGCTGAAGTTGAGGCCCGACGACCCGGATGCGATGGTGGCGTGGGTGGAAGCCACGGCGGAAACCAGCCCTTCACACCAGATCGACGATGCTGCGCGCGCGAAGCTGCAGCGCGCGTTGCAGATCGAACCGACTCATCAGCGCGCGCTGTGGCTGCTGGGCATCAGCGACTTCCAGCGCGGCGACTACGCCGGCGCGGCGAAACAATGGAAGACCCTGCTGCCGCTGCTGGACCCGGGTTCCAAAGTAGCCGAAACCGTGAAGCAGGAACTGGCGGACGCCGAAGCGCGCGCCGGCGGCGCACCAGGTGCGGCGCTTGCTGCCGATCCCGGGTCCGCGCCATCGGCCACCGCATCGGACACGGTTGCGCTCGACGTCACCGTCAAGCTCGATCCGAAACTCGCCGCCAAGGTGCAACCGGCGGACACGCTGTTCGTGTTCGCGCGTGCGGTGGGCGGTCCGCCGATGCCGTTGGCGGTCGCGCGCCTGAAGGCGTCCGAACTGCCGGCGAAAGTTACGTTGACCGACGGGATGGCGATGACACCCGCGATGACCTTGTCGAAATTTGCCAAGGTCAGCATCGCCGCGCGCATCAGCAAGAGCGGCGACGCGACGCCGCACGCGGGCGACCTGGAATCCGCGCCGGTGGAAGTCGCCACCGATTCGCATGCGCCGGTCGCGCTGACGATCGACAAGGTGGATTGAGGGCTTGGCTCCGGGGATTCGGAGAAGCTGATCCTTCCGCAAAGGACGCGAAGAACGCGAAAGACAGCTAAGGCTTCAACGCCGAAAGTTGCTTTGGGCTGGCCTTCTCTTCGCGTACTTTGCGTTCTTCGCGGATCAAACGCTTGCTGAAAGTCCAGGATTCCCTGTCAGCCTCCAGCAGCGGAGGAATGCGCTGATCCTTGGCGATGTCGACCGCATTCGCTACCCTTGCGAATTCCGCTTGCGCAAAAATCGCCATGGCCGACGCCCGCCGATACTTCGACCTGCCCTCGCCGTTCGCGATGAAACGCGGCGGCGCATTGCACGGCGCGCAGCTCGCGTACGAAACCTGGGGCGCACCGAATGCCGCGCGCGACAACGCGGTGCTGATCCTCACCGGACTTTCGCCGAGCGCGCACGCGGCCAGCAACGCCGTCGATGGTTCGCCCGGCTGGTGGGAAGACATCGTCGGGCCCGGCAAGGCGATCGATACGCGCCGCTGGTTCGTGATCTGCCCGAATTCGCTGGGAAGCTGCAAGGGCTCGACCGGACCCGCCTCGACGAACCCGGCAACCGGCGACACCTGGCGGCTCGATTTCCCGGACCTGTCGCTGGAAGACCTCGGCAACGCCGCGTTCGAACTCGCGCGGGGACTGGGCGTCGAGCGCCTCGCCGCGCTGGTCGGCTGCTCGATGGGAGGCATGGCGGCGCTGGGCGGTCTCGCCCACCATCCGGGTTTCGCGCGCGCGCACGTGTGCGTGTGCAGTGCGCCGCGTGCGCAGCCCTTCGCGATCGCGATCCGCTCGCTGCAGCGCGAGGCGATCCGGCTGGACCCGGCGTGGAACAACGGCAATTACGACGACGCGCACTATCCCGAAGCCGGCATGAACATCGCGCGCAAGCTCGGCGTGATCACCTACCGCTCGGCGCTGGAATGGCGCGGGCGCTTCGGCCGCATCCGGCTGGACGCCGACGCTCGCGAGGACGACCCGTTCGGCGCGGAATTCCAGATCGAGTCCTACCTCAACGCACACGCGCGCCGCTTCACGCGTTCGTTCGATCCCAACTGTTACCTGTACCTGTCGCGTGCGTCGGACTGGTTCGACCTTGCCGAATACGGTGGCACGTCCGACCCCGTCACCTCGGTGCGCAACGCGCTGGCGAAGATGAAGCTGGAGCGCGCGCTGGTGATCGGCGTCGAAACCGACATCCTGTTTCCGCTGGAACAGCAGCAGCAACTGGCCGAGGACCTGCGCGCCACCGGCACCGCCACCACCTTCGTGGGCCTCGATTCGCCCCAGGGCCACGATGCGTTCCTCGTCGACACCGGCCGCTTCGGCGCCGCAATCGGCGCGTTCATGGCAACGCTGTAATCACGTCACGACACTTGCCACGCACATGCGGCGCGGTTATATGCTTGTGCCATGAGCATGGATTTTCCCGGACGTGACCAGTTGGTCGCCGCCTTCGACGCCGCGATCGCTTCCGGCGACACCGCCAGCACCATGCGCGCGCTGCGATCCTGCCTGTGCGACGCAATCCACGCCGGCAACGTGCGGCTTCCCGACTGCGTGTTCGAAGGCTGCGGCGAACACTACGCGCGGCGCGAGCTCTACCGCAGCGCCGAACACCGCTACTGCGTCATCGCGATGACCTGGAACCCCGGCCAGGGCACGCCGATCCACGACCACGCAGGCATGTGGTGCGTCGAAGCGGTGTGGCAGGGCGCGCTGGAAGTGGTGCAATACGAACTGCGCGAACACGACGGCATGCATTACCGCTTCGTGCCCGCGGGCGCGATCCAGGCCGGCACGGGCTCGGCCGGCAGCCTGATCCCGCCGCACGAGCATCACACCATCCGCAACGCCAGCGACACCGACATCGCGGTCAGCGTGCACGTCTACCAGGACGAAATGACCCGCTGCAACGTGTTCGAACCCGAGCACGGCGAGTGGTACCTGCGGCGCCCGCGCGAACTGCACCTGGACGCCGTTTCCGCCGCCGCCCACTAGCCTCGCCACCGCGATTCCCGCATACTAGGCGGCTTGGCCGAAGTGGCGGAATCGGTAGACGCAGCGGACTCAAAATCCGCCGCCCTTGAAAGCGTGTGGGTTCGAGTCCCACCTTCGGCACCAATGGGTTACGCCCATTACCTCGCGCAATTCCTGATCTGCGAGGCTTGTCCGTCTTGCCTGCTTCGACGACTCACGGCACGCATCCTGCGACATGGCCCGACGACCGGCGCGTGATCGTGAAACAACGCGACGACGTGCCCGCGGACTTCTTCGAAGCCGAGGCGCGCGGGCTTGCCGCATTGCGTCGCGTGAACGCGTTGCGCGTCCCCGACGTGCTGGAATTCGACCGGCGCCACATCGTCCTGGAAGACCTGGGGCACGGCCGGCCTGCAACGGATTATTGGCAGCGCACAGGCGCCAGCCTGGCACGCCAGCACGCGTGCGTGGGCGAACGTTTCGGTTTCGAACACGACGGCTATTGCGGCGATTCGCCGCAGGACAACACGCCGGATGACGACGGCCGGCGTTTCTTCACCGAGTGCCGCCTGCTGCCGCAGATGCGCCGTGCTTGCGACTGCGGCCTGATCGAACCGCGTGATGCCGCGCGCATCGAATCCCTCTGCGCAGGCCTTCGCGAACGCGTCCCGGACATGCCGCCGGTGTTGCTGCACGGCGACCTGTGGTCCGGCAACCTGCACGTATGCGGCGATGGTTCGCCCGCACTGATCGACGCCGGCGCGGTGCATTACGGCTGGGCCGAAGCCGAACTGGCGATGCTGATCCTGTTCGGCGCACCGCCCGATGCGTTCTTCGGCGCTTACGCCGGACACGCGCCACTGCAGAGCGACTGGCGCGAACGCGCGCCGATCTACAACCTCTACCACCTGTTGAACCACGTCAATCTGTTCGGCGTGAGCTACCTGCCCGCATTGCGCACCGCGCTCGACGCCAGCGCTTGAGCCGCGCGCACGCTCACAGGTCGCGTGCGACCCTGAACCCGACGCGGCCGCTGCGCGTGTCGGCGGCCGCACCCTGGCGGAACGACGAGCGATCCTGGTCGGGTGCGCTGCCCCACGATCCGCCGCGGATCACGCGTTCGCCACAACCGGGGTTGACCCAGGCACTGCCGTCGGCGGGCGCGCGCACGTAGTTCTCGTGCCAGCAATCGGCGACCCACTCGGACACGTTGCCGCTCATGTCGTACAGGCCGAACGGGTTGGGCATGAAGCTCATCACCGGCGCGGGACCCCAATAGCCGTCGTTGTAGCCCGGGAACGCGTTGGCCCAACTGCGGTGCGCGGGCGAACGGTCGCCGCTGCCGGTGAGGTTCTCGACCTTCTGCCTGGGCGTGCCGTCGCCCCACCAGTAGGTGGTGGTGGTGCCGGCACGCTCGGCGTATTCGTATTCGGCTTCGGTCGGCAGCCGGTAATGCTTGCCGGTGTGCTTGGACAACCACTCCACGTAGGCGTGTGCGTCGTGCCACGACACGTTGACGACCGGATCGTCGTCCTTCGCGCGCTGGCCGGCGTAATCGTCCTGCCAGTCCACGCCCGAGCGCATCTGCATGCGCCCGTTGGCCTCATCGTACACCGAGGCGCCGCCCAGCCGGTCGGAATCCGGTACGTACCCGGAACTGCGCACGAAGGTGCGGAACTCGGCGATGGTGACTTCCGCGCGCGCCAGCGCAAAGCCCTTGGCGATCGTCACTTCGTGCTGCGGCTGTTCGGCGCCGGTCTGCGAACGGCTGCGCTGCGGCGCGCCCATCTCGAAGCTGCCGCGCGGAATCACCACCATCGCCGGCGCCTGTCCGACGATGTCGAGGAAATGGTCGGTGAACACCTGGCCGGGACGGTAGTTCGCGTACTCGCGCGCGTTCTGCACGCTGGCGAGGAACGCGTCGGTCGAAGCGCCCAGTGTGCCGGCCTGTTCGGCAAGTTTCTGCGCGAGGTCGAGGTTGCCGGCATCCAGCGCCGACTGCGCCTGCGTCATCAGGTTGTCGGCGCGCCCGCTGCGCATGTCCGCAATGCGCGCGCGCGTTTGCGCGAGCGCGGGCGAGGACGGCAGGATCGCCGCGGCGTCTGCCAGCGCCGCGTCCGCCTTGGCGTCGTCGTTCTGCGCGGCGGCAGTCAGGGCACGGTCCAGCGCGGCCTGCTGCACGCGCTGCAGGCCCTGGCGCGCCACCACGTTCTCCGGATCGAGCGACAGCACCTTGCGGTAGACCGCCAGCGCGGTATCGTCGCCCGGCCCTTCCAGCTTGCCTTTCTGCACCAGCTCCGACGCCTGTTCCAGCAAGGGCTGCACCTTGCTCGCGGCGTCGATGCGCGCGGACAACGCGGCGATGTCGCCGTCGTGGCCCGGCAACCGCTCCAGCGCATCGAGGCTGGCGCGCGCCGCGTCGGCGTCGCCGCTCGCGAGCGACTGCTGCGCATTGGCGACCAGCCGGGCGTGCAGCAGCGACACCGCAGCCTTCACATGCGGGTCGTCGGGCGCCTGCTCCGCCGCTTCCAGCACCAGCGCCAGCGCGCTGTCCTTGTCGGGACCGGCCAGGTTGCCGCCGCGCGCCGCCTTGCCGGCCGCAGTCAGCAACTCGGAAACCCTGCCCTTGCCGGCGCTGCCGAACGAACCTTCGCGCGCGCGCGCCGCGATCACCGCCGTGGGCGCCAGCGAAATCGGCGGCCCCGCGTTGAGTTCGGATTCGGCAGGAGTCAGACGCGGCGGCGGCGCCGCGGTGCGCAATGGCGCGCCGGAGGCGGCGCGCAAATGCGATTTCAGGATCGCCGGCTCGACCTTCAACGCCGCCGGAAAGAACCGGTACACCAGCGCGAACACCAGCAGCAGCACGCCGATCGTGCCGCCGATCGCGTGCTGACGGGTAACGGATTGCGGATTCGGCATGCGAGCGCTGGCGATGGCTGTTATCGTGCAGGGTTCACGATAGCAAACCCATCCCGAATGGAACACCATCGGCAACGGCCCACCCCATGAACGCGGTCTGGATCGACCACGGCGATGCCCTGCCGCCGCCGCGCGACCGCGCGCCGCTGGGACTCGACACCGAGTTCATGCGCCGCAACACCTTCTTCCCCCAGCTCGCGCTGGTGCAGGCCGCGCACGCGCACGACCGCTGGCTGATCGACCCGCTGGCCTACGATGCCGGCGCGGACTTGCGTGCGCTGATCGCCGGCCGCGCCTGCGTGATGCACAGCGCGGGCGAAGACCTGGAAGCGCTCGCGCCGCTGCTGGGCGATGCGCCGTTCGACCTGTTCGACACCCAGATCGCCGCCGCCCTGTGCGGCATGGGGCCTGGCCTCAGCTACCAGAAACTGGTGGCGGCGTTGCTCGGCATCGCGATCCCCAAGGACGAAACCCGCTCGGACTGGCTGCAACGTCCGCTCACGGCGAGCCAGCTCGAATACGCCGAGCAGGACGTCGCGCACCTCGCGGCCTTGCACGAAAAACTGTCGGCCGAACTGCAACGGCGCGGGCGCAGCGACTGGCACGCCGAGGATTGCGCGCGCCTGGTGCAACGCGCGCGGCAAAACCAGGCGCAGGCGGATCGCCAGCCGCAACGCGGCTTCGCGACCGCAGCAGATTGGCCGGCCGAAGCCCAGGCGCGGCTGCGGCGGGTGCTGCTGTGGCGCGACGAAGCCGCGCGCAAACTCGACCGGCCGCGTCCTTGGGTGCTCGACGACGCACACGCGCTGGCCTTGTCGCAACAGCCGCCCGCGACGCCACAGGAACTGTTCGAGCGCGTGCAGGGCCAACGCGCGCTGCGCGGGCCGCAACGCGGCGAATTGTTCGCCTTGCTGCGCGCGGGGGCGACGCCGGAAGAACTGGCCGAGCTCGCGCCCATCCCGCCCGCGCCGAAAGGCGAAACCAAACGCGCGGTCGATGCGATGCGCGACGTGGTGCAAGTCGCCGCCGCGAAACTCGACCTGCCCGCCGGCCTGTTGTGCCCACGCCGGCTGATCGAGGAACTCGTGGTCACCCGCGCCTGGCCCGTGGGCCTGGAAGGCTGGCGCCGCTCGCTACTGGAAGCGCAACTGGCGCCACTGGTGCCGAGTTGATTCCGACGCATTGCCGCATCAAGGAGCTTGGCGCGCGACCGCATACCGGCTACCATACGCGGCTCACTGGCGCGCAACGCGCCGGTGCGGCGGACGCCGAATCCGGACGCCTGCCAGGACAACTCAACGTGGGGCGGTAGCTCAGCTGGGAGAGCGCTGCGTTCGCAATGCAGAGGTCGAGGGTTCGATCCCCTTCCGCTCCACCACTTCTTTCCGCGACATCGCGCTCAGCGATCGCGATGGACGATGTAGCGCGCCAGCCAGCGCAGCGGGTCGGCGGCGTCGCCGAAGGTGTCCAGCGCAGCGAGTGCATCGGCGTACAAGGCATCGGCGCGGCGCTTGGCGTGGTCGAGCCCCATCAGCGACGGATAGGTCGCCTTGCCGCGCGCGGCATCGGCGCCCTTTGTCTTGCCGGTCAGCGCCTGGTCGCCTTCGACGTCCAGCACGTCGTCCTTGATCTGGAACGCAAGGCCCGTGCATTCGGCGAAACGGTCGAGCGCATCGCGCGACGCGGCCGGCAGATTCGGCACCGTGCAACACGGCATCAGCACCGCCGCGCGGATCAGCCTGCCGGTCTTGTCGCGATCGAGTGCTTCGAGGTCGCTGGCCGCGAGTTGCTTGCCTTCGGATTCGAGATCGACCGCCTGGCCGCCGGTCATTCCGAGTGAACCGGCCGCGGCAGCGAGGATCGCGATCATGCCGAGGCGTTCCGCGGCATCGTGCACGCCGTCGCCGGCGAGGATTTCGAACGCGCGTGTGTGCAGCGCGTCGCCGGCCAGGATCGCAGTCGCGACGCCGAACGCCTTGTGGGTGGAGGGTTTGCCGCGACGCAGGGCATCGTCGTCCATGGCAGGCAGATCGTCGTGGACCAGCGAGAAAGCGTGCACGCATTCGACCGCGCAGGCGGCATCGTCGAGGCGGTCCGCCGCAACGCCCAACGTTTCGCCGGCCGCGTAACACAGCAGCGGACGGATGCGCTTGCCGCCGCCCAGCACCGAATAGCGCATGGCCGCGTGCAGCGTGGCCGGACGCATGTCCTCGGGTGGAAGGCGCGCGTCCAGCGCCCGTTCGACGCGTTCCAGATAGCCGGCCACGCGGTCCGCGAATGACATGGGTTGCTTCCTCGGGCGGCCGACGGGCCGCGAATATCGCGCGAGCCTAGCGAGACGCCGCGGCGCGTGTCAAAACGTGGTCCCGCTCACCGTCAAGGCAACCGACACGCGACTTCCACCTGATCTTCACGCACAATGGTTAGGATCGACTGGCCGGACGCAAAGGCTCCAAGGAGTAGCGGGATGATGACCCATGCTGCCGCGCGCAATCCGCGGCAAGCCGCCGAGGCGTACCAGGACCTGATCCTGCCGGAAGTGTCGCGCACCTTCGCGTTGACGATCCCGCAGCTCGATCCGCGCCTGCGCACGGTGATCGCGAATGCCTACCTGCTGTGCCGGATCGCCGACACCATCGAGGACGAACGGGCGCTGCCGTCCGACGTCAAGCAGCAGTTCCACGACCGCTTCACGCGGGTGGTCGCTTCCACCGAGGATCCGCACTCGTTCGCGCGCGACCTCGCGCCGCTGCTGCGCGGCAACACGCTGGCCGCCGAGCGCGACCTGGTCGCCAACACCGCGTCGATCATCGAGGTCACCGACGGCTTCAACCTCGCGCAGCGCGAATCGCTGGCGCGCTGCATCCGCACGATGTGCACCGGCATGCCGGGCTTCGAACGCCGCGCCAGCACCGCCGGCCTCGCCGACCTGCACGAGATGGACCGCTACTGCTACTACGTGGCCGGCATCGTCGGGCAGACGCTTACCGATCTCTTCTGCGACTACTCGCCGCGGATCGCCGAACGCCGCGAGGCGATGGCCAGGCTGGACGTGTCGTTCGGGCAGGGCCTGCAGATGACCAACATCCTCAAGGATTTCTGGGAGGATCGCGAGCGCGGCGTGTGCTGGCTGCCGCACGACCTGTTCGCGCGCGCCGGCGTCAAGCTCGAAGACATCCGCCGCAGCGACATTCCGGCGGCGTTCGGCAAGGCCTACGCGCAACTGATCGGCATTGCGCACAGCCATCTGCGCAATGCGCTGGAATACACGCTGCTGATCCCGGAGAAGGAAACCGGCATCCGCCGCTTCTGCCTGATCGCGCTGGGCCTCGCGATGCGCACGCTGGCGTCGATCCTGGCGCAGCCCGATTTCACCGCGGGCGCGCAAGTGAAGGTGTCGCGCCAGGTCGTCAAGAAGATCGTGATCGTCTCGCGGCTGTTCGCCGGTTACAGCCGCGTGTTGCAGCGCTGGTTCGCGCGCCTGGCCGACGGCTTGCCGCTGCAGGCGCTGGCCGACGACTGGGGCGGCCTGCTGCCCGATCCGCGCACGGCGTGGCCGCGCAACGACGCCTGCGGGCCGGCCCACGCGATGCCGCTCAAGTAAGCCATGCCCGTCGCCTCCGGCCTTCCGCAACCCGGCCACGCCCCGAACCGCAGCGAGTCCGGCGTGCAGAACCGCTTGACCGATGCGATCGATGCTGCGCGCGCGCGCCTCCTCGCGCGCCAGCACGCGGACGGTTACTGGCAATACGAACTCGAAGCGGACTGCACCATTCCCGCCGAATACATCCTGATGCTGCACTACCTCGGCGAATCCGACCGCCTGCTGGAAGCGCGCCTCGCCGCCTACCTGCGCGAACGCCAGTGCCGCGACGGCGGCTGGCCGCTGTATCCCGATGGCGCGCTGGACGTGAGCTGCAGCGTGAAGTGCTATTTCGCGCTGAAGCTGGCCGGCGACCGCGCCGACGCGCCGCACATGCAGCGCGCGCGCGAAGCGATCCTGGCGCGTGGCGGCGCCGCGCGCAGCAACGTGTTCACCCGCATCGCGCTGGCGCTGTTCGGCGAACTGCCGTGGCGCGGCGTGCCGTTCCTGCCCGTCGAAATCGTGCTGCTGCCGCGCTGGTTCCCGTTCAACCTGTCCAAGGTGTCGTACTGGTCGCGCACGGTGATGGTGCCGCTGTCGGTGCTGACCACGCTGAAGCCGCGCGCCGCGAATCCGCGCGGCGTGCACATCCGCGAACTGTTCGTCACGCCGCCGGAACGGGAGCCGCACTACTTCCACCCGCGTTCGCTGCTGAACCACGCGCTGTTCGTGTGCGAGGAGATCGTGCGCCGCCTCGAACCGCTGATCCCCAGGCGGTTGCGCAGGCGCGCGCTGCAGCGCGCCGAGGCCTGGATCCTCGCGCGCCGCAACGGCGACGGCGGCCTGGGCGCGATCTTTCCCGCGATGGTCAACGCCTACGAAGCGCTCGCCCTGCTGGGCTATCCCCCGGAACACCCCGCCCGCCGCGAAACCCGCAAGGCCATCGACGACCTGCTGGTGGTGCACGACCACCACGCGTGGTGCCAGCCGTGCGTGTCGCCGGTGTGGGACACCGGCCTCACCTGCCTTGCCTTGCAGGAAGATCCGGACGCGCCGCAGACCGCGATCGCGCGCGCGCTGGATTGGCTGGTCTCGCGCCAGTTGCGCGACGAGGACGGCGACTGGCGCAGCTACCGTCCGGACCTGCCGGGCGGCGGCTGGGCCTTCCAGTTCAGGAACGACGCCTACCCCGATCTCGACGACACCGCGGTGGCGGCGCGCGCGCTGCACCAATCCTCGCAACACTCGCGTTATGCACTTGCGATCGAGCGCGCCGCCGACTGGCTGTGCGGCATGCAGTCGAGGAACGGCGGTTTTGCGGCGTTCGATGCCGACAACGATCACCAGTGGCTCAACCAGATTCCGTTCGCCGACCACGGCGCGCTGCTCGATCCGCCGACCAGCGACGTCTCTGGGCGCGTGCTGAAGCTGCTCGCGTTGCTCGACCGCGCGCAGGACCGCACCGCGCGCGAACGCGTGCTGCGCTTCCTCCTCGCCGAGCAGACCCCGGAAGGCGCGTGGTTCGGACGCTGGGGCACCAACTACATCTACGGCACCTGGTCGGTGCTGGTCGCGCTGCGCGCGGCCGGCCTGCCCTGCGCTGCGCCGCCGGTCCGGCGCGCGGTCGCGTGGCTGAAGTCGGTGCAGCAGGCCGACGGCGGCTGGGGCGAAGGCAACGACAGTTACCTCGATCCCGCGCTGCGCGGCCGCGGCGCGCGCAGCGGACCGGCGCAAACCGCGTGGGCGCTGCTGGCGCTGATGTCGGCGGGCGAAGCCGACAGCCCGGCAGTCGCGCGCGGCATCGACTATCTGCTGAAGACCCAGGCCGGCGGCGAATGGCACGACACGCGCTTCAATGCGCCCGGTTTCCCGCGCGTGTTCTACCTGAAATACCACGGCTACAGCCGCTACTTCCCGTACTGGGCACTGGTGCGTTATCGCAATGTCCGCACCCGCCGCGCCCACTGAGCACGCCGCTCCCGAGGTCATCGGGCCCGCTGTGATCGGAGTGATCGTCGCCCTGCCCGCCGAAGCCCGCAGCCTGGGCATACGGGACACGCGGCCCGGCGCCTGCGTGCGCTGGCGCGAAGGCTGGGCGGCGGTTTCCGGGATCGGCCCGTACAACGCCATGCGCGCGGCGGAACGCCTGCTCGCCTGTGGCGTGACCCGGCTGGAAAACTGGGGCGTGGCGGGCGCGCTGGACGCCGGCCTCGCGTCCGGCGACCTGCTGGTTCCGGACCGCATCCTCTACGCGCACGGCGATCCCGGATTCGAAATCGACCGGAACGCGGGCGCGCGGCTGGCCGCGGCGTTCGATGAATCGCTGCGGGTGCGCCGCGGCGCGCTGTGGTCGGTGCAGCAGCCGCTCGCGTCCGAAGCCGACAAGCGCAGCCTCGCCGCGCGCAGCGGCGCGCTCGCGGTGGACATGGAGGCCGCGCCGATCGCCGCGGTGGCGGCGCGCGCCAGGCTGCCGTTCGTCGCGGTGAAGGCGATCTGCGATCCGGTGACCCGCGAAGTGCCCGGACGGATCGCGCGGACGCTGGGCGACCGCGGCGTCTCGATGCGGATGGTGGCGGCGATCGCGCTGGGCGGCCCCGCGACCTGGCGGGCGACGCACGCCCTGACGCGCGACTTCGCGCGGGCGCGGCGCACGCTCGCGGCCGCCGCGCGGCTGTCCGCCGCATGAGCGCACGCGTCCTCGTCAGCGGCGCCGGCGGCTTCGTGGGATCGGCGGTGGTGCGCGCGCTGCTGCGCCACGGTTACACCGTCCGCGCGCTGGCGCGTCCGGCCAGCGACACGGCCAACCTCGACGGCGTCGATGTCGAGATCGCGCGCGGCGACCTGCTCGACCCGCCGTCGCTGGAACGCGCGCTCGCCGGTTGCGAAGGACTGTTCCACGTGGCCGCCGACTACCGACTGTGGGCGCGTGATCCGCGCGAGATCGACAAGGCGAACGTGCGCGGTACCCACAACATCCTGCTGGCCGCGCAACGCTGCGGCGTCCGGCGCATCGTGCATACCTCCAGCGTCGCGACGCTTGGCCTGCATGTCGACGGCACGCCGGCCGACGAAGACACACCCGTTCGCCTCGGCGACATGATCGGCGCGTACAAACGTTCGAAGTTCCTGTCGGAAGCGCTGGTGCGCCGCTGCGCGGATGCGGGCCACGACATCGTGATCGTGAACCCTTCGGCGCCGGTCGGCCCGCGCGACCGCAAGCCGACGCCGACCGGGCGCATGGTGCTCGATGCCGCGCGCGGGCGGATGCCGGCGTATGTCGACACCGGCCTCAACATCGTACACGTGCACGACGTGGCCGAAGGGCACATATTGGCGTACGAGCACGGCCAGCGCGGGCGCCGCTACGTGCTGGGCGGCACCGACATGAGCCTGCGCGAGATCCTGCAAACGGTGGCCGAACTCACCGGCCGCCACGGGCCCTGGCTGAAACTCCCGCACGCTGCTGTCTTGCCTGTGGCTTACGCCTCGGAAGCGTGGGCGCGCATCACCGGCGTTGCACCGAACATCACGGTGGATGGCGCGAAGCTCGCACGCCATCACATGTACTTTTCCAGCCGCCGCGCCGAAACCGAACTCGGCTACCGTGCGCGATCGCCGCGGGAAGCGCTGGCGGACGCAATACAATGGTTCCGGGACAACGGATATCTTTGATGACCTCGCAACCCATGCAGGCCACCGCCCTCGCGCAGCCCAACATCGCGCTGGTCAAATACTGGGGCAAACGCAACGATGCGCTGAACCTGCCCGCTGCGGGTTCGCTGTCGATCACGCTGGACGCGCTGCACACGCGCACGTCGGTGTGCTTCGATCCGGCGCTCGACGCGGACGACATCACGCTGAATGGCGAGCGCGACGAAGCGCAGACGCGCAAGATCGGCGCCTTCCTGGACCTGTTCCGTGCCCGCGCGAAGGTGCAGACGCGCGCACACGTTCAATCGAGCAACGATTTCCCGACCGGCGCGGGGCTGGCGTCCTCCGCGTCCGGGTTCGCGGCGCTGGCCGTGGTGGCAGACCGCGCATTGGGCCTGCAACTCGCGCCGCGCGAACTGTCGCTGCTGGCGCGGCGCGGTTCCGGGTCGGCGGCGCGCTCGATCTTCGGCGGTTTCGTGGAAATGCCAGCTGGCACGCGCGACGATGGCGAGGATGCGTTCGCGGCGCCGCTGCTGGATGCGTCCGCATGGCCGCTGAAAGTCGTGGTTGCGGTTACCACTCGCGCGAAGAAAACCATCGCCTCGCGCGACGGCATGGGCCATACGCGCAAGACCTCGCCGTTCTACCGCGACTGGATCGCCACCGCGAACGCCGACCTCGGCGATGCGCGCGCGGCGGTGCTGGCGCGCGATTTCGACAAACTGGCGCACGTCAGCGAAGCCAGTTGCCTCGCAATGCACGCGGTGATGCTGTCCGCGCGACCCGGCCTGATCTACTGGAATGCCGCGACGCTCGATTGCATCCGCTGCATCCTCGCCCTGCGCGGCGAGGGCCTGGGCGTGTTCTTCACCATCGACGCCGGCCCGCAAGTGAAGGCGGTCTGCCTGCCCGAACACGCCGCGCGCGTCGCCGCTGCGCTGCGCGAGATTCCGGGCGTCGAGGAAGCGCAGGTCAGCGGACTCGGCGAAGGCGCGCGCATCGAGAGCGGCGCTTGACGTCGATCGTTGCCAGCGCGCCCGGCAAGCTGGTGTTGCTGGGCGAATACGCGGTGCTGGAAGGCGCGCCCGCGCTGGTGCTGGCGGTGGACCGGCGCGTGGGGGTGACGCTCACCACGATCCGCGGCCGCGAATGGCAAATCGTGTCGCCCACGCTCGCGCTGGAAGCGCGCGTGCGCATGGAGCGAACCGGGGTCACGTGGACCGCCACGCCTCCGCGGGAACTCGCATGGCTTGCCGGTTTGTTCGCGCGGTTGCCGTTGTTGCAGCGCGTGGCGCCTTGCCGCGTCGAACTCGACAGCGGCGCGTTTCACGTCGATCATGCCGATGCACCGGTCAAGCTGGGGCTGGGATCGAGTGCGGCATTGACGGTTGCGCTGCTGGGCGCGCTGCACACGCTCGTGCAACAGCCGGCCCCGACGCTGGACGAATGCATCCGTGCGCACCGCGCGATCCAGCACGGACGTGGCAGCGGCATCGACGTCGCGGCATCCCTGTACGGCGGGCTGTCGCGCTTCCAGTTGCACGATCACGACACGCCGCGCAGCGATGCGCTGGCCATGCCGGACGGTTTGCACTGGCGCTGCGTGTTCAGCGGCGAGCCGGCCTCGACCGAAACGATGCTCGCCACCGTCGCCGCATGGCGCGAACGCGAACCGGGTGCGTTCACGCGCCGGATGCATGAACTCGCTACAATTTCTTCACGCGGCCTCGACGCTGTTGCCGCCAACGATGCTGCCGCCTTCCTGTCCAGCCTCCACGATTACGCGCAGGCGCTCGCCGGCGTCGGCGAGGCCAGCGGTGCGGACATCGCGAGCCGCGAGCATCGGGCGATTGCCGCGATCGCCGCGGATTGCGGGTGCGTCTACAAGAGCTGTGGCGCCGGCGGCGGTGACGTGGGCGTCACATTCGGCGTGGAAGATAAGCGGTTGCGGGAATTCGAGACACGCGCGGCGCGCGCCGGTTATCCCGTGATCGCGATGGCCATGGACCCGAAGGGTCTGGAAGTTGCTGCACACGCTTGAAGCTACAAGGAACCAAGATGGACCAGTCGAGATTTCCGGGCTTCTACAAGTTGTCGGTGCCCGAACGCGTGAACCTGGTGCGCGAGCGCGGCATGCTTTCGCGCGAGGATTTCCAGACCTTGTCGAGCGGCGCGCACACGCTCACCGTCGCGCGCGCCGACAAGATGATCGAAAACGTGATCGGCGTGATGGGCCTGCCGCTCGGGCTCGGCCTCAACTTCCTGATCAACGGCAAGGACCACGTGGTGCCGCTGGTGGTCGAGGAACCTTCGATCGTCGCGGCGCTGTCCTCGGCTGCGAAACTGGTGCGCGCCGCGGGCGGTTTCACCACGCGCAGCACCGATCCGATCCTGATCGGCCAGGTGCAGATCGTCGACATCGACAATTCGGCCACCGCGCAAAACGCCTTGCTGCAACGCAAGCAGGAAATCCTGAACCTCGCCAACAGCCTGCATCCGAACATGGTCGCGCGCGGCGGCGGCGCCAGGGACATCGAGGTGCGCATCCATCCGGCTGCGGACGGACGCCGCGACATGGTGGTGCTGCACCTTCTGGTCAACACCTGCGACGCGATGGGCGCCAACATGGTCAACACCATGTGCGAAGGCGTGGCGCCGCTGGTGGAAGGCATCACCGGCGGCAAGGTGTTCCTGCGGATCCTGTCGAACCTCACCGACCGTGCGCTGGTGTGGGCGAAAGCCGTGATCCCGATCTCGCTGCTCGCCGGCAAGGGTTACGACGGCGAACAAGTGCGCGACGGCATCATCCTCGCCAACGACCTCGCGGTGTGCGATCCGTATCGCGCGGCCACGCACAACAAGGGCATCATGAACGGCGTCGATGCCGTCGCGCTCGCGACCGGCAACGACTGGCGCGCGCTGGAAGCCGCGGCGCACGCCTACGCCGCGCGCGGCGCGCACTACAGCTCGCTGACGCGCTGGTACAAGGACGACCAAGGCAACCTTGTCGGCAACATCGAGATGCCGATGAAGGTCGGCACCGTGGGCGGCAACCTGCAATCGAACGCCACCGTCGCGCTCAACCTGCGCATGCTGAAGGTCGCGAACGCGCGCGAGCTGGCCGAGATCATGGGCGCGGTGGGGCTCGCACAGAACTTCTCCGCGCTGCGCGCACTGGTCACCGACGGCATCCAGCAGGGCCACATGACGCTGCACGCACGCAGCGTCGCAATCAGCGCCGGGGCGACCCCGGAAATCTTCGAGACCGTGGTCGAGCGCCTGCTCGACAGCGGCGAGATCAAGGTGTGGAAGGCCAAGGAGATCATCGCCGAGGTCAAGACCCAGGTGCAGCCGGAAGCGAAAACCGTCGCGCACGGTTTCGAGCCGCTGGACGAAGCCGAATACGCCACCGGCTACGGCAAGGCGATCCTCCTGGGCGAACATGCGGTGGTGTACGGCCGCCACGCGATCGCGGTGCCGGTGCCGATGGCGATCCGCGCGCGCGCCGAGGAATCGAACGACGGCACGCAACTCATCATCCCGCGCTGGGGCGTCGAGTCGCGCCTGCATCCCGGCACGAAACACCCCGGATCATTCCTGCAATCGCTGGAACTGATCCTGCACAAACTCGAACTCACCGATCGCCCGCTGCGCATCCAGGTGTACCCAAGCCTGCCGCGCGCCAACGGCCTCGGCGGTTCGGCCGCGCTTGCGGTCGCGGTGATCCGCGCGCTCGACCGGCATTGCGAACTCGGTCTGACCGACCAGCAGGTGTGTGAACTCTCCTACGAATGCGAGCGCGTCGCGCACGGCACGCCTTCCGGCATCGACAACACGGTCGCGACGTATGGGCAACCGCTGCTGTTCCAGCGCGGCGAGCCGCCGGTGATCGAGCCGTTGCATTTCGCCAAGCCGCTGCCGATGGTGATCGGCCTGTCAGGCGTGGAATCGCTCACCGCCAAGACCGTCGGACGCGTGCGCGAAGCATGGCAGCGCAACAAGAAGTTGTACGAACGCATCTTCGATGAAATCGATTCGCTCGCGATGCAGGGCATCAAGGCACTGGAAGCATGGGACCTCGCGCAATTCGGCGAACTCATGAACATCTGCCAGGGCCAGTTGAACGCCCTGCAGGTGTCGAGCTGGGAGCTGGAGGAAATGATCCAGGTCGCGCGCGCGAACGGCGCGGTTGGCGCCAAGCTCACCGGCGGCGGCGGCGGCGGCGCGATGATCGCGCTGTGCCCGGACGATCCGGCGCGCGTGGTGCGCGCGTTGCAGCAAGCCGGCTACCAGGCGATGGAGAGCAGCATTGGTTGAGCGTGATGACAATCCTGCCGCCGACGACCGTGTCGTCTCGTTCGACTCCGAACGCCTGATCCTGGTCGACGAAGCCGATCGCGAAATCGGCCACGCCAGCAAGGCCGACGCGCACGCAGGCAAGGGCATCCTGCACCGCGCGTTCTCGCTATTCGTGTTCAACCCCGCGGGCGAATTGCTGCTGCAGCAGCGCGCTGCGTCGAAACCGTTGTGGCCGGGCTACTGGGCCAACAGTTGCTGCAGCCACCCGCGCGGCGGCGAAGACATGGACACCGCCACGCAGCGCCGCCTGCGCGAAGAACTGGGTTTCACCTGCGCGCTGGAATACCTCTACAAGTTCCAGTACCACGCCGAATACGGCGATGCCGGCTCGGAAACCGAGCTGTGCTGGGTGTACGTCGGCGCGTCCGACGCGCCGGTACGCGTCAACGACACCGAGATCGCGGCGTGGCGTTACGTGAAGCCGGACGCGCTGGATCGCGAAATCGCCGAGGCGCCGGACCACTTCACGCCGTGGCTGAAAATGGAATGGCAGCGCCTGCGCAGCGAGTTCGCCAACCGCTTGCCCGGCAGCGATGAGCCACCGCGCCGCCGGTGCGAAGCC
Organism: Rhodanobacteraceae bacterium; assembly: GCA_030123585.1. NCBI lineage: Bacteria > Pseudomonadati > Pseudomonadota > Gammaproteobacteria > Lysobacterales > Rhodanobacteraceae > Rhodanobacteraceae bacterium. Next base: position 730,237 of record CP126120.1, read on the forward strand.
TGATCCGTTTCCTGCGCTCGGCGCCGGCCCCGCTGCCGCCCTGAAACCCGTGTGAACTGACCACGCGCGGCCTCAACGCCACGTTGACACACGGCGGTCCACCATCGGGATCAGGCCCACCGACCGGCAGCCGCCGGTCGGTCACGTCCCGCACGTGGACGCCACGAGGAGGCTGCGATGTCGATTCCCGTTCGCCAACAATTCAAGGTTGCCACCTACATCATCGGGCGCCGGCTGCGCGGCGTGAAGCGTTATCCGCTCACGCTGATGCTGGAGCCGCTGTTCCAGTGCAACCTCGCCTGCCCCGGCTGCGGCAAGATCGATTACGACTCGCATATCCTCAAGCAGCGTCTTTCGGTCGAGGATTGCCTAGCCGCGGTCGACGAGTGCGGCGCACCGATGGTGTCGATTCCGGGCGGTGAACCGCTGATCCATCACGACATCAAGCAGATCGTCGAGGGCATCATCGCGCGCGGCAAGTACGTGTACCTGTGCACCAACGCGATCCTGATGGAAAAGAAGCTCGACCTGTTCACGCCGTCGCCGCAGCTCACGTTTTCGGTGCACCTCGACGGTATGCGCGAGCGCCACGACGAGAGCGTGGGCCGCGAAGGCATCTTCGACATCGCGGTATCGGCGATCCGCGCGGCGAAGAAGCGTGGCTTCCGCGTCAACATCAACACCACACTGTTCACCACCGCGAAACCCGATGAAGTGGTCGAGTTCTTCGACTTCGCGACGAACGACCTGAAAGTCGATGGCATCACCGTGTCGCCCGGCTACCACTACGAACACGCGCCGCGCCAGGACGTGTTCATGGGTCGCAGGCAGTCGAAGGAATTGTTCCGCGCGATTTTCAAGCGCGCGAAAGCCAAACACAGCCGATGGCCGCTGTCGCATTCCAGCCTGTTCCTCGACTTCGTGTGCGGCAACCAGGGCTACCAGTGCACCGCTTGGAGCATGCCGTGCCGCAACGTGTTCGGCTGGCAGAAGCCGTGCTACCTGCTGGTGGACGAAGGCTACGCGCCGACCTTCGCCGCGTTGATGCAGGAGACCGATTGGGACAAGTACGGCGTGGGCCGCAACCCGAAGTGCGCCAACTGCATGGCGCATTGCGGCTTCGAGGGCACCGCCGCCGCCGATGCCTTCGCGCATCCGCTGAAGGCGTTGTGGGCCAGTCTGCGCGGCCCGAAACTCACGGGCCCGTTCGCCGCGGATCCACCGATCCTGTACGACACGCCCGAACCGAACCAGCGCCATCCGCACAGCGACATCCCGATCGCGCACTTCGGCGGCATCCAGCACTGAACCGGGAGGGGCCGGCCCGACGGCAATGGTCATGCTGATCCTCGCCGCCGCCGCTTTGGCATGTTGGGCCGGGGTGCTGCTGGCGCCGTGGGGCGCATGGCTGTGCCGGGAACGGCTGGAAGTCGATCCGTCGCCCGATGCGCCCATCGCGGATTTCACCGTGTTGATTCCAGCGCGCAACGAAGCAACGGTGATCGGCGAAACGTTGCGCGCACTGGCGGTTGCAGCACCGTACGCGTCGGTCATCGTGATCGACGATCAATCCACCGACACCACTGCCGAAATCGTGCGCGCCAGCGGCCTGCCCCACCTCACTCTCATCGCCGGGACGCCGCCGCCCGCGGGCTGGACGGGAAAACTGTGGGCGTTGCAGCAGGGCCTCGAACGCGTCACCACGCCGCGCATATTGCTGCTGGATGCCGACATCCGTCTCGCCCCCGGCATCGCGACATCATTGCAACGCAAGGCCCACGAAGGTTGCACCCTGGTTTCGCTGTGCGCGGAACCGCGCTGGGACGGCCTCGCCGCACGCTGGCTGCTGCCGGTGTTCGTGTACTTCTTCAAGCTGCTGTATCCCTTCGCGCTGGCCAACCGCAAAGGCTCGCGCATTGCGGCGGCGGCGGGCGGCGTGATCCTGATCGACCGCGAGGCGTTGCTCGACGCCGGTGGTTTCGGCGCGTGGCGCGACGCGATCATCGACGACTGCACGCTGGCTGCACACGTCAAGCGCAAGGGATATCGCTGCTGGATCGGATTGACCCACGGCGCCACCAGCCTGCGCCGCGCGGGCTTCCACGACATCGCGCACATGGTCGCGCGCACCGCGTTCGTGCAACTGCGCGAATCCGTACTGCTTGTGCTGGCAGCGTCCGCGCTGCTGATTCTGGCATTCTGGATTCCCGTGCTGGCGCTCGCATGCGGCCCGGGCCACGCAACGCGCGTGCTGGGCCTGCTCGCCTTCCTCGCGCTGCTCGCGTGCTACCTGCCAACCTTGATGTATTACCGCCGCAACCCGCTCGCCGCGCTGCTGCTGCCGCTGGCGGCCACGTTTTTTCTCGTGGCCACCTGGTACTCGGCATGGCGCGCGCTGGCCGGCACGCGCTCGGTATGGAAGGACCGCAGCTATCGTCGCGAGGCCGGTTGAATGCAACGCCGCGCCGCCGCCCCTGTTTTCCTGCACGGCACACCGACGGTGCCGCCCACCGAGCTGCCACAGGCCAACCCGTTCGGCACCTGGCTGCTCGAAATGGGCTTCGACCTGTTCCTGTGCTCGGCGTATCGCCGTGAAATCGTGCTCCCGGAGGATTTCCACATCGCGCCGGGAACCCTGATTGCATCGAACCATCAGCGCGACGTCGACGGTCCCATGCTGGGCACGTTGCTGGTGCAGAGGCGCGGACTGCGCTTCAAGTGGCCGCTGCCGTTCTACGCGGCCCGCGAAGACCTGTTTCGCCCCGGCATCCTGTCGCGCCTGACCGTGCACTGGCCGCGGCCGTTGTCGGCGCTGCTGGGCCACGTTTCGCTGGCGTGGTTTTTCCCGCTGGGCCACGCCGAACCGATGAGGCGCGTGCGCGAATTCATGCTGGGCGAAGCCCTGCGCGCGCTGCTCGATGCGGGCTGCGGCGATGCAGATTGCGCCTCGCTGCTGAACGCGCGCGGCCGCCGCGAACTCGCGGTGACGCCCGGCGCGAGCCTTCGCGATGTCCTCGAACGCGCCGGTGCGCGCCTGGAAGCGTGGTGGGGTTTGCGCAGGCTGACGCTGCCGGCGCTGCACAGGATCGCACCCGCCTTTCGCACCGCCGTGGCCGCGCAGCTCGCGCATTTCACCCGGCGGCTCGATCGTGGCGACAGCGTGTACTACGCGCCCGAAGGCACGATTTCGATGGACGGCCATTTCTCCCGCATCCGCGCGGGCTTCTTTCGGCTCGCGCGCGCGGCCGAAATCCCGCCGTGGATCCAGCCGATGGCCCTGAGCTACGACAGCCTCTCGCCGGGACGCACGCGGGTCGTGTTGCGGATCGGGCGGCATTTCCGCGCCGATACTTCACTCGATCGCCGCGCCTTCGACGCCGCGCTGCGCCGCTCGATCCTGTCGCTGGCGCCGATCACGCCGAGCCACCTGCTCGCGCACTTCCTGCTGCACGGGCCGGCGCATTTCACGCGCGACGAACTGGCGGGTTGGCTGGCGCGCAACCTCGCGTCATTGAGCGCCAAGGACGCCTCGCTCGATCCGCTCTGGTCACGCGTGCCCATTCCGGCGCTGGCGCGGCGCCGCTTGCGCTGGCTGGTCCGCAAGCGACTGGTCGCACGCGACGGGAACGGCTTTCGCAACCTCTGTCCGCGCGATGCGGAAGCCGGCTGGCGGCACCCCGCCAATGTCGTGCGCTATCTCGACAACGGCCTTGCCGATCTTGCGCCGGACCTGCATCGATGCTGAAGGCCCTGTCGCACGCACGCGTCCTGCTGAAGCCACAGGTGATCCTGCCAGTGCTGCTGGCGGCGGCACTGCTGGCGTTCGCCTTCAGCCTCGGCGACGTGGGCAGCGTCATCGCCCGCGTCGGCAAGCTGCCCATGCACGTGCTTTGGATCTCGCTGGCCGCGGCGGCGTGTTACCTCGCCTGCAAGGCTGCCCAACTGAGACTGATGCTCACCCAGATTGACGTGAAGATCCCGGCGCGCCCGTTCTGGCTTGCTTTCGCCGTGGGCGAGCTGACGGTGACGTTGCCGCTGGGCATGTTCTCGCAGAACTGGGTGCTGTCGGCGGCGCGCCGCGTCCATATCGGCCGCAGCGCAGCCGCGACGGTGATGATGGTACTGGCCGAAGTCGCGGTGGTATTCCTGTTCCTCGCGGTCGTCGGAATCCCCGCATGGCCCGGCACGCGGCCGCTCGCAGTGGCGTTGCTGGCAGCGGTCGGGTTGCTGCTGCTCGGCTTGCTGTTGTTCGAGCACCACGCGCGCAAGCTGGTCGCGCGACTGCGCCACCGCTGGGCGCGGCGCGGCGCGGAAGCCGGCCTGGAAATGCTGCGCGGCCTGCGCAAGCTGTCCACGCCGGTGATGCTGGCGATCAGCCTTGCGCTGGCCGCGGTGTACCTAGGCGCATTGACGTTCGCGTTCTGGTCCGTCGGACGCGGCATGGGCGTGCACCATCTCGACTACCTCACCTCCACGACGATCTACATGTTTTCGCTGGCGGTGATCCTGGTCGGTGCCGGCTTGTTCAGCCAGATCGGCACGGTCGAGCTGCTGGGCATGCTGGCGGCGCGCACGTGGGGCATCGGCTACACCGACGGATTGGCGCTGATGCTGGGGTTCCGCATCGTGTGGACGGGCGCCATCTGGCTGCTGTGCTTGCCGATCGTCGGCATGCTGTGGCGCGAAATGCCCTCGCACGCGCATTCGCCGTCACGCGATCGCGGCAAGAAAGTTTCCGGTTGACGCAGAAATATCCATGCGCGGAATGCCCGTGGCCGCGCGCGCGCGTTCGAGGTCGCGCGGGATGTCGAGGTGCTTCTGTTCGACGGACCACACGTGCCCACATTCGCGGTGGTATTGCGCGAGGTATTCCTGCTCGCTCTGTCCCGGCGTCGCCACGAACAGGGCCTTGCGGCCCAGCCCCGCGAGTTCCATCAGCGTGGTGTAACCCGAGCGCGTCATCACCAGCTTGGCGCGGTTGAGCATCTCGGCCTGGCGTTGGCGATCGAGATAGCCGTACACCATGGCGCCCGCGATTTCGCGGCATTCGCCATCATCGTGCGGACGACCCAGCGTCACCACGATGTTGCCGGACAGTTCCGGCAGCGCCTGCAGTACCCGTTCTTCGAGCAAGCCGCGTTGCGGTTCGATGCCGGACACCGAGAAGAACACGTCGATGTCCTGCGCCACGTCCATGCGTGGCACGCTGGACAAGGGCCCGATGTACACCAGCCGGCCCTCGCCCCAATCGAACGCCGGGTCGTGCCCGAGCCAGCCCGACAAGCCGCCGCCTTCCGCAACGTCAGGGATCAGCACCTTGCTGAAGCCCTTCAGCAGGTCGCGCTGCCCCCATTCCACGAACCACTCGGTGAAGCGGCTGCAGAACGGCACCCGCTGGTGCAGCGAATGGAAAATGCAGTAACTCGGCACCGCCTCGGACCACACTCCCAGCCGGCTGTCCGACACCACACAGTCGAACCTGCGTTCGCGCACCAGCTTTTCGGTGAGCCGGTGCTCGCGCCGGTAGCCCGCGAGCACCCACGGCATCGCCGCGCTCATGCGCAGGTAGAAGATCACCGGATAGCGGCTGAACGGCGCCGGCGTGTCGCGGAACGGGTAGTACTCGCAGGCATCGCCAAGTTCGGAGCGCAGCAATTGCAGCCCCGGGCCGGGCGCCATCAACACCGTCACCGCGTCGCCGCGCTCGGCCAGCGCGCGGATCAGACCGAGGCTGCGCGTGGCATGCCCGAGGCCCCAGTGATAGACCCCGTACAGGATTCGTCGCCCCATCCATGCATCCTTTGCCGCACCGGCGCGATCGCGATGCCGGCATGCTGGCAGGGACAACGTCTACGCGGCGCGAAAGCGCCCGCGCGCACGGCGCTACGCGGGACTTTCCGCGGTCGCGGTGCGCGCGACCGGCGCACGCCGCGACAGCCACAGCAGCACGATCCCGACCACGATCAGCGGAATCGACTGCACCTGGCCCATGGTCAGCCAGCCGGTGTGCAGCAGGTAGCCGAGTTGCGCGTCGGGCTCGCGGATGAATTCCACCGCGAACCGGAAGCAGCCGTACAGCAACGCGAACAGGCCCGACACCGCGTAGCGTCGGCGCGGCTTGATCGAGAACACCCACAGCACGGTGAACAACACCACGCCTTCCAGCAGGAACTCGTACAGCTCGGACGGCTGGCGCGCGTAGGCGTCCAACGCGCCGCTCGAATACAGCGCATGCAGTTCCGCCACCGTCATGTTGCTGAACTTCGGGTTCTCCTGCAGCGCGTGCGGAAAGATCATCGCCCACGGCAGCGTGCTGAGCTTTCCCCACAGCTCGCCGTTGATGAAATTGCCGAGGCGGCCGAGGCCGAGGCCGATCGGCACCAGCGGCGCGACGAAATCGACCACGTCGAAGTAATGCGCGACGTCCACGCGATGGCGCCACCACCACCACAAGCTTGCGGCCAGCACGCCCAACAGGCCGCCGTGGAACGACATGCCGCCGTCCCACACCTTGAACAGTTGCAGCGGATCGGTCCAGATCCAGTCGATCGACTGGTAGGTCAGCATGTACCAGACGCGCCCGCCGACGATGATGCCCAGCATGCAGTAGAACGCGAGGTCGAGGAACGCGTCGCGATCGACCGCGAGGCGCCCCTTCCGGCGCCGGTATTCGCCCAGCGCGAGTCCGCCCAGGAAGCCGCCGAGGTACATCAAGCCGTACCAGCGCACCCCGAACGAGAAGATGTGGAAGGCGACGGGGTCGATGTCGACGAAAAAGGGATGGGTCATGAGGGGGAATCGAGAATCGGGAATGGGAAATCGCAAGCAGCGATCCGCAATGTTACAGGCGCGCACAGTCCGATTCCCGATTCCCGATTCACGATTGCCGATTCCCGTTCTACCCCGGCAACACGCGACAAATGAACCCCTTGAGGTAATCGGTTTCCGGAATCGCGGGATGCACCGGATGGTCGGGCGCCTGCTGCAGCTGCTGCAGCACCTGCACGTTGCGATCCAGGTGCCGCGCGCCCTTCCGCACCGCGTCGAGCAGCGCGGCACGCGGCATGTGGTAAGAACACGAACATGTCACCAGGATGCCGTCTCGCGACAACACCTGCATCGCCAGTTCGTTGATGCGACGATACGCTAGCGCGCCCTCCTTCAGGTCCTTCTTGCGCTTGACGAACGCGGGCGGATCGAGGATCACCACGTCGAAGTGCTCGCGGCGCTCGCGCAATGCCTTCAGGTAATCGAACGCATCCGCGCGCTCGGCGCGCACGCGCTCCGCGAAGCCATTGCGCGCCGCGTTCTGTTCGATCAATTTCACCGCCGACGCCGAGGCGTCCACGCACACCACTTCCTTCGCGCCCATCGCCGCCGCGCGCAGGCCCCACGCGCCGAGGTAGGCGAACATGTCCAGCACGCGCCTGCCCTTGACGAACGGCGCGAGGGCGTCGCGGTTCGCGCGCTGGTCGTAGAACCAGCCGGTCTTCTGGCCGCCGATCGCGTCCACCGCGAATTCGACGCCGCCCTCGCGTATCTTGAGCGCGCCGGGCGGTTCGCCGAAACCGACGTCGGCATAGGGCATCAAGCCTTCCAGCTCGCGGATGCCGGCGTCGTTCTTCCAGATCAGCGCGCGCGGTTTCAGCACCTTCTTCACCGCCATTTCGATCTGCGGCTTCAGACGCTCGATGCCGGCGGTGGTCGCCTGCGCCACGATCACGTCGTCGAAGCGGTCCAGCGTCAACCCCGGCACGCCGTCCGATTCGCCGTACAGCAGGCGATAGAACGGTTCGCCGTGCAAACGTTCGCGCAACGCAAGCGCGACTTGGAGGCGATGCGTCAGCAACGACGTGTCCAGCGGATACTCCACCCCACGCACGACCAGCCGCGCGCAGATCAACGAATGCGGATTCACGTAGCCGACACCGAGGGGCTTGTCGCGCGCATCCACGACCACGCACGCCTCGCCCGGCTCGAACGACGTCAACGGCGAGCGCGCGACATCCACCTCGTTGGCGAACACCCAAAGGTGCCCCGCGCGCAGGCGCGCATCCTCGCCTCGCTTCAGGTACAGCGCGGGGTATTCGACGGGTTCGCTCATGGCGCGCTCCGGGCAGGCAACGTGCCAACATAGCGAGCATTCCCGGCACCGGCAAGCCGACCCATGCGATGCATGGCCGGCTCCACATCACCCGCGCTAGCATGGGTCGCCGTGTCCAACCGTCTCGCCACCGCCAGCAGCCCTTATCTGCGCATGCACGCCGGCAATCCGGTGCACTGGCAACCGTGGGACGAAACCGCGCTGGAACACGCACGGACAACCGACACGCCGATCCTGCTCTCGATCGGCTACAGCGCCTGCCACTGGTGCCACGTGATGGCGCACGAGTGTTTCGGGAATCCCGAAATCGCCGCGGCGATGAACCGGTCGTTCGTCAACATCAAGCTGGATCGCGAGGAACGCCCGGACATCGACCGCGTGTACCAGCTGGCGCACCAGGCCCTGACCGGACGCGGCGGCGGCTGGCCGCTGACCGCGTTCCTCGATCCGCAGGATCTTTCGCCGTTTTACATCGGCACCTATTTCCCGCCCTCGCCGCGCCACGGGCTGCCGGCATTTCCCGAAGTGTTGCAACGCGTACGCGCGTACTTCGATACCCACCGCGGCGAACTGCGCGAACGCGCCGCAGCCTTGCGCGGATGGCTGCAGCAGACCGAGGCCGCCGGCGATGGCGCGGTGCCCGATGCGGATGCTTCCGACATGACGGCCCTGCAGCGGATCGCCGCGCGCTTCGATCCCGACTTCGGCGGAAGCCGCGGCGCACCCAAGTTCCCGCGCGAGTCCGAACTCGAATTGCTGCTGGATCAGAGTGAAGATGCCGGCGCATCCAGGATGGCGCATCTCACGCTCGCGAACATGGCCAGCCGCGGATTGCAGGACCACCTCGGCGGCGGCTTCTTTCGCTATTGCGTGGACGCGAGCTGGACGATCCCGCATTTCGAAAAGATGCTGTACGACAACGCGCAGCTTCTGCCTGCCTACGCGCGCGCCTCGGTTTCCACTAGCGCAGACGCCGCGTTGCGCACCACCTGCACGACAGCCGCGCACGGCATCGTGGACTGGCTGCGGCGCGACATGACCGCGCCGAACGGCGCGTTCTACAGCGCGATCAGCGCGGATAGCGAAGGCGAGGAAGGCCGCTTCTACCTGTGGACGCGCGAACAATGGCGCGCGGCCCTGCCGGAAACCCTGTTGCCCGTCGCCGAGCAGGCATTCGGGCTGGATCGCCCCGCGAACTTCGAAGGCAAGGCCTGGCACCTGCTGCGCGTCGAGCCGCTCGACAACATCGCGCGGCAACTCGGCCGGCCCACCGAGACGGTCGCATCGGGGTACGACGAGGCGCGGCGCGCGCTGTTCGAACGCCGCGCACAGCGAACCCACCCCTTGCGCGACGACAAGATCCTCACCGCGTGGAACTCACTCGCAATTTCCGGGCTCGCGCGCAGCGTGCGGCTGCTCGACGACACGCGTTGCGCCGACATGGCCACGCGTGCGCTCGCCGCCCTGCGCGAATCGGCCTGGATCGACGGCGAACTGTTCGCCAATGCCGCGGCGCCGGCCGCGCGCATCCCGGGTTTCCTCGACGACCATGCCTTCCTGCTGGACGCGCTGCTGGAAACGCTGCAGCTCGACTTCGATCCGCGCGGCCTCGACTGGGCGATCGCACTGGCCGACGCAATGCTCGCGAAATTCGAGGATCGCGAATCCGGCGGCTTCTGGTTCTCCACCCAAGCGCATGCCACGCCATTGGCGCGCAGCCGCAACTGGATCGATGACGCACTGCCCAACGGCAATGGCGTCGCGATCCGTTCGCTGCTGCGGCTGGGACACCTGATCGGCGAAACGCGCTGGCTGGATGCCGCGGAGCGTGCACTGCGCGCGGCAGCCGACGCGCTCGACCAGTATCCGGACGCGTGCCCGGCGCTGCTGCGCGCATTGAACGAATTCGAACACCCGCGCACGCAGATCGTGGTACGTTGCCCGCAAGCGCAACGCACCAACTGGCAGGCGGCGCTGCGCGATGCGATGCGTGGCGCCGGACTCGCGCCCGGAGGCGACCCGGTCGATGCATTCGTGATTGCGGACACGGCCGTTGCGCTGCCCGGCCTGCTGTCCGAACGCGAAGCGCGCGGCGCGCTCGGAGCCGCCTGGGTGTGTTCCGGATTGACCTGCCAGGCGCCAATCACGTCGCAGCACGAACTGGCGAAGGCGTTGCGCGATCTGCCGGGAGCCTGAGCACGGCTACAACACGACCGGCTCGTCCGGCAATTCGTTGCGCCGGCCGGGGCCCGGCGGCAAGTACAACTCGAGCAGATTGTGCGTGGCGATGATGCCGTCCAGCGCGCCTTCCTTCCACTGCTCCTTGCGGAATTGCTCGGCCATGAGGCCGATGATCTTGTCCCACGAACCTTCCGGCACGCGCGCCGTCACGCCGCGGTCGGGAACGATCTCGATGGTGTAGTCGCCGAGCAACACGTAGATCAACACGCCGGTGCGGCGTTCGGTATCCCAGACCTTGAGGTCACCGAACACGCTTTCGGCGCGCTCACGCACGCGGCGCCCGCCGATCAGGTAGCGGGCCGGCAGGCGCGCCTCGACCGCGAAGCAGATTTCGCCGTCGTGCTTCGCCTCGCCCGCCGCGATCGCGGCCTGGATTTCCTGCATGGCCGCAGGCGGGAACGCCCGGCTCGCGGGCGCATGAAACCAGTGTCGCAGCCAACGCATCGTATCCATCACCAGCTCCCCGAGGCACCGCCGCCGCCGGTGGAACCACCGCCGCCGGAAAATCCGCCGCCACCGCCAAAACCACCACCGCCCCAGCCACCGCCGCCGAATCCGCCCCAGCCGCCGAAACCGCCACCGCGTGCGAAGGTTCCGCCCGAGCCGCCAACCAACCCGACCAACAGGCCGATCACGCCGGCGAAGATCCCCAGCGGCCACAGACCGCTGAACAACCACGCCAGCCCGCCGGTCGCCGCGCCCACCAGCCCCGCGCGGGGCGCGCGCGGCACGCGTGCAAAGATTCCGCGCGCCCACAGCATCACGAACCACGCGACCATCAGGCCCGTGAACCAGTCCTGGCCGTGCGCCACGCCGCCGGGATTGCGTTGCGGTTCCTGCATGGGCGGCGGCAGCGGTTCACCATCGATCAACCTGGTGAGCGCGTCGATCGTGTCGTTCAAACCGCCATGGAAATCGTTAACCCGGAACTTCGGCGACATGTATTCGCGGATGATGCGCGAGGCCGCGGCATCCGGGATCGCGCCTTCGAGCCCGTAACCGGTTTCGATCATCGCGCGGTGGTCGTCCTTCGCCACCACCACCAGCACGCCGTCATCGACGTTCTTGCGGCCGATCTTCCACTGTTCGAACACGCGCGTGGTGTAGTCGAAGATGTCCTCGGGCTGGGTGCTCGGCAGCATCAGCACCACCACCTGCGCGCCCTTGCGCTGTTCCAGCGCCGCGAGCTTGGCTTCCAGTTGCTGCGTCTGCTGCGCCGTGAGCGTGCCGGTGAGGTCGGTGACGCGCGCCTTCAGCGCGGGCACCGCGACGTCGGCGTGCGCGGCAATCGCAAATGCAAGCAGACAAGCTACGAGGATGGCGAGCGCGGCAAAGTTGCGGGCCATTTCACGCTTGAACCCCTCTCCCCCCGGGAGAGGGGCACGGGTGAGGGTTCGTTGCCCCAATAACGTTCGCACGAGTGCGTACCCTCACCCGGCCTGCGGCCACCCTCTCCCGGAGGGAGAGGGGAAAAACACCGTCGCTCGTGCGGTCTTCACGCTGCGCTCAATGCGCGCTCGACGCCGAAGCGGGCACAGGCGCGGAGGGTGTGCCGAAATCCACCTTGGGCGCGGTCGAGATCGCGGCTTCGTTCTCGACGGTGAAGTTGGGCTTCACCTTGTAGCCGAACATCTTGGCGGTCAGGTTCACCGGGAAACTGCGGATGTAGCCGTTGTAATCCTGCACCGCCTGCACGTAGCGGTTGCGCGCCACGGTGATGCGGTTCTCGGTGCCTTCCAGTTGCGCCTGGAGGTTCTGGAACAGGCCGTCGGCCTTGAGGTTCGGATAGTTCTCCGACACCGCCATCAGCCGCGTCAGCGCGCTCGACAACTCGCCTTGCGCCGCCTGGTATTTCGCGAGCGACGCCGCATCGTCGGCGTTGACCGTCACCTGCCCCACCTTGGCACGCGCGTCGGTGACCTCGCGGAACACCTGCTCCTCGTGTGCGGCATAGCCCTTCACCGTTGCAACCAGATTCGGTACCAGGTCGGCGCGGCGCTGGTACTGGTTGATCACTTCCGACCACGCGGCCTTGACCGCCTCGTCCTTCCTCTGGATCTGGTTGTAGCCGCAGCCCGACAGCAGGCCGCACGCCAGCAGCAGCACAAGGCCCGCAAGCAACATACGCATGGGACGCATGACGAACTCTCCCTTGGATCGGTGCGTGGATTGCAGCATGGACCCGCTTTCCGCGCAATGTGGCTGCATGGTGTTACAGCGCTCGTCCGGCCAGGATGATGATCCAGATCACCAGCACGTTCACCATCAGCAGGAACACCGCCGCCGAACCCATGTCCTTGATCCGCCCCGCGACTGCGTTTCGCTCGGGCCAGATCTTGTCCACCACCGCCTCGATGCCGGAATTCAGCATCTCCGCCGCCGGCACCGGCAACAACGAACCCGCGAGCAGCGCCTTCTCGATCGCGCCGTGGCCCAGCCACAGGCCGAGCGGAAACAGGATCACGATCAGGATCGCTTCGAGCCGGAACGACGCCTCGATGCGCCAGCCTTCGCGCAGTCCCTTGAGCGACCAGATCAACGCCTGCCAGATCTGGCGCGGACCGCGATTGACGTTGCTGGGCATGGCCTGGTGTTCCCCGTCGGATGGATGGCTCGGCGCGGGCGATCCGGCACTTGCCAGCAACCGCGGCCGCGCGCCAGCATACGGCACCCCGACGATCGCCGCGAGCCTCGCGGATCTGGAGCGTGCATGCGAACGTTGCGCCGCTGGTTGCCGCTGATCCTGTTGGCCCCCTTCATCGCGCTCCTGTGGGTGCCGTTCTACAACCACGCGCAGCCGGCCGTCGCAGGCTTTCCGTTCTTCTATGTGTGGCAGTTCGCGTGGATCGTGCTGGCGGCGCTGCTGACCTGGATCGTGCATCGCGGGTGGCGTGCATGAGCGCGACGCATCTCGACAGAACCGCGCTCGGCGTATTCGTGTTCTTCTTCGCGCTGGTCACGGTGATGGGGTTCTTCGCCGCGCGCTGGCGGCGCGGCGATCTCAACCATCTGCACGAATGGGGATTGGGCGGACGCCGCTTCGGCGCGTTCGTCACGTGGTTCCTGCTGGGCGGCGACCTCTACACCGCCTACACGCTGATCGCGGTGCCGGCGCTGGTGTACGCGGTCGGCGCCTATGGTTTCTTCGCGATGCCGTACACCGTGTTCGTGTATCCGATCGTGTTCCTGACCATGCCGCGGCTGTGGAACGCGTGCCGCAAGCACGGCTGGATCACCAGCGCGGATTTCGTGGAAGGCCGCTACGGAAGCCGCGGCCTCGCGCTGGCGGTCGCCATCACCGGCGTGCTCGCGACCATGCCGTACATCGCGCTGCAACTCGTGGGCCTCGAAAAAGTGTTCGAAGCGATGGGCCTCGGCGCGCTCGGCATCGGCAGGGAAACGCCACTGGTCGTCGCGTTCGTGATCCTCGCGCTGTACACGTATTCCAGCGGCCTGCGCGCGCCGGCGCTGATCGCGTTCGTGAAGGACGCGATGCTGTACATCACCGTGATCGCGGCGGTGGTGATCATCCCGGTCAAGCTGGGCGGCTACGGCGCGGTGTTCGCGGCCGCCGAAAAGGCCTTCGCCGCCAAGGGCGGCGACACCGGCATCCTGTTGAAGCCGGATCAATACTGGTCGTTCGCGACGCTGGCGCTGGGGTCCGCGTTCGCGCTGTTCCTGTACCCGCACGCGACCACCGCGACGTTGAGCGCGTCCGGCCCCGAAACGATTCGCCGCAACGCGGTGTGGCTGCCCGCGTACAGCGTGATGCTGGGCCTGGTCGCGTTGCTCGGCTACATGGCACTGGCCGCGCACGTGGACGTGAAGGACGGTTCGATGGCGGTGCCCGCGCTGATCAACGCCAGCTTCCCGCCGTGGTTCACCGGTTTCTGCTTCGCCGCGATCGCACTGGGTGCGCTGGTGCCGGCAGCGATCATGTCGATCGGCGCGGCCAATCTGTTCACCCGCAACATCTGGCGGCCTTACGTCAATGACCGGTTGAGCAACGCGCAGGAATCGCGCATCGCCAAGAACATTTCGCTGCTGGTGAAGTTCGGTGCATTGCTCGCCGTGTTGTACCTGCCCACGAAATTCGCGATCGACCTGCAACTGCTGGGCGGCATCTGGATGCTGCAGATTTTCCCGGCGGTGATCTGCGGCCTGTACACCCGCTGGCTGCGCGCGTCGGCGCTGCTGCTCGGCTGGATCGCGGGCATGGCGCTGGGCAGCGCGCTGGCGTACCACCAGGGATTGAAGCCGGTGTACACCTTCGTGTTCGGTGACGCGCACTACGGCATCTACATCGGGCTGCTGGCGCTGGCGGTGAATTTCGTTGTGTCGATCGTCGCGACGCCTTTGGCTGCGATGTTCAAGCGCGAAGCGCCGCATGACCGCACGCAGGCGATCGATTATCACGATGCCCTTCCGGATTGATGGCACTCTGTGAGTGCAGTGTCGTAGTGTTTTGTAGGTTGGCGCTGAGCGCAGCGAAGCCCAACAAGAGTCGCGGCCCCCACCCGCCTACGATTCGACGGCTGTTGGGCTTCTCCCGGAACAAGTTCCGGGATCAGCCCAACCTACAGAACTATTTACCCACGTCGATCGTGACGCCGTTACCGCGCATGGCCTGGTTGAACGCCGGCACGGTCGTGGACTTGAGCTTTTCGAACTCCGTGCGTGCAGTGTCCAGCTTTGCCTGAAGCTCGGCGAAGGTGTTGAGCTGGGCTACGGTGGGCGCGTAGTCGGAACCGCCAGCGGTGTTCTGGATGCCCTGCCCGACCCGGCCGGCCAGCCAGCGAAGGTTCCAGTACATCCGGAATGGCGTGGAGTACTGCTTGTCATCGCTGAGCCGCGCTTCCGGGCTGACCAACTGGTTCTCGACCTCAAGAATCTGCGCATCGAGCTGTCGCAGCGCCTCCGCGGCAGCGCCCGACGCGTGGGTCTTCAATTGATCCTCGATCTGCTTGCGCCATTTTTCCATCGCGTTGACCATGTCCGACGTCGCGCTGATCGCGCCGGCGATCTGCACTTGCATCGCGGTCGAATCGTTCAACACCGCATCGCTGGTCTTGATCTTCGGATCCTTCACCACCTTGAACGGCTGCGTGTAACTGCGGCCGTCCACGGTCAGCCGCACCTGGTAGCTGCCCGGCGCTGCAATGGGCGTGCCGGTGTGCGGCGTCATGCCCCAGTGGATGATGGTGCGATACGTCTTGCCCTGATAGCGCGACTCGTCCCAGATGTGCGGGTTTTCGGGCGGTGTCGTGAGCAGCCGGACATCGGTCGGTTCGTCGTAGAAAAGATCCCAATAGGCACCATTAAGGCCTTGGTGCGCCTCCAATTTCTCCGTGCGGATCGCCTTCCCCTGTGCGTCCAGGATCTGCAACTGCACCGGCTGTTTGGGCGCCTTCGCCAGATAGAACTGGAACTGCGGCCGCGCCGGCTGGGCTTCGGTCGGGTAGGCACCGCGCGCCTGCCGATACACCTCGCCCGGTTTGAACAGTCGCGTCGCTCCGCTGTTCGGTTGCTCGGGACTGCCGGTCTGCTCGAAGGTCGCGATGTTCGGCAGGATGTAATCGCCGCGGCCGTAGGTGGACACGTCCACGTCGTGCATGTGCGGCTGGATGTTGATCCAGGTCACTGGCGAGGGTGGCAAGCCCTTGTTGAAGCGGGTCCAGTGCCTGCCGTCGTCCATCGTGTAGTAGAACGCATGGCCGGTGCCCGCGAACAGCATGCCTTCGCGGTTCGGGTTTTCGGCCACACTCAGCGTGTAGTCCAGCGGATGGGCGGACGGCAGATCGCCGCTGATGTTCTTCCAGGTCTTGCCGTAATCGGTGGTCTTTAGGATGTACGGCTTGTGGTCGCCTTCACCCGCGAAGCGGAAATCCACCGCGATGTACGCGGTGCCCGCATGGAAATGCGACGGCGCAATTTGGTTGATGTTGCCGCGCGGCGGCAAATGCAGGTTCGCGGTGACATCGATCCACTGCGGTTGCCCTTGCGACTCCGCGTCCCTCGTGTACCAGACCTTGCCGTCGTTGGTGCCGGCCCACAGCAGACCTTTCTCGATCGGCGAGTAGGCCAGCGACCACACCAGCGCGCCGAAGTACTGGCCGAGGTTGTCCTGCATCAGGCCACCACTCGGAACGATCAGCGACGGATCGCGCGTGGACAAATCCGGGCTGAACTCCGTCCACGAATGGCCCTTGTCGGTGGTGCGCAGCACTATCTGGCAGCCATACAACACGCTGTCGTGGTCGAACGGATCGATCGCCAGCGGCGGCGTCCAGTGGCAACGGTACTTGAGCTTGTCGGGCGGTGAATCCAGCCCGACGATCGACGGCGACACCGAATGCGGCGTGCCTTGCGCCAGGTCGAAGCGGTACAGCTCGTTGCCGTAGCACGAGGACCACACGATGTCCGGATTGCCCGGCTCGGGAATCGTGAATCCCGATTCGCAGGCGTTCGGAAAATACTGGTAGGTCGGCGGTTCTTCGTTCGGCCCTTCGAAACCGCCGCGATCGGGCGGCGTCTTCGGTTCGCCGCCCGGCCCGAGCGCCCAGCCTTTCGGCGGCGGCGCGGCTTTCGGATATTTTGCGAGCAGTTTCTTGTCGACCTTGGGTTTGCTTCCAGACCTGCCTTCGTCTTCGTCGAAGCGCTGTCTGGATTCGTTCCCTTGCGGCATGAATTCGCCTTCCGGCAGCAGGCCGTTGCCGCTCGGCTGCGAAAGGTCGCTGGAGATGCGCCAACCGCCGTCGTCCTGCCGGTTGCCGTAGAGCCAATACGGAACCTGATCATCGCTGGCGACGTGGTAGATCTGGCCGTTGGGCAGCGCGACGTGCAGCGCGGTTCCCGCGCCGGTGGCGATGTTGGCGCCGCCGTCGTCGGTCAATACGTAATGCGCGGGATCGGTGGGATCGATCCAGGCGTCGTGGCAATCGCCGCAGGATGCGGCGCCCAGCGGTTTCACCTTCTTGCCGCCTTCTCCCGAAAAGGTCTTTCCGCCGTCACTCGAATAATGATCACCGCTGTTCAAGACCAGCACGCCGTCGGCGTCCCTGGGATTGGCTTCGATGAAGATGTAGTAGCCGGCGCGCATGATGAGGTTGCGATCCCAGCTCGTGACTTTCCAGTTCGCGCCGCCGTCGTCGCTGCGCCACACGGAGCCCTGGTCCTTCGTCTGGATCAGCGCGTACATGCGCTGCGGATTGGACGGCGCGATGGTCACGTCGATCTTGCCCAGCGGCGGCTTCGGCAGGCCGTTCGCGGTCGTCAGGTGCGTCCAGGTCTGGCCGTTGTCGTGCGAGAGGTACACGCCGCTGCCCGGGCCGCCGCTCAGCTCGGCCCAGGTGCGCACGCTGAATTGCCAGGTGCCGGCGAGCACGGTGTCGGGATTGCCGGGATCCATGCTGAGTCCACTGCAGCCGGTCTCCGCATTCACGAACAGCGTCTGTTTCCAAGTCCTGCCGCCATCGGTGGTGCGGAACACGCCGCGCTCGTGTTGCGGCGCGGCGCCGGAACCTTCGGCGCACACCAGCACGTTGTTCGTGTCCTTCGGATTGATGAGTATGCGCGCGATGCGCCCGGTCTTCGGCAACCCCATGTGCTGCCAGGTCACGCCACCGTCGGTGGACTTGTACACGCCGTCGCCCACGATGTCGCTGGGACGGATCGTCCAGGGTTCGCCGGTGCCCACCCACACCGTGTCGTGGTTGTCCGGCGCCACCGCGATCGCGCCGATCGCGGAAACATCCTGATCGTCGAAGATCGGTTTGAACGTGTGTCCGCCGTCGGTGGACTTCCACACGCCGCCCGAAGCCGCACCGAGGTAATACGTCGAATAATCGCCGGGAATCCCCGCGACCGAGGCGACCCGTCCGCCGGCCGGCGGCCCCATGTAATGGAACTGCAGCGGAGGCGGAGTCGTGGTCTTCGGCGCGTGCCCGGCGTGTCCGGATTGCGCGGACGCCGCCCCGGTCACCGCGACGCACATCGCGGCCGCAAGAATCGAAGAAAAGCTGAGCCCGCTCATTCGCACGCCACGCATGGATCGGTACTCCCCACTCTCGTCGTCACCCGTCCGAATGGTAGCAACCCGGCACGCCAAGTCGTTGAAGTCAGCGGGTAAACGCATGGCCTATGGCATCTTGCTGCGATTTCGGCGACAAATGGGGTTTGATCCCGAGGCTTGAAGCCCTGATGCCGACTCCAAGAAGCAGCCCGCTCGCCCTGACCATCGCACTGCTCCTCGCCTCCGGCGCCGCCGCCGCGCAAAGTTCGAGCACCGCCCCGGCCGGACAGGACAGCCAGGCGCAACAAACGCTGCCGACCATCAACGTCAAGGGCAAGCAGCCTTACGACTGGCGCAAGTACGTCGCGGCCAAGCTGCTCCACCAGATGCCCGAGGTGTCCGACACCGAAATCACCGTGACCAAGAAGGCCACGGTCACGCATCTGGATCTGCAGCCCACCATCGTCGGCAACAACCTCACGCAACTGTTCGCGCGCTCGCCCGGCGTGCTGGTGTCGCAGCAGCCGACGCCGACGCAGTTCAACCTCAGCTATCGCGGCCTCGGCAATCCGCAGGAATCGGAATATGTGTTGGCGATGCAGGACGGCATTCCGTTGGAATCGGACTGGATCGGTTTCCCCACGCTGTACGCGATGCCGCTCTCGTCGAGCATTGCCGACATCCAGTTGATCCGCGGCGGCGCGAGCCTGCTGTACGGCCCCGAACCTGCGCCGGTAATCAACCTCGTGTCGAAGCGCCCGAAGCCCGGCGCGCCGTTTTCGATCGGCACCGAACAGGTGATCGGCGATCACGGGCTGTATTCGACGTACAACGTGCTGGAAGGCAGCGCCGGCAAGTGGACGTACCGCGCCGACGCGGGTTACGTGCGCAGCGACGGCACGCGCGCGAACGCGCAATCGCAGATGCGCCAGGCCGACCTGTACGTCGAATACCGTCCGAACGACATGCAGTACTCGTGGCTCAACGTGCACGCGATCGACGCCGATTCCGGCGACGCGGGCCGCATGAGTTATCCGCAGTGGCTCGCCAATCCGGATGCGACGCCGACGCCGTGGAACCGCGACTGGGTGGATCGCTACCAGATCGTGCTGGGCCACCAGCAGGAATGGAGCAACGGCTGGCTGTTCATCGGCAAGCTGTGGGCGGGCTACCAGGATCTCGCCAGCCGCGCGGCCGGCAGCGCGCTGCCGCCCCAACCGCCACCCGCGACCACGACGCTGCAGGATGAACAGTTCCGCACGCAAGGTGTGGACCTGCGTGTGCGCAAGAAGTGGGGACAAGGCAACGCCTTCACCGCGGGCGTGGTCGCGTTCCACGGCAACGATCCGTTCCGTCAGTGGACCGACACCGATCTGTACGTCGATCGCTACGACCGCAATGGCACGCCGCGCCTGCGCCAGAAACGGCAGTCGAATTACTACGCCGTGTTCGCGGAAAACGTGTTCCGGTTGCCGCACGAGATCCACGTCGTGCCATCAATCCGGCTGGAACGCGAACGCGTCGCTGTCGATGAAAGCGTGCGCCCGCCGTTCCTCACGCGCCCGCTGATCAACGAATCCGATTCGCGCACCGTGCCGCTGTTCGGGCTCGGCATCGGCAACGACTTCGGGCGCGGCAATGAAACCTACTTCAACGTGTCCAAGGGCTGGCGCCCGTTGCGCTACTTCGATATGGCGTCACCCTTCGCCAACGTGGTGCCCGGCCACGCGCCCGATCCCTCGAAGTCGCTGTCGTGGGAAGCCGGCGTGCACGGCGTGCCGGTGACCGGCCTGTACTACGACGTCAGCGTATTCTGGATCGACTTCAGGAACCGCATCGAGGCGCAGCACATCAACGCCACCGACGTGCTCGAAGTGAACTCGGGCGACACCCGCAGCCGCGGCTTCGAAGGACAAATCAACTACGACTTCTTCGCGCCGACCGCGCGCGCGGCAAAGGGCGAACACCTGGAAGCCTTCGCGAGCCTCAGCCTGTTGAACGCGCGTTTCACCCACAGCGTGATCCCGGGACAGGTCGGCAAGATTCCCGCCTACGCGCCGCGCTACCTCGCCAAGGCCGGCCTCACCTGGCGCGTGGACCAGCGCTACAAGGCCAGCCTGACCGCGGTGTCGTCGGCCGCGCAGTACTGGCAGGACTCCAACCAGCCGTTCGGCAGCGGCGCGAGTTTCATCCCCGCCAAGATTCCCGCCTACACCGCCGTCGATTTCGCGAGCGACTGGCAGCTCACGCCGTGGCTGAAACTGCTCGCCGGCATCAGCAACCTCACCGACCGCCAGTACTACAACCGCGTCTGGCAGACCGGCCTCGAACCCGCCTACGGGCGCACGTGGTATGCGGGGTTCGAGTTGAAGATGTGAGGCGTGCGAACGAGCCGATTCGTTGCACGGCTTGAAGCTCTAAACGTTTTTGTTTACACTGTACCCGACCGAACCCGCAAGGATTCGCCGTGAAAGTCAGTGAATTCAAGCGGTGGCTTGCCGCGCAAGGCGTGCGCTTCGAGGAAGGCAAGCGGCACACCAAGCTGTACTACCGGGGCCGGCAGTCCACTTTGCCAAGACACGGCGGCCAGGAACTTGGAGACGGCTTGAGAAAGGCGATCCTGAAACAGCTCGGGCTGACCAGTTCAGTCCATTGATACCCGAGAGGCGAACCATGCTGACTTATCCCGCCACGCTTGTCCCCGACGGCGATGGTTACTTCGTGCGGTTCCCCGACATCCCCGAGGCCCTCACCCAAGGCAGGACGCGTGAAGAGGCGCTCGACATGGCGGCCGACGCCCTGCGCACCGCCATGGACTTCTATTTCGAGGATGGGCGCCGCGTGCCGGTGCCGAGCCGCGTAAAGCGCGGCCAAGTTGGCATCGAACTGCCGCCGAGCGTCGCAGCGAAGGTGCTGCTGCTCAACACGATGCTGGAGCAACACGTGACCGCAGCGGAGTTGGCGCGACGTCTGCACACCAGCCCGCAGTCGGTCAACCGCCTCGTGGACCTGGGCCACGCCACCAAAATCGACACCGTTGCCACGGCACTGAAAGCATTGGGCCGGCACATGGAATTGGTCGTCCGGTAATCGTCGCATCCGCAAGCCGTCGATCGGGTCGATCAAAGCACGCTGTGTGGGCATCGTGGTACCAGAGAATAAATGAACCTGACCCATTTATTTGAAACCATGTACGTCACATATGTACATTCTCATGGAGGAAATTTCATGTGGAAGCAGAACGTCCGTTTGCTACCCACCGCCACAGGGCCGGACAAATGGCGAGTACGAACCAAATGGCGATAATCGGAAGGGTGGTCGTAGACATCAGCCGAAATGTACTCAACTTGAAAACCTGCTTGCCATGCCAGAAAGTTATGGTACCCCACCAATGCGTAGGAATATCACTGAATACATTACAAGATAGAAAGAATTTTTGAACCGACGGATCAAACCCAAGCTCTCGTAATAGCTTGTCCGGAGGAAACACGCACTGGTCCACGGAGATGGTCATGTACTCCCATACCAGAAAGCCGGCTACCGCTGCCACCCAAAGAATACTCAGTACGATTGCCAGTCTCACATTCATTGGTAGCTCCGAAACAAAACGCCTGAGGTAACCGCGCAAGCCCGCGTAGCGGATAAGCGTCCGGTTGATCGAATAGTTGAATCAATGCTTCAACTCTAGGTAGGGCCCGCACAACCTGTCGAGCTCTTTGTGTTGCGCCATCAACCACTTCATGGTCTCCGCCCTGGCACGCACATGCTTATTGCGTTCATCACTCGGCGGCCCCTCGGACATTGTGTTGTGTAAGCCGAAGTCGACGATCTTGTGCCAGAGGGTCGTTTCCAAATATGCGGCGACCTCTGGGCTGAAGAGCCATTTGGCCGATTGTATGCCCGAAAGATACATGACCTCGTCGCCGAGCCCCAACTTGCCTTGAGCGGTAATGGTGCCAAGTGTTTTTTGTACCGCTTCATAGATTTCGAACCGGCGATCGTAGAGGTCGAGCTTCAATTTATTGCGTGCAATCTGAGATTGCCGAAATGCAATCCATGCACCGATTAGCGCAATGACGGGCACGACCACGGCGGTCACGTATGCCGTCCAGTGCGGAGTGGTAGCTGCATCGAAGGCAACACTGATTGACACTGGCTGAGCCCCTGTCGCCGTTGATCCAATTACAAGTCGGTTTCAAATGGAGCATAGCTCCGCCGTCTAATCCAGGTCGCAAGCTGAAGGGCTGCGAAGGTTCCTCGATGAAACCATAACTCACGCAACTCGGGCCGCCTGATCCGGCCGCCACTCCCCAAAGCCGAAAATGGCTCCGTGCGATCTTCCCACCTGCAGACCACCTGCGCAAGCAAGAGCACCGCTGGGCACCTGCGTTGGCGATGGAATTCAAAGACACTGGGTTCCGGGTTCCGCCGCAAAGAGCTGCGGCGGAACCGGAATGACGATCAAAAACGGATGATCGCTGGCGGCTCGAAGTCGCCTCAAGATTTCACCTTCTCCGATTCGACGCTGATTAGCTTCTTGCCCGCAGCTTTCAGCTTGGCGTTCAACGCCGGAAGTTCGTTCGTCTTGAGCGCACTCCACTTCTGCAGCGACGCATCCAGCATGCCGCTCAGCTTGGTGTAACCCGCTTGCGCGTCAGGCGACGGCGCGGCGTCGGCGCCGCCATCGACGGCCTGCATCAGCGACATGAATGCGCCGCCGAGGTAACGGAAGTTCTGGACGTTGTTGGGCGGGAAGGTCCAGGCGTTGTACGGGTTGGGCGCCTCGGTGATGTCAGCCGCAGCCACGACTTTCGCGTCCAGCGCGTCGATGGATTTCGCAAGATCGCCGTTGGCGTCCTTGCGCGCTTTCTGCAACGCGGCGTGCAACGTGTGCGCCTCGCCTGTCGCGATTGCGAGTTTTGCCCCTTCGGCTTCGACCTTGCGCGCCAGTTCGAACTGCTGCTGGTAGGCCGTCTCAGGAATGGTGACGCGCGGATCGTGCGCGACGGTCAGCGGTTCGCTGAAGGTCTTGCCATCGACCGTGAGTTTCACGGTGTATTGCCCGGGCGGCGCCCACGCGCCCTCGGCGAAGGCGTCGCCGTGCGCCAGCGCCGCAGGTGGCGCGTAGCGCAGCGGCCACACGAAGCGGTGTAGGCCCGGCGTGGTTTCCAGCACCGACGGTTCGCGGAACCAGTCGGGCGTCATGTTGATCTTCGCGGGATCGGGCCTGGGCGCCTTGTCGGCGCTGGAATAGCTGCGCACCAGCTTGCCGTTCGCATCGAAGATCGAGAGTTCGATCGGCTTCGCGGGTGTCGATGCCAGCGAGTAATCGAGGTACGCGCCCCACGGCGGGTTCTCGGCGATGGGCTCGTCCTTGGGCAGCGGTGTGCCGGTGAACATCGGCATGCGCACGCGGTACGCGACCGCGGGCTGGTACAGGCGCGTGGCCCAGCTTGCCGGATACGCCGCCAACTGCCGCAGCGCCGAGACGTCGTCCATGATCCAGAAACCGCGGCCGTGCGTGGCGATCACGAGATCGTCGTGCTTGACCTCGAGGTCGCGCACCGACACCGCGGGCAGGTTCTGTTGCAGCGAATGCCACTGGCCGCCGTTGTCGAACGACACGAACACGCCGAAATCGGTGCCGGCGTAGAGCATGCCTTTCTTCACCGGATCCTCGCGCACGACGTCGACGAAATCGCCGTCGGGAATGCCGGCGGTGATCAGTTGCCACGACTTGCCGCCATAGGTGGTGCGATAGATGTACGGCTTGCGGTCGTCCAGCCGGTGGCGATCGACGGACACGAACGCGGTGTCCTGATCGAAATGCGAGGGCGAAATGCTGCCGACCTTGGACCACGCGCCGAGTTGCTTCGGCGTGACGTCGCTCCAGTGCGCGCCGGCATCGTCGGTGCGCCAGATCAGGCCATCGTCGGTGCCGGCCCACAAGAGCTTCGCATTCAGCGGCGACGAGCCGATCGAATACACCACGCCGCGGCGCGGGCCCTGGTGCAGGTTGTCGGCGACGGTCGGCGCATCGAGCGTCGCGGGCACCGCCGGATCGGGACGCGTGAGGTCCGGGCTGATCGCGGTCCAGTGTTCGCCGCCGTCGCGGGTCTGCCACAGCCGCTGGTTGCCGAAATACAAGGTGTCCTTGTCCACCGCGTTGAACACCAGCGGCAGCGTCCAGGTGCGGCGGTAGATGTCTGGACGGCTAAGCGTCGGATCGACGTCGCGCGTCTGCTGGGTCTTGAGGTCCAGTTTCTCGACGGTGCCGCCATACACGATGTCGGGGTCCTGCGGATCGGGCGCGATCATGCCGCTCTCGCCGCCCGCGGTGACCTCGTGGAACTGCATCATGTTGATCGTGGGGTAATAGGTCGAGCGGCTGGGCACGCCTGCCGCGCCGGAGTCCTGCTGCGCGCCGTACACGCGATACGGGAAACGGTTGTCGGTGCTGACGTGGTACATCTGCGCGGTCGGCTGGTTGAACCAGCTCGACCAGGTTCTGCCGCCATTGGTGGTGATGATCGCGCCCTGGTCCACGCCCATGATCTGGCGGTCCGGATCGTTCGGATCGATCCACAGCTCGTGGTAATCGTCGCCGGTCGGATCGCCCTTCATCGGCAGGAAGGTCTTGCCGCCGTCGTCCGAACGCAGTTCGATGGTGTTCATCGCGTAGATGCGGCCGGGATTCTTCGGATCGGCGGTGATCTGCCCGAAATACCAGCCGCGCTGCCAGATGCGCGGATCGCCGCTGGTCTTCTTCCAGGTCTTGCCCGCGTCGTCGGAACGGTACAGGCCGCCCTGCTCCGCATCGACGATCGCGTAGATGCGATCGGGCGCGGCGGCGGAAATCGCGAGGCCGATCCGGCCCAGGCCCTTGGACGGGAAGCCGTTGCCTTCGATGTGCGTCCAGGTGCTGCCGCCGTCGGTGGATTTGTACAAGCCCGAACCCGGCCCGTTCGACGGCGGATACACGGCCCACGGCGGGCGCCGCGTCTGCCACAGCGACGCGTAGATCACGTTGGCATCGCCGGGCTTGAAGATCAGGTCGATCGCGCCGGTGTCGGCGTTCGGGCCCAGCACCTTCTTCCAGGTCTGGCCGCCGTCCAGCGAACGGAACACGCCGCGTTCGGCATTCGGCCCATAGGGATGCCCCAGCGCCGCGACGAACACGCGATTCGGATTGTGCGGATCGACGCGGATCATCGCGATCTGCTGCGAGTCGTTCAATCCGATGTGCGTCCAGGTCTTGCCGGCATCGACGGACTTGTACATGCCGTCGCCCTGCACGATGTCCGAACGCATGTCGGATTCGCCGGTGCCGACGTAGAGGATGTTCGGGTTGGAAGGCGCGACCGCGATCGCACCGATCGACTGCACGGGTTGGTCATCGAACAACGGCTGCCACGTGCGGCCGGTGTCGTGCGTTTCCCACACGCCGCCATCGACCGTGCCCATGTAGAAATGCGTTGGCTGGCCCGGCACACCGGTGACCGCCAGCGTGCGGCCGGCGCGGAACGGCCCGATCATGCGCCAGTGCAAAGCACCCCATGTGGACGCGGTGTTCGCATTGTCGTGCGCGGTGGCAGGCACAGCCGGCGCTGGAGCCGCAGCGGCGCCGGCCGACAAGGCGAGCATGAGTGAGGACGCAATCACCGACGCGCGAAAACGATGCATGTCATTCCCTCCTGACGAATCCCGAAATGATAGCCCGCGCAGATGCGCGGGCGTGGATCAGAAAAACGGACGCGTGACGCGAGCGGTGCGCCAAGCGCGCGAACCATTGTCGTGTACCGCAAAGTCTTTTCTTTGTCATTCCGGGGCCCGTGCCGGCAAGCCGGCGCGGGAACCCGGAATCGGTTTCACTACGCGTGTCAATTCTTTAAACCGATTCCGGATTCGGGCCTGCGGCCCGCTCCGGAACGACGACCTAAACAGAACGCCGCATCAATTGTCCGCCGCCAACAGCTTCGGATCGCCAACCTTGACCGGCTCGCCGATGGGCAACGTTGGCATGCCCGCGTGCTTCGCGTCCGCATTGAACTTCTCCACGGCTTGCCGCACGGAGCCATTGAAGCGGTCGAGCAGCGGCTGCAGGCCGGCTTCCTTCTGCGCGATGTATTCGCGCTGGTTCGCGTTCGGCGCCTGATCCGGGCCCATCCGCGAAGCGCTGCGATACACGTCGAAGAAACTCATGCCCCACGGCGCGAGCTGGTGCAGGTCGTCTTCCGGCACCTTGTACTGGATGCTCGGGTCGTAGAGGTTCTTCGCGAAGTCGCCGAGCTGTTGCTTCAGGGTTTCGGCACGCGCGTGCAGGTTGGCCTTGGCGCTGCCCGCCGCGGCGTCCCTGGTCGAATCCAGAACCTTGTCGAGCGTCTGCATCATGCCGTAGGTGCGGCCGATCATCGCTACGTCCGCGGCGGCTTCGCCGCGCAGTCGCATCGCGGTGTCGAACGCAGCGCGCTGCACGTCCATCGGCGGATTGACGCGTGGATCGGCAGCCACCTGCACGGTCTGGCTCTCGGCGTGGCCGTTCGCTTCCACCTTCACCCGATAACTGCCCGGCAACGCGAGCGGGCCCTTGGGCTGGTCGTTCTCGTCGGGACGTTCTTCCGCACGCAGCGACTTCGGCAGTTCGACGCCGGTGTAGCGCATGTTCCACGACGCCACGTTGATGCCGGCCTTGCCGGGCGCATGGAAACGCGCGACCGGCTTGCCGGTGCTGTCGGTCACGGTGACGACGACCGGGTTGCACTGTTCGAACGAAGGCTTGTGCGCCTTTTCCTTGGCGGGTTTCTTCGCGCCCTGCGCGGGCTGCGCCGATTCGTCGCCGTTCTTGTTCTCTTCCTTGGCGCAGGCCTTGGGCACATTGATCGCCTTCGCCAGCGAATACACGATGGTCGGTCCGCTCGGCGGATTGGACGTCTTGAACTCGCCCGGTGCGGGGCCGATGTGGCGGCCGCCGAACTCGATCCACTCGGTGCCCTGCGCGCTCGGGAACAGATGGAAGCTGTCGTCCGCCAGTTTCGGCTGCCACTGCTCCAACGCCTCGATGTTGTCGAGGATCCACAGGCCGTAGCCGTGCGTCGCCAGCACCAGGTCATGCGGCGACTTGGTGAACTTGATGTCGAACACCGCCATCGTCGGCAGGTTGCCGGTCATCGCGTGCCAGTGCGCGCCGTCGTCGAACGACAGGTACAGCCCGTGCATCGTGCCGAGCGCGAGCAGGCCCTTGCGATTGGGATCCTCGCGCACCACCACCGCGGCGGCATTGTCCGGCAGGCCGTTGGCGATGCTCTGCCAGTGCGCGCCGTAGTCGCGGGTCTTCAGCACGTACGGGTGTTCGTCGCCCAGCATGTGGCCGTCCACCGCGATGTAGGCGGTGCCGGCATCGAACGGCGATACGCCGATCTGGTAGATGCGGCCGAGCTTCACCGCCTGCGGCAGGCCGGCGGAAACATTGGTCCAGTTGGCGCCGCCGTCCTTGCTGACCCACACCAGGCCGTCGTCGGTGCCGACCCAGATCACGTTCGGGTCAGTATCCGCCAACGAGATCGAGAGGATGGTGTCGGTGTTCTCCGCACTGGAGATGTCGTGAAACACCGGACCGCCCGCGACGGGCTGGTGTTCCTTGATGTCGCGCGTGAGGTCCTTCGAGATCGGCTGCCAGTTGGCGCCGCCGTCGGTGGACTTGAACACCACGTTGGCGCCGATGTAGAGCGTGTTGGGATCGGTCGGCGACACCGCGATCGGCGAACTCCAGTTGAAGCGGTACTGGAGTTTCGAGATCGGCGTGTCGCCCATGCTCGTCATCACCGGACGGATGAACTTGCGCGTCCAGTTTTTGGTATCGATGCGCGAGGTGAAACCGTTCTGCGACGCGGCATACACGATTGAAGGATCGGAAGGCGCGGGCACCACGTAGGTGCCGTCGCCGCCCGACGGATTCCACCAGTCCGCACCCCAGATGCCGGAGCCGGCGAGACTGTTGGACGGCCCGCACGCCGCGTTGTCGTCCTGGATGCCGCCGCACACGCCGAACGGCACCGTGTTGGAAATCGCGACGGTGTAGAACTCCTCGATCGGCATGTTGTTGAACGAGCGCCAGCTCTTGCCGCCGTCCACGCTCTCGAACGCGCCGCCGTCGTTGCCCTGGATCATGCGCTCGGGATTCTTCGGATCGATCCATATCGAGTGGTGATCCACGTGCACGCCGCGATCGATCACCCTGGCGGTCTTGCCGCCGTCGGTGGACTTCATCAGGTTGAAGGAACTGAAGTAGATCGTCTTGGGATCGTTCGGCGCTACCGCGAACGAACTGAAGTAGAACATCCGTACCGCGAGCTCGTGGTTGTTGCTGATGCACTTCCAGTGGTCGCCGGAATCGATGCTGCTCCACAGGATGCAATGCTGTGTCGGCATCGTCGCGTACACGATGTTCGGCGACGACGGCGCGAACCCGATCTTGACGCGGTCCGTGGGATCGGTCGTCGGCAAGCCGCCGGCGAGTTTGTTCCAGGTCCGGCCGCCGTCGGTCGATTTCCAGATGCCGCCGTCGGTGCTGCCGTTGATCTGCGTCCACGGCCTGCGCTGCTCGGTCCACATGCCGGCCAGCAGCACGTTCGGGTTGGACGGATCGATCTCGATGTCGCTGGCGCCCGTGGTGTCGTTGACGTACAGCACCTTCTTCCAGTTCCTACCGCCGTCGGTGGTCATGAACACGCCGCGCGTCTCGCTGGGCTTCCACGGATTGCCCAACACCGCGACGTAAACGGTATTCGGATCTTTCGGGCTGACGACGATGTTCGAGATCAATCCCGCGTCGGCGAGTCCCTTGAACTGCCAGGTCTTGCCGTCGTCGGGCGAGAAATACACGCCGTGGCCAAGCAGCACGTCGTTGCGCGGATTGGCTTCGCCGGTGCCGAGCCAGATGTCTTTCGGATTCGAGGGCGCCAGTGCGACCGCGCCGATCGATGCCGCATCGCCGTGCTTGAACACGTTGTCCCACTTGATGCCGTCGTCGGTGGTTTTCCACAAACCGGCGCCGGCGGTGCCGACGTAATACACGCCCGGCTTGCCCGGCACGCCGATCGTCGCGCTCACGCGACCGCCCGACACGGCCGGCCCGAGATTGCGGAATTTGAGATTGGCGAACGGGCCAGCGGGCTTGTCGGCGGCCAGCGCGGCCCCGGCGAAGGTCAGCAACAACAGCGCTGCAACGAGTCGTGCTTTCACGGTTGCCTCCGGCTGGCGGAACAGATCCCCGTGACCGTAATCCTCCGTTGGAACACCCGGGGAGTGCCGGAAGTCAGGGTGGTGCGGTAAGTTGCATGAAGGTTGGGTCAACGCGCGGCTCAACGTGCGGACCGACCAACACTTCTCGTCATTCCGGGGCATCGCCGGCTTCATCGGCGATGAACCCGGAATCCATTTTGCTGTTCATTGAAAACCGATTCCGGGTTCCGCCCGCAAACAGCGCGGGCGGCCCCGGAATGACGACAAATAGCGTCCGGTGCGGTAGGTTGGGCTGAACCCGGAGCGTGCTCCGGGGAAGCCCAACGTCACGCCGTTTCGTGCCAGCGTTGGGCTTCCGCCGATAAAGCTGGCGTCAGCCCAACCTACAGACTCTGCACCTTCATTGTTCTTCCTGATCGCGGTTGGTGGTGATCCATCCGGCGTTCCACCCGGCCGGCGCGACCGCTTTCGCGAGCGCCAGCGGCGGCTGCTTCGCCTGCCGCAATGCGCGGTTCAGGTCCGCCAGCGGTTGTCCCTTGAGTGTGTTCCAGCGATCCATCAGCGACTTCAATTCCGCGCTGGTCTTGTCCAGCGCCGCGAGGTCCGCCGCCGTCGGCGCCTGGTCCGCGCCCTGCATCCGGACCATCAGCATCTGCAGTTCGCCGCCCACGCTGCCGAGATTCGGCGGGCCGTGGCGGAAGAAGAACTCGAACATCGAACCGGCCTTGGCGCCGGACAGCGCTTCGAGTTGTTTCCGATAACCCGCAAGCTTGGCATCCGATTTGTTTCCCGCTTCGCGCGCGGCGATCTGTTTCTCCAGATCACGCACCTGACCGAGCGCACGGCTCGCGGCCATCGCCTGCGCATACGCCTGCATTGATGCATCGAACTGCTTCTGCAAGTCCGCTGTCGAGGTTTTCACGCGCGGATCCATCTGCACCACCAGCGGTTGCGTGTACGTCTTGCCGCCAACCGCAAGCTTGAGCGTGTAGTGGCCCGGCATCACCCAGGGCGAACTCGCCATCACAGGCGTGTCGTGCTCGACCGCCTGGTTCATGTCCAGGAACTGCAACGCACCCGGCATCGGCGACCAGTGCATGTCCCACACGAAGCGATGCATCCCGGCTTGCGTGGACAAGTTCATCGGCGGACGCGGCCACCAGTCCGGCACGTCGAGCTTCGCCGGATCGAGCGGCTTTTCGGGATCGGCGCTCGAGTAGTGCCGTACCAGCTTGCCATCGGCCGTATAGACGTCCAGCGTCACCGGCCCGCTGGCGTTGTGCGCGAGGTAGTAATCGACAATCGCGCCCGGCGGCGGATTCGGCAGCGAGGGCACGCGCCACGGCGTCGGCGGATTCATGTCCCAGCGCACGCGCACCGCGGTTTCCGGCTTGTACAGCGTCACGCGTGCCTTCGCGACCTGCGCGTCGATCTGGCGCAGCGGCGTGATGTCGTCCAGCACCTGGAAGCCGCGGCCGTGCGTCGCGGCAATCAGGTCATCGCCGTGCACCGCAAGGTCGCGCACCGACACCGCCGGCATGTTGAGCCGCAGCGATTGCCAGTGGTCGCCGTTGTCGAACGACACCCACGTTTGCGTTTCGGTGCCCGCAAACAGCAGGCCCTTGCGCTCGGGGTCCTCGCGGATCACGTTGGTCGCGGCGTCAGGCGTGATGCCGTTGTCGATCTCGGTCCAGTGCTTGCCGCCATCCTCGGTGCGGAACAGGTGCGGACGCATTTCGTCCAGCCACATCGTGTTGATCGCCGCGTACGCGACCTTCGGATCGAAGTGGCTGGCTTCCAGCGAGAACACGCGCCACCACGGCTTCAACTCGGGCGGCGTGACGTTGTCCCAGTGCCCGCCGCCGTCGTGCGTTACCCAGATCAGGCCATCGTCGGTGCCGGCCCAAAGCAGGTTCTTGTCCAGCGGCGAAGGCGCCAGCGCATACACCACGCCGCGGTCAGTCGGCTTGGCATCGGGATCATCCTTGTACTTGCCGACGCTCGCCGGCACCGTCCAGGTCTTGCGCGTGAGATCCGGGCTGATCTGTTTCCAGTCCTGTCCGCCGTTGTCGCTCTGCCACACCGTATTCGAGGTGAAGTACAAACGCTGCGGATCGACCGGCGAAAACAGGATCGGCATCGTGCGCACCGTGCGGTAATCGGGATCGCGCGAAGCCATCGGCCCAACGTCCGCGATCTGTCCGGTGTCGCGGTCGTAGCGCGTCACGCCGCTGCGGGAACCGCCGTAAACCAGGTTCGGGTGCAGCGGATCGATCGCGGCGCCGCCGTATTCCTCGATGCCGGCCGGATGCCAGTCGTGCGCGGTCAGCTCACCGTCGTTGCCGCGCGACAGCACGCACGCGGAACCCGAATCCTGCTGGCCGCCGCACACGCGGTACGGCCAGGTGTTGTCGATGCCGACCTTGTACATCGCGGCGGTCGGCTGGTTGTACCAGGAACTCCAGGTCTTGCCGCCGTTGACGGTGACGATCGCGCCTTGGTCGCTGTTGACCGCGATGATGTCGGGATTGTTCGGGTTGATCCAGGTCTGCTGGTAGTCATCGCCGCCCGGTGCGCCGCGGAATCCCGTCCAGGTCTTGCCGCCGTCCACGGATTTCCACAGCACCGGCGTGTCGCTGTACACGATGTCGGGGTTCTTCGGGTCGATCGCCAGCATCGGCAGGTCGCCGCCGCCGATGCGCGAGGCCGGACGCGGATCCCTGGTGATCGTGAACCAGCTTGCGCCCGCATCGTTCGATCGATAGAGGGTAACGTCGCCATCGGGCGCACCCTTGCCGCTCGACACCGCCGCATACAGGATGTCCGGATTGCTCGGCGCGATCCGCAGCAGCGCCTGCTGCACGTCCGGCAATCCTTTCGTCAGCTTGGTCCAGGTGTTGCCGCCATCGGTCGATTTGAAAATGCCGCCGTCGGTGCCGCCGAACTGCCCGTTCTCCCACGGTGCCTGCTGCTGTTGCCACAGCGTCGCGTACACGATGTCGGGGTTCGCGGGATCGATTTCGACGTCGTCACCACTCACGTATTCATTGACATACAAGACCTTCTTCCACGTCTTTCCGCCATCCAGCGAACGGAAGATCCCGCGTTCCGCGTTCGGCCCGTACACATGCCCCATCGCCGCCGCGAACACGCGGTCCGGATTCTTCGGGTCCACCGCGATCATCGCGATGTCCTGCGTTTCCTTGAGGCCAATGAACCGCCAGGTCTTGCCGGCATCGGTGGACTTGTACATGCCCATGCCGGTGGCCTGGTCGGGGCGGATGGTGCTTTCGCCGGTGCCGACGTAGATCACGTCCGGATTGGAGTCCGCCACCGCAATCGCGCCAATCGAGCTGGTCGGCTGCTGGTCGAAGATCGGCTGCCAACTGTTGCCGTAGTCGGTGGACTTCCACACCCCGCCGTCGTCGTTGCCGATGTAGAACACGTTCGGCTGGCTCGGCACGCCCGCGATCGCGCGACCGCGGCCGCCGCGCAGCGGGCCGATCGGCCGCCATTGCATCTGCGCAAACAAGCCTTCGTCGTACGTCCGCGCGTGCGCCCCGGTTGCCCAGGACACGCCACAACCCGCCACGGCCACGATCCCCAACGCCAGCAGAAAGCGCTTCATCGCACACCCCTCCGAAACGTGGAATGCACCGGCTCCCGGACGGAGTCAGGCAGCCGGCCATTCATACCACGTCGGGGCGTTCGGCTCACCTGCCATCGGTTGGGGGCGCGCGGATTGGTTCGGGAGGCGCGCGTCGAGCACAGCTTCAGCGCTTGACGGTTTCGACGATCGGCTTGCCGTCCACGATTTTGAAGTGAAACACGTACCACAAGCTGAAGGGCTTCGTGGTCTGTTCATAGGTGCCGTCCGGATTCGGCTTCCGCATCCACAGCGGCGTGAACGTCCATTGCATCGCGGCGTGTTCGACCGCCGACTCGAACAACGCGCGGTCGGCGGGCGCGCCCGTATCGGAAAGCGGATACACGCCCTCGACACGCCCGTCCTTGTCCATCACGAGTTGCGCGACCACCGTCACCGGCGCGGCGCCCGGATGCACCAGCGACGGCGGATAAACCGGCGCGACCTGCTTGTCCGGCAACGGCTGCACCGCCGTCTCGCCGGGTTCCAGCGTGTAGCGCGGCGCGCTTTCCGGCACGACCATCTCGTAGCTGGTCTTCGGCTGCGGGTTCGGCTTCAGCACGGTTCGTGTACTGCAGGCCGCAAGTAAAACGGACGCAAGGACGAAGACCGGGAGACAACGCACGGTTCGGGTCTCCGCCAACGCCGAATCAGTTCCGCTTCCGATCGCTCGAACTCAAGCCGACGAACCCGGCTGCAGCTTCACGCACTGCGACGAACGGGGTTCGTACACGTTTCCGATCGGACAAGGCTTGGGTGCGTGTTCGTGACCATAGTTCTCGTCGAGCGAGAATCTGACGGGCACCTGTATCACGCCCCCGACCGCCTTCCCGTTCCTGCGCCCCGGATTGAACTTCCAGTTCGCCGCTGCCTGCAGGGCCGCAACCTGCAGCACCGCAGGGGCATCGGTTCCACGTTGATCGACCTGCACGCCCGTCACCTTGCCAGCCGCATCGACCGTGATGTCCAGCACGACATTGCCCTGCTCGCCCTGCTTGATGGCCTCGGCCGGATAGTGGGGCGGGTTGCGGTTCTTGTAGGTGATGTCCACCGATGGCGGCACGGCGCTTGCGTGTTTGCCCGAGGATGTCTCTGCCTGCACCGGCGTTTGCCCACCGGCGATCAACAAACCACCCGTCAGCAGCGTTGCAACGGCGACAACGCCTGCGCGACGGCGCAGGGCGTTGGGCTGGATGCGCGTGATCATGGCGATCCTCTCCTTGAGTTGCGGCTCGGCGAGCCAGGGAATCAAAGCAGGCGCGGGATGCACCGCCACGCTGTCCAGCAGCGCGCGTGCGTAATTCGCCGTGTGCTCGGGCAGCGTGCGCAGCGAGGCCGCATCGCAGGCGAGTTCCTGATCCAGCCGGAAGCGCGGGCGCGCGATCCACGCCAGCGGATGGAACCACAGCAGCGCGGAGGCGATTTCCATCGCGAGACTCCACCACGCATCACCGCGGCCCGCGTGGGTGAGTTCGTGGCGCAACACCAGTTCGCGCGTCGCCGCATGGTCGAAACGTTCCGGGAAATCTTCCGGCAGCAGGATCAGCGAACGCGGCAGCGCCCACAACACCGCGGGGCCGGCTGCGTGGAGGCGTACGCGATCCGGATCGAGATCGGGTGCGGCATCCGCCAGCATGTGCATCCACGTGTCAGGTGCGGCACGCATGCCGCGCAGCAGCCTGAAGTAATGCAGCGCGAGCCGCAGCAATCCGATCGCCGTGCCGAGCAGCCACAGCGCCGTCCAGCCATGCGCCCCATCGATTGCGGGGATCGGTGATGTCGCGTTCGCCGCGACGTGCGGCGTCACAGTCAAACCCGGCAGCACCACCATCGCCGTGGGCGCAAGTTCGCGCGGCAGCAACGGCGCCAGCGCCAACACGATCGGCAGCAGCCACAACGTGAACGCCGGGCCGGCACCGAATACGCGGCGCACTGGACGGCGCAACAGCAGCACCAGCACAAGTCCGAGCGTCACGCCCAGCAGCATCCGCAGCAGGACATCAATCATGGCGGCGCTCCTTCTTTTCCAGTTGATCAATCAGCTTGCGCAGTTCGGCCAGATCCTTCGCGCTCAATCTCTCGTTGCGGCTGAAATGCACCAGCAGCGGCGCGACCTTGCCGCCGAACACGCGGTCCAGCAGGCTGCGGCTTTCCTGCGTCTGCCACGCCTCGCGCGTCAGCACCGGCGAATACAGATAGCGCCGGCCTTCGCGCTCGGCGCGCACCGCGCCCTTGCGGACGAGACGGTTCAACAACGTCCGCACCGTGTTCTCGTGCCAGCCGGTGGCGCCGTGCAATTGCGTGGCCAGTTCCTCGGAGCCTTGCGGCGCGCGTCGCCACAGGATTTCCATCACACGGCTTTCGGCTTCGCTGATGGCGGGATTGACGGGCTTCGGCATGGGTTGCACCCTCTCACTACATACGTAGTTGAATTGAATACTACGCGTGTAGTTGAAGATGTCAAGTGCCGGGTCACCGCGGTCATCGTGCCGTATCAACCGTTGTGGGCAGAAACCAACCTGCCTCCGCTCACCCTTTCCCGCCGCTCGATATCAGGCACGGTGAACACGTCCGCATAGCCGTGCGCGCCCAACAGTTCGCGCACGACGGCGCCTTGCTCGAACCCGTGCTCGAACAGCAGCCATCCACCGGCATGCAGATGCTGGCGCGCATCGCGCACGATGGTGCGGATCGCATCGAGGCCATCCATGCCGGAAGCCAGCGCGGCACGCGGCTCGAAGCGCAAATCGCCTTCGCGCAGGTGGGGATCGCCTTCGGCGATGTATGGCGGGTTGGAAACGATGATGTCGAACGTGTGATTGCCCAAGGCCGCGCACCAGTCGCCCTGCACGAACTCGACGTTGCGCAGAGCAAGCCGCTCCGCGTTGCCTCGTGCCATGCGCAGGGCGGCTTCGCTGGCATCGGTCGCGACGACCTGCGCGCGCGGACGTGCCTTGGCGATCACCAGCGCGATCGCGCCCGAGCCGGTGCCGAGGTCGGCAACACTGAATTCCGCATCGGCCGGAATCCGCTGCAACGCCAACTCGACCAGCAACTCCGTCTCGGGGCGCGGGATCAACACGTCCGGCGTGACGTGCAAATCCAGCGCGTGGAATCCACGCGTGCCGACGAGATACGCCACGGGTTCGCCGCGCGCACGGCGTTCGATCAGCGCCAAAAAGGTCGCGGCTTTCGCTGGTTCTACCGCGTCATCCGCATGCGCGATGAGCCACGTTTCGGATACACCAAGCGCGTGTCGCAACAGAAGCGCGGCTTCGCGCCGCGCTTCCTCGCCGGGCAGTGCGCGCGCGCCCTCGACCAGCAATTCACGCACACATGGCATATCGACCGCCTGTGATCGAAGCCTGCGCAAGACCCGAACCCTCACCCCCCCGCCCCTCTCCCGAAGGGAGAGGGGTTCATTTTCTTCATTGCGTGATCGACGCCGGGTTCTGGTGCGCTTTCAGGGCGCTGCACAGCACGATCGACTCGTGCGTCTGCGCGAGGCCGCGTTTCACGCCGGGCACCTGACCCAACTTGGGCTTGAAGTAGTCCTCGACACGCGCGGCCTCGGCATCGGAGCAACCGCCGCCCGCCGCAATCATCGGCAGGTAGCCTCCCGAGAACACGCCGGTGCGCGCGACGATCTGCGGGTAGTGCGCGGTGAACCAGTTCCACAACCCATCGCGCTCGGCCCGGGTGTCGCGATTGTCTCGAAGCAGCATGCCCATCTCGCCGACTTTCACCTGCGGCGACAGCGCGAAATCGCGCACCACGTCGGCTTCGGCGCCTTGCGCGTGGGAGAGCGCTCCCAGCATCGCGTTGCGCTTGACCGGGTCGGTGGTCTTCGGGATCGCAGCGATCAACTCATCGACCGCCGGCTTGCCCTGGTCTTCCACCGCCACCGACAATGCGGTGCGCAGCAGGTCGGGGTTCGCGGCCATCAGGTCGGGCAGGCCATCCTTGCCGATTTTCAACGCGGCTTCACCCTGTTTCAGCAAGGCCGCACGCACCTGCGGAACCTTGAAGTCGAGGCCGAGGGACATGGCAAGGTCGCTGCGCATCAGCACATCGTCGGCGGACTCGCCCGTGCGGCGCTGGTAACCCAACGCTTCCATTCGCGGCAAATAGGCCTTGGTCACGGCGTCGCGAACCGCCGTCTTCTGCGCATCGGTACGCGCTTCGTGGTCATAAATCCACTTGACGGTGTCGAGCGGCGCCAATGCGATCAGGCGCACCTTCGAAGGCGCCAGTTCGCGCATCGCCGCCAGCACTTCGCCGGCATCGAGATCGCCGCGCCGGAAGCCGGCGGTGATCGAATCGGCATAGGCAAACTGCTCGCCGTCGTTGCGCTGGGCGATCACCTTGGCGAGCGCGGCGCGATCGGCTTTCGCCATCTCATAGCGGTAGTAGCCATCGCCGTCGGCGTTGGGCATGTACCACGCCGGGCACTGTCCGCCATCGACTTTCATGTCGGAGGATTTCTGGTCGAACATCTGGCACTGCACGCCGTTCGGGAAGCGCACGCACACCGGGATGCCCCACAGGCGGTTCGGATCGCCGGTGGAACCCAGCGGCAGGTAGCGGCTTTGCGTCAACTCCAGCACCGCACCGCCCTTGGCACCGCAATCCAGTTTGGTCGCGACCAGCGGCACGCCGTTCTGGTCGAGGAAGCTCTTGAACGCCTTCTTGAACGTCTCGCCCTTGCCGGCGGCAGTCGCGATCGCATCCACCAGGTCATCGGCATTCGCATTGCCGAACGCGTGCGCCTTGATGTACGCCTGCATGCCCTTCTGGAACACCTTGGGACCGACGAAGTTCTCGAACATGCCGATCACCGCCGCGCCTTTCTGATACGTGATGCCGTCGAACGCGGTCTCGATGTCGCCGTTGCCGGTGATCGGCTGGCGGATCATGCGCGCGCTGACCAGGCTGTCGTTCCGCATCGCGCCCTGCCCGCCCTCGATGCGGTCGAGGTGCGCATGCCAGTCGGGATGGATCTCGCCCTCGACCTTCTGCTGCATCCAGGTGGCGAAGGCCTCGTTGAGCCAGATGTCGTTCCACCAGTCCAGCGTGACGGTGTCGCCGGTCCATTGGTGCGCCAGTTCGTGCGCGATCACGTTGAAGCTGCTGCGCACCGCGCTGGGCGCGGAATCCTTGTCGAGCAGCAGCAGCCAGTCGCGGAAGGTCACGAGGCCCGCGTTCTCCATCGCGCCGGCCGAGAAATCGGGCAGCGCGGCGAGATCGAGCTTGCCGAACGGATAGCCGAAACCGTAATAGGCTTCCTCGTGCTCGATGATGCCCGGCACCATCGCCAGCGCGCGCTGCATCTTCGCGCCGTTGCCCCTGGTCGCGATGCCGCGCACCGGCACGGGCGTCGAACGCCACGGGTTCGGTGGAATCGTCGGGCCATTGACGATGTCCCACGGACCCACCGCCCACGCGTACAGATAGGTCGGCAACGGCCTGGTCTGCCGGAACGTGACCGTCTTCCAACCCTTGCCGGCCGGCTTGTCGCTGGCCTCCGCGGCGTTCGCGACCGCCTTGTCGGCATCGGGAATCGTCAGCGACAGATCCAACGGCGCCTTGAAGCCGGGTTCATCGAAGCACGGGAACGCGAGACGCGCGCTGATCGGCTCCATCTGCGTCATCGCGTAGGCGTTGCCCGCAAACACGACCTTGTAATAGCCCTGCAGGGTCTTGTTGTATGGCGCAGTGAAATCGAACTTCAGCCTGAGTTTCTGCGGCGGAAGCGTCGCCCCGAAATCCACGCGCGCCACGCCGGCCTGCTCGGCTTCCTGCGTGACCGCGCCGTCGTATTTTCCGGTGTGCACCTTGCCGTGCGCATCGGTGATGGTGACGGACGAGACCTTCAGGTCCTTGCCGTGCAGCCACACATGGTTCGAGGCCCGCTTCAGATCCACCGCGATCGTGACCGTGCCGCTGTAGCCGGGCTGGCCGGGATCGCTCTTGATCGAAAGCTCGTAGGACTGCGGCACCGCCCAATCGGGCAGCCGCGTCATCGGCGGCGCCTCGGCGGACTTCGCCGCGACGGCCGCATGTTTTGCCGCCGCGTGCGGCGGTTTCGCCAGGGCCACGCCGGCAAACGCCAGCAGGCCCGCCATCACGAATACGGGGAACACGCGCATCGGGCTTCACTCCTTCGCCGAGGGGACAACCCGCGAGTCCAGCACGCACGATGGCGCGTGACAAGTGACGGAAGTCCCGGCCAACCCGTCGTCCGAGCGCGCGCGGCAATCGGGATATTCGTTTTGATACTGAAATATCATTGACAACCAAATGTGATCGTAGTATCACACGCGCCATCGGCTCCAGTGCACGCAATCGGGAGGGGTGGTCATGCACGGCACGCAGCGCGGATTCATGATTCGGGGTCTCTCGTTCGCCATTGCCGCAGCGCTCTGGTGCGCACCGCCGGTGCACGCGCAGGACGCCGCGCCACCGCCGGCATCCAAGCCGGCGGATCAGGCGAAGGCGACCCCGACTACGCTGGGCACCGTCATCGTCACCGCGAGCCGGCGCGACGAATCCCTGCAGAAGGTGGCGATGCCGGTGTCGGTGCTGACCTACCACGACATCGAGCGGCAACACCTGCAGGATTTCGCGGACTACGCCGCCACGGTTCCGGGGCTCAACGCGGTCTCGGCGGGACCGGGACTCACCGAGGTGAGCATCCGCGGCATCGCTTCAGGCTCGTCACAGCCCAGCGCGTCGGTCGGCATTTACGTGGACGAAACCCCGTACGGCTCCAGCAGCGTATTCGCCGAAGGTTCGCTGGTGACGCCGGACATCGATCCCGCCGATCTGGAACGCATCGAGGTGCTGCGCGGTCCGCAGGGCACACTGTACGGCGCCGGCGCGTTGGGCGGCGTGATCCGGTTCATCACCATCCCACCCGATACCCACGACTACGCCGGACGTCTGCAACTCGACGGCACCAGCGTCAGCGGCGGCGGCAACGGCTTCGGCGTGCACGGCATGGCCAACCTGCCGCTGGTCACCGACAAACTGGCGGTCCGCGTCAACGTGTACGACCGCACCGATCCCGGCTTCATCGACGATGCCGGCCGCGGCAAGACCGACGTCAACGAAAGCCGGGTCAAGGGCGGCCGCGCATCGCTGCTGTGGACGCCGACGGCCACGACCTCGCTGCGCATCACCGCGATGGCGCAAAACCTCAGCAGCGACGGCAGCCCGTCCGAGGCGCTGGACCCGGACACGCTGCAGCCGGTTTACGGCAACCTGCAGCAACGCGTCGCCGCCGGCACGGGCAGCTTCGATGGACGCTATCGGCTCTACAACGCGACCTTCAAGACCGATTTCGGCTGGTCGACGCTGACGGCGTCGAGCAGCTACAGCACCCTCGACAGCCTCAACAACCTGGATGCGACACCGCTGCTGTATCTCGGCCCCCAGGCCAATGGCCAGCCCTATGCCACCTTCGAGCAGGATCTGACGCACCAGACCAAGGCGACCCAGGAAATCCGCCTGCAATCCGCGGCGTCGCAAACGGTGGAGTGGCTGGGTGGCATCTTCTACACCCACGAAACCGCCAACCATCCGCAGCACATCTATCCCACCGATTACTTCACCGGGACGCCGCTTCCCTCGCCGTTCGGCATGTCCATCGGCGATGACGACCAACCGAGCACCTACGATGCCTGGGCCGCGTATGGAAGCCTCACCTGGCACATCACCGACCGCTTCGACGTGGAAGCAGGCCTGCGCTACAGCCACGACAAGCAGCACTACACCGAAATCGGCAGCGGGCTGTTGTTCGGCACGCCGGCGCCGACGGTGCTGCTCGACAAGCATTCTTCCGACAGCAGCACCACGTTCTCGTTGACGCCGCGCTACAAGATCAACGACACGACCATGCTCTACGCGCGGGCGGCATCCGGTTTCCTGCCCGGCGGCCCCAACATCGTCACCGTCGCCATTCCGGGCGTGCCGAAAACCTTCAGCCCGACCAAGCTGACCGACTACGAAGTGGGCCTCAAGGCGACCTCGGCCGACCATCGCGTCATGGCCGATCTTTCCGCGTACTACATCGACTGGACCAAGATTCCGCTGGTCACGTTCATCAATCCGTTCACGTTCCTGGGCAACGGCGGACAGGCCAAGAGCAAGGGATTGGAAGCCACCGTCGCGGTGATTCCGGCACAGGGTCTGAAACTGTCGCTCAATGCCGCGTACAACGACGCCACGCTGACCAAGGACGCTCCGTTTCCATCCAACGGCAAGCGCGGCGATCCGCTGCCCTACGCGCCGCAATTCACCCTCAGCCTGAATGGTGATTACGACTTCGCGCTGACCGCAGGCTGGCATGGCTACGTCGGGGCGAGCTACCACTACATCGGCGAGCGCTCGACCGACTTCGCGTTCAACTATCCGATCGCGGGCGTGCTGCCTGCACTTCCGTCGAGCCCGACCATCCCCGGTTACGGCACCATCGACCTGCGCGCCGGGGTGAACCGCGACCAGTGGAGCATCGACGCCTGGGTCAAGAACGCGACCAACCAGCGCGGCATCGTGCTGGCGAGCACCTTCGCCAACTACGTGCCCATCGCCGGCCAGGTCAATCCCGTCACCGGGAAGATGGAAGACAACGCCACCATCATCACGCCGCGGATGTTCGGCATATCGGTCAGCAGGAGTTTCTGAGCGCAGCGTGTCCGCTGACGTGGACACGCCGCCTCCCTGCGCGCCACGAGGTCGCAGCGGGCGATGAACGGCACATTCCGAACCAACCCTTGCACAGGACCCGAGCCATGTTGAAGCGTCTCGTTCCGCTGTTGCTGGCCGCAGCCGCCTGCGTGCCGTGTTTCGCCATCGCGCAGACATCGCTTGCACCGGCTGCATCCGCGCCGCCCGCCGCCGCGACCTCTTCCGCAAACCCTGCACTGCCCGTCACGGACACCGCGCCGGCCGCTACGGCGCCGACGCTCGACGCGCAGGATCTGCACGCGTTCCTCGACGGGCTGGTGCCGTACATGCTGAAGCGCAACGACATCGCTGGCGGCGTGGTCGCGGTGGTCAAGGACGGGCAGTTGATCTTCGCGCAAGGTTACGGCTACGCGGACGTCGCCAAGCGTACGCCGGTGGTCGCGGACAAGACGCTGTTCCGGATCGGCTCGGTGTCCAAGCTGTTCACCTGGACCGCGGTAATGCAGCTGGTCGCCGCGAACAAGCTCGATCTCGACACCGACATCAACAAGTATCTCGACTTCAAGATTCCGGAGAAATTCGGCAAGCCGATCACGCTGCGCGACCTGATGACGATGACGCCCGGCTTCGCCGAGGGGATTCGCGACCTGATCTTCGCCGCGCCGCGGCAACCGTTCCCGTTGCGCCAATACCTGATCGAAAGGATGCCGCCGCGGATCTTCCCGCCCGGCGAAGTCGTCGCGTATTCGAACTACGGCGCCACGCTGGCGGGCTACATCGTGCAGCGCGTGTCGGGTGAACCGTTCGACCAGTACGTCGAGGTGCACATCCTCAAGCCGCTGCAGATGGCCCACTCCACGTTCGTGCAGCCGCTGCCGTCCGCGCTGGCCGGCGATCTCGCGACCGGCTACATCACGGCCACCGGCAAGACCACAGTTCCGTTCGAAATAGTCGAGCCCTATCCCGCAGGCTCGTTCACTTCCAGCGCGACCGACATGGCGAAGTTCATGATCGCGCAGTTGCAGGAAGGGCAGTTCGACGGCGCATCCATCCTGCCGCCGGCGACCGTGCAACTGATGCATTCGCCCCACTACAACGCCGCGCCGGACATGAACGGCTACGACTTCGGTTTCTATCGCGAAAACCGCAATGGCCTGCGCATCATCGGCCACGGCGGCGACACCCTCGCCTTCCATTCGGACCTGCACCTGCTGCTCGACAAGAACGTCGGCCTGTTCATGTCGTTCAACAGCGCCGGCAAGGCGCCGAACGGCACCGCCGAAGGCGTGCGCACGGAATTGTTCCGCGCCTTCCTCGATCGCTACTTCCCCTACGCGGCTCCGGCGCAGCCGACAGTGGCATCCGCCAAGACAGACGCGGCACGCGTCGCCGGCTGGTACTGGGCCAGCCGCCGCGAAGAGAGCGCGCTACGGCTGATCTTCAGCCTGGGCCAGGCGAAGGTCGCGGCGCTGCCGAATGGCGAGATCACCGTCAGCATGCTGAAGGATCCTTCCGGCACCGTGAAGCACTGGCGCGAGATTGGCCCGCTGCTGTACCAGGAAGTCAACGGGCAATCGCGGCTACGCTTCGTCACCAATCCCGACGGTTCGATCAAGTGGTGGACCACCGATGATTTCCCGCCCGTGGAACTGTTCCAGCCGGTGCACGGCCTGCAGCAACACGGCTGGTTCGTCCTGCTGACCAACATCGCGATCGCGGTGTTCGTGTTGACCGTGCTGGTCTGGATCGGCGGCGCGATTGCGCGGCGGCGTTTCGGACGCAGGCCGCTGATGGCAACCACGGATCGATTCGCACTGAACCTTGCATCGCGGATCGGCGTGTGCCTGATGCTGGCGGTCGTGATCGGCTGGCTGCTGTTGCTGACGGCGTTCTCGAAACCGATGGCGCTGATGTACAGCGATTTCACGAGCTGGCTGGTCGTGCTGTACGTGCTTGGCGTGCTGGGCATCCTCGGCGGCATCGCGATCGTGCTGGAGACGATTTCGCGCATTGTGCGCGGCCCGGGCGGCTGGCTGGTGCGCATCTCCGAGTTCGTGTTGGGCCTGTGCGCGCTGTATGGCATCTGGGCGATCGTCGCGTACGGCCTGGCCAACTTCAATCTGCAGTATTGATCGATGCACGGAACCGCGAATGAAAGCGCCAGCGCCGAACTCGACGCGGCCGGCTACACGCAGCAGCTCGACCGCCGTCTGAAACTGCGGCACCTGCTGGTGTACGGCATGGTGTTCATCGTGCCGATCGCGCCGGTCGCGGTGTACGGCTTCGTCGCGCATGCCAGTCAGGGCATGGTCCCGCTGGTGTACCTGGTCGGCATGGTCGCGATGTTCTTCACCGCGATGAGCTACAAGCAGTTGAGCGCGGAGTTTCCGTTCGCGGGCTCGGTGTACGCGTATGTGCGGCGCGGCATGAATCCGTTTCTCGGCTTCATCGCGGGCTGGATGATCCTGGCGGATTACTTGCTGGTGCCGGCAGTGATCTACATCTTCGTGTCGAACTGGCTCGGCGGCCTCGTGCCCGGCATGCCGCACTGGGTGTGGATCGTGGCGTTGCTGTCGGTCAACACCGCGATCAACCTGCTGGGCGTGCGCCTGCAATCGCACGCGCACTTCGTGCTGCTGGCACTCGAGTTGCTCGCCCTGGCGATCTTCCTGGTACTCGCGATCCGTTTCGTGTTCGTCCTGGGCCAAGGCACCGGCGGTTTTTCATGGGCGCCGCTGTACCAACCCGGACACCTGAGCTGGAGCTTCATCGCGACGGCCACCACCATCGCGGCGCTGAGTTTCCTCGGCTTCGATGCGATCAGCACCTTGGCCGAAGAATCGCGTGAACCACGCCGCGACATCGGCACG
Source organism: Rhodanobacteraceae bacterium (assembly GCA_030123585.1). Taxonomy (NCBI): domain Bacteria; kingdom Pseudomonadati; phylum Pseudomonadota; class Gammaproteobacteria; order Lysobacterales; family Rhodanobacteraceae; species Rhodanobacteraceae bacterium. Next base: position 775,038 of record CP126120.1, read on the forward strand.
GCGACGGTGCTGACGCTGCTGGTGCTCGGTGCGTTGTTCGTGCTGCAGACCTGGCTGGCCGCGCTGGCGCATCCCGACTACGCCAACCTCGACGACAACCTCGGGTTTTTCCAGATCGCACGCGAGGTCGGCGGCACCGCGCTGTTCGTGCTGTTCATCGCGGTGAAGGCCTTGGCGACCGGCGTGGCCAGCGCGCTGGCGTCGCAGTCGGCGATCTCGCGCATCCTGTTCGCGATGGGCCGCGATCGCGCCCTGCCCTTTGGCGGATTCCTCGCGAAGGTGGACGCACGCTTCAAGACACCCACCAACGCGATCCTGTTCGTCGCGGTGATTTCGCTGGTGCTTTCGCTCAGCGTACCCATCGTGGTGCTGTTGCACCTGGTCAATTTCGGCGCACTGACTTCGTTCCTGCTGCTCAACCTTTCGGTGCCCACCTATTTCTGGCTGCGTCGCGGGGAACGCACGCGACCGCTGCGCCATCTGGTGCTGCCTGTCTGTGGCCTGATCGTGGTCGGTTTCATCTTCACCGGCTTCGATCACATGACGTTTCTGTTCGGCGGCGCATGGCTGGTGGTCGGACTGCTGATGGCGATTTTCAGGCGGCAAAGTTCCCTGCCGCTCGGGGTTTCGCCATGAAACGCATCGTGCAAGCCGCGTTCGTGCTCGCTTGTGCGTTCGGCTCGGCCATCGCGCAGATGCCACAGCCCACACCGCACTCACGTGCCGCGGAGAATCCACCGCCTGCTGTCTTGTCGCATGCAATGACCGGGGAAGATCTCTCGACGTTCTTCGGTGGCATGCTGCCGTACATGCTGGCGCGCGGCGACATCGCCGGCGGCACCGTCGTTGTGGTGAAAGATGGCAAGGTGATGTTTGCCCACGGCTACGGTTACGCGGACCTCGAAACCCGCGCACCGGTATTCCCGGTCACCACGCTGTTCCGGATCGGTTCCGTCTCGAAGCTCTTCACCTGGACCGCGGTGATGCAACTGGTCGAGCAGCACAAGCTCGACCTCGATCGTGACATCAATGCCTATCTCGATTTCAGGATCCCGCCGCGCTTTGGCAAGCCGATCACGCTGCGCGACCTGATGACGCACACGCCCGGCTTCGAGGACACCGCGCGCGACCTGCTGCCCGCCACGCCTGCGAGCACCAACCTCGAACACTATCTCAAGGCGCACCTGCCCGCGCGCATCTTCCCACCCGGGACAATCGTGGCCTATTCCAACTACGGCGCAGGGCTGGCGGGTTACATCGTGCAGCGTGTGTCGGGCGAGTCGTTCGACGCATACATCCAGCGCCACATCCTCGAACCGCTGGACATGCACCACTCCACCTTCGCGCAACCCTTGCCGGCAAACCTGGCGCCGCTGCTCGCGAAAGGTTATGTATCGGCTTCGGATGGCGATGCCAAACCCTTCGAGCTGGCGAATCCCGCGCCCGCGGGCGCGATGACGTCGTCCGCGCTGGACATGGCGAACTTCATGATCGCGCAGTTGCAGGACGGCCGCTTCGGCAGCACACGCATCTTGTCGCAACAAACCGCCCAGCTGATGCACAGCCCACAGCACACGTCTGCACCCGGCCTGAACGGGTTCGACCTCGGCTTCTACCAGGAAAACTGCAACGGCCAGCGCATCATCGGCCACGGCGGTGACACCATCGTGTTCCACAGCGACCTGCACCTGTTGCTGGACGCGAACGTCGGCGTGTTCATGAGTTTCAACTCCGCGGGCAAGAATGGCGCGGTCAACGACGTGCGCAGCGCGATCTTCCGTGCGTTCCTCGATCGCTATTTTCCGTGGCAGGTTGCATCGGAACCGACCTGGAAAGACGCGAAAGTCGATGCCGCACGCGTCGCGGGTTCGTACGAATCCAGCCGCCGCATCCAGAGTGCGCTGCGATTCCTGTATCTGCTGGGACAGGCCAACGTGCAGGCGCAGCCCGACGGAACCATCACGGTTTCAGCGATCAATGATGCCGCCGGCAACCCCGTCCACTGGCGTGAAATCGGGCCGCTGCGTTACCGCGAAGTCAACGGCCAGGCGCTGCTGGATTTCGTTGCGGACAGGCAGGGCCACATCATGTATTTGGCCACCAGCGAAAACCCGGCGTCGATCCTGCAGCGCATGCCGGCGCGCTTGAGCCCGACAACCTTCGGGCCGTTGCTTGGCATCACGCTCGTGATCCTGCTGGCCACGCTGCTGGCCTGGTTCGGCGGCTGGCGCATCCGCCGTCATTACGGTGGCACGCTGGCGCTTTCCCGCGCGCGACGCATCACGCGGATGTTGTCTCGACTCGGTGTGCTGACGTGCGTCGCCGTGGCATTCGGATGGTGCGCATTTGTCGCCGCGATTTCCGCCAACGAATTGTTGCTGGTACGCGGCGGCCTGACCCCGTGGATGTACCTGCTTTATGCGCTGGGCGTGTTCGCCTTGCTGGGCGTGTTCACGGTGGTCGCGAATACGGCGATCGCATGGTTCGCACCGCGTCGCAGCCGCTGGGTGCGTACCGGCGAATGCCTGCTGGCACTGGCCGCGATTTACCTCGCATGGTTCATCGTGGCATTCGGACTGGTCAGCTTCGACGTGCGCTTCTGAAGGCAATCCGCGTGCGTACCGACAACAAGGAGACGACATGAGCACCCCTCGTTCCATGAAGTTGCACGCCGCCATCGAAAGTCGGCCGATGAAGGCACCCCTCCATATCACCGGTTACACCTTCACCGGCTTCGATGCGCTGGTGGTGACACTGCACGAGGGCGGCTGGATCGGCCGCGGCGAGGCGCAGGGCGTGTACTACAAGCACGACAATCCTCCCGAAATGCTGGCACAGGTCGAAGCGTTGCGCGGCACCATCGAACGCGGCATCACGCGCGGCGAATTGCTGGATTGCCTGCCGCCCGGCGGCGCGCGCCACGCCATCGACGCCGCATTGTGGGATCTGGAAGCCAAGCGCAAGGGCATGCCGGTGTGGAAGTTGGCGGGTTCCGATCCGCCACGTCCGCTCACGACCACCTTCACGATCGGCGCCGACGAACCCGCCACGATGGCCGATCATGCGCGCACGTTCGTCGATGCGCGCGCACTCAAGTTGAAACTGACCGACGATGATCTCAATGCCGAACGTGTGCGCGCGGTGCGCGCGGCGCGGCCGGACGTCTGGATGATGGTGGATGCCAACCAGGGCTTCACCCGCGATTCTCTGGCGCGGCTGGTGCCGACGCTGCAGCAATGCCGGGTTTCGTTGATCGAACAGCCGTTTCCCGTCGGCAAGGAGGGCTGGCTCGACGAACTCGATTGCCCGATCCACATCGCGGCCGACGAAAGTGTGCAGGACCACACCGATCTCGCGCGTGTCGCCGGCCGCGTCGACACCATCAACATCAAACTGGACAAGTGCGGCGGCCTCACCGAAGCGCTGGCGATGGCGCAACAGGCACACGCGATGGGGTTCGACCTGATGGTGGGCAACATGTCCGGCTCGTCGCTGGCGATGGCGCCGGCGTTCGTGCTCGGCCAGCAATGCGCGGTGGTCGACCTGGATGGCCCGTTGTACCTGCGCGAAGATTGTTCACCGGGCGCCCGTTATCAGGATGGCACGATCTGGTGTCCGGACGAACTTTGGGGCGGTCCGCTGCCGGCTGCGGCATGACACCCGGCGTTGCCCGATAATTCCACCCCGATGGCCCAGGAACTGCAAAAAAAGCTCAAGAGCCGCTGGGCGACCTTCACCCCGTCGGAACAGCGGATCGCCGGTTACCTGCTGCAGAACCTCAGCGGCCTGCCCTTCGAAACCGCAGCGTCGCTGGGTCAGCGCGTGGGCGTCAGCGCGATGACCGTCGGCCGCTTCCTGCGCAAGCTCGGCTACGCGGGTGTGGCCGAAATGAAGGAAGAACTGCGCGGCGACACGGCTTGGCTGAAGCTCTACCACAGCCTGGCGCCCGCAGAGGGACCGGGCGCCCGCGACGAAAGCCTCGAAGCCGAAATCCGCGCGGTGTCTGCGGTCCACGCGCTAACGCGCGGCGAGGAATGGCAAGCCATCGCGCGCCTGCTGGCCTCGGCCGACCGGGTTTCCGTCGCCAGTTTCCAACTCGGCCGTTTCCTGGGCCTGATGTTCGCGACGCTGCTGCAGCAGATCCGCCCGCACGTCGCATTTGCATCCGGCGTGGACGGCGCCTATACCGACGTGCTGGTCGACTCGACCGAAAAGAGCTGCGTGGTGCTGATCGACGAGCGCCGCTACTCGCGGCACTTCCGGATTCTCGCCGAAGAAGTGGCGGCCCGCGGCATCCCGCTCGTGATCCTCACCGATTCCGAATGTTATTGGGCGCGCCCGTTGACGCCACACGTGCTGATGCTGCCCATCCAGCCGGAACGTGCGTGGCACAGCTTCACCGCGTTCAGCACGCTGTTCAACCTGCTGCTGGGCACGGTGATCCGCGTGCGCGGCAGCGACGCGGTGTACCAGCGCGTCGAGCAGATTACCGCGATGCGCCAGCAATTCATCGGATTCAGCGGATCCTCGCCATCACCGGAGCCCGCCGGCGCCGCGGCGGCGCGGCGTCCTCGCAAGCGCCGCAACGGCTGATCAGGCGGCTTCGCGCGTCGTGGTCCGGCGCGTGGCCTCTTGCTGCTCAAGCACCACGGCCACCGCGTGGACCACCGCGGCGATGCGCACGGCGCTCTGCACGGCCTGCGCCGGGACATCGTGCTTGCGCAACGCGCGCTCGTGCGACGCCACGCAACTGCCGCAGCCGTTGATCGCCGACACCGCCACCGACGCAAGATCGAAATCGATCTTGTCGCAGCCGGGGTTGGCCATCGCGTTCATGCGCAGCCCGGTGCGGAGCGTGCGGTACTCGTCGTTTTCGACCAGGTGCAGGAAGCGGTAATAGATGTTGGTCATGCCCATCAGCGCCGCCGCGGTGCGCGCGCCGTCAAGTTCCTTCGCATCGGCATGTTGCGCCGCGAAGGCCGCGATGGCGTCGGTCAACGGCGGGTGCCGCGACGCGATCGCCGAGGCCAGCGCGACCAGCGCGATCTGCTTCTGCGAAAGCCCCGGCGCACCGCCTTCGGTCAACACCGATTCGAGGTTGAGGCGGAGATCCTTGGCGTAATCTGGAAGTTGTGTTTTCAGGTGTTCAATGGTCATAGCGATTCCTTTATGCGAGGACTCCCTTCTTCCGCGTTCGGGGGAAGAGCCTGCCCCCGAAGCGCTTCTGATCGGGGGTGGCCGCAGGGCCGGCCCCGGACTTGATCCGGGGCCGGATGGGGGGAAACCAGGCAAGATCGCCCCCACCCAGCGCTACGCGCTCGGCCTGCGGCCGCCTCCCCCGCAAGCGGGGGAGGGAGAACAACACGTCACGCGGCCTTGAGGGTTTCCTCGCCCTTGGTCCAGTTGCACGGGCACAGTTCATCCGTTTGCAGCGCATCGAGCACGCGCAGCACTTCCGACGGATTGCGGCCAACCGAACCTTCGGTGACGTACACGAAACGGATCACGCCGTCCGGATCGATCAGGAACGTGGCGCGCCTGGCCACGCCTTCGTCGTCGAGGATGCCGAGCGCGCGGGTGAGATCCTTGTTGATGTCGGCCAGCATCGGGAACGGCAGGTCGCGGAGGTCCTTGTGGTCCTTGCGCCACGCCAGATGCACGAACTCGGAGTCGGTGCTGGCGGCGAGGATCTGGCAATCGCGATCCCGGAACTGCCTGTCGAGATCGGCGAAACCCTTGATCTCGGTCGGGCACACGAAGGTGAAGTCCTTCGGATAGAAGAACACGCACAGCCACTTGCCTGCGTAGGTCTTGTTGTCGATGTTCGTGAAAGCCTTGTCCAGGCTCGCGATCGACACGGTGGCCTTGAGGTTGAAGTGCGGGAAGGTGTTGCCGACGGTAAGCATGTGAAGCTCCTTGTGGTGGTTGAGATTGTTGGACAAGCGGCACGCGCCGCGGTTCAAACAAAAGATAGGGTCCCGTGACCAATAACTCAAATCGATTGCTGCAATTGATGCAATAGGCCATATATATTGTTTCCCGTCATCGTCATCCGGGTCGAGATGAATCTTCGGGATCTCCACTACCTCGTCGCGCTGGCCGACCACAAGCACTTCGGCCGCGCCGCCGAAGCCAGCTTCGTGAGCCAGCCGACCCTGTCCACCCAGATCAAAAAGCTGGAGGACGAACTGGGCGTGACGCTGGTCGAGCGCACGCCGCGCAAGGTGCTGCTGACGGAGGTCGGCCGGCAGATCGTCGCGCGCGCCCGCGAGGTGCTGAACGAGATCGACCAGATCAAGCGCATCGCGCGCCGAGACCGCGACCCCGAAGCCGGCTCGCTGCGACTCGGCATCTTCCCCACGCTGGGCCCCTACCTGCTGCCGCACGTACTGGGCGCGATCCGCAAACGTTTCCCGCGGCTGGAGTTGTTGCTGGTCGAGGAAAAAACCGCCGAATTGGTGCAGCGCCTGCGCGAGGGCAAGCTGGATGCCGCGATCCTTGCGCTGCCGGTGCACGACGACACCCTGCACGCCGAATTCCTGTTCGAGGAACCGTTCCTGCTGGCAGCACCGGATGCGCATCCACTGGCGGGACGCAAACGCCTCAAGCTGGCCGATCTCGAAGACCAACACCTGCTGTTGCTGGAAGACGGCCATTGCCTGCGCGACCAGGCACTCGAGGTTTGCAGGATGTCCGGCGCGAATGAAAAACAGGGATTCCGCGCCACCAGCCTCGAAACCCTGCGGCAGATGGTCGCCGCCAACGTCGGCGTGACCCTGCTGCCGGTGCTCGCGGTGCAGCCGCCGATCGCGCCCACCGCCAACGTGCACCTGACGTCGTTCCGCGGCCGCGCGCCCAGCCGCCGCATCGCGATGTGCTGGCGCAAGAGTTCGGCGAGCCACGAATTCCTGCTGCAACTGTCGGAGGTGTTCAAACGCCTTCCGCCGCGCCTGCTCGATCCCGCCGCCTTGCCCCACCGCCCATTGAGAAACCGCCGCGCCGTCGGTATGTTGGGGGAATGAACCGCGCGAAGGACTGACATGGCAACCCGTTCACCCATCACCCTCTCCAGACTGGACGTCGAGCGCATCGAGGCGCTGCTGGAGGCGCCTGCACTGCGCGATTCGCCCATGGCGGCGCGGCTGCGCGAGGAATTCGACCGCGCGGACATCGTCGAACCGGCCGCGATGCCGCATGACGTGGTCAGCATGAACTCGTCCGCCGACTGCATCGACGAGTCCAGCAACAAGCGCTACACGCTGACGCTGGTGTACCCCAAGGACGCCGATGCCGACGCCGGCAGGATTTCCGTGCTGGCGCCGGTCGGCAGCGCGCTGCTGGGCTTGCGCGTGGGCCAGAGCATCGACTGGCCGGGACATGCCGGCAAGACGCACCGGCTCAAGGTCACCGCGATCCACTACCAGCCGGAAGCCGCGGGCGATCTGCATCGTTAGTGCGATCATCCCTGATCGCTGCTTCGTTGCAGTCACCGTTCAACCGGACCGCTCCAAACCCAGTTTGACCAGAACGGCCTTCCATGGCCTGATTTTCCACCACAGCCGCTTCGAATCAACCCTTACCTCCACGCGATAGCCTCCAGCTATCGGATTCATCCAATCAATCAATTTGCAGTTTGCAGGGACAAGGCGTACGGTGCATTGACTATCCACCACCCACGAGGAGACACGGTCATGGCGAAGGCAGCGAAAGAAATCCAGGGTCCGCAGGCGCTGGGGCCATTGACCTGGCTGGTCGGCGAGTGGGAAGGCAACGTCGGCGTCGACCTCTCCTACCACAACAAGGACGACGAAACGTCCGAAACGGGTTACTTCGAGCGGTTCCGCTTCCACCCGATCCCGAAACAGGAAAACGGCAAGCAGGAAATCGAGGGGCTGAAGTACGAGAACACCGCGTGGCGCCACGGCGAGGAAGCCATGAACCCGTTCCACGACGAAGTCGGCTACATGCTGTGGGACAAGGCCATGGGCCAGGTCATGCGCGTGGTGGTATTCGGACGCGGCATCGCGATCCTTGCCGGCGGTGATGCCAAGCCGCGCGACAAGAAGATCCAGTTCAAGGCCAAGCCGGGCGATGCCAACTACGGCATCCTGCAGAACAAGTACCTGTCGCAGCGCGCGGAACTGAAGGGATTCGAAGGCGCGTTCTGGCTCAACGATGACGGCACCTTCAGCTACGAGCAGACCCTGACGCTGAAACTCGCGGCCATCGGCGGCAAGGAAATGAAGCACACCGACCGCAACACGCTGCACCTGGTCAAGCGCTACCACCCGAGCGCCGAAAACACCTGACAAGACGGACACTACGTCACACAAAAAGGCCCCTGCAGGGGCCTTTTTGTTGCCCGGCGCATTCGCGTGGCGCGCCGCGGATTGCCGCTGACGTATGCTTGTGCCGCAGACACAGGGGTTCCCGATGCGACACTGGAAGACATGGGTGTTGTGCGCGCTCGCGCTATGGGCCGGCTGGTGGTGGTGGAGCAGCCGTCCGGTCGCGCACGCCGACGGGATCGTCGCGCCGGATGATCCGGTGCAAATCGATTTCGACACGCCGCAGCCGACGATTCCGTTCAGGGACGCGGCGCTGCACCCGCTTGCCAGATTCTCCCTGGCCGCGCGGGTGTTGTCGCGCGACGACTACCGTTTCGACGCCGAAGCGGACCTCTCGCCCACCGATCTCGCGTTCGGCTGGGGCCGCATGTCCGACAGCGCGGTGTTGCGCCGGATCGACATCAGCCAGGGCAACCGCTTCTACTACTGGCGAACGCGCGCGTTTCCCATTCCGCGGCGGGAAATCGAGACGCACAGCGCCAACATGCACTTGCTTCCGGCGAACCGGCTGGTCGCTTACGAACTGAAGCGCGTGCGCGTGGGCGACGTGGTCACCCTCGACGGCCTGCTGGTCGAGGCCGACAAGCCAAACGGCTGGCGCTGGCGCAGTTCCATGACGCGCGACGACACCGGCGACGGCGCCTGCGAGGTGGTGTACGTGGAAGACCTGAGCATCGGCGCGCGTTGAAGCGCCGCATCGCGACGCGCTCAGCGCGTCAGGACGCGCCGGGGTTTGATCGGCAACTTGCCGCGCCAGTACTGCAGCAGCAGGAACCCGCCGACCGCGCCGCCGAGGTGTGCGAAGTGCGCGACACCCTCCTGCGTGCCGGTCACGCCCAGGAACAGCTCCAGCAGGACGTAGCCGATCACGAACACCCACGCCGGCATCGGGATCGGCAGGAAGATCAGGAACATCTTCATGCGCGGATACATCACCCCGAACGCCACCAGCAGGCCGAAGATCGCGCCCGACGCACCAAGCGTCGGATAGAACCCGTGCATGAAGAACTGTGCGACCAGCAGGTGCGCCGCGGCCGCCGTGACCGCGCAGAAGAAGTAGTAGAACGCGTAATGCTTTGCGCCCAGCAGGTGCTCGATCGGGCCGCCGAACATCCACAGCGCGAACATGTTGAAGAAGATGTGCATCCAGCTTCCGTGCAGGAACGCGTACGTGACGATCTGCCAGACATGGAACCCGATCCCGTACGCGGCGAACTCGGGGGGGACGGGACCGACCGGCCACAACGCGCCCCAGGCGATCAGCAACGGGTGCAGCGAGGGCACCAGTTCCAGCAGGAAGACCACCACGTTGGCGATCAAGAGGGCGCGCGTGACGGGGGGCAGGTCATACATGACGCGGGATGTCCGATGGAAAACCCGGCAAGGGTAACGGTGGCCGCGCGGAATTACAGCCGCTTCAGGAAAACCGCCTGCCGCTTCCGCTCGGCATAACCTTCGCGCAGATAGAAGCGATGCGCGCGCTCGCGGAGCACGTTCGAACGCACGCGCACGCCCGCGATGCCTTGCCCGCGCGTCCACGTTTCCACCGCCGCGAGCAAGGCCGCGCCCGCACCCGAACCGCGCGCTGTTTCCGACACGACCAGCGCCGCGAGTTCGACGAACGGTTCCGCAATCAGCAGACGCCGCGGCTCCGCGTGCGCGAAGCCGCACACCGCGCCGCGCGGATCGACCGCCACCAGCACGACGCCACGATCGGCGATGTCGGCCAGACGCCGCAGGATCGCGGGCGCGTCCGCGGGATAGCCAAGCTGGCCGGACAACACGGCCAGCGCTTCGGCATCGGCGGGCGTTGCTTCGCGAATGCGCGTCACCACACGCGTCCGATCAGGTGAGTCCTTCGGCACTGGCCTTCGCATGCGCCGCGACCACGCTCGCCACCACCTGCGACACCTTCTTGCCGGTCGGGATGTGCAGGAATTCGTTGGGACCGTGCGCGTTGGAGTGCGGACCCAGCACGCCGGTGATGAGGAACTGCGCGCGCGGGAATTTCTCGCCCAGCATGCCCATGAACGGGATGCTGCCGCCCTCGCCCATGTACGCGGGCGGCGCGCCGAAGGCATCCTGCGACGCTTGCGTCACCGCGCCGCTCAGCCAGTCCGAAAGCTGCGGCGCGTTCCAGCCGCTGCCGTCCTTCTCCAGCTTGAAGGCGACCTTCGCGCCATACGGCGGGTCGGCTTCCAGCAAGCGTTTGACGACCGCCCCCGCCTTGCTGCCGTTCGCGGTGGGCGGCACGCGCAGGCTCAGTTTCAGCGACGTGGACGGGCGCAGCACGTTGCCGGCGTTCGCCAGCGGCGGCAAGCCATCGGCGCCGGTGACCGCGAGTTGCGGACGCCAGGTGCGATTCAGGATCAGCTCGACCTTGTCGTCGCTCACGGGACGCATCCCGTTCGTCCACGGGAATTTCGAAAACACCTCGTCGCCCAGGATCTCCGCGCATTGCCTGGCCTGCTCGATGCGTTCGGCGGGCACCTCTACGTACAGTTCCTTCGGCAGGATCTCGCCGGTGGCCGGATCCTCCAGCCGCGACAACAGGTCGCGCACGAGGCGGAAGCTGTCCGGCACCACTCCCGAGGCGTCGCCCGAATGCACGCCCTCGCTCAGCACCTCGACCGTCAACTCGCCGCCGGTCAGGCCGCGCAGGGACGTGGTCAGCCACAACTGGTCGTAGTTGGCGCAGCCGGAATCCAGGCACACCACCAGCGACGGCTGGCCGATGCGCGGAGCCAGATGATCGACGTAATACGGCAGGTCGTAGCTGCCGGATTCCTCGCAGGCCTCGATCATCACCACGCAGCGCGCGTGCGGCGTGCCCTGGTCGTGCAGCGCCAGCAGCGCCGACAGCGTGCCGAAAATCGCGTAACCGTCGTCGGCGCCGCCGCGGCCGTACAGGCGGTCGCCCTTCAGCACCGGCGTCCACGGTCCGAGACCTTCGCTCCAGCCGGTCATTTCCGGCTGCTTGTCGAGGTGTCCGTACAGCAGCACGCAATCGCCCGCGCGCGCGGTGCTGCCGGACGCCGGCACGTCGATGAAGATCAACGGCGTGCGGCCTTCGAGGCGCACCACTTCCAAGGTCGCGCCGGGCAGCGCGCCGAGCTTCCCGCGCGCCCATTTCTCCATCAGCGCGACCGCGGCGTCCATGTAGCCGTGCACCACCCAGTCCTTGTCGAACATCGGCGACTTGTTGGGAATCCTGATGTAGTCGGTCAACTGCGGGACGACTTCATCATCCCAGATCTTGCCGATGAAAGACCGCGCCTTGCTGGCGTCCATTGCGCACTCCAGAAGCAAATTGAAACGCGCAGTCTAACAGCCGTGGGAAAACGGCAGCGCGGTCAGACGATTCCGACACACCGCATCCACGCAAGCCGACAGATCCGCGCAGCGCACGCCGGCATCGCCCGCGCGCCGCGGACCGCAAACTTCATCCACGCGCCGCATCGGGCGGTGCGAACCACCACGAGGGACCTTCATATGTTCAAGCGCACACTCACCGCACTCGCACTCTGCCTCGCCATCGCGCTGCCGGCACTGGCCGCGACGCCGGTCAACGTCAACAAGGCCGATGCGCAAACCATCGCCACGTCGCTGGACGGCGTCGGCATGAGCAAGGCCCAAGCCATCGTCGCCTACCGCGACGCGCACGGCCCGTTCAAGAGCGTGGACGATGTCGGCAACGTCAAGGGCATCGGTGCCAAGACCCTGGCGCGCAACCGCGACGCGATCCGCCTGACCGGCAGTGTCGCCGCCAAGGCCGACGCCGGCACAGCCGCCAAGCCGAAGCCCGCGAAGCGTACACGCAAGCACTGACGCGTTCGCGGTCATCGAAACCTCCCCTGCCAAGGGGAGGTTTCACTAGGTGCGCCACGCGCTGCATTACACTCGCGCGCTTTCCGCGCCCGAGTCCGCCCTTGATCCTGCCCCGCTATCGTATCGCCCCTTCCACCATCCCCGGCGCCGGCAAGGGCGTGTTCCTGGAACAACCGCTGCGGAAGGGGTGCATCGCGGTCGCGCCGGACGCGATCGACCGCACCTGGACATTTGCCGAGATCCTGTCCGACCCCGAACGCGCCGCGCTGCTGCACACCTCGGTGCGCTGGTTCGAGGACCGCTACACGCTGTCGCCCGACTGGCCCGACGAATGCTACGTCAACCACAGCTTCGAGCCTTCGGGCTTGTGGCTGCTGGGTTTCATCTTCGCCGCGCGCGACCTCGCGGCCGGCGACGAACTGACGGTAGATTACCGCCATCTGCTGGCGCCGGGGCAGGAAGAGAGTTTCCGCGACGCGCACACCGGCGAAGCCATCGTGGGCTACGCGTGGCGGGACAGCCTGCGCCTGGGCCTCGACACGCTGCGCGGGCTGCTCGACTGACCGGGCGCTGCGTGTCGCTATCATTGCGCGATGCCTTCGATCGTGGCCATTCCGCGCGGCGTCCAACGCGACGAGGCGTGGGCCAACGGCGCCGGCAGCACCACGGTGATCCTGCGCGAACCCGACGACGCGAACTGGCGGGTGCGCGTCAGCGTCGCCAAGGTCGACCGCGACGGTCCGTTTTCGGAACTGCCCGGCACGCGGCGCACGCTGCTGCCGCTGGACGCGGCGATGTCGCTGCGGTTTCCCGACGGCTGCGGACTGCACGCCGCGCGTCTCGGCACGCTGCAGTTTGATGGCTCGCCCGCTCCGTACGGACTGCTGCCCGAAGGCCCCACCCGTGACTTCAACCTGATGCTGCGCGGTGGCGCTCGCGGCGAGGCAACGGCGCATGTCCTGCGCGATCCGGCACCGCTGATCCTCGACACCAGCCCGCGCTGGCTCGTGTACCTGGACAGCGGCCGCGCCGCGATCCGCATCGACGGCCAGCCGGCGCTCGCGTTGAACCCGCACGACGCCGCGCTGGTCATACCGGAAGACGACCCGGCCCGGGTCGAGGGCGCAGGCGAAATCATCCTCGTCAAGTTGTACGCTTGACGCACTTCCATTCCCTTGGCGGGGTCACGCATGCGGATGCTGGTAATCGAAGACGATGCGGCGATCGCCGACGCGGTCTGCGACTCGCTGCAACGCGCTGGCCACGTGGTCGACCACCTCGCCAACGGCAAGGCCGCGATCGCGGCCCTGCAGGAGCACGCCTTCGCGCTGGTGGTGCTGGACCTCGGCCTGCCCGGCGAGAGCGGCAGCGAGGTGCTGCGCAAGCTTCGCAGCGCCCACGACGGCGTCCCGGTGCTGGTGATCACCGCGCGCGAGGAGGTGGACCTGCGCGTGCGTACGCTCGATCTGGGCGCCGACGATTACCTGGTGAAACCCTTCACCCTCGCCGAATTTGACGCGCGGGTGCGCGCGTTGCTGCGCCGCCAGAGCAACAGCGGCGTCCCGACCCTGCAGCTCGGCAGGCTGTCCATCGACCTGGCCGGGCGGCGGGCCATGCTCGGCGACCAGCCGCTGGAATTGACCGCGCGCGAATTCGCGTTGCTGGAAGTGCTGGCCTCGCACCGCAACCGGGTGACGTCGCGCGAACACGTGATCGAGGCCTTGTGCACCTGGAACGACGCGCTCACCGACAACGGCCTCGACATCGCGGTCCATCGCCTGCGCCGCAAGCTCGCGGACAGCGGCGTCAACCTGCGCACCGTGCGCGGGCTCGGCTACCTGCTCGAGGCCGACGATGGTCCGTAACCCCAGCCTGCGCCGGCGTCTGCTGCTGTTCGTGGCGGTGCCGCTGCTGGCGGTGCTGGTGTGCGGCGGCATCATCAACTACGTGATCGGCCTGCACTACGCGAACAAGGTGTACGACCGCTGGCTGCTGGACAGCGCCAACGCGATGGCCGACCTGGTGAACAGCGACGCCGGCCGCAACGAACTGAGCGCGCAGGCCCGCATCCTGCTGCAGTTCTCGGTCAAGGACCGCAATGAATTTGCGGTGCGCAGCCTGCACTACGGCGTGCTGGCCGGCGACCAGGACCTGCCGCAGCCGACGCCCAAGTCGGCGCACGCCAGCCAGGTCTTCACCAACTTCACCGACCACGGCCTCGCCATGCGCATGGCGTCGGTGTTCGTCGCCAACAAAGCCGACCCCGGCGACGTGCTGGTCATCTCGACGGCGGAAACCGTACACAAGCGGCAGGCGCTGGCGCGCGAACTGCTGGTTTCCACCGTGCCCATCGAACTGCTGCTGATCAGCGTGGCGATGGCGCTGGTGTGGTTCGGCATCAACCGCGGCCTGCGCGTGCTCGATCCGCTGGCGCATGAACTGCGGATGCGCGACGCGGGCGACCTGTCGCCGTTGCGCACCATCGACGCGCCGCTCGAAGTCCAGCCGCTGGTCGCGACCATCGACGCGCTGCTGTCGCGGCTGGACCGCATGCTGCGCCAGCAGCAGCGTTTCATCGCCGACGCCGCGCACCAGTTGCGCACGCCGCTGGCGGGCCTGCGTCTGCAGGCCGAACGCGCCTTGGCTGATCCCAGTCCCGATACGGTGCGCGAAGCGCTGGTCCATGTGGAACGATTGTCCGCCGGCACCGCGCGAGCGGCGGGACAACTGCTTGCACTCGCACGTGCGCAAGCACCCGACGAAGCGCTGGGCGCGGCGGCCCCGCTCGATCTCGCCCGGCTGGTGCGCGACGAGGTGGCGTCGCGCGTGCCCGACGCCATCTCGCGCGGCATCGACCTCGGCTACCGCGGCCCGGAGCACGGCGTCGTCGTGATCGGCGATGCGGTATTACTGCGCGAACTGCTCGGCAACCTGGTCGACAACGCGGCGCGCTACGGCAGCCGCGGCAACGGCATGATCACTGTCGGCGTGCAGGCCGACGACGCCGGCGGCTGTGTGCTGAGCGTGCAGGACAACGGACCGGGCGTGGCGCCGGAGCTGATCCCGCGCCTCGGCGAACGCTTCTTCCGCGCGGTCGGCAATGGCCACGAAGGCACCGGGCTGGGACTCGCAATCGTGCGCGAGATCGCCGAGCGCCACGGCGCCGACCTCGCCTTCGCCAACCATTCGGATCCGCACGGCTTGCGCGTGGAAATCCGGTTTCCGCCAATCGCCAACGCGTGAACCGTGCTCAGCGATCGTCGCGGGTATAGATCACGCCGCCTTCCACGCGCACAGGAAAACTCGCGATCGGTTCGGTCGCGGGCGCTTCCCTGACCTCGCCCGTCCGCACGTCGAAACGCGCGCCGTGCCGCGGACACTCGATCTCGAACCCGCACACCTCGCCGCCCGCGAGCTCGCCACCGTCGTGGGTGCAGGTGTCCTCGATCGCGTACAGATTGCCCTCGAGGTTGTAGACCGCAATCGCGGTGTCGCCGTCCCAGACGACCTTGAATTCGCCCGGAAGCAGCTCGTCCTGTGCGCAAACTTCCACCCACTGTTCGGACACACCCACCTCACCGCGATGACGAAGATTGAAATTCCTTGACCAGCCATTCGAAGCGCAAGTCGTCGCGTTTCGGAATCCCGAAACGCGGATCGCCATACGGAAACGGGCGATGCTCGCCGGTGCGCCGGTAGCCGCGCCGTTCGTACCACGCGATCAGTTCGTCGCGCACGTCGATCACCGTCATGCGCATCGCGCGGCACTGCCACTGCTCGCGCGCGATGCGTTCGGCCTCGGCCAGCAGCGCGCGGCCGGTGCCGTTGCCCTGCACGTCGGGACGCACCGAAAACATCCCGAAGTAGGCGCTGTCGCCCTGCCGTTCGATATGACAGCAGGCCAGCAAGTCTTGCGATGCACCGGCATCCGCCTCGGCAAGCACGATCAGGCTGCCCGGCCGCACGATCAATTCCGCGACTTCGCGTGAATCGGTGCGCTGACCATCCAGCAGGTCGGCCTCGGTGGTCCAGCCGGTGCGGCTGGCGTCGCCGCGATAAGCGGATTCGGTAAGCGCAACGACCGCGTCGACATCGGCCGGTGTCGCGGCACGGAAACGCAACACCGTCGCACTCATGCAAGCAGTTTCCGCACGCGGCCGATCGCGTCGACGAACGCGTCGATCTCGGCTTCGGTATTCCAGAACGCCAGCGACGCCCGGCAGGTTCCGGCGACACCGTAGAACTGCATCAAGGGATGCGCGCAGTGGTGACCCGAACGCACCGCCACGCCTTCCTGGTCCAACAGCGTCGCGAGGTCGTGCGCGTGCGCGCCGTCGACCAGGAACGAGATGACCGCGGCCTTGTTGGGCGCGGTGCCGAAGATGCGCAGGCCGGGAACGGCTTCGAGGCGCGGTGCCGCGTAATCGAGCAATTCGCGCTCGCGCGCGGCGATGTTGGCCATGCCGATGCCGGACAGGTAATCGATTGCGGCGCCGAGTCCGGCGAAGCCCGCCGTGTTGGGCGTACCGGCCTCGAACTTGCGCGGTGAATCGGCAAACGTGGTGCCGTCGAACGACACCGTCTTGATCATCTCGCCGCCGCCGAAGAACGGCGGCATCGCCTCCAGCAATTCGCGCCGCGCCCACAACGCGCCGGTGCCGGTCGGGCCGCACATCTTGTGGCCGGTGATGCAATAGAAATCGCAGCCGATCGACTTCACGTCCAGCGGCAGGTGCGGCGCGGCCTGCGAGCCATCGACCAGCAGCGGGATGCCGCGCTTGCGGCATTCGCGCGCCAGTTCCTTCACCGGATTGATGGTGCCGAGCACGTTGGAGACATGCACCACGCCGGCGAATTTCACTTCCGGCGTCAGCGCCTCGATGAACTTCTCGACGATGAGTTCGCCGGACTCGGTGATCGGCGCGACCTTCAGGTGCGCTCCAGTCAACTTGCAGATCAACTGCCACGGCACGATGTCGGCGTGGTGTTCCATCGCGGTCACCAGCACCGCGTCGCCGGGCTTCAGCCGCGGCAGCAGGAAACTGTAGGCGACCAGGTTGGTCGCCATGGTGGTGCCCGAGGTCAGCACGATCTCGTCGCGGTGGTTGGCGCCGAGGAAGGCCGCAAGCTTGCCGCGCGCGCCCTCGTAAAGCGCGGTCGCCTCCTCACCCAACTGGTGCACCGCGCGCGAAACGTTGGCATTGTGCTCGCGGTAGAAGGCGTCGACAGCCTCGATCACCTGCCTCGGCTTCTGGGAGGTGTTGGCGCTGTCGAGATAGACCAACGGCTTGCCGTGCACCTTGCGCGCGAGGATCGGAAAGTCCGCGCGCACCTTCGCCCAATCGACCTGCGCCGGAAATGCAGCCCTGGTTGCCACGTTCATGCCGACGCCTCCGGCAACTGGGCGGAGAGCAGCGCCTCGCAATGCTCGCGCAACGGTGCGGGCTCGATGCCATCCAGCGTCACCGCGCAGAACGCGCGCACCAGCATCCGCCGCGCCACCTCCAGCGGAATCCCGCGCGAACGCAGGTAGAACAACACGTTCTCGTCGAGCTGGCCCACCGTCGCGCCGTGGTTGGCCTTGACCTCGTCGGCGTAGATTTCCAGCGCGGGACGGGTGTCGATCTCGGCATCCGGCGAAAGCAAAAGATTCTTGTTGTAGAAGCCGCCATCCGCGCTGTCCGCACCCGGCAGTACCAGGATGCGGCCATGCGCCACGCCGCGCGCATGTCCATCGGCGACCCCGCGCCACAGCGAATCGCTGACGGTATCGCGACCACGATGGGTGACCAGCACTTCGGTATCCGCGTGCTGGCGGTCGTGCAGCACGAACGCACCGCGGCTCTGGAATCGGGAGCGCGCGCCAGCGAGTTCCACGCGCAGCTCGTGGCGCGCCAGCTTGACGCCCAGCTCCAGCGCGTGGAAATCCAGCACGGCATCTTCGCCGAGCCGGCAGTCGCTGCGCCGGAGCAGTACCGTTGCGGCGCCCGCGGTCTGGATCGCCGTCCAGCCGAGCCGTGCCTTGTCACGCAGGTTGACGTCGCGCACCAGGTTCGCCAGATGTCCGGCCTCGGGGTCGCCGACGTGATGCTCCACGATGTCGAGGCTCGCGCCCTCGCCCACTTCAACCAGACTGCGCAGGTGCCACGCCATTTCGCGTTCGCCGGCGAGCCCGATGTGCACGATGTGCAGCGGCGCCGCGGCCTTGATTCCGGCTTCGACGCGCAGGATCACGCCGTCCGAGGCCAGCGCGCGGTTCAACAACGTGAAACCGTCATCCTCGTCGCCGTGCGCACCCAACAGGAAACGCAGCGGCTCGGGTTGTTCGCGCAGCGCCAGCGAAAGCGGTTGCAGCGTGATGCCATTGGGCAGGTTGTCGAGTCTGGACAGATCGGCCCGGAACGCGCCGTTCACGAACACCACGCGCACGGCATCTTCGATCACTTCCGGAAGCAACACGCTCGGCACCGGACGCGTCGCGGCTTCGTCATCACCGGCCTGGAAGCGGCGTTGCGCCAACGCGCGCAAGGCGGTGTACTTCCACAACTCGTTGCGGGTATCAGGCAAACCGCGCTGCACGAACGCCTGCAGCGCGGCGGCGCGCGCGTGGTCCAGCCACGCCAGCCCACTGCCCGGCAACCGCAGTACCGCCGCGGCTGCCTGCATCGATTCGGTGAATGGCGTCAGCGCGACCTTCACGCGTGCGCCTCCGCGGGCGTGCGCTCGCGGACCCATGCGTAGCCGTGCGCTTCCAGTTCGCGCGCGAGTTGCGCATCGCCGCTCTCGACGATGCGGCCGTCGGCCAGCACGTGCACGAAATCCGGCTCGATGTAATCCAGAAGACGCTGGTAGTGCGTGATAACGATGAACGCGCGCTCGGGCGAGCGCAGCGCATTCACGCCTTCGGCGACCTGTTTGAGCGCATCGATGTCGAGGCCGGAATCGGTTTCGTCCAGGACCGCGAGGCGCGGTTCCAGCAACGCCATCTGGAACACCTCGTTGCGCTTCTTCTCGCCCCCGCTGAACCCTTCGTTGACCGCGCGGTTCAGGAGTTCGGGCGTCATGCCCATTTCCTTGACCTTGCCGCGCACCAGTTTCAGGAACTGCATCGAATCGAGTTCGGCCTCGCCGCGCGCCTTGCGCTGCGCGTTCAACGCCGCGCGCAGGAAATAGGTGTTGTTGACGCCGGGGATTTCGACCGGGTACTGGAATGCCAGGAACACGCCTGCCGCGGCGCGCGCTTCGGGTTCCATCGCCAGCAGATCCTGGCCGTCGAACGTCGCAGTGCCGGCGGTGACTTCATAGCCGGGTTTGCCCGCCAGCACGTTGCCGAGCGTGGACTTGCCCGCGCCGTTCGGGCCCATGATCGCGTGCACTTCGCCGGCCTTCACTTCCAGCGAAAGGCCTTTCAGGATTTCCTTGCCGGCCACACGGGCGTGCAGGTTTTCGATTTTCAGCATCTTGATTCCTTTGCTTCTGAGCCCCTCTCCCACCGGGAGAGGGGTTGGGGTGAGGGTTCGGTCCACATGGAACTCTCTGCGTAAATCGAACCCTCATCCGGCGCTTCGCGCCACCTTCTCCCGGAGGGAGAAGGGAAATCAGCCAATGGCGCCTTCCAGCGAAACTTCCAGCAGCTTCTTGGCTTCCACCGCGAACTCCATCGGCAACTCGCGGAACACTTGCTTGCAGAAACCGTCGACGATCATCGATACCGCGTCTTCCTCGCCGATCCCGCGCGAGCGGCAGTAGAACAGCTGGTCGTCGGAAATCTTGGAGGTGGTCGCTTCGTGCTCGACGATCGCGGTGGGGTTCTTCACTTCCATGTACGGGAAGGTGTGCGAACCGCACAGCTCGCCGATCAGGATGGAATCGCAGCGGGTGTGGTTGCGCGCGTTCACGGCACCCTTCTCCACCTTGACCAGTCCGCGATAGCTGTTCTGGCTGCGACCGGCGCTGATGCCCTTCGAGACGATCTTCGACTTGGTGTCGCGGCCGATGTGGATCATCTTGGTGCCGGTATCGGCCTGCTGGAAATGATTGGTCAGCGCGACCGAGTGGAACTCGCCGACCGAACGGTCGCCGCGCAGCACGCAGCTCGGGTACTTCCAGGTGATCGCCGAACCCGTTTCGACCTGGGTCCAGGTGATCCGCGAATCGTCGCCGCGGCATTCGCCGCGCTTGGTGACGAAGTTGTAGATGCCGCCCTTGCCGTTCTCGTCGCCGGGATACCAGTTCTGCACCGTCGAGTACTTGATGTTGGCGCGCGCCAGCGCCACCAGTTCCACCACCGCGGCGTGCAGCTGGTTCTCGTCGCGCATCGGTGCGGTGCAGCCCTCCAGATACGAAACCACCGCGTCTTCTTCGGCGATGATCAGCGTGCGTTCGAACTGGCCGGTGTGGCCGGCGTTGATGCGGAAGTACGTGGACAACTCCATCGGGCAGCGCACGCCCCTGGGGATGAACACGAACGAGCCGTCCGAGAACACGGCCGAATTCAGCGCCGCAAAAAAGTTGTCGCCCTGCGGCACCACGCTGCCGAGATATTGCCGCACCAGGTCGCCATGCTCGCGGATGGCTTCCGACATCGAGCAGAAAATCACGCCGACCTTCGCGAGCTGCTCGCGTGCGGTGTTGGCGACCGAAACCGAGTCGAACACCGCATCCACCGCCACGCCCGCAAGCTTGGCGCGCTCGTGCAGCGGCACGCCCAGCTTGTCGTAGGTTTCGAGCAGCTTCGGATCGACCTCGTCCAGCGATTTCGGCTTGTTCTTGGGCGCCGAGTAATAGCTGATCGCCTGGAAATCGATGGGACCGAGTTTCACGTGCGCCCAGTTGGGCGGCGTCATCTTCAGCCAGCGGCGATACGCGGCCAGCCGCCACTCGGTCATCCACTCGGGCTCTTCCTTGATCGCGGAAAGCGCGCGGATGGTGTCCTCGTCGAGTCCCGGCGGCAGGCTGTGCGATTCGATGTCGGTGACGAAGCCGGCGCCATAACGACGCGACAGCGCGGCCTGGACTTCGCCCGGTTGGGTTGCCATGCGGTCCTCCTTCACACCCTCGCGACGTGCGCGCGTGCCGGCTGACGCCGCAGCATGTCGGCGAGGCTGACCCCGCGCAGCGCGTTGTCGATGGCCGCGCCCACACCCTGCCAGTCGTGCGCCACCGCGCAATATGCGCGCCGCTCGCAACCGGCGTGGCCGACGCTGCACTCGGTCAGGCCGATCGGGCCGTCCAGCGCCTCGATGATTTCCGCCAGTGAAATGTCCTGCGCGGATTTCGCCAGACGATAGCCGCCGGTCGCGCCGCGGAACGATTCCACCAGGCCGGCACGCGCGAGTTGCTTCAGCAGCTTGCTGACCGTCGGCGCTTCGAGACGCGTCTCCTCGCCCACCTGCGCCGCCGGCAGCACTTCATCCGGATGGCGGGCAAGGCAGGCCATCACCACGGAAGCGTAATCGGCAAGGCGGCTGACGCGGATCATTTCGGGCGGGGATCTTCAATACGTACCAATATGGTACTGATTCAGGGCGTCCACCGCAAGAAATTGGCAGTTCATCGTCATGAGCGCTTCACGCGCCGCGCAAACAAAACGGGCGCCCGAGGCGCCCGTTCCAGTCGTCAACTGGCATGCCTGGGTCAGGCACCGGCAGTGACGCGTACCTTCACCGGCACCTTCACGTCGGCGTGCAGCGAGACTTCGACGGCGTACTCGCCGACGTTGTGGATCGCGCCTTCGGGCATGATCACCTCGCTCTTTTCCAGCGCCAGACCTTGCGCGCTGAAGGCTTCGGCGATGTCGCGCGGGCCGACCGAGCCGAACAGCTTGCCCTCGGGGCTGGCATTGGCGGTGATGGTGGCTTCGGCGTTCTCGAACTTCGCGCCACGCGCCTGCGCGTCGGCCAGCAGCTTGTCGGCCTTGGCCTGGTATTCGGCGCGCTTGGCCTCGAACTGTTCGAGGTTGGCCTTGCTGGCCGGCACGGCCTTGCCCTGCGGCACCAGGTAGTTGCGGCCGTAGCCAGGCTTCACGCGAACCTTGTCGCCGAGTGCGCCGAGGTTCTTCACTTTTTCAAGCAGGATGACTTCCATGGGATTCTCCGATTCGTTAGCGCCGGAAGACCGACGCAACCGTGGTGGGTGTCCGAATGAGTTTCGTTTCGGGTCCGTCATTCCCGCGAAAGCGGGGATCCAGTGACTTCAATCGACGCTTGAAAGGCACTGGATTCCGGATCGCCGCTGCGCGGCGTCCGGAATGACGAGCATGTAATGTTTCTAGACGAAATGGTTGTCGCTGTACGGCAACAAGGCGAGAAACCGCGCCCGCTGCACCGCCGTGGACAACTGGCGCTGGTAACGCGCCTTGGTGCCGGTGATGCGGCTGGGAACGATCTTGCCGGTTTCGGTGATGTACTGCTTCAGCATCGCGAGGTCCTTGTAATCGATGTGCTCGATGCCCTCGGCGCTGAAGCGGCAGAATTTGCGGCGGCGGAAAAACTTGGACATGTTGGAGTCTCCAGTCTTCTTTCTGGTCAGGCGAGGCATCAGGCGGCTTCTTCGCGGTCGTCGTCGATGTCGTCATCGCGGCGGCGGGACGGTTTCTCGTCCTTGCCGGCCTTCATGATCATGGACGGCTCGGTCTCGGGACCGTGCCATTGCATGATCAGATGACGCAGGACCGCATCGTTGAAACGGAAGCCCGACTTCAGCTCGGCGACCGCCTTCGGCCCGCACTCGATGTTCATCAGCGCGTAGTGGGCCTTGGCGAGGTGCTGGATCGGATACGCGAGCGGGCGGCGGCCCCAGTCCTCGACGCGATGGACCTTGCCGCCTTCGGCCTCGACCAGCGCCTTGTAGCGCTCGATCATGCCGGGCACCTGCTCGCTCTGGTCCGGATGGACCAGGAACACGACTTCATAGTGACGCATTGTGATTCCTCGTGGGTGTCGCCAGGGCGAAAGCGCCTGGCGGGGCAGCCTCCCGACCCTGATCCGGCGGTGAGGCGAGGGCCTGCATGACCACATCGGTCGTGCAGGACCGCGAATTGTAAAGGCAATCAGGGTTTTGACGCAACGGGCGTGGAACCGGGCGCTGGCTTGAGCACGCTAACGGGGCGCAGGTTACCCACGGCGTTCACGGGCACAACCAGCGGCTGCCGGTTCGCGTGGTCGTACAAGAACACGTAGTTGGATACCGCACCCAGATAGCTCCAAGTCGACGTCCCACCCGCGGTGAGGTCGGCAGCAGCACCGGTCAGCCGCACTGCTACCGGCGACGCGCCGCCCCGTTTGACTTCATTGACACGGTATTTGGCGTAGAGCCCCACGAAGAACCAGCCGTAAACGAAAATGACCAACAAATATCCAACATGCATGATCCACAGGTTGTCGAGGTACCAATCCAGGTAGCGCAGGTGCAGCGCCTGCCATCGACCCCTCCCCGGCAGGGCACGCAGACGATCGCGCCGTATCGCATCACGACGGTGGTAACGGGTACTGAAAAGGTCCATCAGCCAGCACAGCGGCAGCGTCGCTGCCACCAGCGCGATGGCCATGGGACGCTGCAAGCCGGCGACCAGGTAGTCACCGATCTGCGCCAAACTAAGGATCGGTATGCCGAAACCCTTCTGGAAATAACCGTAATCGAAATAGATGCCCGCCAACGACACCATCAGGTAGGCCACTGTCAGCGCCAAGGCCGGCTCGCGCCGGAAGGTGCCGAGCACGTGCGGCAGAACCAGTGCCAGTGCCGAGTACCGGTCCGGCTCGGAGACAGTGGATGGATCGTGATTTCCGGCGGCGCGGTCGTCGCTCACGGGAGGCTCAGCCGCGCGATTCGACGGTGAAGCTTTCCCCGCAACCGCATTCGCCGGTGGCGTTCGGGTTGTGGAACACGAACGCGGCGCTCAGCCCCTCGCGGGCGTAGTCGATGCGGGTGCCGTCCACCAACGGCAGCGCCTTGGCATCCACCACCAGCTTCACGCCATCCAGGTCGAACACCTTGTCCTCGCCGGTGACGTCCTTGGCGAGGTCGACCGTATAGCCGAAGCCGGAGCAACCGGTGCGCTTGATGCCGAAGCGCACGCCGGGCGCGGCCGGATTCTTCGCGAGGAAATCGCGCATGCGCGCGGAAGCGGCGGGGGTGAGTTCGATGGCCATGTGCATGTCGGATTACGGTGAGTGCTGCGTTATTATCGCGCGTTCGTCTTTCCCATACATGGCCCATCGCGGGCACGGTTTCAAGCCATGGCAACCTTGAGCGTCAAACAGGCATTGGCAGGCGGCGCGCCCCAAGAGGCAACGGTCGAAGTGCGTGGCTGGGTGCGCACGCGGCGCGATTCCAAGGCCGGACTGTCGTTCGTGAACCTCACCGATGGTTCCTGCTTCGCGCCGCTGCAGGTGGTCGCGCCGGCGACGCTACCGAATTACGCCAGCGAGGTGCAAAAGCTTTCAGCGGGTTGCGCGATCGTCGCGCGCGGCAAGCTGGTGCCCTCGCAGGGCAAGGGCCAGGCGTTCGAACTGCAGGCCGATGCGATCGAAGTAACGGGTTTCGTCGAGGATCCCGAAACCTATCCGATCCAGCCCAAGCAGCACACGCCCGAGTTCCTGCGCGAGGTCGCGCACCTGCGCCCGCGCACCAACCTGTTCGGCGCGATCTCGCGCGTGCGCCACACCATGATGACGGCGCTGCACCGGCACCTGACATCGGAGGGCTTCTTCTGGGTCAACACGCCGATCATCACGACATCGGACGCCGAAGGCGCGGGCGACATGTTCCGGGTCTCGACGCTGGACCTTGCCAACCTGCCACGCGACGACAAGGGCGCGATCGACTTCAAGCGCGACTTCTTCGCGCGCGAAGCCTTCCTCACCGTATCCGGCCAGTTGAACGTCGAGGCGTATTGCCTCGCGCTGTCGAAGGTCTACACCTTCGGGCCGACCTTCCGCGCCGAGAACTCCAACACGCCGCGCCACCTCGCCGAGTTCTGGATGTGCGAACCCGAGATCGCGTTTGCCGACCTCGCCGCCGACGCCGACTGCGCCGAAGCCTTCCTGAAGGCCATCTTCAGGGCGGTGCTGGACGAACGCGCCGACGACATGGCGTTCTTCGCCGAGCGCGTGCAGAAGGACGCGATCACCCGCCTCGAAAAATTCATCGCCGCGCCGTTCGAACGCATCGACTACACCGACGCCATCGCCGCGTTGCAGAAGTCGGGACAGAAATTCGAATACCCGGTCGAATGGGGCGTGGACCTGCAAACCGAGCACGAACGCTGGCTGGCCGAGACTCACATTGGCCGGCCGGTGGTGGTGATGAACTACCCCGAGAAGATCAAGGCGTTCTACATGCGCCTCAACGACGACGAAAAAACCGT
This sequence comes from Rhodanobacteraceae bacterium, assembly GCA_030123585.1. Lineage (NCBI taxonomy): Bacteria > Pseudomonadati > Pseudomonadota > Gammaproteobacteria > Lysobacterales > Rhodanobacteraceae > Rhodanobacteraceae bacterium. The sequence continues at coordinate 800,583 of CP126120.1, forward strand.
CGCCGCGATGGACGTGCTGGCGCCCGGCATCGGCGAGATCATCGGCGGTTCGCAGCGCGAGGAACGCCTCGATCATCTCGACCGCCGCATGGCGCAGTTCGGCCTGGACCCCGCGCACTACCAGTGGTATCGCGACCTGCGCCGCTACGGCACGGTGCCGCACGCGGGCTTCGGGCTGGGTTTCGAGCGCCTGCTGGTGTACGTGTGCGGGCTGTCCAACATCCGGGATGCGATTCCGTATCCGCGCACGCCGGGCCACGCCGAATTCTGACGCGCGCCGCCGCGGAACTTGGCCGGCGCCGGCGAGTCAATCGACCAGGCGACGGCCCGCGGGAGGCCTGACCGCGACGGGGATCAGACACTCCCGCCACGGCCGACCCGAAGCACGACTTCCGGGCCACGAAATCGCCAGAATCCGAAACTACACTCCAAGCCTCACCCGCCTGGTCCCATCTGCCGCCGTCAACAAACGTTCCGCCGTGCGCCATCTCTTCCGCATCACCATCCCGTTGCTGGCGATCGCGAGCCTCGCCGGCTGCTCACACGCCGTCCGGATTCCGCTCCCGGAATTCGACAACACCCCGCCGCCTTCCCGCAAAGCCGCGCTGCAGCGGCTGAAGGACGCCACGCCGTGTTGCCATGCATGGGCCGACCTGCCGTTCCACGACGCCCTGCCCGACCAGCCGCGCGAGTTCACCGTTGACAAATTCACCCCGGTCGCCGACATCGCCGGGGAGCGCACGCACTTCATCACCTTCGTGTTGCCCAAGTTCAAGCAGCCTTACCGGGTGGTGTTCCAGGCCCAGCCGAGCGCGCGCCATCTGGGCAACAGCTTTCTCTTCGCGCCCACGGTCACCTTGCTGAACGCGGATTACCAGCCGCTGTCCAGCACCGACGTATCGCTGTGCGTGTACATCAACTGGCGACCCAGCATGTCGGGCGGATTCGGCGCGGTAAAGGTCGACGATCCCAACGCGCAATACCTGGTCGTCACGACCTCGGAGAAACAACTGAAGGCAACCACCTACTGGGCGCAATCGCCGACCAGCTTCAGCAACATCAACGTGCCGTCGGCCTCGGCCTTCGCCAGCGTCAAGCCCGATGCGCCCGTCACCAGCGGCAACTTCAACGTGCCGCACAGCCCGGAAGGCACGCTCTATCTCGGCATGATGACGCCCGCCTACGCCAGCGCGGTGGACAATGGCTTGTGCGGCAAGCCGGCAACCGGCGCGGGGTTGTTGCCGGAACTCAAGCATGCGTTGCAAAATCGGTAGGAGGGCCCGAAGACCACGGAACTCTGGGCCATGGCTGGCGGTGCCTGGACGTGTGTCGCGGCTGCCACCACTCCTGCAACAAAACTCGATCAGGGAGCACACCGTGGACCTGGATCTGACCGGCCGCCACGCGTTGGTTTGCGGCGCCTCGCAGGGCATCGGCCGTGCCCGTACGCTGGAAACGGGCGACGCCGCCTGACCACGCCTCCGCGCTGCTAGACTCGCGCCGCACACCGAGGCGCCTATGCCAAACGATGTCGCGGGTGGTTCAGTTCCGAAGCTGCAGCGTGCGCTCGGCCTGCGCGACCTGGTGTTGTTCAACATCGCCGCCGTGCTCGGCCTGCGCTGGCTTTCGGTCGCCGCCCAGATCGGGCCGTCCAGCCTGGTCTTGTGGGCACTCGCGCTGCTGGTGTTCTTCCTGCCGCTCGCCCTGACCGTGGTCGAGGCAAGTTCGCGCTTGCCTGGCGAAGGCGGGTTCTACCTCTGGTCGAAGGCTGCATTCGGTGACCTGCACGCCTTCATCGCGGGCTGGAGCTACTGGATCGGCAACCTGGTGTTCTTTCCCTCGTTGTTGTTGTTCGGCGCCGGCATCGCCGTGTACGTGCCCGGGGACCGCTGGTTGTCCCTGGGCAGCAACCCCGTCTACAACGGTGTGTTCTGCCTGGCGGTGCTATGGGGCACGACCCTGCTCAACATCTACGGCCTGCAACGCGCAAAATGGCTGCAGAACGTCGGCGCCAGCGCCACGTGGATCATCGCCGCGGCGATCGTGCTGGCCGGGATCGCGGCATGGTTCCGGTTCGGCGCGGCCACGCCGATCACCGTATCGAACCTGAAGCCCGATTTCGGCTCGTTCGCGGCTTTGGCGACCTTTGCAACAATCGCGCTGGCCTACGAAGGGATGGAACTGGGGCCCGTCCTCGGCGGGGAAATCCGCGAGCCACGCAAGACCATTCCCCGCGCCGTCATCATCGCCGGTGCATTCGTTGCCCTGGCCTACATCGCCGGCACGGCAGCGTTGCTGGTTGCCTTGCCGGGCAAGCGCATCGACCTGATCGCCGGCATTCCGCAGGCACTGGCGAGCGTCGGCGACCGCCTCGGCCTCGTCTGGTTCGGCGTGGCGGCGGCGGTGCTGCTCACGTTGTCGCAACTCGGCGGACTCGGCGCCTGGATCACCGGCACCGCGCGCCTGCCGTTCGTGGTCGGCATCGACCGCTACCTGCCCAAACCGATGGCAAGACTGCATCCGAAACACGCCACTCCGCACGTCGCGTTGCTGACCCAAGGCGTGCTCGTGTCGCTCGTCCTGGTCGGCGCGCTGTCCGGCAGCACGATCCACCAGTCGTACCTGGTCCTGATCGACATGACCCAGATCCTGACCTTCATCCCGCTCTTGTACATCTTCGCGTCGTTGCCGGTATTGCGGCGCAGCCGTATCGGCGATGGTGACGGGGTGATCAGGGCGATTCCCGGTGGACAGGCGGGCTGCTGGCTGGTTTGCGGCGTCGGCTTTGCGATCACCCTGCTCGCGCTGGTCACCTCGCTCGCGCCGCCCGCGCACGATCGGCATCCAGGCTTGTTCTTTTTCAAGGTCGGCGGCGGTTGCGCCCTGCTGCTCGGTATCGGGATGGTGTTTTATCTGCGCGGCCGTCTGGACTGGCGTGCAAATCGCCCGATGCCTGATATCGTCGGGCCTCCGTGATTGCGCGAGGCCGTTTCGATGGATCTGGATTTGACCGGAAAACACGCGCTGGTGTGCGGTGCTTCGCAGGGGATCGGCCGCGCCTGCGCCATCGAACTGGCGAACCTCGGCGCGAACGTCACTGTCCTCGCCCGCCGCGCGGATGTGTTGAAGCAATTCGTCACGGAACTGCCGCGCACGCACGCATCGCAGACACACGATTTTGTGGTCGCGGACTCCGGCGATACCGAAGCGTTGCGCGCGGCCGTGCTGAAACTCGTCGCCGCGCAACCCGTGCACATCCTCGTCAACAACTCCGGCGGACCGCCACCGGGGCCCGCGCACGGTGCCGAGGTCGAAGCGTTCCTCGATGCCTATCGCAAGCACCTCATTGCCAATCACGTGCGAACGGAAATCGTCATCCCCGGCATGCAGGCCGCGGGTTACGGCCGCATCGTCAACATCATCTCGACGTCGGTGAAGGAACCCATCGCGGGGCTCGGTGTTTCCAACACCACGCGCTGGGCGGTGGCGAGCTGGGCCAAGACCCTTGCGACCGAACTCGCGCCGTTCGGCATCACCGTCAACAACGTGCTGCCCGGCTCCACCAGAACCCCGCGCATCGAACAGATCGTGCGGACGCGCGCGGAAAAGACCGGCACAAGCGTCGAAGCCATGCAGCATGAGATGGAATCGGAAGTGCCGATGCGCCGCTTCGCCGATCCGTCCGAGATCGCGGCCGCGGTGGCGTTCCTCGCCTCCCCCGCCGCCGGCTACATCAGCGGCATCAACCTGCCCGTCGATGGCGGGCGCCTGCGATCGCTGTAATCACGGCGACGCGTCGGTAGCAAGCGGTTCAGAACCAACGCCGCGTTTCGCCGGCTCCATGCCCCTCGCAGGCGGCAACGTTTTCGACGCAGCGTCCGCACAATTCAGGATGATCGGCATGGCTGCCGACGTCGTCGCGATGGTGCCAGCAACGCACGCATTTCGGCGCATCGCTGACGGCAGCCGATACCCAGACGTTGGCGCCTTCGAGTTCGGTCAGCACCGCCTCGGCGGTCGCGTCGCCCACGTCCAGCCGCAAATCGGAAACGATGAAGAAGAAACGCAACTCGTCGGCGACCTGCCGGTAACGCTCGACGACCGATTCATCCGCGTGGATGGTGAGCGTTGCGTCCAGCGACGATCCGATCCTGCCGTCCTTGCGCATGCCTTCCAGCACCCGCGCGGCGGCCTCGCGTATCGCCAGCAGGTCGGCCCACCAGCGCCGCTGCTCCGGCGTGTTCCGGATTTCGCGCAGGCCCTGGTACCAGGTTTCGAACAGTACGGACGCATCGCGTGCAGTGAATCCCCCGCGCACTTCGGTGGGCACGTGCATCTGCCGCGGCATCGCCTGCCAGATTTCCTCCGCGGTGAACGCAAACAGTGGCGCCAGCCAGCGCACCATCGCTTCGAGGATGCGGAACATCGCCGATTGCGCGCTGCGCCGGCCGTGGCTGGCGGTCGGCATCGTGTACAGCCGGTCCTTGGTGATGTCGAGATACAGCGCACCCATTTCGTTGGTGCAGAAATTCTGCACGCGCTGCACCACTTCCGGGAAGTCGTAGCGCGCATAGGCCGCGACCACCGCGTCCTGCACGTCGCGCGCACTGCGGATCGCCCATTGGTCGAGCAGCAGGCAGCGATCGACCGTCAACAGGTCGCGCGCCGGATCGAAACCATCGAGGTTGCCCAGCAGGAACCGGCAGGTATTGCGGATGCGGCGGTAGCTGTCGGCGACGCGCTTCAGGATTTCGTCCGACAGCGCCATTTCGTTGCGGTAATCGGCCGACGCGATCCACAGGCGCAGGATGTCGGCGCCGTACTTGTTCATGACGTCCTGCGGCTCGATGCCGTTGCCGAGCGACTTGGACATCTTGCGGCCCTGCGCATCGACGGTGAAGCCGTGCGTCAGCACCTCGTCGAACGGCGCATGGCCGTGCATCGCACAGCTCGTGAGCAGCGACGACTGGAACCAGCCGCGATGCTGGTCGGAGCCTTCCAGGTACATCACCTGATCGCCGGTATTGCGATGCAATTCGGGGCGCTGGTCCAGCACGCAGAAATGCGTGACACCGGAATCGAACCACACGTCGAGGATGTCGTGGACCTTCTCATAGTCCTTCGCTTCATCGCCCAGGATGTCCTCGAGGTCAAGCGTGTACCACGCATCCACGCCATCCTTCTCGACGCGCTGCGCCACCTGCTCCAGCAATTCGGCGCTGCGCGGATGCGGCTCGCCCGTCACCTTGTGCACGGCCAACGCGATCGGCACGCCCCAGGTGCGCTGGCGGCTGATGCACCAGTCGGGGCGCCCCTCCACCATGTTGTTGATGCGCTCCTCGCCCCACGCGGGATAAAACTTCACGTCGTGGTGGATCGCGTGCAACGCGCTCGCGCGCAGGCCCGCCGAATCCATCGCGATGAACCATTGCGGCGTGGTGCGGAAGGCGATCGGCGTGTGGTGGCGCCAGCAGTGCGGATAACTGTGGGTGATCTTCACCGACGCCAGCAACTTGCCGCGTTCGCCCAGCAGCGCGATCACCGCATCGTTGGCCTTCCAGATGTGCTGCCCTTCGAAGATCGGCGTGCCTGGCAGGTACACGCCGTTGGCGCCGACCGGATTCAGCACGTTCGCTGGCGTCGCGGCAACGATGCCGTACTTCTGGCCGACCACGAAGTCATCGGCGCCGTGGCCGGGCGCGGTGTGCACGGCGCCGGTACCGTCCTCGGCGGACACGTGCTCGCCCAGGATCAGCGGGACTTCGCGGTCGTAGAACGGATGCTTCAGGCGCAGATTCTCCAGCGACGCGCCTTTCGCACGCCCGAGCACCTTCACCTCGTCGACGCCGTAACGCGCCAAGGCCTTTTCCGCCAGCGCCTCGGCCACGACCAGCAGCACGCGCGTGCCGCCGCGCGCGGGACCTTCCACCAGCACGTAATCGAATTCCGGACCCAGCGTCACTGCCATGCTGGCGGGCAGCGTCCACGGCGTGGTGGTCCAGATCGGCACGGCGACGATCGTGTCGCCATCGACGCTGACGCCGAACTTTGCAGCCAGTGCTTTCGGATCGAGCGCATCGTAGGCAACGTCGATCGCGGGCGACTGCTTGTCCTGGTATTCGATCTCGGCTTCGGCCAGCGCCGAGCCGCAATCGAAGCACCAGTGCACCGGCTTGAAGCCGCGCGTGACGTGGCCGTTCGCGTACACGCCCGCAAGCGCGCGCAGGATGTCGGCCTCGTACTTGAAATCCATCGTGCGATACGGATGCTCCCAATCACCCAGCACGCCAAGCCGCTTGAAATCCCGGCGCTGCAGGTCGATCTGCTGCGCCGCGTAATCGCGGCAGTGCTGGCGAAAACGTTCCGCGTCGATCTTGTGGCCGACCTTGCCGTACTTCTTCTCGACCGCAATCTCGATCGGCAGGCCGTGGCAGTCCCACCCCGGCACGTAGGGCGAGCGGAAGCCAGCCATCAGCTTCGAGCGCACCACGATGTCCTTGAGGATCTTGTTGACCGCGTGGCCGAGATGGATCTTGCCGTTCGCGTACGGCGGACCGTCGTGCAGGATGAACGCGTGCCCGCGCTTGCCGGTGTGGCGCTGCAGGTCGGCGTAGCGTTGCGACGATTCCCAATCGGCCAGCATCGCGGGTTCGCGCTTGGCGAGATCGGCCTTCATCGCGAAGTCGGTGTTGGGCAGGTTGATGGTGTGCTTGTAGTCGCGGCTCACGCGGTGACTCCGGGGGAAACGGGGGTGTCGGCAAGAATCCGCCGCGCGGCGGCGGCATCGAGGTCCATCTGCGCGCGCAGCGCATCCAGACCGTCGAATTTTTCCTCGTCGCGCAATTTGGCGACGAACTCGACCTCGATGCGCTGGCCATAGAGGTCGCCATTGAAATCGAACAGGTGCGCTTCCAGCAAGGGCTCGCCGCCGCCCGCGATGGTGGGACGCACGCCGAGGCTGGCGACGCCCGGCCACGATTTGTCGCCGACGTGCACCCGCACCGCGAAGATTCCGCTGACAGGCGACACGCGCTTGCCGAGCCGGATGTTCGCGGTGGGATAGCCGAGCTTGTGGCCCATGCGCTGGCCGCGCACCACGCGCCCGCTGATCGCGAACGGCCGGCCCAGCAGCGCCTCGGCATGCGCGAAATCGCCCGCAGCCAGCGCGCCGCGTATCCGCGACGCCGACACCCGCTCGCCGTCGCCGTTCGAGACCGCGTCCAGCACCCGCACCTCGTAGGGGCCCTCGCCCTGCATCGCCTCCAGCAGCTCCGCGTCACCAGTGCGGTTGTGGCCGAAGCGGAAATCCTTGCCAACCCAGATTTCGCGCGCGCCCATCCGCGCGACCAGCACCTCGCGCACGAAGTCTTCCGCGCTCATCGCGACCAGACACGCATTGAACCGCAGCAGTAGCAACTGCTCGATGCCGGCATCGGCGAAGCCGCACAGCTTCTCGCGCACCGAGGACAGCCGCTTCAACGGCACCGGCGAGAAATAGCCGCGCGGCAAGGGCTCGAAACTCACCGCCGCCGCGACCAGCCCGCGCGCGTTCGCCCGCTCGCGCACTTTCGCGAGCAACGCGGCATGGCCGCGGTGCAGGCCATCGAACGCGCCGATCGCGAGCACGCAGCCGCCCGGGGCCAGGCATGGCCCCGCGATGTCACGGTGGATCCTGAGCATCGGGAAAGTATACGTTGGCATGTCAATCAAGCGGCAGGCAACCGCTCACGTCGACATGCTGCAGCAGATCGGTGACACGGCCCTGCCCCGGCACCACCCGATCGGCAGCGATGTCGGCCAGCGGCGCCAGCACAAAGGCGCGCTCGATCAGGCGCGGGTGCGGGACCACGAGGCCGGGTTCACGGATCCCCGCATTCGCGTACAGCAACAGGTCGAGATCGAGCACGCGCGGGCCGTTCGGGACGCCGCGCACGCGCCCGGCCCGGGTTTCGATCCCCAGCAGGGCTTCGAGCAGTTCGCGCGGCGACAGCGACGTTTCCAGTTCCGCCACGGCGTTGATGAAATCGGGCTGATCCACGACGCCCCACGGCGGTGTGCGGAACAGCCGCGAACGCGCGCGCAACCGGGTATCCGGCAACGCCGCCAGCGCGTCGAATCCGCGTTCGACCTGGGCACGCGGGTCGTCCAGGTTGCTGCCCAACGCAACGAACGCAGCGACGGGCTCAGGCATGCGTCACGACTGCGATTCGGAAGACGGCACTTCCGGCTTGCGCCCTTTGCCGCCGCGGCGACGGCGTCGGCGCTTGGGCTTGTCCGCGGCATCGCCGGTTTTCGCGACGGCCGTCTTCGGTGCCAGCGACGCGGAAAGCTGGTCGGGCGACACCGCTTGCGCCTGCGTCCACCATTCGCCCGCTTCGCGCAAATCCTCGGATTCACCCGATCGCAGCAGCAGGAAATCGTAGGCCGCGCGGAAACGCGGATGCGCCATCAGGCGGAACACGCGCTTGCGGGTACGTTCGGCGAAGCGCGGCTGCAGCGCCCAGATTTCCTCGATCGCATAGCTGAAACGGCGCGGGATCGCGACGCGCTTGCCCTGCTCGGCCATCACCCGATGCGCGGCGCGCTGCCAGGCCAGCGAGCGCGCCAGGCCGTCGTCCTGCGCCTTTTCGGCCAACTCCACGACCTCGCCCCACAGCAGCACCGCGAACAGGAACGCGGGCGTCACCGGCCGGCCGTCGGCGACCCGCGCATCGGTGCCGGCCAGGCCGCGTTCGATCAGCGTGCGCAAGCCGCCGGTGCGATCGTGCGCCAGTGCGCGCGCGGTGCCGGGAAACAGGTGCCGCAACAAGTCGTACTCGACCAGCATGCGGAAGCTCGCGAGGCCGTAGCCCGCGAGGAACATCTTCTGGCACTCGTCGAACAGGCGCGCCGGCGGCGCGTCGGCCAGCAGCGGACCCAGTTCCGCGAACGGCGCGGCCGCCGCGGGGTCGATCGTGAAATCGAGCTTGGCCGCAAGACGCGCGGCGCGCAGCATCCGCACCGGGTCCTCGCGGTAGCGCGTGGCGGGATCGCCGATCAGGCGCAGATGCCGCTGTTCGAGATCCTCGATGCCGCCGACGTAGTCGAGCACGCTGAAATCGGCGATGTCGTAGTACATCGCGTTGACGCGAAAATCGCGGCGCAGTGCGTCTTCCTCGATGGTGCCCCACACGTTGTCGCGCAGGATGCGCCCGTCGACCACGTGGCGATCGCCGTTCGCGTCGCCATCGCCGGTGCCGCGGAAGGTCGCGACCTCGACGATCTCGGGGCCGAAGACCACGTGCGCCAGGCGGAACCGCCGCCCGATCAGACGGCAATTGCGGAACAGTTTCTTGACCTCTTCGGGCGTCGCGTCGGTGGCGACGTCGAAATCCTTGGGCTGCCGGCCCAGCAACAGGTCGCGCACCGCACCGCCGACGAGGCACGCGCGAAACCCGGCGTCCTTCAAGCCATACAACACGCGCAGCGCGCCACGGCTGATCTGCTTGCGGGAGAGGTTGTGCTGCTCGCGCGGGATCACGCGCGGAACGGATGCCGGGTGGCCGGGAGCAGTGGAATCGGAACTCAAGCGGGGAACATCCATGCGGTGAGCGCGCCGCATGTTCGCGGCACGAAGTCCGTTATACTAGCGCGCTCGCCGGCCCTACGCTCCCTTCGTCTAGCGGCCCAGGACATCGCCCTCTCACGGCGGTAACGCGGGTTCGATTCCCGCAGGGAGCGCCATGTTTTTGTGATCATCCCTGATCACGGCTTCGTTCCACGGTGAAGCAACCATGCAGGCGCACGCAATCTGCGGCACCAGAACGGGCTTCCTGCCCTGACTCTCCACAAAAGCAGCTCCGCACAAACCTTGAAAGCTGCTTCGATTGTTGCGCCGCGTGTGCGATCATTGCCCTTCCACGCGGTTTTCACCGCCACCGACTATCTTGTTCCCAAATGGCCTTCGTCGTTACCGACAACTGCGTGAAGTGCAAGTACACCGACTGCGTCGAAGTGTGCCCGGTCGACTGTTTCCACGAGGGCCCGAACTTTCTCGCGATCGACCCGGACGAGTGCATCGACTGCACGCTGTGCGAGCCGGAATGCCCGGCACGTGCGATCTTCCCGGAAGACGACGTGCCGGCCGGCCAGGAGCACTACATCGCGTTGAACGCGGAACTGGCGAAGATCTGGCCGGTGCTCGCCGAGCGCAAGGATCCGCCGCCGAACGCCAAGGAGTGGGACGGCAAGCCGGACAAGCTGCCGTTGCTCGAACGTTGAGGTCCGGCACACACAAGAACGCCGCCCGGAGGCGGCGTTCTGCGTTCCTGCGTCATTCGTTCACTGCAATCTTTGTTGCAGAACGGCCATCACCCGCGCGACCGCATCGGGATTGCCCGACGCCTGCACCACGCTGCCGCTGCCCTGCGGCGCCACGCTGATCGTCACCGCACCCTTCACGGTTTCGCTCTTGCTGCGGTGGAACATGCGGTGGAAGAAGCCGCCTTGGGGCTTGCTGGTCACGACCGTGTCGACCGCGACCTGATAGGTCATCGCGTTATCGTCGTGCGCGGTCACCTGGCCGACTTCACCCCGCTCCAGCGCCAGCCCGACGCGGTGGTACGCGCTGGCGGGCGTATCGCCCAGCGTCAGGCTGTTGCCGGACACGCTGCGCGTCGCGGCGGGAACCGTCGGCGATGCACCCGCTTCCGGCTGGGCCGACGGCATTCCAGCCGCGGCGGCACCCGTACCGGCATCGGGGATCGCCAGCGCCTCGGTGGTGGGCGGCTGATCCATGCCCGGCGGCACTTCCAGCGGTTGTTCCTGCTGCGCCGACTGGTAGGCGGGCTCCTTGTGCCGGAACGGATTGTGGGCCTTGATGGTCTGGCAGCCGGTCAATGCGACCGGGGCGAGCAACAGGATCAGGAGGGCGATTCGTTTCATGGGCGCATTGTGCATGATCATGGCGCGGCTGCGCCAGCGAGGGGCAGAAGAATGTCGCGCAGGCGCGCGCGTGCGGGTCCGGCTGGCAATTCCACGAGCGGCAGGCGCGGCGCGCCGAGGCAGAGGCCGAGTTCGGCCAGGCCGGCCTTGACCGGCATCGGGTTCGGCGCGCAGTTCAATGCATCCAGCAAGGGCTCGATGCCGGCCATGCCGCGCTCCGCGCCCTTGCGATCGCCGCCGCGCGCGGCATCGCAAATGGAACGGAACAGCTTGGGAACCAGATTGTTCACCACCGACACCACGCCTCCCGCGCCCGCCAGCATCGCTTCGGCGGCACTGCCATCGTCGCCGGACAGATAGACAAATCCCGGCCGCCGAAGTTGCGCGATCGCCCGGATGCGTTCAGGGGTGGCGACCGCCTCCTTGATCCCGGCGATGCCGGCCGTGTCGCGCAGGGCCGCGACGGTTTCCGGCAGCATGTCGCAGCCGGTGCGCGAGGGTACGTTGTACATCACGATCGGGATGTCGCAGCGGGTCGCGACCTCGGCGAAATGCCGGCGCAGGCCGTCCTGGGTCGGGCGCACGTAATAGGGCGTCACCACCAGCGCGGCGTCGGCGCCCAGTGCCTTGGCGCGGCGGGTCAGTGCGATCGTCTTCGAAGTCGCCGCTTCCCCGCTGCCCGCGATCACCGGCACGCGCCGCGCGACGCGTTCCACCGCGAACGCCAGCAGGCGCTCGTACTCGTGCTCGTCCAGCATATGCGCTTCGCCGGTGGAGCCGGCCACGACGATGCCCTGGGTGCCGCCATCGAGCTGATGATCGATCAGCCGCCCGAACGCGGACAGGTCGAGCGCGCCGTCCGCGGCGAACGGTGTCGCGATGGCGCAGATGCTCCCGGCAAGTTCCACGTGTGACGGCTCCGCCTCGATGCAAACGCCGCATCATAACGTGACACGCCATCCCGGACACCACTATTCTTGCCGTCTGTGAACGTCAAACCACTCGCCTCCGTGAACCGCCCCACCGCCCGTCCCGCCACCGACCACCAGTTGCTGATCCAGGCGGTCGCGCCCGCGCGGCAGTCGCCGCTGCTGGTGCTGTCGCGCCGGATCGCCGACGCCGGCTGCAACCTCGTCGAATCGCGGGTGGCGACCGTGGGCGCCGACGTCTCGGTGCTGCTGCTCGCCAAGGGCGCGTGGGACGCGATCGCCAAGCTCGAAAATGCATTGGGCCGGATCGGCCGCGACGACAACCTGCACCTGTTGAGCTACCGCACGCAGAGCAGCGACCAGCCCAGCCACCTGCTGCCCTACATGGTCGAGGTGATCGCGGCCGACAAGACCGGCGTGCTGGTCGAGTTGATCGATTTCTTCAACCGCCGCAAGATCAGCATCGAACAGATGTCGTCGATGCGCTACCAGGCCATGCAGACCGGCGCCGAGATGTTCCAGGCCCAGATCACCATCGGCATCCCGGCCGACACCCGCATCGCGGAATTGCGCGACGAGTTCATGGAACTGTGCGACGGACTCAACCTCGACGCCATCATGGACCCGGTGAAATTTTAAAGTGCAACCTTCCCTAGAGCGTCATCCCGGCGAAAGCCGGGATCCATTTTAATGACCAAAATCGGCAACAAGGTTCCCAAACTTTCCGGCATCACCCAATCGGGCGACAAGCTGGCGCTGTCCGACCTGCGCGGCCAGTGGCTGGTACTGTACTTCTATCCGAAGGACAACACCACCGGCTGCACCCGCGAGGCCGGCGACTTCCGAGACCTGTACACGAAGTTCAAGCGCCGCGGCGCGAACATCGTGGGCGTGTCGCGCGACAGCGCGCGCTCGCACCACGGCTTCAAGGAAAAACTCGGCCTGCCGTTCGCGCTGGTCGCCGACGCCGACGAAACCTGGTGCAAGGCCTTCGACGTGATCCGGATGAAGAAACTCTACGGCCGAGAATACCTGGGCGTCGACCGCAGCACTTTCCTGATCGATCCCGACGGCAAGCTGATCCAGGAATGGCGCGGCGTCAAGGTGCCCGGCCATGCGCAAGCCGTGCTCGACGCCATCCCCACATCCTGAGGCTCACGCACCTGTCCCGAGCAAAACACTTGGCCATGGATAAACACGAGTCTGCACGGATCAAGTCCGTGACAATCCGTGTCGATCCATGGCAAGCGCTCTTTCCTTTCGCCCCCACTTGCGAGGCCACGACTGAATGACCAAGAAGGTCGACGCCAAGCGCATGTACGCGCTTGACACCAACGTCCTGCTGCACGATCCGACCGCGCTGTTCCGCTTCGAGGAACACGACGTGTTCATCCCGATGACGGTGCTGGAGGAACTGGACGAGAAGAAATCCGGCGTCTCCGAAGTCGCCCGCAACGCGCGCCAGGCCAGCCGTTTCCTCAACGAGCTGATCGAGCGCAACAACAGCCACGGCATCGCCGACGGCGTCCCGCTCGCGCAACCCGACGGCGTCAGGCTGCGCAGCGGCGGCGCCAGCGGACGTCTTTACTTCCAGACCCGCAGCGGCAACGGCCAGGGCAAGGCCGACAACCGCATCCTCGCCGCGATCCTCGACCTGCGCGAACATCGCCCCGAGTCGGCGGTGGCCCTGGTGTCGAAAGACATCAACCTGCGCATCAAGGCGACCATCTTCGGGATCGCCGCCGAAGACTACGAGAACGATCGCGCGCTGGACGATTTCTCGCTGCTGTACACGGGTTCGGCCGAATTGCCCGCGGATTTCTGGGACCGGCATCCGGAATTGCGCTCATGGTCCGAGCGCGGGCACACGTTCTACGAATTGAAGCCGCGCGACGACGAGGCGTGGCAGCCCAACGAATGCCTGTACCTGCCGGGCGAAAACAGCGTGGAATTGCGCGTGCTGGCCTCCGAGGGCGACAAGACCCGGCTGGCCCTGTTGGGCGATTACACCGGCAGCGCGCATGGCGTGTGGGGCATCACCGCGCGCAATCGCGAACAGAATTTCGCGCTCAACATGCTGATGGATCCGGACATCGACTTCGTCACCTTGCTCGGCACCGCCGGCACCGGCAAGACCCTGCTGGCACTCGCGGCGGGACTCGCGCAGGTGATGGACCAGCAGCGCTACCGCGAAATCATCATGACCCGCGCCACGGTGTCTGTCGGCGAGGACATCGGCTTCCTGCCCGGCACCGAAGAGGAAAAGATGACGCCGTGGATGGGGGCGCTCACCGACAACCTCGAAGTGCTGGCCAATCCAGAAGACGGCGGCTCGTGGGGACGCCAAGCGACCAATGACCTGCTCGCCTCGCGCATCAAGATCCGCTCGCTCAACTTCATGCGCGGGCGCACCTTCCTGTCGCGCTACCTGATCATCGACGAGGCGCAGAACCTGACGCCCAAGCAGATGAAGACCCTGGTCACGCGCGCCGGCCCCGGCACCAAGATCGTCTGCCTCGGCAACGTCGAGCAGATCGACACGCCCTACCTCACCGAAACCACCTCCGGCCTCACCTACGCGGTCGATCGCTTCAAGCAGTGGCCGCACGCGGCGCACGTGACGCTGCGGCGGGGCGAGCGGTCAAGGTTGGCCGACTTCGCTTCGGAAGCACTCTAAGAACGGGAACCCGACAACAATCTTCGTCATTCCGGGGCTGCGCGTCGCGCAGGATGCGCAGAACCCGGAATCCATTTTGATTGTCGTTTTCTCAACAGCAAAATGGATCCCGGCTTGCGCCGGGATGACGACTTCGTTATGCGCTCCGCAAATCCCGAGTCCCAACTCCCCAGTCCCCGCTGCTGCCTCACCATCGCCGGCTCCGACTCCGGCGGCGGCGCGGGCATCCAGGCCGACCTCAAAACCTTCGCCGCGCTGGGCATGCACGGAACCAGCGCGATCACCGCACTGACGGCGCAGAACACCCGCGGCGTCACGGCGGTGCATTCGGTTCCAGCAAAACATCTGCGCGCCGAACTCGATGCGGTGTTCGATGACTTCGCCATCACCGCGGTCAAGACCGGGATGCTGGGCGATGCACGCACGGTGCGTTGCGTCGCGCGCGAACTCGCGCGACACAAGCCGCGCTGGCTTGTCGTCGATCCGGTGATGATCGCGACCAGCGGCGCACGTCTGCTGGACGCGGACGCGGTGTACGTATTGATCGACCAGTTGATTCCACTGGCCGACGTGCTGACGCCCAACCTGCCGGAAGCCGAAGCCCTGCTCGGCACGAAAATCCGCAACGCGCGCAACGCCGAACGCGCCGGCCACGCGTTGCGCGAAATGGGTGCGAAGGCCGTGCTGCTGAAAGGCGGCCACGGGCGCGAGCGAGAAGCCATCGACCGCTGGTTCGACGCACGCGACATGCTGGAGTTGCGCCACCCGCGCCTGCCAGGCCAATACCATGGCACCGGCTGCACATTGTCGTCCGCGCTCGCCGCCGAATTGGCCAAGGGCACGACGCCACGTATCGCCGCGCGCCGCGCGATCGCTTTCGTGCAACGCGCGATGCGTCGCGGTTTTCGCACCCGTCCGGATGGGCTCATTGTTTTGGTCCCGGAGCGTTGACCACAGCGCGATGCGTCTGCGTCCGGGTTTCACCGCTGCCGCAGCAACCTCGGGCCGTGCAAGTCAGCGTTGCTTGCCGCCGTTCACGGCATCGGGGACCGACACGTGCGCCGACGCGCCTGACTTCTGCGTCCAGGCATCGATGCCTTGCGGCGCCGGCAACGTGGTGAGGAACTCCGGATTGCGCCGCGCGTGCGTGGCCTGTTCATACGCATAACCCACTCCGATCAGGGTCGGCTCGCTCCACTTGCGGCCGAAGAACAGCATCCCGACCGGCAGCCCGTGCACGAAACCGGCGGGAACCGTGATGGATGGATAGCCGGCCACCGCCGCGGGGCCGTAGGCCGAAGGCAGGTCGGGATCGCCATTGACCAGATCGATGCGCCACGCAGGCCCCTGCGCCGGCGCCAGCAACGCGTCGAGGTGGTCCGCGTTCATGGCTGCATCGATGCCTTCCGGGCCGGCCAATCGCCGCAGCTTCGCCAGGGCGTCCTCATAAACCTTGTCGGTCAGTGGTCCCCTCGCTTCCGCTGCGATGAATGTTTCCTGCCCGAACCAAGGCATCTCTTCGGCCGCGTGGGCCGTGTCGAACGCGATCAGGTCGGCCAGCGAATGAACCTGCAAGCCCTTGCGTGTTGCGAGATAGGCGTTGACGCCGTGCTTGAACTCGTACTGCAGCACGATCGACTCGGCCTTGCCGTAATCGTTGAGGTGCGGAATCTTGACCTTGTCGACGACGGTCGCGCCGTGCGCACGCAGCACCGCGATGGCCTGGTCCAGCAGCTTCGCCACCTCCGGACCGTCATCGGACAATTCCCGCACCACGCCGATGCGCTTGCCCTTCAACGCGTCCGGGTCGAGAAACTTCGTGTAGTCGGTGGCGTGCTCGTGGGCATCGCGGGTGGCGGGATCGCGCGGATCGCTGCCGGCGATCGCGGTCAGCACGATCGCCGCGTCGCGCACGTCGCGCGCCATCGGGCCCGCGGTGTCCTGGGTCGAACTGATCGGAATGATGCCGGCGCGGCTCACCAGCCCGACGGTCGGCTTGATGCCGACGATGCCGTTGGCGGCCGCGGGACAGATGATCGAACCGTTGGTCTCGGTGCCGATCGCGGCCGTCGCGAAGCCCGCCGCGACCGCCACCGCCGAGCCCGAACTCGATCCGCAGGCGCTGCGGTCCAGCACGTAGGGATTGCGGGTCAACCCGCCACGCCCACTCCAACCGCTGGACGAATGCGTCGAGCGGAAATTGGCCCACTCGCTCAGGTTGGCCTTGCCCAGGATCACCGCGCCGGCCTCACGCAATTTCGCGGCCACCGTCGCGTCCCGCGGCGCCGGCGCACCCAACAACGCGAGCGAACCTGCCGTGGTCGGCATCCTGTCGCCGGTGTCGATGTTCGCCTTCAGCAGGATCGGGATGCCCCACAACGGGCCGCGCTCGCCTGTCTTGCGTTGCTGGTCACGCTGCACGGCGATCTTCAACGCGTCGGGATTCAACTGCAACACCGCGTTGACCCGCGGACCGGCCTGGTCCAGCGCCTCGATGCGCTGGACGAAATCGCGGACCAACTGTTGCGAGTCCAGACTGCCGTGCGCCATCTGCTGTTGCAGTTCCACGATGCCGGCGTAGTCGGCAGGCGCTTCGGCGACCGGCGACTGCCCGGCAGCCTGCGCCCATCCGGCCAGCGACAACCCAATTCCGAACACCAGGACAACGACCCGCGGCTGCGTGCGCATGGCGACCTCCCTCCGATGCCTCCGCGCAAGCTACGGCAACGCGGGTTCCCACTCAAGCACCGGCGTCAAACGAACCTCGGGTTGTCACCCATGCGGCCGTGCAATTATCATGGTCGGCCCGCTCAGGCGGGCCTGCTGACCACGAACCCCGGAGAGGTGGCAGAGTGGTCGACGATTTTGCCGGGAGCAAAATCGGACAGCCGTAAGGCTGGTTCCGAGCGATAGCGAGGGGTGAGCATCAGGGACGATGCGAACAATGCGCCGGCGGCAACTGTCACGCCACACGAGCGCTACATTTTTGGAGAGGTGGCAGAGTGGTCGAATGCGCCGGATTCGAAATCCGGTTTACGGTTATGCCGTAACGTGGGTTCGAATCCCACCCTCTCCGCCAGATACGAAAAAGGGCCCAAAGGCCCCTTTTTCGTATCCGGTTTCAGTATTGACACCATCCCGTCAACGGCTGCACCCCACCAGCCGCAGCCGCTTGCCGACCTGCAGGTCGGTCGCGGATTGCAGGCGATTGTCGCGCACCAGTTCGCGCACGTCGTCGCAATCGAAGCGGCGCGCGATCGCGTACAGCGTGTCGCCCTTGCGCACCGTATAGTGCTTCGCCGAGGAACGGGACTTGCGCACGGGTGGCGGATCGGCGGCAACCTGCGCGGGCGGCGCGGGCAATTGCGCGTTCTGCAACGTGCTTGCCAACACGACCCAGCGTCCGCTGGTGCACGACTGCTTGTACGCGCCTTCGAGGAACTTCGGCAGGTTGATGCGCGTGCCCTGCGGCTGCACCTGCGAGGGATCCAGTTGCGGATTGAGGTTGCGCAGCGTGCGGTACCAGCCGTAGCGCGCGCCATCGTCATCGCCCAGGCACACCGAAAGTTCGTTCAACGATGCGGCGTTGACGAGCTGCACGGAGCCAGGCGCACCATCGACCTTGGGGAAATGCAGGTTGTAGCGCTGGGGATGCAGGAACAGCCAGGCCGCCGCCAGCACCATCGGCACGTATTCGCGGGTTTCCGGCGACAGCGAGAAATAGACGTCCGGATTCCAGAAACTGGCGTTCGGCGTGCCTGCCGCCAACCGCCCCATCCGCCCCTCGCCGCCGTTGTAGGCGGCCAGCACCAGCGCAAGGTTGTCGTTGAGCTGTCCCAGCTGCTCGTTGAGATACGCCGCGGTCGCCTGCGCCGACATGGTCGGATCGAAACGCTGGTCGAAGCCGTCGATGGTGTTGAGCCCGAAGCGCGAGCCGGTCGCCGGCATGAATTGCAACGGCCCGGCCGCGCCGGAACGCGACACCGCGTGCACGTTGCCGCCGGATTCCTTGGCGATCAGTCCGAACAGGATCGCCTCGGGCAGGCCTGCCTTGTGGAACGCGGGCTCCATCTGGTAGCGCAGGTACTGGTAATCGACGTAGGCGCGGATCAGGTTCGGGCGCAAGCGGGTCAGCCAGACCTGCAGCGCGGCCTGCACGGTGCCGTTGGTCGCGACCAGGTCCGACAGCTTGTGGTCGTGCAGCAGTTGCACGGTGCGCTGCGTCTGCGGCAGCGTGGCCAGCAAGCCGGAATCGCCGCCGCCGGCACCCTGGTCTTCCGTGTCGGGCGCCTGATCGTCGTCCTCGGTGCCGAGGAAGCTGCCGTCCTTCAGGCGCAACGCGCGATCGTAGGCGGCCAGGAAACGCGCGGCGTCGCAGCCGGGCGTATTGACGCAACGGTCGGACGCGCTGCGCAACTCGTCCAGTGCGGATTCGAGCGTCTTCTGCGATTGCGCGTTGTCACCGTGCCGCGCCTGCTCCAGCGCCTGGCCGTATTGGCCGCTGGCCTGGTTCAACTGCGCATAAAGACCATTCAAGTCCGCAGACGGGCCACTGGTCCTGGTCGGCGCCTGCGCGCAACCCGCCAACATCCCCAGCGCGCCCAGGCACGCCACCGCTACACACCACCGCATCATGCACCGCCCACTCGTGCGTCAAGCAACGGTTGCACCCTAACGCGTCACGAGCCGCGACTCAAGACGAAATCGCGCCGTACAATCGGAAGTCCATCACATGCAGCGACCGGGGAGGCCGCGTGAACGACATCCTGATCGGCAGGAACGACGAAACCGCCGTGGAACTCGACCCGCATTTCGGCAACCGCCACGGCATGATCGCCGGTGCCACCGGCACCGGCAAGACCGTGTCGCTGATGCTGCTGGCCGAAGGTTTCTCGCGGCTCGGCACGCCGGTGTTCCTGGCCGACGTCAAGGGCGACATCGCGGGCATGTCGCAGGCTGCCGCGCCGGCCGGCGACAAGCTGCAGGCGCGGCTCGCGAAACTCGGCATCGAGAAATCCTGGCAGCCGCAGGCGAACCCGGTGGTGTTCTGGGATTTGTACGGCAAGCTCGGCTCGCCGGTGCGCGCGACGGTTTCCGAGATGGGGCCGATGCTGCTGGCGCGCGTGCTGGAGTTGAACGATACCCAGCAGGGCGTGCTGGAAATCGTGTTCAAGCTGGCCGACGACAACGGCTGGCTGCTGCTGGACCTCGACGACCTGCGCGCGCTGCTCAACCATGTCGGCGACAACGCCAAGGACGTCTCGCAACACTACGGCCTCGTCAGCAAGTCCAGCCTCGGCGCGGTGCAGCGCGCGCTGCTGCAACTGGAACAACAGGGCGCCGCGCAGTTCTTCGGAGAACCCGCGCTGGACCTGAAGGACATCATGCGCCAGGACATGTCCGGGCGCGGCGTCATCAACATCCTGGCCGCCGACCAGTTGATCCTCAAACCCAAACTGTATTCCACGTTCCTGCTGTGGATGCTGTCGGAACTGTTCGAGCAATTGCCGGAAGTGGGCGACCCCGACCAGCCGAAGCTGGTGTTCTTCTTCGACGAGGCGCACCTGCTGTTCGACGATTGCCCGGCCGCGCTGCAACAGCGGGTCGAGCAAGTGGTGCGCCTGATCCGCTCCAAGGGCGTCGGCGTGTATTTCTGCTCGCAGAATCCCGACGACGTGCCCGACGTGATCCTCGGCCAGATGGGCAACCGCATCCAGCACGCGCTGCACGCGTTCACCCCGCGCGACCAGAAGGCCGTGAAGGCCGCGGCGGAAACCTTCGCGCCGAATCCGAAACTCGATGTTGCGCAGGTCATCGGTTCGCTTGGCACCGGCGAGGCGCTGGCCTCCACCCTGCGCGACAAGGGCGCGCCGACGCCGGTCGAGCGCGTGCTGGTTTCCACGCCGACCTGCCGCCTCGGGCCGATCACCGACGAGGAACGCGCCACCATCCGCTCGCGCTCGCCGGTCGGGCCGAAGTACGACACGTCCGTCAACCGCGAATCGGCGGCGGAAATGCTGGCCAAGCGCGCCGACGACAAGGCCGCGGAAAATCCGCAGGAAGTCGCGCAGAAGGAAGCCGCAAGCGCGCCGCAAGGCTCGACCATCGGCGGCGCGATGCACGACGCGATCTTCGGCACCAAGCGCCGGCAGGGCATGATCGAAACCATGGCCAAGCAGACCGTGCGCACCATGGGCAGCCAGCTTGGGCGGCAGATCCTGCGCGGCGTGTTGGGCGGCATCTTCGGGGGCAAACGCTGATTCGATGTCACGCTGGCGTCCACCCCCGCCCCGCTCCACCGCGATCATCACGCGCGCGGGTTTCGATGCGTTGAAGGCCGAACTCGACCACTTGTGGCGCGAATTGCGCCCGGAAGTGGTGCGCGCGCTCGCGGCGGCGGCAGCGGAAGGCGACCGCTCGGAAAACGCCGAATACACGTATCGCAAGAAACAGCTCGGCGAGATCGACCGCCGCGTGCGCTACCTGTCCAAACGCATTCCGTCGCTGAAGGTTGCCGAAGGCGTGCCGGCCGATCGCGGGATGATCTTCTTCGGCGCGAGCTTCGAAATCGAGGAACTGGACAGCGGCAAGACCCACCGCTACCGCATCGTCGGCCCCGACGAAACGGATGCGAAAAAGGGCTGGATCAGCGTCGACTCGCCGCTGGCGCGTGCAGTGCTGAAAAAACGCGTCGACGAGGAATTCGAGGCGGAGTTGCCTGGTGGGAAGGTGGGGTTCCTGGTTCTTGCGGTGGAATACGACGCATCCAGGTAAAACCCCTCTGCCTTCGGGAGAGGGGAAGGGGTGAAGGTACGGCTTTCACGCCTGCTGCGCGCCGCGCGAATCCCCAACCCTCACCCGCCGCTGCGCGGCACCCTCTCCCGGAGGGAGAGGGTCAAATGCGAACCGCATCCAGGTCATGTGCGCCGGCACCGGTCACGCGCACCTCGGCGAACTGGCCTGGTTTCAATGATGAGCCGTCGCGGATGCGCACCACGCCGTCGATTTCCGGCGCGTCGGCAGACGATCGCGCGATGGCGCCCTCGGCGTTCGCTTCGTCCACCAGCACGGTCAGCGTGCGGCCGATCTTCTTCTGCAATTTCGCGGCGGAGATTTCCGCCTGCACTGCCATGAAGCGTTCGAGCCGGTCTTCCTTCAATTCCTCCGGGACCGGATCGGGCAATTCATTGGCCTTGGCGCCACTGACCGGCGAATACGCGAACGCGCCCACGCGGTCGAGTTGCGCTTCGCGCAGGAAATCCAGCAACTCCTCGAACTCGGCATCGGTTTCGCCGGGAAAGCCCACGATGAAGGTGCTGCGAATGGTGATGTCGGGGCAAGCCTTGCGCCACGCGTGGATGCGGTCCAGCGTCTTTTCGATGTTGCCGGGGCGCTTCATCAATTTCAGTATCCGCGGCGAGGCGTGCTGGAACGGGATGTCGAGGTACGGCAGGATTTTTCCTTCCGCCATCAGCGGAACCACGTCATCGACGTGCGGATACGGATACACGTAGTGCAGGCGCACCCACGCGCCGAGTTCGCCCAAACCGCGGCACAGGTCGAGCATCCGCGTCTGGTACGCGTTGCCGCGCCAGGTGCGCTCGGCATACTTCACATCGACGCCGTAGGCGCTGGTGTCCTGCGAAATCACCAGCAATTCCTTGACGCCCGCGCGCACCAGTTTCTCGGCTTCGACCAGCACCTCGTCGATCGGCCGCGACACCAGATTCCCGCGCATCGACGGGATGATGCAGAAGGTGCAACGGTGGTTGCAGCCTTCGGAAATCTTCAGGTATGCGTAGTGCATCGGCGTCAATTTGATGCCCGTGTCGGGCACCAGATCGACGAACGGATCATGCGGTTTCGGCAGCGCCTGGTGCACCGCGTTCATCACGCTGGCGTAATCCTGCGGGCCGGTGATCGCCAGCACGTCGGGATAGGCCTCGCGGATCAGCGCATCGCGCTTGCCGAGGCAGCCGGTGACGATCACCTTGCCGTTTTCGTGCAGCGCCTCGCCGATCGCGTCCAGCGATTCCTGCACCGCCGCGTCGATGAAGCCGCAGGTGTTGACGATCACCGCGTTGGCCTTGTCGTAGCGCGGCACGATGCCGTAGCCCTCGGCCTTCAACTGGGTCAGGATGCGCTCGGAATCGACCAGCGCCTTGGGGCAGCCGAGGCTGACGAAACCGATCTTGGGAGTGGGAGCGGACATGCGGACGGAGAACCGACAGTGGACTGGAAATTCTAGCGGGACTCGGGACTCGCGGCCCGGGAAAGGCATCACGTGCGCGGCGCAAGGTAGTACGCTGGTGCGATCGCAATCGAAGGAGAACCGCCATGGGCGAGCGCATCAACCTCAACACCGCCGGCACGCATTGCATCGGCGCGTATCTCGCAAAACCTTCCGGCAAGCCCAAGGGCGGCGTCATCGTGGTGCAGGAAATCTTCGGCGTCACCGCACACATCCGCGACGTTGCGGATCGCTTCGCCAAGGCCGGCTACACCGCCGTTGCGCCGGCGTTTTTCGACTACGTGGAGAACGACGTCGAACTCGGCTACGACAGGCACGGCATGGACAAAGGCAAGGACCTGGCCATGGAAGTCGGATTGGATCGCGCGGTGGAAGCCGTCGCCAGCGCGGCGGAATCGATCAGGTCATCCGGCAAGATCGGCGTGGTCGGCTATTGCTGGGGCGGCACCGTCGCGCTGCTGTCGGCGCAGCGCCTGGCGCTGCCCGCCGTCAGCTATTACGGCGCGCGCAACGTGGCGTATCTCGACCAGCCGCTGAAGGCACCGGTGATCTTCCATTTCGGCGCCAACGACCGCTCGATCACCGCCGAAGCCATCGAAAAACACCGCAAGGCCTGGCCCGACGCGCCGGTGTACGTGTACGAGCACTGCGGGCACGCGTTCAACCGCGACGTGGACAAGAGTGCCTACAACGAAGCTGCCGCGACGCTGGCGTGGCAACGCACGCTGGATTTTTTCGGCAAGCAACTGGCCGGCGCATGAGCGACGATGCCGAAGCAGGCTTCGAACTGGATGCGCGGCTTGCCGCAGACACGGCGTTCGTCGCCGACTGGCCACTGTGCCGCGTGCTGCTGATGGACGATGCGCGCTTCCCGTGGCTGGTGCTGGTGCCGCGGCGAGCAGGCCTGGTCGAACTCGATGAAATGATCGCGATCGACCGCGCCGCGCTATCAGGAGAAACTTCGCGCGCGATGGCGACGCTGCGTGCGGTCACGCCATGCGACAAACTCAATGTCGGCGCGCTCGGCAACATCGTCCGCCAGTTGCACGTGCATGTGGTGGCGCGCCGCACGGACGACGCCGCGTGGCCGGGTCCGGTGTGGGGACACGGATCGGCCCAATCCTATTCACCGGAAGCGCGCGATACGCTGCTCGCACGCTTGCGACAGGCCCTGTGACATTGGACTTCGCCATCGAACCGTTGGCCGAAGACGCGCTACTGCTGCGTTTCGGCGACGGTATCGACGTGGCAATAAACGCACGGGTGCACGCAGCGGCGCGCGCTCTGTGGAGCGCCAATCTTCCGGGCGTCATCGACATCGCGCCGGCTTACGCAACGCTTTTAGTGCGATTCGATCCGCTCGCCTGGACTGACGGCAAAGGCCAGCGGCCATTCGAGTGCATTACGGTGGAGATAGCGAAATTGGATCCCGGCTTCCGCCGGGATGACGAGCAAGCAACGACTGCATCGAAGAACGCTGCGGTACGCGTCGTGGAAATCCCGGTGAGCTATGACAGCACGTACGGCCCCGATCTCGAAATCGTCGCCGCGCACGCGCTTTTTGCACCCGACGAAGTGATTACACGCCATGTCGCCGCCGAATACACCGTGGCGATGCTCGGGTTCGCGCCCGGCTTCCCTTACCTGCTCGGGCTCGATCCCGCGCTGCACGTGCCGCGCCGTGCGACGCCGCGCACCCGCGTGCCCGCAGGTTCGGTCGCGATCGGTGGCGCGCAGACCGGCATCTATCCGCGCGAACTGCCGGGCGGCTGGCATTTGATCGGACGCACGCCGCTGGCGCTGTTCGATCCCACGCGCGATCCCCCCTGCCTGCTGGCGCCCGGTGACCATGTGCGCTTTCGCGTGATCGGCACGGACGAATTCGAACGACTCTCGGAGCACGCAGCGTGATCGTCGAGGTCATCAAACCCGGACTGCTGACGACATTGCAGGACACGGGCCGCGCGGGCCACGCGTATCTTGGCATCGGCCGCGCGGGTGCGTTCGATGCGCCGGCGTTGCGGATCGCCAACGCCCTGTGCGGCAATCCGGTCGACGCCTGCGCGCTGGAAATCACCCTGCTTGGCCCGACCCTGCGCTTCCACTCGGCCGCGTGGATTGCGCTCACCGGCGCACCGATCGCGTTCAAGATCGACGATGTCGAACAGCCGATGTGGACACCCGTCGCCGTCCCGGCCGGCGCAGCTGTCGCGTTGGGCGCGATGCGTTCGGGGTGCCGCAGCTATCTAGCCGTGCGCGGCGGGTTCGACGTCGAACCCGTGCTCGGCAGTCGCAGCACGGACGTCAACGCACAGCTTGGCCCATTCGAGGGACGGCCGTTGCGTGCCGGCGACGCGCTGCCGGTCGCAACCCCAAATCCTGGCCGTCACGCCGGCATGCACACGACATCCAACTGGCGGCTCGACCCGCGCCCGTGGTTTGCGGATGACTCCGCGCGACCGCTGCGCGTGTTGCGCGGAAGTCATTTCGACGGCCTGACAGGGAGTTCGCGCAAGTTATTGTTTTCAGAAACCTTCAAGGTGCAACCCGACTCCAACCGCGTGGGCTTGCGCCTGTCCGGCCCCAAGCTGGAATGGAGCACGCCCATCGAGATGGTAAGCGAAGGTTGTCTGCCCGGCCTGTTGCAACTGCCGCCCTCCGGGCAACCGATCGCGTTCGGACCGGAATGCCCGGTCAGCGGCGGCTACCCGCGCATCGGCCAGGTCGCGGCGGTGGATATCCCGCGCCTCGCACAATTGCGGCCGGGCGATGCGTTACGCTTCACACCGTGCACGATGGACGAGGCACTGGCTGCGCTCCGCGATCGCGAACGCACACTCCGCGCATTGGAAGCCAACATCGCGGCACGACTGGTCCCATGAATTGCATTGATTTGAACGCTGACCTCGGCGAATCCTTCGGCGCCTGGAAGATGGGCGACGACGCGGGCGTGATGCCGTGGATCACGTCGGCCAACATCGCCTGCGGATTCCACGCCGGCGATCCTTCGATCATGCGCGCAACGGTCGCGCTTTGCATGCAGCACGGCGTCGCGATCGGCGCGCACACTTCGTTGCCGGACCTGCAAGGTTTCGGCCGGCGCGAAATGAAGACCACGCCGGACGAAGTTTACGCACAGACGTTGTACCAGTTGGGCGCGCTGCACGCCTTCGTGCGCGCCGCCGGTGTTCGCCTGCACCACGTCAAGCCGCACGGTGCGTTGTACAACATGGCCGCGCGTGATCGCGTGCTGGCCGATGCCATCGCGCACGCGGTGCGCGATTTCGATCCGGCCCTGATCCTCGTTGGCCTTGCTGGCAGCGCACTGATCGGAGCCGGGCGCGCCGCGGGCCTGCACGTACAGCGCGAAGGTTTCTGCGACCGGCGCTACCAGCGGGATGGCGCGTTGACGCCACGCACGCAAGCTGGCGCCGTGATCGAGGACATCGACGCCGCGGTTGCGCAGGCGGTGGCGATCGCGACCCGTTGCGAAGCCGTCACGGGCGATGGTGCGAAGGTGCGCATCGAAGCCGACACCCTGTGCGTGCACGGCGACCGCGCCAACGCGGCACCGTTCGCCAAGTGCCTGCACCGGGCGCTGGAAAACGCGGGCGTCCGGATCGCGGCGGCGGAACGTCCCGCATGACGCGCCGGCCACCGTCGCCATGACCGCCCTGCTCCATTGGCTGCCGCTGCTCGGCGTGCTCGTCGTCGTCATCGGCTTTGCATTGCGCTTCAACCCGGTACCGGTGGTCGTCGCTGCCGGTGTCGTCAGCGGGCTTGCGGCCGGCAAATCCATCCCCGAAATCCTCGCGCTGCTCGGCCACAGCTTCGTGTCGGAACGCGCGCTGCTGCTGTTCGTGCTGACCCTGCCCGCGATCGGCGTGCTGGAGCGCGCGGGCCTGCGCGAACATGTGGGCAACTGGGTCACAACGCTGCGAGGGCTTACTCTTTCACGCCTTTTGATCGCCTATCTAGCCATACGGCAAATTCTGGCCATGCTCGGCTTGATCGACGTGGCGGGGCAGGCGCAGACGGTGCGCCCACTGCTGGCACCGATGGCGGAAGCCGCGGCAGAGCGGCGTGGCGAGCCGCTGGACGCAAGAGAACGCAACGACGTGCGCGCATTCAGCGCCGCCACCGACAATGTCGGCAGGTTTTTCGGCGAGGACGTGTTCATCGCATTGGGCGCGGTGCTGCTGATCCAGGGTTTCTATTCGCAGCACGGCATCGAACTGGAGCCGTTGCACATCGCGCTGTGGGCGCTGCCGACCGCGATCGCGGCGTTCGTGATCCACGCGATCCGCACGGTACTGTTCGCGCACCGGATCGCGCAGCCTCGCCCAATAGCACAAGACGAACAGCCGGCGAGCGATTGACATGCTGAAGATCGAACACGCCTACTGGTTGATCGCATTGTTCCTCGCCGGCACAGCGTGGCTGAACCTGCGCGACCGGCGCTGGGCGCACGCGGCGTTCTGGCTGGTGCTCGCGGTGCTGATTGGCGGCGGCAAGTTCGTGCTCGATGCCGCCACCGCGCATCACGAACTGCCGGCGCAACTGGCTGGTGTCGGCGTGATCGCGCTGGCCGTGCTGTCGCCACGGATGCAACGCGGACACCTGGTCGAGCGCGACCAGTCCGCGCGCGAAGCCGACGCGAAACGCCTCGGCCACCGCCTGTTCGGTCCTGCCGTGCTGATTCCGCTGGTGACGCTGCTGGTCGCGCTGTTCGGCGGTTACCTCGTGATCAATGGCGTGCGCGTCTTCGACGAAACCCGTATGACCCTGACCGGCCTCGCGCTGGCCTGCGTGATCGCACTGATTGCGGCGCTGTGGGTCACGCGTGCGAAACCATCGACGGGCCTGATCGAAGGCCGACGGTTGCTGGACACGCTGGGCTGGGCGGCGCTGCTGCCGTTGACGCTGGCGGCATTGGGCGGCGTGTTCGCCGCCACCGGCGTCGGCGCCGCAGTGTCGGACCTGGTGCGGATGCTGATCCCCGTGAACAGCGCGCTCGCCTGCGTGATCGCCTACGGCCTCGGTATGGTGCTGTTCACCGTGATCATGGGCAACGCGTTCGCTGCATTTCCGGTGTTGACCGCGGGCGTCGGACTGCCGCTGCTGATCCAGTTGCACGGCGCCAACCCCGCGATCCTGGGCGCGCTGGGCATGGTCACGGGTTATTGCGGCACCCTGTTCACGCCGATGGCCGCCAACTTCAACATCGTCCCGGTGGCGCTGCTGGAACTGCCCAACCAGAACGACGTGATCCGCGCGCAATGGAAAACCGGCGCGGTGCTGCTCACCGTGAACCTGGCACTGATGTATTTGCTGGTGTTCCGGTATTGAAGGCGGCAGCCTGTAGCGGGCCGTTTCATCTTTTGTTTGTGTCGGACGGCGACGACGCATTGGCGAGGACTGGCCTGTATTGGCCGTACTGCTTCAACAGCGCCTGAAAGCGGGGATCACCGCGGATCGGATCCCAGACCGGATCGAGCCACAGCCACATGGGCGAGTAATAGGCGCCGATGCCCGGCATCGCGAGCGCCTGCGTGAGCACCGGCACGGCAAGGTCGGGCCGCCTGGCTTCCGCATACAGTTGCGCGATGTCCAGCTTGGAATCCGAACCCGTGACTTGGTCCTTGACTTTGCCGGCAATCGCCTGCGCCATAGCGATGGCGGCCAAGCCTGCCTTGGTATGGCCGATCCCCAATTCAGCGGCTGCAACGACTCCCCATGCGTTTGAAAACTCGGTCCCCTGCCGCACGTCGAGTTGTGCGCGGGCGTGCGAGAGCGCCTGTTCGTACAACGGTCGCGCATGAATACTGTCGCCCATCAGCCGATACAAGTTGGCCTGGATCAGCGCCTTGCTGCCAGCGTTGAAGTTATCAACTGTGTCGGGAATGGTGTTGAGCAACTCCAGTGCCTCGCGATACTTCCGGGCGTCGGTCAACAGGGTGACGCGTACGCCCTTCAACGCCGGATCGTTGCCTTGCACCGCTGCAAGTGCGCGCGGGATGTCACCTGTACCCAGTTCGATGGCTTGCGCGTACCAGATCCTTGCGTAGTGGTCGTCCGGGTCCAATGCCAGTGCGCGCTGGAACGCCTTTTCGGCATCGGGATAGCGCCCCGCAAACAAGTACGCCATGCCCAACTGCTGGACCAGCGCTGAATTTCTTGGATCGAGCGACAGCGCCTGCTGCAACGACGCTATCGCATCGCCGAAACGACCCAGACGACGCTCGACATACCCTTGCGCAGCCAGCGCATCGACATCGTTGGGCTTGAGCGTGAGCGCCTCGGCAAAGGCCTTGAGCGCCGCAGCGTAATCGCGGTGACCGTAGTAATCACTGTAGCCAACGGCCAGATATGCGGTGGAAAGATCGGGTTGCAACTGCACGGCACGCTCGGCATCAGCACGCGCCAGCCGCACGAGTTGCATAACGTCCTCGCCACCACCACCGAACCACGCAAGCAGGCTTTCGTTGAACGACAAACGCGCCCACGCGAGCGCGAAATCCGGATCATGTTCCACCGCCTGACGGTAGAGTGGAATCGCCGATTTCAAGCTCGTGAAATCGATATCGATGATGCCCTTGTTGAAGAGATACTCCGCGTGCAGGAACAAGTCGTAGGCCGCCTCGTTCCGGGTTGGCATGGCGGCCAGACTGGCTGACTCGGCGGGCGAGAGCTTGGCTTGCAGCTCAGCGGCTACCTGCTCGGCCACCTCGCCTTCCACCCCGAAGATATTGTCCAGCGTGCGCGTGAACGCCCCCGCCCAGATGTGACTGTCGGTGCTGGCGTCGATCAACTGCACGTTGATCAGCACTTGATTGCCGTCTTTCTGCACGCTGCCTTCGAGGATGGTCGCAACACCGAGCTGCCGCGCGACGGTTTCCAGGTCATCGGGACGGCTGGGGTAGTTCCGCGTGGAGGTGCCCGACACGACCTTCAGACCGCCGATATCGGCCAGCTTCGTCAAGATCAGATCCTGCACGCCGGCCACGAAATACTCGTTGTTCTTGTCGTTGGACAGGTTCTCGAACGGCAGCACCGCGACGGATGCGCGGGTTGCGGGCGCATGCGCGAACCGCGCGGTTGCGAGGTAGATCAGCACCGCAGTCAACGGCAACAGGACGAACGCCGCTGCCCATGCCATGCGTCGCCATCGCCGCGGCGACGCTGCGGGCGGAGGCGCGGGATTCCCGTCACCCGCGATTTGGACGGCTCCGCCATCTGCTGGCGCCGTGGTCTCGCCCGGGTAGGCAGCCCTCGGTACACGCCGCAGCGCCGCCGTGAAACGATAACCGCGCCCAGGCGACGTGACGATGCAACGATCCAGCGTGCCATCACGGCTGAACGCCTTGCGCAAGATCGAGATGTTGTGAGTAAGGTTGTTTTCCTCGACGACCCGGCCGGGCCACACGGCATCGAGCAACTCGTCCTTGTCCAGCAGGCGATCCGCGTGTTCGACCAGATACAGCAACGTATCGAACACCTTCGGCGACAACGGAACCGGCACTCCGTCGCGCAGCAGCACACGCTTGAGCGGGTCCAGCGTAAAGGATCCGAAGGCGTACAAGCCTTTGTCTGTCAACGAGATGTCCATGTCCCTCATGAACTTCCCGAAACTTTCACGACAACCGCAAGGATTTTTCAGGGGCTTTCAGCATACACCCGACGATACGCGGAGGATCGAAAACGATCCTCCGCCCGTTTGCCATTTTGTCGTCGTCCCGACGAGGAGCGTGTCATGCGTATGCCGAAATCATCCAAACCCGCACTGCCGCGGCTGACGTCGCTGGCAACACTGTGTCTGGCCGCCGCGGTGGCGATGCCGTGTCCATTGTTCGCGCAGGATCGCGACAACGGATGGCAACCCCAGCTGGTCGAATTCGACGCACCCGGCGCCACCACATCGACTTCCCCCGCCTGCGGCGGGGGCTGCGGAACGGTCGCACTCGGCAACAACGATTGGGGCGAGATCGTCGGCACCTACACCGACCCCGACGTCGTTCCCCATGGCTTCCTGCGCACCCCCGACGGGCGATTCGTTTCATTTGATGCGCCGGGCGCAGGCCTCGGCGCCGGCCTGAACCAGGGAACCGTTGCTTACGCCATCAACGACCTTGGCGTGATCGTCGGCCAGTTCGAGGATTCAAACAATGTCTATCACGGTTTCATCCGCAACTGGAATGGAACCTTCACCACCGTCGATGCACCAGGCGCCGGCACCGAGGCCAATCAGGGAACGTTCGCATGGAGCATCGACCCGCAGGGCGATACCGCGGGCGTGTACATCGACGCCAACAACGCCTATCACGGCTTCGTCCGGTCGCGATCCGGCGCCATCACGACCTTCGACCCGGTCGGCTCCGTGCTCACGTATGTCTGCGAAGAAACCTGCATGAATCCGGCCGGCAAGGTCACAGGTTTCTATTACGATGCCAGCGGCGTCTCGCACGGCTTCCTGCGCGATCGAAACGGAAAAATCACCACGTTCGACGCGCCGGGCGCCATCAACGGCACGGTCGCCGCAAGCATCGACTTGCGAGGGGTGATCAGCGGTTACTACCTGGACGCGAATTTCGTTGGTCATGGCTTCGTGCGCGGCCCCAACGGCCGATTCAGTACGTTCGCACTGCCCCAGGAAGACAACGCCGCGCTGGGTACCTATCCGTTCTCCATCAATCTGTTCGGTGCTGTCGCCGGAGAGTACGTCGATTCCAACAACGTGCAACACGGCTTCGAACGCTGGGGTGACGATTACATGGCGACCTTCGATGCCCCCGGAGCGGGCACGGCCCCTGGCCAGGGAACGCGTCCATCGACCAACAACGCGGACGGTGCCGTGACTGGTTGGTGGATCGATGCCGGCGGATTGAATCACGGTTTCGTGTGGCTCCCTTATTGACGGTACGGGGAGCGCAGGCGACGCCACCCGCTCGGCACCCAGCCGAGCGGGGTGATCCGCGCGCAAAAAACCACCAGCCGGGTGCTGCCGGTCGTACACTTGTGCCCTGTTTGTTTCAGGGTAGCCCGGTTCTTGAACCCGTGACGCGCCAACGCGATCCCACCGTGTTGCTGACCGGCTTTGCGCCCTTCGGCGGCGAGTTGGTGAACCCTTCGTGGCAGGCCGTGCGCGCGCTGGATGGCGCCATGATCGAGGACCACCGCGTGGTCGCGGTGGAATTGCCGACCGAGTTCGATGCCTCGCTCCCGACGCTGTGGCACGCCTTGCGCGAGCACGAGCCACGCGTCGCGATCGCGGTGGGCCTGGCGGGCGGGCGCGAGGGCCTCTCGCTGGAGCGCGTCGCGATCAACCTGATCGACGCGCGCATCCCCGACAATGCCGGCGCGCAACCCGTGGACGTGCCGGTGCTGCGCGGCGGCGCGGCGGCGTTCTTCTCGACCCTGCCGATCAAGGCGGCCCTGCTCGAACTGCAGCGTGCGGGCATCCCCGCGCGCATCTCGCAGACCGCAGGCACCTACGTGTGCAACCAGGTGTTCTATGCGCTGATGCACGCCCTGCGGCGCCAGCGCAATACCCGCGCGGGTTTCGTGCACGTACCCTGGTCGCCGCAGCAGGCCGCCGCCCACGCACAGCCCGGCATGCCGATCGAAGACGTGCAGCGCGCACTGGAAATCATCGTGCGCACTGCGCTCACCACCCGTGCCGACGCGCGGATTGCGGCGGGCCGGGAAGCCTGACACGGGCGGCGATTATTTCTTCTTCTTTTCCGGCGCTTCCACCGCGCTCAAAAGGGTCAGCTTGCCCTTGTGCATCACGTAGCCGGTGAAGTGAAAACTGAGCTGCAGGCTGGCGAATTCCTCCAGCGCCGCATTGTTGATCTTGGCCGAGTCGGTGTCTTCCAGCAGCACCGTCTTGGGCAACTGCTTCTGGTCCTGCAGGTAGCGGAAGTGCGCCTCCAGATCGGGTGCGGAAAGCACCGCGCCATCCAGCATGAACTGGTTGTCCTTGTAGGTGCCGATCGTCATGTCGTACTGCTGCGGCACGCTGACCACGGTCTCGCCGCCGCCGCGCACGCGGCCGTTGCAGGCCGCCAGTGCGAACATCGTCGCCAGCATCACCGCGCCGCCGAGGCGCGCAACAAACGAACGCAGGTTCATGGAATCGGTCTCCGTTGCGGAACGTGATGCAGCCCCGAGGGCCGCAGCCGGGAAAGTGTGCCACATGTTGGCTGAATGCGCGTAGCGTGCGCTCCGCGCACGTCGGACCCAGTTGCAAATCGTGCGCAAAGCGCACGCTACACCTACGTTTTGGGGAGCGTGACGCCCTTCTGCCCCTGGTATTTGCCGCCGCGATCCTTGTAGCTGGTCGCGCACACCTCGTCCGATTCCAGGAACAGCATCTGCGCCACGCCCTCGTTGGCGTAGATCTTGGCCGGCAGCGGTGTGGTGTTGGAGAACTCCAGCGTCACGTGGCCTTCCCACTCCGGCTCCAGCGGCGTCACGTTGACGATGATGCCGCAGCGCGCGTAGGTGCTCTTGCCCAGGCACACCACCAGCACGTTGCGCGGAATGCGGAAATATTCGACGGTGCGCGCCAGCGCGAACGAGTTGGGCGGGATGATGCAGCACTCGCCCTTGAAATCGACGAAGTTGCGCGAGTCGAAATCCTTGGGATCGACGATGGTCGAATTGATGTTGGTGAAGATCTTGAACTCGTCCGCGCAGCGCACGTCGTAGCCGTAGCTGGAAGTGCCGTAGGACACGATGCGCCCGTCGCCGTTCTGCTTGACCTGGCCTGCCTCGAACGGTTCGATCATGCCGTGATCTTGCGCCATGCGGCGGATCCAGTTGTCGCTCTTGATGCTCATGTGGCGGGACTCGGAGAGAAGGAAGTGGAAAACGGAAAGCGGAAAGCATAACAAGCACTCGTCATTCCGGGGCCGCCGCAGCTCCATCGCGGCGGAACCCGGAATCGGTATCACTCGGCACACAACGACGCGCCGCGCATCGCCCGCGAGCCTGTCGACCGCCCCAAAACCGATTCCGGGTTCGATCGCGGTGAAGCGGGCGATCGCCCCGGAATGACAACAGGACGAGAGCACATCGCCAAGTCTGGCATCCGCGTCAATCATCCACGACACGGATATTGGGCACACCCGTCATGTCGCGTTCGGCCTGCAGCGACAGCCGCGCCGCGGTGTTGCGCGCGATTCCGCGGTAGCGCAGCGAAAGGTCGGAATCAGGATCGGCCGCCACGGTCGGATTGCCGCCGTCGGCCTGTTCGCGGATGCGGATGTCCAGCGGCAGCGAGCCCAGCAGCGGCACACCGTATTGTTCGGCCATCTTCGCGCCACCGCCCGCGCCGAAGATGTGTTCCTCATGGCCGCAGTTCGAACAGACGTGCGTAGCCATGTTCTCGATGATGCCGAGTACCGGCACCTGCACCTTCTCGAACGCCTTCAGGCCCTTCTTCGCATCCAGCAGCGCTATGTCCTGCGGCGTGGTGACGATCACCGCGCCCGCGACCGGCACGCGTTGGGTCAGCGTCAACTGGATGTCGCCGGTGCCCGGCGGCATGTCCACGACGAGGTAATCAAGATCACGCCAGAGAGTCGACTGCAGCAATTGCGTCAGCGCCTGCGTCACCATCGGCCCGCGCCACACCATCGGCGTGTCTTCACCGACCAGGAACCCGATCGACATCACCTGCAAGCCATGGTTGGTCATCGGGATGATGGTCTTGCCATCCGGTGATTCCGGGCGGCCGGAGATGCCCAGCATCAGCGGCTGGCTGGGGCCGTAGATGTCGGCGTCCAGCACGCCCGCATTGGCGCCTTCGGCCGCCAGCGCCAGCGCGAGATTCACCGCGACCGTGGACTTGCCGACGCCGCCCTTGCCGGACGCCACCGCGATGATGTTCTTCACGCCCGGCAGCGGCATCAGGTTGCCCTGCACCTTGTGCGTCGCGATGCGCGTCGTCACCGACACCGTCGCCTGCGCGATCGCGGGATCGGCTTCCAGCGTGCGCTTGATCTGCGCCGCGAAATCCTTGCGCCAGCCATCGGCGGGGTAACCCAGCGCGATCTCGACCGCCGCCTTGTCGCCATCCACTCCGACGCCACGGATCGCGCCGCCGTCGGCCAGCGATGCGCCGGTATGCGGATCGGTGATGCCCGCGAGCAACTCGCGGACGCGTGCTTCGGTGATGGGTGGCATTCGCAATCCGGCCAAGTGTCAACGTATGACTTTTCAGTATGCCAGAGCTCGATCGCAGAACCGTGATCCCGATCAGCCGATCTCCGGCGGGGCACGCATCGACTTCCCTGATACAGTCGACCAGACTGGCTGTGTCGTCGTCGATGCACGCCGGCTCGTCCGAAAATCAACAAAAAGGGAGCTCATGATCACCGGACGTCGAATGCGTCTTGCCGTGCAGCGATCCGCACTATGTGTGTCAATCATCCTGTGCGGGGTTGCCAACACGGCGCACGCGCAATCTTCCGATCAGGACGCGTGGCACTACGGCGCCACCGTTTATGCCTACTTCCCTTCCCTGTACGGCGAAACCACATTCCCCGGTGGCACCGCGGGTCCGATCTTCCGGATCGACGCACACCGGATCGTCAAGGGATTGAACCTTGCCTTCATGGGCAAGTTCAGCGTCCGCCACGGGAATTGGGGCGCCTTCGCCGACGTGTTCCACGCGGACGTCAGCGACAGCGTGAACGCCACGCACGCTTTCAGCGTGCCGCAGGTTCCGGTGCCCGTGGGTGTCACCGGCAACTTCAAGCTGGGCGCGAAAACCACGCTGCTCACGCTCGCTGGCACATACCGGTTCGTCGCGGAGCCCGACCACGATATGTCACTCGTGTTCGGCGCACGCATGTACGACAGCCGTCAGCGGCTCGACTGGACGTTGTCGGCGCCGCTGATCGGCTACCCCAACGCATCGGGCCAGTCGCGCGTCGGTCATACACGGTGGGACGCGATCGTGGGCGTGTCCGGACACCAGCGTTTCGGCACCGACCTGCGCTGGTTCGTGCCGTATTACGTGGATGCCGGCAGCGGGGATTCGCGGTTCACCTGGCAAGCCTTGATCGGCGTGGGCTACGCATTCCAATGGGGCGAAGTAGCCGCCACGTGGCGCTACATCGACTACGACTTCAAATCCGGCAGCCTGGTTTCGCGCATGTCGTACAGCGGCCCGGCCGTGGGGCTGACCTGGCGGTTCTGACGCGTCGGCAGCAGCGATTCAAGCAGCGGTTCGGTTTCATCCATTCGAAGGAGAAGACCATGACGATCAAGGGATTTGCCCGCACGACGCTCGTTGCAGCGTTGCTGTGCCTGCCGGCGTTCCAGGCCGCAGCGGCCGGCACGGATACCAAGCTTCTGGATGCCGCGCGCGCGCAACAACCCGCGGTGATCCAGTCGCTGCACGACATGGTCACGATCGAATCGGGTTCGGACGACACGGCCGGGCTCGCGCAAATGACCCAATACTGCGAAGACCGGTTGCGTGCACTGGGCGCCGCGACCCGCCTGATTCCCAGTGCGGACGGCAAACCCACGCACCTGGTCGAGGGCGTGTTCAAGGGCAACGGCAAGCTGCGCGTGATGCTGATCGCGCACATGGACACGGTGTACCGCAAGGGCATCCTCGCGAGCGAACCGTACCATCGCGACGGCAACAAGCTGTACGGGCCGGGCATCGCCGACGACAAGGGCGGCGTCGCGGTGATCCTGAATTCGCTGGCGATCTTGAAGCAACTCGGCTGGCACGATTACGCGACACTCACCGTGCTGTTCAATCCCGACGAGGAGATCGGCTCGCCCGGCTCCGGCGACATCATCCAGAAGCTCGGCAGCGAAAACGATGTGGTGCTGTCCTATGAACCCTCGCCCGCCAAGGCCATCGCAAACAGCGAAGGTGTCTTGCTGCAGGCCGCCGGCACCGGGCGTGCTTCGATCACCGTGCAAGGTCGCGCGTCCCACGCAGGCGCGGCGCCCGAGGAAGGCCGCAACGCGCTCATTGAACTTGCGTACCAGGTCCTGCAAACCCGCGACACCACCCAATCCATTCCGGGCGTGCAGATGAACTGGACGACCTTCAACGCCGGCACGGTGCGCAACCAGATTCCCGACCATGCCGAAGCGGGCGCGGACGTGCGCTTTTCCAACGCTGGTGGGACGGACAAGCTGCTCGCTGCGCTGAAGGCGAAAGTCGCCGGGCACAGCCTGGTTCCCGACACAACGACCGTGGTCAGTCTCGACATCATGCGGCCCATGTACAAGGCGGATGAGCGCACCATGACGCTGGCGCGGCTCGCGCAGTCCGTGTACGCGGAGCTGCATGACGGCAATCTCGCCGAGGAAAACTCGCGCGACGTGCCCGGCGGCGACATGGCCTTCAACGGCCGCAACCTGCTGCTGGTGCCCGGCACCAGCGGCGGCACCGATGCGGGCTTTGCGCAAAGCTCCGGCAAGGCCGCGGTGCTCGAAGGCCTGGGCCTCGCCGGCTGGGGCTATCACGCGAAGAACGAATACATCGAAGTCGATTCCATCGTCCCTCGCCTGTACCTCACCTCGCGCATGCTGATGGAACTTGGCAAGACGGTGGACGCCGACGGGACGTTTTGACGCGCCGCTCGCCCGCTTGACGCGCACGGCGTACTGCGCGACGCTGCACGCAAGCCCATTGGAGTCACCGCCATGCGCACCGCCTTCCGCTCCGCCCTGATCGCCCTCGCCCTGCTGCTGGCCACGGCCGCATACGCCGCCGACACCACACCGGTCGGCACCTGGACGCAGGTCGACGATGCCACCGGCAAGCCGAAATCCATCATCGAGATCACCGCACAGCCGGACGGCACGCTGCAGGGCGTGGTCAAGCAGGTGCTGTTCTCCGACCAGGGCCCGCATCCGATCTGCGACAAGTGCGAAGGCGAGCGCCACAACAAGCCGGTGGAAGGCATGACCATCATGTGGGGCGTGAAACAGGACGGCGACGTGTGGGATGGCGGCCGGATCCTCGACCCCCACAACGGCAAGACCTACAAGGTCAAGCTGTCGCTCGAAGACAACGGCATGAAACTGCACGTGCGCGGCTACATCGGCATGCCGATGCTGGGCCGCACGCAGACCTGGTTGCGCAAGACGGACTGATCCCGGCCATCGCCAACATCCGGGGGAATCCGTGCGCGCGAACTCCACCGGGCTGCTGCGCCTGCGTGCCGAGTTCGCGAGCAAGCGCTTCCTGGCCCGCGAGTACGCGCTCGGCCGCTTCACCCATCGCAGGCCACTGAAAATCCTTTTCAGCGATCGCGACGGCTGGGTGGAGCCATTGGCCAGAAAACTGCGCCTGACCCGCCATCAGTTCGCCTTCGGAGACCTGCGGCACGCCGATCTCGCCGGCTACGACCTCGTCGTGCCGTTGAGCATGGAGGATCTCCGTTTCCTGAGCGGGTTGCGCGCGGAACTCCGCACGCTGATCCCGATACCCTCGCCGGAAGCCATCGACCTGTGCGATGACAAGCTGAAATTCCACGCACACCTGCGCCGGCACGGCTTCGAACGCTGGCTGCCGCGCACCGGCACCTCGCTCGCCTACCCTTACGTCCTCAAGAAATCCGTCGACGAAGCGGGCGAGCACTGTCACATTGTGACCGACGAAGAATCCGAATCCGCCGTGGCCGCGGATCGCGCGAAGCCGGATTTCTTCGTGGAGGAATTCGTCCCCGGTACGCGCGAATTCGCCAGCCACATCCTGTTCATGGGCGGACGCGTCGTGACTTCGCTGGACGTCGAATACCGCTACACCACCGAATTTCCGATCAAGGGCAAGACCTGGCCCGTCTTCAAGACGGTTCGCCGCAGCCGGCACCTGCCGCTGTTCACCGGCATGTTGAACGCCGTGCGCTTCGAGGGCCTGTGCTGCGTGAATTACAAGCTGCGGCGCGGCGAGCCGGTGGTGTTCGAAATCAATCCACGCCTCGGCCGCAGCGCCACCGCTTACTTCTTCGCGTTTCTCAGGCACCTTGCGCCCGGCCGGACGTGAGGGAGCCCGGCGTCCCGATCGTCCCGGAGCCCATGACTGCCGGCACGGTTTCCGCCACCGCCGATGCGCACTAAGGTTGCACGATCCACCCAGCTTGCCGAGGGGAAGTCCATGTCGAATGCCATGTTCCATCGTCCGCGCGCGGCCACACGTCTGCTGTGCATGGCCTTGCTGGCGTTGCCGTGCTCCCTCGCGCTGGCCGGGACCGCGCCTGCGCGGCACGACGCCGACCACGCACGCCTGCAGAAGGAAGCGCAACAGGTCACGATCACCCGCGACAACTGGGGCATTCCGCACATCCACGGCCAGACCGATGCGGACGCGGTGTTCGGGATGATCTATGCGCAGTGCGAGGACGATTTCAGCCGCGTGCAGGCGAACCTGCTCACCGCGCTCGGCTGGAGCGCGCGGGCCGACGGCGAGAAGGCGATCTGGGACAACCTGCGCTACCAGCTCTTCATCGACCCGGTGGTGCTGAAGCAGGACTACGCGAAGAGTCCGGCGTGGTTGCGGAAACTGATGAACGCGTGGGCGGATGGCCTGAACTGGTACCTCGCCACGCACCCGGATGTGCATCCGGTGATCGCGCACTACGAGCCGTGGATGGCGCTTTCCTTCACCGAAGGCAGCATCGGCGGCGACATCGAGCGCGTCGAGCTTGCCGACCTCGCGAAGTTCTACGGCGCCGATCCCGCGACCACGCTCGCGCTGGCGCAAACGCAGCCCGCCACCTGGCACGGCGATACAGGTTCCAACGGCATCGCGATCGCGCCGAAGCTGACCACCGACGGCCATGCGCTGCTGCTGATCAACCCGCACGTCACCTTCAATTTCCGCAGCGAGTCGCAGATGTCCAGTGACGAAGGGCTGGATGCCTACGGCGCCTCCACCTGGGGCCAGTTCTTCATCTACCAAGGTTTCAACCGTCATATCGGCTGGATGCACACTTCCACCGGCGTCGATGCCGTCGATGAATTCGCCGAAACCGTCTCGAAAAGGAATGGGAAATACTTCTACAAGTTCGGCGACAAGGAATTGCCGGTCACCACGCGCGAAATCAGCATCGACTACCGCAAACCGGACGGTTCGACGGGCACGCGCACGTTCACGGCGTATTTCACCCAGCACGGCCCGATCGTTCGCAGCGAGCACGGCAAGTGGATCGCGGAGGCGCTGATGAACCGCCCGATCCCGGCACTGCAACAAAGCTGGCTGCGCACCAAGGCCACGGATCTTGCGAGCTACATGAAGGTCGCCGAACTCAAGGCCAACTCATCCAACAACACGCTGTTCGCCGACGACAAGGGCGAGATCGCGTTCCTGGTGCCGCAGTTCGTACCCAAGCGCGACAACGCGTTCGATTACCTGAAACCGGTCGATGGCAGCAACCCCGCCACCGCGTGGCAGGGCCTCACGCCGCTCAAGGACATGCCCAACGTCATCAACCCGCCCAACGGCTGGGTGATGAACACCAACGACTGGCCGTGGTCCGCGGCCGGCAAGGACAGTCCGAAGGCCGCGGATTATCCGCGCTACTTCGACACCTTCGGCGAAAATCCGCGCGGCGTGCATGCGACGCGAATGCTGACCGATGCGCGCGACTTCACCTCGGCGAAGCTTATCACCGACGCGTTCGACTCCTACCTGCCGGCGTTCGCCCGGCAGCTTCCGATCCTGATCCACGACTACGACGCCCTGCCCGCCAGCGATCCGCTGAAGGCGAAACTGGCGGGTCCGATCGGCGTGTTGCGGCATTGGGATTACCGCTGGGGCCTCGCCTCGATCCCCACCACCGTCGCGGTATTCTGGGGCGACACGCTGTGGGACGAAATCATGCCCATCATCGTGGCCAGCGACTTTGACGCCGATACCGAAGCCGCGCGCGCGTACGACTACATGGCGGACAAGGCCACACCCGCGATGCGGCTCGGCGCGCTCGCGAAGGCCATCGATACGTTGACGCACGACTTCGGCTACTGGGGCGTGCCGTGGGGCCAGGTCAATCGCTACCAGCGGCTCGACGATTCCATCCAGCCGCATTTCGACGATGCCAAACCCAGCCTCGGTGTGCCGTTCACCTCGTCGCGCTGGGGTTCGCTGGCCTCGTCCAGCGCGCACCGCTGGCCCGGCACCCAAAAGTATTACGGCAACAACGGCAACAGCTTCGTCGCGGTGGTCGAGTTCGGTCCGAAGGTCAGCGCGCGTGCCATCCACGTCGGCGGCCAGAGCGGCGATCCGAAATCGCCGCACTTCACCGACCAGGCCGAACGCTGGGCCTCGGGCGACCTGCGCACCGTGTATTTCTGGCCCGAGCAACTCAAGGGACACACCAAACGAACGTATCACCCCGGTCAGTAACGCTCAGGCGCGCCGCAACGACCAGAGCGGAATGTCGCGGCGCAGCCGGTAGCCGAGCCGTTCGTACAACGATTTCGCGCGCGAATTGGCGTAGCTCACGTGCAGGAACGGCGTGCGTCCGCGCGCCAGCGTGTCGTTCGTGAGGAATGCGGTCAGGCGTCGCGCGTAACCACGCCCGGTGAAATCGGGATGGGTGCAGATCGCGCTCATCTCGACATGGGTGTCGGTGCCGAGCCGCTCGCCAATCATCGCGGCCAACCGGCCATGCTGGTAAATCCCGAAATAGCGACCCAGTTCCATCGTGCGTGGCCGGAAGTAATGCGGATACACCAGTGCCACCAACCCCAGCACGTCGGCACGGTGCCGTTCGTCCAGTTCGATGATGTCCGGGCCGTCGGGCAGTGGAATCGGCACGTCGCACGTCATCTGCGCCAGCGTTTCCAGCGACTCCAGCCTCCACGCACCCGACCACGCAGGCGCGACGCCCAGCACAAGCACGGTTTCATCGGATGCCACCAGCGATTCCAACGCCGTTTCGACATCGTTGGCCGGATCGGCGACACCCAGGAACGGCGCGAAATCGCGCGGATAACGCGCGACGGCATCCGTGCCCATCGCAAGCGGTCGATGCCGCGTGCGCAGCGACGACCAGAAGGGATTGTCGAGTCCGCAATCAGCCATCGCGCGATGGTAGCCGTGCTCGGCGCTCGACATGCATCCCTGTTCCACGCTCGTCGAAACGGCCTATGCCTGCCGTCCGCTCCGGCGTTCACGCCAACAGACCGGCATCGCGCAGCCGCTTGCGCAGAGGGTCGAGCTTGCTTCCATAGCGATCCGCGCGTGCGGTGTTGCGCTGCAATGGCTGGCGCACCTGAGCGGCGCTGGGTGCGCTCAACACGGTGCGTTCGGTGCGATAAAACTCGAGGCAAGCTGGATCGAAGGGCAAGCCGCAGAAATCCAGCAAGCGCCTGACCGTCGGTTCCGGCTCGCTTACCAATGTCTCGTATTCGAGATCAAGGATGCGATCCGGCAATTTGTCGAGCCAGAAACGCGTCAGCCGCATGAAGTCGATGCAGTAATCGGCCATCTCATCAAGGTCGTAGGCGAACCCGGCGTCGCCCGTCAACCATTGCCGGTAGCAGGCAAGACAGGTCTCGAGCGGATCGCGCCGCACGACCACCACGCGCGCCGCCGGCAGCATGGCCAACGCCGGGCCTACCAGATACCAGGCCACGAGGTTCTTGTCGGTAAAACGCGGTTTGCGTTCGCGCCAGCGGGCGGTGCGCACGAGGTATTCCCCGCCCAGGCGCCGCCAGTCCTGCGCGTTCGCATCAGGCACCCACAACGGGAATGCGATGTTGCGTCTCCGCGTTTCCGCATCGACCGTTTGCGGAAGATCCTTGATCTCGTTCGCGCCATTCACCAACGGGTGCGAAGCGAGAATCTGTTCGACCAGCGTCGATCCGGAACGCGGAATGCTGACGATCAGGATCACTTCGCTGCCGAAGGCCGGGTCCGCCGATGGCGGGGGCACCCAGTTCGCCAACACCCGCAACATCGCTTCCACCCGGGCACGTTCACCCTGCGCGTTCCATCTTTCGAACCGGCGCCGTGAACCGTTGACCTGCGTGAACACGTCGAACGCTGCCGCGTAATCGCCCTGGTCTTCCAGCGCCTTGGCCAGTGCGAAACCGAGCATGTCGTGCTCTTCCGGCGTCCTGCCGCCACGCGCATAGGTGCGCTGCAGGCGTCCGGCATCCTCCGCATCGAATCGGACAGTGTTGAAATTCGCCAACCCGAACCAGGCATTTGCATTCTCGGGGTCACGACTCAACAAGCCTCGCAACTCCCCGACCGCAAGCTCGACCCGGCCTATGCTCGCGTGTGCCCGCGCCAATTGCAGCCGCGCCTGGACATGCGCCGGGTCGATCGCCAGCACGTGCTCCAGCGCCTCGATCGCCTCCCCGGTATGCGCTTCGCGCTTCAGCGCTTCGCCCAGGTTGTACCAGGCCGATGTCGACTGCGGTGTCAGTTCGCAGGCACGACGCAAGTGGTCTATCGCTTCTTCGACCTTGCCCCGGTGGTACAAGGCAACACCGAAGCCGACGTGAAGATCGGCGTCGTTCGGCAACTCTGCCAACGCACGCCGGAAAAAGTCCGCCGCTCCTTCGTGGTTCCCGAGGTTCTGCGCCGCGATCCCCATCCAGCGCAGGGCTTCGGCGTTGCCGGGCGCCAACGCCAGCACGCTGGTCACGGTGCGCATCGCGGCTTCGGCATCCCCCGATTGCGATTCCCTCTGCGCGCGTTTCAACAGCCGTGTAGCCACCGGCGAAAGCGGATTGGAATTGGTTCCTGCATTCGCCATGGCTTGAGATTCTTAATTTGCGGACGCCGCACTCCGCGGCACCAAATTATGCCAAAGCAACCGGGTAAAAAAACGCCGGGCACGAGGCCCGGCGTCTGAAAGTCAAGCGTCCGCATCAGTTACCAGTCGTAGGCCACGGTGAAGCGCACCGACCTGGGCGGATTCCATGCCTGTATGAGATCGTAGCCCGCGTTAGGCGAAGCGGTCGTGCCGTAACCGGACGCATACTGCAACGGCGTCTGGTTGTTGAACACGTTGAACACCGCGACGTTGAAGCTGAGCTTCTTGTCCGCCCACTTGGGCTGGTAGGTGACGTTGAGATCAAGATTGTGGCTCCATGGAGTGTGTCCGGTCGCTCCCGGAGGCGACGGCTGACCGCCGCACCAGTGGTATGCGGAACCATAGCCCAGCGGATCAGATTCGGGCTCGGGCCCGTAATGGCCCAGGCAGATCTTGGGATGGCCGGATGCGATGAACAGGTTGGCGCCGACCGTCCACTCCGGCGTCAGCGCATAGGCGCCATAGATCTTCAACTGGTGTTTCTGGCTGTTGAACTGCTCGCCGTACGACCACTCCATCAACTGGGCGAAGTCCCACTGTTCGGTGATTGAGACCGAACTGCCGCCCTGGCCGATCGCCGAGTCCACGGGCCCCTCGGTATTGCCGTATAGCCTCGAAAACGTGTAGTCGACCTTCGCGAACCACTTGCCGTCCCACGGGTGCTCCAACGAGAAGTTGAGTGCGTAGTACTTGCGGATCGGCTTGCGGTCGAAACCCTGCTGGGCCATGGTGACCGTGACAGGCACCAAACCGCCACTCGGAGTCCCCACCATGAGGATTTGGGTCTCGCCCGGGTTGATGAGCACCGCACCCTGAGTGTAGGTGGTGCAGTTGGCGGGGGTGAGCCATGAGTACCCTTCCGCGAGTCCCGCCGCGCACATCCGGGGCTGGTCGTCCCAGTCGTCCAGGATCCGGCCCATCCTCTGATAGACGCCATTGGCCCCGAAGACCAGGGGGATGTCGTCGAAGTGGAACATCTTCTGCATGCCCAGCACGAAGTTGTCGGAATACTCAGCCTTGACGTTCGCAGCCGCCACCGTGCGCGGATCCAGGGGTTCGCCGTATTCGTTGTTGGCCGACACGCCGCTCGCCGGATTTTCCGGGATCGGCGTCAACCCCGTCGGGATGCCGGTCGCCGGATCGATACCCGAATACGTGAAGTACTGGTTGGTGTAGGTCGAGGCCCCTGCACCACGCAATGCAACGGCAGCAGGCAGCGCAAGGTAGTAACGTCCGGCATTGCCGAATACCTTCAGCGAAGAGTCGCCGAACACATTCCAACTGAAGCCGATGCGCGGCGCCCACTGCGGCTTGGTCAAGCGGATGTAGGGCTGTCCCGACGGGTTGTAGTTGATGAA
Organism: Rhodanobacteraceae bacterium; assembly: GCA_030123585.1. Lineage (NCBI taxonomy): Bacteria > Pseudomonadati > Pseudomonadota > Gammaproteobacteria > Lysobacterales > Rhodanobacteraceae > Rhodanobacteraceae bacterium. The sequence continues at coordinate 845,531 of CP126120.1, forward strand.
CTGGTCGTTGCGCAAGCCCAGGTTCAGCAGGAAGTTCGGTGTGATCTGCCAGTCGTCCACGATGTACTGGGCGCGTTGCGTCACGCGCACGCTCGCGGCATTGGTGAAGATCAGCTTGTCGACGTAGTACCCACCGGCACCGTCGGGATTGGAGTTGGGGGGCCGGCGTAAGGCGGATCATTGATGTTGTCGCAACACCCTCCGATGATCGGTGTGCCGGGGTCGCCAACACCGTAGTACCACCCGTAGCCCGGGCCGGTGTCGATGCTGCCATCATCTTTGTCACTGGTGGTGATGTTGTCGATGCCGACCTGGATGTCATGCGTACCCAGGAGGTTCCAAGGCAATTTCCAGTCCAGGCTCAGCCGGTAGTTCATGATGCTGTCGCGATGGGCCGGATCGGTCATCGTGAGATGGGCTTGCGTATTCGTGATGCCGCTGGAGGGCGTGCCGGGCGGCCAGAACGCCGGATTCTGGTAACTCGCGCTGCCGATATGCGGCAGGGCCGGATCGAAGCCGGGGAATGCAGGTTGCTGGAGACCATACTCGCCGTGCATCTTGCCGAACATGGCGTGCAAGGTGAGGTTGTCGGTGATGTAGGACGTGTAATTCGCGACCCACACCCGGAAGGTGTTCTTGGAAGTCTGCTGGAGGTGGTCGAAACTGCCGTCCTTCAGCGTGGTGTAGTCAAAGTTGTAGCTCGCGCCCCACAGCTTGTTGGAATTCTGCACGCCGGTCAGCGTCAGGTAGTTGCTGTCGTTGATGTTCCAGTTCAACTTGGCGTAGATTTTCGGCTGGTGGCGGGTGTAGTAGGTGTCGTAACGCGTATCCACGGTGTTGTAGTGGCTGTCATCCTGCTCCGCGCCGAGAAAGAAGAACAGCTTGTCCTTGACGATCGGCCCGCTGACGTAAGCGTCGTAAATGGTTTCTGCCGAACTCTGGGCTTTGCGATAGCGATAAAGGTCACCGGCGTATTGGCCCGGATTGGGGTTCGTTATCTGCCCCGGATACAATGGGTTGTTCCAGTACGCATTCACGTAATCGCTCTGCAGTTTCGCCGGCTGCCACGAGGCAGCCGCGCCGAAATGCCACTCGTTGGAACCGCTCTTGCCGATCTGGTTGATCACGCCGCCGATCGATCGGCCGTATTTGGCGCCGTATCCAGTGGTGAAGGTTTGCTGCTGCTCGATCGCACCGTACGGCAGAGCAATGCCACCCTGTCCGGTCAGGGCGTCGGTCGAGTTCATGCCGTCGATGTAGTAGGCATTTTCGGCAATCGACGCGCCGCCGAACACCAGGAACGGCGTTCCGAGCGGGCCAGTTCCCAAGAGCGGGGAACCCGCGGTCACGCCCGGCGCCAGCAGCGCGATGTTTTCAGCCGTGTGCGCCAACGGCAATTGCTGCAACTGCTTGGCCGTGATCGTGGTGACCTGGTTGGTGGTGGTCACGTCGATCGGCGGGATGGAATTGGCCGTCACCGTGATCGCGGACAGGGTCTGCGTTGCGGTCCCGGACGAGGCGAAGTCCACCGCCACCGCGCCCGCCGCCACCGGGCTGACGTCGGATTTGCTTTGTACGACCTTGCCGTTCTGCAGCAGCGACACCGTGTAGGTGCCGACCGGCAGGTCGATCGAATACCGGCCGGATGGGCCGACCGTGATGGTACGGTTGAAACCGGCGCCGCCGGTGATCTGGATGGTTTCTCCGGATGCAACCGGGACCGTTCCGTAAATCGTGCCGGTGGTGGCCTGCGCGTATGCGCCGCCGGTGAACGCCAACGCGATGGAACCGCCGATTGCCAAGGCCAGCGCCTTGCGCTGGAATACGTTGCTGCGGCGCGAAGTGCGCCGAGACCTGTTGCTCATCAGAAAGCCTCCCCAACGGGTTCAACCATTGGTGCGGCAACAGAAATCGCCTCTCCCCAGAACGATTCAGCCGACCGCACCCGAATGCTTTCGGCGGCCCCAAGGTCGTCGGAAGCGGTCTGCGCTGCCCCTCGTTGCAGTGCGTGGGCGACCCTAACTCCGATTTAACGGAAATGCAAGCATCGATTCACACTGCCGCCCGCAAAAGAACACAAACCTGTGTCGGGCCTTTCGACTGGTGGCAAGGCTTGTCGGTGCTTCGGTTTGGAATTTCGGTGCGCTTGTCCGAAAGGCACGGAGGAGCCTGAGACGACAAGATGCCCCGCATGAGACCGGTGCGGCAAGGTGATCAGCGCTCGGACGTCAAACAGAAGAGAAGCGGCACGCTCGGTGCTTGTCATCCGCGTGGCGCAGACTGCGGAGCGATTGGATGGCTCGCCTGGTTTTCTGCTTGCTGCGCGGCAACGGACCCTCGGCGTAGCGTGCCACCACGTCTGCGGGCGTCAACGTTTGATGGGCTTGTTCGGTCGCCACGAATACCGGGCGGTTATCGTCATGACATGGAGGCATGGTAGTTCCAGCACAGTTCTGGTTCAGGGTCGTGTCGTTCGGTTCTTCGCCCGGATCGAGCGCACCACGTCACGCGTCAGCTTCGGCAGCCGCCAACTTTTACAGTGCGAAGCGTTCGCGCAAAATGCGGTTGGCACGTGTCTGCCAGCCGGGACCGGTGGCCTTCAGGACGGCCAGCAAATCAGGGTCGAGCCGAAGCTTGACGGCCACTTTGGTGACATCCGCCTTGGGGCGGCCACGGCGCACCGCGGCGCCGTACTCGGCACGCGTGACCACCCGATTGCCAATCATGGGTGTGGCGCGCTCGAAAAACGCGTCGGTCAGTTCCGGTGCATCATCGGGGTCGACCCAGCGCTTGCGCATGTTTTTTGATTTCGCGGTCATTGGCTTTCCTCATGCTGATGATGCGGCGGGCGGAGTCGAGGCCGCACGCGGCCAGCGTCCTGGCACGTTGGCCGGGATTGAACGCCATTTCCACCGGCATTTATCGTGCCCCCAACAATTCATCTCATCAAGTGTCCGGACCCGAGATGGGTGCCGCCACCAGCCCCGCCTCGCGCAGACGCTGGCGCAGTCCATCCAGCAGATGGCCGTAACGCGGTGCCCGCGACGTATCGCGCCGCAACGGCTGCCGCACCTGCGCGGCGCTGGCGGCGCTGATGACCGTGCGCCGCGTCTGGTGAAAGGCGAGACAAGCCGGATCAAACGACAGGCCGCAGAAATCGAGCAGGCGACGGATGACGGTTTCGGGGTCGGCCAGCAGCGCTTCGTATTCGAGGTCGAACACGCGATCCGGGAACCGCTGCAGCCAGAACCGTGTGAGGCGAACGAAATCGATGCAGTAATCCGCCATTTCATCCAGGTCGTAGGCGAACTGGGTGCCGCTGGCGAACCACTGCCGGTAACAGGCCAGGCAGGTCTCGACGGGATCGCGGCGCACGATCACCACCCGCGCGGCCGGCAGCATCGCCAGTGCGGCGCCCACGTGTTTCCAGGTCGCCAGGTTCTTGTCGGTGAAGCGCGGTTTGTGCGCACGCCAACGCGCGGTGCGCGCGAAATACTCGGTTCCGAGTCGCTGCCAGTCCGCGAGCGTTGCATCACGCACCCACTCGGGATACGGGCGCGCACGCCGCTGCGATTCGGCATCCAGTATCCAGGGCAAGTCGGTGATTTCATTGGCGCCTTCGACATCCGGGTGCGACGCGAGGATCTGCTCGACCAGGGTCGATCCCGAACGCGGAATGCCCGCGATGAAGAGCACCTCGCCGCCCTGTTGTGGATCGCTCGGCGCTGGCAAGCCGGTCGAAAAAGCCCGTTCGATCGCGCCGACCAGTGCGCGATGTTGCGCCGCATCCCAGCGCAACCGCTGCCGCTGCAAATGGTTGGCCTGCCGCAGCACCTCGAACGATTCCCGATAGTCGCCCTGATCTTCCAGCGCCCGCGCCAGCGCGAATCCGAACAGCACGCGATCTTCCGCGGCCGTCGATGCCGCCTCGAAGCGTTGCCGCAGCAGCGCCACGTCTTCGCCGGAGAGCGGCACCACCTTCAGGTTGGCCAGCGCGAACCATGCATGCGCCTGGTCGGGGTGCATCTTCAGCAAGCCGCGCAACTCGGCCGACGCGGCATCGACCTGGCCGATGCTGGCCAGCGCGTCGGCCAGCGTCAGCCGCGCAGGGACATGCGAGGCATCGAGTTGCAAGGCGCGCCGCAAGGCTTCGATCGCCTCGTCCGTGCGCACCTGCAGCTTGAGCGCCTTGCCGAGGTTGTACCAGGCCGCCGCCACGCGCGGCGCCAGTTCGCACGCGCGTCGCAGCGCCGCGACCGCACCATCGACATCGCCGGACTCGAACAGCGAGATGCCGAGTCCAGCGTGCAGCCTCGCATCCGCCTGCTGACTCGCAAGCGCCCTGCGGAAACACGCCACCGCGTCGCCGTGCCGGCCCTGCATCTGCGCCACGATCGCGGCCATGCCCAGCGCCGGGGCGCAATCGGGCGCACGCCGCAGGAGCGGGTCGAGGATGCGCGCGGCGGCATCGAACCTTTGGCGCGCCAACTCACCCTGCGCCTGTTGCAGCAGATCGCGAACATCGGGAGGCAGCGGTTGAACGGTCACGCTTGGTGAGGTGTACCAGCCATAGTGGATGCGAAGGGTACACCCGCGTCTTGCACGACACCGCGGCCGCGCTTCGCGTCACTCCAGCGTGGCGGCGATCCGGCCCACTTCGGCGAGCACGGCCTTGCGCGCAGCGACGTTCGTTGCATGAGTCATGCAGTACGCGGCGACCAACAGCGGCTTCCTGCCCGGCGGCCAGACAATCGCAATGTCGTTGTTCGCTCCCGTGCCATTGCCATCCCACTGACCGGTCTTGTCGCCGACTCGCCAACCGTTCGGCATTCCCGCGCGCAGCGACTGCAGTCCGGTCTGACAATCCACCAGCCAGCGCGTCAACCGCTCGCGCGACGCCGGCAGCAACACGTCATCGAGCAGCAGTTTCTGCATGTCGCCGAGCATCGCGTTCGGTGTGGTGGTGTCGCGCGGATTGAGTTCGGGTTCCATCCGGTCCAATACCGTGTGGAGGTCGCCGAGGCTGCGCGCGAATCCCGTCACCGCCGCAGGGCCGCCGACACGTGCGATCAGCAAGTTCGCCGCGGTGTTGTCGCTCAGCGTGATCGCCGCCTCGCACAGTTCGGCGATCGTCATGCCGGGCGATCCCGCGTGCCGCTTTGTCACCGGCGCATAGTCGAGCAACACGTCCTTGCCGAACACGATGCGGCGGTCGAGTGCCTCATGGCCCTGATCGACCCGCTTCAATACCGCAGCGACCAGCAACAACTTGAAGGTGCTGCACATCAGGAAGCGTTCGTCGGCGCGATGGCCGACGCGCTTGCCGCTGCCGGTATCCAGCATCGCCACGCCCAATCGACCGCCGTGCTTGCGTTCCAGCATGGCGAGGCGTGCACCGGCGTTGTCCAGCGCGGGCTTGGCCGCGCCAGGACGCATGCGCCCCGCGGCCACCAAAACGCTGCCGAGGGCGATCCCCTTCAACAACTCGCGACGATTCATCGATGGTCCTGCGCGGCAGCTGGCGGAATGGCGTACTTTGCCGGAAACCGTGCCGGCGCGCCTGTTGAAGGAGGGCACAGGCATGGCAGCGTCGCGCGTTCACCACGCGCGCGCGTATTGCCGCGGCACGCCGATGTCGGCGTGCAATTCCCGCGCGGCACGACGCGGGAAATACGGATCGCGCAACATCTCGCGCGCCATCACGACGACGTCGGCGTCGCCGCGCGCGAGGATCGCGTCGGCCTGTTGCGCTTCGGTGATCAGGCCGACCGCGCCCGTGGCGATGCCGGCCTCGCGGCGGATGCGCGCGGCGAACGGCACCTGGTAGCCGGGACCGAGCGGGATCTTCGGACGCGGCACATTGCCGCCCGAGGAACAATCGATCAGGTCGACGCCGTCGTCCTTCAGCATGCGCGCCAGTTGCACGCACTCGTCGATGTCCCACCCGCCTTCCGTCCAGTCGGTTGCGGACACGCGCACCCACAGCGGCAGCGGCGACGGCCAGGCTTCCCGCACCGCCGCGACCACCTCGCGCAGCAGGCGCGCGCGGTTTTCCAGCGTGCCGCCGTAAGCGTCCGTCCGCGTGTTGGACAGCGGCGACAGGAACTGGTGCAGGAGATAGCCGTGCGCGGCGTGCAGCTCGATCACGTCGAACCCCGCAGCCCGCGCGCGTCGCGCCGCCGCGCGGAAATCGTCCTTCACCTTGGCGATGCCGGCGGCATCCAGTGCGGTCGGCGTCGGGTAGCCGTGGTCGAATGCGATCGCGCTCGGCGCCACCGGCGTCCAGCCACCGTGCGCCGCGTCCAGCGGCCCGCCTCCGTGCCAAGGCGCGGCAGTGCTGGCCTTGCGCCCGGCGTGCGCCAACTGGATGCCGGCCGCTGCGCCCTGCGCCTTGACGAAGGCCACGATGCGCGCCCACGCCGACGCCTGCGCGTCGTTCCAGATGCCCGCATCGTCGGGGGAAATGCGACCTTCCGGCGAAATCGAGGCGGCTTCGGTGAACACCAGCCCCGCACCGCCGACCGCGCGGCTGCCGAGGTGCACGAGGTGCCAGTCGGTCGGCACGCCACCGGGCGAGGAATACTGGCACATCGGCGACACCACGATGCGGTTGCGCAGGTTCAACGTGCCGAGGGCGATGGGTTGCAACAAGGTCATGGAAATCCCCGGTCAAGAGGTCAAAGTCGAAAACCGGCCCATTGTGTTGGGGTCGGACGCGGCCGGTCCAACCCCGGGTTGCTGCATGCATGTGCTGCCGGAAGCGCGGACTTGCAACCCGCTGCATCGCCCCCATGTCGCACGCCGACCGACCGCAGGCCCGGCGCAAGCGCGGCCGCATCCGCAAAAGCCCTCCATGTCCGACTATCGCAAGACCCCCGAAGCCATCGCCAGACTCACCCCGCTGCAGTACCGGGTGACGCAGGAGGCCGCGACCGAACGGCCCTTCGACAACGCCTTCAACGACCATCGCGAACCCGGCCTGTACGTGGACATCGTGTCGGGCGAACCGCTGTTCACGTCCCTCGACAAGTTCCAGAGCCACTGCGGCTGGCCGAGTTTCACGAAACCGGTCGATGCCGCCAACGTGGTCGCGAAGCGCGACCTGAGCCACGGCATGATCCGCACCGAAGTGCGTTCCAGACACGCCGACAGCCATCTGGGCCACGTGTTCGAGGATGGCCCGCGCGAGCGCGGCGGCCTGCGCTATTGCATCAACTCCGCGTCGCTGCGCTTCGTTCCGCTGGCCGATCTGGAGAAGGAAGGCTACGCGGAGTATCGTCATCTGTTCGACACCGAGGCATCGCAACCATGACCACCCGCACCGAACGCGCCATCCTTGCCGGCGGCTGCTTCTGGGGCATGCAGGACCTGATCCGCAAGCAACCCGGCGTGATCTCCACGCGCGTCGGCTATTCCGGCGGCGACGTAAAGAACGCCACGTATCGCAACCACGGCACGCACGCCGAATCCATCGAGATCGTCTTCGACCCGGCCGTATTGAGCTATCGCAGGCTGCTGGAGTTCTTCTTCCAGATCCACGACCCGACCACGCGCAACCGCCAGGGCAACGACCTCGGCACCAGCTACCGTTCGGCGATCTTCTACCTGGACGACGAACAGAAACGCGTCGCCGAAGACACGATCGCCGACGTCGATGCCTCGGGCCTGTGGCCGGGCGAGGTGGTCACCGAGGTCTCGCCGGCCGGTGACTTCTGGGAAGCCGAGCCCGAGCATCAGGATTACCTGGAACGCATTCCCGATGGTTACACCTGCCACTTCATCCGGCCGGGTTGGAAGTTGCCGCGGCGCGAGAAGATTGCCGGTTGACGCGCCACGTTGCGCATATACAGCCAAAGCCGTCATTCCGGAGCGATCAGCAGGGTCGAACCCGGAATCGCTTTTTGTCATTCCGGGGCGGCCCGAAGGGACGAACCCGGAATCGCTTTTTGTCATTCCGGGGCGGCCCGAAGGGACGAACCCGGAATCGCTTTTTGTCATTCCGGGGCGGCCCGAAGGGACGAACCCGGAATCGGTTTTCCAGCGTTCTCCAAACCGATTCCGGGTTCCGTCGCGATGGAATCGCGCCGGCCCCGGAATGACGAGCGTGAAGCCGGTCGTGCCAGATTCCTCACTGAGCGCGGCCCCGGAATGACGAGCATGAAGCAGGTCGTGCCAGATTTCGCACTGAGCGCGGCCCCGGAATGACGAACACGCAATCAAAGGAGCCCGTCGATGACCCACACCCCCGCCTACGCCGCGCAAGCCGCCGACAAGCCTCTCGGCCCGTACGCCATCCAACGCCGCACGCCGGGCGCACACGACGTCGCCATCGACATCCGCTACTGCGGCGTGTGCCACTCCGACCTGCACACCGCGCGCAACGAATGGGGCGGCACCCATTACCCGTGCGTACCCGGCCACGAAATCGTCGGCACTGTCACCGCGGTCGGCAAGGGCGTGAAGGGTTTCAAGGTTGGCGACACCGTCGGCGTCGGCTGCCTGGTGGACAGTTGCGGACATTGCGATTCCTGCAAGACCGGCGAGGAAAATTATTGCGAGAACGGTTTCACCGGAACCTACGACGGCGTCCTGCCCGACGGCAGCCACACCTTCGGCGGCTACTCGGCGAACATCGTGGTGGATCAGCGTTTCGTGCTGCGCATCCCGCACAAGGACAACCTGGCCGCGGTCGCGCCGCTGCTGTGCGCCGGCATCACCACCTACTCGCCGCTGCGCCACTGGAAAGCCGGACCCGGCAAGAAGGTCGGCATCGTGGGCCTGGGTGGCCTGGGCCACATGGGCGTGAAACTCGCGCACGCGATGGGCGCGCACGTGGTGCTGTTCACCACCTCGCCCGGCAAGATCGCCGACGGCAAGCGTCTGGGCGCGGACGAAGTGGTGATCTCGAAAGATCCCGCGCAGATGGCGCAGCACGCCAACAGTTTCGATTTCATCCTCGACACCGTTTCGGCCCCGCACAACCTCGACGCCTATCTGGTCCTGCTGCGCCGCGACAGCACGCTGTGCCTGGTCGGCGCGCCGCCCGCGGCCACGCCGCACCCGTCGCCGCGCGTGCCCAACCTGTACCTCAAGCGCCGCGCACTGGCCGGTTCGCTGATCGGCGGCATCCGCGAAACCCAGGAAATGCTGGACTTCTGCGCCAAGCACGGCATCGTCTGCGACATCGAGATGATCGCGATGCACGACATCAACACCGCCTACGAACGGATGCTGAAAAGCGACGTCAAGTACCGCTTCGTGATCGACATGCAGACGCTGAAGGACGAAGCGAAGGCGGCGTAGTTACTATCCCGATCCTCTCTCCGGCAGAGGATTCACCACACCCAAGGCGAGTTGTCACAAACCCTGCGATTCCGTTGGCGGTTGCAGCTTTTGCCGCACCTCTTCGAGATCGGCGATGACCTTCTCCAGCGCGTCGTGCAACTGGCCTTGGCGGTTCATCAGGTCGTCGATCTTGCCGGTCTGCTTCAGCTTCGACAGCTCGCCGTCGAACAACAACCAGATCGCGGTCAGGCGCTCCACGTTGTTCTTCGCGTAGTGGTGCATCTCCTTCAACTGGGCGAGCGTGTCGGCAACCAGGTCGGCTTGCGATTTGGCATTTTCATCGGCCATGCCAGGCTCCTTCCGTTGTGGTCCCGTGCATCGTACGATTCCGAGTTCAACCGCAACGAAACGCCCGGACATGCACGAAATGCCGCCGTTCCACCTCGCCTTTCCCGTCGCATCACTGGCCGAAGCGCGCGCTTTCTATGGCGAACTGCTCGGCTGCCCGGAAGGCCGTTCCAGCGATACCTGGGTGGATTTCGACTTCTTCGGCCACCAGATCGTCTCGCACCTCGCGCCGGAAGAATTGCGCGCGGCCGCCGCGCACGACGTGGACGGCGACGCCGTGCCGGTACGCCACTTCGGCGTGATCCTGGACATGGACGCGTGGCACGCGCTGTCGGAAAAGTTGCGCGCCGCCGGCACGAAGTTCGTGATCGAACCGCACGTGCGGTTCAAGGGCCAGCCCGGTGAACAGGCCACCATGTTCCTGCTCGATCCTTCCGGCAACGCGCTGGAGTTCAAGGCTTTCGCGGATCGGTCGAAGCTGTTCGCGAAATAGCACAGTCCGCGGGATGATCCCGCTCACCGTTCCATGCGTTTCGCCGCCGCACCGTAAACGGATTGCTTGTCGCGCTTGCCCACCGCGATCACGGTCACGACCACAAACTTGTCATCGACCTGATAGACCAGCCGGTATCCAACGGTGCGCAGCTTGATCTTGTAGCAATCGGGCAGGTTGTGGAGCCTGGCTGACGGCACGCGCGGTTGTTCGAGACGTTCGGCCAGCTTCTTCCTGAATTGATCACGAATCGGCGGCGCAAGCTTGCGCCATTCCTTCAACGCGGATTCGACGAACGCGAGGCTATAGCTCATCCAGCGTCACCTTGATGCGACGCTCCCTGGCGCGCGCGCGCACGAGTTCGGCAAGCTCAAGATCTTCCAGCCGATCCATCAAGCGCTCGTAGGTCTCGGCGGGCACGAGGTACGCGGACGGGCGGTTGTGCACCAGCACCGCAACCGCCTCGTCATCGGCGGCCTCGATCACCGCACTCGGATTGCGCTTGAGTTCGGTGATGCTGACGCTTGCACCGGAAAGGATGGTTTCCATATTTGGCTCCAGATTCAGTGCCAAATATAGCATGGAAGTACGCGCGAAGCGGATACGTAGGGTGGAGCAGCCGCGCAGCGGCGTATCCCGCCACTTTGACATGCGGCGCGACGGGATTCGCTTTGCTCCTCCGCCCTACACCGCTTGCAGAGCGTTCAGCAACTCCTGCCGCGTCGACCACGTTGTTCGCGAAATGACGCTCAAAGCAAACCGAAAGAATTCCCGCACAGACTCACGGGCGAAGTCCCGCCATCCCGCATCGGATCCATTTGGGACCGCTCATTCGGCGGGTGTAGGATGATTTTCACGAGACCAGCAGCCAGCCCTGCTGATCTCCTTCAAAGGCACCGAAGGAGGTCGTCATGAAGGCATTTCGCGCCTCTCTGCTTGCCTGCGCCATCGCCGCCTTTGCCGGAACCGCGCTGGCTTCGTCCGGATCGCTCGTCGAATTCAAGCCGCAGGTCATGCCCGTGGTGGTGCAGGTCGATGCACAGGGACGGGTCACCGACATCCTCCCCAGCGAACAGCTCACGCCGTGGCTGAAGAAGATGCTGGTCAAGCAACTCGACGCGTGGATCGTCAAACCGGCGACCGTGAAAGGCCAGCCGGTGTCCAGCCGGTTCATCATCGAAGTGGCGATGCAGACGAAGCCGCGCAAGGACGGCAAGTACGACGCCAGCTTTGTCTACGTGAAGAGCATGCCGTTGCCGTACGGCGGCGCGCTGCATTGGGACGTGATCGACGGCGGCCTGGAACTGGCGCTCGTTTCCGACATGGGCGGCTCGCAGCCCGTGCGACAGGTGTTCGACACCACCGATCGCTGGCAGGGAAGCGACCGGTCACCAGCGGCATCGCAACCGGCGATCCGCGAAGGCGCTTCGCCGCAGCCCGCGGCCCATGCCGGGTACCGGGCAAGCCCGATGCCGACCATCGCCAGCCCATCCGCCGTTTCTCCTGCCGTCGCGAGATCGGCCAGTGCCAACACTCCGCGCGCGGAGATTCCTTAGGGCATCGCGGCAGCGCTGCCTGTCGGTCTGGGCGCAGGACAGGAAGATATCGGCCATGCCGGCCAGTCCACGTTCTGTGGCCGGTTTCCTTCGGGCCTGGCCGCAGGATCAATGCGCAGGTGCGTGTGACACACACTGCACCTGCGCGCATCACGCGGCGGCGCAATGCCGCCGGATGTACTGCAGGTGGGTCGGCATCGCCTGCGCCGCTTCTTCCATCAGGCGGCGCAGGTCGGCGAGGAACCGCGTGGCATCGACCTGCGCGCGCAAATCCGCCAACGGGTCGTGACGCACCGGCCAGATTTCCTGGCCTGCCAGCACGGCCAGCCAGTTCGGGTTCTGGAACAGCTCCAGCGGCTCGGCGACGGTGCGGCCACCGCTGCGGAACTGGTCGATCTTGTATTGCAGCGTGTCGGGGATCGACATGTCGCGCGTCTCGCGCCACAGCGGTGCGTCGTCGCGCGACGTGGCGTGGTAATGCAGGATCAGGAAATCGCGGATGCGCTCGTATTCGGCGTGGGTGATGCGGTTGAACTCGCGCGCGGCCAGCGGATCGAAATCGCGGTCTGGGAACAGCGCCAGCAGCCGCACCAGCGATGACTGCGCCAGATGGATGCTGGTGGATTCGATCGGCTCCATGAAGCCCGCGGCCAGGCCCAGCGCCACGCAATTGCGGTTCCAGAACTGCCGCCGCCGTCCGGTGACGAAACGCAGCAGGCGTGGTGCGTCGAGCGCCTTGCCTTCAAGGTTCGCGAGCAACAGCGACGCCGCCTCGTCGTCGCCGAAATGGCGGCTGCAATACACCAGTCCGTTGCCCATCCGGTGTTGCAGCGGTATGCGCCACTGCCAGCCGGCATCGCGCGCGATCGCGCGCGTGTACGGCACCGGCTCGCCGCCGTGCTCGCTCGGCACGGCGACCGCGCGGTCGCACGGCAGCCAATGGTTCCACGATTCGTAGCCGGTCTTCAGCGCGCCTTCGATCAGCACGCCCCGGAAACCGGAGCAGTCGATGAAGAGGTCGGCTTCCACCACCGTCCCGCCCGCGAGCGTCAACGACTGGATGAAGCCGTCTTCCGGCCGCAACGTGACGTCCACGACCTTGCCTTCGGTACGCACGACGCCGCGCTGTTCGGCGTAGCCGCGCAGGTAGCGCGCATACAGCATGGCGTCGAAGTGGTAGGCGTAATCGAACGTCGACTGCACGTAACGCGAATCCGTCGCCGGGCGCTCGAACCGCCCGAGCCGCGCGGCAACCCATGCGAAGGCGTAATCCTGCAGCGGCGTGGCATCGCCGCGTGCGCGTTCGCGCAGCCAGTACTGGTGGAACGGCACCGCATCGAACGCCACCCCGATCTGCCCGAACGGGTGGAAGTAGCGGTGACCGAGCCGGCTCCAGTTCAGGAAATCGATGCCCAGCTTGAACGTGCCCTGCGTGGCGGCGACGAACGCATGCTCGTCGATGCCAAGCATCTGGTTGAAACGTTTGATCGGCGGCAGCGTGGCCTCGCCGACGCCGATGGCGCCGATCTCGTCCGATTCCACCAACTCGATGCGGCAACTGCCCTGCAAGGCGTTCGCGAGCGCCGCGGCCGCCATCCAGCCGGCCGATCCTCCCCCGACGATGACGATGCTGCGGATCTGCCGGTCATTCATGGCGCGATGTTATCGGTGTCCCACGCGATCGCAACACGCCATTGCCGTGCATCAGGTAGCAGAAACAGGCAACAACCCCACCTTGATTGCCTCCGTCCCTATGTGTCCTATGTGGTCCTATCCCCACCGAAAGACCTCGTCGAGAGGCTTGCCGAACACCTCTGCAATACGAAATGCACACTCCAAGCTTGGCGAATACTTGCCTGCTTCCAGCGCCGCGATGGTCTGGCGCGTCACGCCGACGCGCTTGCCCAATTCCTCCTGCGTCATTTCGCCGGCATGGAAGCGCAATGCGCGGATCTCATTGGTCAAACGCCGCTCACGCATGCCAGCCCCGGCGGTAACCGACAAGGATCATGACGCCGTGGACGATCTCGGCAACCGCAATCGCAAACAGCGCGGCATGCACGATGTCCCAGCCGCTTTTGGTGAAAGGCATCACCATGCCTGTATAGATGATGCCCGCCAGCAGCACGTAATACGCGATCTTCGACGAGCGCTGCTCTATGAAACGATCGCGTTCGTCTTCCACGATTTCACCGCGATCACGCCAGCGTCCATACAGCCACGTGCCCAACGCGACGACCGCCAGCGCGCTCAATGCCGCGGCGAGCATGCCGATCCGGACGAGGAACGACAGATCGGGATGCGTGTAATGCATGAGTGTCACGGCTGCGAAATACAAGCCAAGTACTACCACAAGCGCCGTCACCCAGACAGACGCGAAACGTTCTCTCGACAACATGCGGATTGCCTCCGTATCAGGTCGGCGGCAATGTAAAGCATGTTTTACTCAATGTCAAACATGTTTTACATCTACTTTTGCTGGAAAACCTTCGCAGCAAGGAGGCAGCTTCAAGCCATCGGCAGCTTCAAGCCTCTTTCCTTCGCACACGCGATGGCCTCGGGATAGCCGGCGTCAGCATGGCGCATCACGCCGGTGCCGGGGTCGTTCCACAGGACGCGCGCGATGCGGGCGTCGGCTTCCTTCGTGCCGTCGCAGACGATCACGAGGCCGGCGTGTTGCGAGTAACCCATGCCGACGCCGCCGCCGTGGTGGAACGACACCCAGGTTGCGCCGCTGGCGGTGTTGAGCAGCGCGTTGAGCAGCGGCCAGTCGCTGACCGCATCGGAGCCGTCGCGCATGGATTCGGTTTCGCGATTGGGGGATGCGACCGAACCGGAATCGAGATGGTCGCGGCCGATCGCGATCGGCGCTTTCAACTCGCCGTTGCGCACCATCTCGTTGAACGCGAGGCCCAGCTTGTCGCGCAGGCCCAGTCCCACCCAGCAGATGCGCGACGGCAGACCTTGCCAATGGATACGCTTTTCGGCCATGTCCAGCCAGTTGTGCAAGTGCTTGTCGTCGGGGATGAGTCCCTTGACCTTGGCGTCGGTCTTCAGAATGTCTTCCGGATCGCCGCTCAATGCGACCCAGCGGAACGGGCCGATGCCGCGACAGAACAGCGGCCTTACGTACGCCGGCACGAAGCCCGGGAAATCGAACGCGTTCCTGCAGCCGACATCGAACGCCATCTGGCGGATGTTGTTGCCGTAGTCGAAAGTCGGGATGCCCTGCTTCTGGAACGCCAGCATCGCTTCGACGTGGGTTTTCATCGACTGCTTGGCGGCGTCGCGCGTGCCGTCAGGATCGGACTTGCGGCGCTCGAACCACTGCTCCACCGTCCAGCCTTGCGGCAGATAACCGTTGACCGGATCGTGTGCGGAAGTCTGGTCGGTGACGGCGTCGGGTTTCACGCCGCGCTTCACCAGTTCGGGCAGCACGTCGGCGGCGTTGCCGAGCAGCGCGATGGACTTCGCCTCGCCTGCCTGCGTGTATTTCCCGATGCGCGCCAGTGCGTCATCCAGATCTTTCGCCTGCTCATCGACGTAGCCGGTCTTCAGACGGAAATCGATGCGCGACTGCTGGCATTCCACCGCCAGCATGCACGCGTCGGCCATCACCGCCGCCAGCGGTTGCGCGCCGCCCATGCCGCCAAGTCCCGCTGTCAAAATCCACTTGCCGCGCAGATTGCCGCCGTAACTCTGGCGCCCCATTTCGACGAAGGTTTCATAGGTGCCCTGCACGATGCCCTGCGAGCCGATGTAGATCCACGAGCCGGCCGTCATCTGGCCGTACATCATCAGGCCCTTTCGGTCGAGTTCGTTGAAGTGCTCCCACGTCGCCCAGTGCGGCACCAGGTTGGAATTCGCGATCAGCACGCGCGGCGCATCGGCGTGGGTCTTGAACACACCGACCGGCTTGCCCGATTGCACCAGCAGGGTTTCATCGGGATTCAATTCGCGCAGCGCTTTCAGGATCGCGTCGAAGCATTCCCAGTTGCGCGCGGCGCGGCCGATCCCGCCGTACACCACCAGTTCCGCCGGGTTCTCCGCCACCTCGGGATCGAGGTTGTGCTGGATCATCCGGTACGGCGCTTCGATCAGCCAGTTCTTGCAGGAGAGTTCAGTGCCGCGCGGCGGATGGATCACGCGCGTGGTGTCGATGCGGGTAGGTGCGTTCATGGGCATTCCGGCCGAAAAGAAAACCCGATTATGCGGCCGATCGGCGTTTCCCGCACGCACCGGGCGTAGAATCGCCGCGTACGCGTTGTCATCCACTCCACTCGCAAAGGGCATGTGTGATGGTCGCAACCGACCGCAATTCCCGCCGCCGTTTCCTGCAACATGCCGGGCTCGGCATTGCCGCGTTGTCGATGGCCGCGCCGCTACGCCGCGCGCTGGCCGATGCGGCGCCACCACGGAACGCCATCACGCCACAGGCCGCGCTGGACAGGTTGATGGCCGGCAACGCGCGCTACGCGGCGAACAAGCTCGATCCCAAGGACTTCTCCAGGGGCCGCGCGGCGCGCGTGAAGGCGCAATATCCCATCGCCTCGATCCTGGGCTGTGCCGACTCGCGGGTCGCGCCGGAACTGGTGTTCGACCAGACACCCAGCGATCTTTTCGTCGTGCGCGTCGCGGGCAATTATTTGAACGAAGACGTGCTGTCGAGCCTGGAATACGGCGTCGGCGTGCTCGGCACGCCACTGGTCATGGTGCTGGGCCACAGCAACTGCGGCGCGGTCAAGGCCGCGCTCCAGGAAATCCAGGACCCGAAGCCGCTACCCGGCCACATCTGGGACATCACCGACGCGGTGCGCCCCGGTGTCGAGAAGGTGGTGCGGGCCGGCGGCGACGATCTGCTCGAACGCGCCATTGCATCCAACGTCGATTACAACGTCGCGCGCGTGGCGTCCGCGCAACCGATCATCGCGGACGCGGTGAAAAGCGGACGCGTGCGCGTGGTCGGCGCGGAATACGAACTCGCCACGGGCAAGGTGCGGTTGCTGCAAACGAGCTGAGCTCTTCGCACCAGTCCGTGTCGTTATGCCGAACCGCGGTTCGGGACCGGTGCCCCAAAGGCATCTAAACGCTCAACGAAATCAGGGAGGAAGTCATGCTGGCATTCCCGATCATGGCGGTGTTGGCAGCCAACGCGGCCGCGCAGTTTCCAGATGGCTTCACCGCGCACTGCACGAAGGGCGTGGAAACCACTGCCGTATTCAGTGACAAAGACCCCTCGCATCCGTCACTGAATCCGTTCCAGCCGGACGATTACAATCTCACCCTGTCGTATCGAAATGGACGCTTCTCGGTGGAATTGGCGGGTGCCGACTTCATGGTCGTGCAGACCAACGATGGCAACCATCATGATTTCAATCTCGTGGTACTCAAGTCCGAACCGGGCGATCTGGTGCTTTCAGTCCAGACGTCCGCCTGGGGACACTCGCTGACTGTTTACCACTTGCGATACGCGGGACAGAATGGTGCGCTGACGATCGCCAAGACGAATTATTACGGTCATGACTTTGACGAGACATCCTTGAGTGTCCTGTCATGCAAGATCGGAGCACAACCTTCTTCGTGACTCGGTTTGGGGCCAACAGATGAAAGCCGAGTATTGGCTGCAACGCTGGCGCGAAGGCCGCACCGGTTGGCACCGCGACGAAGTGATGCCGTTGCTGGTGCAACATTGGCCGGCGCTGGATGTCCCACGCGGCACGCGGGTGCTGGTGCCGCTGTGCGGAAAGTCGCTGGACATGCCCTGGCTGGCATCGCAGGGGCTGCGTGTGCTCGGCGTCGATGTTTCGCCAATCGCCGTGGAGTCGTTCCTGGCCGAGAACCACCTGCACGCGCGCACCAGCGCGGCGTCCGAGGGAACCCATTACCGGGTCACCAACGCACCGGACGGCGGCGGCATCGAGATCATCAACGGCGACGTGTTCAAGCTCAATCCGGCGACCATCGCCAACTGTCATGCGTTTTACGACCGTGCCGCGCTGATCGCCTTCCCCACTCCGATGCGCGATCGTCTCGCGCGCGAGGTTTACTCGAAACTTCCCGCGGGCGCGCGCGGTCTCCTGATCACGCTGGATTATCCGGCGAATGAAATGGAAGGGCCGCCTTTCAGCGTGGACGAAGACGAAGTGCACCGATTGTTCGACGCGGAGTGGGACATTGGGCAACTGGAGTACCGCGACATCCTGGCATCGCAACCATCGTTTTCCGAACAAGGGGTCACGGCGTTGCACACGGGCGTGTACGCGCTGACGCGGCGCGCGGACTGAGCACGATCACCGCATCCAGTCGCAGGCTTGCAGGCGCTCGCCGCAACGACGCGCAAACGCCGATTCAAGGCATCGCACCGCGACTCATCGGCGTCGGCGGCGTCGCCGTGCTTTGCGGCAACGGCGGCAGCCGGTACAACCCCAACGCGATCGCGAGCCCGGCCAGCGTCATCGCGCCGACGAACACGATGATGCCGTTCCATCCATCGGCGGCGTAGAACAATCCGCCGCACGCGCCGGCGATGCTGGAGCCCATGTAATAGCAGAACAGGTACAGCGACGACGCGTGCGCCTTGGCCGCGCCGGCACGCCGTCCCACCCAACTGCTGACCACGGAATGGCCGCCGAAGAACCCGAAGGTCAACGCGATCACGCCGAGCAGCACCGCCCACAACGGCGAGAACGCGGTCAGCAACGTGCCCGCCAGCATCAGCGCCAGCATCGTCCACAGCACCTTGCGCCTGCCGAGCTTGCCGGCGAGATGCCCGACCCACGGCGAACTGAAGGTGCCGATCAGGTAGATCACGAAGATCGCGCCGACCGCCGCCTGGCTCAGGTTGTACGGCGGCGCCAGCAAGCGGTAACCGATGTAGTTGTAGATGGTGACGAAGGCGCCGAGCAGCAAAAAACCTTCGGCGAACAGCCACGGCAACCCGCGGTCGCGGAAGATCACGCCGAGCCGTTCCCCCAGCGCGCGCCAATGCAGGGGTTGCGGTTTGAAATGCCGGGATGGCGGCAGCAGGCGCCAGAAGGCCAGCGCGCACGCGACGCCGATCGCCGCGACCACGGTCACGCCCACGCGCCACCCCGCGAAATCGGTCAGCACGCCGGTGATCAGACGGCCGCTCATGCCGCCGATCGCGTTGCCGCTGATGTACAGGCCCATGCCGAGGCCGATCGAGGCGATGTCCATTTCCTCGGCCAGATACGTCATCGCGACCGCGGGCAATCCGCTCAGCGTCAAACCCAGCAGCGCGCGCACGAACAGCAACGCAGTCCAGTCGGGCATCCACGCCGAGACCAGCACCAGCAACGCCGACGACACCAGCGAGCCGACCATGACCGGCTTGCGTCCCCACGCATCGGAAAGCGCGCCCGCGAACAGCATCCCGAACGCCAGCACGAAGGTGGTCAGCGACAGCGACAACGCGCTGACGGCCTCGCTCACCCCGTAATCGCGGGAGAACTCCGGCAGCAGCGGCTGCACGCAATACAGCAGGCCGAAGGTGGCGAAACCCGCCGCGAACAATGCCCAGTTGACGCGCCGGAATTCGGGCGTGCCGTGGTGGATGAAATCCTGCGGCGGCAAGCCGCGCTGCGGCGCGTGGCGCGTATCCATCCGCGCATCTTACGGCATGCCGAAGCGATGCTCCGCGCGGCGCGTCGTGGCACGACTCCGCCACCGCTACGGCAACACCGCGTCAGCGATAACGCCAATGGCCGCGCACCCACACGCCGCCATACCAGTAACCCGGCACCCATACGGCGGCCGGCACGGGCGCCACCGCGACCACACGTGCGCGCGGCGGCGCGATCACGCAACCGCCGAGCGCCAGACAGGCCGTGGACAATCCCGCGAGCAACAACAAACCGGCTATGCAACGTTGCATGATGCGTCTCCGTGGTCGATTCACGACGGAAACGCCGCGCGGTCATGCGACGTTGACGCCTGCTGTCGTGCGCAATGGAAAACGTTCAGCCAGACACGCCTCCTCAGCCGCGCAACAACTGCATCATCGCCGCCTGATAACGCGCGCCGGCCGCCGCATCGCGGGGAAACACCGCGTCAATCGCAGCCAGGTCGTCCGCATCGAGCTTCACGTCCAGCGCGCCGAGGTTCTCATCGAGATACCTCACGCGCTTGGTGCCGGGGATCGGCACGATGTGCGCGCCTTGCGCCAGCACCCACGCCAACGCGAGTTGCGCGGGCGTGCAACCCTTGCCGTTTGCCAACTCGCGCACCTTGTCGACCAGCTTCAGGTTCTTCGCGAAATTGTCGCCCTGGAAGCGCGGACTGTGCTTGCGGTAATCGTTCTCGTCGAAATCATCGGGACTCTTGATCGCGCCGGTGAGGAAGCCCCGTCCGAGCGGCGAGTACGGCACGAAGCCGATGCCGAGTCTTTCGCACGCCTGCAAGATGCCGTCTTCGGGATCGCGCGTCCACAACGAGTATTCGCTCTGAACCGCGGTGACCGGGTGCACCTTGTGCGCGCGTTCCAGTGTCGCGGCCGAAGGTTCCGACAAGCCGACGTACAGGATCTTGCCGGCCGCGACCAGATCCGCCAGCGCGCCCATGGTGTCCTCGATCGGCGTCGCGCGATCGATGCGGTGCTGGTAATACAGGTCGATGTGGTCGACGCCGAGGCGTTGCAGGCTGGCATCGCAGGCGGTGCACACGTGTTCCGGGCGGCCATTGACCCCGCGTTTGGCGGGATCGCGCAGATCGCGCACGATGCCGAACTTGGTGGCGAGGAACACCGCATGGCGGCGGCCCTTGATGGCCCTGCCGACCAGCACCTCGTTGGTGTGCGGCCCGTAGACATCCGCGGTATCGAGGAAATTCAGCCCGCTGTCGAGCGCGTGGTGGATCAGCCTGATCGATT
Organism: Rhodanobacteraceae bacterium; assembly: GCA_030123585.1. Lineage (NCBI taxonomy): Bacteria > Pseudomonadati > Pseudomonadota > Gammaproteobacteria > Lysobacterales > Rhodanobacteraceae > Rhodanobacteraceae bacterium. The sequence goes on from CP126120.1 coordinate 866,100, forward strand.
CGGCATCGTCGTGCGCACCGTAGAACTCGCTCATGCCCATGCAGCCGAGGCCGATGGCGGAAACTTGCGGGCCTTTCGGTCCGAGGGTTCGTGTCTGCATGGCGTTGCTCCTCGCGGAAAACAGGGATTGTGCGCCGATCCCGCCGCGCCTCGATAGCCCCGGCGGAGAACGTGTCAACGCCAGGCCCGCACGCGCGTTGAGAGCGGGACAAGCCGGTTCACGGTCAGGCGAACCTGACCGATCTCTGTACGACAGACGGATGAGGTCGATCGCCCGCAAGCCGCGCGTCAACGGTCCGCCTCGATCAGTCGTTGTCGAACCGATCGCACCACCACAGGAGCACCCACGATGCGCAAGACCCTTCTCGTTCCCATCCTTCTCGCTGCAGCCATCGGCTGCGCGCCGTTCGCGGCCGCCGTCGCACAGGGCGCCCCCGGCGCCGGCTGGCACGGACATCACGGCATGGCGATGGACGGCCACGTGTACGACAAGCTCAACCTGACCGATGCACAGCGCGCCCAGATCAAGCAACTGACGCAGCAGAGCTTCTCGCAAGCGAAATCGCAGAGGCAGGCGCTGCGGCAGGCGCACCAGGCATTCGAATCGGCGGTGCCCGGCAGCGCGGACTACCAGACCGCCGCCGGCAACCTGGGCGAGGCGGAAGCGGACGCCGCGCGCGCACGCGTGGCGCAGCAGGCCGACCTGCGCGCGCAGATCTACCAGGTGCTGACGCCGGCGCAACGGGACCAGCTGGCACAGATCCGGCAGCAGCGGCAGGCGCGGATGCAGCAGTGGAAGGAATTCCAGCAGCAGAATCCGCTGCCTCCGTCCGCAACTTCCGGCACCTCGTCTGCCCAATAACGCGACACCTGCGGTCGCCGTCATTCGCGTAGCGACGGCGACCGCAGGTTTTTCAAGTCGCCGACGCCAATTGCCCGAGCGTCGCGCGATAACGCGCGGCAATGCGATCTTCATCGCGATGCCGGAAATCGCGCACCACCCATTCGCCGGCCGCCAGCACATCGCGCACCAGCGGCGCATTCCCGGCGAACAGGAAGGTGTCGATCACGCTGCGCTCGTCGCGCGCGACCAGCAGCGGCGAGGCGTCGTCCAGCACGATGACATCCGCACGTGCATCGCCGGGGGCAAGCCCCGCGGCGCGCCGGCCGCCCGACAGCGCCGCGCCCCACAACGTTTCGCCCACGCCGTCGCCGGGCCTGCGCGCCGCGATGTTGCGGTGACGGGTCGCGAGCCGCTGGCCGTATTCCAGCCAGCGCAACTCCTCGACCGGCGACACCGAAATATGCGAATCGGAACCGATGCCGAGCGCACCGTCGGCGTCGATGTACGCCGCCAGCGGAAACAGACCGTCGCCGAGATTGGCCTCGGTGGTCGGGCACAGGCCGGCGACCGCACCGGACCGTGCAATCGCACGCATTTCCGCATCCTCCAGGTGCGTCGCGTGCACGAGGCACCAGCGCGCATCGACCTCGGCGTGGTCGAACAGCCATTGCACGGGCCGCGCGTTGCGGACGGCGAGGCAATCCTGCACCTCGCCGATCTGTTCGGCGATGTGGATGTGGATGGGTCGAAGTTGCTGCGCTTGCGCGATGCCTTGAATGGCATCGCGCGCAGCAACTGAGGAGAAGGCAGGATGCCGACTGGAAACAGCGCCATGGACGGCTACTTGCGATTCCGCCCCCACCCCAACCCTCCCCCGCGAGCGGGGGAGGGTTGGGGTGGGGGCGGCGGCATTGAGCACCTCGCGCATCGCCGCTTCCGGCACCGCGCGCAGCGAATGCAGGGCGATACCGATGCGCAGCCGGTCCGATTCCAACGCGCGCAGCGATTCCAGCAACCGCAGATACGCGTCGACCGTCAAGCCGAAACGCCGCTGGCGCTCGGACAAGGGCCGTCCGTCGAAACCGCCGGTCATGTACAGCACCGGCAACAAGGTCAGTTCGATGCCTGCTTCGCGCGCGGCCTCGATGATCGCCTTCGACATCGCCGCGGGGTCGGCGTACGGCGCCCCATCGGGCGCGTTGTGCAGGTAGTGGAATTCGCAGACGTGGGTGTAGCCCGCCTTCAACATCTCGACGTACAGTTGCGCCGCGATCGCGCGCAGTTCGTCCGGTCCGATCCGCGAGGCGAACGCGTACATCGTCTCGCGCCAGGTCCAGAACGAGTCGTCGCCCGGTCCGCGTTTCTCCGCCAGTCCCGCCATCGCACGCTGGAACGCGTGCGAATGCAGGTTCGGCATCCCCGGCAACGCGAAGCGCGCGCGCGTTTCGCCCACGTCGTGAATGACCACGTCGCGTTTCCAGCCCTGCGGCGTCCACGCGTGTTCGATACGCAACTCGCCTGCTGGCACGTTCGCTCCCGCGCCGCGTCGCGACGGCACTGTTAGGATGCGGCCATTGTGACACGCGGCCGGCAGCGTCGCCGCGAAACCATACGTCCGCCATGACCGAACCCTGGGATCACCTGCTGCTGGACTGCACGCTGGCCACGCTCTCGGGCAGAGACTACGGCCTCGTCGAGAACGCGGTGCTGGGTTGGCGCAACGGCTTGATCACGTTCGCCGGTCCGATGCAGGCATTGCCGGGCAAACCAGAAGCCCTGGCGGCGCAAATCGAATCCGTGCACGGCGCGCTGGTGACGCCGGGGCTGGTCGATTGCCACACGCACGCGGTGTTCGCCGGCGACCGCGCCAACGAATTCGAGATGCGCCTCGAAGGCGCGGACTACGAAGCGATCGCGCGCGCCGGCGGCGGGATACTTTCCACTGTGCGCGCCACCCGCGCCGCGTCCGAAGACGAGTTGTTCGAGCAATCCATTCCGCGGGCACGCACGCTCCTGCGCGACGGCGTCACCACGCTCGAGATCAAGTCCGGCTACGGGCTGGATCTCGATGCCGAACTGAAAATGCTGCGCGTCGCGCGCCGGATCGGCGAAGTGCTGGGCATCACGGTCAAGACCACCTTCCTTGGCTTGCACGCGCTGCCGCCCGAATTCAGGGACCGGCGCGGGGATTACGTCGCCCTGGTCTGCGATGAATGGCTGCCGCGCGTGATGGAAGCAACCCTCGCCGACGCCGTGGATGCATTCTGCGAGGGCATCGCGTTCACGCCCGACGAGGTGCGGCACTGCTTCGAGCGCGCGCGTGAACTCGGGCTGCCGGTGAAACTGCATGCCGACCAGTTGTCCGACCGCGGCGGCGGCGCGCTCGCGGCATCCTTCAACGGGTTGTCGGCCGACCATCTCGAATGCACGGGCGAAGACGGCGTCGCGGCGATGGCGCGTGCCGGCAGCGTCGCGGTGCTTTTACCGGGCAGTTTCTACGCGCTGCGCGAAACGCGGCTGCCGCCGATCGCGGCCTTCCGCGAACGCGGCGTGCCGATGGCCGTCGCGACCGACCTCAACCCCGGCACCTCGCCGCTGCGCTCGCTGCGGCTGGCGATGTCGATGGCCTGCACCCTGTTCCGCTTGACGCCCGTCGAGGCGCTGCGCGGCGTGACCGTCAATGCCGCCCGCGCGTTGGGACTGCACGATCGCGGCTCGCTGGCAGTCGGACAGCGTGCCGACGTGGTGGTCTGGAACGCCCGCCAGCCCGCCGAGCTCGCGTACTGGATCGGCGGTGCGCTGGCCGCACGCGTGTTCGTGGGCGGCGTCGAGGCCCACGCATAGCCCGCGCAACAAAAAGGCCCCGCGAACGGGGCCTTTCTGCGTCAGCACGTCGAATGCTCAGGCCGACTTCTTCGACGCTGCCTTCTTCGCGGGGGCCTTTTTGGCCGGAACCTTGGCGGCCGGCTTGGCGGCCTTGGCCGTGGTGCCCTTCACCGCCGCCTTCGATTTCGGCGAATGTGGACGGGTGTTGCCGTGGCTGCCAGCGTAGATCTTGCCCTTGCGTGTCTTCTTGTCGCCCTTGCCCATGTCGGTTCCTGGTGATTGTGGAATCCGCGCACCGCGCGCGGCTTGCGGCATGGTAACAGCAAGCCGCTCCGGCGCAACGCGTCAGTGCATGGGTTCCTGCGGGCCGTGATGCTCGTGCCCTGCACAGCCCGGCTCGGGATCGAGACAATCGCTGGACTCGACCTGCACCGTAACGTGGCTGATCGCGTAGCGCTCGCGCAATACGCGCTGGATCGCGCGCAAGGTCTGCTGCGCATCGCCGCCTTCGCAGACGCGGGCATGCAGCGTCGCCATCCTGGAGCCGGAAGCGATCTGCCAGACATGCAGGTGGTGCACTTCCACGATGGAAGGATCGGCGGCCGCCAGCGCGGCGCGCATTTCGTCCGGCGCCAGGCCTTCCGGCACGCCTTCCAGCAGGATGTGCGCGGAGCGGCGCAACAGCGCGAACGCGCCGCGCAGGATCAGCAGCGACACCAGCAGCGACAGCACGGGGTCGGCCCATTCCCAGCCGAGATAGCGCACCAGCAGCGCGGCGAACACCGTCGCGACCGAGCCCAGCAGGTCGCCGAACACGTGCAGGCGCGCGCCCGCGGTGTTGAGGTCGTCGTGGCCGTGCAGGCTGCGCAGCACCGCCGCGTTCACCAGCAGGCCAGCCACCGCCACCACCAGCATCACGCCGGAATGGATATGGATCGTGTCGAGCGCCAGCATGCGCCGGATCGCCTCGTAGACGATCCCGGCGACCAGCAGCAGTTGCACCAGCGCATTGACGAAGCCCGCAAGGACTTCCATGCGCGCATAACCGAAACTGCGGCGCGCGTCGGCGGGTTTCAGCGCGAACACCGCCGCCGCCCACGCCAGCGCGAGCGCGCCGGCGTCCACCAGCATGTGCGCGGCATCGGCCAGCAGCGCCAGCGACCCCGACCACCAGCCGCCGGCCGCTTCGACGATCAGCATCGCGCAGGTCAGCGCGAACGCGAACGCCAGCCGGCCGCGGCTGCTGTCGCGGGAATGCTCGTGATCGTGAAGGTGACCGTGCGGATGCGCCATGCGCGCAAGGCTAAGAACCATGACCGGCGTTACACAATCACGCCCGGATCACGCTGCGGCATGCGCGCAGCAATCGGCGTGGTGATGACGATGTGCAAGCACCAGGTTGGTGATGTGTGCACTGGCCACCAGCACGCCGCCCGTGACGACGCTTGCGGTGTGCAGCAGCACGTGCACGTCGAGGTTGATGGCAACGCCGAACAGCAGCAGCACGATGCCCGGCACCGCCAGAAACAGCGCGTGCGGCTTGCGGTGGCGACGGTAGGCGGTGAGGATGCTGGCGCTCGCCAACGCTGCCGCGCAAGCCACGAACACGCGCTCGAACGTATGGCCGGCGAGAAACTCCAATCCGATCAATGGCAGCAGCGCCAGCACGAACGGCAACAGCGCGCAGTGCACCGCGCACAGTAGCGATGCAGTGGCACCCACCCGGTCGACCAGTACCGCGAAACGACGCGCAGGTCGGAGCGGTGCGTTGGCCGCTGCGGCGACTGACGGGACGACTCGCATATCCATGACGGCGACGGCGAAGGCTCCTGAAAACGTTGGGATCGGGCACGCGCGAGCGTGCCTCTCGGTACATTATAACATTGCTTGGCGCGCATCGACGGAACCGCCGGCGCCGCTCGGAACTTGCCTGCACGAACCGGCAAGCATTTCCAGATCAATGACTTGTGCCGACTTTGCAGAATTGACGAGACTTCAGGCAGGGCGGCAGGCCTTGCAGACGCCGTGCACTTCCAGCGTCTGCGCCTTGGCGCGGAAACCGAACCCCTTCGCCTGCTGTTCGATCAGGCGCGCGATGGAGCCCTCGTCGCACAGTTCGGTGGCGCCTTCGCACACGTCGCAGATCAGGAACGGAACCTGGTGCGCTTCGGCGGGATGCTGGCAGAACACGAACGCGTTGATCGATTCCAGTTTGTGGATGAAGCCGTTCTCGAGGAGGAAGTCGAGCGCGCGATACACCGTGGGCGGCGCCGCGCCGGCGTGGTTGTCGCGCAAGGATTCGAGCAAGTCATACGCCTTGACCGGCTTGCGCGCCTTGGCGACCAGGTCCAGCACTTCGCGGCGCAGCGGCGTCAGGCGCAGGCCGCGCGACGTGCATTCGTGCTCCACCTCGCGCACGATGCCGGCGGCATCGTGGTGGTGGTGATGGACATGCTTGCGGGCCGTGACCATGACTGCATTCTAGCGCTCGCGGATCGGGGCGCGTCAGTTCGTAGATGGGGACGCTTCGCGCGCGATCCAGGCACGCATGCGCATCAGGCAGATCGATCGGGCCCGGCTGCGCGGGCCAGCGCGCGTCGCCGCGCCGGGCCGTAGCGTCCCGGCGGCAATGCCCACAGCGCGACCCATCCGATCGGCCCCACCACCACGCCCAGTGCGACGCCGAGACCGATACGCCCGCGCCACCAACCGATCGCCCCGCCGATCGCTGCACAAGCCAGCGTGAACCAGATCAGCGGCCACCACGGCACCAGCGCCAGCAGGTTGTGCAGCAGCTTCCAGAATGCGCCCGGCGCACTCGGATCGACGCCTTGCATCAGTTTTTGCAGCAGTTCACGCATGCGTCGATCGTAATCCGGAACGAAAAACCATCGTCATTCCGGGGCCGCTGCCGGCTCCTTGGCAACGGAACCCGGAATATGCTTTTTTTGCAGGAGCGCGTCTGCACACGATCGATGCCGACCATCCACGGCCAAGAGCTCCATGGTTCCGACGCTTCGCGTCGGCCCCGGAATGACGTTCATTGTTCCGCGGCGCGCACGATCGCATCGTCGATGCGCCGCAGTGCGACATCGCGCCCGGCGAGATAAACCGTGTCCTCGATCGAGGGCGATACCGCGGTGCCGGTCATCGCCACGCGCAGCGGCTGCGCGACCTTGCCCATGCCAATGCCGCGTTCCTCGGCCACTTCTGCGACCAGCGCGTGGATGTCAGCCGGATTCCACGTCGGCAGCGCCGCAAGCTTCGCGTGCATCGCGCGCAGCACGTCCGCCGCGCCGTCCGTCTGCAGGTGTTTCTTCAGCGCCTTCGCGTCCCATTCCGCGATCGGCGCGTACCAGATGCGCGCCTGCTCGGCCATCGCCTTCAGCGTCTGCACGCGCTCGCGCAGCGCCACCACCACTTCGGCGGGATCGGGGCCTTGCGCAACGTCCAGCCCGAGTCGTTCCAGATGCCACGCCAGTTCCTTGCCCAGCTCGCGCGGATCGCCTTCCTTCAGGTAATGCTGGTTGAGCCAGCCGAGCTTGGCGAAATCGAAACGCGCGGCGGAATGGTTGACGTTTGCGATATCGAACAGGTCGATCATTTCCTGGATCGAGAAAATCTCCTGGTCGCCGTGCGACCAACCGAGGCGCACCAGATAATTCAGCAGTGCGTGCGGCAGGTAGCCGTCTTCACGGTACTGCATCACCCCGACCGCGCCGTGGCGCTTGGACAGTTTCTGCCCGTCCGGCCCCAGGATCATCGGCAGGTGCGCGAAGCTCGGCACCGGCGCGCCCAGCGCCCCGTACAGGTTGATCTGGCGCGGCGTGTTGTTGACGTGGTCGTCGCCGCGGATCACTTCGGTGATGCGCATGTCCAGGTCATCCACCACCACCGCGAAGTTGTAGGTGGGGAACCCGTCCGAACGCAGCATCACGAAGTCGTCGAGTTCGGCGTTGGCCCACTCCACGCGGCCCTTGATCTTGTCGTCGAACACTACGCTGCCGGATTGCGGATTCCTGAAGCGCAGCACGCGGTTCGGATCGTCGCGGTACGGCAGGTTGGCGTCGCGCGCGCGGCCGTCGTAGCGCGGCTTTTCCTTGCGCTCCAGCATCGCCGCGCGCATCGCGTCCAGTTCTTCCTTCGACTCGTAGGCCCAGTACGCCTTGCCGGCGTCGTGCAACTGTTGCGCGACTTCGCGGTAACGCTGCATGCGCTGCGTCTGGTAGAACGGACCCTCGTCGGGGTCGAGGCCCAGCCAGTGCATCCCGTCGATGATCGCCTGCACCGCCGCGCCGGTGGAACGTTCGCGATCGGTGTCCTCGATGCGCAGGATGAACTGCCCGCCGCGGTGGCGCGCCTCCAGCCAGCAATACAGCGCGGTGCGCGCACCGCCGATGTGCAGGAAGCCGGTGGGACTGGGGGCGAAGCGGGTGCGAAAACTCATGGTCGAGACGTGGCAGACAAAGGCTGTCATTGTAGCGGCGCCTGCCCGACTCTCCGGTGCCATGGATGTTCCCCAAAAGCTTTACCACGGATGTTCACGGATCCACACGGATCAAGCCTCAAATCCGTGCTCATCCGTGTTGATCCGTGGTCAATGCGTTCTTGGCTGGAACACCGGCATTGCCGCCCCCATGATGCTGCGATGACCGAATTACCTTCCAAACCCGCCCGCGAACGCCGCGCCCTCGCGATGCTGTGGCCGTACGTGCGCCACTATCCGGGGCGGATGTTCGTGGCCGCCGCATTCCTGGTGATCGCCAAGGTCGCGACCGTCTGGGTGCCGGTGGCGTTCAAGGACATCGTGGATCGCCTTGATCCGCGCATCGCGATGCTCACGGTGCCGATCGCGTTGATCGCCCTGTACGGCGTGCTGCGCCTGATCGGCGCGCTGTTCGGACAGTTGCGCGACACCGTGTTCGAGCGCGTCAGCCAGCGCGCGATGCGCGCATCCGGGCTCGATGCGTTCCGGCATCTGCACGAACTTTCGCTGCGCTTCCATCTCGACCGCCACACCGGCGGCATCGGCCGCGACATTTCGCGCGGCACCCGCGGCGTGTACAACCTGCTGGGCTGGGTGGTGTTCAACATCATCCCCACCCTGTTCGAGATCATCGTCGTGATCGTGTTGCTGTTGCGCGCTTTCGACTGGCGCTACGCCGTGGTCACGCTGGCGACGATGCTGCTGTACATCGCCGCGACCATCTGGATCACCGAATGGCGCACCGCCGGCGTGCGCGCGATGAACGAGGCCGAGAGCCTCGCCAACGCGCGCGCGATCGACAGCCTGCTCAACTACGAGACGGTCAAGTATTTCGGCAACGAGGACTTCGAGGCGGAGCGTTACGACGCCGACCTGCGCAAGTACGAAGACGCCGCGGTCAAGACCGAATCCTCGCTCGCGGTGTTGAATGGCGCGCAGGCGCTGGTGATCGCGCTGGGCCTGACCGCGCTGATGGCGATGGCGGCGATGGGCGTGGTCGCGCACAAGCTCTCGGTCGGCGACATCGTGATGGTCAACGGCTGGCTGCTGCAGCTCGCGATCCCGCTGAACATGCTGGGCTTCACCTGGCGCCAGATCAAGCAGGGCGTGATCGACATGGAGCACATGTTTGCCCTGCTGGACGAACACGCCGAGGTGCAGGACGCGCCGGATGCGAAGCCGCTGGTGACGCGCGGCGGCGAGGTGCGCTTCGAGCATGTGTCGTTCCGCTACAACCCGGATCGCGCGATCCTGGACGATATCGACTTCACCATCCCGCCCGGCCAGACCCTCGCCGTGGTCGGCGAAACCGGCGCCGGCAAATCCACCCTCTCGCGCCTGCTGTTCCGCTTCTACGACGTCAGCGGCGGGCGCATCACCATCGACGGCCAGGACATCCGCAGCGTGACGCAGCAATCGCTGCGCGCGGCGATCGGGATCGTGCCGCAGGACACCGTGCTGTTCAACGACACCATCTATTACAACATCGCCTACGGACGCACCGGCGCGACCCGCCAGGAAGTGGAAGCCGCCGCGCGCGCCGCGCACATCCACGATTTCGTGGTGTCGCTGCCACAAGGCTACGAAACCACCGTCGGCGAGCGCGGCCTGAAACTTTCGGGCGGCGAAAAACAGCGCGTCGCGATCGCCCGCGCACTGCTGAAGAACCCGGCAATCCTGGTATTCGACGAAGCCACCAGCGCACTGGATACCCGCACCGAAAAGATCATCCAGGCCGAACTCGCCGAGATCGCGCGCGGGCGCACCACCCTGATCGTCGCGCACCGGCTGTCCACCATCGTGGATGCCGACCGGATCCTGGTGCTGGACCGCGGCCGCGTGGTCGAAAGCGGCAACCACGCCGAGCTGCTGGCGCGGGGCGGGCGCTACGCCGCGCTGTGGGCCCTGCAGGCGCGGCAGCCGTTGGAACCCGCCATCGCCTGATTGTTTACCGTGCGATCGTCCCTGATCGCTGCCTCGCCAGATCGGCGGATGGCTCGAGTCTGCCTCAGTTCACGAATCCCGGAACGGACATCCATGCCCCGACGTTCCACCAAGCCCGTAACCATTGTTTACGTCGTGACACAGGTGTTGACAGCGATTGCTGCATACACTGGCACGCGCATTGCACCTTCCTGACCGAAACACGTTGCGTCGCCCCCGGCTTCAACCGTGTTGGATTCGACGAGGTACGCCGACATGCAAGGTCACCAAGACATGACATTCGATTCGGAACAAGCAGTCGCAGCCCCATCCCGTACCACTTCGGCGGGCCTCGAAGCCTGGCTGTCCGGCGCGCACACCGATCCAACGATGCCGGACGTGGATCTGTCCAGCGCAGAAATCCCGGAGTCCGAGCCGGTCGCGAAGCCCGAGTTGGTCGGTCCCGTCAATGCGGCCGAGGCACTGGCCTGGTCGCTCGATCAGGGTACCTTTTCCGGCGCGCGCAAGCTCACCGGCCCGGACGGCGCGGAACTGGTGGTGGATCCCGGAAACAACGCCTACCACTTCGAATCCAGCTCGCTGAGGCCGTTGGCGGCCCTGCTGGAGCAGCCCGCTTCCGCGTGGACGCCGATCTATTCCGAAGCGCTCAAGAACGTGCGTGCGACCCACCCCGCACAACCGCTGGAACGCCTGCGCTGGTACGCCGGTCTGATCGCGACGCCTGGCATCCTCAGCCGCAAGTTGAACCGCAACGAACGTTACAAATTGTCACGCTGGCCGGAAACCGAGCGCGAGTACCCCAAGCACTTCCGCATCGCCAAGGAAATGCTGAAGGAAGCCGCCACCGTCGATGCCATCGTGGCCACATCCGGAATGCCCTACGAAGAGGTCGTGGATTACGTCAACGCGAGCTTCGCGGCCGGGCGCATCGAAACAGCCTCCATGGCGAAGGCCGAAGAAGCGGCGCCCGCGTCATCGCGCGGCAAGCGTCTGATCGCGGCCCTCAACAAGCCGCTGTTCGCCCGCTGATCCTTCTGCCGTTTCGATCATCCGAACCGCGCGGAACGATCCGCGCGGTTTTCATTTCACGTGGATGGTGATCCGCTTCGAGACGGTTGGCGGGTCGAACGGCACGTGGTTCGCGTCGGCCAGCTCCAGTTGCAGGGTGTGGGTGCCGGGCGCGAGGTGCAGCACCGTCTCGGTCTGGCCGCCGCCGAAATGCTTGTGGTGTTCATCGTTCGGGATCGGCTGGCCGGCCGCCGGCAACGCCACGACATCGATCAGCAAATGGTGGTGCCCGGTGTGTTCCTTGTCGACACCGGCCGGCGCCACACCCATGCCGGCAAGCCCGAACCGCACCGTGACCTCGCGGCCGACCGAGGCGCCGTCGGCGGGACTGATGATGTACACCCGCGCATCCGCAGGCGCCTTGTGCGTCGGCAACGCCGGCGCGGCGATGGCCGCCGCGGCCAGTGCGGCAAGGATGGTCCCGATCAGGAATCTGCGCATGATTCGTTCTCCTCGTTGCGAGCACTCGATCATACGTGATCGCCGGCCGGCAATCGCGCACTGCGCAAGCGCAACGCGTTGCTGACCACCGACACCGACGACAGGCTCATCGCCAGCGCCGCGACCATCGGCGACAACACCAGGCCGAACACGGGATACAACACACCCGCCGCGATCGGGATGCCCACGGCGTTGTAGACGAACGCGAAGAACAGGTTCTGGCGGATGTTGCGCACCGTGGCGCGCGACAGCGCCCGCGCGCGCGCGATGCCCGACAGGTCGCCGCGCACCAGCGTCACCGGTGCGCTCTCCATCGCGACATCGGTGCCGGTGCCCATCGCGATGCCGACGTCCGCCGCGGCCAGCGCCGGCGCATCGTTGATGCCGTCGCCCGCCATCGCCACCTTGTGCCCGTCGCGCCGCAATGCCGCGACCACATCGGCCTTGCCGGACGGCGACACGTCCGCGCGAACGTCGTCGATGCCGAGCGTGCGCGCAACTGTGCGTGCGGTGACTGGATTGTCGCCGGTCGCCAGCACGATGCGCATGCCGTCATCGCGCAATGCCGCGAGCGCGGCCGGTGTGTCGGCCTTGACGCGATCGGCGACCGCCAGCAACGCGGCCACGCTGCCGTCGACGACAAGCACCATCACCGTCGCACCCTCGCCGCGCAGCGCATCCGCGCGCGCCGTCTGCGCCGGGTCGATGCGCACGCCCAGTTCATCCAGCAACCGCGCATTGCCGAGTGCGACGACGTGGCCATCGACGTTTCCCGTCACCCCACGCCCGGTCAGCGTCGCGAAAGCGTGCACCGCAGGAATCGAAACGCCGCGCGCTTCGGCGGCGGCGACGATCGCGCGTGCCAGCGGATGTTCGCTGGGACGTTCCAGCGCCGCCGCCAGGCGCAACGCTTCGCCTTCGCCGAAGCCGGCGAACGTTTCCACCGTTCGCAGCGACGGCTTGCCCTCGGTCAGGGTGCCGGTCTTGTCCACCAGCAGCACGTCGACCTCGCGCAACGCCTCGATCGCGGCGGCGTCGCGGAACAGCACACCCACGTGCGCGCCGCGTCCGCTGGCGACCATGATCGAGATCGGCGTCGCCAGGCCCAGCGCACACGGACAGGCGATGATCAGCACCGACACCGCCGCGATCAGCGCGTGCGGAAACTTCGGGTCGGGTCCGATCGCGATCCACGCGATGAACGCCAGCACCGCGATCACGACCACCGCCGGCACGAACCACGCCGCGACGCGGTCGGCCACGCGCTGCAGCGGCGCCTTGCTGCGTTGCGCCTCGGCCACCAGCGCGACGATCCGCGCCAGCATCGTCTCCGCACCCACCTTCTCGGCCCGCATCGTCAGCGCGCCATCCTGGTTGACGGTGCCGCCGGTCAGCGTGTCACCCTTGCCTTTCGTGACCGGCATCGATTCGCCGGTGAGCATCGATTCGTCCACGTGGCTGCTGCCATCGAGCACGATGCCGTCGACCGGCACTTTCTCGCCGGGACGCACGCGCAATACGTCGCCATGCCGCACGGCATCCAGAGGTACATCCGACTCGCCGCCGTCGGCTGCGATCCGTCGCGCAGTTTTGGGCGCGAGATCCAGCAAGGCGCGAATCGCCGAGCCGGTACGGCGGCGCGCGCGCAGTTCCAGCCAGTCGCCCATCGTCACCAAGGCGACGATCACCGCGGCCGACTCGAAATACACGGCGACCTCGCCATGCGGGCCGCGCAAGCCCGCCGGGAACAACGCCGGCGCCAGGAAGGCGACGAGGCTGTACAACCATGCGACACCGGTGCCCAGCGCGATCAGGGTGTACATGTTGGGCGACCACGGCTTCAGCGACCGCCAGCCGCGCGCGAAGAACGGCGCACCGCCCCACAGCACCACGACGGTCGCAAGCGCCGCCTCGGCCCACGCGGCGACGCGAACCCACGGCGCGGGCATCTGCCAGCCGAACAGGTGCGGCCCCATCGCCAACCCGAACACCGGAATCGTCAGCGCGACCAATGTCCAGAAACGTCTTGTGAGCGCGCGCAAATCGCCGTCATCATCCATGTCCGCAGCAGCCAACAACGGCTCCAGTGCCATGCCGCACTTCGGGCAGTGGCCCGGACCGATCTGCCGGACCTCGGGGTGCATCGGGCAGGTGTAGGTCGTGCCGGCGGACGCGTCCGTGATTGCATTGTGTTGCGCACCTGAAGCGGGCGCGAGGTAACGCGCAGGATCGGCAACGAATTTCTCGAGGCAACGTGCGGAGCAGAAGTACCGGGTCGTGTCCGCGTGCCCGGTGCGATGCTGCGACGTTTGCGGATCGACCGTCATGCCGCAGACCGGGTCGATCTCGGCTTGCGTGGCAGGCTCGGGGTGTCCGCCGCCACAGCACGCGTGTTGCTCATGCGCGCCCGCAGCGACGTCTGGAGCATGCCGATGATGCGCGTCGTGATCATGCATGCTCATGGCCCTCCACCCCGCCCAGCGCGCGCAGGATCGGGCAGTGTTCGAGCGCGCCGTGTCCGGGACACGCGTCGATCAACTGCTTCAGTCCCCGTTTCACGCGCTGCAGTTCGCGGATGCGCTGTTCGACTTCGCCGAGGCGCGCTTGGGCGCGCTGCTTGACGCTTTTCACCCCGCGTTCGCGGTCGGTGGAAAGCGCCAGCAACTCGCGGATCTCCTCGAGCGTGAAGCCGAGATCCTTGGCGCGACGGATGAAGCGCAATCGCTCGACCACATCCGGGCCGTAATCGCGATAGCCCGATGCGCGCCGTTGCGGCGGCGGCAGCAGGTTTTCGCGCTCGTAATAGCGGATGGTGTCGATGCCGACGCCGGCGCGGCGCGCGACCGCGCCGATGGTGAAATGCGGGGTGGTTGGCGTGTCCATGCGTCCATGCTAAACCATGGAGCATGGTCCAGAGTCAAGCCTTTCGACGAGCATGCCGGGCGGCAGCGCACCGGGACAGGTTCAGCCTTTCAATGCGAGCTGGAGGCCGCGGCCGGCATCGCCATTTCCGCATGCTCGTGCCCTTCCTCCTCGGCGGCATTCGCGGTCAAGGCATGGAACTCGGCCGCGCTCATTTTCGGCTGTTTCTGCAGGTAGGCCACCAACGCCCAGATCTTCTGGTCGTCGTGGGTCTTGCCCCACGCCGGCATCGCGGTCATCTTGAGCCCGTGCTTGATGATCCAGAACGCCTCGGCGGGATGGGGCGCGAAACGGGTGAGGTTTGGCGGACGCGGATTCAGGCCGTCGCGCAATTCGGAATCGGCGACGCCCGGCGCGAGATGGCAATCGACGCACATTTCCGAGTAGTGCTCGGCGCCTTCCTTGACCAGCGCGGGATCGTCCAGCGGCGGCGGCTTGATGTCGGCGACGCGGCGGTCAATCGCGTGCTCGCGCACCATGCCGATGGCTTGCCGCGTGATCTTCCAGTGCGGCACGTCCGCACCCACCTGATACATCCCGCTGTACGCGAAGACGAAGAAAGCGATGATCGCGATGAGGATCCAGACAATCAGCGCACCGACGAATCGCATGGCGGCCTCCGGGGTTCGGGAAATGCAGGCAAACGTCGATCCTACTCCTCGCGGCGAGGCGATGCAGCGGCAGGCGCGGCGCGCCAGATTTGATAGGCACACCGATGTCGCCACAGGATTGGCGCGCCCGACTGGTCTAACACGCGGCGTTTGCGACAGTCCGGCGGACTGTCGCGCCGCGGGTGAGGAGGAGGCATGGATGCCGACTGGACGGTTGCGCCATGGAAGGCTGCTCGCATCGCAGCCCAACGAAGCCATGCGGCAGCCGTGCAACCAGGATTCGCACCACGATGCGTTCAATGCGAAAATCCGCCTCGTCGCGCCCGTAGCTCAATTGGATAGAGCATCGGCCTTCTAAGCCGACGGTTGCTGGTTCGATTCCAGTCGGGCGCGCCATCACGAATGATGGTCGGGGCAGAGGGATTCGAACCCCCGACATCCAGCTCCCAAAGCTGGCGCTCTACCAGACTGAGCTATACCCCGGAACATCGCCTGCAAACATGCTGCGAACACAGATGGTACGGTCGCGCGAGCGGAGCGGTCAACGCGGGCAGCACGCCTTTGCGCCGCGCACCACAGTGATCCCGAAAACGACGAAGCCGGCGGGAAACCCCGTCGGCTTCGTCATTGAATGGCGCGCCCGGAGAGATTCGAACTCCCGACCACCAAGTTCGTAGCCTGGTACTCTATCCAGCTGAGCTACGGGCGCGTTGGAACAAGCGAGCCGCCAATTATCGGTTGTCGCAACAATTGCGTCAACGATTGAATGGCGGAGAGGGAGGGATTCGAACCCTCGATCAGGCTTTGTGGCCCGATACTCCCTTAGCAGGGGAGCCCCTTCGGCCTCTCGGGCACCTCTCCGTTTATCTGAATTTTTGAGTGTAACAGTCGGCGCTAGCAACCAGCACCAACGTCGATCGGGATATGCTCGCATCTTCCATGATGCTCGCCCCTCGCTTTGCTCGGGGCCGACTTCTCCGTCCAAAATCGTTCCTGGCGATTTTGTCGTTCCCGACGAATTGGTCGAACCCTCGATCAGGCCTTGCGGTCCGATACTTTCTTGTCAGGTTCCCCCGGCCTCCAATGTCGTCGCTCGCGCCAAACGCCGGCCGTGTCATGCAAACCGGTCGGCAAGGATAAACGCGCAGCAGGCTTGGGTAAAGCCGTCAACCGCAGTCAGGCATCAACCGTTGGTCGCCTCGCGACCCTCGGACTCGTCGGTTTGGGCGGCCACACCAGCCTCGTGCTCCTGCTTGATGCGCTGGTAGATTTCTTCGCGATGCACTGCGACATCCTTCGGCGCCGTGATGCCGATGCGCACCTGGTTGCCCTTGACGCCCAACACCGTGACCGTTACCTGGTCGCCGATCATCAGGGTTTCCCCGACTCGGCGAGTCAAAATCAACATGACAGAACTCCATTCGCTCGGGTCCATTGGACCCGAAACCGGTCTGCGCGTTCCCCTCCGGAATTGCGCGACCCGGTGATACAGGGCGATCGCGAACGCGTGCGAATCCATCGCACACATTCAGGTTCCTCCTACTCCCGCACTAGACCGGTACGGGGGGCGACCGATGCGACGCGACTATATCTGAACGGACGCGGACGGCGCAATGAAACAGGCATGACTTTCGGCAGGGTCAGACACCTAATTCAACGTGTGTTCGAGCCACGACGGCAGCCGGGCCAATGCCTGGTCCAGCGCGGGGGAATCGACACCGCCGCCCTGCGCCATGTCGGGACGGCCGCCGCCCTTGCCATCGATCTGTTTGGCGACATGCGATACCACATCACCTGCCTTGACCCGGCCCAGCGCCGCGCCGTGCACGCCGGCGACCAGGGCCGCCTTGCCGTCTTGGCCCGACGCCAGCAGCACCACGCAATCCTGCAACTTCTGCTTGAGCGTGTCGACCGCATCGCGCAACGCCTTCGCGTCCATGCCGTCCACGCGCGCGGCCACCAGTTTGATTCCGCCCAGATCCTGGGCGTGCTCGGCGAGATCGCCTGTCGCGGCGCCGGCGGCCTTGGCTTTCAACGCATCCAGCTCGCGTTCCAGTTTCTTCTGCTTGTCGAGCAGTTGCCGCAGCTTGTCGGCGACCTCGCCCGCGCTGGCTGACAGCAGACCCGCGACCTCACCGAGCCGCTGTTCTTCCGCGGCCACGTGCGCCATCGCGCCCGCGCCAGTCAACGCCTCGATGCGGCGGATGCCGGCCGCGACGCCCGATTCCGACACGATCTTGAACAGGCCGATGTCGCCGGTGCGCGAGACGTGTGTACCGCCGCAGAGTTCGGTCGAGAAATCGCCCATCCGCAACACGCGTACTTCGTCGCCGTACTTTTCGCCGAACAACGCCATCGCACCGGTGGCGATCGCATCGTCGTAACCCATATGCCGGACTTCCGCAGCGTCGTTGCGGCGGATCTGCTCGTTGACGCGATCCTCGATGCGGCGCAGTTCCTCCGCTTTCACCGGCTGGAAATGCGAGAAGTCGAAACGCAAACGATCCGGTGCAACCAGCGAGCCTTTTTGCGTCACGTGTTCGCCCAGCGTTTCGCGTAGCGCCGCGTGCAACAGATGCGTCGCCGAATGGTTGAGTACCGTGGCCTGGCGGCGCGCGCCGTCCACACGTGCAAGCACGCCGTCACCGACGCGCAGCGGCGTGTTGCCCTTCCACTCGCCAATGTGGCCGTGGAATTGCCCGCCAAACTTTTGCGTGTCGTGGACGATGAAGCGCCCGGCGGCGTGTTCCAACGCGCCGGTATCGCCCACCTGTCCACCCGACTCCGCATAGAACGGCGTGCGATCCAGGATGATCGCAGCGGATTCGCCGGGCTGCAGCACGTCCACCGCGCGGCCGTCGCGAAGGATCGCCAGTACCTTGCAATCCCTGGCTTCAAGCGTTTCGTAACCGAGGAATTGCGTGGGCTTCAATCGGCTTGCCACGTCCGCCGGCAACTGCGCCTTGCTCTCGAACCTGCTGGCCGCACGCGCGCGTTCGCGCTGCGCCTCCATCGCACGCTCGAAACCGGCCATGTCCACCGACATGCCGCGCTCACGCGCGATGTCGGCGGTCAGATCGACCGGAAAACCGTAAGTGTCGTACAGGCGAAACGCGTCATCGCCAGGGATTATCCTGTCCGACTTCGATGCGACCTCGTCGAACACCTTCATGCCGTGTTCCAGGGTTTCGCCGAAGCGCTGTTCCTCGGCGCGCAGCGCTTCCTCGACGAACGCCTGCTTCTTCGCGAGCTCGGGATACGCCTCGCCCATTTCCGCGACCAGCGGCGCCACCATCTTCCAGAAGAAGTCGCCGCGCACGCCCAGCATCCAGCCGTGCCGCAGCGCGCGCCGGATGATCCGGCGCAACACGTAGCCGCGGCCTTCGTTGGATGGCAGCACGCCATCCACGATCAGGAAGGAACACGCGCGGATGTGGTCGGCAATCACGCGCAGTGACTTGTTCTCGTGATCCTTGCAGCCGGTCAACTTTTGCGCGGAAGCGATCAGCCGCTGGAACAGGTCGATCTCGTAGTTGGAATGCACGCCCTGCAGCACCGCGGCGAGGCGCTCCAGGCCCATGCCGGTATCTACGCACGGCGCGGGCAGCGGCGACAGCGTGCCATCCTCGGCGCGATCGAACTGCATGAACACCAGGTTCCAGATTTCGATGTAGCGATCGCCGTCCTCGTCCTTCGAGCCGGGCGGGCCGCCCGCGATCCCCGGGCCGTGGTCGTAGAAGATTTCGCTGCACGGTCCGCACGGTCCCGTGTCGGCCATCTGCCAGAAGTTGTCGGAGGCGAACGGCGCACCCTTGTTGTCGCCGATCCGGACGATGCGTTCGGGCGGCACGCCGACCACGTCCTTCCAGATGCCGTAGGCCTCGTCGTCGGTGTGATAGACGGTGACCCACAATTTTTCGGGCGGCAACCCGAAGGTGTGTGTCAGCAGCTCCCACGCCCACTCGATCGCTTCCTTCTTGAAGTAATCGCCAAATGACCAGTTGCCCAGCATCTCGAAAAAGGTGTGGTGGCGCGCGGTGTAGCCGACCGAATCGAGGTCGTTGTGCTTGCCGCCCGCGCGCAGGCAGCGTTGCACGTCGGCCGCGCGCACGTACGGCAGCTTCTCGCTGCCGAGGAACACGTTCTTGAATTGCACCATCCCCGAATTGGTGAACAACAGGGTCGGATCGTTGGCCGGCACCAGCGGCGCGGACGGCACGATGGTGTGGCCGCGATCCTTGAAGAATTCGAGGAAGCGCGCGCGAATTTCTGCAGTTTTCATGCGGTTATGATGGCAAGTTCAGATGGTTTGCACGCCGAAAAACAGCCCCGGCCGACTACCGGGTCGCGGCAGATCGTCAATCGTCGGGGGTTTCGACGTCGGAATGGGTGACGATTCTAACCGTAACGGCGGCAAAACCGCGACGCAACAGGAAGGCCGCGCGTTTGCCGCGTTCGGCGTGGTCGGCGGCGGGTTTCGCACTGTACTTCTTGCGCAGCTGCGCCCGGGCCAGCGCCGTCCAATCGGCGCCCGCAGCATCCAGCAATGCGCGGATCGCGGCATCAGGTAGCCCGTGTGAACGCAGCTCGGCGCGGATGCGGTCGGGTCCATAACCCTGCCCCACCCGTGCGCGCACGATCATCTCGCCGAAGCGGGCGTCGTCCTGGTAGTGCTGGTCGCGCAGGCGCTCGATCGCGCCTCTGGATTCGCCTTCGTCGCAGCCGGCGTGCTCCAGCCGCGCCCGCAGTTCGCGTTGCGAATACTCGCGCCGCGCCAACATGCCGAGCGCGCGGTCGTAGGCGCTGCGGTCGGCACCATCGTTAACGGATTTGCGACGCCCCGCCATACCGGACATTGTAGGAGCGCTCGTGAGCGCGACCCAAGCGGCATCGTTCGCCTTCCCTGGCGAACGACTCCATGGTCGCGAGCACGCTCGCTCCTACACGCGCTCAGGCTTCGACTTCCTCGGCGTCTTCCGTCGCCGCGACGCCGCCACCCTTGCGCGCCGCATCCAGCAGCTTCGCGCGCAGGGCTTCGTCGAGTTGCTTCGCGGCGGCCGGGTTGCTCTTGAAATACTCGCGGGCGTTTTCCTTGCCCTGCCCGATCCGCTCGCCGCCGTAGCTGTACCAGGCACCGGATTTCTCGACCAGGTTGTTGAGCACGCCGAGTTCAATCAATTCGCCCTCGTACGAGGTGCCCTCGCCGTACAGGATCTCGAACTCGGCCTGCCGGAACGGCGGCGCGACCTTGTTCTTGACGACTTTCACGCGGGTCTGCGAGCCGATCACTTCCTCGCCCTTCTTGACCGCGCCGATGCGGCGGATATCCAGGCGCACCGAGGCGTAGAACTTCAGCGCGTTGCCGCCGGTGGTGGTCTCGGGGTTGCCGAACATCACGCCGATCTTCATGCGGATCTGGTTGATGAAGATCACCAGCGTGTTGGAACGCTTGATGTTGGCGGTGAGCTTGCGCAGCGCCTGGCTCATCAGGCGCGCGTGCAGGCCGACATGCGAATCGCCCATCTCGCCTTCGATTTCCGCCTTGGGCGTCAGTGCCGCCACCGAATCGACCACCACCACGTCCACCGCGTTGGAACGCACCAGCATGTCGGCGATTTCCAGCGCCTGCTCGCCGGTGTCGGGCTGCGACACCAGCATGTCGTCCACGTTGACGCCCAGCTTGGCCGCGTAGGTCGGATCGAGCGCGTGTTCCGCATCGATGAATGCCGCGGTGCCGCCATTCTTCTGGCAGTTCGCGATCACCTGCAGCGTGAGCGTGGTCTTGCCCGAGGATTCCGGCCCGTAGATTTCCACCACGCGGCCGCGCGGCAAGCCGCCGACGCCCAGCGCGACGTCGAGCCCCAGCGACCCCGTCGACACCACGTCGATGGCTTCGGCCGTGCGATCGCCCATGCGCATCACCGCGCCCTTGCCGAACTGTTTTTCGATCTGGCCCAGTGCGGAAGCCAGTGCGCGGCGCTTGTTGTCGTCCATCGTGGAATCCTCGAATGTTGGTGCTGGCGTGAAGTATCGCGGCGGTGCTTCTCACGGGTTGAGACGATCGCGTCGCAATGACGCGGCCATTATTCCACACCCCTCCGGCCGGGGTAGCGGCGCGCGCCGCATCATGCGGTAAGGATTTCCTGAACGCCTTCCAAGGCGCGCGCCACCGTTTGCCTGCGCACCGCGTCGCGGTCGCCATCGAAATGAAAGACCTCGACCCGCGCGGAGCCACCGCGCCGTTGCCACGCGATCCACACCGTGCCGACCGGCTTGTCGGGCGTACCGCCAGTGGGGCCCGCGATGCCGGTAACCGCCACCGCGACAGTGGCGTCGAGACGCGCCAGCGCACCCGCCACCATTTCCAGGGCGCACTCGCGGCTGACCGCGCCGTGGCGTTCCAGCGTGACCGTGGTGACACCCAGCAGCGCCTGCTTGAGTCCGTTGCCGTAGGTCACCGCGCCGCCTTCGAACCAATCCGAGCTGCCGGGAATGTCCGTGCACAGCTTGGCGATCCAGCCGCCGGTGCAGGATTCCGCCGTCGCCAGCATTTCGCCGCGGTCGCGCAGCGCCCCGCCGACGCTCACGGCCAGCGCGTGCAAGGCATCGTCGGTGGGAACCAGCGATTCGTTCATCGGAGTGATCATGGGCTGGCCAAACCAGATTCCCACTTTATCCGACCGCGTATCCAAGGTGGCCCAATCAACCGCCGTCATCCCCGCGCAGGCGGGGATCCAGTGCCTTCATACCCTTGAAACGCAAAGCCGCTGGATAGACTCGTGCCATCCATGGCACTCGGCCACGGCCCGCCCACGGCGTTCGCGTTGGCAGTCCTGCCAACGCAGTCCGCTTTCGCGGGAATGACGAGGAAAACCGGATCGTTCGGGGCACACATAACCTGCACGGGGTGGTGACATGTTTGCATCTGGACCCCGTGCCACCGGCCATCCATGGCCTGCACGGGGTGGTGACCTCCTGTCACCATTTCACCTCACCCCAGGCGCCGATCTCGCGGGTCTTCACGTCGATGTTGGTGGCGTTGCGCAGGCGTTCGTCCTTGTAAGCGATGGCAACCTTCACGCCCTTGGTGACGGGAAACGCGACGCCGGCGTTCCAGTAGGTATCTTTCAGCGACGGATCGAGGTCCTTGCTGGGGTTGACGCGGTCGTAGCGCGCGAACACCGAGGCGCGCGCGAAGTCGTAGCTGCCCCACAGCGACCAGCCGTCCGCCGAATCCGCGCGCGGCGTGGTGACGTTCTTCCAGTTGTCCGCACGGAACCATTCCGCGCCCAGCCGCAGGCCGTCACGATTCCACGCGGCCATCGCGTCGTAACGGCGCGCGCTGTGCAGCGCCGGCGTGGTTTGCGTGTCCTTGCCGAGGTCGCCGTCGTAGCCGCCGACCGCGAACATCAGGCCCTTGACCGGCTGCAGGCCGACACGGCCCTCGAAATCGACGTGGTTCGAACGCGACGGATTCTTGTAGCCGCCGCCGTTCACCGCCGACACCTGGTAGTTGAACACGCCGTTGTCGCCCAACAGGTGCGCGCCCCAGTCGGCGGAGGTGCCGTACTTCAGGCGGTCGGTCACGGTGTTCTCGACATAGCGGTAGCCGTACCAGTCCTCGACGAACGGGATCCACGGCAGGTTGGCGGAACCCACGCGCAGCGTGGCGAGTTTCGAGAACGCGCCCTGCACATAGGCCTTCTTCACGAACAACTGGGTTTGGCCGTCGTTGGCGACGTAGCTGAAATCGGTGGTGAGGTTGGCCGACCACACGTCGTCGAACTTGTGGTCGATGGAAAGATAGAAACGCTTGACGTCGAATCCGGTGCCCGAGGCATCGGTTTTCTTGCCGTTACTGGTCTGATCGATGTTGGTCAGATCGACAAACATGGTGCCGCCGATTTTGGTGTTCTCCGCCCAGGCCGCGAGCGGGCTGGAAGCCACCGGCGCCGGTGCCTGCGCCTGCTGCTTCTGTTCGAGTTCGCTGACCTTGGTTTGCAGGGTCGCCAGTTGCGCGCGCAGCTGCGCCAGCTCCTGCGCGTCGCTGGCGGTTTGCGCCTGCGCGCCGAGGCTGGCGAGGGTCAGTCCGGCGGCGATCGTCGCCGCGAGCATCTTGATACGCACACATTTCTCCTTGGTTGGGATGGAAGCAACGCGGCGAAGATGCGGGCAGGTGGTTACCGGCGATTGGCAATCACATGACGGTTTGGTGACAGCACGGCGCGGATCGCCCTGTCATCGAACTGCAACATTCCTCTCATCGAACGGCAACACGCGGGCGTTGCAATGTGCGGCATCGACCACGACGCACAAGGAGTTCTGCGTGACCATCATGAATCGCAACAAGCTTCGCCTGCTCGCCCTCGCCACCTCGCTCGCGCTCGGCATCGGCGCGGCGCACGCCACCGACATCACCGGTGCCGGTTCCAGCTTCGTGTATCCCGTGATCTCGAAGTGGTCGGCCAGCTACGCCGAGAAGACCGGCAACCATGTCAATTATCAATCCATCGGTTCGGGCGGCGGCATCGCACAGATCAAGGCCGGCACCGTGGATTTCGGCGCCAGCGACATGCCGCTGGATGAAGCCACGCTCAGCAAATTCGGCCTCGGCCAGTTCCCCGACGTGATCGGCGGCATCGTACCGGCGTACAACGTCGCCGGCATCGCGCCCGGCAAGCTGGTGCTGGATGGTCCGGTGCTGGCGAAAATATTCCTCGGCCGGATCACCAACTGGTCCGACCCCGCGATCGCCGCGCTGAATCCGGGTATCGCACTGCCCAGCACGAAGATCACCGTGGTGCACCGCTCGGACGGTTCCGGCACCACTTTCAACTTCACCGATTACCTGTCCAAGGTGAATCCGGAGTGGAAGGCCAAGGTCGGCGAAGGCACCGCGGTGAACTGGCCGGCCGGGATCGGCGGCAAGGGCAACGAAGGCGTGTCGGCGTATGTCAAGCAGATTCCGAATTCGATCGGCTATGTGGAATACGCCTACGCGCTGCAGAACCACCTCGGCTACGCGCGCATGCAGAATGCCGCGGGCCAAGTAGTGCAACCCGACGCGGCCAGCTTCCAGGCCGCCGCCGCGACCGCCGACTGGCCGCACGCGAAGAACTTCGACCTGCTGATGACCAACGCGCCCGGCGCCAAGGCCTGGCCGATCACCGCGACCTCGTGGGTGATCATGTCCAGGCAGCCGAAGAACGCCGCGAATTCGAAGGTGGCGCTGGACTTCTTCAAGTGGGCCTACGTCCACGGCCAGCAGCAAGCCGCCGCACTGGACTACGTGCCGCTGCCCGATTCGCTGGTGAAGCAGATCGAGGGGTATTGGAAGGCGGAGTTCAAGCAGTGAGCCGATCTTCCCGCACACCACAACAGCTCGTCATTCCGGAGCGGGCCGAAGGCCCGAATCCGGAATCGGTTTACTCAGTAGTCAGAAAACAAGGGAACACGTGAAGTCGCGGATGGCTCCAAACCTGGATGGCTCCCCCATGCTCGTCATCCCCGCGGAGGCGGGGATCCAGCGACTTTCTGCCATGAACGGCCAAGGCACTGGATTCCCGCCTTCGCGGGAATGACGACGTTCAAGTGTTGCCAATCTTTCTGACTTCTGTGTAAGTCACTTCCATTGCATCGATACCGATTCCGGGTTCCCTCGCCGATGAAGCCGGCGAGGGCCCCGGAATGACGATCAAGAGCTGATACGCGGTCTTGCCGAACGACTCATGTCATCCATACCCACCACCCTCGAAGCCAGCACAACCGACCGCCGCACCCGCCGCGACGCGCGCCACGACGCATGGTTCCGCGCCCTGCTGAAGGCCTGCGCGCTGCTGGTGCTGATCGCGTTGCTGGGCGCCGCGTTCTCGACCCTGTGGGGCGGGCGCGAGGTGTTGTTCGGGCAAGGCCTGCACTTCCTCACCAGCACCGAATGGAATCCGGTCACCGACACCTACGGCGCGCTGGCACCGGTGTTCGGCACGCTGGTGACGTCGCTGATCGCGCTGGTGCTGGCGGTGCCGGTGAGTTTCGGCATCGCGCTGTTCCTCACCGAGATCGCGCCTGCATGGCTGCGCGGTCCCGTTGCCACCGCCATCGAACTGCTGGCCAGCATCCCGTCGATCATCTACGGCATGTGGGGCCTGTTCGTGTTCGTGCCGTTCATCGCACGCATCGAACCGGCGCTCAGCGAAACGCTGGGCCGCGTTCCGCTGCTCGGCCATCTGTTCCAGGGTCCGCCGATCGGACTCGGACTGCTCACCGCGGGCATCGTGCTGGCGGTGATGATCCTGCCGTTCATCTGCGCGGTGATGCGCGAGGTGTTCCAGACCGTGCCAACCCGGCTGAAGGAATCGGCGCACGCGCTCGGCGCGACGACCTGGGAAGTGGCGTGGGACATCGTGTTGCCGTACACCCGCTCGGCGGTGATCGGCGGCATCTTCCTCGGCCTCGGCCGCGCGCTGGGCGAGACGATGGCGGTCACCTTCGTGCTGGGCAATTCCTACGACATCACCGGCTCGCTGCTGATGCCGGGCACCTCGATCTCGTCCAGCATCGCCAACGAATTCAACGAAGCGGTGGGCACGCACCGCTCCGCGCTGATCGCGCTGGGTTTCCTGTTGTTCGTGGTCACCTTCGTGGTGCTGCTGATCGCGCGCCTGATGCTGCGCCGGCTGTCGCGGCGGGAGGGCGCGTGATGGTCGCGCTCCACGCCCGCCGCCGCGTCGTCAACGCGCTCGCGCTCACCCTGAGCGGCTGCGCCACTGCGCTGGGCCTCATGTTCCTCGCGTGGATCCTGTGGGTCACGCTGAAGCACGGCCTCGGCGCACTGGACTTCAAGCTGTTCACCAGGATCACCGCCTACGCCGACCAGGGTGGCCTCGCCAACGCGATCGTGGGCAGCCTGATCATGGACCTGATCGCGCTTGCGATCTGCGCGCCGGTGGGCATCCTGGCCGGCACCTTCTTGGCCGAATACGCGAACCGCAGCCAGCTCGGCGCCACGATTCGTTTCCTCAACGACATCCTGTTGTCGGCGCCGTCGATCGTGCTGGGCCTGTTCGTGTACGTGGTCGTGGTGCTGCCGATGTCGAACGCGACGCACGGCGCGGTGTCGTTCTCGGGCCTGGCCGGCGCCATCGCGCTGGCGCTGATCGGCCTGCCGGTGATCGTGCGCACCACCGACGAGATGCTGCAACTGGTGCCGGGCACGCTGCGCGAGGCGGCGCTGTCGCTCGGCATCCCGCAATGGAAACTCACGGTGCAGGTGCTGATGCGCGCGGCGACGTCCGGGATCGTCACCGGCGTGCTGCTGGCGCTGGCGCGGCTCGCCGGCGAAACCGCGCCGCTGCTGTTCACCGCGTTCGGCAACAACTTCATGGTCGTGAGTCCGCTGGACAAGATGGCCAGCCTGCCGGTGGCGATCTACCAGTACACCAACGATCCCAACCCCGCGCTGCACGCCATCGCCTGGGCCGGCGCGCTGCTGATCACGCTGTTCGTGCTCGCGCTCAGCCTCGCAACGCGGATGCTGTTTTCACGCAAGAAGGTGACGCATGACTGAACTCGCTCCCGCCGTTGCCGCGCTGCCGCCGTGGCTGCAAGCCGTCGCCGATCGCGCCGGCGAACGCGTGTTTCCGAAGCTCGCGGTGCGCGGACTCGATTTCCACTACGGCGACGTGCACGCGCTGCGCCACATCGACATGGACATTCCGGAAAAACAGGTGACGGCCATCATCGGCCCGTCCGGTTGCGGCAAATCCACGCTGCTGCGCGTGTTCAACCGCATCTATGCGATCTACCCGAAGCTCACCGCCAGCGGCGAAGTGCTGCTGGACGGCGAGAACATCCTCGATGCGCGCTATTCGCTGAACCGCCTGCGCAGCAAGGTCGGCATGGTGTTCCAGAAACCGGTGCCGTTCCCGATGACCATCTTCGAGAACGTGGCCTGGGGCATCCGCCATCACGAGAAATTGTCGAGGCCGGATCTGGAAGTGCGCGTGGAACAGGCCTTGCGCCGCGCCGCGCTGTGGGACGAGGTGAAGGACAAGCTGAAGCGAAGTGCGTTGAGCCTCTCCGGCGGCCAGCAGCAACGGCTCTGCATCGCGCGCGGCATCGCGCTGAAACCCGAGGTGCTGCTGCTGGACGAACCGACGTCCGCGCTTGATCCCATCGCCACCGGCCGCATCGAGCAACTGATCGAGGAACTGAAGCGCGACTACACCATCGTCATCGTCACCCACAACATGCAGCAGGCCGCGCGCGTCTCCGACCGCACCGCCTTCATGTACCTGGGCGAGCTGATCGAATACGACGAAACCGAAAAGATCTTCACCAAGCCGAGCAAGCAGCAGACCGAGGATTACATATCGGGGAGGTTCGGGTGAGTTGTCACGTTTGCGCTATCGAATCTCACCGCATTGCGGGAACTCCCCTCAATGTCGTCATTCCGGGGCCGTTCGCGGTTTCATCGCGAACGGAACCCGGAATCGGTGTCACTACGCGCGTCAACTTTCCAAACCGATTCCGGATTCGGGCCTGCGGCCCGATCCGGAATGACAATGCGATCTGCTGAGGTTCATAGCTGATCAGGAAACACCATCCACCAAATGAAATCACCATGAACACGACCCCATCCCACGACCACATCGTCAAAAGCTTCGACACCGAACTCACGCGCCT
Organism: Rhodanobacteraceae bacterium; assembly: GCA_030123585.1. NCBI lineage: Bacteria > Pseudomonadati > Pseudomonadota > Gammaproteobacteria > Lysobacterales > Rhodanobacteraceae > Rhodanobacteraceae bacterium. The sequence continues at coordinate 893,926 of CP126120.1, forward strand.
CACCGGCGAAATCGTCGCGATGGGCGAACTGTCTGCAGCCCAGCTCGACCACGCCATCGACGCGCTCGGCAAGCGCGACAGCAAGGCCGCGCAACGCATCGTGGACAACGACGACGCGCTGGATTCGCAGGAGCGCCAGATCAGCCAGGATGTACTGCGCCTGCTGGCGCTGCGCCAGCCGATGGCGCGTGACCTGCGGGAAATCCTCGCGGCGCTGCGCATCGCTTCCGACATCGAACGCATCGGCGACTACGCAGCCAACATCGCCAAGCGCTCGATCACCCTGAACCTCTCGGCGCCGGTGCCGCTGGTCGCCGGCCTGCCCGCGCTGGTGGAAGTGGCCGGCGCAATGGTGCGCGACGTGCTGGACGCCTACCGCCGCCGCGACGATGCCGCCGCGCGCGTGGTGTGGGAACGCGACAGCCAGCTCGACACCCTCTACACCGGCCTGTTCCGCGAACTCCTGACCCACATGATGGAAGACCCGCGCAGCATCACCGCCTGCTCGCACCTGCTGTTCATCGCCAAGAACATCGAGCGCATCGGCGACCACGCCACCAACATCGCCGAGAACATCTGGTTCGTGGTGCATGGCACGGCGATGAAGGAACCACGCGCAACACGCGAGTCAACGGCCGCGGAACAGGGCCGCGGCTGAGCCGCGTGAACCTCCGCGCCAACCCTCCGCCAGCCGGCGGTATCGGAGGCTGCCTTCGACCCGAAGCGGACGTAGCACAAGCTCCGCAGTACACTAACCTCAACTCACGTTGTCGTCATTCCAAATAATCAAGGGGAACCGTCAGTGGTCACATTCGAAGAGTTTAAGAGCCAGTGGCTCGAAGAAGTTCGCGTAGGCGACCCATCCACTGTGGTCTTGGGGCATAGGTTCGCCGAAAAAATTCTGCGCGACTGGCAGGAAATAGACTGGGCAACTGCCGACATTACTCTGTGCGACGGGGCCGGCGATGGCGGCATAGACGCAGCTGTGTTTGTCGCAGCCGATCCGAACGAAGGCCTCGAAGGCGACACTTGGCTGCTGATCCAAAGTAAGTACGGGACCTCCTTTGGCGGCGCGGACACGATAGGCATCGAAGCACAAAAAGTCTTCGCAACGCTTGAGGGCAAGCGCGAGCGCCTTTCCGGTCTGAGCGATCAATTGGTATCCCGACTGCGAAACTTTCTTGAGAATCGTGGGCCTAAAGACACCCTAGAATATGTCCTGGCAACGACCGATCGTTTGACTTCAGAGGAACTCGAATATTTATCAAACGTACGAACTCTTGGTCGTTCAAAGTTTGGCGAATGCTTTAATGTTGAAGGGTGAGTTCAACTACGAAGTGCAACGCGTTTGAAGGATAGCTCGAACACTTGCTCTGGGGTTCGGTAGCCGAGTCTTTTTCTGGGACGTCGGTTGAGTTTGTCTTCGATCTGCTGGATCGCGTCGTCCGTGAACAGGCTGATGTCACAGCCCTTCGGGATGTACTGGCGAACCAGACCGTTGAGGTTTTCGTTGCAGCCGCGTTGCCACGATGCGTACGGCGTCGCGAAGTAGCTGTCGGCCCCGAGTCCGACATCCATGAGCCGGTGCTCGGCGAATTCGCTGCCGTTGTCCCAGGTGAGGGTATGCACGCAGGCGCGCACGGGATGCAGGACGCTCAGGACCGCCTCGGCCACGGCGGTGGCGGTGCCGTCGGACACCTTGCGCAAGCGCACCCAGCCGCTTTTGCGGTCCACCAGGGTAACGATACGGGCCGGACCCTTGCCGACGAGGGTGTCGCCCTCGAAGTCGCCGACGCGGCCGCGTCGCTCGACGATGGCGGGACGTTCGTGAATCCGCCGGCCGCCAAAGCGCTGGCGCTCCCGCGGGGTACCGCAGCGGTGACGTCGCCGTCGCTTGCGCCGGCGCAGGTGCTGCCACAGCGTGCCGCCGCGTTGACGATCCGCAGCGATGTGCTGGTAGATGCGTTCGATGCTGATGGCCACGTCGCCCGTGCCGGCAATCTGCTCAGGGCTCCAGTCTTCACGCAAGCGGGCTTCCACCTTCGCCCAGTCTTCCACACCAATGCGAGGCAGCGCACTTGCGGCGTGCCTGCGCTGCACCGCCTGGCGTTGTGCGTCGCGGTGATCGTACGCGCCCTTCGGGGTGGCATTGCGCCGCAGCTCGCGGCTGATCGTGCTGGGCGATCGTCGCAGTTCAAGCCCGATGTCCTCCAGCGTCCAGCCGCCGTTCCGCAACCACCGAATCTGGTAACGTTCCTCTTGGCTCAGGTGCGCGTAGCTCATGTGCAACTCCACTTGCCGGTGAAGGAGCGCAGGCTACCGCACCTGCGCCGCTTCGTTGGGTCAGGTGTTGCACTTCGGAATTGAATTCACCTAGCAATCCAGCCTGCGATTGATGATCAGGTGATCGATTTGCGCAACCCGGCCGTTGTGTTCAAGCCGCAGGTCGTGGATGACGGCGCGATTCGGCGATTGGCCGAAATGAAAGTCGATCTGGTACGCCGAGTCGGCTTCGCCTTGTATGCCCGCCTTGCGCAGCCTCAGCTCTCCTTCGGCGCGCTTTGCCGCCTCGCCCTTCAAGCTGCCGGCAGCACGTTCAAGCTGCGCGAGTTCTTCCGTATGGTCATCGGCCTGTTTGATCAGCATGTTTCCTCCACTTCATACCGGACCGCCGCAACCTTCGAAAAGCGAGGCGCACGGTTCTTGATTCCGTTCCAGCTCAACGGCATCGGCGGTCCCCTGGTGAACAGCGAGGATACGACATGCCGGAACCGATCGTCTGCGAACAGCTGCCCTGACCCCCAACCTCTCTCCCGGTCGAAAGGAGCCCTCACCCCGACCCTCTCCCAGGGGAGAGGGAAAAGACGGCGCGAAGTGCGATGCGCGCAGCCGCTCTATCAGACGGGTTGAGGTACCACCAGAGAAGCAATCCACAATTCCGCGTGCGGGCTGGACTTTTCGTTCATTTTTGTGTTCCCATCCGGCCGATTTGGCGGTACGCTCGACCCTCCCCTGACCCCAACCGGAGCGCTGCCATGGCCCTGTGGAAAGAACCCGTGAAATCCTCGTCGTCGCCGCTGCCGAATCCGTCCGACGTGGCGCGCTTCGATGTTCCCGATCCGGTCGAACAACCCGCGCCCGTCGCGAAGGCGCCGGCCTTCAACGCCGAGCCCGCGCCGGCGCACGCCAAGTCCGGTTCGGAATCGCACATCGCGCCCGACCTGGTCATCGAAGGCAAGATCGAGGGCGCGGGACACGTGCGCATCGCGGGACGCTTCAAGGGCGACATCAACGTGCACGGCGACCTCACCATCGAACACGGCGCCAAGGTCAACGGCAGCGTGCGCGCGGAGCGCGTCACGATCGCCGGCGATCTCACCGGCAACATCGAGAGCGCGGCGCACGTCGAACTGCTGCAATCCGGCGCACTGACCGGCGACGTGAAATCCGCCACCTTCAGCGTCGCCAAGGGTTCGAAGATGCGCGGCCACGCCGAGTTCGGCTGGGAAGACGGCAAGGGCGGCGTCACCGACATCCACAAGAACAACGGCAACGGCCAGAAACAATGACCGCCACGCGTGCGGGTGCGGCGGGTGCGACACGCGCCTGCCCGCACTGCCGCGAGACCATCCTGGAAAGCGCCGAAGTTTGTCCCGCGTGCAACCACAAGCTGCGTTTCGGCGGGCCGGTCGGTGAACTCGCCGCGCCGGCGGCGCTGACGCCGCTGCGCGTGGAAGGCAGCTTCCGCAATCCCGCCGACAGCGGCGCGTGGGAATACTCGATGGTGCTGACCATCCGCAACGAGCGCGGCGAGGAAATCGCCCGCCGGCTGGTCGGCGTGGGCGCGATGCAGCCCGGCGAGCAGCGCACCTTCAGCCTCAGCGTCGAGATGAATCCCGCGAGCGGCAAGCGCACGCGGCATTAGGCGTTTGCTGATCAATCCACATTCCCGTCATTCCCGCGCAGGCGGGAATCCAGCGGCTTTGCAGCCCACGGCCGTACAAAGGCACCGGATTCCGGGTTCCGCCGCGAAAAGCTGCGGCGGCCCCGGAATGACGATCAAAATCGGCGATTCCCTGCCTGGGTGATGAAGCGCTCGCCACATTGCGCTCAATCCCCGTTCGGCGAGGACGCAACCGGCAGTTCGACGTAACTTTCGTCCTGCGGTGTGCGGTAAATCTTCTGGACGGCCTTCACGTAATCCGACGGTTTCGCAAAGAAGATGTTCGGCACGAACGTCTGCGGATTGCGGTCGTAAAGCGGAAACCAGCTCGACTGGATCTGCACCATGATGCGGTGGCCCGGCAGGAACACGTGGTTGGCCGTCGGGAGATCCCACTCGTACAACAGCGGCGTATCGGGCTTGATCGATTCGGGCTTGCTGAAGCTCTGGCGATAGCGCCCGCGCAGGATGTCGGCGGAAACCATCAACTGGTAGCCGCCCAGTTCCGGCTCGGCGGCGACCTGGTCCGGGTACACGTCGATCAGCTTGACCACCCAGTCGCTGTCGGTGCCGCTGGTGGACGCGACGAGGTGCACCTGCGGCCTGCCGCTGATCCTGAGCGGTTGCGTCAACACCGGCGTCTCGTAAACCAGCACGTCCGGGCGGCCGGACGCCTCGCGCTGGTCGTCCACCAGCCATTCCGACCAGGTCTGCGGCGCGACGTAGCCGACCGGCTGGATCGGGCGGGCGCGGAACGGCACCGGCTTGGCCGGATCGGAAACGTACTGGTCGTAACCGTCACCGCCTGCCTGCGGCGGCTCGAAGCCAAGCCCGTGATCCGCCTCCAGATACAGCGGTTTCCGGGTGATGCTGCAACCGCTGGCGCAACCGGCCGGCCACTTGTCCAATCGTTCCCAGTGGTTGGCGCCCGTCACGAACGCGGTGACCGGCGCGACGTCGTCCTTGGGCGCGCCGTCCTTCAGGTAATGCGCAAGGAACGGGCGCAGGATGTGCTCCCGAAAATATTGGCCCGTGTCGCTGCCGAACTTGATGGGCCCCAATGAACTGGCATCGTCGATTTCCTGACCGTGGTGCCAGGGCCCCATCACCAGGTACACCATGTCGTGGTTCCTGTCCTTCGGCTCGATCGCGCGATACACCGCCATCGCGCCGTAGATGTCTTCCTGGTCCCACAGGCTGTCGACCAGCATCACCGGCACCTTGAGCGGTTGTCGGGCAAGGATCCTGTCCATCGCCTGTTCCTGCCAGAACGCATCGTAGGCCGGGTGCGCGACGAGCTTGCGCCAGAATCCGATCTGGTCCATGCCGTAGGCCTTGCCGAGCGCGCCGGCCGAACCGTAGTGCGTGTACAGGTCGTAATCGTCGTAATAGTTCGACCACCACTTGACGGCATTGCCGCGCGTGGCTTCCTGCTCGTAGATGTACGGGATGTTCTGCTGGCGGAACGCGCCGTGGTGGAACCAGTCATCGCCCATCCAGCCGTCCACCATCGGATTCATCGGCACCGAGACCTTGAGCGCCGGATGCGGGTTGACCAGCGCCATCAGCGGTTCGAAGCCGTCGTAGGAAATCCCGATGATCCCGACCCTGCCGTTGCTTTCCGGGACGTGCTTCACCAGCCAATCGATGGTGTCGTAGCAGTCGGTGGAATCGTCCACCGGCGTGGGGTTCAGCGGGCCGTGCAGCGGACGGTTCATCACGTAATCGCCGCCCGAACCGTACTTGCCGCGCACGTCCTGGATCACGCGGATGTACTTGTCTTCCACGATGACGTCGGCGGCGCTGTCGTAACCCTGCAGCGCGACTTCCAGATGACCGCTGCGCTGGCCGTACTGCATGTGACCGGCCTGGTCGTCCGCGCTGTATGGTGTGCGCGTCAGCAGGATTCCAGCGTGCGTCACGCCTTTCGGGATCAGGATCACCGTGTGCAGTTTCACGCCGTCGCGCATCGGGATGTCGACGTCGCGCCGGATGTAGTCGTGGCTCGCGGTCGCCGGCTGGAAATGCGCCGGAGTCTCGCTCGGATAATCGGGATACTGGGGTGGCGGCGCCGTGAACGCCGACGCGGAAACAATCAGCAGCGCTGCGGCCAGGATCGCTGCAACATGATGGAACGGGCGCGCGACACGCAACGTTTTCATGGCACCCCCAGACGCTCGGCGAACTTCGCCATCCTAAACCCGCGGGGAAACCGTTGGCAAAGAAACCCTCCGGTGTGAGCGACGCCTGCTGTCGCTGGCGCGCTGTCCTCGGGCACGCAAGACCTTCACGTTTGCAATCCACGCGTCCATGCAATACGGTGAGACGGAAGCGCCGCCACGCAAGCGCACCGACGATGCCCGTCCCGTCCGGAGCCGATCCGGCATTCCTCGATCCGGCTTTTTCACTCATCGACGCGACCCGCGCGTTCGGCGAGACGCGCGCGGTCGATGGCGTCAGCCTCGACTTCGCGCGCGGCGAAACCACGCTCCTGATCGGCACCAGCGGTTCCGGGAAATCCACCCTGCTGCGCCTGTTGATCGGCCTGGAATGGCCGGACGCGGGCACGATCCTGCACGACGGCGAGCCCCTGCAGCGCGCGACGCTGCCTGAGCTGCGCCGGCGGGTCGGTTACGTGATCCAGGACGGCGGCCTGTTCCCGCACCTGACGGTGCTCGGCAATCTGGCGCTGCTGCCGCGCCACCTCGGCTGGAAGCCCGCGCACGTCCGCGAACGCGCGGCGGAGCTGGCCGAGCTGGCCCACCTGCACAAGGACCTGTTCGATCGTTTCCCGGCGGAGTTGTCGGGCGGGCAGCGCCAGCGCGTGGCCTTGATGCGCGCGCTGATGCTGGACCCGCCGACGCTGCTGCTGGACGAGCCGCTGGGCGCGCTCGATCCGCTGGTGCGGCACGGACTGCAGGACGAACTGCGCGAGATCTTCCGGCGCCTCGGCAAGACCGTGATCATGGTGACCCACGACCTCGCGGAGGCCGCGTTCTTCGGCCGGCGCCTGGTCCTGATGCGGCGCGGACGGGTGGTGCAGGACGGCAGCCTCGATGACTTCCGGCGCGCGCCTGCGAGCGACTTCGTGCGCGAATTCCTCGCGGCGCACCGCAACCTGCCGGACGCGGCGACGTGAAGGGCTGGCTCGCCCTCATGCTGCTGTGGCCGCTGGCGGTGTTCGCGCAGACGCCGACTTCCAGCACGCCAGTAGTGGTGATCGGCTCCAAGAACTTCACCGAATCGGTGGTGCTGGGCGAGATCGCGCGGCTCGCCGCGCGCGAACACGGCGTGCACGCCGGGCACCGCCGCGGCCTCGGCGGCACGCGCATCCTGTGGCGCGCACTCACGCATGGCGACATCGACGTTTATCCCGAATACACCGGCACGATCAGCCACGAACTGCTGCACGACGTGCCGCCCAACGCCGGCATCGCGCTGCTGCGCGCGCGACTCGCGAAACTCGGCATCGGCATCACCGATCCGCTGGGCTTCAACAACACCTACGCGCTGGGCATGCGCGAAGTCGAGGCGGCGAAGCTGCACATACGCAGCATCGCCGACCTCGCCGACCATCCCGGGCTGACACTCGCGTTCTCCAACGAGTTCATGAACCGCGCCGACGGCTGGCCGGGGCTGAAGGCGGCTTACCACTTGCCGATGGATGCGCGCGGGATGGATCACGACCTGGCCTACCGCGCGCTGGCATCGGGCGCGATCGATGTCACCGACCTGTACACCACCGATGCCGAAATCGCGTACGACCACCTGCGCGTGCTGCAGGACACGCTGCATTACTTCCCGCGCTATGACGCGGTGTACCTTTACCGGCTCGATCTCGACCAGCGCGCGCCGCAGTTCGTGGCGGCGTTGAACGGGCTCGCCGGCAGCATCGACGCCGCGCAGATGCGCGCGATGAACAAGGCCGTCAAGATCGACGGCGAAAGCGAGACGCGCGTGGCGGCGGATTTCCTCGGCGTGCAGGCGGACTCCGGAGGCGGCGCGTTCTGGCCGCAACTCGCGCGCTACACCCTGCAGCATCTCGCGCTGGTCGGAATTTCGTTGTCGCTGGCGATCGTGATCGCGGTGCCGCTGGGCGTGTTCGCCGCGCGCTGGCGACGGCTCGGGCAAATCGTGCTGGGCCTCACCGGCATCCTGCAGACCGTGCCGTCGCTGGCGTTGTTCGTGTTCATGATCCCGCTGTTCGGCATCGGCGCGAAACCCGCGATCGCGGCGCTGTTCCTGTACAGCCTGCTGCCGATCGTGCGCAACACCCATGCCGGCCTGACGGGGATCGCGCCCTCGCTGCTGGAATCCGCGGCGGCACTGGGGTTGCCTGCGCACGTGCGGTTGTGGCGGATCGAACTGCCGCTGGCGCTGCGCTCGATCCTCGCCGGCGTGAAGATCGCCGCGGTGATCAACGTTGGCACCGCGACGTTGGGCGCGTTGATCGGCGCCGGCGGTTACGGCCAGCCGATCCTCACCGGGATCCGCCTGGACAGCATACCGCTGATCATGCAGGGCGCGGTTCCCGCTGCGTTGCTGGCGCTGGTGATGCAGGGCGTGTTCGAGCTGATCGAGCGCGTGCTGACCCCGCGCGGCTTGCGATTGCGCGCGAACGCCTGAACGGCGCGAGCGTCAATCGGCCGCCTTCAGCTTTCGCAGTTCGGCTTCGATGGCAAGGACATGCGCATCTTCCGCGCCCAGTTCGCGCAACGCCTGCGCCAGCTTGAACACGTATTCGTCGTTGGCCCCGCTGGGGCCGGCCGATGCCGCGACATGGCGCGCGATCGCCGCGTCGTCCGCCGGGCCCAGCCATGCTGCGTTGCCGGCCATCGCGATGTACACGATCCCGTCCGCGGATTGGCCGTCGCCGAAATCCAGCGACATCGCGAAACGCAGGTAGCCATTCTTCTCGCGATGGTCGAGCTGCGCGAAGGTCGCGGGCGCGACGCGGTACGCGACGCCCGCGCACGATGCGCCTTCCTCCGGCACCAGGGTCACGACGCGGCCGGGGTGTTCGTGCGTGCCGCGATGATCGTGCGAGCCCTGCCAGAAACGCCGCGACCAGCCGTGGATCGTCGCCGACCGGCGTTCGAGATACGGAAAATCCACCTTGTGGATCAGCGAGCCGTAGCCGAACAGCCACACGCTCTCGACGCCCGTGAAATCCTGGCGCGCGCGGTTCAGCGCGGTGGTGTCGTGGCTCGCCGGCGTCGAGCCGGGGATCGTGCTTTTCATCCTGGGAGGAACGCAGGCATCGCAGGTTCGACCTGCAATGGTATCGCCGCGGGGTGATTGCAGGCGGCGCGCCCGCTCAACTGCGCACGGGCGGCACCAGTTTCAGTTTCGCGCCGCCCGCGGCCTTCGGCTTGAGCATGCGTTCCAGCGCCGCCGGCGGCAGCGGATACGAATACAGGTAACCCTGCCCTTCCGCGCAACCTGCGCGCAGCAGGAATTCGTGCTGCGCTTCGTTTTCGAGACCCTCGGCGATGGTGATGAGCCCGAGGCTGCCCGCCATCGCCAGCATCGCGCCGGTGATCGCCGCGTCGTTGGCGTTGTCCGGAAGCCCGGTGATGAAGGAACGGTCGATCTTGAGATAGGTGACTGCCGGCAGCTTGAGATAGGCCATCGACGCGTAGCCGGTACCGAAGTCGTCGATGGCGACGCCGATGCCCAGCGAGTGCAGCGCGCACATGGTGCGCTCGGTGCCTTCGCCCAGGCGCAACATCGCGCCTTCGGTGATTTCCAGCGCAATGCGGCCGGGCTCGACTCCGTTCACGTGCAAGGCGCGGCGCACGCTCTCGACGAAACCGGGGTGGCTCAGCCAGCGCGCAGACACGTTGAGCGCCACCCGGATGCCCGGCACGTGCGTCGCGTCCCAGGCACGAATCTGCGCGCACACCGCGTGCATCACCCATTCGTCGATGCGATGGATCAGGCCGATGCTTTCGGCAACAGGGATGAATTCGCCGGGCAGCACTTCGCCGCGCTCGGGGTGCTGCCAGCGCAGCAGCGCCTCGACCGCGACGATGCGGCCGGTGCGCAGTTCGACGCTGGGCTGGTAGACGAGCGTGAACTCGTCGTTGGCGAGCGCCTGGCGCAATTCCGTCGCCATCAGCATCCGCTGGCGCGTATCCGCCTGCATCATCGGCGCGTAGAAGCGCCAGGCGTTGCGTTCTTCCTGCTTGGCCGCGTACATCGCGGCGTCGGCATTGGCCATCAGCGTGAGCGCGTCGTCGCCATCCAGCGGGGAGCCGGCGATGCCGATGCTGGCGCTGAGCGCGACCTCGTAACCCTCGACCTGGAACGGCTCCGACAACGCGGCCAGCAGGCGCGACGCCGGTCCCGCGGCGTCTTCGCGCAGCATCTGCCCGGACAGCAGCACCGTGAACTCGTCGCCGCCGATGCGCCCGATCACGTCGTGCTCGCCCAACTGTTGCCGGATGCGTTCGGCGACCTGCTTCAGCAGGCTGTCGCCGACCGCGTGGCTGTAGCTGTCGTTGACGAACTTGAAGGCATCGAGGTCGATGAACATCACCACCACGCTGCCGCGCTCGCGCGCGGCGCGTGCGATCGCGGCTCCGCAGAGGCGCTGGAACTCGGCGCGGTTGACCAGTCCCGTGAGCGGATCGTGGGTCGCGAGGTATTCAAGACGGCGGCGATCGGCCTTGGCCACCGAGATGTCGCTGAACACCGCGACATAGTGCTGCACGCGATTCTCGGAATCGCGGATGGCGCTGATGCTGAGTTGTTCCGGATAGGTGCTGCCGTCCTTGCGACGGCTCAGCACTTCGCTGGACCAGTAGCGGGCCGCGGCGACTTCCTTCCAGACCGACTCCGGCAGCGGAGTGCCGTCCGGCATGCTGCGCGTGTCGTCCAGGCGCATGTCGGCGAGGCTGTCCAGATCGAACCCCGTGATCTGGGGAACGGCGGCATTCACCGAGAGCAGGCGGCGCTGCGGATCGGCGATCATGATGCCCTCCGCGATGCTGGCCAGGGCCTCGGCGGCGATGCGCCGCTCGCGATCGCTCGCCACGCGCTCGGAAATGTCGCGGATGATGGCTTGGCGCACCACCCGGTTGCCCCACAGCGCCGTGCTGCTTTGCGTTTCGACCGGCCGGGTCGTGTCGCCGGGCCCGCGCAATTCCACCGGGCCTTTCGAATCCTCATGCGCGTTTCCGCGCACGAACAGATCCTCGTAGCGGACGCCCAGCAAGGCTTCGGGATCGCGTCCCGTCCATGCCGCGGCCATGCGGTTGGCGGCAAGGATGCTGCCGCTCTCCTCGTCGACCATCACGATCGCGTCGGCCGCGCTGTCGAACAGCAGGCGGTAGCGTTCCTCGCTGCCGCGGACGCCGGCCAGCACGCGGCGCGCCATCCACAGCCAGAGGACGATCGCGATGCCCGCGGAGAACATGGTGCCGATGAACAGCACCCTGCCGCTCCATACCGCGCCGGCGGCAATGTCGAGCGAGAATTGGTTGGCGCGCGGCGCTATGAACGCGTTGAGCGCCGTGATGCGCCCGCGTTGGCGGGCAGCCTCGGCCGGCGTGAGGGTTCCCCTGGCGTAGGCACGGCGAAGTCCGTCGGCAATCGTGCTCAGCTCCGCGATCGCATCGTCCGTGGAGCGCCATTGCCGCAGCGCATCGCCCATGTAAGGCGCGTCCGCAAAATGATCCAGCATGAAGATCGCGTTGGGGATCGCGACCGTCATGGCGTTCGCGCGGCGCATCTCGTCTTCGACGGACTGGTAATCGAAATGCCCCGACAACACCATGTCGCGCGCCGTGCGCAACGACTTCAGGACGGCGTAGTTCTTTTCAAAATCGGTGTAATCCGCGGCGTCCCCCGTCGCGGCGTAGTGGAGCAAGTCGATCACCGCCTGCTTCTGGGCCTTGGACCAGATGCTCTCGCCGTTGAGGAAACCGGCGAGGGCAGTCTGGGCCTGCACCGTGATCCACGTCAGCCCCAGGATGAGCGCCACCACCACGACCAATGCGTAGGCGAGCGGCAGCAGGCGCCTGGCCAAGGGGGTCCGCAAGGGCTGGATGGAGCCGCGGTGCATGGGCAACGAGGACCGTCACGTTCGCATGGGCATCTCCAGTCCAAGCATTTTCCATACCAACTGCGGCCGGTCAGGCCGCAGCGGACTCGTAGGCTTCCGCGGTTTCGAAAGCAACACCCGGTTGCACCGAGCGATCGCCGAGGATTCGCATCGCGACATAGGTGCGCTTGATGCACTCCGCGATGTGGGCAACCTCCGCCGCGCTCGGCGACGTGCCCAGCAGGGCGCAAACGAGTTCCAGCGCCTCCCACGGATGCTCGTCATCGTAGGCAGCGTGCAATTGCAGCCAACGCAGACTGCCGCGGCGGGTGCGTTCCGGATACTGGGCCGCGAAACTTTCGCTTTCGTACAGGATGCGCGACCACTCGCCGGTCGCGCCTTCGACAGCGTAGTTGACGGCGGCAAGGCTGGCCGCAAGCGTGTCGCCGCTGCTGACCTCTTCGCACCAGTTCGCCAGCGCCTGCGTGCCCGCCGGCAACACCCCGTGCAGCACGACCTCGCGCGGCACGCCGGCGCCTTCCGCCCAGTTCAACCAGTACTCGGCGTGGTTCTGCTCGACACGGATATTGCGCACCAGCCAGCGCCGCGCAAGGTTTTCACCTTCGCTGCGGCCATAACGCGTCTTCAGCAGGCTGCGCGCCATGTAGCAAGGAAAGCGTTCGATCGCGGGCCACGCGCCGACCAGGAATCTGGGTGTGATCTCCGGGTCCTCGTTCGTGCACATCGCTCTCCATAGTTCGTGATCCACGACGGTTGTCTTGACGGGGTCGCATTCGCCCACCATGTCCTGCGCCCACTGCGGATAGCTGCTCAGTTCGGTCAATGGACCACTACGCTCGAAACGCACACTCATGACGATCTCCTCGGGTCAGGTCGAGTTTTTTCGGCACAGCACATCGGGTTGATGGATCGAAGACGGCAACAGCAGGCGACTTCGCTTCTGTACCTTCCTTCGCCGCCATTCGAGCGTACGGCCCCATGGATACACGCAAGTACGCCGGCGTTCCCGTCTCCACAAAACCACATGCGAAGATTCCGGTAACCCACTGACGCATCACGCCATGATTCCCCATGAAAACCCGCTAACCCGACTGGCAGCGACTGCTACTCTACGCTTTGCCTGCGAGAAGTCCATCACAAATTTTTGCAAATCAGCGATACAGGAGATTCAACATGAATTGTATGTCACTAGCTATTGTTTCATATGAAATAAAGCGCCAAGGTTACTACTCATCGTGGCGATCCGGTATTTCAGGGAATGAGCGATCCGACCAAGCCGATACCGGCGATGAGGGGCGCCGGTGACCGCAATCCGGGCCGGAGGGCCTTCGCTACGCGCGTCAGGTCAAAGCGATTGCGTCAGTGCGCCAGCGCGAATTCGATCGCCGCGCAGGCGGCTGCGGCCTGTGCCGTGTTGCACTGGTCGGGAGTGGCGCGCGGACTGTCGGGATAGACCTCGGTGGTGGTGCGCAAGCGTGCGGCGGTGATGCCTGCGCACAGGCCAAGTTCTTCGATCTGGTAATTGATGACGCCCGGCGCGACCACCGGCGAACCGATGATGGTGCCGTCCGGATCGGCCGGCGCGATGTGGGTGACCTTCCCCACTGCCGCGATGATCGCCTGCTGGAATTCCGGCTGCGGGTTTTCGCTGTCGCCGCACAGGTAGAACCCATCCGGAATGGTGCCCGGCTCGAACGGTTTGCCGTCGCGCGCCGCCAGCGCGGGGCGGAACTCGGATTCGTCGGTGTCGGTGGTTTCATGCAGGTCGATGTGCATCAGCACGCGTTCGCGGAACGGCGCGACGAACCCCATCAGCGCGGCGCATTCCGGCGCCGGGCTGTGCGCACGGAAATTGCGGTTCGGATCGAGGGCGAGCGGATCCCAGCGATGGATGCGTTCGTAACCCCACGGGCTGATGCAAGGCACGATCACTATATTCGCGCGGCTCGAATAATCTGCAGCGTGCCGGTCGGCGAAGCGCAACGCGCCGTGCACGCCGCTGGTTTCGTAACCATGCACGCCTCCGGTGACCAGCATGATCGGCAACGCATCGTTCCAATCGCGAGATTTCAAGGCGAACAGCGGATAACGCTCGGGCGGGTATTCGAGTTCGCCGTATTGCACGACATCGAAACGCGCGCGCAGGCGTTCGATTTCCTTCAACACATCATCGGCATAACTGCGCTGCTTGCGCTGCCGCGCAAGCCACTCGGCTTTTTCCGCGCCGCCCCAGGGCCGGCCGGGCGTACCGATGGGATAAGCTGTCGTCATCGCAATGCCTGCCTTGCGTCGGAATGAAGCATTCACTGTAGCATTGCGGGATACGCGAACGCCTCATGGAAGGCGCGCCGCGAACGAATCTGGGGCCAATCGACAGCAGGTGAACCATCATGGCCGCATCGAGGCTGATTGCGCGTCTGCGCGAGCACGACTGGTTGGCGGCCGCGATCGAGCTGGTGATCGTGGTGGCCGGCATCCTGATTGCCCTGCAGGTCAGCAACTGGAACCAGGCCAGGCTGGACCGTGCCCGCGCCGACAGTTACTACCGTCGCATCCATTCCGAACTGCTCGCCGACCGCCGCAACATGGACGCGACCTTGGCATTCTGGTCGGACGTGTCCGCATACGGTCGCGCGGCGATTGCCTACGGCGAAACCGGACAACGCGCCGGCGACTCGAACTGGAAGACGGTCCTGGCCTTCTATCAGGCCAGCCAGACCATGCCGTTCGTGGCGTCCGACGCTTCATTTGCCGACATGCGCAGCGCCGGCGACCTGGATCTGATCGCCGACGAACATCTGCGCCAGCAACTCGAGGATTACTACTCCCTGTCCGGCGTCGGCGGGCAGTCCATCATCCACGAGCAGGATCCGGCATACCGCAGACAGATCCGCGGCTTGACCCCTTGGCCCGTCCAGCAATACGTCTGGGGCCACTGCTTTCGCGAGTCCAGCTACATGGCGCAGCAATTCGTCGATTGCCCGTCGCCCGTCAGCGAACAAGCCGCCGCCGCGATCCTCGCCGGTTACCGGAATTCACCCGAGCTTCTGAACCAGTTGCGTACATGGATGTCCACGCTCCGCATCAGCGAAATCGTACTCACCAACTCTCGTCGCGATGCAGAGCATTTGGCCGGCGAAGTGGCCGCGGCGCGGAAGCGGTGACTCGATTGCACTCACAGTCGCAGCGAGGAACGTTGGCGCGTGCCACCCGCGACCGCTGACCAATGGCACATGCTCCACATCTTCGGCGGGAACATGATGGGCACTGCTCCCGCCGCTTGAGGAGCTTCGTCCTGCCCTCGGCAGGTGTTGCATCTAAGCAGAGGGGAACCTTCCGATGAAAAGAACAGCGATTGTTGTTTGTGCGCTCCTGTCGCTCGGCGTGGCAGGCGTTTCCGGTGCCGCGACTCCCAAGAGCGCGGCATCCGGCGAAGCGTCGAAGGCAGCCGCGCAGGCCGCGCCACCCCACGACCAGAGTGCCGTCTCGCACGGCAGCGTCACCGTCGGCGGCAAGACCATCCGCTACACCGCCACGGCCGGCACGCTGGTGCTCAAGAACAAGGACGGCAAACCGATGGCGAGCATGTCCTACGTCGCCTACACCAAAGACGGCGTCAAGCCAGCGGATCGCCCGCTCACCTTCCTCTACAACGGCGGCCCCGGTTCCTCGACCGTATGGCTGCACATGCTCGCGTTCGGCCCCAAGAAGGTGGTCGTCGGCAGCGGCACCCTGACCCCGCCCGCGCCGTACCAGCTGGTCAACAACAACGACAGCCTGCTGGATGCCAGCGACCTCGTGTTCATCGACGCACCCGGCACCGGCTTCGGCCGCGTGATCGGAAAGGACGAGGGCGGTGCCGGCACCGGCAAGGACGTGTACGGTGTCGATGAGGACGCCAAGGCCTTCGCGCAGTTCATCACGCGCTACCTCACCCTCAACAGCCGCTGGAACTCGCCCAAGTTCCTGTTCGGTGAAAGTTACGGCACCACCCGTTCCGCGGTGCTCGCCAACATCCTCGAGAACGACGACAGCGTGGGCTTGAATGGCGTGATGCTGCTGTCCGCCATCCTCGATTACGACATCAGCGTCGATTTCCCGCAGATCAATCCCGGCGCCAACAACCTGTCGTACGTGCTGGGCCTGCCGAGCTACGCGGCCACCGCGTGGTACCACCACAAGTTGCCGCAGCAACCGGCCGACCTGGATGCGTTCCTGAAACAGGTCGAACAATTCGCGACCACCGACTACGCGCAAGCGCTGATGCAGGGCACGCAGCTCGACCCGGCGACGAAACAAAAAATCGCCGAACAGATCCACCAGTACACCGGCTTGCCGGAGGCATACGTGCTCAAGGCCAACCTGCGTGTCAGCGGCGGCCAGTTCGCGCATGAACTGCTGGGCGCCGACGACGAGATCACTGGCCGCCTCGACTCGCGTTACAGCGGGCCGGCGATCAATCCCATGGGCGAGGACGCGGACTACGATCCCCTGGATTCCGCCATCGACGCACCCACCGTCGCCGAGTTCAACGACTACGTGCGCAACACGCTCCACTTCGGCAAGGACCTGACCTACAAGCCGCAGATCGATGTCTTCAAGGAATGGGACTTCAAGCACATGCAGCCGGGCGCGCCATTCCCGCTGCCGGCGCTGCCCAACGTGATGCCCGACCTGGCGTCGGCGATGAAGCACGATCCGCAGTTGTACGTGTTGTTGCTGGGCGGCTACTTCGACCTCGGCACGCCGTTCTATTCCGCCGAGTATGAAATGCACCAGTTGACGCTGCCGGCCAAGCTGGAGCGGAACATCAGCTACCAGTTCTTTCCGTCCGGCCACATGGTGTACCTGAACCCCGAGTCACACGACGGCCTGCACGCCGCCGCCGCGGCGTTCATCGACGCGCATTACAGGCATTGAATCGACCGGGACTGAACCGCGCAGTCGTAGCGACTGCGCGGCGCCTTGCCGCCACGCCCGGCCTGCCGGGATTCCTGGCTGCCCTTATTTGTGCCAGATGTCGAACACGCCGCGAGTCAAATGATCGTTCGCGTTGCCTTCCGGCAACGCGATGCGGCCATCCACCACGATCGGACTGTTCCAGTGGCCGTCGCCGCTGTCGAGCTTGTCGAGCTGGCGCCCGCTGAGCGCGTCATACACGTACAAACCGCCGCGCGGGTCATACACGAACGCCATGCCATCGGCGACCACCGGGCTGGTGCCCGCGCGATCGTTGTGCCATTGCTCGTGCAAGGCACCGCTGTCCAATGTGAACGCAGCGGTGCCGTTGTTGTCCGCCACGTAGAGCCAGGTCACGCCGGCATGCCGCCAGACCGCCGGTGCCGTGAACAGCCGCGCCCCATCCGGAGTTGGCGTACCGGACGACTCGCCATCGCGGTGCGGCTTTGCACCTTGCATCCTGCGCCAGTCCAGCACATGCAGGATACCGTCCTTGCCGCCCTGCACGACCCAAGGTCCGCCGGTCAACACGGGTGAAGTCGAGCCCACGTCGGCATCGTGTTCGTTGAGATACTCGGTATTGCGGGGTGTGTAGTTGCCGAGGATTTGCGTCGCGTCGGGATCGAGTTCGACGACGGCATCGCCCCAGTACTTGGCGCCGTCCCAGCGCGCGTTGCCCGTCGCGATGAAGATGTTGCCCGTTTGCGCATCGATCACCGCGCCCGCGCGACCCCAGATGCCGGCGTCGCTTTCCGGACACGTCTTCGGGTCCAGCAGTTCGTGCCGGTCGCTGCACAGCGCGTTCCATACGTGCAGCAACTTGCCGCTTGCGGCGTCGAGGATCGCGACATGGCCCTGATACGGAGGCTCATCGCCGATGTAACCATCGGTGGTCGCGATCACGCGGCCGTTGAAAAACCCCAGCGGCGAGGCGATCTTCTCGCGTGCGGGCAGCCGGGTGATGGACGTCACCCACTCGACCCTGCCGTCGGCCACCGCCAGCTTGCGGATCATTCCATCTGGCGACGCGGCGTAGATGGACTTGTGATCGGGATCGGCCACCGGCGTCGCGTTGGTGATCCGGTAGGTGCCTTTCACGCTGTCATAGCCGGTCGGCGTGAACTCCCACAGCACGCTGCCGCGATCGGCGTCGATCGCCAGGGTCTTGCCGTAGGTGGTAGTGACGAAGAACACGTCGTGCACCGCACCCTTCACGGTCACGCCATGCAGATAGATCGCGGACGCATCCACGGTGCCGTCGATCCTGACCTGCTGGCGCCGCAGGGTCTTCAGGTCAGCCGCGGTGACACCCATCGCAACACCCGGCGCGTTGCTCCGGCTCACGTCCCAGCCGAACATCGGCCAATCCGGATGCGTGGCGGCGCACGCTGATTGCCCGAAACAAACGGCGAGGAACCAAGCCGCCGACGCCATTGCAACGACACGCATCCTCGCGCCCATGTCTGTACCTCTCGCGCTGCACGCAACCCGGCCATGTTACTCCCGGGCCCCGACGCTGCAAGAACGTGCAGCCCGCGATTGACATGCGCGGATTCGGCACCACATCGTCGGGGAGCCATCCGGTACCCACGTCCATGACTTCCACCACCCCTCTCCGCATCGACTTCGTTTCCGACGTGGCCTGCCCGTGGTGCGCGGTCGGCCTTGCCGGCCTGCAACAGGCGCTGGCGAAACTGGACGGCAGCGTGCAGGCCGAAATCCACCTGCAGCCGTTCGAACTGAGCCCGGACATGCCGTTCGAGGGCGAGGACGCGGTCGACCACATCATGCACAAGTACGGCATCAGCGAGGCGCAATCGGAAGCCAACCGCAAGGTCATCCGCGAACGCGCCGCCGCGCTCGGTTTCGCCTACAACGTGCGGCACGGCAGCCGCGTGTGGAACACCTTCGATGCGCATCGCCTGCTGCATTGGGCCGAGTTGCAGGATCGCGAGAAAGCTGTCGCACTGAAGCAGGCGCTGTTCCGCGCCTACTTCACCGCCAACGAGAACGTGGCCGACCGCGACGTGCTCGTGCGCATCGCGGGTGACACCGGCCTGGACGCCGGTGAAGCGCGCCGCGTACTGGAAAGCGACCAGTACGCCAACGAAGTGCGCGCGCAGGAACGCCGGTGGCAACAGGCCGGCATCCATTCCGTGCCCGCCACCATCGTCAACGGGCAGTACCTGATTTCGGGCGGGCAGCCGCCGGAAGTGTTCGAGCAGGCATTGCGCGAAATCGCGGCGAAAACGCCGGTCGCCTGATTCCCTCGCGGCACGTCTCGCCGGCCGTCGCATGACCGCGATGGCACGCGATCACGTGCCCGTCACGACGCGTGGTTACCCTGAGGCCGACACGGGAGTGTCCGGCCATGGAGAAGACTGCATCCGATCCAACCTGGCGGCGCGACGGCGATGCGCGCATCACGCTGTCCGGCTCGTGGAACCTGCTGGTCGACGAGCGTCGGCGCCGGCGCCTGTTCCGCGACTTCGCGCAACTCGACTCGCCCCGCGCGTATCACTGGAACCTTCACGACGTCGAGGCGCTGGACAGCACCGGCGCGCTGGTGTTGTGGAAGGTCTGGAACGGCCGCCTGCCGGAGCGCCTCGATTGCAGCGACGATCAGCGGCGCCTGTTCCAGCGGCTCGCCGCTACGCCGCCGCTGGCTGAAAGCTCCCGAAGAGTTTCCGAAAACTGGCTGGAACGTTTCGGCGCGGGCATCCTCACAGTGCTGGCGACCGGCGCCGGGATATTCACGCTGGCTGGGCAACTGATGCTCGACGCCGCGTATTGCCTGCGCCATCCGCGCGTCGTTCCGTGGAAGGAAATTTCCGCCAACGTCTACCACATCGGCGTCACCGCGATGCTGCTGCTGGGCAGCATCGGGTTCCTGGTCGGCGCGGTCATGACCATCCAGGTCGGCCTGGTGCTCGCGCAATTCGGCGCGTCGGCGATGGTGATCGGCATGATGGCCACGGCGGTCCCGCGCGAACTCGGCGCGGTCGTCACCGGCCTGCTGATGGCGGGCCGCACCGGCTCGGCCATGACCGCGAGCATCGGCGCGATGCACATCACCGAGGAATACGACGCGCTGCAGGCGCTCGGTTCCTCGCCCAGCCTGCGGCTCGCGCTCCCGCGGGTACTCGGCGCCGTCATCGCCATGCCCATGCTGGTGGTGTGGACCGACTGCACGACGCTCCTGGGCAGCGCGATCGCCGCGCACGCGGGGCTCGCGGTCAACTACCGCCTGTTCCTCGCGCAATCCCTGCAGCAGGTGCAGGTCGTCAACGTCTGGATCGGACTCGGCAAGGGCGCGTTGTTCGGATTCGTGATCGCGCTGGTCGGCTCGTATTTCGGGATGAGCGCATCGCCCGACACTGAAAGTCTGAGCCGCACCACCACGTTCTCGGTGGTGACCAGCCTGACTTCGATCCTGCTGCTCGACGCCTCGCTCGGCGCGATGCTGACCCACGTTGGGCTGTTGTGAGGCGCACCATGCCAACCGCCACCGCCGAACCCATAATCGAAATCCGCGGCCTGCACAAACGCTTCGGCAACCAGCGCGTGCACCGGGGCATCGACCTCGAAGTCAGGCGCGGCGAATGCCTGTCCATCATCGGCACCACCGGCTCGGGCAAATCGACACTGTTGCACGAAGTGATCGGATTGGTGAAACCCGATACCGGATCGATCCGCGTGCTCGGCGAGACCATCGGCGCACTCGACGGCGAGGCTGCGCGCCGGTTGCGCCGGCGCTGGGGCGTGTTGTTCCAGCGCGGCGCGCTGTTCAGCGCCTATGACGTATTCGACAACATCGCGTTCCCGATGCGCGAGTTGCGCAAGGAAGGCTGGTCGATCGACGAGGACATGCTGCGCGACAGCGTGGCGATCAAGCTGCACATGGTGGGGCTGGAACCGGACGCGGCCTGGAAACACCCGGCGCAACTGTCCGGCGGCATGTTGAAGCGCGCGGCGCTGGCGCGCGCGTTGATGCTGGAAGCCGAACTGTTGTTCCTGGACGAACCGACCACGGGCCTCGATCCGGCCTCGTCCGCCGAGTTCGACGCGATGCTCGCGGAACTGCACAAGGAATTGAACCTCACGGTGATGATGGTCACCCACGACCTGTACAGCATGGCGAACCTGAGCGACCGGATCGCCGTGCTCGACGCGGGAAAACTGGTCGCCGTCGGCAGCCTGCGCGAAGTGGCCGGCGTCGACCACCCGTTCGTCCGCGATTTCTTCCGCGCGCGCCGCAACGAGATTCCCCTGCGCGACCTGCCGCGGCCACGGAGCCTCTGACCGTGGAAAACCGCGCCCACGCTATCGTCGCCGTCTGTTTCCTCGTGGTGTTCGCCGCCGCCGCGGCGCTGATCTTCTGGTGGCTGTCGTCCGGCCCCGGCGAACCCCTCGCGTACCGGATCGTCACCGATGAGTCGGTCGCGGGCCTCGCGCCGCAGTCGATCGTCGAGTTCAAGGGGCTGGAAGTCGGGCATGTCCGGCGAATTTCGTTCGACCCCGAAGACCGTTCGAAGGTCGTCGTCGATTTCGACGTGCGCCGCGACACCTACATCACCCACGCGACCTACGCGGTGCTGACCACGCACGGACTGACCGGCGCCGAAGTGCTGGAGCTGAAGCTCGGCGACGGCAGCCGTACGCCGCTCGCGACCAGCGAAATACATCCCGCGCAGATTCCGCTGCGCAAGGGGTTGCTGGACCAGCTCGAAGCATCCGCGCAACAGGACATGCAGGACCTGCAGGCCGTGCTGGACAGCGCCAGGAAGATCCTCGACACCGACAATCGCGAACACCTCGCCGCGTCCATCCGCCAGATCGACGCAGCCACCGCGAAACTGGTCACCATCGAATCCGTGTTGACGCCGGCGATGCAGCGGATGCCGGCGCTGGTGCAAAGCGCGCAGCAAAGCCTCGAGCAAAGCCATGCGTTGCTCGCCAACGCCAACAAGCTGGCCGAACAGGCGCGGAGCCCGGTGCGGAAGGCCGGCGAGGTCGAGAACACCGTCCAGCACCTCGGCCGCAGGCTCGACACCCAGACCGAGCCCGACCTCGATGCGCTCAGCCAGAGCCTCACGCGCACGTCGCGGCTGCTCGAAGCCCTGCTGCGCGAACTGCAAGCCAGGCCGCAGAGCCTGATCTTCGGTCCACCCCGGCCGCCGCCGGGTCCGGGCGAGCCTGGATTCCACGCACACGACAAGAAGGACAACGGCCATGAATAGGCCATCGCCTAAGCGCCTTTTGTATCCGGCCGCGTGCGCGGTGTTGTGCGCCGCGATGCTGGCGCTGGGTGGCTGCATGCAAGCGACCCAGGCCATCGTGATGCGGCATTACGACCTGGGTGCGATGTCAGCGGGTTCGGGCGAAAACCAAGCGACGCCACGCCGCGCGAAAATCCTGCAGGTCGCGCGCATCAGCGTGCCCGAATGGCTGGCAGGCACCGACATGTACTATCGGCTGGACTACCGCGACGACCGACGCCTCGCCGCGTACGCACACTCGGACTGGATCGCGCCGCCCGCGGCATTGCTGGAAACCATCGTCCGGCGCGCGCTCGCCGCGGACGGCGGCTGGCGGGCCGTGACCGGACCGCGCGATCCCGCCAACGCCGACGCGACCTTGCACCTGCGGCTCGACGACTTCAGCCAGGCGTTCCCGCAACCCGAACACAGCTTCGGCGTCATCGACGTGACCGCGACGCTGATCGACAATCACACCGGACGCGTCGTCGCGCAACGCCACTTCCATGTGAAAGCCGCCGCGCCGACGCCGGATGCACAAGGCGGCGTCGAGGCTCTCGCCGATGCCAGCCGGCGGCTCGCTGCGCAATTGCAGGACTGGCTGCAGACCGCTGCAAAGACTTCAGGTTGAGATGCGCCGAAACCAAACACAGTCTGTCGACGTCATGCCGCGTGAGCCGCTTGGTTCCGTGGTTGCCGTCCCCATATCGGCGGCAGGCCCGTTGAACCACTGACACCGCCATGAACGAATCCCTGCATATCGTTTGTCCGCACTGCCAGGCCGTGAACCGCGTGCCCTCCGGGCGGCTGGGCGCCGCACCCGTTTGCGGCCAGTGCCACCGGCGGTTGTTCGAAGGCAAGCCGGTGGAAGTGGACGAAGCGGCCTTCGACAGGCACCTCGGCCGCGACGGGATTCCGGTGCTGGTGGATTTCTGGGCGCCGTGGTGCGGGCCGTGCAAGATGATGGCGCCGCACTACGCGCAGGCCGCGGCGCAACTGGAACCGCGCGTGCGCCTGCTGAAGGTGGACACCGAAGCCGAGCAGAACCTCGGCGCGCGCTACAACATCCGCAGCATTCCCACGCTGGCATTGTTCCGCGACGGTCGCGAAATCGCGCGCCAGGCCGGCGCGATGTCGAGCGCCGGTATCGTGCAATGGGCGCTGGGTCACGCTTTCCAGGTTGCAGGCGCCACGACCACGCGTTAGAGTGCGGCATCCGTTGCGGGCTTGTTGCTGGCTACCGGCGTATCCCGCAGTGCGGACACTGTCGTCACCACCGCACCCATGTTTCGGTGCCACGGTTGTAGCATGCTTCGCTGCCGCGTCCCTTCCTGACGCGGAATTTCATTCCTGATTTCACCCCCCCGAACCCCGCAGGACCGGTTTCCGGTGCTTCGCGCGCAGGTGCTTGCGCGTGCATGCACCCGCCCCGGCCCGCTGTGTCCACGTCTTCCTGTTTCGCCTTCGGTCATCCGTTCCATGAAATCCGTCATCCTTGCATCCGTCCTCGTCCTTGCCCTGTCCGCCGGTGCCACGGCATTCGCCGCCGTGGTGCCGCTGCCGGCGGGCATCACCGCGGTGCCGCTGGCGGTCGTCACCAACGATCGCGACACCAGCGTCAGCCACCTCGAGCTGATGCTGGATGCGCAAGCCGGCGTGCGCGGCATCTACATGGAAACACGCGTCAACGCCGAAAGCGGCCCCGAGTCGGCCAAGGCAGAGGTATATCCGCTCGCGGAGATAGAAACCGGCAAGGGCGTCGTGCTGGGCCAGGGACAAGGCGTCAAGGCCATCTTCCTGCGCGGTTCGATCGCATCCCGCGACGGACAAGGCTCGCTGGTGATCCGCTATCTGGCCAACGGCGTCTTCAGGCGCTACGCCGAATGCCGGATCGACATCCAGCGGCTGGGCCCGGACCGCTGGCAGCTCGTCAACGCCTACGACGGCCGTCCGATCGAACGCATGCAGGTGCAAACCTGGGCGCTGGGCATTTCGACCATCGCCAACGTCTGCCCGGGCACGGCGTTGCAGTAGCCGCGCGGTCCCGATTCGGGATCGTCGCCAACAACGCAACGCGCCGGAGCCGGCGTTTTCGAGCGACGCTCCTGACCCGCGTATCCACTGCGGTGTCGAAAGCCTTCCCCGACGCCTTTTCCGTTGACCCACGTCAACACCGCGCCCTGCAGCCCGCTTACCGTGCAGGCGTGAAGCGTGTTGGGCGGATGGCGGCATTCCCATGGACGAAACGGTCAGGCAGAAGATCCTCGACCTGCTGAACGCGAACCGGGTCATGACGATCGCGACGTTGCGTCCCGATGGCTGGCCGCAGGCGACGACCGTCGGTTACGTCAACGACGGCCTCAGGTTCTGGTTCCTGTGCGGCCGCGACAGCCAGAAGGCAGCGAACCTCGCGCGCGACGACCGCGTTTCGCTGACGATCAACGGCGACCCGCCGGACATCATGGCCATCACCGGTCTGTCGATGGCCGCGCACGCGATACCAGTCACCGACCGCGCCGAAGCCGGGAAGGTCCTGAGCCTGATGCCGGCGAAATATCCCGGACAGAAGGCGCTGCCGGTCGCGATGCCGACGCCCGACGACGTGAGCCTGTTCCGCATCGAGCCGGTCGTGGCCTCCGTGCTCGATTACACGCAAGGCTTCGGGCACGCGGACCTTGTTGCTTGGCCGTGACGACGCAGCGCCCGAAATTCGCGGCGGACCGGCCGCCGCCGTTCCCGACAATCCCTTCGTCCCACCCAGGAATGCACCCGATGAAATTGAACGTACCCGTCGAAGAGTTCACGACCCCCGACCCGGTGACGGTACCGGAGACCGCATCCATCGACGAGATGCTCGAACTCATGGAGAAGAACGGCGTCCGCCACCTGCCCGTGGTGCGCGACGGCGGCGTGGTCGGCGTGGTCAGCGACCGCGACCTGCGCGTGGCGCTCGGCTTGAGCGCCGAACGCCGGAACCAGGTCATGGCCGGCGACATCATGGCCGCCGATCCGGTTTCGGTGCTGGCCGACACGCCCTTGGACGAGGTCGCCTTCAACATGTCCGAGCGCAAGATCGGCAGTGTCCTGGTCTATGCGGAAAGCGGCGAGTACCTGGGCATCTTCACCGTGACCGACGCGTTGAACGCCCTGATCGAGACCATGCGCGCATCCGAAAAAGCGTCAGGGACAATCTGATCCAGATCCAGCCGCCGATGCACGTTGCAGGCATCGTGCAAAGGGCACGCTCGCACGGCACATGACTGTCGCGAATGACTGCGCGATTCCGTCGTTCAGTGCTGCTTTGCAAATTGTGGCAAATCTGCCAGGGACTTTCAGGCTATCTGCCGGGCCCGTGGAGCCAGGCCGCGCGGGCGGGTCAGCCCGCTACCGTTGCTTCGGCACGGCCCGTAGACGCGATGCACTCCACGCGATTGCGGCCTGCATGCTTGGCCGCGTACAACGCCGCATCGGCCCGCTGCAACAAGCTGTCGATGCTGTCGTCCGGAGTCGCTGCCGTCACGCCGCAGCTGATCGTGACCGGCCTGCCAGCGTGCAGGGGCTCCGAGGCGACATGCACGCACAGCGCGTTGGCCATGCACGATGCGTCACCGAGGTTGGTGCTTCGGACCATGGCGACGAATTCATCGCCGCCCCAGCGACCCAGCTCACCCATGCCGCCAAACAACTCCGTCGCGTGCGCGGCCAGCGCTACCAGCGCCGCGTCGCCGGCGCCGTGCCCGAACTGGTCGTTGATCGCCTTGAAATGATCGACGTCGAACAGCAGCACCGCGAACCCGTTCCCGCCGCCGGCGAAGCGTTCGAGCTCCGTTTCGAGCGCCGCGGCCATGCGCCGGCGATTGGAGAGCTGGGTAAGGTCATCGGTATTGGAAAGATTCGCCAGCTTGCCAACCGCCGCCTCGGCAAGCCGCAGGCGATGCTGGTAGCCGGAGAAGAAATACAGCATCGCGATCATGGCGGCGGACACCATGTGCAACTGCAGCGTGAAGTTGGCGTAGCGACCGCCGAGGTCGCGCAGGAGAAACGGCAGGCTGACACCCACGAACAGCGCCAGGATCCCGAGCGACAGCACCAGCCCGACCTTGTGGTCCGTCACCATGAAGGCAAACAGATAGATCAGTGGTATCCACAGGTACAACGTTTCAAAATGGATGCCTGCGCCGTACCGGGCCGAATACATGCGCAGCGCCATGCAGGCAAGGCAGATGGCGACGATGTACAGCAGGCAGCAAAACTCGACCGCCCGCTGCGGTAGCCACTTGAACCACGCCGCAACGAACAGCACGCCGAGCACCGCAATCGTCGTCACCTGTATGGCGACCATCACGGGTGACAGCGGCGCTCGCACCGCCTGGACATACCACCCGCTGGCCGTCGCCAGCAAACCGGCCACGATGACCGCCAGCAATACCCTGCGCCTGAATGGGCCGGTGGATGGCTGCGTCGGATTGTCGTTGCGCATCGCGTGCATCAGGACCGGGGATCGCATGGTTCTGCCGCCAGCAACAGCGGCCAACTGTCCGCAAGCACGAAACATGCCGATGCCGGTACGACGCATGCATCTGTGCCTGACGGGTTCAGGGCGGCCGGCCCGCGTTCGAAGGATCGACTTCGGGCGGCGGTCCCTCCGGCCGCCTGCGCAGGAAGCGCGCAAAGCGCGGCAGGCCGGTGGCCGTCCGTCCGTTGAACCGGTAGGTCACCCACGAGCCGACCGGCGGCGGATCGGCACGATCTGCATCGGAGAATCCCGAGCCGATCGAGAAACGATAGCCGTCCGGCGTGCGCACTTCGATCGAGCCCATCTTTCCCGCCAGTCGGCCCTGCCCCGGCAGGATCGCGACCACGCGCGCTTCGGCATCTTCGTACGGTTTCAGCTTGAGCAGGCCCACGCCGCGCCCCACCCGGTACGGCGTGTCGCCGCGATGCAGCACCAGGCCTTCGCCGCCCTTGTCCAGCACGCGTTTCAGTTCGGCGTAGAGCTGCGTTTCGCTGGCGACGCGGAACTGGCGGATCGCCACCACCCACGGATCGCCGATGGCGGCAACCGTCTTCCGGATGGCTGGCACGCGCGCATCGAAGTCACCACCCTGCGCAGGCAGATCGAACACCTGATAGGTCACCTGGTGCCACGCCGGATCGTTCGCATCGGCCGTGCGCACGATGGCGGACACGCGCGAGAACTGCCCGTAGCCAACCCACAACTCGCCATCCAGCGGTGTCTTCGGCCAACCCTCCGTGAACCACGCTGGCACATGCACAATGGCGCCGCCACGCGTCAACAATTGATGGCCATTCCAATAGCCGCGCACCCCGTCGAATTTTTCGCTGACCCAGTAACGCGACAGGTCCACGCCGCCGTGATAGACATCGACCAGTTCGACCGGCGGCGGCGCGCTCCGCGCCATGCCCGACACGGCCGGCGCCCACACCATGAATACCGCCACGATCCAGCGCTTCGGTCGCATCTTGTTCTCCCGCACTGCGAAGGCTCGAAGTTTCAGGCGGCGCGCGCCAACATGCCGCCAGCGACAGCCGTGGCGTCGGACAGCGTTGTTCCGAAAAGCGCGTAGGCAATGTCCTACCGCAGTGGCCGCGAACGGCGCGGCAATGCCACAATCGCGGGGACGATGTGAGCGAAACCATGTCCCGCAACCTGCGACTTCTCGAAAAAGGCGCGCCGATCGGCGGCCGATCGCTGCTCGAAAACGTGAGCCTGCCCGCCGCGGTGATCTTCGATGCGGCACTCACCCACAACATCGCGTGGATGCAGCGCTTCGCCGACGATCACGGCGCGAAACTCGCGCCGCACGGCAAGACCACGATGACGCCCGCGCTGTTCCGCCGCCAGCTCGACGCCGGCGCGTGGGGCATCACGCTGGCCACGGCCACGCAATGCGCCGCGGCTTTCGAGCATGGTGTCGCGCGCCTGCTGATGGCGAATCAACTGGTCGGCACGCCCAACATGGCGATCGCCGCGGACCTGATCGAACGCGGCGCCGATTACTTCTGCCTCGTGGACAGCGTGGCCAACGTCGAAGCGTTGAACCGGTTTTTCGGCGGGCGTGGATTGACGCTGCAAGTCCTGATCGAACTCGGCGTACCCGGCGGCCGTTGCGGCGTGCGCAACGATGTCGAACTCGACCGGCTCGTCGATGCGATCGCCGCCGCGCCGGCCCTCGCGCTGTGCGGCATCGAAGGCTACGAAGGCCTGATCGGCGGCGAAGGCGCCGTCGATGCCATCCGTCTCTACGGCCAACGGCTCGTCGACACGCTGCGCAGGCTGCGGGATGCCGGCGCGTTCGGCGACCGCAAGCCCATCGTCACCGCCGCCGGCTCGCAATGGTTCGACCTGATCGCCGAGGCGTTCGACCAGGCGGATTTGCGCGACCGCTGCACGCCGGTGCTGCGCTCCGGCTGCTACGTGGTCCACGACCACCGCTCGTATCGCGACGCGATGGCGGAAGTGAAGGCGCGCCACCCGGAACTCGAAGGCGAACTGCAACCGGCACTGGCCGTGTTCGCGCACGTGCAGTCGCTGCCGGAGCCGGGGCTTGCCGTGGTCGCGATGGGCAAGCGCGACATTTCCGTCGATCCCGACTTGCCGATCCCGCTGCAACTGCACCGGCCCGGCGAGCCCGCGTGTCCGCTGCAAGGCTGCACGATGCGCAAGGTCATGGACCAGCACGCGATGCTGGCGATTCCGGAAAACCTCGACCTTCGCATCGGCGACATCGTGTCGTTCGGCGCCTCGCATCCCTGCCTCACCTTCGACAAGTGGCGCCAGGTGCTGCTGGTCGATGACCAACTGCGGGTTCTGGAAGCGATGCCGACCTGTTTCTGATCCATCAGTTGCCAGGTCGCTGCGTGCAGATCACCCGGCGCGGCATGTATCGTTGCGCTTCCCGGCTTCGCCTGCCCTTTCCCTTACTACCCGCCCATGCAAGTGCCCCTCTGGATCTGGCTGGCGACGATCGCCGGCGTCGTCGCACTGCTGGCGCTGAGCTACTTCACGCACATCCGCAATGCCCACGAACCTTCCATGAAGGAGGCCGGCGCGTGGACCGCGTTCTTCGTTTCGCTGTCCGTGCTGTTCGGCGTCGGGATGATGCTGGCGTGGGACCGCGACCGCGGCGTCGAATTCTTCGCCGGCTACATCACCGAGTACAGCCTGTCGATCGACAACCTGTTTGTGTTCGTGATCATCATGTCGAGCTTCGCGGTGCCGCGTGCGTTCCAGCAGAAGGTGCTGCTGGTCGGCATCGTCGTCGCATTGATCCTGCGCACCGTCTTCATCCTGATCGGCGCCGCGGCCATCGCGCACTTCAGTTGGGTGTTCTACATCTTCGGGCTGTTCCTGATCCTCACCGCGCTCAAGCTGGCGTTCGAAAAACACGAGGACGACGAGACCTATCGACCCAACTTCATGGTGCGCCTGGTGCAGAAGTTCCTGCCGACCACCCATGAATACGACGGCGCGAAAGTCACCACGGTCATCGGCGGCAAGCGTTACCTGACGCCGATGATGATGGTAATGCTGGCGATCGGCATGACCGACATCCTGTTCGCGCTGGATTCGATCCCCGCGATCTACGGCCTGACCAAGGTGCCGTACATCGTGTTCACCACCAACGCCTTCGCCCTGCTCGGCATGGTCGAACTGTATTTCCTGATCGGCGGGCTGCTCAGGAAGCTGGTCTACCTCGCGTTCGGCCTCGCGGTGGTGCTGGCGTTCATCGGCGTCAAGCTGATCATGGAGGCGATGCACGACAACAGCCTGCCGTTCCTCAACGGCGGCCAGCCGATCGACCTGGTCCCGGCGATCCCGACCTGGCTGTCGCTGGCCGTGATCGTCGCGATCCTCGCCGTCACGACCGTCGCCAGCCTGATGCAGAGCCGTCTAACTGCGTAACGTGCGCACGGGAATCGCGCACCCTACCCGAACGGCCGCTCGATCGACGGGCTTTGCGGCGTGAACCAGCGCGCGCCGTCGGCGCCGACGTGCATGTCGTCTTCGAGGCGCACGCCGAATTCGCCGGGGATGTAGATGCCGGGTTCGTCGCTGAAGGTCATGCCGGCTTCGATTTTCCGCGTGTTGCCTTCGACCAGGTAATACCACTCGTGCCCGTCCATGCCGATGCCGTGGCCGAGGCGGTGCGAGAAATAGGTGTAGCCGGGACCGTAGCCGGCATCCACGATCAGCTTGCGCGCGGCGGCGTCCACCGATTCCATCGCCGCGCCCGGATGCGCAGCGGCGAGCGCGGCCTGTTGCGCCTTGCGCACGATGTCGAACACCCGCTTCATTTTGTCGCTGGCACGGTCCAGGGTGAAGGTGCGGGTGATGTCGCTCTGGTAGCCCTCCACGGTGCAGCCGTCATCCAGCATCACCGGCGTGCCTTCGCGGATCACCTGCGGTTCGCGCGAGCCGTGCGGCTGCGCGGTGAACTTGCCCACGTTGACGCTGGCGTCGCCGCGCAGCCCCATGCGCGCGTAACCCGCATCGACCCATGCCGCGATGTGCTGCTGGGTCATGCCGGGTTCCAGGCCCTGCCAGATCGCCTTGTACAAGGCCAGCGTGGCATTGTTCGCGACCTGCATCAGCGCCAGTTCCGCCGGGCTCTTGATCGCGCGGCAGCCAGCAGTGACCGGCGTGGCCAATACCAGTTTCGCCTGCGGCAGCGCATCGGCGATCCCGCTGGAGCGGAAGAACGGCACCTTCTCCTCGATGCCGAGCACGCCGGTTCCAGAATGCCACTCGCGCATGACTTGCGCGACCAGCGCGTAGGGACTCTCGTTCTCCTGCCAGGTGCGCACGTCGCGGCCGAAGCGGATCTGCTCCAGCGCGCGGCTGCGCTCGAACGCGGGCACCACGTACACCGGCCGGCCCGACTTCGGCAGCAGCATCCCCATCAGGCGCTCGCTGGTCCACCAGTGCATGCCGGTGAAATAGTCGAGCGAACTGCCGCCATCCAGGTAGATCGCGTCCACGCCCGACTTGTCCATCAATTCCTGCGCTTTCGCCAGCCGCGCGCGGCGCTCGTCGTCCGTGATCGGCACGATTTGCGACGCAACGGGTTGCAACGCAAGGATCGATACCGGCAATTTGATCGCGTTCGCGCCGGTCTCCGCCGCTGTCGCGGTGCCGCCGAGCATCGCCGCCGGCAGCGCCGCCGCACCGAGCGCCGAAGTCCGCAGGAAACGGCGCCGACCCGGGCGCATGGCGTCATCGCGATGATTCATGGCGTGGCTCCGTTGCAAGAACAGGTACGCGCAAGCTTATCGCGCCACGCGCAGCATGCGTTCGCCGGCATGGCCGGGGCTTCTGTTAGGCTCAACGAGCGGCGCCGCGTCACTCGCGGCGCCCGACATCTTTCTCATGACATCACCGGGGACGCCATGACCCAGCACCTTCGCATCGCCGCCTGCCTGCTCGCAGCCCTGCCCTGCATCGCCCTCGCCGCCCAACCGAAGGACAAGAACCTGTCGGCACGGGTCGAGCGCGTGCTCACGCAAACACCCGTGATCGACGGCCACAACGACCTGCCGTGGGAAATCCGCAACGAGTTCGGCCACGTCGGCAATCTCGACCTCGGCGCCGACACCTCGAACCTGCGCAGCAAGACCGGCGACAAGGACGTGCACCTGATGACCGACATCCCGCGCCTGCGCGCGGGTCATCTCGGCGCGCAGTTCTGGTCGGTGTACATCCCCGCGACGGTCACCGGCCCCGAGGCCGTGCAGATGACGCTGGAACAGATCGACATCGTCCGCACGATGGTGGCGAAGTACCCGAAGGATTTCGAACTGGCGTCCACCGCCGACGACATCGAGCGCATCGAAAAGGCCGGCCGCATCGCCAGCCTGATCGGCGTCGAGGGCGGCCACCAGATCAACAACTCGCTGCCGGTGCTGCGCGACTACTACGCGCTGGGCGTGCGCTACATGACGCTGACCCACTTCAAGAACACCGACTGGGCCGATTCGGCCACCGACAAGCCCGCGCACCACGGACTGACGCCGTTCGGCCGCGCGGTGGTGCACGAGATGAACCGGCTGGGCATGCTGGTCGATCTCTCCCACGTTTCGCCCGACACCATGAAAGCGGCGCTCGAAACCACGCAAGCGCCGGTGATCTTCTCGCACTCCAGCGCACGCGCGCTTGACGACCACCCGCGCGACGTGCCCGACGATGTACTGCGGATGGTCAAGCAGAACCATGGCGTGGTGATGGTGAATTTCTATCCGAGCTTCGTTTCGCAAGCCGTCGCAACCTGGAATGCCGAGCGCGCCGGCGCCGCCGCGAAATTCGATGCCTTGTACATCGGCCAGCCCGACCGCGCCAGGGCCGCGCTGGACCAGTGGGAGAAAGCACATCCGCAGCCCAGGGCCACGCTCGCGCAGGTTGCCGACCACATCGAACACATCCGCCAGATCGCGGGCATCGAAAGCGTCGGCATCGGCAGCGACTTCGACGGTATCGACGTGACGCCGGCGGGCCTCGACGGCGTGGACAAATACCCCGCGCTGTTCCAGGAACTCGCGCGCCGCGGCTGGAGCGACGACGACCTCGCCGACCTCGCCGGGCGCAACCTGCTCCGCGCGCTGCGCGAGGCCGAACAGGTCGCCGCGCGCCTGCAGGCGCAGGAAGCGCCGTCGCACGCGACGATCGGGATGGACGCCGCCGACAAGGGGACCTGAGGAACCCGCGACCCACACGGGGAGCAGGGATTCGACTGCTCCGTGCCACGCAAACAAGCCTGGATTATGCTTGGGACGGGGAGCGATGGGGACCGCCATATGTTCGCTCGTTACCTTGCCGCCGCGACGCTGCTCGTGTGTGCCTGTGCCTGCGGCGCCGCCACGCCGCCCGCTTCCGCCACATCCGCGCCCGCTGCCGGCGCAGCGGGCTCGCTGCTTCCCGTCAGCGCGTTCGCCGCCCGTTCGCTGGTCAGCAACCCGCGGTTGTCGCCGGACGGCGACTACCTCGCCGTGCGCACGGACAGCCCTTCCGGCGAGGAACACGGACTGGCCATCTACCGCCTGTCGGACATGAAAGTGGTCAGCTTGCTGCACCTGCCCATCTACGAAGTGCCGGTGGACATGGTGTGGGTCAGCCCGACCTGGCTCGTGGTGGAACTGGGCAAGGAGTTCGGCTCGCTGGACAAGCCACTCGCGACCGGCGAAGTCATCGCCTCCAACATCGACGGCACGCGCCAGCATTACCTGTACGGCTACAAGCCCATCAGCCGGCGCGCGGCCGTGGGCCAGGCCGACGAGGGCTTCGGCTCCATCGTCGGCCTGCCGCCGAAGGTCGACGGCACCTTCTACCTCGGGGTGGAATCCTGGAGCAACGAGAACCGCAGCACGGTGTACCGCGTCAACGCCCAGCATGACACGCGCAATCTCGTCGCCGACATGCCCGTGGCCAACATGAACTTCCTGATCGACCCCGAGGGCAAAGCCGCCTTCGCCTTCGGCAATAATTCCGACTTCGACTACGTGGCCTACCGGTACGCCGACGACCGCTGGACGCAACTGGGCGCGGACCAGGCAGGCCACCGGTTTGCGCCGTTCGCCTACGCGCCCGACGGCCAGGACATCTACGCGTGGTGGAGCAAGGACGGCGGACCGCTGGAACTGATCGAGCAGAACCAGAACGGCAGCGATCGCAGGATCCTCGCCCAGGACGTTTTTTCCAACATCGAAAACCTGCAGTGGACGGCCCCGCCGCGCCAGCCCTTCGCGGCCATCGCGGAAAGCGGCATCCCCCAACCGATCTTCATCGACACGAACCTGCCCGCTGCCCAGCTCTATCAGTCGCTGCAAAAAAACTTCCCCGGCGAATTCGTCGATTTCATCGACTTCAGCGAAGACGGCAGCAAGCTGTTGTTCTTCGTTTCCAGCGATCGCGATCCGGGCGCCTACTATCTGCTCGACGCCAAGACGCGCAAGGCGAACAAGCTGCTTGCGGTCGAGCAGTGGATCAACCCCGCCGACATGGCCGAGCGCCGCCCGATCCGCTTCAAGGCCAGCGACGGCCTGGAACTGGACGGATTCCTGACCATCCCGCCCCACCGCAGCCTGAGCGACCTGCCGATGGTGCTGGTCCCGCACGGCGGTCCGCATGGCGTGGAGGACGACTGGTTTTACGACGACGACGCGCAATTCCTCGCCAACCGCGGCTATCTGGTCCTGCAGGTGAACTACCGCGGTTCCGGCGGCCGCGGCCCCGATTTCGAACACGCGGGCTATCTCAAGTGGGGCACCCGCATCCAGCAAGACCTGATCGACGGCGTGCAGTGGGCGATCGGCCAGCACTACGCCGATCCCAAGCGCATCTGCGTTTACGGCGGAAGTTTCGGCGGGTATTCGGCGCTGATGTCGGCGATCCGCGCGCCGCACCTGTTCAAGTGCGCGATCGGCTACTCGGGCGTCTACGACCTGAAGATGATGTACGAGAAGGGCGACGTCCAGGACAGCAAGACCGGCCGCAGTTACCTCTCCGCCGTGATCGGCAGGAACGACGCCGACCTCGACGCCAACTCGCCCGACAAGCTGGCCGACAAGATCGACGTGCCCGTGTTCCTGGCCCACGGCGAGGACGACAAACGCGCGCCCTTCGCCCAGGCCGAGGCCATGCGCGATGCCCTCCAGGCCGCCCACAAGTCATTCGAATGGATGGCGGTGCCGTACGAGGGCCACGGCTTCTACACCGAAGCGGACCGCGCCGCGTTCCTGACGAAGATGCAGGCATTCCTCGAAAAATACATCGGACCGGGCGCGCCGGCGCAGCACTAGGGAACCTCCGATTTTGCCCGTCATTCCGGGCCGCCGTGGCGCGCGCCGGCCGGCCACTTTCGACACCTTTGCCCGCCCCCGCTACTCGGCACGAGCGCCGAGGCGAATTGTCAAGTACAATGGCCGGGCAGCGCTTGGGGCAACTCGGATGCACTGCATACACCTGCGGCGAGTTCGCCTCACTCCATGCCGCATCATCAACAATTTTCAAAGGTCATGTGTCATGGCAGATCGCCAAAGCGGTACAGTCAAATGGTTCAACGATGCCAAGGGCTTCGGCTTCATCACCCCGGAAAGCGGTGACGACTTGTTCGTCCACTTCCGCGCCATCCAGGGCACCGGCTTCAAGTCGCTGCAGGAAGGCCAGAAGGTCACGTTCATCGCCGTCAAGGGCCCGAAGGGCATGCAGGCGGATCAGGTGCAGGTGGCGTAAGCCTCGTTGCCAAGTTTGTGAAAAAGCCCGCTTCGGCGGGCTTTTTCATGCCGCATTTCATCGTGCAGGATCCACTCAAGTTTCCATCCACTTTCCCGACCACTGCGCAAGTTTTCGCTATCAGCCCGGGTGTATAGTGCGCTTGCAACAGGCCACTGAGCCCGCCAAGCGGATGCAGGCCTGCTGCGGAGGCGAAGGTGAAAACCTTCAGCTTGCTGTCATGGTTCAGCGCAAGCCTGTTCGCGGCATTGTTGGCAGGTTGCGCGCACGTACCTGCCGCAAGAACCAGCGATGTCGCGCCGCTGTTCCGGGATACGCTGTTCACGCCGCCGGCAGAATCGATCGACAGCCACGCGATTTTTGCCGTCGATGCCCCGATGCGGCGCTTCCTGGCCGAGGAAATCCTCCCGCATACGCGTCACGAAGATCCGCGGCAAGCCCTGCTCGATGCGTTGAGCGGCAAACTCCGGATCGATTACGACTCGGAGATGACCCGCACCGCGGCGCAAACCTTCGCGGCGCGCGAAGGCAATTGCCTGTCGCTGGTGATCATGGCGGCGGCTTTCGCCAGGCAACTCGACATCCGGGTGACCTATCAGGAGGTGTATGACTTCGACACCTGGTCGCGCGATGCCGGATTCGAGATTCTCAGCCAGCACGTGAACCTGGTGCTTGGCCCGCGCATGCCAAGCGTCAGCATTTACCGGCCCGAAGCAATACCCATGATCGTGGACTTCCTGCCGCCAAGCCAGGTGGCGCACGCCGCGTCCCGGCCAGTCCCGGAGCAAACCGTTGTCGCGATGTACATGAACAACCGCGCGGCCGAGGTGATGGTCGGGGGTGACATCAATCGCGCCTACTGGTTCGCCCGTGCGGCGCTCGAGGCCGATCCGGGCTTCGCGGATGCCGCCAATACCCTCGGCGTCATCTATCTGAAGCGGCAT
The DNA here is from genome assembly GCA_030123585.1 of Rhodanobacteraceae bacterium. Taxonomy (NCBI): domain Bacteria; kingdom Pseudomonadati; phylum Pseudomonadota; class Gammaproteobacteria; order Lysobacterales; family Rhodanobacteraceae; species Rhodanobacteraceae bacterium. The sequence goes on from CP126120.1 coordinate 930,344, forward strand.
TATCCGGCGTTGGCCGAACGCGCCATGCGTTACGCACTGCAACGCGACCCCGACAACATCTCGACGCTCTCCAACCTGTCGGAGCTGCTCGCGACGGAAGGCCGCAACGCGGAAGCACGGGTGCTGGCGAAAAGGCTGGCCCAGATCCAGCGCCATCCGCCGTTCGAGTTCTACGATCGCGGCATGGCGGCAATGCAGGCTGGCCAATTCGAGTTGGCGGCGCGGCTGTTCGAGAGGGCGCTGTCGCAGCGCCCCTACGATGTTCCGTCGCACTACGAACTGGCGGTCGCCGCAGCGCATCTTGGCGACATGCGGCGTGCACGCAAGCAACTGAAGTTGGCGGAGAAGAACAGCACGACCCCGGAATCGCGCGCCCGCTACGCGGCCAAGCTGCGGCACTTGGAATCTTTGAACTGAGCTGGCGCCGCGACGCCGTGACCGGTGGGGCCCCGCTCCCTGTTACTTCGACCAAGGCCTGTGCATGGCAGTGGGCCGATGCACCGCTGATCGCGGCGTGCCACCAAGCGCCGCTCAGTGACTCGACAGAAAAGAGACGGGGCAATCAAAGGGGTTCCGCGCTTGCAAAAGGAGTTCTCCTCGCTTGCCCGCCCACTTTTCCAGACCCATTGCGCATCTTTTTCGCGGTCAGGTCGTTGAACGGCGAAGGTGCATGCCTGCATTTTCCTGCTCCGTGTCGACGTACTTTGATGGCCCTTCCGTTCTTCAATCGCAGCGCGCACCATCGCCATCGGGCTTGCACTGCGGCGGCCAGCCGTTGGCGTTCCAGAACGGGATCAGCTTCATCTGCTTGAGGAAATCCTGGAACGCGGGATTGCGGCGCACGCGGGCGTATCCGGGCGCCCAGATCAGACTGCCCCTGGTTTGCTGGTCGCCGGGCTCGAACGTGGCCAGGATGGCCGCGGCGTCCGGCGCGGGTTCGTACAGGCGCAGCACAGTGGGATGCGAGCCGATGAGGGCCTCGCGTGCGCCGATCGCGGCTTCTGCTTGCGGCCACGCGTCGGGATCGACCAGGGCTTCGGTGACGGCGACATAGGCCTTTCTAAATTCGCCGCTCTCCGGCATCTGCGCGGCCAAGCTGCGCGCGGCGGTGAAATCTTTCCGCCAGACGGCATTCCGCCAGCGCGCCACCTCGGTGAACATCGAGGGCTTGGCTTCCCTGCCGGGCAGCAGGTCGAGATAGGCCTTCGCCTCATCGTGGCGACCGAGCACATCCAGGTGGGTGCCCAGGTTGTAGGTCACCCAGTAGCCGAGCGGATCGGACGCATAGCTGATTTCGAATTGGGTCAGGGCCTGTTCGCCGTAGCCCAGTCGCGACAGGAACATGCCATCGATGTCGTGCACGGCCGGATCGGCTGGATCGAGGGCCTTTGCGGTGTCGTATTCCCGCTTGACCGTGGCCCAGTCCTTGTTGTGCGCGGCGACCTGGCCCAGGGTGAGATGCGCGTACAGGTCGTTGGGGTCGATGGCGAGCGCTTTCTGCGCCTCGCGCAGCGCGGCGTCTTCCTTGCCTTCGCCTTCGAAATCCGACGCCAGGTTGAGCGCGAGCAGGCCGTGCACCGGCGCGAAGTCGGGCGCGCGCGCAGCCAGCGCATCGAGCGCGGTTTCGGCCTGGTCGAATCCTTCGCTGTAACTCTGCGTGAGGAAGAAATGGCGCAACTGCAGGTACTCGCGGAACACCTGCGGATCAGGCGCGGGCGAACCGGCGCGTGCAGGCCCGATATGCAGGGCGAGTGCATGGGCGACGTCCTGCGCAATATCCTTCTGCAACGTGAACACATCGGCCAGTTTGCGATCGTAACCCTGCGCCCACACGGTGCGGCCCGACGGCGTTTCGATCAGGCGCAGGTCGATGCGCAACTGATCGCCGGATTCGCGCAGGCTGCCTTCGAGCGCATGCGTGGTGTGCAGCTTGTCAGCCAGTTGCGACGGATCGAAATCTTCCTTCCGCGCGATCGTCGGCGAAATGCCGGAAATCAGGCGCAAGCCGTGGACGCCGGCCAATTGCGTCGTCAATTCTTCGCTCAAGCCGGCGGCGAAGGCGGACTCGTTCTTGTCGTCGCCGATCACCCGCAGCGGCAACACAACCAGGGTTGGCGACGCCGACGGCACGGGAGATCGCGTGCGCAGGACGAAGACCGCAGCGAGCACCAATAAAACGCACGCCGCGGCCGCGATCGCGATCGGAACGCGGGTCCGACGCCAGCGGCTTACGGCCGGACGACCGGCTTCGGCGGGTTGCGGGGCGGGTGCGGCAGTGACCGGTGCGTCGGCGCTGGCCTCCGAGCGTGTGATCTCCCGCGACAATGGCGTCGACCGCAACAACACCTCGGCGTCGAAGCGATAACCCACGCCATGCACGGTGTGGATGTATTGCCGCTGCGGCGAATGACCGCCGAGCGCGTGGCGCAGCAGCGCGATCGCCCGGTGCAGGACATTCTGGGTGACGTGTCGATGGCCCCACACGGCATCGAGGATGTCGTCGTGGGTCAAGGTTCTGCCCGGATTGCTGGCCAGCAGCGCCAGCACGGCGAACGTCTTCGGTTCGAGCGCGACCACCTTCCCGCCGACGACCAGACGGTGGCCAGCGACATCGATCTCGACGTCGTCGAAGACGATTGCGTCCGATTCATTCGTCAGCGCCACGGACGTCCCCCATCTGCCGCTGTCTTGCCGGCGGATAGCCTAACCGATTGCTCCGCATGCAGAAAAACTTGCGGTCGACGGGTAGCCAAAGCCATCCCACAGACATTCCTCAGGAACCCCCATGCAACCCCAACGTTTCCCTCAAGCATTCCCGCCGCGGACTGGGCAGATTGGGCCTCCGGGAGCAACCATTTGCCTCCCGATCACCTAGGAGGAGTCACACCATGTTCGAAAACGCACGCAAAACCTCGTTGGCCCTGGGAGTTGCCTTGCTCGTCCTGCCGATTGCCCTGGCACATGCCGATCCGCCGGGCGGTTCGTCGTTCCTGGCGCGAGTACGGCAGGCCACCGCCGCTTACCGGAACATCAACGTCGCCGCGCAAGCGGGCTGGTTCGGCCGCGACCCGTACTGCGTGAGCGGGGAAGATGGCGGAGCGATGGGTGTGCACGTGGCCAACCCGGCACTGATCGGGGGCAACCAACCCAAGGTGAGCGAGCCCCAGATACTCATCTACGAACCGCAGGCGGACGGATCGATGGTTCTGGTAGGCGTGGAATACGTCGTGATCGCCGCTGCCTGGAATGCCCAGCACCCCGACGGCTCCGTGCCCTCGGTGGGAGGCCAACTGATGGACCTGATCACCACGCCGAACCGCTACGGCCAGCCGGAGGTGTATTCGCTGCACGCCTGGGCCTGGCGCTACAACCCCAAAGGCGCCTTTTCGCAATGGAATCCCAACGTGACTTGCGAGAAGCAGCCGTTGCCGGCCTTCTCGTGATGGCATGCACCCGCCTGCGCGAAGAAGGGTCACCTTCATCGCCCAAGCGGATCAGGTGTGGGTGGCGTAAGCCTCCTCCGAAAGCTTGTGGGAAAGCCCGCTTCGGCGGGCTTTTTCATGCGCGAAACGGGCGCGAGGACGACAACCCAACGCTGCGGCAAGCCCCGCTCGACAGCAGAATCCGCACTCCGATTCCTGTAGATTGCAGCCTTTCCCACGCTGCAGGGGCTTCCATGAAAAAGCTGACGGGCTTGCTGTTGCTGGTGTTGCTGGCCGTGGGCGTGGCGTGGGCGCAAACGCCGCAGGCGGGTTCCGCGCCGGCGCCGCAAGCGCAGACCAGCGCGGCGCCCGCTGCGCATTTCGATGTCGAGGCCGCGACCAACGCCTACATGGCGGAACTCTCGCCCGCGCAACGCGCCCGCTCCGATGCGTATTTCGAGGGCGGCTACTGGTTGATCCTGTGGAATCTGCTGGTCGCGCTGGGCGTGGCGTGGCTGCTGCTCGGCACGCGGCTGTCCGCGCGCATGCGCAACCTCGCCGAACGCATCACCCGCTGGCGTTGGTTGCAGACGGCGATCTACGTGGTGCAGTACATCGTGCTGACCACGTTGCTGACGCTGCCGTGGGACCTGTACGAAGGTTGGTTCCGCGAGCATCAATACGGTCTCTCCAACCTGACGCTGCCCGGCTGGTTCGGCGAGCAGGCCAAGGCACTGCTGGTGGGCCTGATCCTCGGCACCATCGCGCTGGTCATCGTGTACGCCGTGATCCGCAAGGCCACGCGAACCTGGTGGCTGTGGGGCGCGGGCGTCGCGATCGTGTTCATCATCTTCGTCGCGACCATCGCGCCGGTGTACATCTCGCCGCTGTTCAACACCTACAAGTCGCTGCCCGAAAGCCCGCTGAAGGCGCAGGTGCTGTCGATGGCGCGCGCCAACGGCATCCCCGCCACCGACGTGTACTGGTTCGATGCCTCGCGCCAGAGCAAGCGCATCAGCGCCAACGTCAGCGGCATGTTCGGCACCACCCGCATCAGCCTCAACGACAACCTGCTCAACCGCAGCACGCCCGCGGAGGTGAAGGCCGTGCTGGGCCACGAGATGGGCCATTACGTGCTGAACCACGTTTACAAGGGCATCGTGTTCTTCGGCATCATCATCGTGCTCGCCTTCGCCTTCGTGCGCTGGGGCTTCGATTGGGCGCAGCGCCGCTGGGGCGAGCGCTGGCAACTGCGCGGCATCGGCGACGTGGCCGGACTGCCGTTGCTCGCCGCATTGTTCGCAATCTTCATGTTCGCGATGACGCCGGTGACCAACACCATCACCCGCACGATGGAAGCCGAAGCCGATGCCTTCGGACTGAACGCCGCGCGTCAACCCGACGGCTTCGCGCAGGCCGCGGTGCAGTTGTCCGAATACCGCAAGATGCATCCCGGCCCGGTCGAGGAGTTCCTGTTCTACGACCACCCCAGCGGCTGGCAACGCATCCACCGCGCGATGGTGTGGAAGGCGGAGAACCTCGACGATCCGGCAGTGCGAAGCGGCGATGCGACTGCGCCGGCGGGAGCGCGGTGAATCGCTGTCCCGCATTGCAGACATGGTGCAGCCAAGTCCGTCGCGAGAGCGATAACGCATTGCGTTATATAACGTATTACGTTATAGTCGCCTCATGATACGGAACTTCGCGGACAAGGAACCCGAGCAGATCTGGTCCGGCACCCGTTCTCGCCGCCTCCCCGGAGACATTCAGGCAGTGGCACGCCGGAAGCTGCGTATGCTCAACAACGCCGCAACGCTGGATGACCTGCGGGTTCCACCGGCAAACCGGCTCGAAGCCTTGAAGGGAGACCGCAAAGGCCAGCACAGCATACGCATCAACAACCAATGGCGCGTTTGCTTCCAATGGAACGATGGCGATGCGGTCAACGTCGAGATCGTCGACTACCACTGAATGCGGAGAACGAGATGAAAACCCTGCCCAACATCCATCCCGGCGAAGTGCTGCTCGAAGAATTTCTCGCACCACTTGGTATCAGCCAGAACGCCCTCGCCCGCGCCGCCGGCGTGCCGCCGCGTCGCATCAATGAAATCGTGCTGGGCAAGCGCGGCGTCAGTGCCGACACCGCCGTGCGCCTTGCCGCTGCACTCGGCACCAGCGAACGTTTCTGGCTTGGCCTGCAGGCCGATTACGATCTCGAAGAAGCGCACCGGACACTGGGCAAGAAGGTGGCGCGGATCGAGCGGATCGCTGCGTAAAGCGTCGACGCTGCCCTCCTGGTTTCCTGGCCTTGGCCCCGACTGCTTCCGCCGAATGATCGGGCGGCAACTGGGCCGGGAGTTCGGGCCAAGGAAGATCGGCCGACGAAAAGACCTCCATAGAAACCGACGACCTGCTGGACAGTCACGCTGAGCCCTGTTTTTCCTTGTGCGAGAATTCCCGCTTCAATCCATCGGGCGTTGCACGGCATGAAAACCATCGGGCTGATCGGTGGCATGAGCTGGGAATCCACCCTGCACTACTACCAGCGCATCAACGAGCTGGTGGCCGCGCGCCTGGGCGGCCTGCACTCGGCCAGGTTGTTGCTGTGGAGTGTCGAATTCGCCGAGATCGCGCGCCTGCAACACGCCGATGACTGGGATGCGGCCGGCCGCATCCTCGCAGATGCCGCGCGCCGGCTGGAACACGCCGGGGCCGAAGGCCTGTTGATCTGCGCCAACACGATGCATCGGGTGGCGCCTGCGGTCGAAGCGGCCGTCGGCGTTCCGGTGCTGCACCTTGCCGACATCACCGCCCACGCCTTGCTGGCCGACGGCCACCGCAGCGCCGCGTTGCTCGGCACCCGCTTCACCATGGCCCAGCCGTTCTACCGCGAACGGCTGGAACGCCACGGCCTGTCCGTCAGCGTGCCGACGCCGGAAGAACAGGATGCGCTGCACCAGATCATCTTCGACGAGCTGGTGAAGGGGCGCGTGGAAGCGGCATCGCGCGAACGTTTCATCACGATCATGCGCCGGATGCACAGCGCGGGCGCGCAGGCGGTGATCCTCGGCTGCACCGAGTTCGGCATGCTGCTGCGCGCAGAGGACGCGCCGGACATCCCGCGCGTCGACACCACCGAACTCCACTGCCAGGCCGCCGTGGACTGGATGCTCGCGGAAGGCTCCGGTCACGAAGACGCGGCCTGATCGACTTTCAGTCGAGGTGCCCTCAAACGCTCGCCGGCAGCGCTGGCTGGGACCGATCGGACATTGCCGCACTCCCAACCGCAAGGACCGCAACAGCCCAACGCACCCGCCGCGAACGCCGGCCGGCCACGACATCGATGACCTGACAAGTCGACCCTGCCCCCTGTTTACTCACGCCGCCTTGGGGTCGCGGTGCAACTTCCCCTCGTCACGCAAGCGCTGATGCAACGAACCTGCGCTCATGTCGAATCCATTCGGCCACGCGAGCGCACCGGCCTCGATGAAGCAGCGCTTGAAGAACGCCGGGTCACGCAGCGGCTCGGTCATCTCGGTGCCAGCCTCGACGAACGGCTTGAAATCGAAGGTGCCGGATGCTCCATCCGAGAAACGCAGCAGGATTTCATGACCCTGCTTGGGCTCGATGGCGATGAGCTTGATCATTGTTGGATCCCGGTGTGCGGCTCAAGGGTTCCAATTTTGCCCCGATTCGCCAGGCAGCAGAGGCACCACTCGCGCATCAACGTGCCTACGCGTTTGGACGAGCGCCTTTGAAGAATTTCGCTTTCCATTACCCTCTCGCCGCTCATTCCGGGTCATCCTCCGCTCCTGTTAGGATGAATGTACGCACCCGCAGTGGAGTTTTGCCATGAACGCGCCCGTCAACGCCAAGCAGGAAGTGGAGCAGCTGCTGGCGCAGTTGCCCGACGACGCCACGCTGGAAGACATCCAGTATCACCTGTACGTGCTGGAAAAAGTCCGGCGAGGTCGCGCCGACGTCGCCAGCGGTCGCAGCTACACCCGCGAACAAGCGCGCGAGCGCCTGTCGCGATGGCTACCGAACTGATCTGGTCGAGCGAGTCACTCGACGATATCGACGCTATTGCCGAATTCATCGCGCGTGACTCGCCGCACCACGCGCAACGCGTGGTGGAAGCATTGTTCGAGTTGAGCGATGCCATCGCCACACATCCGCTGGCCGGCCGTGTCGTGCCGGAGCTCCATGACCAAGCGGTGCGCGAACGCTTCCTGTACAGCTATCGCGTGATCTACGAAGTGCGGGCGGAGCATGTCGAGGTTCTGGCGGTGCTGCACGGCAGACGCCTGCTGGATTCCATCGAGGAGCGATTCGAGGACTAACCGACGCCGACACTGTCCTGCGACTCGCCGCGGCGCTCGGAAACCAGGGTCAGAGTCGACTTTCCCGACAGCCGCTTAGGGCCAACGGTCGCGGCCCGTGCTTCTTCGCCGGGCTCGCAGCGCAAGATCGCGCGGCGCGAAGGCCGCTGCGCCGTGATCGAATGCTGACCCTTTTTTCCTTATGCGAGAATTCCCGCTTCCATCCATCGAGCGTTGCACGGCATGAAAACCATCGGGCTGATCGGTGGCATGAGCTGGGAATCCACCATGCACTACTACCAGCGCATCAACGAGCTGGTGGCCACGCGCCTGGGCGGCCTGCACTCGGCCAGGTTGTTGCTGTGGAGTGTCGAGTTCGCGGAGATCGCGCGCCTGCAGCACGCCGATGACTGGGATGCGGCCGGCCGCATCCTCGCGGATGCCGCGCGCCGGCTGGAGCACGCCGGGGCCGAAGGCCTGTTGATCTGCGCCAACACGATGCATCGGGTGGCGCCTGCGGTCGAGGCGGCCGTCAGCGTTCCGGTGCTGCACCTTGCCGACATCACCGCCCACGCCTTGCTGGCCGACGGCCACCGCAGCGCCGCGTTGCTCGGCACCCGCTTCACCATGGCCCAGCCGTTCTACCGCGAACGGCTGGAACGCCACGGCCTGTCCATCAGCGTGCCGACGCCGGAAGAACAGGACGCGCTGCACCAGATCATCTTCGACGAGCTGGTGAAAGGGCGCGTGGAAGCGGCATCGCGCGAACGTTTCATCACGATCATGCGCCGGATGCACACCGCGGGCGCGCAGGCGGTGATCCTCGGCTGCACCGAGTTCGGCATGCTGCTGCGCGCAGGGGACGCGCCGGACATCCCGCGCGTCGACACCACCGAACTCCACTGCCAGGCCGCCGTGGATTGGATGCTCGCGAAAGACTCCGGTTACAAGGACGCGGCCTGATCGACTTGCAGCCGAGGCGTCTCCCGTTCCCTGTCAGAAAACCGCCCCGACCATCTTTTTGGTGGACTCGAGCGTTGATTCTGACCCTGCTAGGTGAGACCCGCTCTCCTCAATACGGCGCGGAGTTCGGGAATTTCCAGCGAAAACGTTTTTTCCAGCTTTTGCACATGGTCGACCAACCACATGGCTATTTCGGGCCAGGTTTCCCTGTCGTGCCCCTCAAACGACTGTCCATAACTTATGATCGAGACCTTCTTATCGTCGTTGCGTCGCCACTCAAACGGCGCTCCGAACCTACCTTCGAGCTCTTCCTTCCGAGAAAAAAGTGCATCAAACATCGCCTTATTCTGATCCTTGGATACCAGATCGAGAACAAATTCGACACGAGCTGCGTCGCGAGTAAATATCATCGAGTAGTGTGCGCCGCTCAGACCAGAACCCGCATTCAGCCAGTGATCCTTGCTGGCGCCGACATTGCCGAACAGGTGCACCCCCGACTGCTTTAGCTTTTCCAGTGCCAGTAGCCAAAACTCCGTGCGCAACTGGTGACGGCTGGCCTGACCACGTTCAGACGATTGCTCTTCAGCCTCCTTTTCCGACATGCCGATCATGAACTCTTCAGCCTCAGGTAGCGGAATCACCTGCTCAATGTTTAAAAACAATGCCTCTCCATCGCGATAGGGCGTCGCCCGAAAGCAAGTAATGGGAATCTTGTAGCCCAACAGCCAAAGTACAGTGGAAGTGACCTCCTTCCGAAACTGGGCGGCAACCATCACAACCCGCTGGCCATTTCCAGAATTGAGCACCACTTCCCCGAAATCCTCCTCACCCAAGAATTCGCAGATGAGCGCCCGAGCATCCTTTCCAGCCTCGGTCCTGTCAAGGTAACGCTGATAAATTTCAGCAATATTCGATTTGGACAAGGTCGAGCAATAGGACGCGTACTTGAGGCTTTGCCAAACCACGTCCCGACCTGAGTCATCCAGCTTGTTCTCGATGATCACCAGAGCGCCTTGCTTGTCCAGAGCAAGCAAATCAAGGCGCTCGCGCGTTTCATCGAACCCGTCGAACTCCTTCTGAATGATTAGCAACTCTTCGCCAAGCGCATCAGGCTGATTGGCGAGCCATTCTTGAAGATGATTGCGCTCCGTAAACCCGAGATCGGAAAACGTGACCGCCTCAAGCTTCGAAATGCGATTGGTTACATGATCGATGCGAAACATTCCGCCCTCCTTTTCTATGCCGCTAATCGAAATAATCGAGGAAATAGATCGCATCAGGCGTCGAGTCGACCCACGGCTTTCTAGTCATCACGTAGCCGAGTTTGTTGACAACGTGAAAGCCGGGGTGCGCGCACTAGTTGCCGTCGCTGTCGTCGCCGGTTTCGACCACCGTCCAGACATGGTTGGCCGGCTGATCGCGGACGTCCTCGAATTCGAACACGTCGCCGGACGGCTTGAGGTAGGCGCCCCACACTTCGTCAAACTCTCGCTCCGAAATGCACCCCATGTCGGTATTCATGCGCACGACCTCACTACATGACTAACGACTCCGAAGTCTACCGCGCCGGCTGCTCCAAGGCGCTTCGACACTGGCTTCGCGCTACGCCGCTCTATCCTTGGCCGTAGCATTCCTCGATGGCCGTCATGATTCTGCGCCGCTGGGGCTCCGGGATCGGTCTACCACGATCATCCGCCATGAAGTTGCGCATTGCAGGGTTGATGACGTGGACGTCGGTTGACGGTACGGAAGTCGTGACGAACCAGCCTGGCAACGCCAGCACGGGCTCAACAGGCACTCGTTCCCCGGTCTTGCGGTGCAGGTAATCGCTCAGCCAACGAGTTTGGCCGCGGGCTTGATCAAGCATCTTCGTTTCGCGCCAACCCGGAAATACGAGTGACTGGCCATCGAACTTGACGGTTGCCTTTCCCGTTCCGCGCCCCGCTGGCTTTCGCCGCGACTTGGCTTCAATCATGAAAACGGTGCTCGGCCCCACCACGACGTGATCGAGGTTGAACTTGTCAGTGGGAATGTCGTGGTAGACCGCACAACCCTTGGATGTCAGGGGCGCCAAGGCTTGGGCGGTTGCACGTTCCGCCGCGAGACCATCGAGATAGTCGCGCCGCTGACGAAGCCGCTTTCCGGCCGACCACGCCGCCCAGCCACCGAACCCGACAACGAAGACAAGAAGAATCGCCTCAACAAGGCCAAATCGGAGCAGGTGCTTGTCGAGCTTTTGAACGGCCCAGAACGCCAGTATCAGCGGGCCCACCAGCGTGGCCATGATCAGGCGGTCGCCCGCCGCTTCCATAAGCCTGTCTGCCTGCTGCTGCGCCTGTTGACCCGGCAGATTGTGCAGGACAGACGTCAGAGGAGAACGACGCTTGTCCGTCTTGCGATCCCACCAAACCCAAAGAATGAGCAACCCCAGCGGCAGCAAGCCCAGTGCCATGGCTGCAAAGAGCAAGAGTTCCGCAGCAATCATTGGCTGACTCCCCAGTCAGAATAGGTCTAAGCGGTCCGAGCTTGAGCGGCCGAGCGATACGGAGCGGCCCGCGGCTCGCGCACATCTTCTGCCTAGACGCGCAGCGGCGCCATTCCACGGTTTGCGTAACGTGAACAAGGTCATGCAATGCGGTAACCTGGCGAACATCGGGGGCATAGCCAGTCAGTGATGGACCAACGCGCGTTACGCAAACGGTGGGGCTACGGGGCGTCCATCGCCGAATTCCTGGCGACGGATCCCGAATTCATCCTCGGGGCGCTCGCGCGCTGGTCCGGTTTTGCAGATGAGGTCGCGCAAAAGGCGGCTTGGTCGGAGCAAATCGAAATCCTCAAGGGTTTGCTGCGGCCTTACGCCGGGTCGAACGGCGCGCTGTTCTTCGAATACGACATTCCCCGGCTGGGCCGACGCGTGGACACCGTGCTCGTGCTCGAGCACGTTCTGTTCGTCATCGAATTCAAGGTCGGCGCAAACACCTTCGCGCGCGACGCGATTGATCAGGTTTGGGACTACGCGCTGGACCTCAAGAACTTCCACGAGCCAAGTCACCATATTCCGATTGTTCCCGTGCTCGTCGCCACCCATGCTGGCGCGGGGCCGAATGCATTGGCGCCAGCGCCACACGACGACGATGTTGCAAGGCCAATGTGCTGCGGCGCCGCCGAACTGGCAGACGTCATCCGGCTAGGACTCAAACGATTCCCGCCGCCTCCGATCAATCCCGAGGTCTGGCAAAGTGGGCGGTACCACCCAACGCCTACCATCGTCGAAGCGGCGCGCGCCTTGTACGCCGGACATTCGGTCGACGAAATCTCGCGCAGCGATGCCGGCGCTGCCAATTTGACGGCGACCGCGAACCGATTGGCCACGCTGATTGCGCAAGTGCGCCAGCGCGGTGAAAAGGCCATTTTCTTCGTGACCGGTGTGCCGGGTGCGGGCAAGACACTGGTTGGGCTGGATGTTGCCAACCGGCACACCGACAAAGACGATAGCCTTTACAGCGTGTACCTGTCCGGCAACGGGCCGCTGGTCAGCGTGCTCCACGAGGCGTTGGCGCGCGATCAGGTGGCGCGCAGCAAGGGCAAAGGCGAAGGCTTGCGCATTGGCCAAGCGCGGAGCGCCGTCAAGCAGTTCATCCAGAACGTCCACCACTTCCGCGACGATTGCCTTGCGAGTGCCGGCGCGCCCCTCGAACACATCGCCCTGTTCGATGAAGCGCAACGTGCGTGGGATCTACAGGAAACCGCGCACTTCATGAAAAGCAAAAAGGGCATCGATGGTTTCGGTGAATCCGAACCGGCGTTCCTGATCTCCTGCCTTGATCGGCACGACGATTGGGCCGTGATCGTTTGCCTCGTGGGAAGCGGCCAGGAAATCAATCGCGGTGAAGCCGGCATCAGCGAATGGCTGGCGGCCATCCGCACGCGTTTCCACAACTGGTCCGTCTATCTCTCACCCCGCCTGCGCGAGGTCGAGTATCACGCTGACACTGAATTGAGCGCACTTAAGTCGAATCCACACGCGCATTGGGACGATGCCCTGCACCTCGCAACGTCAATGCGTTCGTTCCGCGCCGAACGCGTGTCGGAGTTCGTGAATCTGTTGCTTGCGCTGGAGATCGATGGCGCACGCGCAGCCCTCGCCGATGTACTGCCAACCTTCCCCATCCGCCTCACTCGCAACCTAACCCACGCCAAACAATGGCTGCGCCAGCAGGCGCGCGGCAGCGAGCGCTATGGCATCGTCGTGTCATCACAGGCGCAGCGCCTCAAGCCACACGCTATTGATGTGCGCGTGAAAGTGGATCCGGTGCGCTGGTTCCTCGAAGACAAGGATGATGTGCGATCGTCGTATTACTTGGAGGATGTCGCGACGGAATTCCAGGTCCAGGGCCTTGAGCTCGACTGGACCTGCGTTGTCTGGGATGGTGACCTGCGACTCAACGGCGGCCAATGGGATTATTTCGGGTTCAAAGGCAAACGTTGGAAACGCGTCCGCAAGCACGTGCGCCAGCGCTATCTACTCAACGCATACCGGGTGCTGCTTACACGCGCGCGGCAAGGCATGGTCATCGTCGTTCCGGAAGGAAGCACCGATGATCCGAGCCGCGCGCCCGCGTACTACGACCCTGCATTCCGGCTTCTTGCTGAGCTTGGCATCCCCGCGTTGTAGCCAGGGTAGTATGCGCGAAGCCGCCTGCGCAGGTCACAACTATGCCTTCCGATCAGGACCTCATATCCGAGCGCGACTTTGAAAACGTCTGGGGTGTGTACCTCACGCCATCCGGCGATCTGTTCCAGTTCGACGAGGTCCGCGAGCAACCGGAAAATTGTGTTTGGACCGTCGTCGATTCGGGCGACGACAGCGATGGCAACTGGTACGCGTTGCCGGGTTTTCACGTCGTCAACAAGCTGGGGTACGTCATGACCCGGAAGCCTTGGTCAGACTCGACGCCCGACGCCATCTACTTTCTCGACGATTTTGAGGACGACTAGGCGGTTAGTCGGCATCGTTTGTGCTTGCATACCGATGGTGGGCGCTCAGTGGGGGAAGGGAGATGGCGCGGCGCAAACAGGGCGGGTTTGAATTGATCGCATCGGCACCGTGGCCGGTCGGGTTGGTGCTGGGGATTGTTGCCTACGTGGCCGTGCGCTACGGAATCGGCTGGTATCTGTCTTCGTCAGGCAATCAATTTCTCGTACCGATCGGCAAGGCGGCGAACCGCGGCGCCACCACGATCCTTGCATGGGCGTTGCTCGGGATTTGCTGGGCCGCTGCGCTCGCCTCATTCGTCGCGCGTCGCCAGCGCGGTCGCTTGCTCGAAACACAAACAGGTCTCGACAGCCTGCGCGCAATGAGCTGGAAGCAATTCGAGATGCTAGTTGGCGAAGCGTTCCGCCGCCAAAGCTATCGGATCGAGGAAACCGGGCTTGGCGGCGCAGACGGCGGCATCGACCTGCGGCTGAGTAAAAATGGCAAAAGCACGCTTGTGCAATGCAAGCAGTGGCGCAACCAGCGCGTGGACGTCAAGGTCGTGCGGGAGATGTACGGGCTGCTTACCCATCACCGCGCGGACGCTGTGAAGATTGTCGCCGTCGGGGATTTCACGCCGGACGCACGACGATTCGCACAAGGCAAGCCCATCGAACTCATTCATGGCGAGGCACTGCTCGCAATGATCCGGGGTGCGCAAAACGCGACACCTGTCATGACCGATTCAACCTCAAAATCGACGACGGGAGCGGCTTTGCCCGACTGCCCGAACTGCGGCGCTCCAATGATCAAGCGCACGAACCGCCGTTCCCACGAAGCATTTTGGGGATGCCCGAAGTATCCGAGTTGCCGCGGGACGCGCCCAGCCTGAGCTCCATCCGACACGGGAGACTTAATTACCTCCGTCTGCATTTGCCCGCCAGAAAATGTCCCTGACACCTTTTTACTGACATGAGATTCGTGGGGAAACCTCAGACTCTGACCCCTGTTTTCCCGCCATTTACGACCTTGGCTTCGGTTCTCGACTTGGTGAAGCGAAAACACCCGATTTCTCCAACCGCTTCCGAACTGCCTCAACATGTCTTTCATCCATAGACAATCGCTTTCGAGGAAAACAAGTGACTGACGACGCCACATTCTTGAACTGGAGTTCCCCTTGAGGAATCCGGCTAGTCTCTTTACGCTTCATTCTCTTTCACCTCGAATTGTTGAGCCACATCGCTGACAACCTTGTCCTCATAAACTGTAAAACTGTCAAGATGCCTTCTATAAATAGGTAGCGCTTCCTTACGATCTACCTCCAATAATTTGCCAAGCTTCTTTCGTTCACCTTTTACCTGAAACAAGTCCAAGATATGTCGGGGCGCAAACCCTTCAAATTGAATAAAGTGGCATTTATTAGTATCTCGTTCATCTTCTGAAATCGAGTCAGGATGCAAATGTGTCGCAAGGCTCTTTTCATAAGGTTCAATATAGATAACTTTAACAACGCCCGCAGCCACAATGTGGCGAGCGCAATTATGGCAAGGGTAGGTAGTAACTACCAAAGTGCTATCTCTGAGACTGTGCCGCTTGTCTCGCGCCACTGCCAAAATAGCTGACATTTCAGCATGGATCGCTCGTGAGAATTCAATCAGCGAAGAAATTCCGGAACTCTCTATAGCACCCCGAATCTCCTCGTCGGAGAGCGTGACGGGAATCTGCTTCGCCCCCTTGATTAGCGGGGCATCTGCAGCTTTCTTAGTTAGTGCGTTCCGAATACCAGATACGATTTTGCTTTCAATCTTTGCCTTCTCGTTATCATTGTGACAAATTCGCTCTCGCCATCTATAACAGCGGTGGTCATTATCAGATGGGGTTTGCTCCATATGAGCGTCTTCGTAAAGACCACCACCGAATTTCGGCACATCATTCCAGCCCACGGAAATTAGCTGATCGTCACTCCCAACCAGCGCCGCACCCACCTGTCGCGACATGCAGGCCGACTTTGAGGCAGCGGTGGTCGCATGAAACATGGCAGACTCTTCGACCGTTGGACTTCTGATCTCAGCACCAAATAATACATCCAGGAACCGATTTACAATCGGATTCAAATTGTCAATACTCTCTGTTGCATTCCTGATAAAAAAATCAGACCGTGAAAACGCCTTACGTACCTTTTGCCCAAACTCTGACGCCTCCCCTTGGTCTCTTTTTAAAATCGGATAGATCTTTTCTCGGTCTACTCCTAATGCCATCAACCGCGCCTCACGAACATAATCTGGTGCAAATACGCCAACAAGCCAAAAAAGATTTCCATAAATTTCTTTAAGCTGATCTACTTCCTCTGGGTGCTTTAGTGAGTCAATCAAATAAATTCGACGAACAGACTTCGGAATTTCCATCCCATCTGCAGCACCCATTTCAAAACCATCTTTGTGGCGGATTTCGGAAATCCGCTTAACAGCAAGCCGAGCCAATATCGACGCTCCATGATTTGCCCGCAGCAGATTACCCGCGTCCTGATAAGACTGAATCCGTTGATCCAAACTACTACCCTCAGAGACATTGCTACTATAAGTCCGGATAAAATCACTCACCTTTATTATCTCCGGAACATCGTAACGGAACTCCGACTCTAAACGCTTCTTTACCAGGCGAGCAACAGAGCTAACTCCAGACGCAACCGGACCAATAAACGCAACAACGAGCTCCTCGGAAAGCCGTTCCCTGATCGAGGTCGAAAATTTATGCACTTCATGTGTAGTCTCGGAAGGCAGCTTTACACCAGCAACGGCAGTGTTCATTCCTCAATCCCCCAACATTATGGAACGTTATAGTTTGTAGGACACTTTGTTCGCTTATACGCATTCGCCACTATCCTCAGACCTCTCGGATGAGTCGCTGAAGTGTGTAAAAGCGTTTGGCGGGCTTGTTCGGCCGCCTGACTTCTCTAACGTCAAACTCACCAAGCCACCTATGCCCAACTGGATTGGATAAGCCTTGAAGTACTTGCTCGCCTATTTCTCTACTGGCATCGGTCGCAACTTTGCCCGAAATTGTTTCACCCGACTCCTGAAGCACAAATTCAAATCTACGATGAGCCGGTAATAGTCCAAAGAGTAAACCAGTTAGTTGTACAGCATTTTGCTCAACTAGTTCGATTCCCTCCGTCCGTTCTTTTGCTCGCTCCACATCCTCGCGTCCGAGCGAGACTTCCCGCGCACCCTCCACGATTTTTAGTGTTGCTTGGGCATTCGCCAAGGAATCAAAAAATGCCTTGGTTGAACTGAGGAGCCTAGAATCTATGTCCGCTATGGCATCGATGAAGGGATCTTCAGCAGGGTCAGCGATTTTGGCTACAAAATCAACCACATCTGTCACGACTTCGCTTAGTTGCGTACGCAGGGCCTCTTCTTGATCCCCAACTTCCTCAAGCACAAATCCAAACGAACCTCGAGTAACTGCGGTCACCATCAGTTTAGAATCCGATTGAGCCGCAATCGGCCCGCGCGCACCCAGTGATCCTAGTTCTCGGCGAGCGAACACCTTTGACACGAGGTCTTGAAACCGTTCTAGAGCATCGCCTGCAAAGCTCGCATCTATTCCTCGCGAACCTAGTACTTTGGGCCCCCCAAAAAATAATGCTGCGGACGCATTCTTTTCCACAAGAGAATTAAGCAGATTAAGTTCTGCGTTTAATTTCTGAAGACGCTGTTCAAATTGTCTTGCACCAAGAACGTCTCCGACCTCGGTAGCCTGCGCAAGCAGGTCTCGTACAGTCGCTCGCTCTGCCGACACTTCTTCATGGCGCAATTTAGTTGGCATTGGCCTCTCCCTCGAGAAGAGCCGCCGCTGACGCATCGTCCTCGTCAAGGCTAACCTGCACGAGTCCCTTCCACAGGGCCGTTTCTCTTTGATGCGAAAACAAGCCGAACCAGAATACGGATTGCCTGATTACTACTGAAACAGGGATGGTCAAATCCACAAAAAAACAATGAAGACCTAGTCCCTCCGCAGTCAGAACCGCGATATTTTGCTCTACGAATTCTTCCCATGCTGCCTTATCGGATGCTCCTGCGGGCCGACTGAGAAAGGTAACGACATCGATGTCACCTGGGGGCCTGCCGCGCTGCATTTCAACATCTTCAACAAAGCTTCCATCAATCCACTGATATCCGCGAATTCCGAGTTGTCGCAGTGATCGTCGATACTGGAAGAGGTCTCGAAGTAATAATTTTCGCTCCGGACTTGTCGCAAAAGTTGAGACGAGCTCATGTGGTGTGATTTGGTAGGGTGAACGGCCAGCAACGTTGTCCTTCGTCGCCCCTAGCTCTGGGAGATATGGCGGCAATACACCCGATAACGTGAATGATGGAAGCACTAGTCGTCCCCCTGAGATCAGTTGCTACCTAAGCTCCTGGCTGCGAAATCGACTACTTATTCTGCACCGTTGGCTGCGTCGCACTAT
Source organism: Rhodanobacteraceae bacterium (assembly GCA_030123585.1). Lineage (NCBI taxonomy): Bacteria > Pseudomonadati > Pseudomonadota > Gammaproteobacteria > Lysobacterales > Rhodanobacteraceae > Rhodanobacteraceae bacterium. The sequence goes on from CP126120.1 coordinate 948,497, forward strand.
CCGCAGAAGCAAATGCGAGGATTCTTCACATATTCCGCCGATACTCGCCACCCACATCGTACAGCGCATGGCTGATCTGCCCCAGCGAGTGGGTCTTCACCGCTTCCATCAGCGCTTCGAACACGTTGCGGCGTTCGCGGGCGGTGTCCTGCAGGTAGCGCAGGCCGTGGCCGTCGTGGACTTGCTTGACGGGTGTGTCGGCGGAATCGACTTCGTGCGTGCGGTCGGTTTCGCCTGAGGGCGCCAGCGGGTTGCGGGCTTGCTGGAAGGCTTGCACGTTGTCGATCTGCTGGTGCTTTTCTTCCTCGGTCGAGCGGATCAGTTCGATGGTGGTGGCGACTTCGCCGGCGTGTTCCTTGGGCAGGAAGGTGTTGACGCCGATCAGCGGCAGCGAGCCGTCGTGTTTCTTGTGCTCGTAGTACAGCGATTCTTCCTGGATCTTGCCGCGCTGGTACATGGTGTCCATCGCGCCCAGCACGCCGCCGCGATCGCTGATGGCCTCGAACTCCTTGTACACGGCCTCTTCCACGAGGTCGGTGAGCTGCTCGATGACGTAGCTGCCCTGCCACGGGTTTTCGTTGAAGTTGAGCCCCAGCTCGTGGTTGATGATGAGCTGGATGGCGACCGCGCGGCGCACCGATTCCTCGGTGGGCGTGGTGATGGCCTCGTCGTAGGCGTTGGTGTGCAGGCTGTTGCAGTTGTCGAACAGCGCGTACAACGCCTGCAGCGTGGTGCGGATGTCGTTGAACTGGATTTCCTGCGCGTGCAGCGAGCGGCCGGAGGTCTGGATGTGGTACTTCAGCATCTGGCTGCGCGGTGACGCGCCGTAGCGCTCGCGCATCGCGCGCGCCCAGATTCGCCGGGCCACGCGGCCGATCACGCTGTATTCCGGGTCCATGCCGTTGGAGAAGAAGAACGACAGGTTGGGCGCGAAGTCGTCGATCTGCATGCCGCGCGCGAGGTAGTACTCGACGATGGTGAAGCCGTTGGACAGCGTGAAGGCGAGCTGCGAGATCGGGTTGGCCCCGGCCTCGGCGATGTGGTAGCCCGAGATCGACACCGAATAGAAGTTGCGCACCTTGTGGTCGACGAAATACTGCTGGATGTCGCCCATCATGCGCAGCGCGAATTCGGTGGAGAAGATGCAGGTGTTCTGCGCCTGGTCTTCCTTCAGGATGTCGGCCTGCACGGTGCCGCGCACGGTGGAGAGCGTTTGTTCCTTGATGCGCGCGTAGGTTTCGGCATCGACGAGCTGGTCGCCGGCGACGCCGAGCAGCGCGAGACCGAGGCCGTCGTTGCCCTGCGGCAGGTCGCCGTGGTACTGCGGGCGCGGCTTGCCCTTGAAGAGTTGGTCGATCTTCTTTTCGGCGGCCGCCCAGCGCGAGCCGTCTTCCTTCAGGTATTTCTCGACCTGCTGGTCGATCGCGGTGTTCATGAACATCGCGAGGATCATCGGCGCGGGGCCGTTGATGGTCATCGACACGCTGGTCTTGGGGTTGCACAGGTCGAAGCCGGAATACAGCTTCTTCATGTCCACCAGCGTGGCGATGGACACGCCGGAGTTGCCGATCTTGCCGTAGATGTCCGGGCGCGGCGCCGGGTCTTCGCCGTACAGGGTCACGCTGTCGAAAGCCGTGGACAGGCGCGCGGCGGGCTGGCCGAGGCTGAGGTAATGGAAGCGCCGATTGGTGCGCTCGGGCGTGCCCTCGCCCGCGAACATGCGGGTCGGGGCTTCGCCGCTGCGGCGGTACGGATACACGCCGCCGGTGTAGGGATACGCGCCCGGCAGGTTTTCCAGCAGCAGGTACTTGAGCTGCTCGCCCCAGTCGTTGGTGGTGGGTGGCGCGATCTTCGGCACCTTCTGGTGCGAGAGGGTTTCGCGGTAGTTCGAAACCTTGATGGCCTTGCCGCGGACGGTGTATTCGTTGAATTCGGCTTGGACCGCTTCGCGGCGGGAGGGCCAGTCGCGCAGGGCGTGGATGGCTTCGGATGAGAGTTCCTTTACCGCTTCGTTGTAGCGTTGGCGGAGAAGAACCATCGATCGATCAGCCAAATTGGCTGTTGTAGGAGCGCCGGAAGGCGCGACCGTTTTCGCGGCGTAGGTCGGGCCTTCCGGCCCTCCTACAGAGGCGCTTTGGAGGGCGGCGCTGTCGTACAAATCCAGCGCGCGCGGCAATTGCGCGTCACCCAGTTCCTTCAACGATTCGTAATAGTGCTGCGCCTTGGACGCCGCCTCCGCCATGCGTTTGGCATCGGCATTGATGCCACGGCCTTGCTCGGCGATCTCGGCGAGGTAGCGCACGCGCTTGCCGGGGATCAGCACGGTGGCGCGCGGTTCCTTGAGCGACGTATCGACGTGAGGCTGGAAGTCGCAATGGCCGTTGTAGGAGCCCGCCTTGCGGGCGACCGCTTCACCGGCATTGGCCGGGTCGCGCGCAACAGAAGAAGCAGGCGCTTCGCGCCGGCGCGCTCCTACATCGTCCAGATGCAGTTTCTCGCGAAGAAGCCTGCACAAATTCACGAACATCCAGGTGACGCCCGGATCGTTGAACTGGCTGGCGATGGTGGGATACACCGGCACGTCTTCGTCCGGCATCTGGAACGCGGTGTGGTTGCGCTTCCACTGCTTGCGCACGTCGCGCAGCGCGTCTTCGGCGCCGCGGCGGTCGTACTTGTTCAGCACGACGAGTTGCGCGAAATCCAGCATGTCGATTTTTTCGAGCTGCGACGCCGCGCCGTAGTCGCTGGTCATCACGTACACCGGGAAATCGACCAGATCGACGATCTCGGTGTCGGCCTGGCCGATGCCGGCGGTTTCGACGATCACCAGGTCGAACGGCATGGATTTCAGGAACGCGATGCAGTCGTGCAGCACCGCGTTGGTGGCGACGTGCGCGCGGCGGGTCGCCATCGAGCGCATGAACACGCGATGCGAGCGCAGCGCGTTCATGCGGATGCGGTCGCCCAACAGCGCGCCGCCGCCCTTGCGGCGGGTCGGATCGACGGCCAGCACCGCGATGCGCATGTCCGGGAACGAATGCAGGAAGCGCAGCAGCAGTTCATCGACCACGCTGGATTTGCCCGCGCCGCCGGTGCCGGTGATGCCGATCACTGGCGTCGTCGGAATCCGGGACTCGGGACTCGGGACTCGGGACTCGGCAGAGCGCGCCCACTGCTTGCGCAGCATCTTCAATTCGGATTCGGAGAATGTTCCATCTTCGATAGCCGAAAGCATCCGCCCAACGCTTATCTCGTCGTCAATGTTTGCACTGGCGATGGCTGCGAGTCCCGAGTCCCGAGTCCCGAGTCCCGGCTTTGCCGAGTCCCGAGTCCCGAGTCCCGAGTCCCGAGCCGCACTCGCGCGGCCCACCACATCCTCGATCATGTGCACCAGCCCCATGTGCATGCCGTCGTTGGGGTGGTAGATGCGCTCGACGCCGTAGTCCTGCAGTTCCCTGATTTCCTCGGGCGTGATGGTGCCGCCGCCGCCGCCGAACACGCGGATATGCGCGGCGCCGCGCTCCTTCAGCATGTCCACCATGTACTTGAAGTATTCGATGTGGCCGCCCTGGTAGCTGGACAGCGCGATGCCGTCGGCGTCTTCCTGCAGCGCGGCGCGCACCACGTCCTCGACCGAACGGTTGTGGCCGAGGTGGATCACTTCCGCGCCTTGCGCCTGGATGATCCGGCGCATGATGTTGATGGCGGCATCGTGCCCGTCGAACAGGCTGCCGGCGGTGACGAAACGCAGCGGGGTCGCGTCGGCGCGGGGTTCGGATTCGGGAAGCCTGGATGCAGTCGTGCTCATGCGCAGTTTCACCAGAAGGCTCTTTCAACCCTCTGATTGTACAGCCTGGGTCCTCGATCCACCGCCACCGGGAACCCGAGAGCTGCGCAACACCGGGATGGCGCGCCCCGATGCCGTTCACGGCCGTTGTCGCGTTGGTGTTGCATGAAGAATCCCGCGCAACGGCTTGATCGGCACGGCATTCACGTCGGCTGGCACGCAACGGCTACAATAGGGGGCTGCGAACGCGGGACCGGGCCATTTCGAAGTCCGGCCAGCGCTCGCGATTCCATCCATGGCGCCTCGTGGCGCCTTTTTGCCACCCGCGCCGACCCCGTGCGCCACTGGAGCAACCCCGATGCTTTTCGAAACCATCGCCACCACCGGCCACGAGCAGGTCGTGTTCTGCCAGAACAAGGACGCGGGCCTGAAGGCCATCATCGCGATCCACAACACCGTGCTCGGCCCCGCGCTGGGCGGCCTGCGCATGTGGCCGTACAAGACCGACGAGGAAGCATTGAACGACGTGCTGCGGTTGTCGCGCGGCATGACCTACAAGAACGCGGTCGCCGGCCTGAACCTCGGCGGCGGCAAGGCGGTGATCATCGGCGATCCCGCGAAGGACAAATCCGAGGCGCTGTTCCGCGCGCTGGGACGCTTCATCAATTCGCTGCACGGCCGCTACATCACGGCCGAGGACGTCGGCATCGACGTCAACGACATGGAATACGTGTATCGCGAAACCGAATTCGTGACCGGCGTGCACCAGGTGCACGGCGGTTCGGGCGATCCCTCGCCATTCACCGCCTACGGCGCGCTGCAGGGCGTGATGGCGACGCTCAACTACAAGCACGGCAACGAGGACATCGGCAAGTACAGCTTCGCGGTGCAGGGCTGCGGCCACGTGGGCAGCGAGTTCATCAAGCTGCTGCGCGAACAGGGCGCCAAGGTGTTCGTCACCGACATCAACAAGCAGGCCGTGCAGCGCTGCGTCGATGAGCTGGGTTGCGAAGCCGTCGGCCTCGACGAGATCTACGACGTCGATTGCGACGTGTACAGCCCGTGCGCGCTGGGCGGCACCGTCAACGAGCAGACCATCGACCGCATCAAGGCGCCGATCATCTGCGGCATCGCCAACAACCAGTTGTCCACCGATTCGATCGGCGACGAGCTGATGAAACGCGGCGTGGTGTATGCGCCCGACTACGCGGTCAACGCCGGCGGCGTGATGAACGTGTCGCTGGAAATCGACGGCTACAACCGCGAACGCGCGATGCGCATGATGCGCAGCATCTACTACAACGTCGGCCGCATCTTCCAGATCGCCGACCGCGACGGCATCCCGACCTACAAGGCCGCCGACCGCATGGCCGAGGAACGCATCAACGCCATCGGCAGGATCAAGCTGCCGACGATGGGCAATGATGGGGCGAGGTTCCTGGGCAGGATGCGGGGGCAGTAAGAACCGGATCTCGGATCAGGACTCGGGACTCGGAACTCGGAACTCGGAACTCGGGAAAGCGTAAAAGCAAAGCCGTCATTCCGGGGCCGACCCGGCTTCATCGGGTCGGAACCCGGAATCGGTCTCTCGACACCGAAAAACCGATTCCGGGTTCCGCGCTGCGCGCGGCCCCGGAATGACGGGAAACGTGGCCAACCGGCGCGAATGCGGCACAATGAGTTCCTCCTCGCAGGAACGGCGTCAACAAGGATTCCCATGCGGCCATTTCAACTCGGCGAAGACATCGACCTCCTGCGCGAAAGCGTGCACGCGTTCGCGGAGAAGGAAATCGCGCCGCGCGCGGACCAGATCGACCGCGACAACCTGTTTCCGTCCGACCTGTGGAAGAAGCTCGGCGAGATGGGTCTGCTCGGCATCACGGTGCCGACCGGGTACGGCGGCAGCGGGATGGGTTATCTCGCGCACCTGGTGGCGATGGAAGAAATCTCGCGCGCGTCGGGTTCGGTCGGGCTGTCCTATGGCGCGCATTCCAACCTGTGCGTCAACAACATCTTCCACAACGGCAACGAAGCGCAGCGCAAGAAGTACATTCCGAAACTGTGTTCGGGCGAATACGTCGGTGCGCTGGCGATGAGCGAACCTGGCGCCGGTTCGGACGTGGTCGGCTCGATGAAGTGCAAGGCCGAGAAGCGCGGCGACCACTGGGTCGCCAACGGCAACAAGATGTGGATCACCAACGGCCCGGACGCCGACGTGGTGCTGGTCTATATGCGCACCGCCGACCGCACCGCCGGCAGCCGCTGCATCACCGCCTTCATCGTCGAAAAAGGGATGAAAGGTTTCTCGACGGCGCAGAAGCTCGACAAACTCGGGATGCGCGGCTCCAACACCTGCGAACTGGTGTTCGAGGATTGCGAAATTCCCGACGCCAACCGCGTGGGCGAGGTCAACGAAGGCGTGCGCGTGCTGATGAGCGGCCTCGACACCGAACGCCTGGTGCTGTCGGGCGGCCCGATCGGATTGATGCAATCGGCCCTCGACGTCACCCTGCCCTACGTGCGCGAACGCAAGCAGTTCAACGCACCGATCGGGAGCTTCGAGATCATGCAGGCCAAGGTCGCTGACATGTACACCATGCTGCAGTCCGCGCGCGCCTACGCGTACATGGTCGCCCAGCAGTTCGACCACAACGTGAAATCGCGCATCGATCCGGCCTCGTGCCTGCTGCACGCCTCGCGCAGCGCGGTGGACGTGGCGCTGGAAGCCATCCAGGCGCTGGGCGGCAACGGCTACATCAACGAATTCCCCACCGGCCGCATCCTGCGCGACGCCAAGCTGTACGAAATCGGCGCCGGCACCAACGAGATCCGGCGCATGCTGATCGGACGCGAGTTGTTCTACGGCAACGCTTGAAAAGCCGTTGGGCTTCGCTACGCTCAGCCCAACCTACGGAGGATTGCGTAGGTTGGGCTGACCCGGCTTCATCGGGGAAGCCCAACAACCATCGCGGTCAATCCCGCTCGCCAACCGACACCACGCCGTCCGGCTCGCACGCCCATTCCTTCGTCAACCATCCACGTTCGATGTAACGATGGATCGAGGAATGCGGCCAATCTGCCGCGCGTGCGACGTGCCCATGCTTGACGGGGTTGATGTGCACGTAATCGACGTGGCGTTGCAAATCGGTGTCGTCACGGATCAAATGCTCCCAGAATCGCCGTTGCCATATGCCGCGCTCGCGCTTTCCCGCGCGTGAAGCCGAGACGGCTTCCTTCCACGCAATGGCCCGTGAGAAGCCACCCTTGATCAGGCTCCAGCGCCCGGAGAAATCGTGGTCGCCTTCGGGCAACGTCCAGATCGCATGCATGTGATCGGGCAGGACAACCCACGCAACGATTTCGAAAGAATGCTGGGATTTCACCATTCGCACGGCATCGCGCAAGGCATCGATGTGCTCGATCAAGAGGCGGCTGGAACGATCGGCAAGATTGACCGTGAAGAAATACGTTCCACCGGCGACGTTGGACCTCCTGTACCGCATCGAGCGCCCCCGGGTTTTGTGTTCGATCCGATCGTTGGGCTTCGCTGCGCTCAGCACCAACCTACGCGGTTTCGTAGGTTGGGCTGATCCCGGACTTGCTCCGGGAGAAGCCCAATGTGTTCACAACGTCTGCGCGTGGAAGGTATCGCAGGCGTTGACGTCGCCGGCCTGGAAGCCGGTCTTGAACCAGCGCACGCGTTCGGCCGAGGTGCCGTGGGTGAAGGAATCGGGCACGACCGTGCCGCGTGCTTCGCGCTGCAGGGTGTCGTCGCCGATCTGCGACGCCGCGTTCAGCGCGCTTTCGATGTCGCCCGGTTGCAGCCATTGCAACTGCTGTTGCGACTTGTTGGCCCACACGCCGGCCAGGCAGTCGGCCTGCAGTTCCAGGCGCACCGACAGGCCGTTCGCGCCCTGCATCGGTTGGCCGCGCTGCGCGAGCTGCTGCTCCATGTCCATGATGCCGAGCTGGTCCTGCACGTGGTGGCCGACTTCGTGCGCGATCACGTAGGCTCGCGCGAAGTCGCTGTCGGAATGGAAGCGCGTCGCGAGTTCCTGGAAGAAGTCGAGGTCGAGATAGACGCGCTTGTCGCCGGGACAATAGAACGGCCCGACCGCGGAAGATGCGCCGCCGCAGGCGGTGGCGACCTGGCCGTGGAACAACACCAGTTTGGGATCGACGTATTGCTGGCCGGCCTGCTGGAAATACGCGGTCCACACGTCCTCGGTGCTGCCAAGGATCTTGCACGAGAACTGCGTCTGCGCGTCGGTGTCGCAGTTGGCCTTGGAAACCTGCGCCGGTGCGTTGGACGTCGTCATCCCGCTGTCGCCGCCGGTCAGCAATCCGAAGATGATGCCGCGGGTGGACGGGAAGATCATCGCGATGATGACCGCGATGATGGTGCCGCCGACGCCGAGATGGATGCGGCCGATGCCGAAGCCGCCGCCACCACCGCCGGTCGCCTCTTCCACGTTGTCGCTGGAACGGCCTTTCTGCCAGAGCATCGCGATTCTCCTTTCCCCGTTGGCGTGCGCAACGCCGCGCGGCGGGAACTTTGCGGCAACCGCGGGCCGTGCGCAAGTGCGGCGATCGCGTGGCCCGCCGCGCCCGCGCCCGGCTGCGGATATGCCAGAATGCGGAAGCCGCGCACCTCGCGCGGCGCTTTTCTTTTCGACCACGCAGCCTCCATGTCGTCCGTCACGCGCGCCCACTGGCAATTGCACCTCTGCGTGCTGCTGTGGGGCTTCACCGCCATCCTTGGCAAGCTGATCACGCTGACCGCGCTGCAACTGGTGTGGTGGCGGATGCTGCTGGTCACGCTGGCGCTGCTGCTGGTGCCGAAGGTGTGGCGCGAATTGCGCGTGATGCCGATGCGGCGCATCGCGGCTTACGCCGGCATCGGCGCACTGGTGGCGCTGCACTGGCTGACGTTCTACTCGGCGGTGAAGCTGGCCAATGCTTCAGTCGCTGCAACGTGCATCGCGCTGGCGCCGGTGTTCCTCGCGATCATCGAACCGCTGGTGGTGGGACGCCGGTTCGATCCGCGCGAACTGCTGCTGGGCGCGGCGGTGGTGCCGGGTGTCGCGCTGGTGGTGGGTGGCGTGCCGGCCGGGATGCGGCTCGGGGTCGCAGTGGGCGTGCTGTCGGCGGTGCTGTGCGCGGTCTTTGGCGCGTTCAACAAGCGCATGGCCGATCGTGGCGGGGCGCTCACGGTGACCTGCATCGAACTCGGCGCCGGCACGGTGCTGCTGACGCTGCTGACAGTCGTGTGGCATGGCGAAGGCACGTTCGCGCTGCCCGACCTGCACGACGCACTGTTGCTGCTCGCGTTGGCGCTGGCCTGCACCCTGCTGCCGTTCGCGCTGGCGCTGGCGGTGCTGCGCAAGCTCAGCGCGTACACGGTGCAACTCGCGACCAGCCTGGAACCGGTCTACGCGATCGTGCTGGCGGTGATCCTGCTCGGCGAGCAGCACCAGCTCGACGCGTGGTTCTATGCCGGCGTCGCGATCATCGTGGGCGCGGTGTTCGTGCATCCGCTGCTGACACGCCATACGGCCGCCAAACCGCCTGAAGCGATGCTGGGTACGGCGGAATCGAAGGCCATGGAGTAAGCGAGCGCGATTGCCACGCTCCAACCGCAAACCGGGCGCACAACGACGAATCCGGCATTGTGCGCCCCGGTCCCTCGCTTTGAATCACTCCTGCTTCTTCGCGCTCGGCGACACGACCTCCTGCTTCTTGGCGCTCGGGGGCACTGGCCCATTCTGCAGCAGCTTTGCGGGCTGCATCACTTCCTGCTTCTTGGCGTTGGGTGACACTGCTGCCGGTTTCTTGGCCTTGCCACTCATTGCACCACCCTCCCTTCCTGTGCCAGGGATACGACGCCGCCCCGGCTTCGGCGTGCTGCGGCATCCGCTTCATTTGCGCGACGACAAAGGCGTGCGGTCGCCTCATGCGCCCGCCGTACTGCCCGGCTTGGGCGGCGGTGGCGGCGGCAGACCGATCTTCCGGCAGAACGCGGTGAAGCGGGGATCGTTCCTGAAAACCAGCACGAACGGATCGTAGAGCAGGTACGAGACGCCGGGATCGCGGTTGGCCCACGCGCGCTCCAGCCACGCGAACATCGGTTCCGGCTGTTTGCGCAACGCGTAGATCTGGGCGATCTGGTAGGCGTTGCCGTCGCCGTATTTCGCGATCACGTCGCGCAGCACCGCGTCGGCCGCCGCCGGGTCGCCGCCGATCTGCCGTGCCAGGGCAATCGCGAGATCCTGCCACGAGCCGGGCGGCCCCGCCTCGGCGGCGTGCAGCGCCGCCTGCGCATCGCCGCGCTGGATCGCGATCACGGCGAGGGTTTGGTGGAAGCTCGCGCCGTTCGGCTGCAGGGCGATGGCCTTGTCGATGGCGTGCTGCGCGTCGTCGAGACGCTCGATCGCGGAGTAGTAGGTCGCCAGCGCCTCGTACCAGGTGGCGTGCAACGGATCCTTGTCCAGCGCACGCCGTTTCATCTCGACCGCCTGATCGGGATGGCCGAGCGTCGCCATCAGGCCGGCCAGCAGGCCCATCGCGTCGCCGTCGTTCGGCGCCAGTTGCAGCGCCCGGCGGAACTCGGCTTCCGCGCCCTTCCAGTCGAAATCCGCCCACGACAGCAACACCCCGCGCGCGATGTGGGCAAAGGCCAGATCAGGATCGAGCGACAGCGCGGTGTCGGCCGCCGCGCGCGCCCTGACGTAGGCCTGCTGCATCGCGGGCCCCTCCAGGAACGCACCCGCCAGCATCGTCCATGTGTAGGACATCGCGGCGTACGCGCTCGCGTAGCGCGGATCGATCCGCACCGCTTCCTGGTAGTGCGCGATCGCGGTGCGGTCGTCGGCCTCGGTGCTGCGCGCACGATAGAAGTTGCCTTGCAGGTAGGCGTTGTACGCCGCGAGATCGCCGCCCGGCGGCTCGTCGGTGGACTCGAGCGTCTTGCCCAGCAGGGTGGCGCGCATGGAGCTCGCCACGGAATGCGCGATGTCCGACTGCACCTCGAAGATGTCCTTCAGTTCGCGGTCGTAGGTCTGCGACCAGATCACGCGGCTGTCCGCCGCCGAGATCAGGCTGGCGACGATGCGCACGCGCTCGCCCTGCCGGCGCACGGTGCCTTCCAGCAGGTTCGCGACGCCGAGCTTCGCACCGATGCCGCGGCTGTCGCTGAGGTCGCCGCGGAAGCGGAACGCGGAATTGCGGCCGATCACCTTGAGTTCCGGGACCTGGCTGAGCATCGAGATCAGGTCCTCGGACAGGCCGTCGGAAAAATACTGGTCGCCCGCATCGCCGTTTTCGTTCAACAGCGGCAACACCGCCACCGACTTGTCCGGGATCGCGCCGGCATCGTGGCGGCGGACGAGGGTGTTCGCCAGCAGCAGCACCACGATCACGCACAGCACCGCGATGATCGCGTGGTCAATCCGCTTGCCGGTCCGGTGCCGGATCGATGCCTCCCGCGGCACCTCGCTTTCGAGTTTCAGCCCCTCGGGCGTGATCTCGTAATACCAGGCCACCGCCAGCACCACCGGGAATCCGATCGCCGCCGCGATCACGATCAGCCGCACCACCCAATCGGCGATCGCGAAAAAGGGAAACACCTGGGTGGCGACCTGCACGATCAGCCAGGCGACCGCGGCATACAGCGTGCCCGCGCGGAACACGTTGCGGCGCCTGAGCTCGGCCAGGAACCTCATCACCGTCACACCTCTGCGGCGGTCACCCGCATCGGAGTATACGCCCGGCATCGTGCCACCCCGCGTCTTCGGCAAGCCCGCCTATACTTCCGGGAAAACAGCGGCGGAATTACAGTTCGGGCGCGCGATGAGTTCGATCGAGCCAAGCCGGGGCCTGTCGACGGCCCGCACGCAACGCATCCGCGACGAGCGCAGGGAAGAAAGCCTCGACCGGGTGATCGAGGAAACCCCGGTCGCGCTGGTCTACAACGGCCAGTCGTTCGCGGTGATGATGGCGACCCCGTGCGACCTCGGGGATTTCGCGCTGGGTTTCACGCTGGCCGAAGGCATCGTCGAGAGTCCGTCCGAATTCGAGCTGGTGGACGTGCTGCGGACCGAACGCGGCGTCAGCCTGCAGGGATTGATTCCGTCCGCGCGTTTCGAAGCCTTGCAACGGCGCCGGCGCAGCCTCGCCGGACGCAGCGGCTGCGGCTTGTGCGGAATCGAATCGCTGGAGGAGGCGGTGCGCCCGGTGCCCGCCGTGGCTTCGACGCTGCGCTTGGAGCGCGCTGCCATCGCCGCCGGCATGCGCGCGCTGGCGGACCGCCAGCCGTTGAATGCCATCACGGGCGGCGCCCACGCAGCGGCCTTCGTTGCCACTGGCGGCCACGCGATCGTGCGCGAGGACGTCGGCCGCCACAACGCGCTGGACAAGCTGATCGGCGCGCTGGCCGCATCGGCGCAGGATCGCGACGCGCTGCTGGCGCGCACGGCCGCGGGATTCCTCGCGATCACCTCGCGCGCGTCGTGGGAGATGGTGCACAAGGCCGCGCACGCCGGCATCGCGGTGATCGCCGCGATTTCCGCACCCACCTCGTTGGCGATCGAAGCCGCCGACGTCGCCGGCGTCACCCTGATCGCGTTCGCCCGCGACGCCGCGATGAATGTCTACACGCACACGGAGCGCGTGACCTGATCCGGTCACGCACTCCGGATGAGTCATCAGACCTTGGCGTTCTTCTTCGCGTGCTTCTCGGCACGCTTTTCCTTCAGCGTCTTCTGCGGCTTCTTCTTGTCTTCCTTCTTCTTCTCGAGACCTTTCATGGACGGCTCCTCATGGCAGTGGTCCGTGGGCACAAAGATGCGCCAGTCGGCGTGACTTCGCAAGGGGGTACGCAGGGGCCGGTACAGGTTCCGATACGGATTGGCTAGACTCGAAACGCGCAGCCATCCGCCAGTGAGATCCGCACCATGCCTTCGCCCGCAAGAAATACCGTCGCCACCGTGATTCCCTCGCTGCGTTACCGCAATGCGCCCGCCATGATCGACTGGCTGTGCAAGGCCTTCGGCTTCGAGCAACACGCCGTGTATGCCGACGGCGACGTGGTACACCACGCGCAACTCACGTTCGGCCACGGCATGATCATGCTGGGTTCGACCGCCAACGATTCGGCATGGAACAGCCGGATGGTGCAGCCCGATGAAACCGGCGGACGCGAAACCCAGGCCTGCTACGTGGTGGTCGCCGACTGCGCGGCGCACTACGCACGGGCCCAGGCCGCTGGCGCGGAAATCGTGGACGCACTGGAAGCCAGGGACTACGGCGGCAGCGGTTACAGCGCCCGCGACCCCGAGGGCCACCTGTGGTCGTTCGGTGACTATGATCCGTGGGCGGAACCCTCGACGTGAAGGCGATCGACGCGCCCATCGCGGATGCGCTGGCCGGTACGCGTACCACGCGCATCAAAGCCGGCATCGGCGGCTGGAACTTCCCGCCGTGGCGCGACAACTTCTATCCGAAGGGCCTGCCGCAGCGTCGCGAACTGGAATACGCCAGCCGTCGCCTGGCTGCGATCGAAATCAACAGCACGTTCTATCGCGCGCAGACGCCGAAGGTGTACGCGAAATGGCGCGAAGAAACGCCGCCGGGCTTCGTGTTTTCGCTGAAGGCGCCGCGACAAATCGCCGAGGTGCGCAAGCTCGCGTCCGCCGGTGCGCTGGTGCGCGGCTTCGTGTTCGGCGGACTGGAAGAATTCGGCGAACGGCTCGGCCCCATCGTCTGGCAATTCCCGCCCTCGCGCACATTCGAGCGCGACGACTTCACCGGGTTCCTCGACCTGCTGCCACGCGAGTTGAATGGACGCACATTGCGGAACGCCTTGGAAGTGCGCAACAAAACCTTTCTGTGCGAAGCGTTCCTCGAACTGGCGCGCGCCCATCGCTGCGCATGCGTGTTCACCGATTCCCGCGAATATCCGAACTTCGCCGACCTCACCGGCGATTTCGTCTATGCACGCCTGATGCGCAGCCGTGCGGGCGAGCCCGACGGCTATCCATCGGCCGAACTCGATGCCTGGGCCGCACGCGCACGCACCTGGGCGCAAGGCGGCGAGCCGGACGACCTGCCGCGCATCGCACCCGCAAGCGGAACGCCAGCATCGCCGCGCGACGTGTTCATCCATTTCATCAGCAGCGCGAAGGCACGCAATCCCGCGGCCGCGATGGCGCTGCAAAGGCGCGTCGCATGAAGACACGCTTTTCTTCGCTGCTCGCCCTCTTTCTGCTGGCCGGTTGCGCCAGCGCACCGGCACCAAAGCCCGTCGCACCCGCACCGCTACCCGCGCACCCGGCGACGGCCGCACCGGCGCAAACCGTTGCCCCGGCGCCCACGCTCGCGGCAGGCATCGACGCCTATCTCGCGCAGCCGCAGTTCATGCGTGCCGACTGGGGCATCGCGGTGCGTTCGCTGGACACCGGCCGCGTTTTGTACCAGCACAACGCCGACCGCCTGTTCGTGCCGGCGTCGAACGCGAAGCTGTTCACCACCGCGCTCGCGCTCGCCAAGCTTGGCGGCGCGACCCGGATCGCGACCACGCTGTACGCGACTTCCACGCACGTCGATGCGAAGGGCACGCTGCGCGGCGATCTGATCCTGTACGGGCGCGGCGATCCGTCGCTGGGCCTGAAGGACATTTCGCCGGATTGGGCCGACCGCTTCGCCGCGGCGCTCGCGCAACGCGGCGTCAAGCGCGTGGTGGGCGACCTGATCGCCGATGCCACGTATTTTTCCGGCGCGCCGATCGGCAGCGGATGGGAAGCCGACGACCTGCAGGCCGGCTACGGCGCCGTGCCGTCCGCGCTCGTCGTCCAGGGCAATCTGATCCGCGTGGATGCCGCGCGCGACGCGCGGCGCTGCTGCACGATCGCGGTGACGCCCGGCGCCGCGAACGTGCAAGTCATCAACCAGACCGGCGATCCGACCGCTGCACCATTCGGCCTGTACCGCCCGGCCGGCTCGTCCACGCTGTACGCGCTCGGCCAGTTGCCCGCGCGCACGCGCCAGCACACCTACGTGCTGGCGATGCCCGACCCAGCGCTCGCCGCCGGCAACCTGCTGCGCGACGCGCTGGCCCGCCAGGGCATCCAGTTGGCCGGACGCGTGCGCGCGCTGCACTGGCCGCAATCCGATCCCGCGCTGACCCAGCCCGGCACGCAAGCCATCGCCCGCATCGACTCGCCCACCATCGCGGAACTGGTCGACCACACGCTCAAGCATTCCGACAACCTGTTCGCGCAATCGCTGTTGCTGCAGACCGGCGTGCTCGCGGCGCAGCGGCATGATTGCGATTTACCCCGTTCGCCGGACAGCAGCGCCGGCTGGGGCCTGTGCGCGTTGCGCGGATTGCTGGCGCAAGCCGGCATCCCGCCCAGCGCGGTGCTGCTGGACGAAGGCAGCGGGCTCGCGCGCCGCGACCTGGTCACGCCCAACGCCCTGGTGCAGTGGCTGACCTGGGCGACGACGCAGCCGTGGGGGCCGAACCTGCGCAACGCGCTGCCGGTCGCGGGCGTCGACGGCACACTGCAATACCGTTTCCGCGACGGCACCGCCACCGGCAACCTGCAGGCCAAGACCGGCACGCTCAGCCACGTGTACACGTTGACCGGCTTCGTCACCGACGCGGCGGGCGAACACCTGGTGTTCTCGATCATGTTGAACCGTTACCCTCGCCGGGAAATCGAGCGCGAAGGCCTCGCCGCGCCGCCGCCGCAGCAGGCCCTCGACGACATCGCCCGCATGTTGGCGGACCACGGAGCACGCTGATGCATCGCACCTGGCGCACACTTCTTCCACTGGTCATCCTGGTGCTGCTGGTCGGCTACCTCTACTCGCAGAGCCATCGCCGCATCACGGTCAACCTGCCGACGACACCGATTGCAACGCCTTCGGCGCCGGAATCGTCCGCTGCCGCTCCGTCACTGGCCGCCTTCCTGCCGCCACAGGCGATCCACACGCTGGCGCTGATCGCAAGCAACGGCCCCTTCCCGCACGCGCAGGACGGCGTGGTGTTCGGCAACTACGAACACCGGCTGCCGGCCGAACCGCGCGGCTACTACCACGAATACACGGTGGAAACGCCTGGCGCGCGCGACCGCGGCGCGCGCCGCATCATCACCGGCGGCAACCCGCCCGTCGTGTACTACTACACCGACGACCATTACCGCAGCTTCCGCGAATTCAAGGCGCCGCGATGACGCTGTTCTCCCTCTCCCGTTTACGGGAGAGGCGGCCGAAGGCCGAGCGCGTAGCGCTGGGCGAGGGGAAACACTGCGTGACGTGAGAAGATCTGCATGGACCAAAGCATCGACCTGAGCGACACCAGTCAAAACGCCGCGTACCTCGTCGGCGCAACCGACCTCGACACGCTCGACGCCGCCGCCCACGCCGAAGGCCACCTGGTTCGGCGCATCAGCCTTGCCGGATGCCACGCCAAGGACGACCTGCTGCAACGCATCGCCAAGGCGTTGGCATTTCCGAAAACCTTCGGCGCCAACTGGGACGCGCTGGCCGATTGCCTTGGCGACCTCGCATGGTTGCCGCAGGCCGGCGGCTACGCGTGGCTGTTCGACCACGCCGGCGACTTGCGCGACACTTCGGAAAGCGACTTCGACACGCTGTGCGACATCCTCGACGGCGCTTGCAAGCGCTGGCAGGACCGCGACACGCCCTGCTTCGCGTTCCTCGCGTTGCCCGATGACGCGTTTCCCGTCCGCGTTTCGAGCGGCGCGCGCTGAATGCCGGAGCATCGCGGCCGGTCAAAGCGAACGCCAGCCCTCGAATCCCGTGAACAACGCCGCGCCGATCAGCACGGTCCCGACCACGCGCGCAACGACCAGGCCCGCGGCAGGCTTTCGCAACAGCCAGCCGCGCGCCTGCGCCGCCGCGAGCGCGATGCCGCCGTAAACCGTGAGTTGCGTGATCGCGATGATCATCCACAGTTGCAGCGATTGCGACCACAACGGCCCGTATTCCGCGTGCAGGAATTGCGGAAACACGGCCAGCATGAACAGGTAGGCCTTGGGATTCATCAGGCAGGTCAAGGCGCCGCGCCGGAACGTGGTCCACGCCGACATCGCGCGGCCCTCCGTCCGCATGCCGAAGGCAGAGTCGGCGCGCAGCAGGGAAATGCCGATCCACGCGATGTACAGCGCGCCGGCCAGCAGCAGCGCGTTGAACGCCGCCGGAATCACCTTCAGCAACACGCTGATGCCGAGCGTCGTCATCGTGACGTGGCAGATACCGCCCGCCGCAATGCCCGCGACCGCCGCCAGCCCGTGCCGGCGCCCGGCCGTGAGCGAACTGCCCATCACGAACGCCATGTCCAGTCCGGGCAGCACGATGATCCCGAACACCAGCACCGCGAACAGCAGCAGCTCGGACGCGTGGCTCATGGCGAGGATTTCGCGTCCGCAGCGGGCCACCAGCGCAGGCGCGAGCGCGGCGTCGGATCCAGCACCAACCGTTCCGGCGCACCACGCAACAAGCCGGTGCCTTCGAGCGAATGTTCGACCTGCGCCGCTAGCACTCCGAAATGCTTCAGCGCCCCGTCGTTTTCGACCACGCCCAGCCACACCAGGAACGGCCCATCGGTGCGGATCGGCAGTTGCGGGAAATTGTTCGGCACGTCCAGCGTCACCAGCACGCCGGCCGAATGCACCCCTGTTTTACCGTAGCGCGCGAAAGCCGCCTGCACGCGTTGCGCGAATGCATCCTCGTCGCCCTTCTTCACCGCGAAAATCTGCGCGACCACCACGCCGCGCGCGCCTTGCGGTTCGTCCACCGGATCCACCGCCGGCAACACGGGAATCTCCGTTTGCGGCTTCAACGGGCGCAGCAGCAACACGTTGTCGCTCGCACCGGGAAACAACGTGTTGACCTTGGTGCGATGTTCGCGCCACACCGGCCCGTAATAAAACGCCGCATCCGCGATCGGGCGCGTGTTGATGTCGCGGTAGCCGCGCAGCCAGACGAATTTGGTGGGCGCGGCGCGATCCTCGAATTGCCCGAACACCATGCAATCCAGTTGCTCGAACGCTTCCGGGAAATACGCATCGAAATAACGCACGAAGCGATCGCGCTGGCCGGGCGCGATGTCGTAGCGGCGCAACTCGATCACCTGGTAATTGTTGAGATGCGCGACGCTCTCCAGCGCGGCGCGGGTGTCGGTGTTTGCGTGCGCGGTGGTGACGAATGTGCTCATGCAGAATGCTCCAAGCAGCAGGATTGAAAGACGGGGCATTGCGATCTCCGGTCGGCGTGAACCATGCGCACACGCTAAATCCGAATCAGGGCAATCCATGTCCTGATTCAGGTTAGACTGCACGCATGCCCCACCCCGCCTCCCGCGTGCTGGCCGTCCTGGAGCTGCTGCAAAGCCGCGGCCGCATCAGCGGCCCCGAACTGGCGCAGCGCATCAACGTCGACGTGCGCACCTTGCGGCGCTACATCGTGCTGCTGGAGGAACTCGGGATTCCGATCACCACCGATCGTGGCCGCCACGGCGCGTACATGCTGGTACCGGGGTTCAAGCTGCCGCCGATGATGTTCACCGACGCGGAGGCGCTGGCGCTGTCGATGGGCCTGCTGGCCGCGCGCAGCCTCGGCCTGCACGCGGGCGAATCGGCGCTGGCGAGCGCACAGGCCAAGCTGGAACGCGTGATGCCCGAGTCACTGAAATGCAGGCTGCACGCGGTGGAAGCCTGCGTCTCGATCGAATCACCCGGTGTGCTGGCCGCGCATGCGAACGCCACGGCGCTGATGCTGCTGACGCACGCCGCCCACGCGGCGGAACGCGTGCACCTGCATTACCGCTCCGCGCAGGGCGATGCAAGCGAACGCGACTTCGACACCTACGGACTCGGCTTCCGCGGCGGCGCCTGGTATGCAGTCGGCTACTGCCACCTGCGCCGCGGCGTGCGCGGGTTCCGCGTCGACCGCATCGTCGAGGCGCAGCCGTTGACCGTCCGATTCGCGCGACCCAAGGATTTCGACGTACTGGAATGGCTGAACCGCAGCATCGCCACGCTTCCGCGCGCACACCGCGTGGAAGTGCTGCTGCACACAGACCTCGCGAAGGCGCGCGAGTCGTTTTCGCCGGCTATCGGCCTGTTCGAAGAAACCGATGGCGGCGTCCTGCTGCGCGTGCGCACCGACGATCTGGCCTGGTTCGCGCGCCAGCTTGCGCGCGTGCCGTTCGAGTTCGAGATTCGTACCCCGCTGCAGCTGCGCAAGGAACTGCTCTCACACGCGGCGCGGCTGCAAAAGCTCGCAGCGACTCGCTTGCGCCAGCGCATGGCGAGTGCGAAGATCGAGCGGAGCCATTCTCGCCATGGGGAAGGACGGCCGGATTAAACGACGCGAGTGGCGCAAAGCATGGATTTGCGCGGAGCTGTGCTGACGATCCACGGCAGGGGACCCGCGTCATGCGGCGGAGTTATGCCCTACTTTGAAACCTACCTGTAGTTAGATGCTGTCGTGTTTGTGATCGAGTGTTTGTAAATGCGGTTTGTTGAGTTTGCGACTTGAGGAATATTGATATGACCTATTTCGAATACTCGGCTATTTACTTCGGCATCATTATTGGCCTCGCGCTGACCAATATTCTCTTCAGCATCCACAAGCTCATCGAAGCCCGTTCGCGGGTACGCTGGGGCTGGATGGCGCCCGCTTCCGCCGGTTATGCGGCGACGTTGGCAATCAACGAATTTTGGTACGTTTGGGCTCGCCAACAGGACATGGGGCACCAGACGATCCTGACGTGGTATCCGCTCGCAATCGCCTTTGCGCTGCTCTTTTTGATGTGCGCCGCGGCACTTCCAGACGATGCCGCGGATGGCGACGTCGATCTCGTTGGTTACTACATCGAGAATCGCAAACGCTTCTGGGGCTTCTCTGCTGCCCTGCACGCCCTGAACCTGGTTACTTGGGCGATCACATTATTACTCTTAGGAGCTTCAATGCAATTTGCCCGAGACCATGCGAGTGCAATCCTTTTGAACGCGACCGAGCTGGGCCTGAGTCTGACGCTGATGTTCACACGCGCGAAATGGTGGCATGCGTTGGTGCTCGCAAGCTTGTGGATATTTACGATATATTATTTTGGCCCAACGTCGTTGAATTGATTTCACGGCGTCATCGTGGCACAGCATTTAACTATGCGGTCAAGCGGATGACGTTCCGCCGCCGCTTACCGCAGGCGTTATCTGCAACGCAAGAAGCAGCGCCAGCGTCGTCAACCCAACTGACACGCCCTGGTTTCACGCACTTCGATAATCGCCATTCGGCGGCTGGGCACAGTACGGCGAGTTCGACTGCTTCCTCGGCCCATCCAACAGCATTCTCAAGCAAGCATCTTTCAATAAGTAGCCGCCATGCGTTACGCCATCGTCATCGAAAAAGCCGCGGGAAATTATTCGGCCTATGTTCCCGACCTTCCGGGGTGCGTCGCTACGGCAGCACTTTCGAGGAGGCAGCGGAACAGATCCGGGAGGCTGTTGCCTTTCACCTCGACGGCCTCCGCGAGGACGGCGTGCCCGTGCCTCCGCCGAACAGCCATGTCGAGTACGTGGACATTGCGGCCTGATGCTCATCCCAGGTAACGCCGTTCCATCAACGGTCGATCACGCAAAGGCACTGGATAGACTCGCGCCATCCATGGCGCTCGCCCCACGGGTCGCCTTCGGCGTTCGCCTTTGCTCCTGCAAACGCAGTCAGGTTCCGCCGCAAAGAGCTGCGGCGGCCCCGGAATGACGAGCAAAATCTGAGAATCCCTTGGGCCATCAACCGAGATAGCACGGCCCGGTTTCGCGCACTTCCAGGGTCGCCCATTCGGCGGCTGGGCACAGCGCGGCGAGTTCGACGGCTTCGTCGCGCGTGGCGCAATCGACCAGGAAGAAGCCGCCGATCATTTCGCGTGCTTCGGCGAACGGGCCGTCGCGCAGGCTGCGCTTGCCGCCGCGGATTTGCAGGCGTTGGCCTTCGGAGTCGTTGCGCAAGGAGGAGTACGCGCGCAGCACGCCGCGTTCCTTCAGGCCGTCGGCGTAGTCCTGCATGCGCTGGTACAGCGCCCTGCCCTCTTCCTCGGTGCGCTCGGCGCGCTGGCCGCGCGGTTCGGCTACGAACAACATGTAAGCCATGATTTTCTCCTGTCCCGAAATGGTTGGTTCTCGTCATTCCGGAGCGGGCCGCAGGCCCGAATCCGGAATCGGTTTGAGGCTTGGCACGCGTCGACACCGATTCCGGGTTCGGCCTGCGATGAAGCCGCAGGCCGCCCCGGAATGACGAACCGACGGTGGTCCGGAGTCATCTATCTTTCCACGCACGCTTCCGCACGCTGGCGCAGCAGTTCCGATTCGCGCGCGTTGCCGGTGAGCGCGGCCGCGCGTTCGAACTCCGCGCGGGCCTCGTCGCAGCGGCCCAGCTTGAACAACAGGTCACCGCGCACGCTGGGCAGCAGGTGGTAGTCGCGCAGGGCGCGCTCGTTTTGCAGCGCATCCACCAGGTTCAAACCCGCTTCGGGGCCTTCGGCCATCGACACCGCAACCGCGCGATTCAATTCCACTACCGGCGACGGCGCCACCACGGCAAGCTTCGCATACAGCGCCGCGATCCGCGCCCAGTCGGTGTCCCGCGCGTGCAGCGCGCGTGCATGGCAGGCGGCGATCGCGGCCTGCAACGCGTAATTGCCGTCCGCGCCGTCGAGTTGCTCCACGCGTTCCAGACCGGCCAGCCCGCGCCGGATCAGCAGGCGATCCCAACGCGCGCGGTCCTGATCCAGCAAAAGAATCGGCGTGCCGTCGGCGGCGGTGCGCGCGTGCAGGCGCGAGGCCTGGATTTCCATCAGCGCGAGCAAGCCGTGCACTTCCGGTTCGCGCGGCGCGAGGCCCGCGAGCACGCGGCCCAGCCGCATCGCTTCCTCGCACAACGCGGGCCGCGACCAGTCTTCGCCCGTAGTCGCGGTGTAGCCTTCGTTGAAGATCAGATAAACCACTTCCAGCACCGCGGCGAGTCGCGGCGCGAGGTCTTCGCCGCGCGGCACTTCGAACGGAACATGTTTTTCCGCGAGCGTGCGCTTGGCACGCACGATACGTTGCGCGACCGTGGGCTCGGGCACCAGGAAGGCGCGCGCGATCTCGGGCGTGGTCAGGCCGCCCAGCATGCGCAGGGTCAGCGCGACCTGCATGTCGCGGGTGAGCACGGGATGGCAGGCGGTGAAGATCAGCCGCAGCAGGTCGTCGCCGATGTCGTCATCCAGCGCGTCCGCATGGTCCGGCGCGTGCGTCATGGCGTCAGGTTGGAGTTCGTAGTCGAGCGCGGCCTGCTTGTCGTCGCGCATCCGGTTGTGGCGCAACTGGTCGATCGCGCGGCGCTTGGCCGTGGTCATCAGCCAGGCGCCGGGATTGTCGGGCACACCATCGTGCGGCCAGCGTTCCAGCGCGACGACCAGCGCTTCCTGCGCCAGATCCTCGGCCTGGCCCACGTCGCGCAGCATCCGCGCCAGGCCCGCGATCAGGCGCGGCGCCTCGATCTTCCAGACCGTCTCGATGGTGCGGTGGACGTCGGCCGTCGTCATGACGGCCGATCACATCACCCCTTCGGCTTGTGTGCAAGCGCGGATTCAGTGCTTCGCCGCTTTTTCGCGGAGCTTCGCAGCTTTTTTGAGCACCTTGGTCTCGTACTCGCGGATCGTCTCGGGCGTCACCGCGTCGCCGAAATCCTCCATTTCGGCCACCGGGCGCAGTTCGATCTCCATGCCGCCGTCGAACAAGGGCGCGCGCTTGATCCATTCGATGGCCTCCTCCATCGAGCGCACCTGCCACAACCAGAAACCTGCAACGAGTTCCCTGGTTTCGGCGAACGGCCCATCGATCACGGTGCGCTGCTTGCCGTCGAAGCGCACCCGCACGCCTTTCGAACTGGCCTGCAGGCCTTCGGCCATCAGCAGCACGCCGGCTTCGGCCAGCTTTTCGTTGAACTTGCCCATCTCGGCCAGTTCCCTGGCATCCGGCATTCCGCCGGCTTCGGAATCCGCACTTGCCTTCACGATCACCATCACGCGCATGACTTGTCTCCCGTAATCCGGCAACGGCCGGTTTCAATGCAGCGACGAACGATGCACTCCGGAATCGACATTGATCCGCATCAGGGCAGCCATGACATCGAGGGCCCAGCATGAGAGGATTGCCGACGAACCGAAAGCCCATGGCCACCATCGCCCAAACCACCGTGGATAGCCCCGCCCCGCCGCTGCACCCGTTCCGCCCGCTGTTCTTCTGCTCGGCGCTGGCCGCCAGCCTGGGCATGCTGGCGTGGGGGGCATTCCTGCATTTCGGCTGGCTGCCTTCCGCGGCGCTGGCGAATCCGTTCTACTGGCACGCGCACATCATGCTGTACGGTTTCGGCGGCGCGCTGGTGGGCGGATTCCTGCTGACCGCGGCGGCCAACTGGACCGGCATCGCCACCACCACGCGGCGCGGGCTGTGGCTGCTGACCGCGACCTGGGTCATCGCGCGCGTGCTGTTGCTGACACCGTTGCCGTTCTGGATCGGCGCGCTGTTCGACGTCGGCTACCTGTTCGGGCTGGCATTCCTGATCGGGCGCGTGCTGTGGCTGTCGCGCAACAAGCGCAATGCGTTCCTCATCCTGATCCTGCTGTTCTACGCCGGCCTGGACATCGCGTTCTACGCGGGCCTGCTGGCCGGCAACGACACGGTCAGCACGCGCGCCCTGCTCGGCACGGTCGATCTGCTGACGGTGCTGATGCTGACCATCGGCGGGCGCGTGATCCCGTTCTTCACCAGCCGCAAGCTGGCCGGCCACACGACGTGGACCCACAAGTACCTGATCTGGGCGGTGAACGGCGGCGGTGCGCTGGTGCTGCTGTGCGGGTTGTGCGGCGCGCCCGACCGCCCGCGCGGCGCGTTGATGCTGATCGTCGCGGCGCTGGCAGTGGTGCGCCTGGTCGGTTGGCGTGGCTGGCGCGCGTGGCGCGAGCCGATGTTGTGGGTGCTGCACGTGGCGTACTTGTGGTTGGCGATCGGGTTGGTCGTGCGCGGGCTCGCATTGCTTGGCGTGTATGCGATGCCCGAGATCGACACCCTGCACGGCCTCACCGTGGGCGCGCTGGGCACGCTGTCGCTGGGCATGATGACGCGCGTGGCGCAGGGCCACAGCGGCGTGCCGATCCAGTCGAATGCCGCGCTCACGGTGATGTTCGTGTTGCCGACCGTCGCCGCCGCGGTGCGGTTGTGCCACAACCAGCCGGGCGGCTGGGTGTGGGCCGCAGCGCTGTGGTTCGTCGCGTACACGATCTACCTGCTCGCGATCGGGCCGCTGTTGGTGCGCGGACGCGTCGCAAGCGCAACGATGAGGTAACCATTCCGACGCCCGATGCGAATACTGTTGCAGAACCCACGCAAGGGCGAGGAACCCATCCATGTCCAGATGGCATTTCACGCGGACACCCAGTCCGATCGTCGCCGCGCTGCTGCTGTTGCTCGTCACGGCGTGTGCGCCCGCCGCGAGTGACGGCACGGCATCCGTTCCCGTGCCCGCACCAAAAATCGACGTTCCGCTCGCGAACCATGCCGGCGACGCCACCGCGGTGTTGGCGGGCGGCTGTTTCTGGGGCATGCAATGGGTGTTCGAGCACGTGCCCGGCGTGACCAACGTGACCTCCGGCTATTCGGGCGGCGCGGCGACCACCGCGACCTACGAGCAGGTCAGCCAGGGCGACACCGGGCATGCAGAAACGGTACGGATCCATTTCGATCCGTCCAAGGTCAGCTACGGGCAATTGCTGCGCGTGTATTTCTCGGTGGCGACCGACCCCACCGAATGGAACCGACAAGGCCCGGATACCGGCAGCCAATATCGTGGCGTGATCTTCTATGCCAATCCGGAGCAACGGAAGATCGCCCGTGATTACATTGCGCAACTCACCGCCGCGCATGCGTTCGCGGCGCCCATCGTGACCCAGGTCGTTCCGTTCCGGGCGTTTTATCCGGCCGAGGATTACCACCAGGACTACGCGCGCCTGAATCCCGATGCGCTCTATATCGCGATCAACGACGCGCCCAAGGTCGCCGCGCTGCAACGCGAGTTGCCGAAGCTGTATCGCGCGCAACCCGTGATCTGGCACACCACCGATCCGCAGACCATCATGGTCGACGTGCATTGACGGTCGGAGTCAGAACCAGAAGCGCAGCCCCGCCACCAGACGTGCGTCGAACGCGGATTCGCCGGCGTCGCGCGCCAGCTTGGCGGTCGCACCGAACTTGCGATCGAACTCCACGCCGACGTAAGGCGCGAACTGCCGCGTGAATTCGTGGCGCAGGCGCAGGCCCAGCGTCGCGTCGGACAGGCCCGAACCGATGCCGCGTTGCGGATCGTCGCGGCCGTACACGTTCACCTCGAAGCGCGGCTGCAGGATCAGCCGCTGCGTCAGTCGCAGTTCGTAGTCGGATTCGAAACGGAATGCGGCGCGCCTCGACGGGCCGGCGTACGCTGTGGCCTGTACCTCGAACCAGTACGGCGCCAAACCCTGCACGCCGAACGCCGCCCAGTTGCGATCCGGGCCGACGCCGGCATCGTGACGCGCACCGATCTGGATGTCCCAGAACGTGCTGACCGGATGATCCCACAGCGCTTCCGCGCGCAAAGCCTGCAAGCGGCCCGCTGCGGTTTCGCCTTCAGCCTTCAGCCACAGTTTGTTTTCGTCGTTGCCGTACCACGCCTGCGCATCGAACGCGGCGCCGTGGTCGTTGCGGCCGTCGAACCATTCCAGCCGGTCGAACCGCAGCATGCCGAGCGGCGCGTCGTCGCGCATGTCCATGCCGGGCATCGCACCGTAGCCGATGCCGTCGGAGTAATCGGCGCCGCGCGGTTGCGCCGGCGCGCTCGCGTCCTGCGCCACTGCAGGCGCTGCTGCGAGCAATGCAACCAGCGCCACCGCAACCATGCATGCAGACATCTTCACGTCACCACCACTTCGCGGAACATCCCCGCTTCCATGTGGTACAGCAGGTGGCAGTGGTAAGCCCAGCGCCCCAGCGCGTCGGCTTGCACGCGATAGGTGATGCGCTGCGCCGGTTGCACGCTGATCGTGTGCTTGCGTACCTGGAATTGCTGCTCCGGCGATTCGAGTTCGCTCCACATGCCGTGCAGGTGGATCGGGTGCGTCATCATGGTGTCGTTGACGAGGATGATGCGCAGGTGCTCGCCGTAACGAAAATGGATCGGCTTGGCCTGCGAGAACTTCAGACCATCGAAACCCCAGGTGAAACGGTGCATGTTGCCGGTCAGGTGCAACTCGATCTCGCGCGTGACCGGCTGCGGATACAGCGAGCCGCCAAGCGTGTGCAGGCCGGCATAGGTCAGCACGCGGCGACCGTTGTCGCGCAGGCCGGCACCGGGATCGTCGAGACGGGTGCGCGGCATGTCCACGCGCATGTCGACGTTCGGATTGTGGAATTCGGTGCGCGCGTGGTGCGCTTCGGGCATCCCGTCCATGTCTTGCATGTCGTCGTGCCCGCCCATGTCCATGCCGTGCATCGAATGCTCGCCCTCGCCCATCGCGCCCATCATGTCGGCCATCGACAGCCGCGGCAGCGGATCGAGCCGCGGCACTTCGGCCTGCATGCCCGCGCGCGGCGCCAGCGTGCCGCGCGCGTAACCATCGCGGCTCATCGACTGCGCGAAGATCGTCCAGGCGCGGTCCTCCCACGGCTGCACGAGCACGTCGTAGACCTCCGCCGTGCCGATCCGGAACTCGTCCACCTCGACCGGTTCGACGTCCTGCCCGTCGGCGGCGACCACGCTCAACTTCAACCCCGGAATCCGCACGTCGAAGAAACTGTTCGACGAGCCGTTGATGAAGCGCAGCCGCACGCGCTCGCCGGGCTTGAACAGGCCCGTCCAGTTGCCCGCGGGCGTCGCGCCGTTCATCAGATACGTGTACGTCGCACCGGCGACATCGACGAGATCGCGCGGACTCATGCGCATCTCGTTCCACATCCTGTGCTCTGCCAGCGCCCGCTTCAGCCCCATCCGATCCACGTCGGCGAAGAAATCGCGCACGGTCAACTCGCCGCGGTTGTAATAGTCACTTTGCTTCCTGAGATGCGCGAAGATCGCTTCCGGATCCTCGTCGCTCCAGTCGTTCAGCATCACCACGTAATCGCGTTCCGCACGCACACGCTCGGGCCGCGCCGGATCGATCACCAATGCGCCGTACAGGCCCGTCTGTTCCTGGAAGCCGGAATGCGCGTGGTACCAATAGGTGCCGCTTTGTTTCACCGGAAAGCGGTACACGAAAGTTTCGCCCGGCGCGATGCCGGGAAAACTGATGCCCGGCACGCCATCCATGTCGAACGGCAGCAGGATGCCGTGCCAGTGGATCGAAGTCGGTACGCGCAGGCGATTGGTGACCCGCAACGTGACAGTGGTGCCCTCGCGCCAACGCAGCAGCGGGCCGGGCAGCGAGCCGTTGACGGTGGTCGCGTGCCGTGCGGCGCCCGTGAAGTTCACTGGCGCCTCGCCGACTTCCAGTGCGAAGTCGGCACCCGCCAGCACCACAGGCTCGCCCAAGCCCTGCAGCGCCCACGCCGGCTTGACGAGGCCGCCCAGCAACGCAGCCGTGCCGCCCAGCGCCAGACCTTGCACGAAACGGCGGCGCGCGAGCACCGGAATCGCCGATCCCGAATTGCGAAATGTGTGTTTCATGGAACTTCCCGCCGGCGCGTCACGCGCGCCGATTGCGCCCGCAGGCCCGCTTCGCGCAACGCGATGCGGGTACCGTGGAATGCGGCGCTGCGCGCCGCGAACGCGATCAGGCGATCGGTGGTCGCAGCGGGGGCGCGGCTGCCATCGCCGGCACGCGGTCAGGCGGCACGGCGGCTGGTTCAAGACGGAAAGATGGAATACTTGGCAACACGGCCGGCACCGCGATCATTACGCTGCACGCAGACAAGCAGTGAGACCCTGTGTGGCAGCAATCGCCATGCCCCGTCGGCGCAGCAGGTGTGTACCCGTGGTGTGTCCCGGCACCAGCCATCGCCATGGCGTGGCAATGCGCACGCTTGCCGGCTGTTTGCACCTTTGCGGATCCCGTAGTCGCGCCGGAGACAGATGCGGGCATCGCCGGCGCGCCGAACGCGAGCACGGTCCACGCCAGCATCGCCAACGCGAGGACCAGTCTGAACGTCGTGGAATGCGGACGCACCGGCATGCGCGGAGCATAGTCGCGCCCCGCGCACCGCTCAACCGTGGAGCAGGCTGCATGCGCATTGCGGCCCATGATTGTGAAAGCACGCGGTCGCTTTTCACGCTCCAGTCGCCCGGTCAAAACCCGCCGCGACTTGTCGCGCGCGATGAGACGCAGTTGGCTACACTCACAGGTTCCCAAACCTCACCCGTATCAGTGAAAACCCGTTCGCGCATCGCCACCTGGCAACGCCTACGCCAACAGGCAACCTGGAAAATGCTGGCGGCCGACAATGCGCCCATGGTCGCCGCGTTGCTCCAGGGCCTGCTCTTCGACGCCGAGCGTCAATTGCCGGCTTCGCTGCTGCACGAAAGGCTGGCGCGTGAACTGGAGGAATTGCGCGCGCACGGCCACGACCTTCCGCGCACGGCCCAGGCCTACGTGGCCGAATGGCTGGCCGCAGGCTGGCTGGAGCGGCGCTTTCCGGCGGCCGCCAGCGAAGAACAATACGAACTGTCCACCCAGGCGATCGTCGCGCTGCGCTTCCTGGCCACCCTCGACAACAGCCGCAGCGTGGCGACTGAAAGCCGTCTCGCCCTGGTGATCCAGCAACTGGTGCAACTGGCCCGGCAGACCGACACCGATCCGCACAGCCGGCTGACGGAATTGCTGGCCGAACGTGAACGCATCGACGCCGAGATCGCGACGGTCAACGAGGGCCGGGTGGACGTCCTGGATGACACACGCGCGCTGGAACGCGCGCGTGAAATCGTCGCGCTGGCCGACGAACTGGCCGAGGACTTCCGCCATGTGCGCGACGAGTTCCAGCGGCTCGACCGCGATTTCCGCGAGCGCATCATCGACGACGAACGCCAGCGCGGCGAAGTGCTGGAGGCGCTGTTCGCCGGCGTGGACGTGATCGCCGAAAGCGAATCAGGCCGCAGTTTCGATGCATTCTGGCGGCTGCTCACCGACCCGGAGCAAAGCGGCCAACTGGAAGCGGCGGTGGATGCGGTCACCGGCCGTCCCTTCGCAAGCAGACTGGATCGGCGCGAACGCGGTTTCCTGCTGCACCTCACCCGTACCCTGCTCGATCGCGGCGGCCACGTGCACGACGTGTTGCAGCATTTCGCGCGCAGCCTCAAGGGCTTCGTGCAAAGCCGCGCCTATCTTGAGCAGCGCCGCCTGCACCAACTGCTGAAGCAGGCCCAGGCCGACGCGCTGAAATTGCGCGACCAGGTGCGCGGCAACCGGGAAATCGGCTACACGCTTGCACTGAGCAGCGCGCGGCTGCATTCCCTGGCGCGATGGCGTCTCGACGATCCGCGTGCCAGCCAGGTCGATGGCAGCGTCGCTCGCGCTGGCGCCGCGGCAATCACACTCGACGGGATAGGCGAACTGGTGGCGCAGTCCGAAATCGACTTCAGGACGCTGAAGCAGCGGGTGCGCGCGCTGCTGGACGAACACGCCCAGTGCTCCATCGGCAACGTGCTCGATCACTACCCGGCTGAACAAGGCCTGGGCAGCGTGGTCGGGTATGTGGCGCTCGGCAGCCGCCACGGAACGCAAGTATCCCATCAGTTTGAGGCAGTCACCTGGCGCGGCGGTGACGGATGCGAGCGCCATGCGCGCATTCCACTCATCTATTTTCTCCGGGACAACCGCGATGAACTGGTCTGACGACATCGATGCAGCGGCGACGCACGATACAGCGCCGGAAAGCGCGAACGGATCCGGCCTGTTCCCAGGCGATACCGGCAGCCTGCCGCTCGACGCGCGCCGCGTACTGTGCCAATTGCTGGCCGGCCCAAGCCTGGACGCCGAGCGCCACGGATTGCTCTGGCCGGTGCTGTTGCGCGAGGAAACCGCGATTCGTGCGCGTCTCGCCGAATTGTTTCTTGAACTGGTACTCGATCGCGACCTGCGCGTGGCCTTCGTGCGCCAGGCCGATACCGGCGAGATGGAAACGCCGATCCTGCTGCGATCGAGTCCGCTCACCTTCATCGATTCGGTGTTGCTGCTGAACCTGCGCCAGCGGTTGGCCGAAGCCAGCGCGCAGGGCCAGCGCGCGGTGGTGGACGCGGACGAACTGCACGCGCAGTTGGCCGTGTACGAACCGCCGCAAGGAACCGACCGCGCAGGTTTCACCAAGAAGCTGAACGCCGCCATCGAGAAGATGAAGAAGAACAACGTGCTGCAATCCATTCGCGGCAGCGAAGGCCGCTACGAAGTAGCGCCGACCTTGAAACTGCTGTTCTCGGCCGAGGAAGTGCAGGCTTTGGGAGCGGTTTATCGCGAGCTGGCGTCGAGTGGACGCCCCTTCCGCGATGATGAAGGCGGAGAGGACGAGTGATGGGCAAGCCCGAGGGCCACGCCACGACCTTGTTCGTGTCCGACCTGCCCACGCCGCGCGATGAGCAGTTCCGGATGCGCCGGTTGCAGGTATTCAACTGGGGCACCTTTTCCGGCCTGCACGACATACCGGTCGCCGAACGCGGTTTCCTGTTCGTGGGCCGTTCAGGTTCAGGAAAATCCACGCTGCTGGACGCGATGTCGGCGCTGCTGGTGCCGCCCGCCCTGGTGGATTTCAACGCCGCCGCCCGCGAAGCCGAGCGCGCCGGTCGCGACCGTTCGCTGCTGTCCTACGTGCGCGGCGCCTGGGCCGACCAGCACGACGAGGATTCCGGCGAGGTCGCCACCCAATACCTGCGCCGCGGAACGACCTGGTCGGCGTTGGCGCTGGAATACCGCAACGCGCTGGGCCGCTGCGTCACGCTGGTGCGGCTGCTGTGGATCCGCGGCAACGGTTCCGCCGCCACCGACGTGCGCAAACACTTCATCGTGGCGGAACGCCCGTTCGATCTGGCGACGGAACTGCAGGGCTTCGATCTGGACATCCGCCGCCTGAAGCAGCGGCTGCCCGACGTGCATCATCACGAAACCTTCAGCGCCTACGCCGAACGCTTCCGCCGCCTGCTCGGGATCGCCAACGACACCGCACTGCGCCTGCTGCACAAGACCCAGTCGGCGAAGAACCTGGGCGACCTCAATCATTTCCTGCGCGACTTCATGCTGGACCGCCCGGAAACCTTTGCCGTGGCCGACCGTCTGGTATCCGAATTCGCCGAACTGGACGAGGCGCACAAGGCCGTGGTCACCGCGCGCCAGCAGATCGAGACCTTGCGCCCGGCGCGTGCAGCACACGAACGCCTGCTGGACGTGCAGCGCGAGCGCAGCGAACTGGACGAACTGCTGATCGGCATGGACGGCTACCGCGAGCAACAGCGGATGCGGCTGCTGGACGCGCGGCTCACGGAACTCGACATCCTTGACCGCGGCCTCGAAGGCGAGGAGGACCGCCGCCTGCAAACGCTGGAACAACACCAGCGTGAACTTCGCGAACTGCAAGCGCGCCATCGCGAACAGGGCGGCGCGCGGATCGAGCAGCTGGAACACGAACGCGACGACGTGGCCCGCCAGCGCGATGCCTGTCTGCGCCATCGCGGGGTGACCGAGGCTGCCTGCCGGCAACTGGGCTGGGCGCTCGCCGGCACGCCGCAGGGTTTCGCCGAACAACTCGGCGAGGCCCGCAACCTGCTCGATGCCAGCCACAGCGCCGCCGCCGGCGCCGATCAGCGGATGCTGGAACTGGGCATGCAAAAAAACGAGGCCGAACGCGCTTTCACCCGTGCGCGCGCCGAAGTCGCCGCGCTGGAGGCCCATGCATCGAACATCCCCGCTCAGCTGCAAGCCTTGCGCAGCCGCCTGTGCACTGCAGTGAATTTGGCCGAGACCGCATTGCCGTTCGCCGGGGAGCTGATCCAGGTGCGGGCGGACGAATCGGCCTGGCGCGGCGCAATCGAGCGCCTGTTGCACGGCTTCGCGCTGTCGCTGCTGGTGGACGAACGGCACTACGCGAAGGTTGCCGCGTGGGTCGATGCCACCCACCTGGGCGGCAAGCTGGTGTACCACCGCGTCACCGCCGTGGATATCCCGGACGCGTCCGCGTCACCGCCGCGCTCGCTGCTGCACAAGCTGGAGCTGGCGCCGCACGCACACCACGAGTGGCTGCGCGCCGAACTCGCCCGTCGCTACGACTATGCCTGCGTGGACAGCGTGCAGGCGCTGCAACGCAGCGAACGCGCGATCACCCTGCAGGGCCAGATCAAGCACAGCCGCAGCCGGCATGAAAAGGACGACCGCCACGCCATCGACGATCGCCGTCAATGGGCATTGGGATACGACAACCGCGACAAGCTGGCGCTGTACAAGGACGAGGCCACCATACTGGCGCAGTCGATCGCCGAAGCGGACACCGCCATCGGCGCGGTCAAGGCCGAGCGCGCGCGGCAGGCCGAGCGCTCGGCCGCCGCGCAGTCGCTCGCCAACCTGCGCTGGGGCGACATCGATGTAGCACCCTTGCTGACGCGGCTGGATGCGATCGGCACCACGCTGAAGGAGTTGCGCGAAGGCGACGTGGCCCTGCGCGAGCTGGGCGAGCGCATTGCGACGAAGACCCGACAGGTGGCCGTCGCGCAGAACCTGCTGAACGACGTGCGCGTGGAGCGCGCCGGCCACCGCCGCGAGCGTGAAAGGCTGGGCAAGGACCGCGAACGCTGCGCCGCAGAGGCGGCCATCCGGCCGCTGACGCCCTGGCAGCAACAGGGACTGGACACGCGCTGCGAAGCCGGCGCGCCGTTCAGCCTAGGCAATCTCGAAGAGCGCCTGCGCGGTGTTGAGCGCGTTCTGCGCAACGACGTGACCGCTTTGAACGAAGAAGCCAACGAGCAGTCCCACCGCATCGTCGGCTGCTTCGAAACATTCCGCCGCCAGTGGGCGCAGGATGCCGGCGACGTGCAGGCCAATCTGGAAAGCGCAGGCGATTTCTTCGCGCGGCTGGAACGGCTCGAGCGCGACGGTTTGCCTGCCCATGAAGCGCGCTTCTTCGACATGCTGCGCACCCAGAGCGGGCAGAACCTGGTCGCGTTGCAGCAATACATCGCACAGGCGCACAAGCAAATCCGTGCGCGCATGGAAGACGTCAATGCCAGCCTGGAAAGGGTGCCGTTCGATCGCGGCAGCATCCTGCAGATCAAGCCCGAGGATCGCCGCCTGCCGGAAGTGATCGAATTCCGGCAGCAACTGGCCGACGTGTTGAGCAACCCAAAAACCGATGACCGCACGCGCGCCGAAGCGCAGTTCGAAGGCCTGCGCGGACTGGTGGCGCGCCTCGGCTCCGCCGACCCCGAACACAAACGCTGGCGCGAACAGGTGCTGGACGTGCGCCTGCATGTGGAATTCATCGGCGAAGAAATCGATGCGCACAGCGGCCGCCAGCTGGAGGTCTATCGCAGCGGCGCCGGCAAGTCTGGCGGCCAGCGCCAGAAACTGGCCACCACCTGCCTGGCCGCCGCGCTGCGCTACCAGCTCGGCGACGAGGACGGCGGCGTACCGCAGTACGCGGCGGTCGTATTGGACGAGGCGTTCGACAAGGCCGACAACGAATTCACCGCGATGGCCATGCGCATTTTCGAGAACTTCGGCTTCCAGATGATCGTGGCGACGCCGCTGAAATCGGTGATGACGCTGGAGCCATTCATCGGCGGCGCCTGTTTCGTCGCGATCAACGGCCGCCACGATTCCAGCGTGCTGATGATCGAATACGACGCCGGCAACCAGCGGCTGGACCTGCCGCGTGCCGTGCGCGAGCATGGCGATGCGCAATCCTGAGCAGACCATCGCGCTGCTGCGCAGCCGCTGGCAACGCCACGCCGGCGACTGGCTGGGCGGCGGCGGCGAATGGCCGCTGCGCTTGCCGCTGGCTACCCCGGACGAACGGAGGGCTGCCGCAGGCTGGGCGGCGTTCGAGGCTTGGCGGGAGGCGTGGAAAAACTGGCGCGGCGGTGAAATACAGTGGGTCGAACGGCGTTGGCCGAGTCTGGGCCGCCAGAACGTGCCCACCGCCTTGTCGATACCTGATGCAAGCGCCCTCGCCGCTCTGCTGAATGAAAGCGTGCGTTGGCAGCGTGCCGACGCGCGTTTCGACGCATGGACGCAACACTGGCCCGCGCTGACTGCCAACCTGCGTGGCCAGTACGCACTGCTGGCCGACACCGACGATTTCGAACTTGACCGGCTCGGAGAGATGCTGGCATGGCTCATGGCGCATCCAGCATCGAATCTGTTTGCGCGCCAATTGCCAGTGTCCGGACTGGACAGCAAATGGCTGGAAACCCGCACGGGTCTGCTCGGTGATTGGCTGCGCACGCTGCGCGGCCTCCCCCGCGATGCGGATTTCTGGCAAACCAGCGGACTGCGCCGCGAACCCGACCGGTTGCGTCTGCGCGTACTCGATCCGGTCCTGCGCCTGCGCGTCGGTGGCCTCGCAGATATCCACGCGCCGTTCGTCGAACTGGCCGCTCTCACGCTGCCGGCACGGCATGTCTTCATCGTCGAAAACAAGCAAACGGGCCTTGCCTTCGATGACCTGCCCGGCGCCGTGGTATTGATGGCGCGCGGTTACGCCGTCGAACAACTGGCGCAACTGCCGTGGGTGCGCTGCGCGGATTCAGCGCACTACTGGGGCGACATCGACACCCATGGCTTTGCAATCCTTGGACGCCTGCGCGGCCACCTTCCCCGAGTGCGCTCGCTGCTGATGGACGCAGCAACGTTGCTGGCGCACCGCGAACTGTGGGTGACCGAACCCCTGCCG
Source organism: Rhodanobacteraceae bacterium (assembly GCA_030123585.1). Lineage (NCBI taxonomy): Bacteria > Pseudomonadati > Pseudomonadota > Gammaproteobacteria > Lysobacterales > Rhodanobacteraceae > Rhodanobacteraceae bacterium. The sequence goes on from CP126120.1 coordinate 983,240, forward strand.
CACCCCGCCGAATCCATCGAACACCTCGATGCGGTTGAACAGCAGCTTTACCAGGATATCCGCAGCGACCGATTCGGCGTGCGCGTGCGGCTGGAACAGGAGCGCATCAACTGGTGCCTGGCATGGCGCGAGATTTGCCGCGCCGTCGAAGCGCCGGAGCGTGCTCACGCCGGGTTGTAGGCCATTCGCAGATCGGCTGCCACGCTCGCGAGACGTGTGTCGCGCGTCCACAGGCGCGCGTCCGCCGCCAATGCGGTGCTGGCCAACAGGTGCACATCCAGCCAGCCGATGCCGCGCCCGGCCAACGCATGGCGATCGAGAAACAGGACCGCTTCGTGATGCGCGGCGACCGGAGCGGAAGCAAGACTCCCCAGCGCGTCAAGGATCCGGCTCCGCTCACGCAGGTTGCCACAGGCAAGCTCGCCGATCACGAACGGGTGGCACAGCACAAGCCCCGCGTCGAGCAAGTGGACCAGCGAAGCGTCCGGGCGCCGGAAGTGGTCGATCCAGACCGAGGTGTCAACCAATATCACGGTGCTGCGCGACGCCGCGGCCGCGCGGGCGTTTCACGCCGCCGCCGCGGTGCACGCGCCTTCGGATCGCTCCCGCCGAGTCGCGCCAGCCTGCGCGCCGCATCGCGCTCGATCAGGGCGCGCAGCGCTTCGTGCAGGACGACCGAACGCTCGGCCGTGCCCGCTGCCGCGCTGGCCGCCTCCAGCAGCTTGTCATCGAGTGTAACGGTCGTACGCATGGCGGTTTCCACAAAATGTCCATGTGCATCTTACATCACTTCCCGACTCATTTGATGCGTAGTCTGATGACGCAGCCCCCCAGTATTTCCGCCTTGTTTATACTTCACGGACTTCCCGGATCCGTCGATGAACTACCGCCACGCCTTCCACGCCGGCAATTTCGCGGACGTGTTCAAGCACGCGATCCTGCTGGCGTCGCTGGATGCGCTGACGGCCAAGGACAAGCCGTTGTGCCATTTCGATACGCACGCGGGGCGCGGGAGTTATCGCCTCGACGATGCCGAGGCGCAGAAAACCGGCGAATGGCGGGACGGCATCGGGCGATTGTTCGAGATGCCGGATGTGCCGAATCCGTTGCGCCGCTACGTCGATGCAATCCGCGCCTGCAATCCCGATGGCGCGTTGCGCGAATACCCCGGCTCGCCGCTGCTGGCGGCACGGGCGTTGCGCCCGGTCGATAGGTTGGTGCTGTGCGAGGTGCAGGACGACGAGGTGTCAGCGCTGCGCGCCTTGTTCCGCGACGATCGCCGCGTGCACGTGCACCAGCGCGACGGTTACGCGGCGCTCAACGCGTTGCTGCCGCCTGCGGAAAAACGCGGTCTGGTATTGATCGACCCGCCGTTCGAGGCGCAGGAAGCCGAGTTCACCGTGATCGAAACCGCGCTCGCCAAGGCACACGCGCGCTGGCCGAATGGCGTGTACGCCGTGTGGTATCCGATCAAGTCGCATCGCGCCATCGCGCCGTTCCACCGCCACCTGTCGCAAGGCCCCTTCGACAAGGCGCTGGTTGCGGAACTGATGGTGCAGCCGGACGATTCCCCGCTGCGCCTCAACGGCTGCGGCATGCTGATCGCGAATCCGCCGTGGAAACTCGACGCCACGCTGGCCGCGATGCTGCCCGCGCTGCGCGGGGCGCTGGCGCAATCCGGCAGCGCATCCTGGCAATTGCGCTGGCTGTGCGGTGAATAAGCGGCACACCCGGCACTCCGCGCCACCGGTTTCTCGCTATCCTTGTGGCGTCGCTTCGCGCCGGAGGCCTTGGCCATGCATGCAACCCGACGTTCCCCGTTTCGACTGCTCTCCGCATTCGCAGTGACCGCTGCGCTTGCGGCCTGCGCGCCGGCGCCGATCTACAAGACCGGGCCGTCCGCGGTGACGGCGACGCCACAGCAGGTTGCGACTGCGCCCGCGAACTTCCGGAACCTGCAAGTCGTCTGGGGCGGCAGCGTGGTGGGCGTGCACAACCTCGCCGACAGCAGCGAAATCGAAATCCTGGCCTATCCGCTGGATTCGTCGCAGCGGCCGCGCCTCAAGGAACCCGCGATCGGGCGCTTCATTGCCATCGTGCCCGGCTTCGTGGAACCCATGAACTATCCGCCGGGTGCGCTGGTGACGTTGCGCGGCACGCTGGATGGATCGCGCAATGGTGTGGTTGGCCAGGCCGACTACACGTTCGCGCTGGTGCGCAGCGATACGATGCATCGCTGGACGCCCGACGAAATGCGCCAGGGGCATCCGAACGTCAGCTTCGGTGTGGGCGTGGGTGTCGGGATCCACTGATTCGCGCCTCGATGCCGTCGTGTGCCGGCATGTCCGCAGAACCCAACGCCGATACGCAAACCATCCGGCTCGACGACGGCCGCACCTTCCTGTTGCGCCCTCTGCGCCCCGATGACCTCGATGCCCTGCGTCGCGCCTTCCTGCGCCTGACGCCCGAGGAAGTCGAATACCGGTTCTTCTACCGCTCGCGCGAATTGCCGGCTTCGGTGCAGGCGCAACTGCGCGGCTGGGATGCCGCGCGCGACGCCGCCTTCGTGATCGACGACCAGGGCGAGATCCGTGCGGTGGCAGACCTGCACGCGACCGGCGCGGGCGCGCGCGAAGCCGAATTCGGATTGATCGTGGGCAAGGCGATTTCCGGGCACGGGATCGGTTGGCGGTTGATGCGGCAATTGCTCGGCGAGGCGAAACGCCGCGGTCTCGTCGCGCTGCACGGCAGCGTGCGCACCGACAACGGCCGCATGCTGGAACTCTGCCGCGACCTCGGCGCCGTGATTGCGTCCGACCCCGACGATCCGACCATACGCCGCGTGACGTTCGCGCCGTGACCGCGCGCGGCCACTGCTAAAATTGCCGATTGCATCGTCTGCTGGCGCCGCGACATGGCTCCGGCAGCGGTGTGCTTTGTGCGATCGACCATGCCCGACACCAACATCCCGATTCCCGCGCTGCCGCGCAATCCCGGCCAGCCACGCGACTGGCGCGAGCCCGCGGGTTCGTCGCTGGCGTTGCTGCTGTGCGAAACGGCGCACCAACGCGACGGCGTGGTCGTCGCGGTCACTGCGGACAGCCGCGCGGCACGCCTGCTGGAAGACGAACTCGGCGTGTTCGCCGGCGGCTTGCCAATCCTGCATTTCCCGGATTGGGAAACCCTGCCCTACGACCTGTTCGCGCCGCACCCGCAACTGGTGTCGCAGCGCATCGACACGCTGTACCGCCTGCCGGCGACGCGCAAGGGCGTGCTGGTGGCGCCGGTCGCGACGTTGATGCAACGCCTGGCTCCGCGTTCGTACATCGCGGGCAGCGGACTGGCGGTCGCGCGCGGCGAACGGCTCGACCTTGCGGAAGAACAGCGCCGCCTCGAAGCCTGCGGCTATCGCCATGTGCCACAAGTCGGCGAGCACGGCGAGTTCGCGGTGCGTGGCGCGCTGCTCGACATCTTCCCGATGGGCGCCAACGAACCGTACCGGATCGAGTTGTTCGACGACGCGGTCGAATCCATCCGCGCGTTCGATCCGGAAACGCAGCGCTCGCTGCACCAGGTGGACGCGGTCAAGCTGCTGCCCGCGCGCGAATTCCCGTTGACCGACGAGGCGATGCGCGCGTTCCGCGACCGCCTGCGCGAACGCTTCCCGATCGACGTGCGGCGCTGTCCGCTGTACCAGGACATGAAGCAGGGCGTGACGCCGGGCGGCATCGAGTACTACCTGCCGCTGTTCTTCGAGGCTACCGAAACGCTGTTCGATTATCTCGGCGACGACGCGCTGTTCGTGCTCGGCCGCGGCGCGCTGGACGCCGCGGAACCGTTCTGGAAGCAGACCGAAGACCGCTACGACCAGCGCGCGCACGACATCGAACGGCCGGTGCTGCCGCCGATGGAGTTGTACCTGCCGCCACAATCGTTGCGCGAACGCCTGAACAAGGTGCTGCGCATCGATATCGTCGCGGCCGACGACGCGCGTGCGGCCGGCACCGGCACGCAGGCGGCGCCGGATTTCTCCGGGGGCGGAACGACGGCAGGCGGTTTCGCTGCGCGGCTGCGCGAGTGGCTGGGATCGCATCACGACACGCGCGTCCTGATCGCCGCCGATTCGCCCGGCCGGCGCGAGGCGTTGCTGGAACAACTGGCCGCGGCGGAGCTGCGGCCGGAAGTAACCGAATCCTGGCAGACCTTTCTCACCCGCCGCACTGGCGAAAACCAGAACCCGGCTTCTTCTCAAACAAGGACGCTGGATTCCGGATCGCCGCAGCGCGGCGTCCGGAATGACGATCAAAAGCCGCAACTCGCCATCACCGTCGCGCCGCTGGAGCGCGGTTTCACGCTCGCGGAACCGGCGCTTGCGGTATTCACCGAGCGCGAACTCGCGGGCGAGCACGCCCGCCGCGAACGCCAGCGCCGGCGCGTCGCCGAACGCGATCCCGAAGCGATCCTGCGCGACCTCAGCGAACTCGAGATCGGCGCGCCGATCGTGCACGTCGATCACGGCGTCGGCCGTTACCTCGGCCTGGTTGCGCTGGACGTCGGCGGCATGCCGGGCGAATTCCTCGCGATCGAATACGCGCGCGGCGACAAGCTGTACGTGCCGGTCGCGCAGCTCGCGCTGGTCAGCCGCTACAGCGGGGCCGACGACGAACACGCGCCGCTGCATTCGCTGGGCGGCGAAAGCTGGGAACGCGCCAAGCGCAAGGCCGCGGAAAAGGTGCGCGACGTCGCCGCCGAACTGCTGGCGATCCACGCGCGACGTGCGGCGCGCCAGGGCAATGCCATCGACATCGACCGCACGCTGCTGGCGCGTTTCGCGGAAGGCTTCCCGTTCGAGGAAACGCCCGACCAGCAGGCCGCGATCGACGCGGTGCTGGCCGACCTCGCCGCGCCGCAGCCGATGGACCGCGTGGTGTGCGGCGACGTCGGTTTCGGCAAGACCGAAGTCGCGTTGCGCGCCGCGGTCGCGGCCGCCAGCGCCGGCAAGCAGGTCGCGGTGCTGGTGCCGACCACCCTGCTCGCGCAGCAGCACTACGACAACTTCCGCGACCGGCTGGCGGACTTTCCGGTCAAGGTGGAACTGCTGTCGCGTTTCCGCGCGAAGAAGGACGTGGACGACGCACTGAAGAAACTCGCCGACGGCAAGCTCGACATCGTGGTCGGCACGCACAAGCTGTTGCAGCCGGACGTGAAGTTCCGCGACCTCGGCCTCGTGATCGTGGACGAGGAACACCGCTTCGGGGTGCGCCACAAGGAGCAGTTGAAGAAGCTGCGCGCCGAGGTGGACCTGCTTACCCTCACCGCGACGCCGATCCCGCGCACGCTCAACATGGCGATGAGCGGGATGCGCGACCTGTCCATCATCGCGACGCCGCCCGCGGCGCGCATGGCGGTGAAGACGCTGGTCGCGCAATACGACCCGGCGCTGGTGCGCGAAGCCTTCCAGCGCGAACTCGCGCGCGGCGGCCAGGTGTATTTCCTGCACAACAGCATCGACACGATCCAGCGCACTGCACGCGAACTGGCCGAGTTGGTGCCCGACGCGCGCATCCGCGTCGCGCACGGCCAGATGTCGGCGCACGAACTGGAGCAGGCGATGCTGGATTTCCACCGTCAGCGCTTCAACGTGCTGGTGTGCACCACCATCATCGAATCCGGCATCGACGTGCCGACCGCCAACACCATCGTGATCGACCGCGCCGACCGTTTCGGCCTCGCGCAGCTGCACCAGTTGCGCGGGCGCGTCGGCCGTTCGCACCATCGCGCCTACGCCTACCTGATCGTGCCGGATCGGAAGGCCATGACCGCCGACGCCGAAAAGCGCCTGATGGCGCTGGAATCGCTGGAGGAACTCGGCGCCGGTTTCACCCTCGCCACCCACGACATGGAAATCCGCGGCGCCGGCGAACTGCTGGGCGAAGCGCAATCCGGCCAGATCGAGGCGATCGGTTTCGCGCTGTACAACGAACTGCTGGAACGCGCGGTGCACGCGCTGCGTTCGGGCAAGGTGCTCGACTTCGACCTCGGCAGCGACAGCGGCACCGAGATCGAACTGCACCTGCCCGCGCTGATCTCGGACGACTACCTGCCCGACGTGCATGCGCGCCTGACCCTGTACAAGCGCATCGCCGGCGCGCGCGATGACGAAGCACTGCGCGACCTGCAGGTCGAGATGATCGACCGCTTCGGCCTGTTGCCGCCGTCGACGAAAAACCTGTTCGCGATCGCGTCGCTGAAACTGCGCGCGGATGCGCTCGGCATCCGCAAGCTCGACCTCGGCGCGGCCAATGGGCGCATCACCTTCCGCGCCAAACCCGACGTCGATCCCGCCACCATCATCCGGCTGATCCAGCAGAAGCCGCGCGTCTACAAACTCGACGGGCAGGACAAGCTGCGCATCGTCATGGAATTGCCGGAACCCGCCGACCGTTTGCGCATGGCCGGCGAATTGCTGGAAATCTTGTCGGCGCGCAGCAAGGCTGCCTGACGAATCCTGTGCACCATGTGCCACACAGGCCAGCCGACATGCGGCACTCTATACTGCGGGCCTCCGACAAGGAGCAAGGGATGATCCCGCACTTCTCCGACCACGCCGCCAACGAGCGCACGTTCTTGGCATGGGTGCGTACGGCAATCGCGATCATGGCATTCGGCTTCGTGATCGAGCGTTTCGATCTGTTCCTCGCCTACCTGAGCGGGACGGCAAGGTCGCTTCCGCACCACTCGCACGCGGCCCAGCTTGTCGGTCTGGTGCTGATCGTGGCGTCGGTGGTCATGATGTTCACCGCGACCCTGCGCTACATCCACCATCGCAAGGCCATCGATGCGGACGGCGAGAAAGGCTATGGCAGTGCACTGGGCGACACCCTGCTGGCCGTGATGCTCATCTGCCTCGGCGTATTTCTGATCGCCTACGTGACGCATCAGGTGCTGATGCTCGGCCGCTGAGAACGTTGGCACCAGTTGAACGCAACCTGATCGCCGCTGCAGCCATGACACAACCTTGACGAACGGTGGTTCAGGATCACGGTCTCATAGTCGTGAGCGTGGCGCCGCGCGCCCATCCCGCAAAGGAGACACCCATGAACACGCGACATGCATTACGTTTGTCTCTGGCCGGCGCGATTGCGCTGGCATTGTTGGGCGGCGCATCGATCGGCATTGCACAGACGCCACCGCCACCGCCGCCACCCGCGGCTTCGACGCCAACCCCGCCACCGCCGCCTCCGGCCAATCCCGCGCCGCCGGCGCAACCGGCAACCCCGATGGCCGCACCGCAACAACCCGCCACGCCACCGCAGGATGCGTCCGGCCAGTTCTACCAGGGCACGGAAACCAGCGCGACCTATCCCCTGCCCGACAGCCACGGCGGCACGCTCACGGTGAACGCGGGGATGCCCGCCCACGTCCAGAGTTACGGTCCGCCGCCGTCCTTCCAGTCGCTGGACACCAACCACGACGGCCGCATCAGCGAATCGGAAGCGCAGGCCTATCCACCGCTGGACAGCGATTTCCTGTACGCCAGTGGCGGCGGCAACAGCATCAGCCGCGCGCAATACGAAAAGTGGGTGCAGAACCAGCATTGACTTTCCGTGGCCACGCCATGTGACCGCGCTTGCGCGGCCACGTGGCGCGTGGGCATGATGGGCGATCCCGCCCTAATCGGCTCCACGCATGTCCACGCCCACGCAAGCACCGGTCACGCTGTCGCGCGCCAGCCTCGACGACCTGGAAGCGCTGGCGCCGCTGTTCGACGCCTATCGCGTGTTCTACCGGCAGGCGAGCGATCTCGCGCGAGCGCGCGCATTCCTCGATGAGCGCCTGCGGCTCGGCGAATCGACGATCTTCCTCGCGCGCGACGCGGCCACGGGCGCCGCGCTGGGCTTCACCCAACTGTATCCGGCATTTTCATCGGTGGGCGCGCGGCGGATATGGATCCTCAACGACCTGTTCGTGGCGCCGGAAGCGAGAAGCCGCGGCGTGGCGCGCGCGCTGATGTCGACGGCGCGCGCCTTCGCGATCGAAACCGGCGCGCTGCGCCTGGTGCTGGAAACGGCCGAGGACAATACGCCGGCGCAGGCGCTCTACGAATCGCTGGGCTATGCGCGCGAATCGGACACGCGCCACTACTCGCTGGAACTCGCCTGACGTGCTTCAGGCGCGCGACGCCTGCCTGACGCTGGCGATGTAGTGGGAACGCAGGCGCTGGTACACGTACACGGTCGCGGGCGGCAGGTTGCGCGGAGCGAATCCCGTGCGCCGCATGCGCAAGCCCAACGCTTCGCGCTCCCGTCGCCGGACCGGACTGAACGGGCCGTAGGTGAACTGGATGAAGCGGCCGTCATCGCGCAGCGCCGCGAACGCCGCGCGCAGGATGTCGCAACGCAGCCCGCTGCTCATGGACAACATGCCCAGTCCGCTGACGACGGCGTCCGGTTTGCCGTCCGCGAGCAGGCCGTGTTCCGCGGCCAGCGCGTCCAGATGGCGCGCGTCCGCGCAGGCAACCGCCACGCCCGGAAACCGCTTGCGCAGGAAGTCCACCAGGTCGGGGTTGATTTCCACCACCAGCAACCGCGCAGGCGCGATGCCTGCATCGAGCAGCGCACGCGTGAATACACCGGTGCCCGCGCCGACTTCGATCACGCGCGAACATCCCGGCGGAAGCTGTTCGATCATCAGCCGCGCCAACTGGCGGCCCGACGGCGTCACCGACGCCATCTTCACCGGATCGCGCAGCCACTGGCGCAGGAAGGCGCGGATCGACTGCAGATCGATCGCGGCTTCCCCGCCGTTGGGTTCATCCAGCGATGGGTCGGATATCCGGTTCATGCGCGGGACGTTTTAACACACCGCGCATGCGAAATCCGTAAAGCCCTGTTCCACTGTCGCGCGCCCGATCCGGAGGCGCGACGCACCGTTCGCGAGCAACCCGGCGTCAATCGTCGTCGTCATCGTGATGGCGGTGGTGGCGGTAGTAGCCGTCGCGATCCCGCCAGTGATGGTACCGGTAGTAACCGCGGTCATACGGGTAATAGTAGCCGTACCCGTAGTACGCCGGCCGCGGCGTGTAATACACAGGGGCCGGGTAATAGACGGGCGCCGGATAGGCCGGCGCGTAGTACACCGGTGGCCCGGCCCAGTACCCGCAACGCCAGCAGTTGCCGACGCCCACCGCGACACCCGGAACCGAAATGCCTATGCCGACACTCACGTGTGAATGCGCGACGGCATTCGACGCGAAACCCAGCGAGGCGGCCGACGCGACCATCGCCAGCGCTGCACCACGAATCCATCCGCGAATCTTCATGGCATGCCTCCGTCTTCGAACGACGGAATCATGCTCGCGCCGCGGCACTGAATCACCACTGAAAGCGCGCGGCCAAGTCCTTGTTCACACTAAGTGTTTCCTAAGCAACCAGCAGCCGTGGATGTGCGGCCGGCGCGCAAAATCGGGCGGAATGCTGGCGTGACTGATGTCATCGATGCTGAACGTGTGCGACAGAGCTTCCAAATCCAGCTTGAAGCGCCGGAAATTGTTGGAGAACACGATCACGCCGTCATCGTGCAGGCGCTTGCCGCAGGCTTCCAGCAACGCGACATGGTCGCGCTGCACATCGAAATCACCGGCGCGCTTGGAATTCGAAAACGTGGGCGGATCGACGTAAACCAGTCCGTAGCTTGCGCGCGTTTCCGCGAGGAACGCCATGGCGTCGGCGCGCGCCAGCACGTGGTTGCGGCCACCGAATCCGTTGAGTTCCAGATTGCGTGACGCCCATTCCAGGTACACCTGCGACAGATCCACGCTGGTGGTGCTGCGCGCGCCGCCCGCGGCGGCATACACGCTGGCCGCGCCGGTGTAGGCGAACAGGTTCAGCATGTCCCGGCCGTGCGCGAGTTCGCGCACCCGCGCGCGCACGAGGCGGTGATCGAGGAACAGACCGGTGTCGATGCGATCGCGCAGGTTGACGAGGAAGCGCAGGCCGCCCTCCTCCACGATCAGGAATTCCTCGCGCTCGGCGAAGCGACCGTACTTCGTGCCGCCCTTGCCACGCGTGCGGGTTTTCAGCACCACGCGTTCGCGCGGCACCTCCAGCGCCACGCAGGCCGCGCGCTGCAGGTCGCGCAGGCGCACCCGCGCGGCGCCCGCGTCGACGCTGGCGGGTGGCGCGTATTCCTGCACGTGCAGCCATGTTTGCGCGGTCGCACCGTTGCCGATGTCTGCCGACTCTTCCGGCCAGCCGCGATACACGTCGATGGCAGCGGCGTATTCCGGCAGGTCCGCGTCATAGGCACGAAAGCAAGTGATGCCCGCGCGCGACAATTCCTTGCGCAGGTTGCGCAGGTTCTTGCGGATACGGTTGGCAACCATTTCCGCGCCCCGCGACAGCGATGGCGTTGCGTCGGTGGCCGCGCGTTCCCGGACGTCGAACAGGGCGAGCCGGCATTCGATCGCGCCGTTGAACAGCGCGTAGTGTTTTTCCGCGTGCAGGCCAATCGCGCGTTCGAGCTCCGGCTCGCTGGTGAGCACCGCCGCGCGCCAGCCCGCGAAGTCCGCTTTCAGACGTTCGCCCATTTCGCGATACAGCGCCGGCAACGCCGCGAGGTCGCCCATGCGCTCGCCGTAGGGCGGATTGGTGATCACGAGCCCCAGCGCGAAATCGCGCGGGCGCTGCAGGTGCGCGACGTCGTGTTTTCCCAGCGTGACGAAACCCGCCACGCCCGCCGTCTGCAGGTTGTGCGTGGCAATGGCAATCATGCGCGGATCGGAATCGCTGCCGAAGAAGCACGCGCGCAATCCGCGCAAGCCTTCCAGCGCGCGCTCCTGCGCGTCATCGTGCAGGCGCTGCCACAGCGCCGCATCGTGGCCGCGCCAGCCGAGGAAGCCGAACCAATCGCGCTGCAGGCCGGGCGCGACGCCGGCCACCATCCACGCCGCCTCGATCAGCAACGTGCCGGAGCCGCACATCGGATCGACCAGCGCTCCGCCTGCGGCCCAGGTTTCCGGCCAGCGTGCGCGCAGCAGCATCGCGCAGGCGAGGTTTTCCTTCAGCGGCGCCTCGCCCTGCTCGCGCCGCCAGCCGCGCCGGTGCAACGGCTCGCCGGACAGATCCAGCGACAGCGTCGCGCGCCCCTTGTGCAGGCGCAGATTCAAACGGACATCCGGACGTTCGGGCCGGATGGTGGGCCGCGTGTCGAAGCGTTCGCGACACTGGTCCGCGATCGCGTCCTTGACCTTCTGTGCCGCGAAGCCGGAATGCGTGATCGTGCCGCTGCTGCCCGTGGCGTCGATCGCGAGTGTGGCATCCGGTGCGAGGTGCTGCGACCAGTCGATCGCCTGCACGCCCGCGTACAATGCGTCCGCATCGACAGCGTCGAATTCGGCCAGCGGCATCAAGATGCGGCTGGCGAGGCGCGATTCGAGGCAGGCGCGATAGGCGCATTCCAGCGTTCCTTCGAACCGCACGCCCGCCAACGCCTCGTGCGCATCCGCACCGAGTGCGGCCAATTCGTCGCGCAGCAGATATTCGAGGCCCTTCGGGCAGGTGGCGAAGAATGTCGTCATGGAGCGGGTCGTCATCGATCAGTCCGCGAGCGTGCGCAGGAAAAGTTCGAACTGCCTTTCCAGCACCGCGACGTGGTTGCCCAGGCGATGGTCGTCGTCCAGCAGCAAAGCCGGCATGCCTCGCCCGCGCGCGAAGGCCAGCGCCGCATCCACCGGGCACAATTCGTCACGCCAGCCGTGCACCAGCATCCCCGGCACGCCGCGTGCCGCATTGAAGCGCTGTGGACAACCGGGAATGTCGATCGGCAACGCCATCAGGAACAATCCGTCGCACGCTGCTTCGAGCGACGCAAGGCCCGACACGAACGCGCCCATGCTGGAACCCGCCAGCACCAGCGGGCGCGGCTGGCCGCGCATGGCTTCGACCAGGCGCGCGACGCGCGGCGGCACGCATCCCGCGTAGCCGAGTTGGTCTTCCTCACGGTAATCGGGCCGGAAGGTGCTCCAGCCCAGCGCCTCGGCCACCCGCGCGAGCGCGCTGACCTTGGTGGCGTCGGGGCCGCTGTCGGAGCCGTGGGAAAGAATGACGTGGCCGCGCATGGGATGATCGGGAATCGGGAATCGGGAATCGGGAATCGGGAATCGGGAAAGCGTAACAGGCGCGACCGCGCCATCCGCGATTTCATGCAACACTTTCGCCATGGAACGACCCGCGATCCACGATCAACTGCTGCCTTACGCCGCCGGACTCCAGGCGCGCGACATCGCCGATGTCGATCTCGTGGTCATCCACTGCACCGAGCTGCCGGACCTCGTGATGGCGCGCGAATATGGCGAGCGCATCGTGCACGCGAGCGGCACCGGCAACAGCGGGCACTACTACATCGACCGCGGCGGCAGCGTGTTCCGCTACGTGCCCGACGATCGCATCGCGCACCACGTGCGCGGCCACAACGAACATTCCATCGGCATCGAGCTGGTCAACATCGGGCGCTGGCCGGACTGGCTCGATTCGCGCAGCCAGACCATGACCGAACCTTATCCCGCGGCGCAGATCGATGCGCTGCAGGCGCTGCTGGCGCACTTGCGCACCACCCTGCCGAACCTCCGCAACATCGCCGGCCACGAGGATCTCGATACCGGCATGGTGGCTGCGAGCGACGATCCATCGCGGCAGGTGCGCCGCAAGCTCGATCCGGGCCCGCAGTTCCCATGGCCACGCGTCATGGAATCATGCGGACTGCAGCGGCTGGAGCGCGTATCGACGCCGCTATAATTCCGCGTCTTTTTGCATACGCACACACGCCATGACCCAACCCCACGTCGCCGAACTGATCGAACTGCTGCAACTGGAACGGCTGGAGGACAACCTGTTCCGCGGCCAGAGCCGCGACATCGGCACCCGCTACGTGTTCGGCGGCCAGGTGCTGGGGCAGGCGCTGTCGGCGGCGCAGCAAACCGTCGATCCCGCGCGCGCCGCGCACTCGCTGCACGCGTATTTCCTGCGCGCGGGCGACGTCGAAGCGCCGATCGTCTATCACGTCGGTCGCGCGCGCGATGGGCACAGCTTTTCGGTGCGCCGCGTCGAAGCGATCCAGCACGGCCAGCCCATCCTCCATTGCGCGGTGTCGTTCCAGATCGATGAGGAAGGCTTCGAGCACCAGACCAGCATGCCCGAAGTGCCGAAACCCGACGACCTCGAACGGGCTCCATCCCTGCCCGCCGCCGAACTCGCCAAACTGCCGCCGAAACTGCAGCGCTGGCTTTCCACCGATGGGCCGTTCGAATACCGCTTCGTGTGGCCGCGCGACGAACTGCATCCGGCCAAGCGCCCGCCCTACCAGCACATCTGGTTCCGGCTGGCGCAGAAGATCGACGCCACGCCCGCGCTGCACCGCGCGCTGCTGGCGTACGCATCGGACTACCACCTGATCGGGACCGCGTTGCTGCCGCACGGCGTTTCGTACCTGACCCCGAATCTGCAGATGGCCAGCCTGGACCATGCGCTGTGGTTCCACCGCCCGTTCAGGGTGGACGACTGGCTGCTGTACGCCTGCGAAAGCCCGACCGCGCAAGGCGCGCGCGGACTGGTGCGCGGACAGATGTTCGACCTGTCCGGCAGGCTGGTCGCGTCGACGGCGCAGGAAGGCCTGCTGCGGTTGAGATGAACGCAACGCTTGCCTAACCACCCTGCGCTGCGGCTGTCGTAAACTTCCCGCATGCGCCACATCTACTCCTCGCCCCGCATCGAGAACGTCGAACGGCTGGTCGCGGTGATGGCCGAGCACGGCATCGCCACCCGCGTCACCAATCGCCGCGTCTATGACCGTTCCAGCTACTCGCGCTTTTCCTACGCCCGCCCCGGCGCCAGCGACAGTTGGCCGGCGGTGTGGGTCACCCACGCCAGCGACCACACCCGCGCGCGCAAGCTGATGCGCGAGATCGGCATCGAGCCGGTGACGCGCTATGCCGAAGACCTCGCCGCCTACCGGTTCCGCAAGGACGGCGGCCGCCGCGGCCCCGCGCAAATCGCGGCCCGCGTCCGCACCGCGTTGCTGATCGCCGTGTGCATCGCCGTCGCCATCTACGGAGCCAAACTGATTTCAGTGTGGTGACGCCGCCATGACCGTGCGCAGCGAACGCGTCCGCCTGTTCCAGACCCTGCCGCATGCCTGCGGCTATTTCCACGCGCGCACCGCGCAAAACCTGGTGCTCGACCCGGCCGCGCCGAACCTGCCCAAGCTGTACGCGTTGTCGCTGGCGCGCGGATTCCGCCGCGCCGGCGGCCACATCTACCACCCGCACTGCCCGCGCTGCCACGCCTGCGAACCCTGCCGGATCGACGTGGCCACGTTCACGCCGAACCGCAGCCAGCGGCGTTGCCTCGCACTCAACCACGACGTCGCGATGAGCGAGTGCGAACCCGCCCTGACCGGCGAACGCCAGGCCCTGTACGCGCGCTATCTGCGCGCGCGCCATCCGGGCGGCGGAATGGACGAAGCCAGCGACGAGGATTTCTCGCAGTTCCTCACCGCGCCGTGGAGCCCCACCGTGTTCCTGGAGTTCCGCCTCGCGGAACAGCTGGTGGCGGTGGCCGTCACCGACGTCTGCGAAACCGGGTTGTCCGCGGTGTACACGTTCTTCGACCCCGACCTGCCCAGGCGCGGACTGGGGACGTATGCGATCCTGCGCCAGATCGAACTGGCGCGCGCGCGCGGCCTGCCGCACCTGTACCTCGGCTACTGGATCGCAAACCATCCCAAGATGGGCTACAAGTCGCGCTTCGGCGGGCTGCAGGTGCTCGGGCCGGGCGGCTGGGCGCGACTGGCGAAGTGACGGGCAAGCGTCTCCCGCCATCGAGCGATTTGAAGGCGAGTTGACGACACGCTCAGGTGATGCGCGCCCGCGGATACGGATGCAGGTCCTGCAACGAGCGCGACAAGCCGTCGTCCACCACCACCCGGCAATGTTCGCGGCGCAGGCCACGCGGATCGCCCGCACCGCAACTGTGCGCGATGATGCCGACCTCGTGCATCAGGTTGCGCGCGTAGTTCGCCACCCGTTCGGCCTTGTCGGTCACCACCAGGCCGCGCTGCAGGCGCGGATCGTGCGTGGTGATGCCGGTCGGGCAATTGTTCTTGTTGCAGCGCATCGCCTGGATGCAGCCCAGCGCGAACATGAAGCCGCGCGCGGAGTTCACGAAGTCCGCGCCCATCGCCAGCGCCCACGCGACTTCGTACGCGGTCACGCACTTGCCCGCGCAGATCACCTTGATGCGCTCGCGCAGCCCCTGCCCGATCAGGACGTCCACCAGCATCGGCAGCGATTCGCGCAGCGGCAGGCCCACGCCTTCCATAAGGGTTTGCGGCGAAGCGCCGGTGCCGCCCTCGGAGCCATCGACGATGATGAAATCGGGCGCGCTTTCCAGGCCGCGCCGGTGCACTTCCATGCACAGGTCGCGGATCCATTCGACGCCGCCCAGCACCGCCTTGAAACCGACCGGCAGGCCGCCGACCTCGCGCACATGCGCGACGAAATCCAGCAGCTCCGAAACGTTGCCGATCTCGGGATGGCGATTGGGACTGATCGAATCTTCGCCCACCGGGATGCCGCGGATGGCCGCGATTTCCGGCGTCACCTTGGCGCCCGGCAACAGGCCGCCGAGGCCCGGCTTCGCGCCCTGCGACAGCTTGATGCTGACCATCTTCACCTGCGGATGCGCGCAGATCTGTCGCAGCGTGTCGTCATCGAGGCGCCCGTCCGGCGTGCGCACGCCGTACTTCGCGGTGCCGATCTCGAACACGATGTCGCAGCCGCCTTCGAGATGATACGGCGCCAATCCGCCCTCGCCGGTGTCCAGCCAGATCCCGGCCTTGGCCGCGCCGCGCGAAAGCGCGCGCACCGCGGGCGCCGACAGCGCGCCGAAGCTCATCGCCGAGATGTTGAAGAACGCGGCGTGTGTATAGGGTTTGCGCGCATGCGGACCGATCAGCAGCGGCTTCGGTTCGGCGGCCTCCTCGCCGAGATCCGGAAACGGCGCGTTCACGAAGAACGGCACGCCCTCGACGCGCAGGTCGCGGGTCGATCCGAACGCGCGGGTGTTGTCGGTGTTGACCGCGGCGCGGTGCACCCACACCCGTTCGGCGCGGTTGAACGGCAACTCCTCGCGATCGAACGCCGAGAAATACCGCCGGAAGAACACGCCGAGGTGCTGCAGCAATTTGCGCGAATGGCCGATCACCGGATAGTTGCGCAGGATTGCGTTGCGCGTCTGCAGGCGGTCATACACGAACAACGCCGCCGCGGCCGCCAGCGCAACCAGCAACAGCAGCAGCACGATCGAGGCGAGTATCTCGGTCGCGATCAAGGTCCACCCCGGCGTCCCCGCTGCATTCATCCCGACATTTCCTCGTTCGGCCTCATGGCAACGATTCTAACCAGACCCGTCGCTGCTCCGCGGCTTGCGCGCAACCATGCAAGATGGCCCTTGACGGCCACCAAAACCCCGGCACCATCGGCGGCGCACGTCATCGACGGTCCCGCGCCACGAGAGCCCTCCGCATGTCCGACCCGCACTACTCCCCCTGGCTCCGCCGATTGCATTGGCTGATTTTCATATTGGTCGCCTGTGCGCTGCTGCTGATCTACCTCCACGGCTGGCTGCCGAAAAGCAGCGCCCTGCGCGCCCGCGCCAAGTGGGCGCACATGCAGTTCGGCATCGCGATCCTGCTGATCATGTTGCCGCGCCTGCTGGTGCGCGCACGCGACACCGCGCCCCCGATCACGCCGGTTCCGCCGCTCTGGCAGACGCTCGTCGCCAGGACCACCCATCTCGCCCTTTACGCGCTGCTGTTCGCGACGCCGCTGCTCGGCGTCGCCACGATGGCATGGTCCGGCCAGCACTGGAACTTCCTCGGCCTTCCGCTGCCGAGCGTGCCGACACCCGACCGCCACTTCTCGCACCAGCTCGAAGACATCCACGAAACCTTCGGCAACGTGTTGATGTACCTGGCCGCAGCACACGCCCTCGCGGCCCTGCTGCACCACTTCATCCAGCGCGACGACACCCTGAAGCGCATGCTGCCGCCCTCGCGCGACAGCGCTTGATCCTTAGCCTTCCGCCGCACCGTCCCCGGCCCGCCATGCGCGGGCCGGTTCGTTTCTGCTTGCGTGGTAGATATCATAATGATATCTTTTAGCCACACACTCGGAGACTCCCATGAACGAAACCAGGGCTTCCTCGCTGTCCGGCATTCCCGTCGCGGTGTTGTTCGTCGCGTTGTTCATCGGCTGCGCCGCACTGTTCGTCTACGGCGGGGTCAACCACTTGCCTGCCGCCATCGTCACGGGCGTGGTGGTATTCGCCATCGTCGTGTTCCTGTGCAAGGGTTTCTTCCAGGTGCAGCCGAACCAGGGCATGGTGATGCTGCTGTTCGGCCGCTACGCCGGCACCGCGCGCGAAGCCGGCCTGCGCTGGACCAATCCGTTCTTCACCAAGCGCGCCGTGTCCCTGCGCGTGCGCAACTTCGAATCGTCCAAGCTCAAGGTCAACGACGCCGACGGCAATCCCATCGAAATCGCCGCGGTGATCGTGTGGCAGGTGGTCGATACCGCCGAAGCCGTGTTCCAGGTGGATGACTACGAAAACTACGTGCACATCCAGAGCGAATCGGCGCTGCGCCAGATGGCGCAAAGCTATCCCTACGATTCGCACGACGATGGCAAGCCGTCACTACGCAGCCACGGCGACGAAATCACCCAGCACCTGTGCGAGCAAATCCAGGAACGCCTCGGCAAGGCCGGCGTCAAGGTGCTGGAAGCACGCATCAGCCACCTCGCCTACGCGCAGGAAATCGCGCAGGCGATGCTGCAGCGCCAGCAGGCCGGCGCGATCATCGCCGCGCGCACCAAGATCGTCGAAGGCGCGGTCAGCATGGTGCAGATGGCGTTGCAACAATTGAGTGCGCAGAACATCGTGAACCTCGACGAGGAACGCCGCGCCGCGATGGTGTCCAACCTGCTGGTCGTGCTGTGCGGCGAGCGCGGCACCCAGCCGGTGCTCAACACTGGAACGCTTTACCAGGGATGATCGCGTGAGCGCGGAGCCGTCCGGCAAGAAGGCCTACCCGCTGCGGATCAGCGCGCAGATCCTCGACGCGATGCAGCGCTGGTCGAACGACGAATTGCGCTCGCTCAACGCGCAGATCGAATACGTGCTGCGCGACGCGCTGCGCAAGGCGGGGCGCCTGAAGCCGGAACCGCCACCGAAGAAATCCTGACACCGAAGGAGAAGCGACATGGCCGCAACGCAGAGTTGGCAGTACAAGGTCATTCAAGTGAAAACCGACATGTGGGGCCGCGACAACCCCGATTCGTTGCAAACGGCATTGAACGAGGCCGGCCGCGAGGGCTGGGAACTGGTGTCGACCGTGCACGCTTACGGCGCCCACTTCGCCGTGCTGTTCTTCAAACGCCCGGCGTGACGATCCGCGCATCGCGACGCTTCGGCATGATCGGAGCCGCGATCCACCCTTAGACTCGACTTCCGCTTGCCGTGAAGGAGGTTTCCATGCCACGCGTACTTCCCGCCGCAGCCCTGTTCATCCTGGCCAGCCCGCTGCTTGCGGTGGCCCAGAATCCGGCGGTCAGCGCCCGTCCCCACCCCGCGCCCAGCGCGCACGCGAACGCGGTGGCCGGACAAGCCGACGCGGCGCGGATCGAAGCCTGCACCCACATCGCCAACGCGATGGTCGACAACCTCGAAAAGGGCGACGCCAAGGCCGCCACCGCGGATTTCGACGCGACCATGCGGACCAATCTCGGCGCCGACAAACTCGGCGCGATCTGGAAACAGGTCGGGGGCCAAGTCGGCAAACTGCAGGGCCACGGCACGCCGCAGAACATGATGTACCAGGGTTATGCCGTCATCATCCTGCCGCTGCGTTTCGAGAAGGGCGGCCTCGACGCGCAGGTGGCGTGCGATGCCGACGGCAAGGTCGCGGGATTCTTCCTGCGTCCCGGCGCCGCGCCTTCCGATTCCGCGCCGGCATCCGGTGGCTGAGAACGTGCGTCCGCGGTTCGGTGACAGCATGCAGCACAGCGAGGTCGTCACGCGGAAGGCGGGCAACGGGCATGCCGACCGGCGCCAATGACGAAGCAACGCAACCGCGGCGTTGCCGCGACGACGCCGAGCGCCGTGCGCTGATGGAACGCGCTTTCGCGCTCGGCGTGCCGCGCGATCACGGGTGCATTCGCAAGCTGCGCCTGCAACGCGAACCCGCGCGACTGGTGTCGATCGGCCTCGACGTGCACGGGCGCGAGCAATGGCTGCAACCGCGCGCCGCGCGCGCGTTCGCCGCGATGCGGGAGCGCGCGGCGCACGACGGCATCGAGCTGCAAGTCGTCTCGGCGTTCCGCTCGATCGAATACCAGCTCGGCATCATCGAACGCAAACTTTCGCGCGGCCAGACCATCGCTGAAATCCTGCGCGTCAGCGCCGCGCCCGGCTACAGCGAACACCACAGCGGCCGCTGCGTGGATTTCACCACGCCCGGCTTTGCGGCGCTGGAAGAAGAATTCGAAAACTCCCAGGCTTTCGCATGGCTCACCCGGCACGCGCGCGACTTCGGTTTCACGCTCTCCTACCCACGCGGCAACCGCCACGGCATCGCATACGAACCGTGGCATTGGTGCTGGCTCGCTAAACTCTCATCACTTTAGTTGTACCCTGCGATCGCTTCGCCGGCCTAGCATCGGACTTCAGCGGGTTGGTGGCCTCGACCACGCACAGACAGAAACTTGCGAGCGCGCGGAATTACCTTTAGCGCTATTCGGCTTCGCGTTGCCGGATCCGGACGTCATGTTCACAAGGCGTGGCAATGCAAGTAGACTCCCCAATGACAGGAGCCAGCCATGAACATCTCAACCCTGCGTAACCTGCCCATCGACCAGCGGCTGCACTTGGTGGAGGACCTCTGGGACAGCATCGCTGCCGACCAACGCAGCGTGCCGTTGACGGACGAACAGCGCGAGGAACTCGACCGGCGTCTTGACGCGTACGAACTGGATTGCAATGCGGGGCGGCCTGGGAACGTCGTGCTACGGGATATTCGCAAGCGCCTATGACGCTTCAAATCCACGTCCGCCCTGAAGCCGAGCGAGACCTTCAGGAAGCGGCAACCTGGTACGAACAACAAGGAACGGGGCTGGGCAGCGATTCCTTGATGAGGTGCTGCTCGCGTTCAACCGGATCTCCGAGCAGCCTGCCCTGTATCCCGTCGTGCATCGCGGCACACGCCGCGCGCTGACCCGGCGATTTCCGTTCGCTGTGTACTATCTCTGGCAGGCAGAGGTCATCATCGTGGTTGCCGTCATGCACGGCAGCCGCAATCCGCGGCGCTGGAAGCAAAGAACCTGACGGTTCGCGGCAGCAGGTCGCCGGCGATTGCGGGCGTCTCATTGCTGAGCGCCGAACCACGACAGATCAATCCTGCGAACGTTTCACCGGCTTGGCATCGGGCTTGGGCGGGTTGGCGGCTTCCACCACACGCCACAGATAAAAACTCGCCAGCGTGCGGTACGGTCCCCAGCGCTCGCCGAATTCTGCGAGCGCCAGCGGCGCCGGCATTTCCGGGAAACGGTGCACGATCTGCGCGCCCTTGCGGATGCCGAGGTCGTGGATGGGCAGCACGTCGGGACGGCCGAGCCGGAACATCAACAGCATCTCGACGGTCCAGCGGCCGATGCCGCGCACCTGGATGAGGTGATCGATCAAATCCTGGTCCGGCATGCGGTCGAGCTGCGCCGCCGTGGGCACGATGCCTGCGTGCGACTTGGCTGCGAGGTCGCGCAAGGCGGCGATCTTGTTGCGCGACACGCCCGCACCGCGCAAGGCCTCGTCGCTGGCGGCGTCGAGTCCGCGCGCGGTGATCTTGCGTCCGCGCGGCATCAGCGCCTCCACCCTCCCCGCGATCGTCGCCGCGGCCTTGCCGGAAAGCTGCTGGTACAGGATCGAATGCGCCAGCGCGTCGACCGGATCGAAGCGCTGGTTGAAATCGCGCTCGATCGGACCGATCCGGCGCATCCACGCCGCCAGCTTGCGATCGCGCTTGCCGAGGTGCGCCACCGCCGCCTGCACGTCGAAGCCGCGCGGGATCAAGGTGCCTGCCATCGAATGTTCCTCATGCCTGTTTCCGTTGATAGAGCATCACGCCCAGCGCGATCCATCCGGCGACCAACGCGATGCCGCCCAGTGGCGTGACGATGCCGACGCTGCGCGGCGCACCCAGCGCCAGTGCGTACAGGCTGCCGCAGAACAGCACGATGCCCAGCGTGAAAAGCACTGAGGCCAACTGCCGCGCGTGCGAGCGGCGCGCGGACACCGCACACACCGCCAACGCCAGCGCGTGCCAGAACTGGAACCGCACCGCGGTCTCCCAGACCTCCAGCATCGATGCCGGCAACTCGGTGCGCAACGCGTGTGCGCCGAGCGCGCCCAACAGCACCGCACTCGCGCCGGCGATCGCCGTGGCCACCGCCGGCCAGCGCAGCGGTTTTCCGGTTGCGGCGAAGTCCGAACCCATCGTCATGCACCGTCCGCGCGGCGCCGCGCGGTGCGCCACGCTCCGTACATCAACCCGAGCAACGACACGAGGATCGGCATCAGCAGGATGTCGATGAACTTCAGCAGCATCGAAAGCCGTTCGATGTCGGCGTCGAGGCTGCGCTGCACCGCGCGCAGCTCGCCGCGGATCTGCAGCTTGCGCTGCGTGAACTGCTCGACCGCGGCCTTCTGCGCCGCCGTGCCGGTGTGGCCGTGCGCGGATTGCTTGAGTTGGGCGATGCGCTGTTCGGTGTCGCTGAGTTCGGCCTGCAGTTCGATCTGCTTGGCCTTGAACTTGTCGTCGGCCTGGCGGCGCAACGCATCCACGCGCGTGAACCGGCGTTCGTCGACGGCGCGGCCGCGGATCGCGATCAGGTCGGACGGGCCGGCGAGGTCATCGACCGCGTTGACGAGGAAATCGCCGTTGTTGGCGAACGGCGTCATCAACGCCTGGCCGGGAGACGTGCCCGCCTGCACCCACAGCCGGTCCGCCAACAGGTCGGTGTCGCCGACCAGGATCACCTCGGGCTTGCGCGCCGGTGGCCTGGCGGGGACGTCGGCTGGAAACGCGCCGGGCAACGTGCCCACCAGCCGCACCGCGATGGCGTAGTGCTCACCATCCGGCTTGTAGCCGTTGTACAGCGCCGATGGATCGAACGCTTCGCGCACCCGCGCGGTCGGCACCGACATCGCCTCGGTGGTGCTCTGGATCAGCGGATCGAGCCGGATCGTCGCGTCGGGCAACAACTTGAAATAGCCGGCCGAGGACACGTCGATCAGATTGAGCACGGCAGTGACGGGATCGCGGCGGTTGAACTCGTCCCCGGTCAGTCCCAGCACCGACGGGTGGCGCACGGGCGCTCCGGTGAGCGGCGATTGCACGACCAGCGCGCGCGAGCGGTCCAGCAGCACGCGCTCGGGATCGAACGCGACGCCCCACGCGCGGAACAGCGTGGGCAGCTCGGAACCCGTGTCGCCGTCGAGCTCCGAATCCGGGTCCACGAACGCCAGCAGCCGTCCTCCGCGCTGCACGTAGCGATCCACCGCCTGCACGTCGGCCTGCGAAAGCCCGGTCGGCTGGATCAGCACCAGCACGTCCGCATCCGTCGCTTGCAAGGATGCCAGCGAAGCCCCATCGAGACGTCGCACGTCGAACAACTGCTGCAACTGCTGCAGCGCGGTCCACGCCGGCGCCGGGTTGCCCTCGGCATCAGTGCCGCCCCAGATCGGCAGCCCGCTGTAGATCGCGACGCGCGGCTTGTGCGGCGTGCTGAGTTCGTACAGCAGCTTGGCGATGTCGTATTCGAGGTAACGTTCCCTGGCGAACAGGAAAAACGGAATGGCCGCGGTGTGGTCGTTGCCGGCATTGCGCCCGGCGAGGCCGAAGAAGATCGACTCGCCGGTTCCCTCGGCCGGCACCGAAGTCAGGCCGGCGGCCGTCGCGCGATCCTCGTCCTCGGAAAACGGCAGCGGATCGACCAGCTTCAGGTGCACCCGTCCGTGCGAATCGCGCACGACCTCATCCAGCATGCTCACCACTCGTTGGTGGTAGGCGCGCAGCTGCGGCAGGTTGTGGCTCGCGCGGTCGGAGAAGTACAGCGTCAGGTCGAGCGGCTGGTTCAGGTGATCGAGCATGTCGCGGGTGCCGGGCGACAACGTGTAAAGCCTGTCCTGGGTGAGGTCGACGCGCACGCCGCCCAGCCAGCGCGACGCGCCCAGCACCAGCAGCACGTACAGCGCCGCCAGCAGCGGCAACGCCAGCCACAGGCGCCCGCGCCAGAAGCCGCGCGCATTCATCCGCCGCGCCTCGCCGCCAGCACCAGCGCGTTCGCAGCCAGCCAGAACACGATGGTCAGGACGAAATACGCGATGTCGCCGAGGTCGAGCACGCCGCTCGCGATCGCCTGGAAGTGCGCGAGCAGGCTCAAGTCGGACAACGCATCGGCGGCGCGATTGGAACCCAGCGCCAGCAACGGCTGCTGCACCAGCGGATCGCCGGCGAGCAAAAACAGAAAGCACACCGCCAGCGCGAGGATGAAGGCGATCACCTGGCTGCGCGTCAGCACCGACAGGCATTCGCTGATCGCGAGGAGCGCGCCGGCCATCAGGAAGCTGCCGAGGTAGCCGGCCAGAATCACGCCGTTGTCGGGCTGGCCGAGGTAATTGACGGTGAGCCACATCGGGAAGGTCAGCGCCAGCGCGCAGCCGATGTACAGCCACGCGGCGAGGAACTTCGCCAGCACCGCCTGCCAGGCGTGGATCGGCAGCGTCATCAGCAATTCCAGCGTGCCGCTGCGGCGCTCTTCGGCCCACAGCCGCATCGCCAGCGCCGGCACCAGCACCAGGTACAGCCACGGGTGGAAGCGGAAGAATGGATCGAGGTCGGCCTGCCCGCGCTCGAAGAACGCGCCGAGGTAGAACGTGAACGCGCCCGCGGACAGCAGGAAGATCACGCTGAACAGCCACGCCACCGGCGTGATCAGGTAGCCGTGCAGTTCGCGCAGGAACACGCCGGCGAACGGGCTTCCGCGCCGGTCCGTCGCGGCGCTCGCCGTCACGCCGGACATGGCCGTGTTCGTGCCTGCGATGGATGCGAAAAGGAAAAGATCATCCGCAAATGAACGCGAAGAACGCAAATAAAAACCAGAGCGGTCCAATCTGAAATCATTGATGTTGATTCGTGTTCATCGACGGACAACCCTTGCCTCAAACCGTGAATAGAGCAGCTCGTCCATAAACAAGCGTCAAGGAACCCGGATACGGCCGCGCGCCGTCCTGCTTGCATTCGCGTTCTTTGCGTCCTTATGCGGACTGTGGATGTTTGCTGCTCACGCGGCATACGGAAGGTCTTCGGCGTCGGCGGTGACGCGCCGGAACACGTCCTCGAGCCGGCCGCGTTCGAGCTGCAGTTCGTCCACGCGTACGCGCTGTTCGTCCAGCAATTTCACCACGGCGTGGAAGATGTCCTGCCCGTCGCGCGGGAACACCGTGACGCGGCCGTCCACCGGATCGACCTCGACCGCATCCACTTCCGGCAGGCGGCCCAGCATCTCGCGCGCGAGCGCGCTGGCCGGCGCCCGGAAGCTGACGGCGTGGTGGAAACGCGATTGCCGCTCCAGTTCCGCGGGCGTGCCCACCACGCGCAGGCGGCCGCGCGCCAGGATCGCGACCCGGTTGCAGGCGGCCCGGACCTCGCCAAGCGCGTGGGTGGAAACGATGATCGCGCGATCGCGCGCCATGTTGCGGATCAACGCGTGCACCTCGCGCTGCTGGTTCGGATCGAGTCCATCGGTGGGTTCGTCCAGGATCAGCGCCGGCGGATCGTGCAGCAGCGCCTGCGCCAGGCATACGCGCCGGCGGTAACCCTTGGACAGCGTTTCGATGCCCTGCCCGAGCACCGGCTGCAACTGCAGGCGCTCGATCGTCTCGTCGAGGCCGCGCCGTCCGCTGACGCCGGTCAGGCCTCGCACGCGCGCGGCAAAGGCGAGGAACTCGGCGACGCTGAGTTCGCCGTAGCTGGGCGCGCCCTCGGGCAGGTAGCCCAGCGCGCGGCGCGCCGCCAGCGGCTCGCCCACCACGTCGTGGCCGCACACGCGCGCCCGGCCCGACCCTGGCATCAGGAATCCGGCGATCATGCGCATCGTGGTGGTCTTGCCGGCGCCGTTCGGACCCAGCAACGCCAGCACCTGACCGGGCGCGACCTTGAGGCTCAGATCGGCCACCGCATCGATGCGGCCGTAACGTTTGCCGAGGTGTTCGGTTTCGATCATCGCCAGCCGGAATCGTGCGCTTGCGCAAACTGTAGCAGGGCGAGAAGCGGCGATCGCATCGTGTCACTCGCCTCAAGCGCTGCGAGCGGTTCATGCCGACGGCCGCACGAAATCCGACCGGAAGCCAGCGCAAACTTTCCCGCAATGCAGGCCAACGAAAAGGCCCGCGCATGGCGGGCCTCATCGTTCCTCGTGGATGCGGCGTTCAGCGGTGGTGACGCTTCTTCGCCTTGACCGGTTTCTTCCTGGACTCCGCCTTCTTTTCCGTTGCGGCCGGCTGCGGCGCGGCGCTGGTCCAGATGGCCGGGTTGAGCGCGGTCAGCGGCGCCGCGCGGCCGGAGATCTGTTCGGGCGTCTGCGCGGGTGCGTTCGTCACCGGCAGGAACACGCGATAGACCTGGTCCGCGTCCGCCACGTTCGGCAGCGAAGTGAGCTGGTCGTACATGCGGCCGGTGGCTTCGTTGAAATCGTAGCCGTGGGTGCCGGCATAGGCCTGCAGCGCCATGCGCACCAGCGGGATGCCGGCCTCGCCGGTCCACTCGGCTTCCAGCACTTCGCGCGCCGGGATCATCCTGGCGCGCACGCTGCCGTTGACGACCAGCTGGTTCAGCTTGTCGAGGCTGCCCGGCGCCGGACCGCTTTCGGCCGTTTCCGCCGAGGACGAGGCCGAAGCCGGCTGGCCGGCGCTGGACGAAGACGCCGGCGCGGCGGCCATCTGCTCCGGACCGGGCCGCGGCGGCAGCTTGGTCAGATCGTAGGGCTTGCCGTCGATCGTAACCGTGGTGCTGTCGATCGGCACCGCGAGGTCGAACGTGTAATTGGTGTCGCCCCACTCGGTGGTGATGGTGGTGGTGGGGCCGGCGGCCTTGACGCCCAGCTTGCCCATCACGCCTTCGATCTGCTTGAGCGCGGCGGCCTTGGCGGCATCGATGTCATCCAGCGTACGCGTGGCCTTGGTCGAAACCAGCAGCACCGGCGTGGCATCGGTCTTGTACAGGCCCGGGTTGAGCTTGCCGTAGTCGACGTTGGGGATGCCCGCCAGCATGTTCTGCAGCGAATCCAGCCCGTACTGGATCATCGTGGCTGGCGCGCCGTGGATCCACAGTTGCGAGTAACGATCGAGCAGGTTCCAGCCGTAATCGACGTCGTAGCCCCAGGTGACGGTGCTGACGCGCTGGCCCAGGCGCGGGGTGACGTCGAAGCTGAAGGTCTTGTTCTTGCCGCGCCAGTCGTTGGTGATGCCCCAGGTCACGGTGCTCTTGCCGGCCAGGTCGATGTTGCCCGACTCGTTGACCAGCGTGCCGTTGCCGATCACGTCGTTGCCGGTCCAGCTGAGCGTGGCGCCCTTGCCGTAGGCGGGGCCCGACAGCGTGAACTTCACCTTGGGATCCTGCGCCTGCAACTCGCCGCCGACGTAATCCTGGAAGCGGCGGAAGTTGTTCAACACGTCATAGATGTGCTGCGGGTTGTGACTGATCTCGATCGAGCGCTCGATGTGCGCGTGACTGGGCAGGAACAACCCCACGATCACGGCCAGGATGAACACCATGATCAGGGCGACGACGAATTCGAGCACACGGGTCATGCCAGGGATCTCCGGACGGCTTGTTCGAATGGCCGACGCTTGTCCCGTCCGAATGGAACGGCAGGCCGCGCGCCGTGGTGAAACACATGAATCGCGGATGGTAGCGCCTTCGGGGCGTTCGCGCTATGGCATATTTGTGCGATCGTCCCTGATCGCCGTTTCGTCGAAGTGCGGTGCAACCTTTCCGCTATTCGCGCTCAACGGACACCAGAGCGGCCTTCCATGGCCTGACTCTGGACAACAGCCGCTTCGACCGCAGGATACTAGACAATCCCCAGTTCCAGGGCCTTCAACACCGCGCGCGTGCGATCGCGCACGCCCAGCTTGGAAAGGATGTTGGACACGTGGTTCTTGACCGTGCCCTCGGCCACCTTCAGCGAATTCGCGATCTCCTTGTTGCTGTAGCCGCCCGACATCAGGCGCAGGATTTCGGTTTCGCGATCGGTCAGCGGATCGGGCTGGCCGAGGCTGGTGAACTGGTTGTGGATGCGCCCGACCCCGGCCAGCAGCCGCTGGGTCACGACTGGCGCGATCAGCGAACCGCCGCCGGCCACGGTCTTGACCGCATCGACCAGTTGTTCCAGCGAGACGTCCTTCAACAGGTAACCGCGCGCGCCGGCCTTGAGGCCGGCCAGCACCAGCTGGTCGTCGTCGAAGGTGGTGAGGATGATGGTCGGCGGCACCTTGCCCTGCGCGGCGAACGCGTTCAGCACGTCGAGGCCGCTCTTGCCGGGCATGCGCATGTCCAGCAACACCACGTCGGGTTTGGTTTTGGGAATCGTCTCCAGCGCCGAGGCGCCGTCCTGGCACTCGGCCACCACCTGGATGTCCGGCGACAGTTCCAGCAACGAACGGATGCCCTGCCGGACCAGTGTCTGGTCGTCCACGAGACACACTGAAATCATCGACTAACCCCACCCTCGCTTGATGAACCTGCCGCCTTCCGCGGGAATCTTGCCAGCGTGCGGGGGAACGCCGCCACCTCCGGCCGGCATTGCTACACCGCTCGCTCGACCGGCAATGAAGCTTCCAGCGCAAACCCCTGATTGCGCTGGGTCCGGATCGCCAATTCTCCGCCCACCTCGGCCAAGCGCTCGCGCATGCCGCGCAGCCCGTTGCCGGGCTTCACCTCGACCGCGCCACAGCCGTCGTCGCGGGCCTTCAGCACCAGCATGCCGCCGGCGCCCTCCTCGAACCGCAGCCACAGGTGGCGCGCGCGCGCATGCCGCACGGCGTTGGTGACGATTTCCTGGGTGCAGCGCAGCAGCACCTGCGCGCGCCGCGAATCGCTCACCGCGAAACGCGGCGGCAATTCCAGGTGCACGGTGAGCCCCGGCACGCCCTCGGTGAGATCGCGCAACGCGTCGGTGAGCTGGATGTCCTCGCCGTCGCGCAGTTCGCTGACCACCTCGCGCACGTCGGCCAGCAACTGCTTGGCGGTGGTGCGCGCGCGCGCGACGTGGTCGGCGGCGTCCCGGTTCACGACCAGGTGCCCGGCGACTTCGAGGTTCAGGCTGAGCGCGGTGAGATGGTGGCCGACCAGGTCGTGCAGTTCGCGCGCAATGCGCATGCGTTCGGAGATGCGGCTGGACTCGGCCAGCAGCGCGCGGGTCGCGCGCAATTCGGAGTTCAAGCGGCGCTGTTCCTCGCGCGCGCCCGTCTGTTGCCGCGCGACGACCGAGGCCACGAACGCGAGCGCCGAATAACCGAGGTACAGGCTGGCCTGCAACGTCGCCGTGCCCACGTTCATGTTCGGGAACGTGATGGCAAACACCGGGATGCACGCGGCGTTCTGCAGCACCAGCCACGCGACCGCAATCGGCAGCGGCAGCAACCACGGCAATACCGTGCCCACCACCACCAGCAGCATCGCGCCCAGCCCGCTCGCGCTGAACCACGAGATCGCCAGCGCGACGCAGACCAGCACCAGCAACGCGAGCAGCTTCGCGCCCCAGTACCGGCGCGAGCCGAGGTCGCGGGTCAACAGCCAGTACACCACGCCGAAGATCGCGTAGCAGCTTGCCCACAGCAGGATGTCGATGTGGTTCTGCGCGTGCAGCGCGCGCGCCACGTGCACGGCGTTGCGCGGCTCGGACAGACTGTTCAGCATCCAGTCGCGCTGGACCAGCGGCACGCCCACGCAGGCGTACGTGATCAGGCCCGCATACCGCAGCAGGGCAATCGGACTGAAGGATGGTCGCCGCACCCGCCGATCATAACCCAGCCGAAGACGGCGGGCGCGACCTCGCGCGGCAGGCATGCGATAATGGCCGGCCATGAGACCGCGGTCACGCCGCCCTCACCCGAAACTGCCACCGATCACGATGACGTCCACGCCACACCTGACCCTTCGCGATGTCCGCGCGAACGATCTTGCCGCTGTGATGGGGCTGAACAACACCGCCGGATCGTCGATCCTGCCGATGGACGGCGCGCAGCTCGACCGCTTCTATCGCCACGCCGACTATTTCCGCGTGGCCGAGGTGGACGGCCATCTGGCCGGATTCCTGATCGCGCTGCGCGACGGCACCCCGCACACCAGCTCCAACTTCCGCTGGTTCCGCGAACACTGCGGCGAGTTCGTCTACATCGACCGCGTGGTGATCGGCGACCTGCACCGCGGGCACGGGCTCGGCCGGCTGTTCTACAGCGACGTGCAGAGCTACGCCGAAGTCCGCTCGCCCAACCTCGCCTGCGAAGTGTTCCTGGAACCGCGCGACGACGTGTCGCTGTTGTTCCACGGCGTGTTCGGCTTCCACGAAGCGGGCCAGCAGGTGATGCCGGAAACCGGCCGCCGCGTCAGCCTGTTGCTGAAGGAACTGGACTGCCATTCGTTCGTGCGCGACACCTATCCGGACGGTTTGCCCGACGTGCCCTGGCTCGCGCCGCGCCGCATGCCGGACGACGACCAACTCCACCTGCGTGCGGCGGGCCAGGCGTGAGCGCGCACCCGACGGGTGCGTCGCCCGAAATCCTCGAAGCCTGCGACCTGCGTTTCGGCCAGGTCGGCATCGCCAACGTGCGCGTGCGCAACGCGGACCCCGATGCGCTGCGCGCGTCGCTGGAAGTGCGCGTGCACGAAGCGCCGTCACTGTTCCAGCGCGCACCGGTGGTGGTGGACCTGTCCTTCCTCGCCGCGCAACCCGCCGACGCCGAAGTGGCGGCACTGCTCGACGCCGTGCGCGAAGCCGGAATGCTGCCGGTGGGGCTCGCCTACGGTGACGGCGCAACGGACGAATTGTCGCGTCGGTTGGGGTTGCCGCTGATCGCGAAGTTCCGCGCCGCCTACGAGCGCGCCGAACGCACCGAACGCGGCGAACCGGCGAACGAAAGTCCTGCGCCGGCCGCGGACGAATCCACCAGGTCTGTCGCCACCGCACCCAAACCGGCGCTGCAACACCTGCACCCGGTCCGCACCGGCCAACAAGTCTATGCGCAAGGCTGCGATCTCGTGGTGGTCGGCACGGTGGCCAACGGCGCCGAAGTGCTGGCCGACGGCAACATCCACGTGTACGGCGCGCTGCGCGGACGCGCCTTCGCGGGCGCCCTCGGCGACGCGACCGCGCGCATCTTCTGCAGCGAATTCCGCGCCGAGATCGTGTCGATCGCCGGCCACTACCGCGTGTTCGAGGAGTTGCCGCAGGAATTCGCCGGCCGCGCCGTGCAGGTGTGGCTCGAACATGACACATCAAAGTCGGACAAATCCAAACCGCGCAAACTGCAGATCGCGGCCTTGTGACATCCGGCATTCATGCTGCGCACGAATAATCGGCGCGTCGGCGACGCTTCGCACACCATCCCCTCGGCCACACACGATCGGAGAATCTCCTTGACCGAAACCATCGTCATCACTTCCGGCAAGGGCGGCGTCGGCAAGACCACCACGTCCGCCTCGCTCGCCACCGGACTCGCCCAGCGCGGCCACAAGACCGCGGTCATCGATTTCGACGTCGGCCTGCGCAACCTCGACCTCATCATGGGCTGCGAACGGCGCGTGGTGTACGACTTCGTCAACGTGATCAACAACGAGGCCACGCTGAAGCAGGCGCTGATCCGCGACAAGCGCCACGAAAATCTTTACGTGCTGGCGGCCTCGCAGACCCGCGACAAGGACGCGCTGACCCAGGAAGG
This sequence comes from Rhodanobacteraceae bacterium, assembly GCA_030123585.1. Taxonomy (NCBI): domain Bacteria; kingdom Pseudomonadati; phylum Pseudomonadota; class Gammaproteobacteria; order Lysobacterales; family Rhodanobacteraceae; species Rhodanobacteraceae bacterium. The sequence goes on from CP126120.1 coordinate 1,014,346, forward strand.
CGTCGGCCGCGTGCTGGAAGACCTCGCCGCGGATGGCTTCGATTACATCCTGTGCGATTCGCCCGCCGGCATCGAAAAGGGCGCGCACCTCGCGATGTACTTCGCCGACCGCGCGGTGGTGGTGGTGAATCCGGAAGTCTCCAGCGTGCGCGATTCCGACCGCATCCTCGGCTTGCTGTCCTCGAAAACCCGGCGCGCCGAGAAAGGCGAAGGCCCCGGTCCGCAGCATCTGCTGCTGACCCGCTACAACCCAGTGCGCGTGGAAGCCGGCGAAATGATGAGCGTCGCGGACGTCGAGGAAATCCTCGGCATCCCGGTGCTGGGCGTGATTCCGGAATCGGAAAACGTGCTGGCGGCGTCCAACTCGGGTGTGCCTGTGATCCACGACGCCGGCTCGATTGCGGGCCAGGCCTACGCCGACGCCGTCGCGCGCCTCGTGGGCGAGGACGTGCCGATGCGGTTCCTCGATGCGCCGAAGAAGGGTTTCTTCAAGCGCATGTTCGGAACCTGAGGAGAATGCGATGAGCCTGCTGGATTTCCTGCGCCCGCGCCCGAAGAACACCGCAAACATCGCGCGCGAACGCCTGCGCATCATCGTCGCGCAGGAACGCGCGACCCGCGGCGGACCGGACTACCTGCCGCTGCTCCGCAACGAATTGCTGGAAGTGATCCGCAAGTACGTGCACGTCGGCGCCGAGGCGGTGCAGATCAACGTCGAACGCAGCGCCGAGGGCGAAGTACTGGAATTGTCCGTCGCGCTGCCGGAAGCCGGCAAGGCAACTGGAACAAGCGGCTGACGCGTGGGACGCGGGAAAACATAATACTTTGTCGTCATTCCGGGGCCGCGCGTAGCGCGGAACCCGGAATCCATTTTGACTTTGACTTTTCTTGACAGCAAAAAATGGATTCCGGGTTCCGCTCGCGATGAAGCCGCGAGCGGCCCCGGAATGACGACATGAAAGTCCGGCGCGAAGCAGCATGACGGGAATACCATCCAGCTCAGTCCTCCGTCTAACCGACATCGGCTTCGAAGCGCCGTCCGCCCTGCTCGCGCAGCACGGTCTCGAACTGGTGCGTGTCGAAAACGGCGCGCCGATTCCCGGCAGTTATTGGGGCGAACCCGAGGCCGGCGTAATCGCCTCGCGCGTCTACGCACGCGCCGACACGCCGGTGCACTCGCTGCTGCACGAAGCCTGCCACCTGCTGGTCGCCGATCCCGCGCGGCGCGCGTCCATCCACACCGACGCCAGCGATTCGCTGGAAGAGGAAGACGCGACCTGCTACCTGCAGATCGTGCTGGCCGACGCCCTGCCCGGCTTCGGCCGCTTTCGCGCGCTGGCCGACATGGACGCGTGGGGTTACTCGTTCCGGTTGGGTTCGGCGCGCGCGTGGTTCGAACGCGACGCCGAAGACGCACGCGCGTTCCTCGAAGCCCGCGGATTACTGTCAGACGCTTGACGCCAAACCGTCGCGCTCGGCTACCATCCACCGGCTACGGGACGGTCTACGCGATTCCCGAACAGCGTGAGGTGTTGCGAAACCCATGCTCATCTACGCCCTGCTCGCCACCGGTTGCGGCGCCTTCCTCGGCGCCTGCCTGCGCTACCTGTTCGGCGTCTGGTTCAATCCGATCTTCCCGACCGTGCCGCTGGGCACGCTGGCCGCCAACCTGCTGGGCGGCTTGCTGATGGGCCTGATCCTCGGCGCGTTCGCGCAATTCCAGTCGCTGTCGCCCGAAACGCGCGTGTTCATCACCACCGGTTTCCTGGGCGGATTGACCACCTTCTCGACGTTTTCCGGCGAAACGATCACCCTGCTGCTGCGCGGCCAATACGGCTGGACCTTCGCGATCATCGGCCTGCACCTCGTCGGCACGTTAGGGATGACGCTCGCCGGCTTCGCCTTGATGCAAGCCATGCTGAGGCACTTCGCATGAACACCGTCGCGTCCACTCCACCCCCATCAACCTCGGGCGTGTACCTGCGTTTCTTCATGCACGAGAACCGCCGCCACCACGGCGTGCTGTTGTACGACTGGCTGCTCGCGGAAGCGAAGCAACTCGGGCTCGCCGGCGGCACAGCATTCCGTTCGATCGCGGGCTACGGCCGCCACGGCGTCACCCATGAAGCACATTTCCTCGAACTGGCCGGACAGGAAACCGTACGCGTGGATTTCGTGGTGACGCACGAACTCGCTGAGAAAATGCTCGCGCGCGTGCGCGAGGAAAACCTGCAGATGTTCTACGCGGTGTTCTCAGCCGAATTCGGAACACTCGGCGGCGACGCGAAGTGAACGCGACCCCGTCGACGCCCAATCCCTCCGCGCGCAGGCGCGCGCTGACCTTCGTCGTCCTGATCGGCGTCGTCAGCCTGTTCGCCGACATGACCTACGAGGGATCGCGCTCGATCTGGGGCCCGTTCCTCGGCACGCTGGGCGCGAGCGGCGCGATCGTGGGTCTGGTCGCGGGCGGCGGCGAACTGCTGGGCTACGTGCTGCGCCTGTTCACCGGCGTGCTGGCCGACAAGACCAAACGCTACTGGACCATCACGATCGTCGGCTACGCGATCAACCTGCTGGCAGTGCCGGCGCTGGCACTGGCGGGCAACTGGCCGGTTGCGGCCGGGCTGGTGATCCTCGAACGCAGCGGCAAGGCGCTGCGCACGCCCGCGCGCGACGCGATGCTTTCCTACGCAGCGAAGGACATGGGCGGCGCGGGCTGGGCGTTCGGTCTGCACGAGGCGCTGGATTCGATCGGCGCGGTGCTGGGTCCGCTGCTGGCGGCGCTGGTGTTGTTCCTGCATGGCGGTTACCGGCACGCGTTCGCGTGGCTGCTGCTGCCCGCGCTGGGTGCGCTGGCAACGCTCGCGATCGCGCGCGCGAAGTTCCCGCAACCCCAGCATCTCGACCCCCGCCCCGCTCCCGAATTGGATGACGCGCGCGCCCTGCGCGACCTGAAAATCTTCCTGGCGGCAACCGCGCTGATCGCCGCGGGGTATTCCGACTTCGCACTGATCGCGTTCCACCTTGCGCGGGACCACATCGTGTCGAACGACGTGGTGCCGATCCTGTATGCGGTGGCCAGCGTCGCGGGCGGCCTGACCGCGCTGGTGCTGGGCAAATTGTTCGACCGGCAAGGCCTGTCGGTGCTGCTGTGGGCGACGCTGGTGCCCGCGCTGTACGCGCCATTGGTGTTCCTCGGCGGCGCGTGGGCCGCGCTGGGCGGAATGGTGTTGTGGGGCATCGGCTTCGGCGCGCACGATTCGCTGTTCCGCGCGGCGGTCGCGCAACGCATCCCGCGCGAGCGCCGCGCCACCGTGATGGGCGTGTTCAACGCCATCTATGGCACCGCGTGGTTCCTCGGCAGCGTCCTGCTCGGCGTGTTGTACGATGTGAGACCGCTCTACACGGTGATCGCCGCACTGGTGTTGCAGTTCGCGGCGTGCCCGCTGTTGTGGAGCCTTCGGCCCCCGCACAGGAGCGCGTGATGAACGACCTTGCGACGTCAACCGAACCCGTGCCGCTGTCGCGCCACGACCAGGCGCTGCGCGAGAAAGCGCAGAGACTGCTGGAGCATGCCGACGTGCGCCTCGACGGCGACCGGCCCTGGGACTTGAAGGTGAACGACGAACGCGTGTTCGCGCGCGCCTTCGCGCACGGCTCGCTGGGTTTGGGCGAAGCCTACATGGACGGCTGGTGGGACACGCCCTCGCTCGACCAGTTTTTCTTCCACGTGCTGGGCGCGCACCTCGACGAGCAACTGCACGACTTCGCGGCGCTGCGCGCCCACCTGCGCGCGCGTTTCCTCAACATGCAGCGCGGGCGCAAGGCCTTCAAGATCGGCAAGGCGCATTACGACATCGGCAACGACCTGTTCGCGAAGATGCTGGGCAAGCGGCCGGTGTATTCCTGCGGCTACTGGAAGGACGCGGACAACCTCGACGACGCCGAGGAAGCCAAGCTGGACCTCGTTTGCCGCAAGCTGCAACTGAAACCCGGCATGAAGATCCTCGACATCGGTTGCGGCTGGGGCGAAGCTCTGAAATACGCCGCGGAGAACTACGGCGTGTCGGGCGTCGGCGTCACGGTGTCGGAACAGCAGGCGCAATTCGCGCGCGAGTTGTGCAAGGGCCTGCCCATCGAAGTCCGCCTGCAGGATTACCGCGCCGTCGAGGAGCAATTCGACGCGGTGTATTCGATCGGCATGTTCGAACACGTTGGCTGGAAGAATTACCGCACCTACTTCGAAGTGTGCCGGCGCTGCCTGAAGGACGACGGTCTCTCGGTGCTGCACTGCATTGGCGTCAACTCGACGCCGTCGCGTCCCGACCCGTGGATCGAGAAATACATCTTCCCGAACTCGATGGTGCCGGCCGCCTCGCAGGTGACGCCCGCGCTGGAGAACCTTTTCGTGGTCGAGGACTGGCACAACTTCGGCGCCGACTACGACAAGACGTTGATGGCATGGCTCACCAATTTCGACGCCGCATGGCCGGAACTGTCGGCCAGCAATCCGCGTTACGACGAACGTTTCCGTCGGATGTGGCGCTATTACCTGTCGAGTTCCGCCGCCACCTTCCGCACCCGCCGCGACCAGTTGTGGCAACTCACGCTGTCGCCGCACGGAGTGCCCGGCGGGTATCGCGTGCCGCGCTGATCCATGCCCCGAAGCCGCACACGTCCCCGCAAGGCGGGGGCGTGCGCGCAAGCAATCACGGATGCAAGCCGAGCTTTTCGCGTTCGGCCGCCGCCAGTTTGACTTGACGTGCCTTGGCCATGGCGACCAGGTCCTGCACCTGCCGCGCGCTGAGTTCGCCGTCGCCCGTGATCTGCTCGTACATCGTGCGCCCCACGGCCTGTTGAAAGCGCCGGTAGACGGATGCGTACTGGGTGGGGTGCTCGTAATTCGTGGACGGGCTCAGCGCGATCTCGACTTCGTGAACCGTCAGGCCGGTGGCCTGTGAGAGCAGATGGATGGTCTCCGCGGGTTGCATGATCGTGTGCGTTTCGCCCGCGGCAGCGGCGCCGGCGAAACCGGCCATCGCGATGGTGATTGCGATAGTGATTACGTGCAGTTTCATGACGTTCACCTCTTGAAACCCGCAGCAGGTCTTCCATGACGGGCGTGCAAGGATGGGGATTCGCCTGCGTCCTGTGGGCGGAGAGGGTTCGTCCCTCAACGCATTCTTCGGGAGCGCGGCGCGGCGATTACACGTTGAAGGCCGCCGATCGTCTCCAAAAAAACGCCCCGCAGAGCGGGGCGTGGAAGCTGACACGGTTTGGAGAGTGCGTCTGGGTCCCGTTTACCTGGCTACGACATTCGCGCCATGGGCAGCCTGCTGCGCGGCGACGTATTCCTGCAGCACGGCCTGGTAGCGACGCTGCAACTTGTCGATGCCGCCGGTCACGTATTCGGGATACGCGGTCGATGCGCCAAACAGCATCCCGATTTCGCGATCGGAAAAGTGCGAGCGGATCAACTGGTTGTACGCGTCGCAGGCATGGCCGGTCTGGTCATCGGGCGGCGTGCACGCGGCGATTCCAGCCGAACTGACGGTCACGGGCGGCATGGCCTGGCTTTGGCCCGCCGCAGAGGCAACACCGGCAATACCGGAGAGGACGATGGCGATGGAGATGGCGCTGAGTTTCATGACATTCACCTCTTGCAACCTGCAGCAGGTCTTCCTTGACGGGCATGCACGGATGATGGGGTCGCCTGCATCCGGTGGGCGGCGAGGGTTGGTCCCTCACTCATTACTTCGGCAACCGCGCGCGGCGATGACAAACGCCGCGGCAGGATCAGAAGTGTTGCCGGTAACTCAGCCACCAGAAGCGGCCGGGGATGTCGTAGTCCGGAAAGAAGGAGTTGGCGCCGTTGTACGACCACGCATGCGGGGGATCGCGGTCGAAGGCGTTGCGCACGCCGAGCGTGAATACACCCTTCCAGGGAGCGCGCCAGTTGGCTTCCAGGTCCACGTAGTTCACCGCGCCGACACGGTTGCGCGGCGAAGGCGAGCCATCCTCCATGTGGCCGGGATCGGAACACAGCGCGAGCCACGACGGATCGTCGAGGACTTGCGACGCCCGCCACGGCGGGCCGCAGAATTCCAGGATCGGGGAGAAATAGCGCGCGCTGATCGACGCTCCCCAGTCGCCGCGCTGCCACGCCAGCGTCGCCACCGAACGCAGGCGCCAGATGACGCCGTAGAGGTCGTTGTTGCTGCCGACGACGTTGCCCTGCGCCAATGAGCCATCCGGCAGGATCGAGCCACGCGCGGGTTTGCCGATGTCGCCCCAGTAACTCACGTAGGCGGCCTCCCAGCGCAGCGAGAAGTCGCCCGCGCGCGTCGCGCGCTTCCACGCGAGCGCGAAATCCACGCCTTCGGTCTCGATGCCGCCCGGGATGTTCTGGTTGATCGCGTCGATGTGCAGCAGCGTGCCATCCGGATTGCGCGTAATGCGCGAACACGCGACCGGATCGCCATGGACGTAGCAGGCATCCATCACCGCCTGGTCGCCAAGGTTGCCGATGGCATTGCGGATTTCGATGCGGTACCAGTCGAGGCTGGCATCCAGTCCCGGCAACCAGCGCGGGCTGTAAACAAGACCGGCGGTAAGCGAACGCGAGGTTTCGGGTTTCAGATGCGGATTGCTGCCGGTCGTGGTGGTGGCATTGAAGACAGGCGACACGTCCGCAGGCACGCCATCCGCGAGGCAATGCGCCGCGACCGCGGGCGGCGGCGCGTAACCCGACTCGGGATCGGCCGCGCAGTCGTCCGTGGCATTGCTCGGCCCGTACACCGCGCCGCCGAAGGCTTCGAAAATGCTGGGCGCGCGGAAGCCCTGCGACCAGGTGGCGCGCACCAGCAGGTCGTCCACCGGCTTCCAGCGCAGGCCGATGCGCGAATTCACGGTGCGGCCGAACAGCGAATAATCCGACCAGCGCGTCGCGAGATTGACATCCAGTTCGCGCACCAGCGGTTGGTGCGCGAGCAGCGGAACGTCGAACTCGGCGTACGCCTCGTTGACCGCATACGCGCCTTCCGTCGGGGCGCTGGCGACGCCGGTGCCGTTGGCGCGGAGGCTCGCGACCAGCGGATCGGGCTCGTCGCTGCCGCGCTCCAGCCGGCGCTCCAGCCCTGCCGCGAAACCGAGCGGGCCCGCGGCCAGATCGGCGAGCGTCGCGGTGACATGCCAATCCAGCGCGTCGGAAACGCCGCGCTTGCGGTTGGTCACGTCCACGTCGATGTAATCGAGCATGGCCTGGGTGTAGCGGCCGGGACCACTGAACAGATCCAGCGGCACGCAACCTTCGATCACGTTGCCGGGCGTGCCGCAACGCGCGACGCCGCTGGCGTCGAAGAACGAAGGCCCCACCGCCAGCGCCAGTTTTTCGTTGTCAGCGTAAGGAGATCCGAATTCGATCTGGTGCGCCAGCGTGCGCGTCGCATCCACGCCCCACGACCAGTCGCGCGCGAAGGCATTGAAGACGCCATCCAGTCCGAGATGGATGCGCGTGGTGTCCACCGTCTGCACGAAGCGGCGCGGCATCGCGTCGGGGCCGCGCGTGAACACCGCAACCGGCACGCCGAAGGGGTTGTACACGTTGCCGGGCGACACGTCGAAGCCGCCGCTGAACGGGTCCATGTTGAAGACGATCACCGGCGGCGCAAGCTGCTGCGCCGACTTGCGCTGGTTGAACAGTGCATCGGCCGAGAACGCCAGATCGGGCGAGAACGCCCAACGGAATTGCGCGAATCCGGCGCGGCGCTCCTGCGGCGTCTGCAGGTAGTTGTACGGGATGAAGTTGTAATTGTTGTCCCTGGCCGGGCTGTAGCGCCGGAAATCATCCGGAGAAGTGCCGGGCCGGCCCGGGATCAAGACGTAGCGCGGCCATGGGTCCGGCACGTAGAAAACGCCGTACTGGCTCGCGGAACTTCCGATCACGCCAAACGGAATGCCGGGCGCGGGCACCGAGGAAATCTGGCGCCGGTCGGCCATGATCGGATCGTCCTTGCCGTACTCCAGCCCGAACGACGCATCCCATTTGTCGCCACTGCGGCCGAAACTGAAATCGGCGTGACGGCTGAAGCCGTCGCCGTGATCGCTTTCACCGGTGTACACACCGAATTCCGTCCCACTGAAATGCTTGCGCGTGATGATGTTGATCACGCCGCCGATCGCGTCGGAGCCATAGATAGCCGACGCGCCGTCCTTCAACACCTCGATGCGCTCGACCAGCGCCAGCGGAATCGCCGACAGGTCCACCGCGCCATCCACCGCGGACACCCAGCGCTGTCCGTTCACCAGCACCAGCGTGCGGTTGGCGCCGAGGCTGCGCAGGTTCACGCGCAGTTCGCCGGTGCCGGTCGCATGCACGCTGTTGTTGATGTTGCGGTTCAGCGTCTGCCCGTTGGCGATGATCAGCGACTGCACGATGTCGGCGACGCCGGTGAGCCCGGTGCGCAACAACTCGTCGCGCTGCAACACCACCAGCGGGTGTTCGGTTTCAAGGTCCACGCTGCGGATGTGGCTGCCGGTGACGTAAATCGTGCCCAGCGTTTTCGGCGCGGGCGCCGGCTGCGCCTTCGACTCGGGCGCGGCGTCATCCTGCGCCCGTGCATCCGGCGGGCAGGTGAAGGCCAGCCAGAACAGGAACGCGGCGTGCGAATACTTGATTGCTGGCTTCACGGCGCGTGTCTCCTGTCGGCATCCGCGCGCTCCAGCGTCGCAGCGAACAAGAGCGGCGCCTCCATCGGTCCATCGGCGACGTCGAAACGCAAACCGCGGATCGGACCTACGCCCGGTGGCACGTCCAGCGCCACCGCATACACGGCGGACCACGGTTGCGACGGATCATCCCCTGTCCGCACGCTCTCGCTTTCCATGCCGACCCGCGCGATACGCGCCGTCGGCGCGGCCGTCTTCGGGTTGGTGCCGTGAGTCACCACGTCCCGCACCGTGCGGATCGTCAGGCGCGTTTCACACCCATCCGCGTCGATCAGCACCACGTACGCGAAGTCGCGCGGCGGGACATTGTTGTTCATTGGAATGTGCATGAAGGTCAGTACGTGCACGCGGCGCGCGACGATGCCCGGCACGGCGATCGTCCGGCTGCGACGCAGCTCCGGCCCTATCGCCGTGGCAGTGCCGCCGGCACTGAGTTGCACCCCGCCGTCCACGCGATAGTCCACGCCGAGAAATCGTTGCAGGCCGGGCGCCAGCGTCGGCAGGTCGCCGCCCGCCAGGGGTTCCGACCAAGTCTTGCCGACCAGCGGTTCGTTGATGGCAGGTTTGAGATCGAGCGGCACGAAACGCGGGTCCACTCCCGCGCCCGGAGCCGGCGCGAACGCGACCGGGATTTCTGACACCGCCGGTGGCGCACGTGGCGTGACGGCGGCTGCGTGCAATTGCGCATTCAGTGCCTTGACGTCGGCATCCGACAGCACTTCGCCCGGATTCGGATCCAGTGCGTGCGTCAGGCGCGCGAGATCAGCAGAACCTGCCGCGGCCCGCGGCAGGTTCCAGAAAAGCCAACGCTGATTGATGGTGCGTGCGAGCAGACGCGTGCCATCCGGCGAAAACGCCAGCCCGGCGATCGCATCGTCGCCGGCGATCGGTGCGGCCAGCGGCGCCGACAGAGGCTGGCCACTGCGCGCGTCGAGCAGATGCACCGCGTTGCGCGTGGCGATCGCCGCGAGTCCGTCGTCAGCGCTGAGCGCAAATTGGTACATCGAGCCGGGGATCGCATCACCGACGGCAGCGGTGCGGCGGCCATCGCCATCGAAACGGATCAGCGCCTCGTTGCCGCCGCGGTGCACGATCAACCCGTCACCGCGCGTCATCAACACCGCGGCGCTCTGCAGATTCGCCATTTCGGCCACGGGAAGTTCGCGGCAGGCGTCGAGATCCCAATGCCGCAGCACGGGCTGGCCGTTCGGCCCCATGGTGTTGAACCACGCGTTTCGGCCATCGGCCGCGATCGTCCCGTTCCAGACGTCCTTGACCTTCGGCACGCAGGAAACCGCACCGTCGGCCAGCGCGATCCGCAGGTTCTGTGTCGGATGTTTGCGGCTCAGGTTCACCACCAGCGCATACCGGCCAACCGCATCCATCTGGAAACCCTGGAGCTGGTCCACGCGCACCGGTTTGCCGAGCACGATCCCGTGTACGAGATCGATGCGATGCACCACGTCGTGCCGATCGTCGCCTTGATATTCGGCCGTGGTCGCCACCAGTACGGGCGCCGCCTGCGCGAAGGCGACACGTTCCGGCGTCTCCGGCAACACCATCGGCGCGCCGCGCAGCCTCCAGGTGACCGGATCGATCACCCGCACCGTGCGGCCGGCGATCGTCACCAGCGAATGGCCGTCGGGAGCGAAATCGGCGAAACTCACCGGCTCCGGATGACGCAGAGGAGGCGACAGCGGAGCGCCGGTCGCGGCATCGATCACGCGCACCGTATCGCCATCGACCGCTACCAGATGCACACCGTCGAACGTCTGCACCGCAGGTTGCATCGGCGCGGCGCGCGCGTCGAGCAACGGCGATGCCGGCAAGCGCCAGATCTCGATCAGGTTGCTGTTGTTGGCCGTGATCAGCCGCTGCGCGGCCACGGAAACATCGAAGGCGGTCCCGGCCGCAGACACGTCGTGCAGGCGCGCCACCCCCGTCACCGCTTCGTTGTTGAACATCGCCCGCGGGCCCAGCGTCGCATAAGCGAACTCCGCGTCGGTCACGCCGAGACCCTCACCGAACAGCGTATCGCCGGCGTAGCGAATGCGCGCCACGAAGACATTGTTCCGCAACAAGTGCAGCGGCGCGCTGCGAGGCGCTCTTGTCGCCACGTCCCAGGTCCAGAGTTGCCCGTTCTCATCGATCGCTGCAAGGGTCCGATCATCCGCACTGAACTCGAGCCACTGCAAGCGTCCACCTGGCACCGTTTTGAATTCGTCGGCGTGACCGTTCGCCGCATCCACCAGACGCACCGCACCGTCCACGCTGCCGAGCGCGATGTGGCGACCGTCATGACTGAAACGCCAAGCTCGTATCAGGCTGGCCTGCGGCAATGACAGTCGCCAGAGCGGTTTCAGGTCCGGCACCGTGTACAGGGCCAGGTTCGTACTGTCGCGAGAGCCCAGCCAGGCGTGTCCATCGGGCGCCGGCAGCCAGAAATCGGCCGCGAGCGTGGTCGCGACGGTGTGCCGCGGCCCGACAGGTTTCCAACCGTCGACCTCGTAGAACTGTGCAGAATCGGGCCAGCGCAACGAATTGTCGGCACGGAAGCGCACCAACGCGTGCTTCAGCGCGTCGTCGTAAACGATGTCGGCCTGATGTTCGGAGAGCTTGCCCGGCCACAGGATGTGGCCGTCGCGTGCATCCATCAGGATCATGTCCGAAGTCCGCGGCGCCGGCACCACGGGCTGTTCCTGGGTCGAGACGAGCAGGAACCGGCCGTCGGCGGTGTAGTGCAGATTGCCGCGTGGCGAGCCGAAGTCGCCTCCGCCGCCAAGAAACGTGAAGCCTTCGGTGGATACCGACCAAAGTTCGCGCAGGGTTGCCAGGTCGTATTGCCGCACGCGCCGAACGGCTTCGTCTTTGTATTCGTACGTGGCGACCGCGAAGCGCCGCCCGTCGGGCGAAATCGCGATCGAAGAGGTGATCTCGCCATGCGGCAACGCAAGTAGTTCCAGGAGTTGCGGCGCATTGGCGAGGAGGGTGCCGATGCGTTCGCGTTCGATCTTCGCCTCACCCATGCGCCCGGCCCTTTCCATTTCGGCGAGATTGGCGATCAGCGGACGCAGGCTGTGGAAGCCGTCGCCCGCCGCGAGCGCCTGCTGCGCGGTTTGCGCGCGCGTCGACCAAAGATTGTCGCGCGCCGTGTTCGCGTTGGTTTCGGCACGCCGCCACTGGCTGGTGCTCGCTATCAAGCCGGCCACCAGGATTCCAAACGCGAGCAATGTGGCCGCAGCGAGTTTCGGTTCGCGTTTCGCCCAGCGTGTCGTGCGCTGCACTGCGTTCAGCGGCCGCGCCTGCACCGGCCGGCCTTCCACGAAACGCGCAAGGTCATCCGCCAGCGCGCGCGCCGACGGATAACGTTCCGCCGGATCGCGAGCAAGGCACTTCAGCACGACCGCCTGCAGGTCCAGCGGCAGGTGCGGCTGCATCCGCCGCGGCGCGCGCACCTGTCCTTCCAGCACCAGCTTCAGGGTCGCCTGCGCGTTCTCGGCCCGGAACGGCGGCGCACCGGTCAGCAGTTCATACAGGATCGCGCCCAGCCCCCACACGTCGGTCGCCGCGGTCAGGCGCGAGCTTCGCACCCGCGCCTGCTCCGGCGCCATGTACGACGGCGTGCCCGAGACTTCATCGTTGGCAACGACCGCCGCACTGTCCAGCCTGCGCGCGAGACCGAAGTCCGCCACATGCGGCACGCCCGCCGCGTCGATCAGCACGTTGCCCGGCTTCAGGTCCAGGTGCAGCACGCCCAGGCTGTGCGCGTAGGCGACGGCTTCGGCCACGGTACGCATCAGCGCCGCCGCGCGCCGCGGCGCCATGCAGCCTTCCCGCCTCAGCAATCCCGACAGGCTCTGGCCTTCCACCAGCCGCATGCTGAAGAAGTGCAGGCCCTCGTGGCTGCCCGCCTCGTACACCGTCACGATGTTCGGGTGCTGCATCCGCGCCGCGTTCTGCGCCTCGCGTTCGAAGCGCGCGATGAAGTCCTTCGACGCCCACGGCCCCGCCGACAGCAGCTTCACCGCGACTTCGCGGTCGAGCGGAAGGTGCCGGGCCCGGTATACCGCGCCCATCCCGCCTTCGCCGATCAACTCCAGCAACTCGTAGTCGCCGAACGCACGCTGGGCCGGATCGGACAGGTCGAGTTCCAGGCTCTCCGCGTGCAGCAAGGCCAGGTGCTGGCCCTGCGAGGCTTCGTCGGCGCGCGTCAGGCTGCCGAACGCAAGTTCGGCCAGACCGAACAGACCGTGCCGCGGCGCCGTTGACTGGAAGGTGTCCGCATCCGGCTGGCTGGGTTGCGTGGCCATCGCTCAGGGACTCCTTGCCAGCACCGCGAACAGCGTCTGCTGCTCGATGGCCATCTCATCCGGCGAGGCCACCGCGTCGGCCAGCTCCTCGCGCACCAGTTCCCGGAACCGCTGGCGCAGGCGCTTCAAGGCCAGCACCAGCGCCAGCGGACGAATGCCCAGCTTGCGTCCCAGCTCTTCGTACTGGCCCGGCAACGGATCGTGCGCCAGGAACGGCTCCAGCGCCTCGTACATGTCGAGGTGCCCGGTCTGGCGCGCTTCCGCCTGCAGGGCCTTGAACCCGCGCGCCAGCACTTCCAGCGCATAGCCGCGCTGGAACGCCTGCTCGGGCGAATCGTCGAGCGCATGATCGTCGCGATGGCGCCGCTCCAGTTCCTCCAGCGGCGGCGACAGCGCCGGCGCTTCGCCGCCGGCCAGTTCGCGCCAGTCGCCGGCCAGGAACACGTTCAGGCGCGCCAGCAGCCAGTCCCGGAACCGCCCGCGCGGCGTTTCCCCCATCGCGCCTGCTTCCGCCGCCACCTTCTGGAAGAACGCGCGGGTGATGTCCTGCGCGATCTCCGGCGCGTGACCGCAGCGGCGCACGTAGGCGTACACCGGATACCAGTAGCGCAACGCCAGTTCCGTCAGCGCCCGCCGTGCCTCGCCGGGCTGCGGCGCGCCCAGGCCCCGCACCAGCGACCAGCGCGTGCGACTGAAATCCTCTCTTGCGCGTTCTCCGGAAGGCTCCATCGATCATCCCCTTCAAGTCTGTCCTTGTTTCCGCAAAACGCGGCGGCGATTACATGGTCCCGCAACCCGGGCACGCCAGCAGACATTCAATGCGATGCCGGTCCCAGCGCCCCGCGCAGCGCCCGCAACTCCGAATCCATGTCGTCCCGGCCCGCGGTGGTCTCGGCCAGTTCCGCGCGCACCAGCTCGCGCAGGCGATGCCGCAGGCGGTGCACCGCGACTGCCAGCGTGTTGCGTCGCAACTGCAGGTCCTCCGCGGCGCGCGCGTAGTCGTCCTCGTCCGGCGCTTCCACCAGGAACTCGCTGAGACGATCGAACATCGCCAGCTTGCCCGCCTCCTCGGCCTCGTGGCGCAGGCGCGCCAACGCCGCGCCCAGCACGGCTTGCGCCCACTCACGTTCGAATGTCCGTTCCGGGGAATCGTCGTCCACGGGCGCGTCGGACGCTTCCTCGTCCAGCGATTCGAAGCGGTAGCCGCCGCCGCGCTTCTGCGCCCCCGCCTCGGCATTGGCATCGATCAGGAAGCGCTTGAGCGCGGTCAGCAGGAACGAGCGGAAGCGCCCGCGTTCGGGATCGGCATCGGCGTGCCAAGCGTGTTCGAGGAAACGCGCGAAAAACGCCTGGGTCAGGTCTTCCGCCGCGTCGCGCGCGTGCACGTGGCTGCGGACATAAGCCAGCACCGGCGGGCGGTAGATGCGGCACAGGGTTTCCAGCGCCGCGCGCGCATCGGCAGGATCGCCGCGCGCCTGCAGCACCACGCTCCAGCGGGTCGTATCGAATCGGCCCATATACGCCGCGCCCTCACGCAGCAAGCGGACGGAGCCCGGTACCCCGCCAGAGGCCGATTATGCGCCGCCCCGTGCCGCCTGCAAGTGCTCGCCGGATTGACCGGGCAGGATCAAGCGAGGCCCCGCTACGGCGGGGCCTCGACGAATCCATGGCATGCACGGCAGAGCAAGTCAGGGCAACACCACCACGGTGCCCTTCATGCCCATCCCGTCGTGCAGCGCGCAGATGTACCGGTACAGTCCGGGCCGGGTGAAGGTCACGCGGAAGCGCGTCACTTCGAGCGGCGCCTGCGGCACGCCGACGCGCTCATCGCCGGACGACATGATGAAGCCCGAATGCACGTTGTCGGCGATGGAGTTGATGGTCGCGTGCCGCGCGCCGTCAGGATCGACGGTCACATTGGAAGACGGCGGCCACGGCGGGCCATCGGGTTCGGCGCCGAACGTGATGGTGTGCGGCGTGACCGGGTCCTCGTTGATCCACTCGACGGTCTGGCCCTTGTGGATCGTCACCTGCGATTGCATGAAACGCATCACCGATACGGTCTGCTGGCCGCCCGGCGATGCGCCGACCACGCCGGAGCCCGCGACCACGGCATGGTTGGCCTGCGCATCCACATGGCCCACGGCGTCTGCGAGCAGCCCTTGCGCGAGCAGGTTGCGCCTGGAGTTCGCCGCCATCCGGTTGTACCAGGCCTGGTCGTGCGGCAATGGCTGCGAACGCTCCAGCACGTGGATCGTGCCGATGTCGTTTTCGTGGAACAGGTTCGCCATCTTGTAGTTGCCGGGCGACGGGAACAGCACCGTGTAGCTCTGCCCTGCGAACATCGGTCCGGAGTTGACGCACTGGCTGCCGTCGAAGCCGGTGGGATTCGGCGTGGCGCCCGGACATCCCTGGAAGTCCGAGGTACGCACCTGGTCCGGCCTGAGGAAGGTCACCGTGTTCGGCAGGTCCACGGCGAAGTTGAACGTGATGCTGTCGCCTTCGTGTACCCACATCTCGTTGGGAAGGAACGAGAACACCTGCACGGCGTGATCGGTGCTCTCGGCGCCGACGTCTGCCTTCCACTGGGCCTGGGCCAACGGGGTTGCGGCGATGCCCGCCAACAGGCACGCCATGGTCTGTGCAATCGGAAATTTCATGGGTTTACTCCTGGGCAAGGGCCGAATGTGGCCCAACCATGCATTCCACGAACGGCGCGCGGGATTACGGGCCCGCTGCCGGGATGCGCCAGACGCCTCGATCACCCGGCCGCTCATCCAACCCGGAACAGCGCCGCGCCGCCTTCATCGGGCGCGTAGGAACCACCCCGTGCACGGCGCAATTGCCGTTCCATCAGGATTTCCTCCTGCCGGCGTGCGCTCCACTCGGCACGGTCCAGCGGCACCTTGCCCGCCACGACACCGAGCCGCGCCGCTTCGCCGGCGCGATAGCGGCAGAAATCGGCGTATTCGTCGAGTTCGCCGCGCAGGCTTTCCATCGCCAGATCCACCAGCAGGGCGTCGTCCAGGCCGCCGATGGCTGGCACGTCGTCCGGGATCAGGCCGGGCGCATCGTCGATGTACCCGACCACCGCCTGCATGCGTTCGCGCAGCGCCGGCTCGCACGACCAGTTTGCATCGCCCAGCAGGGCACGCATCTCGCAGGCGCGGCGGAGGCGGGTCAGGATGAAGCGCGACTCGTTGCCTGCGCCGACCGCCCGCGACAGCCGCCGCGCGGCGGCGGCGATCTGCGGACCGTCGAGGGCCGGCGTTCCCGGCGCGACACGCGCCACGCAATCGTTGAAACGCACCAGATCGGCGTCATTGAAACGCAGGGCCGCAGCGGCGCCGGGCGTGAAGATCCCGGAGAGTTCCGCGTCGAGGTCGAGGCGGGCGACGGTGCGGTTGAAATCATCGTTGACGGTGGGCATGGCGTTCTCTCCTGAAGTGGCGGGCGTGGCGGAAATGCCGCACCCACGCTTCATTCGGAAAGGCCGGCACACGATTACAGCCTGATCCGCGCCGCGATCACCGGCGTCAGCAATCACGGCGCGTGCATTGAAGCGTGCGTCCCGCGACAATTGACCGGATCGAGCATTGAATCCCGGCCCGTGCCGGGATGACGGACGACCATGACTGCCCTGCAAAGCAACTTCGAACAGATTCCGCTGCGCGAGTACGCCGAGCGCGCGTACCTCGACTACTCGATGTACGTCATCCTGGACCGCGCCCTGCCCTTCGTCGGCGACGGCCTGAAACCGGTGCAGCGGCGCATCATCTACGCGATGAGCGAGCTCGGCCTCGCGGCGACGGCCAAGCCCAAGAAATCCGCGCGCACCGTCGGCGACGTGATCGGCAAGTTCCATCCGCACGGCGATACGTCGGTGTACGAGGCCATGGTGCTGATGGCGCAGCCGTTTTCGTACCGCTACTCGCTGATCGACGGCCAGGGCAACTTCGGCTCGTCGGACGATCCGAAATCGTTCGCGGCGATGCGCTACACCGAATCGCGCCTGACCCCGATCGCCGAACTGCTGCTGGGCGAACTCGGGATGGGCACGGTCGATTGGGCGCCCAACTTCGACGGCACGCTGAAGGAACCCTCGTGGCTGCCGGCGCGGATGCCGCACGTGCTGCTGAACGGTTCCACCGGCATCGCGGTCGGCATGGCTACCGACATTCCGCCGCACAACCTGCGCGAGGTCGCGGCGGCGTGCATCCATTTGCTGGACGAACCTTCCGCCAGCATCGCGGACCTGTGCGAGCACATCAAGGGGCCGGACTTCCCGACCGCTGCGGAGATCATCACACCGCGCAATGAGTTGGCAGCGATGTACGCGACCGGCAACGGTTCGGTGCGCTGCCGCGCGATCCATACCGAGGAACGCGGCAACATCGTGCTGACCGCGCTGCCGCACCAGGTGTCGCCGGCCAAGGTGATCGAGCAAATCGCGGCGCAGATGCGCGCGAAGAAACTGCCGATGCTGGAAGACCTGCGCGACGAATCCGACCACGAGAACCCGGTACGGCTGGTGCTGATCCCGCGCTCGAACCGCGTCGATACCGGCGCGATGATGCAGCACCTGTTCGCCACCACCGATCTCGAAAAGAGTTTCCGCGTCAACCTCAACATGATCGGGCTGGACGGCCGGCCGCAGGTCAAGACGCTGAAGCAGATCCTCGAAGAGTGGCTGCGTTTCCGCAGCGATACGGTGACGCGCCGCCTGCAACACCGGCTGGAGAAGGTCGAACGCCGCCTGCACCTGCTGGAAGGCCTGCGCATCGCCTTCCTCAATCTCGACGAAGTGATCCGCATCGTCCGCCACGAGGACGAACCGAAGCCGGCGTTGATCGCGCGCTTCAAGCTGTCCGAGGAACAGGCCGACTACATCCTCGAAACCAAACTGCGCCAGCTCGCACGACTGGAAGAAATGAAGCTCAACGCCGAGCGCGACGAACTGGAAGAGGAACGCGCGAAGATCGAGGTGACGCTGAACTCCAGGACGCGCCTGAAAACGCTGATCAAGCAGGAACTGAAAGCCGACGCCGAGAAATACGGCGACGCGCGCCGTTCGCCGCTGGTCGAACGCGCCGCCGCGCAGGCGCTGGACGAAAGCGAGCTGGTCACGTCCGAACCGGTCACCATCGTGCTCAGCGAAAAAGGCTGGGCGCGCGCCGCCAAGGGCCACGACATTGATGCCGCGGAGCTTTCCTACCGCGAGGGCGATGCGTACCTTGCCAGCGTGCGCGGCAAGAGCTCGCAGCAGGCGGTATTCATCGATTCGACCGGGCGCAGCTACTCCACGCCCGCGCACACGCTGCCTTCGGCGCGCGGCAACGGCGAGCCGTTGACCGGCCGTTTCACGCCGCCGGCCGGTGCACGCTTCGACGCCGTCGCGATCGGCGACAACGCGACCAAACTGATCCTCGCGACCGACGCCGGTTACGGCTTCCTCACAGGCTTCGAAGGCCTGCTCGCCAACAAGAAGGCCGGCAAGCAGGTCATCAACATGGACGACAACGCGCGCGTGCTGGCGCCCGCCTGCGTCAACGACCCGGCGCGCGACCGCATCGTCGCGGTGACGACCGAAGGGCACCTGCTGATGTTCTCGGTCGCGGACCTGCCGGAACTGGAACGCGGCCGCGGCAACAAGCTGATCGAGATCCCGAAAGCCAAACTGCAATCGGGCGAGGAGCGCCTCGCGGGCGTCGCAGTGGTCGCCGAAGGCTCGGGCGAAGTGACACTGTACGCCGGCCAGCGCAAGCTGATCCTGAAATGGGCCGACCTCGTCGAATACGGCGGCAGCCGCGCGCAACGCGGTGGGCTGCTGCCACGCGGCCTGCGCCGGGTGGACCGGATCGAAACGACGGGCTGACGCGATCCGGGAACTTCATGGCATTCTCAACATCCAACGCTTGTGCACGCCGGCAAGGGTTCGCGCGTTGAACAGGGTGCCACCCGGAGTTTCCCCATGAACACGATCCGCACCATCGCCCTGCTCGCCGCGTGTTCATTCGCGGGTGCAGCGTGTGCGCAAAACGCAAACAAGCCGCTGAACCTGCAGTTGCCGCCCAGCGACATGCCCGCCGCCGCGAGCACGGCTGCACATCCGGCAACGAGCCATCCCGCGACCGACCGCCACGGCAACCCGACCAGCGCGCCGGGCGTGTACTACGGCGACCACAGCGGCCCCGCCATCCCGGCCAGCGAAGCGCGCCTCGCGGCGCAACGCTGCGATGACTCCACCTACAACCAGCCGCAGGTGCACGGCAGCGCCAGCATGGGAGTGATGGGCGGCAACCACGTCAGCGGCAGTTACCAGGCCGCCACGATCAACGTCACCAGGAACCTCGGCGACTGCGAACATCCATCGGGCGGGGTCGGTTTGTCGATCCACGTCGGCCAGGGCCAATACCACGGCCGCCACTGGTAATTCGTGACACCTCTCCGGGACAACACCCGCACCGCCGCGCTAAGCTTCGCACCCGTGCCGATTCGACCGGCACGGCACGAATGCGCGGGAACATGCACGGCGAATACAAGATGCCTGGCGGCAAGCTGGTGGTGGCCGACCTCGACGTCCGCGACGGCAAGCTGACCCGGGTGCGGATCAGTGGTGATTTTTTCCTGGAACCCGATTCCGCGCTGACCCTGATCGACGTCGCGCTGGAGGGCCTGCCCGCCGGCGCCGACAGCACCCGGCACGCCGCCGTGCTGCGCGCCGCGCTGGGGCCCAACGTGCGGATGTACGGCGTCTCGCCCGAGGCCATCGCGGTCGCGGTGCAACGCGCGCTGGAGCCGTCCGCGTGAACGCCACCCGGTGGAACGATTACAAATGGCAACTGGTCCACGCCATGCCGCAAGCACCCGCGCTGCATATGGCGCTGGACGAAGTACTGACCGACGAGGTCGCGGCGCGCCGCCGTCCGCCCACGTTGCGTGTGTGGGAGTGGTCGGCGTCGTGCGTGGTGATCGGGCGCTTCCAGTCGCTGCGCAACGAGGTGGATCCGGAGGGCGCGCAACGCCATGGCATCGAAGTGGTGCGCCGCATCAGCGGCGGCGGCGCGATGTTCATCGAGCCCGGCAACACCATCACCTATTCGCTGTACGCGCCGGAATCGCTGGTCGCCGGGATGAGCTTCCAGGAGTCCTACGAATTCATGGATGCCTGGGTGATCGACGCGCTGCAGGGACTCGGCATCCACGCCTGGTACCAGCCGCTCAACGACATCGCCTCGCCGGCCGGCAAGATCGCGGGCGCCGCGCAGACCCGGCGCGGCGGCGCGGTGCTGCACCACGTCACCATGGCCTACGACATCGACAGCGCGAAGATGCTGGACGTACTGCGGATCGGCCGCGAGAAGCTGTCCGACAAGGCCACCCAGAGCGCCGCCAAGCGCGTCGATCCGCTGCGCAGCCAGACCGGCCTCATGCGCGCGCAGATCATCGACAAGATGGTTGCGACATTCCGCGCCCGGCACGGACTCGTCCACGGCGGGCTGTCGCCGGAGGAACTGGAACAGGCCGGTGCACTCGCCGCGTCCAAGTTCACCAGTGCCGCGTGGACAGGCATCGTGCCATAGGATTGCGATCATCCCTGATCACTGCGTCACGGGACTGGCGAACAACCTGTGACTACTGGAAGTCATGACAGATCAGAACGGCCTTCCGTGGCCTGACTTTCCACAACATCTGCCCTGACAATTGGCGGCTGCATACACAAACGGCACAATGACGTGATCATCCGGGGATTGACCATGCGCTGGATTCGACGCCTTGTCGTTGCACTGATCATCGTCGCCGTGCTCGTGTTCGCGATCGGCTGGCGCCTGCTCGCGGGCAGCCGGCCGCAGACGAACGGCGCCGTCACCGTGCACGGCTTGTCGGCGCCGGTGACGATCGTCCGCGACGCCGATGGCATTCCCACGATCACCGCGCGCAACCGCGTGGACATTGCGTATGCGCTGGGCTACGTGCACGGCCAGGAACGCTTCTTCCAGATGGACCTGCAGCGCCGCGACGCCGCGGGCGAACTGGCCGCGCTGGTCGGCGCCAAGGCGCTGCCCGTCGACGAAAGCCACCGCCAGCACCGTTTCCGCGCGTTGGCCGAACGCAAGATCGCGGCGATGCCGCCGGAGCGGCGCAAGCTGCTGGACGCCTACACCGCGGGCGTCAACGCCGGGCTCGCGCATCTTGCGGTGCGCCCGTGGGAATACCTGTTGCTGGGCGTGAAGCCGCGAACGTGGACGGATGCCGACAGCATCCTCACCATCGACGCGATGTTCCTCGACTTGAACCAGGACGGCGATAATCAACGCGAACTGAACATCGCGCGCCTGCGCGCCGTGTTGCCACGACCGCTCGCCGATTTCCTGCTGGCGCCGTCGCCGCGCTGGGAAGCGCCGATGCAGGGCGGGCCTTCGCAGCCCGTGCCGATGCCCGATGCGTCCGTGTTCGACCTGCACGGCACGGCGACGCAGAAGGTCGCGCTGGCGCGCGGCGCGCGCGCCGTCGCGGTGGCCGACGCCGCGAACACCGGCATCGGCAGCAACGGCTTCGCGGTCGCCGGCGCGCTGACCGGCGGCGCGGCGTTGCTCGCCAACGATCCGCACCTGCACCTGCGCGTGCCCAACATCTGGTACCGCGCGCAACTGCGCTATCCCGACCCGGCCGATCCGGAAAAAACGATCGTGCTGAACGGCGTCACCCTGCCCGGCGCGCCGGCGATGGTGATCGGCTCGAACGGCCACATCGCGTGGGGCTTCACCAACAGCAGCGGCGACTGGATGGACTGGGTGCGCGTGCTCCGCGATCCGCACGCTCCGTCGCGCTACAAGACCGCGAACGGCTGGGCCACGATCGCGAAGCACGACGAGGCGATCCACGTGAAGGACGCACCCGACGCGCACATCACCGTCGAGGACACGATCTGGGGCCCGATCATGGGCAGGGACACCGACGGCACGCCGCTGGCGCTGGCGTGGGTCGCACAGGATCCGCGCGCGGTCAATCTCAACCTGCTGAAACTGGAAACCGCGACCACGGTGGACCAGGCGCTGGCGCTCGCGCCGACCATCGGCATCCCGCCGCAGAATCTGGTGGTCGCCGATGCCCAGGGGAACATCGGCTGGAGCATCGCCGGCAGCGTGCTCCCGATCCGCTCGGGTTTCGATCCATCGGTTCCCGCCGACTGGTCGAAACCCGGCAGCGGCTGGATCGGCTACGCCACACCCGAGCAGGATCCGCGCATCGAAAACCCGGCCGGTTCGCGCATCTGGACGGCCAACCAACGGATCGTGGATGGCGCTGCCCTGCAACTGATCGGCGATGGCGGCTACGACCAGGGCGCACGCGCGCAGCAGATTCGCGACGACCTCGCCGCGCGCGACCAGTTCGTCCCGCGCGACATGCTGGACATCCAGCTCGACGATCGCGCGCTGTTCCTGGCGCGCTGGCAGAAACTGCTGCTCGATGTGCTGAATGCTTCGCACGACCCCGAACTTGTTGCCCTCAAACCATTCGTGCAGAACTGGCAGGCACGCGCCGCCACCGGCAGCGTCGGCTACCGGATCGTCCGGATGTTCCGCGACAAGGTGCGCGAAAACGCGCTGGCGCCGTTCGCGGCGCTCGCGTCGGCGAAGTGGAAAGATTTTGAATGGCCCACGACCGAAGTCGGCGAATACGCGGCGTGGACCATGCTGACGCAACAGCCGGCGTGGCTGCTCGACCCGAAGTATGCGAGCTGGCACGCGTTGCTGGAAGACACGGCGCGCGAAGTCGCGGACGAACTGGCGGCGCTGCCGGGGCCGCTCGCGAACAAGACCTGGGGACGACACAACACCGCGAAAATCGACAATCCACTGTCGGTGGCATTGCCGAAATGGCTGGCGAAGTTCGTCGACATGCCGCACGACGAACTCGCCGGCGACAACGACATGCCGCGCGTCATGCGCCGCGCATTCGGCGCCTCGATGCGGATGGACGTGCAGCCCGGCAACGAGGCACACGGCATCCTGGAAATGCCGGCCGGGCAATCCGACAACCCGTTGTCGCCGTGGTTCGGCAAGGGACACGAAGCATGGGTGCACGGCAACCCGGCGCCGCTGTTGCCGGGGCCGGCCAAGTACCGGCTGACCCTGGAGCCCTCGCAGTGAACGCTCGCGGCGCGCCGACTTGCACCGCGAGCCGCGAACCCGCGACCATCCCACGATGATCGCCAACATGCCTGTCAACTGCCGCCGTCGACCGCTTGCACCCAGGTTCGCACTGCTGGCCGTTCTCTCGCTGTTGTGCGCATGCACGCAGGCCTCGCACGGCATTGCCAGTCACGACGTGGTGCTCGACAACATCCACTTCCGGGTCGTGACCATTGATCTTGCCAAGGCCGACCTGAGCCTGCACTGGCGCGATCCCGAAACGGGCCAGCCGTTCGCCAGCATCCATGCGCTGCAGGCGTGGGGAGCGACGCACGACCGCACCCTGCTGCTCGCGGCGAACGCCGGCATCTACGACGCGCAGGGCGAACCGCTGGGCCTGTATGTCGAGAACGGCAAGGCATTGAAGCCGCTCAACACCGCGCATGGAAACCCGGCCTCGGGCAATTTCTCGCTGCTGCCGAACGGCGTATTCGCGATCGATGTCGACGGCCACGCCTCGGTACAAACCACCGCCGACTTCGCCACGGCGCACGCGCAACCGCGCTGGGCCACGCAGTCCGGCCCCATGTTGGTGATCGACGGCAAGATCAATCCGAACTTCGACGTCGGTTCCGACAGCACCAAGTGGCGCAGCGGCGTGTGCACGCCCAAGCCGAATGAAGTCGTGTTCGCCGTCAGCACCGCGCCGGTGAATTTCCACGAATTCGCGCGGCTGTTCCGCGACAAGCTCGGCTGCCGCGACGCGCTCTACCTCGACGGCACGCTCTCGCAAATCTACGTCGATGGCAACTACTACGGCGCGCCGGCGTTCATGGTGAAGCCTTACGCCGGGATTTTCGCGGTGTTTGCGCCACCATCGAAATGACTTTGTTGCCGGCGGCGCCTTCTACCTGACCAGGTCCTGCCCCAAGCCGCCCGTGCGCGGAGCGCTACCAGTCCGCGTAGCACGTAGCGTGCGCTTTGCGCACGATCGGCGACACCCAACTCGGTGTAGCCTACCTGGCACCTGCCGGCAATCAGGCGAGCAATCGCTCGACGATCGCGAAATACAGCCCCGGAAGCTTTTCCAGGTCTGCGAGCACCACGCATTCGTCGACCTTGTGGATGGTCGCGTTGACGGGTCCGATCTCGACGACTTCCGCGCCCAGCGGCGCGATGAAGCGTCCGTCCGAGGTGCCACCGCCGGTGCTGGGTTCGGGTTCGATGCCGCACACGTCGCGGCAGACCTCGATCACGACTTCGCGCAACCTGCCGCCTTCGGGTGAATGGAATGGCTCGCCGGACAGGTTCCATTCGAGCGCGTAATCGAGTCCGTGTGATTGCAGGATGGCCTCGGTGCGCGCGCGCAGCGAATCCGCGCTGCTGGCCGTGCCGAAGCGGAAGTTCGCATCGACGACGACGCTGCCCGGAATCACGTTCAGCGCACCGGTGCCGCCGTGGATGTTGGAAACCTGGAACGTGGTGGGCGGAAAATCCGCGTTGCCTTCGTCCCAGCACGTGGCCGCCAGTTCCGCCAACGCCGGCGCGACCGCGTGGATGGGATTTTTGGCCTTGTCGGGATACGCAACGTGGCCCTGCACGCCGTGCGCGACCAGCCGGAACGACAGCGACCCGCGGCGCCCGACGCGGATCAGGTCGCCCAATCTTTCCTGCGACGACGGCTCGCCCACCACGCACCAGTCGATGCGTTGGCCGGCGTCGCGGAAGTGCTGCGCGACACGCCGCACCCCATCGAGATTGGTCGGGCCTTCCTCGTCGCTGGTCAGCAGCAAGGCCAGCGTACCCGCGTGCGCGGGATGCGCCGCGACGAATTGCTCCAGCGCCACCGTCATCGCGGCGGCACCCGACTTCATGTCGGCCACGCCGCGCCCGAACAACCTGCCGTCGCGCACCGTCGGTTCGAACGGCGGCGAAGTCCAGTCCGCTTCCGGGCCGCTGGGCACCACGTCGATGTGCCCGAGGAACACCAGCACCGGCGCGCCCTGCCCGTGCGTCGCCCACAGGTTGGACACCTCGCCGTAGCGCAGGCGCTCGCAACGGAAGCCGGCACGTTCCAGACGCTCGGCGACCAGCGTGATGCAGCCCGCTTCGTCGGGCGTCAGCGAACGGCGGCGGACCAGTTCGCAGGTTAGATCGAACACCTCGGACATGCTGCACGGCCCACGTGGCGATGAACGCCGCGCAGCATAGCAACGCCAGGTTCAACCCGCGATCACGGTTCCGAGCAAGTGGCCGACGCCATACGTGATCGCCGCGGCGGCCGCGGTGATCGCCAACTGCCGCGCGATCGAGAACACCAACCCGCGCCCGGTGAACAGCGACGTGCCGATCGCGATCAGGCACAGCCCGGCGAATGTCACCGCCATGCTGGCGAACAGCGCAACGCGTCCGCCGGCGAAGAAATACGGCACCACCGGGAAGATGGCGCCGAACGCGAAGAAGCAGAACGAGGAGATCGAGGCGCTCCAGGCCGAGCCGCCGAGCTCGGAGGGATCGACACCCAGGTCCTCGCGCACCACCGTATCCAGCGCGGTGCGCGGCGTTTCCGCCAGATGCTCGGCCAGGTGTTCGGCCTGGGCACGATCCAAGCCCTTGTCGCGATAGATGCCGGCGATGTGGCGCACGCCGTCCTCGGGCGCCACCGCCAGGCGTTCGGCGCGTTCGGTGATCTGGGCCTGGTAGAACTCGCGCGAACTGTTCACCGACAACCACTCGCCCAGCGCCATCGAACACGAACCCGCCACCAGTCCCGCGAGGCCGGCCAGCAGCACGGCGTGGTTGCCGGTGTTGGCGCCGGCCATGCCCATCACCAGGCTGACGTTGGACACCAGCCCGTCGTTGGCGCCCAGCACCGAGGCACGCAAGGTGTTGCCGCCTGCCGCGCGATGGCGATGGACGCGCGCGTTCGCATCGTCGGCGACGAAGTGATCGCGGTGGCCGCTGCGATCGACCGGCGTTTCCAGGTGGTCGGCATGTTCCAGCCGCACCACGGTCGGCATCACGAAACCGGTGCCGAACCATTGCGCCAGCGCACCCAGCACGCGCACGCGCACCCGTGGATGCGGCGCCGGCACCGCCACGCCCAGCGCACCCAAGCGGGATTCCCAGAACGCCGCATTGGCACGCTCGCCTTCGGCAATGCGCTGATAAACCTGTGCCAGGCGCGGGTCGGACGCGACTGCCGCGAGCCGCGCGTACAGGGCTGCGTTGTCGCGCTCGACGCGCAGGTTGCGCAGGCAGCTTCGCGCATCGTTGCAGCTCATGCGCGCCTCATCTCCCGAAAAGTCTCTTGAAGGCGTTGTCGCTGAAACCGACGCTGACCTCGCCGTCGTCGCGCACCACCACAGGCCGCCGGATCAGCGCTGGATATTCCTTGAGCAGCAGCGTCCATTCGGGATCGCTGCCGGGGTTCTTCCGCTGCGGCAACAAATTGCGCCAGGTGGTCGAAGCCTTGTTGACCAGTTTTTCCCAGCCGCCCAGTTGCTGCGCCCAGGCCTTCAGCGTCGCCGCCGGCACCGGATTCGCGCGGTAATCGACAAACGTGTGCGCGACGCCGAAGCGGTCCAGCCAGTTGCGTGCCTTGCGGCAGGTGTCGCAGGTGGGGAGGCCATAGACGGTAATCACGCGAATGCTCCGCGACGTGCCTGATCGACGCGTCGCATCAGGTCTTCGGCCACAGCGTTGCGGGCAAACGGGTTGAGCCTGAACACCGGCATCTTGGGGATGAAGGCGATTTCATCGCCCAACTCGCAGGGACTACGCAAGCGCAATGTCACCCGCTTCGGATTGGTGAACTGGCTCATGCTGACGTTGAGGATGTCGGCCAGCGGAATTCGTTTCTCGATGGCGCCCTTGCGTACCAGCAGGTAGTCCCCGCCATCCTGAACTTCATCGGCCAGGTCCCAAAGCAATTTTCGAAAAAGCAGAAAGCCGAATACCAGCATCAGTGCCGGCACCAACAGGAACACGATGTTGCCTGGGGACGATGCATGCGACACGTTCGCGGTCACGCCCAAAATCAGGACCAGCGCAACCCCGCCCAACCATATTGCGGGGAAAATCCGCTTGGCGAAAAAAGTCTGTCTTGAGGAAATGACGTTCACGCTTCCCCTGTGATCCGGATGACTACTCGACGGTGCTTCTCAACAACTCGTTGATGGACGTCTTCGCGCGCGTCTTCTCGTCCACGCGCTTGACGATCACTGCGGCGTACAGGCTGTGCGAACCGTCCGCAGCAGGCAGCGAGCCCGCCACCACCACGCTGCCCGCGGGCACGCGCCCATAGCTGATCGTTTTCGTGGCGCGATCGTAGATGCGCGTGGACTGCCCGAGGAACACGCCCATGCCGAGCACGCTGCCGCGCTCGACCACCACCCCTTCCACGACTTCCGAGCGCGCGCCGATGAAGCAGTCGTCCTCGATGATGGTCGGGCTGGCCTGCAAGGGTTCCAGCACGCCGCCGATGCCGACGCCGCCGGACAGGTGCACGCGCGCGCCGATCTGCGCGCACGACCCGACCGTGGCCCAGGTATCCACCATCGTGCCGGCGCCGACGTATGCGCCGACGTTGACGTAGCTCGGCATCAGCACCGCGTCTTTGCCAATGAACGCGCCGCGCCGCACCAGCGCGCCCGGCACCACGCGCGCACCGGCGTCGCGGAACGCCGTCTCGCCGGCACTTGCGAAACGCAGCGGCACCTTGTCGAACGCGGCCATCGGTCCGCCATCCATCACACGCATGTCGTGCGCGCGGAAATACAACAGGATCGCGCGCTTCACCCACTGGTTGACGCGCCAGCCACCCTCTCCGTCCGGTTCGGCCACGCGCAAGGCGCCTGCTTCAAGCGCATCCATGACCTGATCGAGCGGAGCGCGCAATGCGCCCGCATCGGCCGCAGCCAGCGAAGCACGCCTTTCCCACGCGGCGTCGATCAATCCTTCCAGCTCATGCATGTCCGTTCTCCTGGGAGCCCGCCATGCTGCCCGGCGCGAGCCGCCGCTGCAATGCTTCGCGCAACGATTCCTGCAATGCGTGGTCGAGTGGCTCGTCGTGGCGATCGCTCAATTCGAAGAAGTCCTCGACCTGGTCGCCGAAGGTCGCGATGCGCGCGTCGTGCACGCGTACGCCGACATCCAGGAACGCCTGCGCGATGGCGACCAGCAGGCCCGGCCGGTCGCTGCAACTCAGCGCAAGGCGCGTCAGCGATTGTCCCTCGGCGCCACGGAAATCGATGCGCGGCGGCCGCTGGAAATGCCGCAGGCGACGCGTGAGACTGCGGTGCGCCGGCTGCGTTCGCAGCGTGTCGCCAGCCAGTACGCGTTCGAGTTCCGCACGTATGGTATCGGCGCGCGCAGGCGGCACCGACGCCTGCGTGCCCGCCTCCAGCACCGTGAACGCGTCCAGCGCGCGTCCGTCGAGCGAGGTCATGACGCGCGCAGCCACCACGTCGAGGCGCAAGCGGTCCAGCGTTGCGGCCACCGCCGCGAACACGCCGTCGCGGTCGGGCGTGCACACGAAGATTTCCGTCCCGCCGCGCACGCCCGGCGGCCGCACGGCCACCACCGTCGCCGCGCCCGCGGATTTCAGCAGCACCGCGACCTGCCACGCCAGCAAGACCGGCGACTGGCGCAGGAGCGCCGCTTCCGGAAAGGTGTCCAGCACGCGCGCCGACACGGTGGGATCGTGGCCATACCCGCGTAGCAGCGCGAGTGCGCTCTGGCGGTTTTCGTGCACCCGCACCTCGGCCCGCGCCGGGCGTTCCAGGTCGCGCCGCAGCACGTAGCGCGCGGCGAGGTACAGGCCCGCGAGCAAGTAATCCTTCCACGAGTTCCAGAGTTTCGGACTGGTGCCGGCGATGTCGGCGATGGTCAGCAGGTACAGCATGTCCAGGCGGTCCCAGTCGCCCACCTGCACCGCGAACCGGTGCACGACTTCAGGATCGTCGATGTCCTGCCGCTGCGCGGTCTCGCTCATCAGCAAATGCCAGCGCACCAGCCACGCGACTTCGTCGATGTCGTCGCCGCCAAGCCCGAGGCTGCGGCAGAACGCGCGCGCCTCGGTTTCACCCAGTTGCGAATGGTCGCCGCCGCGGCCCTTGGCGAGGTCGTGGAACAGCCCGGCCAGCAGCAACAATTCGGGTTTCTCCAATCGCGCAAAGGCTTCGCAGGCCAGCGGCAGCACCGCGCGTGTTTCCGGCTCGGCATAGCGCGCGATGTTGCGCAGCACGCGCAGGGTGTGCTCGTCCACCGTATAGACGTGGAACAGGTCGTACTGCATGCGCCCCACCACGCTCGCGAACGGCGGCAGGATCGCGGCCAGCACGCCGTGCCTGGCCAGCCCGTCCAGCACACGCACCGCGCCGGCGCCACGCCGCAGCAGCGCGTGGAAGGCAGCCAACGCCGCCGGATTGCGCGACAAATCGTCATAGTGCTCGACCAGTGCGTGCTCCACCGCGCGCATCGTCGCGGCGGTGATGCCGGTGCAGCCCTCGACATCGAAACGCCGGACGAACACCTCGACCAGGCCCTCGGGCGCGCGCGACAACCAATCCGGGTCGCGCAGTTCGAGGCGGCTGCCGCGCATCACGAAGTGCGCGTCGAGATCGCGCGGCGGCGGCAGCGGATGCAGGTATTCCTGCAGGCGTTCCAGCAACTGCACCAGCAGGCGTTCGGTGGCGCCGGCCGCGCGGAAGTATTCCTGCATGAAATGTTCGACCGCGTCGTTGCCGGACGCGCCGGCGGCCGCGTGGCCCAGCCGCGCCGCCAACGCGCGCTGCCAGTCGAACAACAGGCGTTCCTCGGCACGGCCGGCTTCGAGGTGCAGGGCGTAGCGGTCGCGGCGCAGTATCTCGCGTGCCTCGCGCAGCGCGTCGCGCTCGCTGGCTTCGAGCAGCCGCGCCTGCACCAGGCCATCCAGCGTATCGACGCCGACCAGCCGCTTGCCCAGCCAGCGGATCAGGTCGAGGTTGCGCAATCCGCCGGGACCGTCCTTGAGGTCGGGTTCGAGATTGTGGGTGGTGTCGTCGAAACGCGCGTGGCGACCCGCGCGCTCATCGAGCTTGGCGGCGAGATAGGCGTCCGGCGGCCACAACGCGGGATCGTCGAGCAGCGCCTGCAACGAATGTGCGAAACGCTCCGCCCCGGCCAGCCGGCGCGCGTCCAGCAGGCTGGTGAAGACGCTCACGTCCGCGGCGGCCAGCTCGCGGCATTGCGCAAGCGGACGCACCGCCTGGCCCGGCTTCAGGCCGAGATCCCACAGGCAGGCGAAGAACGCTTCCAGGCCGCGCATCAGCGGCGCTTCGGGCTCGGGATCGTGCAGCACCAGCAGGTCGATGTCCGAATACGGAAACAGCAGGCCATGCCCGAAACCGCCCACCGCGAACAACGCCGCGGCGCCCGTGTCGCCGACGAACGCCGACCACACGTGCGTGCACACCACGTCGACGACATGCGCCCGAGCCCGCGCAAGCTCGCGCGCATCCGCGCCATCCCGGAACGCCACCGTCAGCGCGCGCGCATGATCGTCCAGCAGTTGCCGCAACCCCGCGCGCGCATCGCGCGACACGCCGGCGCGCGGCAGCGCGGGGGGGAGACGGGGTGATACGGGAATCGTGAATCGGGAATCGGGAATCGCCACCGAGCTGCTCCAAGGGGATTCAGGTCACGGCGCTGCACGTCCAGGGAAGGTCTGATTTTGCCCGTCATCCCGGCGACGCGGGGAGCGGCCAAGGCGCCATCCATGGCCGAAAAACTCCGTGACCGCGCTTTGAGAAGCGAGGAAAGCCGGGATCCAGGTTGCTGTCACGAGAGCCAAGATGGATTCCGGGTTCCGTTCGCGATGAAGCCGCGAACGGCCCCGGAATGACGACGTGATAGTTACTCTCTGCCGAGTCCCGAGTCCCGAGTCCCGCTCTCACGCATCCGGCCAAGGCGTCAGGATCTCAAAACCATCGTCGGTCACCGCGATCGTGTGCTCCCACTGCGCCGACAGCGAATGATCCTTGGTGACCACGGTCCAGCCGTCGGGCATCTGGCGGGTGTTGCGCTTGCCGGCGTTGATCATGGGTTCGACCGTGAAGGTCATGCCCTTTTCCAGACGCATGCCCTCGCCGGCGTGCCCGTAGTGCAGCACCTGCGGTTCGTCGTGGTAGATGCGGCCGATGCCGTGCCCGCAGTATTCGCGCACCACCGAATAACCGGCCGCCTCGGCGTGCTGCTGGATCGCGTGGCCGATGTCGCCCAGCGTCGCGCCCGGCCGCACCTGCTGGATGCCCAGCATCATCGCCTCCCAGGTCGTGTCGACCAGGCGCTTCGCCAGCACCGACGGTTCGCCCACGAAGTACATGCGCGAGGTGTCGCCGTGCCAGCCGTCCTTGATCACGGTGACGTCGCAGTTGATGATGTCGCCTTCCTTCAGCACCTTGCCGGGGCTGGGGATGCCGTGGCAGATCACGTGGTTGACCGAGGTGCACAGCGTCTTGGGATAACCGCGGTAGCCGACGTTGGCCGGGATCGCATGCTGCACGTCCACGATGTGGTGGTAGGCGATCCGGTCGATCTCCTCGGTGGTGACGCCGGGCTTGATGTGTTCCTTCAGCACCGCCAGCACCTCGGCCGCCAAGCGGCCGGCGACGCGCATCTTCTCGAGTTCTTCGGGGGTTTTGGGAACAACTGGCATAGGCTGGAGTGGGTCCGAATTCAGCGGCGCGCCAGACGACCACGCCATGGCACGGAACCATCGACGAATCGGCGCGTCCGCTGGAATGAAGGACAATTATCCACGATCCCCGCACCCGCTGCAGAAAGCGGCCCCGCTGGTTGCCCGCGCCAACGTCCTTCGGTATACTTTGCAGGCTTTGCGAAGGCAAAACCGCCCACGCCGGGCGTCACCGGCGAATCCACACGCAGACCCGCATCCATCGTGATGCACCGGCACCGGGGTCCTTCGCGAGAAGGTCGTTGCCGCGGGGCCTGCGGAAGCCCAACCCCGGAACCTGTCGCGCCACCGCCGTCGACGACGGCCGCGCATTTCGTGCCAACGAAGCGGGTTCCCACATCGGAGTTTGCAACCATGCCCCAAGTCACCATGCGCCAGATGCTGGAAGCCGGCGTGCATTTCGGCCACCAGACGCGTTACTGGAACCCGAAGATGGCGCCCTTCATCTTCGGCGCGCGCGGCAAGATCCACATCATCAACCTCGAAGCGACGGTGCCGAAGTTCACCGACGCGATGAATTACCTTTCCGGCCTGGCGCAGAAGCGTCGCACCGTGCTGTTCGTCGGCACCAAGCGTTCCGCGCGCGAGGCGATCGGCGAGGAAGCCCGACGCTGCGGCATGCCCTACGTCAACGCGCGCTGGCTGGGCGGCATGCTGACCAACTTCCGCACCGTCAAGCAGTCGGTCGCGCGTTTGAAGGAACTCGAAGCCGCCGAGACCGACGGCACCTTCGACAAGCTGGTCAAGCACGAAGTGCTCAGCTTGCGCCGCGAGCGCGACAAGCTGGAGAAGTCGCTGGGCGGCATCAAGGACATGAAGAACCTGCCGGATGCGCTGTTCGTGATCGACATCGGCCACGAGAACATCGCGGTGCAGGAAGCCAGGAAGCTCGGCATCCCGGTGGTCGCGGTGGTCGACACCAACTACGACCCGACCCAGGTCGAGTACCCCATTCCGGGCAACGACGACGCGATCCGCGCGGTGCAGCTGTACGCGCGCGCCGCCGCCGACGCGGTGCTGGAAGGCAAGGCCGCGGCGCCGATCCAGGGACGCGGAGACGACAGCGAGTTCGTCGAGCTGGACGCCGAAGGCAACCCGGTCCCCGCGAACGGCAAGGACGAGGAAGGCCGCAAGCCGGCCCGCCGCGCCGCGAAGAAGGCCGCGCCCCGCCACGCCGCCCGCGCCGAAGACGCCGAAGGCGAGTCCGCGTAAGCGTACGCGCGCCGCGCACCGCCCGTCAGCCGCCCTTCCCTCACCGGGGAAGGGCCCGAGCCGCAGTTTTGCGGCATTCAACCCAATCCAGAGGTACGCAACATGGAAATCACCGCCGCGATGGTCAAGGAACTGCGCGAGCGCTCCGGCGCCGGCATGATGGAATGCAAGAAGGCGCTGACCCAGAACAACGGCGACATCGACGCCTCGATCGAGTGGCTGCGCAAGCAGGGTCTCGCCAAGGCCGACAAGAAGGCCGACCGCGTCGCCGCCGAAGGCCGCATCGCACTGGCCCAGTCCGGCAACAGCGGCGTGCTGGTCGAGATCAACTCCGAAACCGACTTCGTCGCCAAGGACGAGAACTTCCTGAAGTTCACCGATGAAGTGGCGCAGACCGCGTTGAAGAGTGGCGCGAAGGATGCCGAGATGCTGAAAGCGGCCAAGACTTCCCACGGCCCGACCGTCGAGGAAGGCCGCCAGGCGCTGGTCGCCAAGGTCGGCGAGAACGTGCAGGTGCGCCGCCTGGTCCGCACCGACGGCGCGCCGAATCTCGGCGCCTACGTGCATGGCGGCCGCATCGGCGTGCTGGTCGCGCTGGAAGGCGGCGACGCCGAACTCGCGCGCGGCATCGCGATGCACATCGCCGCGATGAACCCGCAGTACGTCGCGCCCGAAAACGTGCCGGCCGAATTCGTCGCCAAGGAAAAGGAAATCTCGCTTGCGCAGATGAGCGACAAGGACAAGCAGAAGCCCGCCGAGATCCAGGAAAAGATGATCGCGGGCAAGATCAAGAAGACGCTCAACGAGATCTCGCTGACCGGCCAGCCGTTCGTGCTGGACACCAACGTCACCGTCGGCGACGCGCTCGCCAAGGCCAAGGCCAGGGTGCTGTCGTTCCACCGCATCGCGGTCGGCGAAGGCATCGAGAAGGTGGTCGAGGATTACGCTGCGGAAGTGGCGAAAGCGATGCAGGTGTAAGTGCCGGATTCCATCCGGACGCAAGAAAACCGCGAGTGATCGCGGTTTTTTTGTGTTTGCGAGAGACGAGGGGCGAGTAGCGGGGCGCAAGTCCAGAGCGCTTCACCGCGTGTCGAACCTCGCGGGAGCACGCCAAGCGCACCCTCGCGACTCGTCCCTCATCTCTGCTCCACTACAATGCATGCGTTTGCCCACCACCGGAGCCCCGCGCATGCCCGCCAAGCCGACGCCGATTTACCGGCGCATCCTGTTGAAGCTGTCCGGCGAGGCACTGATGGGATCGGGCGACTACGGCATCGACCCGGAAGTGATCGGCCGGATCGCGGACGAAATCCTGGAGGCGCGCAAGGCCGGCGTCGAAGTGGGCGTGGTGATCGGCGGCGGCAACATCTTCCGTGGCGCGGGTCTCGCCGAAGCGGGGATGGACCGCGTGACCGGCGACCACATGGGGATGCTGGCGACGGTGATGAACGCGCTGGCGATGCAGGATGCGGTGGAAAAACGCGGCGGTTTCGCACGGGTGATGAGCGCGATCCAGATCCACGACGTGTGCGAGGACTTCATCCGCCGCCGCGCGATCCGGCATCTCGAAAAAGGCCGCATCGTGCTGTTCGCGGGCGGCACCGGCAACCCGTTCTTCACCACCGATTCCGCCGCCGCGCTGCGCGCGATCGAGGTGGGCGCCGACCTGCTGCTGAAAGCGACCAAGGTCGACGGCGTGTACAGCGCCGATCCCAAGAAGAAGAAGGACGCGCAACGCTTCGAACACGTCAGCTACGAGGAAGTGATCGCGCGCAACCTCAAGGTGATGGACACCGCCGCGATCGCGCTGTGCCGCGACCACGGCCTGCCGCTGCGCATCTACGACATGACCCGCGCGGGCAACCTGATGCGCATCCTCAGGGGCGAGCCCGTCGGCACGCTGGTGAGCAACGGCTGAGCCCCCGCGGCTGCGATCGTTCGCGGTCCGCGCACAAACGACGCTCAGAACATGTGCCGCTCGATCCCGAGGTGCGCCATGATCTTGCTGCCGATTTCCTCGATCGAGGTGTGGGTGGTGTTGAGCGAGGGAATGTTCTCGCGGCGGAAGATCTGGTCGGCCAGCACCAGTTCGCGCTTGCAGCGGTCGAGTTTCGCGTAGCGGCTGCCGGGACGGCGCGCTTCGCGAACCTGCGCGAGACGCACCGGCTCGATGGTCAGGCCGAACAGGCGGTCGCGGCAGGATTCCAGCCGCTTCGGCAGGCGGTCGTGTTCGAGATCTTCCTCGGTCAGCGGATAGTTGGCCGCCTTCACGCCGTAATGCAGCGCCATGTACAGGCAGGTCGGCGTCTTGCCGACGCGCGATACGCCGACCAGCACCACGTCGGCCTGGGTGTAATCGACGTCGATGCCGTCGTCGTGCGCCAGCGCGTAGTTGGTGGCGTTGATGCGTGCTTCGTACTGGTTGAAGTCGACCAGTCCGTGCGCGCGATTCACCGCGCCCGAGCGCCGCGTGCCGAGCTCCAGTTCCAGCGTGCCGATGAACGGCGCCATCACGTCGATCACCAGCGCACCGGACTCCGCGATGATCTCGCACAGTTGCGGATCGACCACGGTGTTGACCACGATCGGGCGCGAGTCATTCTGCGCATACACGGTCTTGATGCGCAGCGCCGCGGCGCGCGCCTTGTCCGGCGTATCCACGAACGCGATGCGGTGGCCGTCGAACTGCACGCCCTCGAACTGCGCGAGGATGGAATTGCCGATGGTCTCGGCGGTGATGCCGGTGGAATCGGAGACGAAAAAGACCGTCCTGCGACCGTTGCCGTTCAATGTCTGCTCCTTGGGTCGTGCGGGCGGAGTGTATCCGCACTGACTGGGCGGCGCGCGCGAGCTTGTCACCCGCGCGGATGCCCGCGAAAATGGGCCATTTGGCGGGCACCCGCCCACGCATGGAGAACGTCGTGACCGAACTCGTCCTGTGGCTGGACCAAACGCGCATGACCGATCTGGCCAAGGTCGGCGGCAAGAACGCCTCGCTGGGCGAGATGATCGGCAACCTTGCCAAGCTGGGCGTATCGGTGCCCGGCGGCTTCGCTACCACTGCGGAGGCGTTCCGCGAATATCTCGAAAAGAGTGGTCTCGCCGATCGTATCCAGCAACGCCTCGCCACGCTGGATGTCGAGGACGTCAACGCGTTGACCACGGCCGGCAAGGAAATCCGCGGCTGGATCGTGGACACCGCCCTGCCCGCCGAGCTGGAAACCGCGATCAGCGAGGCGTACGAGAAGTTGTGTCGCGAAGCGGCTGTTGTGGAAAGTGCAGGCCATGGACGGCCGACTTTTGATTCTCGCGATCAGGGACGATCGCATGAGATAGCCGTCGCCGTGCGTTCTTCCGCCACCGCCGAAGACCTGCCCGACGCAAGCTTCGCCGGCCAGCAGGAAACCTACCTCAACGTGGTCGGCATCGAGGACGTGCTGCACAAGGTCAAGGAAGTTTTTTCCTCGCTGTACAACGACCGCGCGATCGCCTACCGCGTGCACCACGGCTTCAGGCACGAAGAGGTGTTCCTCTCGGCCGGCGTGCAGTTGATGGTGCGCTCGGACATCGGCGCCTCCGGCGTGCTGTTCACGCTCGACACCGAATCGGGTTTCCGCGACGTGGTATTCGTCACCGCCAGTTACGGCCTCGGCGAAATGGTCGTGCAGGGCGCGGTGAATCCCGACGAGTTCTACGTGTTCAAGCCGACGCTGAAAGCCGGCAAGCACGCGGTGCTGCGCCGCAACCTCGGCGCCAAGCAGCAGCGCATGGTGTATTCGGACAAGCCCGGCGAACGCGTACGGATCGAGGCGACGCCCGACGCGCTGCGCCACACGTTCTGCATCTCGGACGCCGACGTGGAAGCACTCGCGAAGCAGGCACTGATCATCGAGCAGCACTACCAGCGCCCGATGGACATCGAATGGGCGAAGGACGGCAAGACCGGCAAGCTCTACATCGTGCAGGCGCGCCCGGAAACCGTGAAATCGCGCGCGCACGCGACACAGCTCGAACGTTTCCAGTTGAACGAGCAAGGCAAGGTGCTGGCCGAGGGCCGTTCGATCGGCCAGAAGATCGGCGCCGGCACCGCGCGCGTGACCCGCTCGCTCGACAAGATGAGCGAATTCAAGGAAGGCGACGTGCTGGTCGCCGACATGACCGATCCCGACTGGGAACCGATCATGAAACGCGCCGCGGCCATCGTCACCAACCGGGGTGGGCGCACCTGCCACGCGGCGATCATCGCGCGCGAACTGGGTGTGCCGGCGGTGGTCGGCACCGGCGACGCGCTGCAGAAAATCCCGGACGGCCATGCCGTCACCGTGTCCTGCGCCGAGGGTGACACCGGTTTCATCTACGACGGCAAGCTGAAATTCGAACGCATCACCACCGACCTCGGCGACATGCCGAAGGCGCCGCTGAAGATCATGATGAACGTCGCCAATCCCGAGCGTGCGTTCGATTTCGGGATGCTGCCGAACCAGGGCATCGGTCTGGCGCGGCTGGAAATGATCATCGCCAGCCACATCGGCGTGCATCCCAACGCGCTGCTGCAGTACGGCCAGCAAGATGCCGAGACGAAAAGGAAGATCGACGAACGCATCGCGGGCTACGCGGGCCCGGTCGATTTCTACGTCGATCGTCTGGCAGAAGGCATCGCCACCATCGCGGCCTCGGTGTATCCGAAGACCGTGATCGTGCGCATGTCGGACTTCAAGTCCAATGAATACGCCAACCTGCTGGGCGGCGACAAGTACGAGCCGCACGAGGAAAACCCGATGATCGGGTTCCGCGGCGCCTCGCGCTACGTCGATGCGTCGTTCGCTGCGGCGTTCGGACTCGAGTGCAAGGCGGTCAAGAAAGTCCGCGAGGCGATGGGCCTCGACAACGTGTGGGTGATGATTCCGTTCATCCGCACGCTGGACGAAGGCAGGAAGGTGATCGAGGTGCTGCGTGCGAACGGGCTCGTGCAGGGCGAAAGCGTCGGCGGCAACGACCCACTCAAGGTCATCATGATGTGCGAGGTCCCGTCGAACGCGCTGCTGGCGGACGAATTCCTCGACATCTTCGACGGCTTCTCGATCGGTTCCAACGATCTCACGCAGTTGACGCTGGGCCTCGACCGCGATTCCTCGATCGTGGCTTCGCTGTTCGACGAGCGTAATCCGGCGGTCAAGAAACTCCTGGCGATGGCGATCCAGACAGCGCGCGCCAAGGGCAAGTACGTCGGCATCTGCGGACAGGGCCCGTCCGACCACGCCGACCTCGCCGAGTGGCTGATGGACCAGGGCATCGAATCGGTGTCGCTGAATCCCGACACCGTGGTCGATACCTGGCTGCGATTGGCGAAGCACAAGGGCTGAATTCTTCGGTTCGGACGGATCCGTTCCCTCCGTCGGCGCGTGCCCCATGTGCCATTGGTCATCGTGACCCGCGCGGGGTGGCGTGGCATGCTGCGGGACTGCCACCCATCAAAAATCAAGAGCGTCGGTCCGCGAATGAGCTCCACGGACGCAAATGAAGCACATTCGGTCTGATCGTGTTTCTCTTCGCGTTCATTTGCGTTGATTCGCGGACCGATGCTCTTTTCTCTAAACGAAGGGGAATGATCATGCGCATGCGTTCGTGGTCGTGGTTGCTGCTGTGGCTGGTCGCGCCGCTGACGTTCGCGCAGGCGTCCGCGCCGCTCGCGCCGCATCGGGTGTTCCGCGTCACATTGGATGGCGCCGCCACGCAGCCCGTGTCGGGCCGCCTGCTGCTGTTCGCGCTTCCCGCATCGGTAGCCGAAGCGCAAGCCAAGGGCGGCAAGGTCAGCGAAATCGACATCAGCGAATTCCGCCCTACGCAAACCGCGGTCGCGGCGACGGACGTGACCGACCTCGCGCCCGGCGCGTCGGTGCTGGTCGATGCCGATGCGCTGGCATTCCCCGAAGGCTTCTCGAAGCTCGCCAGCGGCGACTACGACATGCAGGCGGTGCTCGATACCGGCCACACCTACAACTATTCGGGGCGTGGCGCCGGCGACCTCGTCAGCGACGTCGCCAAGGTGCCGTTCGCCGATGATGCCGCGATTCCCACGCTGCGCCTGACCCGCGCACTGACCGACGAGCCGCAACCGTGGACGGTGCCGCAACGCATGCCCGCGAAGGAACGCGGCAAGTTCGCGAAGGCCATGCAGGCGGCGCAGGCGCACAGCCAAGCGCTCGATTTCAAAAGTCCCGCGTTGACCACATTCTGGGGCCGTCCCACCTACATCAAGGGCTGGGTGCTGCTGCCGCCGGGCTATGACAAGGACACCCGCGCGCATTACCCCACCGTGTATTTCACCCACGGTTTCGGTGGCAACCTCGCCTACCTCACCTTCAAGGCTGCGGGCGTGTGGTCGGACATGGCCGACGGCACGATGCCGCCGATGATCTGGGTGTTCCTCGACGAACACATCGCGACCGGCACGCACGAGTTCGCCGACTCGGTGAACAACGGACCGTGGGGTACCGCGCTGACCACCGAAGTGATCCCGTACCTGGAATCGCACTACCGGATGGACGCGAAAGCCGGCGGACGTTTCCTCACCGGGCACTCGTCCGGCGGCTGGGCCACGTTGTGGCTGCAGGTGCGCTATCCGGAAATCTTCGGCGGCACCTGGTCCACCTCGCCCGATCCCAGCGACTTCCACGATTTCACCGGGCCCGACCTGTACGCGCCGAATGCCAACGTGTACACCCGGCCCGACGGCACGCCGTATCCGCTGGTGCGTAACAAGGGCAAGGTGATCGCGACGTTCAAGCAGTTCGCGCAACTGGAACGCGTGCTCGGCCCGTACGGCGGGCAGATGGCGTCGTTCGACTGGGTGTTCTCGCCACGCGGACCGGATGGACGCCCGGAACCGATGTTCGACCGCACAACCGGCAAGGTGAATCCGGAAGTCGTCGCGTACTGGCGCGACCACTACGACATCGCGCATCGCATCGAGACCGGGTGGCTGCAACTGCAGCCCGACCTCGACGGCAAGATCCACCTCATCGTCGGTACCGCCGACACCTTCTATCTCGACGGCGCCGCGCACAAGCTGAAGGCCGTGCTGGAGAAAGTGGGCGCGCACGCCGAGGTGCAGTTCCTGCCCGGCAAGACCCATGGCGACCTGTACTGGAAAGGCAAGGACCACGACTGGCTGGAGAAGCAGATCGCGTGGGCGATGTATCACGCGGCGCGGCCGGACGCGAAGATTCCCAGGGCGTACCGTTACGAATTGCGCCCCGCGATCGACGCTGCGGAAACATCGAAGCATTGACGCCATCCGGCATGCCACAATGCCGCGGTTTTCATGCCGCCGCGGGGATCGCAATGCACAGAACCTGTTTCAAAACCCCTCTCCCTTCGGGAGAGGGTGCCCGAAGGGCGGGTGAGGGTTCGGCGATGCCGCGAGATTCCTTCATTTCCGGACCCTCACCCCTGCCCCTCTCCCGGAGGGAGAGGGGTTCTTCGCATTTTGAAATAGCGTCTACGCACCCGTGGTGGTTGTGGTTACTGATCCTCATCGCACCGCTGGCGCTGGCCACACCGCCGGCATCCGCGCCCGCGCAACTGCATGGGCTGGACGCCTACGTGCAGCAGGTCATGCGCGACTGGCACGTACCTGGCCTTGCCGTGGTCGTGGTGAAGGATGGAAAAGTCCTGGCGGCGCGCGGCTACGGCGTGCGCGAACTGGGCAAGCCCGGCAAGGTCGATGCCGACACGCTGTTCGACATCGGCTCCAACTCCAAGGCCTTCACCGCCGCCGCACTGGGCACGCTGGTCAGCGCAGGCAAGCTCACGTGGGATACGCCGGTCATCGATGAGTTGAAGGACTTCCGGCTGCAAAGTCCGTACGTCACGCAGAACCTTACCCTGCGCGACCTGCTGACCCATCGCAGCGGCTACTGCGACCCGACGATGGCGTGGTACACCAGCGTCGCCGACGACAGCATCGAACGGATGCGCTTCCAGAAACCCGAATACGGTTTCCGCACCACGTTCTGCTACAACAACGTGCAGTACCTCGCCGCCAGCCGCTTCATCCCCGCGATCACCGGGCAGAGCTGGAACGATTACGTGGCCGCGCACCTGTTCCAGCCGCTCGGCATGACGCACACGGTCAGCGCCGATGCCGCCGTCGCGGCGTCCGGCAACGCCGCCGCGCCGCACGGCATGCTCGACGGCAAGCCCGCCATGATCGACCGTTACTGGCCGCACAACATGGACGTGTTCGCCGCAGTGGGCGGCATCTGGTCCAGCGCCAACGACATGGGCCGCTGGATGCAGATGCTGCTGGCCGACGGAAAATTCGACGGCAAGACGGTGCTCGACGCCAAGGTCGTGGCGGAAATGGAAACGCCGCAGATGCCGATCCAGTCGGGCACCGGGGTCGGCGACGAGATTCGCACCTGGATGCCGGGCGGCACGTTCTACACGTATGGTCTCGGGCTGTTCGTGCAGGACAACGGCGGACACAAGGTGGTCTGGCACGCCGGCGACATCGACGGGATGGCGTCGGCGATGGCGCTGGTGCCCGACGCGCAGTTCGGCATCGCGGTGGTGTCGAACATGGACCACGCCGATGCACGCTTCGCGATCGTCGCGCACGTGCTGCAAGCCATGCTCGGCGCGCCGCCGCACGACGTCGAACCCGCGCTGCTCGCCGCCGCGCAGAAGGACCGGGCGGAAGGCGACGCGATCGAAAAGAAATTCGCCGACACCCGCAAGCCCGGCGCCAGGCCGCCGCTGCCGCTGGCCGATTACGCGGGCGCGTACAAGGACGATCTCGACGGCCGTGCGCAGGTCGAACTCGAACACGGCCGCTTGGTGCTGCGCCTCGGCAATCCCGATTTCACCGGCGATCTCGAACCCTGGCACGACAACACCTTCCGCGTGACCTGGCGCCACAAGTTCTACGGCAAGGGCTACGCCACCTTCGACATCGACGCGCTCGGCAAGCCTGTGAAGCTCGAACTCGCCGGCATGTCGTTGCGCTTCGAGCGCGAACAGCCAGCCGACGGCCACGCGCATTAAGCGCGCACGCAACGGGAAGCCACGTCATGCCCATCACCCGCCGCCTGCGCATTTCCGCACCGGACGACCCGGCGCTGACGCAAGGCCTTGCCGCGATCCGCCGCAAGCTGCACCTCGACGACGCCTTCCCGCCCGCTGTCGAAGCCGAAGCGCGCGACGCCGCGGCCAGCGTGAAGCTGCCCGACCTCGACCGCACCGACATTCCGCTGGTCACCATCGACCCGCCCGGGTCGATGGACCTCGACCAGGCGATGTATATCGAACGCAACGGCGACGGCTGGCGGGTGTATTACGCGATCGCCGA
Organism: Rhodanobacteraceae bacterium; assembly: GCA_030123585.1. NCBI lineage: Bacteria > Pseudomonadati > Pseudomonadota > Gammaproteobacteria > Lysobacterales > Rhodanobacteraceae > Rhodanobacteraceae bacterium. The sequence continues at coordinate 1,056,820 of CP126120.1, forward strand.
CGTGGCGTCGTTCGTCAAACCCGGCGGCGCGATCGACGTCGAGGCCAACCGCCGCGGCGAAACCCTGTACGGGATCGGCCGCACCATCCCGCTGCACCCGACCGTGCTGTCGGAAGGCGCGACTTCGCTGCTGCCCGGCCAGTTGCGCCCGGCCCTGTTGTGGGCGATCGACCTCGACGCGACCGGCGAAGGCACCCGCGTCACGGTGCAACGCGCGCGCGTGAAAAGCCGCCAGCGCTGCGACTACGACAGCGTGCAGGCGGCGATCAATGCCGGCACGGCCGACCCGATGTGGGCGCTGTTGAAGGAAGTCGGCACGCTGCGCCGGCAGCGCGCGCAAAAGCTTGGCGCCATCAACCTGCCGTTGCCCGAACAGGAAGCCACGCAAGTCGATGGCCACTGGACGCTGGCGTATCGCGCGCGCCACCCGGTCGAGGACTGGAACGAACAGATCTCGCTGCTGACCGGCATGGCCGCCGCAAGCATCATGCTCAAAGGCCAGGTCGGCATCCTGCGCACCCTGCCGCAACCCGATCCTGAAGCCATCGCGCACCTGCGCCAGACCGCGGCCAACCTGAAACTCGCGTGGCCGCCGGAGCGCGCGTATCCCGCGTTCATCGACGCGCTCGATCCCGCCAATCCCGCGCAGGTCGCGATGCTGGTGGCCTGCACCCGCGTGCTGCGCGGCGCGGGCTACACCAGTTTCCATGGCGCGCCACCCGTGCAGCCGATGCAGTCCGCGTTGGCCGCCGAGTACACGCACGCCACCGCGCCGCTGCGGCGGCTGGTCGATCGTTATTCCGGCGAAGTTTGCGTGGCGCTGTGTGCCGGACAAACGCCGCCGGATTGGGCGCTGGAAAAACTGGACACGTTGCCCGACACCATGCGCATGGCCGACCACACCGCCGGCGAATTCGAGCATGCGACGATCGACCTGCTGGAAGCCGTGGTGCTCGCTCCGCGTGTGGGCGACAGCTTCCCCGCCATCGTCACCAACCTCGAAGACGGCGACGCACGCACCGGCACCGTGATGATCCACGACCCCGCCATCGAAGCGCGCGTGCATGCGGACCTGGATCTGCCGCTTGGGCAGCAAGTCTCGGTGAAGTTGCTGGAAGCCGACCCGGCCACGCGCAGGATGCGCTTCGAACTGGAGTGACGCGCGATGCCAAGTCCCGCCACCTTGTTCTGGGGCATGCTTTTCGGCGCGATCGGCGTCGGTTACTTCATCTACGGCAAGAAGCAATCGATGATCGTGCCGCTGGTGTGCGGGGTCGCGCTGATGGTCTATCCGTGGTTCGTGTCGGGCGCGTGGCTGACCGTGATCGTCGGCATCGCGCTGATGGCGGTGCCATACTTCGTGCGCTATTGAACCCTGCGACAGGCATGAACGACATACCAATCAAGGCGCCCTCCCTCGCGGACATTCGCGCGGCGCGCGAGAAGCTGGGCGAGCGCGTGCGCGAAACGCCGGTGTGGCGCTGGCATGGCGATGCGATCGAGCACGCGGCGGGCGCCGACTCGCAAGTTTTCCTGAAACTCGAACTGTTCCAGCACACCGGGACCTTCAAGGCGCGCGGCGCACTGCTCAACGCGCTGGCATTGTCGGAAGCACAAAAGCGTCGCGGCGTCACCGCGGTCAGCGCGGGCAACCACGCGATCGCCGTCGCGTTCGCAGCGCGCCGCGTCGGCACGAGCGCGAAAGTGGTGATGCCGAAAACCGCGAATCCCGCGCGCGTCGCGCTGTGCCGGAGCCACGGCGCCGAAGTCGTGCTGGTCGATGACGTGCACCACGCGTTCGACACCGTCCGACGCATCGAACGCGAGGAAGGCCGCACCTTCATCCATCCGTTCGAGGGCGAACTGACCGTGCTCGGAACGGCCACCGTCGGTTACGAACTCTGCAACCAGGTCGAATACCTCGACGCCGTGATCGTGCCGGTCGGCGGCGGCGGCTTGATCGCCGGCATCGCCTGCGCGGTGAAGCAGATGCAGCCGCGCTGCAAGGTGTACGGGGTGGAACCCGAAGGCGCCGACAGCATGACCCGGAGTTTCGCCGCCGGCTCGCCGCAGTCGATCGAGAAAGTGGGCACCATCGCCGACAGCCTCGGCGCGCCCTACGCCCTGCCCTACAGTTTCGGCATCGCGTGGCGCTTCGTCGATGAAATGGTGACGATCCCCGATGACGCCATGCAACGCGCGATGGGCTTGCTGTTCGCCGGCATGAAACTCGCGGTGGAACCCGCCGGCGCCGCCGCCACCGCCGCGCTGTGCGGCCCGCTGCGCGAACGTCTCGCGGGAAAACGCGTGGGCGTGATCGTGTGCGGATCGAACATCGACATCGCGACGTTTGCCAAACAAGCGATCCCGTACCAGCCGCCCGTTGCTGCCCACGCGGGCTGAGCGTCACGTGGCACCCATTCGCGACGATCGCATCACCCGCGCACTGGGCATCATCACGCTCGCGGGCGTCGCGACCTTTGCCATCGCCTGCGGCGCGGCGCAGTTTCTGCGCACGGATTACAGCGTGCTGCGGACGCCGCTGAGCTTCTACGTGCTGGGACCACACGGCGGCATCGTCGAGGCCAGCTACTTCGCGCTTGCGATCGGACTGGTGGCGCTGGGCGTCGGTTGGTATCGCGCGCTCGACCGCAACGCCCGCAGCGCGGCCCCGCTGCTGCTGTTCGTGTTCGGAGCGATCGCGTTGTGCCTCACCGCCGCCGAATCCACCGACGTGCCCGGCCAGCCGCAGACCCTGCACGGTTTCCTGCACATCATCGCCGCCGGCGCCACCTTCCTCTGCGTCACGGTCGCGATGCTGCTGCAGGCGTGGCGGCTGCGTCTCGATCCAAGTTGGCGGCCGCGTTTCGCGTCCGCATTCACGCTTGCCGCAATCACCTTTGTCGCACTGTGGATCTACGCGCTGGTGAAACCCATCCCGCGCGGGCTTGCTGAGAAGGTCGTGGTTGCCTTGATCCTCGTGTGGCTGTGGCGCGCAGGCTGGTGGCTCGCGCGTGGACGGTCTAGCTGATCGCGGCCATCACGTGCACCTAAACTTCTGTCAACGCCACGTCACGTCTTCCAGACCGGTCGCCCGGTGCTGAACCACCGCACGCCGCGATAGCTGCCCGCCACCAGCCACACCGCCGCCGCGATCAGGAACGAAATGATGAAGGCGGTCGTCGCGGTCCTGCCGGTGTGCAATACAGGCGCCCAATAGGCGACGGTGATGAGTCCGAGCATGAAGGCTTCCAGCGTCGCGGCCAACCGCGGCCAGACACCGAACAGCAACGCCAGTGCCGTCGCGATGCTGCAGACTCCGGTGAAGCACGCCCACGCCATCGGATCGGGCAACACCTGCAGCCACGGTTGCATCACCTTGTCGCCAGCCCGGATCGCATCCACGATCACTTCGACGCCGATCATGGGCAGCGCGACAATCAGAAGCCAGCGCGAGGCGCGAACACCAGCGCCGGTTCTCGTCGTCAACGCACGATGCTGCGATTCCGGTATCCCGCCACGCGTCGCGAACAGGTACCACGCCTCGGCCGTGATGATCGCGATCTCGCCGACGCTGCCCCACACACCTGCATCGAGCGGCGCACGGATCACGCCCGGGATTTCCAGCAGCACCAGCCACAGCACCATGTACGGGAACAGCAGCCGGCACGCCCATGCCAGCATTCGCGGCCACAGCAGGCCGACGCCGAATGCGATTTCGATCACCGCGCAAATATAGGCAAGGATGGTTCGACCGGGCAGGTGCGCCGGAACGTGCTGCCACACCAGCGCGAAATCGCCGTTGACCAGTCCGGTAACACCCAACGCGATCAAGCATGCGGCGAAAAATACGCGGTTCGGCTGCGGCGTGGCGTTCATGGTTCACCCTCCTGATCGGCAGCCTCCGTTGCGGCAGCCACTCTAGCGGCGAAGGAGGGATACGTCGCATCCCGCCCGCAAAGTCGGCTCACCCCGAAGCAGCGAGCGCTTGAGCGGCGGGACCGAGTAACGGCACCCACTCGCGGATCTCGCATGTTGCCACCACGCCTTGGGTAATGAAGGGATCCCTGTCCACGATTGCCCGCACGGCAGCGCGATGGCTTGCATGGAAAATGAGCAATCCGCCGCGCGCATCGTCCGGACCCCAGGGCCCCGAGGCAACGAGCCTACCGTCGTCGACAAGTCGGTGCAGGTGTTCGAGATGCAAGGGGCGCGTGGCGTCCTGCAGCACCATGTCCGGGCTGTAGGAATACATGACCGCGAAAAGCTTTGCCATGACGGATTCTCCTGAGGTTGGTGCAATGATGGTTGGGTCGCGTGGTGCTTAAAGGAACATGCCGCCCGAAACCTCGACGCGCTGACCATTGATCCAGCGGCCGCCGGGGCCGAGCAACGCGGCCACAGCGCTGCCAATGTCATCCGGCAGGCCCGCGCGGCCCAAGGCAGTGTTGGCGGCGACGAAGCGATTGAGTTCGGCGTTATCGCGCACCGCGCCTCCGCCGAAATCCGTTTCGATTGCGCCCGGCGCCAGCACGTTCGCGGCGATGCCGCGCGCTCCCAGTTCCTTGGCCTGGTAGCGCGTCAGCACTTCGATCGCTCCCTTCATCGCCGCATACGCCGAATAACCCGGCAGTGCGAAGCGGGCCAAGCCGCTGGAGATGTTGAGGATGCGCCCGCCGTCGGCGATCAGCGGCAGCAATTTCTGGGTGAGGAAGAACGGCCCCTTCAGGTGCACGTTCACCAGCAGATCGAATTGCGCCTCGCCGATCTCGGCGAACGCCGCGTGCGCGCCAACGCCGGCGTTGTTGACCAGGTAATCGAATCGCTCGCGTTGCCAGTGCGTGCGCAATGCCTCGACAACCTGCGCGACGAACGCGTCGAAACTTTTGCTGTCGCCGACGTCGAGTTGCAACGCGACCGCACGGCGGCCGGCGGCTTCGATCGCGGCCACCACGGCGTCGGCTTCTTCGCGGCGGCTGCGGTACGTGAGGATCATGTCGGTGCCTTGCGCGGCCAGTTTCAGCGCCATGTCGCGGCCGAGGCCGCGGCTGCCGCCGGTGATCAGGGCGATGGGAGTTGGAGTGTTCATGGCGCTTCCTTGGGTGGATGAGACGAACGCCAATCTATTGATCGCGCTGATTAGGATAAATAAGCAAATATGGATTTGAATGTTCACGTTTGACGAACAATAATCCACGCCATGAACCAACTCGACGCCATGCAAGCCTTTATCCGGGTGGCCGAACTCTCCAGCTTCACCCGTGCCGCCGACAGCTTGGGTCTGCCCAAGGCCAGCGCCTCGACCGCGGTGCGCAAACTGGAAACCTCGCTCGGCACGCAGTTGCTGCACCGGACCACGCGGCGCGTGCACCTGACCGCCGACGGTCAGGCATTCTACGAGCGCTGCAAGGATCTGCTGGACGACATGGACGAATTGCAATCGATGTTCCAGCGCGCCCATGCGTTGCGCGGGCGCCTGCGCGTGGACATGTCCAGCGGCCTCGCGCGCCACTTCGTGTTGCCGCGTCTGCCGGAATTTCTCGACCAGCATCCGCAACTCGAACTCGAACTCAGCGGCACCGACCGCATCGTCGATGTGGTGCGCGAAGGTTTCGACTGCGTGCTGCGCGTCGGCACGGTCGACGACAGCACGCTGGCCGCGCGCAGGCTCGGCGCGTTGCCGGTCGTCACCTGCGCCAGTCCCGCCTACATCGCACGCTTCGGCACGCCGAAAAAACTGGAAGACCTCGACGCGCACCGGCTGGTGCATTACGTCACGACCTTGGGTGCGCGTCCGCCAGGTTTCGAATATCCAACGAAGGACGGCTATCGCACCCACCCGATGCATGGCGCGGTCACCGTCAACAGCGCCGAAGCCTACGTCGGCGCCTGCCTCGCCGGACTCGGCCTGATCCAGGCGCCACGCACCGGCGTCGCGCCGCTGCTGGACGACGGCAGCTTCATCGAAGTCTTGCCGCAATTCGCCGCCGAGCCAATGCCCGTCACCCTGCTGTATCCGCAGCGCCGCAACCTGCCCCGCCGCGTGCGTGCCTTCATGGATTGGGTGGCGGATTTGCTGGCGCCGTCGTTGATTCGGTAGTGGGAACGCGCGCGGACGCCAGCTTGCGGCTGGCCCATTCAGGTAGGAAGATTGCGGTGTTTTGAACCGATCGGACTGGGGATAGCGTGGACGAAAATCAAAAAGCAAAGTCATCTGCTCGTTTGCGCGCAGACAGGATCAAGCCGTTCAGGTGCAAGAACCTGATTGCCGTCATTGAGGATCCACGCGACATCCGCAACATCGGCACGATAATCAGAAACGTCAACGCGCTAGGCGTCGAAAAAGCGTACATCGTCGATCCTCGGAAAGCTCTGCCGGATGATTGGCAGGCAATGCGCGAGGAACGGTCTCTTTCCGGAACTTCGGTGTCTGCAATCAGATGGAGCTTCGTCAAACGCTTCGACAGCACCGAACTATGCATCGAACATCTTGAGAAAAACCGGTTCGCTTCGATCGTGACATCGCCACATGTGAAAGGCAGAAGAAACGCGTCACTTGACGAAGTTGATTTCACGGTCCATTACAAGCTGGCTGTTTGGTTCGGCAACGAGGCGCGCGGAATCAGCGACCTTGCCGTCGAGCACAGCGAAATGTGCGTAAACATTCCAATGTTCGGGATGATCGAGAGTCTGAATCTTGGAACGACCTGGTGAATTCAATTCCGAAGTGCAACACCTGACCCAACGAAGCGGCGCAGGTGCGGTAGCCTGCGCTCCTTCACCGGCAAGTGGAGTTGCACATGAGCTACGCGCACCTGAGCCAAGAGGAACGTTACCAGATTCGGTGGTTGCGGAACGGCGGCTGGACGCTGGAGGACATCGGGCTTGAACTGCGACGATCGCCCAGCACGATCAGCCGCGAGCTGCGGCGCAATGCCACCCCGAAGGGCGCGTACGATCACCGCGACGCACAACGCCAGGCGGTGCAGCGCAGGCACGCCGCAAGTGCGCTGCCTCGCATTGGTGTGGAAGACTGGGCGAAGGTGGAAGCCCGCTTGCGTGAAGACTGGAGCCCTGAGCAGATTGCCGGCACGGGCGACGTGGCCATCAGCATCGAACGCATCTACCAGCACATCGCTGCGGATCGTCAACGCGGCGGCACGCTGTGGCAGCACCTGCGCCGGCGCAAGCGACGGCGACGTCACCGCTGCGGTACCCCGCGGGAGCGCCAGCGCTTTGGCGGCCGGCGGATTCACGAACGTCCCGCCATCGTCGAGCGACGCGGCCGCGTCGGCGACTTCGAGGGCGACACCCTCGTCGGCAAGGGTCCGGCCCGTATCGTTACCCTGGTGGACCGCAAAAGCGGCTGGGTGCGCTTGCGCAAGGTGTCCGACGGCACCGCCACCGCCGTGGCCGAGGCGGTCCTGAGCGTCCTGCATCCCGTGCGCGCCTGCGTGCATACCCTCACCTGGGACAACGGCAGCGAATTCGCCGAGCACCGGCTCATGGATGTCGGACTCGGGGCCGACAGCTACTTCGCGACGCCGTACGCATCGTGGCAACGCGGCTGCAACGAAAACCTCAACGGTCTGGTTCGCCAGTACATCCCGAAGGGCTGTGACATCAGCCTGTTCACGGACGACGCGATCCAGCAGATCGAAGACAAACTCAACCGACGTCCCAGAAAAAGACTCGGCTACCGAACCCCAGAGCAAGTGTTCGAGCTATCCTTCAAACGCGTTGCACTTCGTAGTTGAACTCACCCCTCCGGAATCATCCTTTACGAGGTCACTAAACAGCGTCGCGAATATCAGCGAAAATACCGCAAGAGGAACAAACGAGTGAAGATCGAAGGCACGTAGCACGCATAGGTCGGGAGGAGCGCAGCGCATCCCGACGTCAGCAACTTCACGAGGCGGGTTTTCACCCGCCCTACGGATGCTTGTAAATCACCCCGCCCTCCATCACGAACGGCACGTGTTCGATCGCGGTGATGTCTTTCGTGGGATCGCCCTGCACCGCGATGATGTCGGCGTCGAGTCCCGGGCGTAGCTGGCCGAACTTGTCCTGCTGGCGCAGGATTTTTGCGTCCACGGCGGTCGCGGCGAGCAGCGCCTGCGCGGGACGCATGCCGTCCTTCACCATCCACTCCAGTTCCTTGTAGTTGGTGCCGTGCTTGAATACGCCGACGTCGCTGCCGCAGCCGATGGTGACGCCGGCCTGCATCGCGAGCTTGAACGCGTTCTGCGAGGCTTTCATTTCATCGTTGGGCGGATCGCCGGGCTTCCAGTGATCGAAATATTCGGCGTACGCGACCACGGCTTCCAATGTCGGCAAATACGCGACGTGGTGCTTGGCCATCATCTCGAATACTTCCTTGGTGCCGTAGAAACCGTGCTCGATGGTGTCGACGCCCGCAAGGATCGAACGGCGCATGCCTTCGGCCGTGGTCGAATGCACCGACACCGGCAGGCCCAATGAATGCGCGGCTTCCACGCCCGCGTTCAATTCCGCCTGCGTGAAGGTCGGCACCGAACCGTGCGATTTGCCGCAGTGGTAGTCGGCGTAGATCTTGATCCAGTCGGCGCCGTGGCCGGCCTGGTCGCGCACCGCCGCGATCATTTCGGGCACGCCCGCGACGGGAATGCCGCCTTGCGGAATCACCATGTCGGTGCGGAAGCCCATCGGGCCGGGGCCGTAGCAATCCTTCGCCACGGTCGCGCGCGTCGCGACGAACAAGTGCGGCCCCGGAATCAAGCCGTCGTTGATCGCCTTCTGCACCTGCACGTCGGCGTAGCCCGCGCCCTCGGTGCCGAGGTCGCGCAGCGCGGTGAAGCCCGCCATCAGGGTGTCGCGCACGTGGTTGACGGCCTCGATGGTGCGATATGGCAGCGGCTCCTTCAGCACCTGGTCGTTCCACAGCGTTTCGTTGTACGGGTGCAGGAAGATGTGCGAGTGCGCGTCGATCAGGCCCGGCAGCAGGGTGGTGCCGGGCAGGTCGATTTCCTTCGCACCGTCGGGCGCCTTGATCACATCGCGTGGACCAACCGCGGCGATCTTGCCGCCCTCGACCAGCACCGCCCAACCCGCATGTGCGGCTTCGCTGCGCGCATCGAACACGCGATCGGCCGTCAGCAGATATACGCCGTCCGACGCTTCCGTGCCGGGCGGCTGCACGGGCGTCGCCGCGCACGCCAGCGCCGCGACGGCCGATGCCGCCAGCGCAATCAGGATCTTCCGCATCGACATGGCGCCCCTCCGGCCGACAGTCAAACGCTGAGCGTACACCCGCGGCGGCACTTGCGCCGCCCGCGCGCCCGGCCAATACTCCCGCCGCGGTTGCCATCCTCAGCAACCGCAAGCTCTGGAGGGAAAGTCATGATCAAGGCAATACTGGCCTGTGTGGTCGGCATCCTGCTGACTGCACCGGCATACGCGCACGACACGCACGCATCGAGCAAATCCATCAAGCGCGGCGAATTCCTGGTGAACTACGGCGGATGCCAGGACTGCCACACGCCCGGTTGGGCGGAACACGGCGGACAAGCGCCGAAGGACATGCTGCTGACCGGCGGCGGGATGAATTTCCAGGGACCGTGGGGCACGACCTACCCGCCGAACCTGCGCCTGTATGTGCAGAAACTGACGGCAAAGGAATGGATCGCCAAGTTGCGCTCGCTGAAATCGCGGCCGGCGATGCCGTTCTGGACGTTTCGCTATCTGTCGGACAAGGATCTCACCGACATCTACGCGTACATCCACGCGCTCGGTCCAGCGGGCCAGCCCGCGCACGCTTGGGTGGCGCCCGGACAAAATGCCCCCGCGCCGTACCTGAAGCTGGTGCTGCCCGCACCGCCGCCGGTGCAACCGACGGGCAATTGATCGGATTCAGGCGCTGACAAGCCGCGAAAGCTCCGCGTCGCCGAAACCGGCGGCGCGGCGCGCATCGAGGTTGAATGGACCGCGCAGGCCGTTCGGCACGTATGTGCGCAACAGTTCGGCGAAGGCCGCGTCGGGATTGCGGCCTTCGCGTTCGCAGCACCAGCGGAACCAGCGGGTGCCGGCGGCGACGTGCGGCACTTCCTCGCGCAGGATCACTTCAAGAATGTCGGCGGTGGCGTCGTCGCCCACCGCGCGCAGGCGCGCGATCATGCCGGGCGTCACGTCCAGCCCGCGCGCTTCCAGCACGCGCGGCACCAGCGCCATGCGGGCGCGACAGGAATCGGCGGTCTTCACCGCCATTTCCCACAGGCCGTTGTGGGCGTCGAAGTCACCGTAGGCGTGGCCGAGCTGCGCGAGCCGCGCTGACAGCAGCGTGAAGTGGCGCGCCTCGTCGTGCGCGACGGAAACCCAGTCTCCGTAGTAATCGTCGGGCATGCCGCGGAAACGGTAGACCGCATCCCACGCGAGGTTGATCGCGTTGAACTCGATGTGCGCCACCGCGTGCACCAGCGCCGCGCGGCCTTCGTCGCTGCCGAGCCCGCGCTGCGGCACGTCGCGCGGCATCACGAGCCGCGGCCTGGCGGGACGGCCGGGCGCGCCGATCGGCGCGGGCCGGACGCCGTCATCGTCGAGCGCGAGTTTTCCTGCACGCCATGCCTCGAACGCGTGCCGGGTCAACGCAACCTTGTCTTCCGGCGTCGCGCAATCGACGCACTGCTTCGCCGCTTCGAACAGCGTATCGAATAACCGGCTCATGCCACCCGGCTCGATCCAAGGTCGATCAGGCCCGCCTGCATCGCGGTCTCGATCGACGGCGGGCGGTACACGGATTGCGCGGACCACTTCATCCACACCGAGGAATCGATGGTCTCGTTGACGCCGCCGCCCAGCACGCGCTCGAACGGCGGCTTGAACCACCGGTACACGCCGGCCATGAAATCGGCGTACGAGTTGTTGGGCACGCCGAGTTCGGCGCCCGGCGCCGGCATGTACGTTTCCTTGAACGCGAGGCCGGCGCCCGCGGCCTTGGCCTGCATCCAGGCGAGCGCGATTTCCGGCAAGGTGTCGGGACTGTGCCCCGCGCCGTCGGTTTTCTCGCCGCCGCCGATGTCGGAATGCGCGCCCGCGAACCAGCGCTGCTCGACCTCGACCTGTTCGGGTTTCCACGCGGTCGGCGACTCACCGGGCGCCAGCGAGGCCGCGGGCCGCGTCCACTTGGTCGGCGCGAAGTCCGCGCGGTGCTCGTCCAGCGCCAGCGCCTGATACGCGTACTGCACGATCTTGCTGAGTTCGGTGTCGTGGAAACTGTAGCGGCTGCGCGAGAACGGAAACCACGACGCCACGCCGGGAATGCCCAGCGCGCCGACGGTGTCCCACACGCCGATGAAGCGGATCTGCACTTCGCGCGAATGCGCCGCGCGGAACGCGACCATCTGCGGATCGTCGGGATGCAGGTCGTTGCGGTACAGCGCATAGGCATTGTCCACGTCCGCCGTGGCCACGCCACCCTTGGCATCCGGTTTCAGCAGTCCGCACTTGCGGATCAGGCCGCCGAGGCTGCGCGCGGTGTAGGCGCCGCGGCTGAAGCCGAACAGCCAGATTTCATCACCGGTTCGCCACTGCTGCGACAGCCACTGGAAGCCTTCCTTGACGTTGTCGGAGAGGCCCAGCCCGAACGCGCCGCCCAGCAGGTGTTCCATGCCGGGGGCGACGCCCACGCCGGCCACGTACTTGCAGACTTGCTGGTTGCCCGCGGCGTCCGCGGTTGCGACCAGCCGCCAGAAGCGCTCCACGTTGGTGTGGGTCTTCACCTTGTTCCAGGTGCCATCGAACAGTGCGATCAGGCGACGCGGCATGATCCATTCCCCGGTTGTCGTCATCCCCGCCCACCCGCGGCCGGGACGAGGTGAGCTTACGCACTCCTTCGCTGCGCCTTGGCCTCGTCCGAGCGCGCGAACTCGAGTTGGCGCAGGTATTCGGTATCGACGCCGGTCACGTAATTCCCGGAAAAACAAGAATCGTCGAAGTGCCTGAGCTTGTCGTTGCCCTCGGCGACCGCATCGATCAGGTCCTGCAGATCCTGATAGACCAGCCAGTCGGCGCCGATGGTTTGGCGGATTTCCTCGACCGTGCGGTTGTGCGCGACCAATTCCGCCGGCGCCGGCATGTCGATGCCGTACACGTTGGGATAACGCACTGGCGGCGCCGCGGAGGCGAAGTACACCTTCTTCGCGCCGGCCTCGCGCGCCATCTGCACGATCTGCCGCGAGGTGGTACCACGCACGATGGAGTCGTCCACCAGCAGCACGTTCTTGTTGCGGAATTCCAGCGGGATCGGGTTGAGCTTGCGGCGCACCGAGCGCACGCGCTGGCCCTGCCCCGGCATGATGAAGGTGCGGCCGATGTAGCGGTTCTTGACGAAGCCTTCGCGGAACGGCACGCCCAGCGCCGCAGCCAGCGTCGAGCCCGCGGTGCGCGAGGTGTCGGGAATCGGGATCACCGCGTCGATGTCGTGGTCGGGACGCTCGCGCAATATCTTCGCGGCCAGTTTCTCGCCCATCCGCAGGCGCGCCTTGTACACCGACACGTCCTCGATCATCGAGTCGGGCCGCGCCAGATAGACGTACTCGAAGATGCACGGCGAGTGCACCGCGCCTTCCGCGCAGCGGCGCGCGGACAGCTTGCCGTCGAGGCCGATGAACACCGCTTCGCCGGGCGCGACGTCGCGCACGCGCCTGAAGCCCAGGATGTCGAACGCGACCGATTCCGACGCGCAGGCGTATTCCTTGCCCTCCGGCGTGTCGCGCTCGCCCAGCACCAGCGGGCGGATGCCGTGCGGATCGCGGAACGCCAGCAGGCCGTAGCCGAGTATCAGCGCGACGCAGGCGTAGCCGCCCTTGGCGCGCGCGTGCACCGCCGCCACCGCCTTGAACAGTTCGTCGGCCGTCAGCGCGTGGCGTTCCTGGATCTGCAGTTCGTGCGCGAGGATGTTGAGCAGGATTTCCGAATCGGAATCGGTGTTGATGTGGCGGCGATCGTTCTCGAACATCTCGCGCCTGAGCGATTCGGTGTTGATGAGGTTGCCGTTGTGCGCGAACGCGATGCCGTAGGGCGAGTTCACGTAGAACGGCTGGGCCTCTTCGGAGCCCTCCGCCCCGGCGGTGGGATAGCGACAGTGGCCGATGCCCGCATGACCGCGCAATTCCTGCATGTCGCGCGTGTGGAACACGTCGCGCACCAGCCCCGGCCCACGCACCATGTGCAGCTTGCGGCCATCGTAGGTCGCAATGCCGGCGGCGTCCTGGCCACGGTGCTGCAACACCGTCAGCGCGTCATACAACGCGGTGGCGACTTCGTTCTTGCCGACGATGCCGATGATTCCGCACATTGAACGTTATGCCTTGAAGAGCCCGAACATTGCGCTTCGACCAAACGGGGTCATGCTTCCACAACTCCCATCAAGTCCGCATGCAGCAAGAGCGCGGACTTGATCGCCCCCTTGACTCAAGGGGGCTGAGGCGTGACGACCTGCGCCCTTGTTACGTCATTCCCGCACCGGCGGGAATCCAGCGCCTTTGATCTTGCTTCAACGGCACTATTGTCCCACATCATCGCGGCCGGGGCCGTGTCCGGCCGCACGTCCCGTTGTCGCCGCGGCGGGTGGCGCCATCGTTCCGGATGCACCCGGATGGGCCAGATGCCGCGCCGCCGCTTCCACCGCCGATATGGGGACCTGCGACAGCGCAGGCAAGGTCTTGCCGCCGATTTCCAGATAATGCGTCACCTCCGGCGGCAGCGCCTGCGCGACCCAGCCCGCACCGTTTTCGAATGGCGGCAGCAGCACGGACTGGCGCCACCACGCGGCCTCACGCGGCAAGGCGGTGAAGCCCAGCATCAGCACCACGAAAGTCACCAGCACCATGCCACGCGCAAGCCCGAACAGCATGCCGAGGAAACGGTCGCCGCCACGCAGGCCGCCGCCGTCCATCAGCTTGCGCATCGCCCAGCCGATCAGGGCGCCGATGACGAGCACGCCGAGGAAACAGGTGACGTATCCGGCGATCAGACGGGCCGTCGGTTCATGCACCCATGCGCCGTAGAACGCCGCGATCCGGTCGCCGAACATCCACGCAGCCCAGAACGCGGCCACCCAGCACGCCAGCGACAGGACTTCGCTGACGAAACCGCGCAGCAGCCCGAACAGCATCGACAGCGCGAGGACCGCGAGGATGGCGATGTCGGCGGCGTTCATGGCCACTGCTTTCCCGTATGGAACCCGCTGAAGAACCGCCGCGAGCGAAAGCAGATTGCGCTCGACAGCGGTTTCAATCCCGGGCGACGATATTGCCCTTGATCTTCAGCTTCTGCGCAATCTGTTCGCGCGTGGCGGCAGCCGTTTCGCGCGATGCGTAGGGGCCGGCGCGCACGCGCCACAGCTTGCCCCCGGACGTGCTCACGCTGTCGACGTAGCCGTCGAATCCCTGGCCGCGCAGGCGGTCGCGCAACTTGTTGGCCGCGTCCTCGGTGCCGAACGCGGCCAGTTGCACCGCCCACCCGCCCGGCTGGCCGGCCGCGACCGCGGAGGCCGGCGCGTCGCCGGCCTGGTTCACGGCACCCGACTCGACCGTCATCGATACCCGTTCGAAGTCCTTGAGCTTCAGGCGCGCCGCTTCGGCCTGCGCGCGGCTGGCGAACGGCCCGACGCGCACCCGCAGCACCGACTTGCCCTTGAAGGTTTCCGGCGTCGCCAGGGCGGTGAAGCCGTGCTGCTTCGCGTTCGCCACCAGTTTTTCCGCGTGCGCGCGATCCGAATAGATGCCGAGGTTGACCGTGTAGAGCGCACCGGCCGCGGCGCCCGGACCGCCTGCGATCGGCTCGGGCTTCGACGACGGCTCGGGTTTTGCCGAGGTGACGGGCGCCTTCGCGGGCACGGCCGGCGGCGGAGTCGTGGTCGGCGCCACATCGACCACTGCAGTCGATGACGACGGAGCACTCGCCGCCGGCGCGGAAGCGGGCGCGGATGCCACCGGCGCCTGGGTGGCCCCGGTCGGCAGCGTCGCCAGCGGTTGAGGCGGGTTCTTGCTCAGATCGAGCGTGGCGACGTGGTCGGGATCATTGACGGCGGCAGCGGTGCTGGAACCCGCGCTGGCAGCGTCGGGGCCGACCTTGAGGACACGCGTCTGCATCTCGCCGCTGGGTTCGGGCGGGATCTTCACGCTGACCGACTGCTGCCCGGAGTCGGAATGACTCGGCAGCAGCATCGGAACGAAGATCACCGCCAATGCGATCAGCACGGCCGCGCCGAGCAAGCGCTTCTTCAAACCTGAATCCATGATTGCCGCACCATGCAATGAACCGGTGTGAGCGCCGAGCCGCGCGAAGCAGTCGCGTCGGCTCGAACGCGAAATGGCGAACGCCGGGAATTATAGCCGGGTGGTTTCCCGCAGCACCGGCGCCACCACGTGAAAGCTGCCGAACGCAAGGATCCGGTCACCGGGACCGGCGTCCGCACGCGCGGCCGCCAGCGCGGCGGGAATGCCGGGATACTCGCGCAGCGCCGCACCCGGCAACACCGCGCGCACGCGCGCGGCGAGGCGCGCAACGGTTTCGCCGCGCGGCGACTCGTCGGCCACGCCGGCCAGGTACCAATGGTCGATGCGCGCGGCCAATGCGCCCGCCACGCCCTCGATGTCCTTGTCGGCGAGCGCGCCGAACACCGCGCGCGTCACGCCCGCAACCGGATGCCGGTCCAGCCAGTGCGCGAGTTCGCGCGCGGCCTGCGGATTGTGGCCGACATCGACCACGAGATCCGGATTCGTCCCGAGATGCTGCAGGCGGCCGGCGAGAAGCAGTTGCCCATGCGTCTCGTGCCTGCCCTTCTCGATCGCGTCCGCGCGCCAGCGCATGCGCCCGCCCAGCGCGTGCAGCGCCGCGACCGCGGTCGCGGCATTGCGGTACTGGAACGCGCCTTCCAGCGCCAGTTCGCCGTGCAACACGATTCCGGATGAACCCTCGGCCGGCGCCACGTAGCGCGGTTGCGCGGGATCGCGGTGCCACCATTCCAATGCGTCGATCTGCGGCGACCATCCGAAATCGCGACCCAGCACTTCCACACGCGCGCCGATTGTCCGCGCATGATCCAGCAGCGACTGCGGCGGATCGGTTTCGCCGATGATCGCGGGACGGTTCGCACGGAAAATGCCGGCCTTCTCGCGACCGATCGCTTCGCGGTCGGGGCCGAGGTATTCCATGTGGTCGAGGTCGACCGTGACCACCACCGCGCAATCGGCATCAATGACGTTCACCGCGTCCAGCCGGCCGCCCAGCCCGACTTCCAGCAGCGCGACATCGAGGTTCGCACGCGCGAAAATCTCGAACGCCGCCAGCGTGCCGAATTCGAAATAGGTCAGCGTGACATCCCCCCGCGCCGCTTCGATGCGCTCGAAGGCAGCGACCAACGCCGCATCATCGGCCTCCTCGCCATCGACACGCACCCGCTCGTTGTAGCGCAGGATGTGCGGCGAACTGTACGTGCCGACGCGCATCCCGCTCGCGCGCAACATCGCTTCCAGAAACGCCACGGTCGAACCCTTGCCGTTGGTGCCGCCGACCGTGATCACTGTCGGCGCGGGCCGCGGCGCGCCCGTGCGCTGCCACACCGCGCGCACGCGATCGAGGCCCATGTCGATGCCGCGCGCGTGGATTTGTTGCTGGTAGGCCAGCCACTCGCTTAGGGTTTTCATGGCGCGCGGCGCCTCGCACAATGCGCTGCGACATCCGTGTCTTTTTCCGCGCGCCTCCCGGGCGCGGAAAAAGTCATGGACGGCGATACTTCACCGCCATCAAGAAGCAGGCGCAATTGTTATGCCACCTTCGCGCGATGCGTCAGGATCGCCAGCAGATCGGCGACGCGGTCGCGCAGCTCGCGGCGGTCGCAAATCATGTCGATCGCTCCGTGTTCCAGCAGGAACTCGGAGCGCTGGAAGCCTTCCGGCAGGGTTTCGCGCACGGTCTGCTCGATCACGCGCGGGCCGGCGAAACCGATCAGCGCCTTGGGTTCGGCGATCTGGATGTCGCCCAGCATCGCGAGGCTGGCGGACACGCCACCGGTGGTCGGGTGGGTGAGCACCACGATGTACGGTAGGTGCGCGTCGCGCAGGCGCGCCAGCGCGGCCGAGGTCTTGGCCATCTGCATCAGCGATTGCAGGCCTTCCTGCATGCGCGCGCCGCCGGTCGCGGTGAAGCACACCAGCGGAATCCTGTCGCGCAGCGCGGCTTCAGCGGCGCGGGTGAATTTTTCGCCCACCACCGAACCCATCGAGCCGCCCATGTAGGAAAACTCGAACGCGCAGGCGATCGTCGGCATGCCCTTGAGCGTGCCCTTCACCGTCACCAGCGCGTCCTTCTCCCCGGTGGCCTTCTGGGCCGCGAGGATGCGGTCGCGGTACCGCTTGGAGTCCTTGAACTTCAGCGCATCGACCGGACCCAGGCTCGCGTCCAGTTCATCGCCGCCCTCGTCGAGGAACGACGCCAGGCGCGCGCGCGCGCCGATCGGATGGTGGTGGCCGC
The DNA here is from genome assembly GCA_030123585.1 of Rhodanobacteraceae bacterium. Taxonomy (NCBI): domain Bacteria; kingdom Pseudomonadati; phylum Pseudomonadota; class Gammaproteobacteria; order Lysobacterales; family Rhodanobacteraceae; species Rhodanobacteraceae bacterium. The sequence continues at coordinate 1,074,331 of CP126120.1, forward strand.
ATTTCGGACATACCATCAGGTTGCGTTCGAGTTCCGGCCGGTACAGGCCGATCCCGCAGCCCGCGCACTTTTCCCACACGCCTTCGGGCACCTTGCCGCGGGCGGGCGCGCCTTCGGTACGGATCTTGGGCGTGGTCAGTTTCTGCAGCCAGGACACGAGGGATTCCTGCGGTGATTCCGACTGCTTAGGATACACCGCGCGGGTTTCGCCGTCCCGGCGTCAGGCGTCAAGCGCTGCGCGGATCGGTGCCAGGAAGGCCCTGGCGCGGGCGCACGCCTGTTCGCGATCCGGCGCCCCGGCCAGCGTCGCCACCAACGCCGAACCGATCACCACCGCATCCGCGAAGGCCGCGACCGCTTGCGCGCTGGCCGCGTCCTTGATCCCGAAGCCAACCGCGACCGGCACGCGCGCGCGTTCGCGCATGTCCGTGACGCGCGCACGGATGGCTTCCGCCGACAATTTCGCCGCACCGGTGATGCCGGCAAACGACACGTAATAGAGATAGCCTTCCGCCGTGTCGATGGCTTGCGCGAGCCGCGCGTCCGACGTGGTCGGCGCGGCCAGCAGGATGCGCGCGAGGCCGGCGTCGCGCAGCGGTTGCAGGGTTGCGTCTTCCTCGATCGGACAATCGACGACGAGCACGCCGTCCACGCCGGCGTCCACTGCTGCCTGCGCGAAGCATTCGATGCCGTGGACCGCGATCGGGTTCAGATAGCCCATCAGCACGATGGGCGTATCCGCGTCGGAAGCGCGGAACTCGCGCACCCAGCCCAGGATGTCCGCGATGCCGACCTTGTTGCGCAACGCACGCTCGTCGGCGTGCTGGATCACCGGCCCGTCGGCCATCGGATCGGAGAACGGCATGCCGAGTTCGATCAGGTCGGCGCCGCCTTCGACCAGCGCGTGCATCACGTCCACCGTCGCGGCTGGCAAGGGATCACCCGCGGTGATGAACGGGATCAGCGCGGTGCGGCGCTGCGCGCGCATCGCCGCAAATCGCTCTTCGATACGGCAGCTCATAGTTCGATGTGCTCCCGCTTGGCGATCGTGTGCACGTCCTTGTCGCCGCGCCCGGACAGGTTGCACAGGATCAGCCTGTCCTGGGGCAGTTCGCGCGCCAGCTTGATCGCCTGCGCGACCGCGTGGCTGGATTCCAGCGCCGGCAGGATGCCCTCGGTTTCGCACAGCAGGTGGAATGCGGCCAGGGCTTCGTCGTCGGTCACGCCCACGTATTCCGCGCGGCCGGTGTCCTTCAGGAACGCATGCTCCGGGCCGACGCCCGGATAATCCAGCCCCGCCGACACCGAATGCGTTTCGGTGATCTGGCCGTCGTCGTCGCACAGCACGTAAGTGCGATTGCCGTGCAGCACGCCGGGGCGGCCGGCCGCCAGCGAGGCCGCATGATGCCCCGTCGCGATGCCCTCGCCCGCGGCTTCCGCGCCCACGATGCGCACGCTGCGATCGTTGAGGAAGGCGTGGAACAAGCCGATCGCGTTGGAGCCGCCGCCCACGCACGCCGTCAACACATCCGGCAGGCGCCCGAACCGTTCCAGCATCTGCGCGCGCGCCTCGCGTCCCACCACCGCGTTGAAGTCGCGCACCATCATCGGATACGGATGCGGCCCTGCGACCGTGCCTATAATGTAGAACGTGTCGGCGACGTTGGTGACCCAGTCGCGCAGCGCTTCGTTCAAGGCGTCCTTCAGCGTCTGCGAACCGGAGGTCACCGGGATGACTTCGGCGCCCAGCAGCTTCATCCGGTACACGTTGATCTTCTGGCGTTCGATGTCGACCGCGCCCATATACACCGCGCACTTCATCCCGAAGCGCGCGCACACGGTGGCGGTGGCGACGCCGTGCTGGCCCGCGCCGGTCTCGGCGATGATCCGTCGCTTGCCCATCGCGCGCGCGACCAGCGCCTGCCCGATGGTGTTGTTGATCTTGTGCGCGCCGGTGTGGTTGAGATCCTCGCGCTTCAGCAGGATCTGCGCGCCGCCGATCTTTTCCGACAACCGTTTGGCGTGGTAGATCGGCGACGGCCGCCCGACGTAATGCTTCAGGTCCTCGGCGAACTCCCACTGGAACGCCGGATCGTCGCGCAGGCGCGTGTACGCGGCCTTCAGTTCCTCCAGCGGCGCGATCAGCGTCTCCGCGACGAAGGTGCCGCCATAGGGACCGAAGCGGCCGTGGGCGTCGGGCCATGCGTGGTAGTCGTCGATCATGGGCGTTGTCGTCGTGACCCCTCGGGAGCCTGCCAGATGTCGCGGCCACCCTAGCGCAACGCCGCGCCGCGCAAAAGCGATAAGATCGCCGCAACCTGTCAGGAAAACTCACGTATCCCATGCCCCGCGAACTGCCCTCGCTGAACGCGCTGCGTGCCTTCGAAGCCGCGGCGCGCCTGGAAAGCGCGAGCCGCGCCGCTGCCGAATTGCACGTCACGCATGGTGCGGTAAGCCGGCACATCCGCTCACTGGAAGCCGAGCTCGGAACGGCCCTGTTCACCCGCGAAGGCCGCGGGCTGGCGCTGACGGTCGCGGGCCGGCGCCTGCGCGACGGAGCCGGCCACGCGTTCGAGCAATTGCGCCAGTGCTGCAGCGAACTGCGCCGCGGATCGAGCCAGGCGCCGTTCGTGCTCGGCTGTTCCGGCAGCGTGCTGGCGCGCTGGGTGATCCCGCGCCTCGCGCGCATGCGCCGCGACCTGCCGGCGTTGCACCTGAACCTGTCCGTCATCGATACGCTGCCGGCCGCCGGCATGCCCGGTCTTGCCGCCGCCCTGTTGCTGGCCGAACCGCCGTGGCCGAAGGCTTGGCAGGCGCGGGAATTGGTGCCGGAGCGGATTGGCCCGGTGTTCAGTCCGCGGCATCCGCGCAGCGCCGCGTTGCGCAAGGCGAGTCCGTCCGCCCTTGCCGGGGAAGCGTTGCTGCACACCGCGTCGCGTCCGCAGGCGTGGCCGGCGTGGGCGCGCGCGCAACGCTTCGCTGTCGGCAAACTGCATTACGGCCAGGCCTTCGAGCACCTGTATTACATGCTGGAAGCCGCGGTGTCCGGACTCGGCGTCGCGATCGCGCCGCAGCCGCTGGTGGCCGACGACATCGCCGCCGGGCGCCTGCTCGCGCCCTGGGGCTTTCGCGCCACGCGTGCGCGCTGGGTGCTGTGCGCGCCCAAGGCGTCGGCCGATCCCCGCTTCGCGGTTCTGGCGGACTGGTTGCGGCAGGAGCTGTCGAAACCCTGAAGGCAGCCACGCATCCCGCCGCTTACAATCATCCGTTGCACGCACACGGGATTCGCGAACCATGGATCATCTTGAGGTCATGCGCTCGATCGTCGGCGCGTCGAACGTGCTGACCGGCGCGGACGCGCAGGCGTACGAGACGGACTGGCGCGAACGTTACCGCGGGCGCGCGCTGGCAGTGGCGCGTCCCGGCTCGACCGACGAAGTCGCCGCGATCGTGCGCCATTGCGCGCAGGCGGGAATCCCCGTGGTCCCGCAGGGCGGCAACACCGGCCTGTGCGGCGGCGCGACGCCCGACGCTTCGGGCCGTGCCGTGATCCTGTCGCTGCAACGCATGAACCGCGTGCGCGGGATCGACGCCGACAACGACACCATGGAAGTCGAAACCGGCTGCATCCTGCAGAACGTGCAACAGGCCGCGCGCGAAGCCGGCCGGCTGTTTCCGCTCAGCCTCGCCGCCGAGGGCAGTTGCACGATCGGCGGCAACCTCGCCACCAACGCGGGCGGCACCCAGGTGCTGCGCTACGGCAACATGCGCGAGCTGACCCTGGGGCTGGAAATCGTCACCGCGCAAGGCAACGTGTGGCGCGGCCTGCGCGGTCTGCGCAAGGACAACACCGGCTACGACCTGCGCGATCTTTTCATCGGCAGCGAAGGCACGCTGGGCGTGATCACCGCGGCGACCCTGAAGCTGTATCCGTTGCCGGTGGCGCGCTGCACCGCGCTGCTGGCGCTGGATTCGATCGAGGCCGCGATCGCGATGCTGGCGCGCGCACGCACCGGCTTCGGCGCCGCGCTGACCGGCTTCGAATTGATGGCCGGCAACTGCCTGCAGATGGTGACGCGCCATTTCCCGCAACAGCGCCTGCCCTTCGACGGCGCTCCGGCCGAACTGCCATGGTATGCGCTGCTGGAATTGTCCGACAGCGAATCCGAAGCCCACGCGCACGAGCGCTTCGAGAGCGTGCTCGGCGAGGCGATCGAGGCCGGCTGCGTCGCGGACGCCGTGATCGCGGGTTCGCTCGCGCAAAGCCAGGCACTGTGGCACCTGCGCGAAAGCATCCCGCTCGCGGAAAAGGAAACCGGCAAGAGCATCAAGCACGACGTGTCGATCCCGGTGTCGCGGATGGCGGAATTCGTCGAGGGCACCAACGCGGCGCTGGACGAGGCGTTTCCGGGGATCGTGCACGTGATCTTCGGCCACCTCGGCGACGGCAACCTGCACTACAACGTGGCGCGCGGCGCAGACTGGAGCGAGGAGCGTTTGCTGTCGCGGCAGGAAGAGGTGTACGCGTTGGTGCACGACCGCGTGCACGCGGCGGGCGGTTCGATCAGCGCCGAACACGGCATCGGCCAGCTCAAGCGCGATGTGTTGCCCCGCTACAAGGATCCAGTGGAAATGGCGCTGATGCATCGGATCAAGGCGGCGCTCGACCCGCAGGGCATCATGAATCCCGGCAAGGTGCTGGGTTGACACCGCGATGGGCCTCGCGCTGCCGCTGGCCGCCGGGATCATCTGGCTGTACGTCGCGTGGCGCTGGGCGCGCAAGCTGCCGACCGGCAAACCGGCCCGTATCGTCGCGGCCCTGGTCCTGCTGCTGGCCGCCGAATACCACTCGGTGACCGGTCGTTTCTTCGGCTCGCTGGCCTCCGCCGAACTGCCGCGCCCGCTGCTGATCGTCCTGTCCTGGGCATTCGGCGCCTTCCTGCTGCTGGCCATGCTGCTGGTGCTGCGCGACCTGCTGGGCGGATCGACGTGGCTGTTCGCGCGGCGCGCCGGCCGTCGCATGCTCGCGAGCGCGAAGCTGTCGGTGTCGATCGGCGTACTCGCGGCAGTGTTGTCCGCCTGGGGGGTGTGGCAGGCAGTCAAGCTGCCCGCGGTGAAAACGGTCGACATCGAAGTGCAGGGGTTGCCCGTCGCGTTCGACGGCTACCGCATCGTGCAGCTTTCGGACCTGCACGCCAGCCGATTGTTTCCGGCGGCGTGGATCGCGGCGGTGGTTGCGAAAACCGACGCCCTGCACCCGGACCTGATCGTGATCACCGGGGACCTGCAGGATGGCACGCCCGCGGCGCGCACGACCGACGTGCGGCCCCTGCGCGATCTGCATGCGCGCGACGGGGTGCTGGCCGTTCCCGGCAACCACGAGTATTACGTCGATTTCCCGGGATGGATGGCCGCGTTCCACGAACTGGGCCTGCCCATGCTGCAGAATGCGCACGTGCTGATCCGGCGCGATGGCCAGACGCTCGCCGTGGCGGGCATCACCGATCCCGCGGCGACGAGGTTCGGCCAGCCGGGTCCCGACTTGCAGGCAGCCCTGCGCGGCATTCCGCGCGGCGTGCCGGTGATCCTGCTGAGCCACCGCCCCGGCAACGCGGTCGCGAGTGCGCGCGCGGGCGTCGCGCTGGAGTTGGCCGGCCACACGCATGGCGGCCAGATCCGCGGACCGGACCTGCTGACCCGCTGGGCCAACCACGGCTTCCTGTCCGGCCTGTACCAGGTCGGCCGCATGCAGCTCTACGTCAGCAACGGCGCCGGTTTGTGGAACGGGCTGGCAATCCGCCTTGGGCGTCCGTCCGAAATCACCCGGATCGTGCTGCGAACGCCGGCCCGTGCGGCCTTGCCGTCCACGCCGGCAAGCCCGTCCGTCACGGCTCCGCCTTGAAACCGTCGCGCGCGAGCACCGGCTTCAACGCCTCGATCCAGACCGCGTAACCGGCCGGCGTCATGTGCAGGCCGTCCTCGCGGAACAACGCGGCGCGCGGCCGGCCGTGCGCATCCAGCATCTTCGATGCGACATCCACGAACGCGATGCGGGATTGCGTGCGCGCCCATTCGGCGATCAGGCGATTGGCCTCGCGCATCTGCGGCCACAGCGCGGCGCGGGCGAGGCTGGGCTTGATCGAAACGTACACGATGGCCACGTCCGGCAACCCGCGGCGCACGCGCGCGACGAACGCCTTGAACTCGGCGAGCACCTGGCGCGGCGTGTCGCCTTCGGCGATGTCGTTGTCGCCCGCGTACATCACGATCACGCGCGGATGGCATGGAATGACGACCCGGTCTGCGTAATACGTGCTGTCCGCGATCACCGAACCGCCGAAGCCGCGGTTGATCACCGGCACGCCGGGGAAATCCGCAGCCAGTGTCGTCCACATCCGGATCGACGAGCTGCCCGTGAACACGACCCCGTGTTGCGGCGGCGGGCGCGCGCTATCATCCGCGATGAGCCGGTCGATGTCCGCTTGCCACGCTTGCGGCGGCGGCGGGCGCGCCGATGCCACGTTGCCGACGGCCAGCAACAGGCCGCACGCCAGCCAGGCAAGCCACGGATATCGCTTCGGCATCGTTGTGCTCCGGCAAATCGCATCTGCGTTGCCAGCCATGTTGAACCACGGGAGATGCCGTGACAACCACGGGCGACAAAACGGTGACGTTCGCGCAACCGCAACCGGGCGTTCGCGCGGCGGCGCCCGTCCTGCAGGCTTACGATCTTTTCGCGACGCGCATCTGGCAGGCGCGCCTGTCTTCCCTGCGCGGCCATCTGGACGAGTGGATCGCGACGGTGCTGCGGATGCGCGCTGCCAGCCCGAAACCTGCGGGACGCACCAACCGTCAGGGCTGGAACAGCGAAGACATGGCGGTGCTGGAACAACCCGTGTTCGCGCCCCTGCGCGACGCGGTGCGCGCGGGCTGCGCCAGCGCGCTGCGCGAGATGGGCGTGGCCGGCGTACCCTTCGATCTGCAATCGTGGGTCAACCTGCACGACCGCGGCGGCTTCAACTTCCTGCACGTGCACGAAGGCAGCCTGCTGTCGGGTTCGTTCTACCTGCAGGTTCCGCCGGGTTCCGGCCGTTTCGTGTTCCGCGACCCGCGTCCCGGCGTGGTGCATGGTTACGTCAAGGGTGCGGTGCCGAACGGCTACAGCGATATCCAGCTCACGCCGGAAGCCGGATTGCTGGTGCTGTTCCCGTGCTGGATGGAACACTACGTGGAGCCGCACGACAGCGACCAGCCTCGGATCGTGATCGCGTTCAATGCGGTGCCGAAAACATAAGGCACGCGGCATTTTCGAAACAGCGGAGGCATCGCATGATCGCCCGTCTCGCATGCCGATGGTTGGTGATCGCATGGATTGGTTTGCCGTTTGCCGCGCTCGCCGCGACGCAAGGCACCACCGAAGTCGTCGCAGGCCATGCGCGCTTCGAGTTCCTGACGCCGTCACTGGTCCGGATGGAATATTCGCCCTCCGGAAATTTCACGGACGTCCCGACGGCCGTCGTGGTCAAGCGCGACTGGCCGCGCGTCGACGTAACTCGAAAAACGGAAAACGGCTGGCTCGTCGTGCACACGAGCACGATGACGCTGCGTTACCGGTTGCAATCGGGGGCCTTCACGGCAGGCAACCTCACGGCGAGCTGGCAGGACCACGGCCAGACACGCGCCTGGCATCCGGGCGAAATCGACCACCGCAACCTCGGCGGACTCACGTACTCGCTGGACAACGTCAGCGCGAAGAACCTGCCGGCCGACGTTCGCGACAGTCCCGTCAACGACGTCATTCCCGGCATCGACGTGTTGTTGCCCAAGGCCGAACCCGGCTTGCTGAGCCGCAGCGGCTTCGTATTCATCGACGACAGCACGACACCGCTGTGGAACGCGCAGGAACAATGGATCGAACCGCGTAAGTCCGATGGCGGACAGGACTGGTACCTGTTCGCCTACGGTCGCGATGATTTCCGGAAGGTCCTGGCCGAGTACGCCGAATTGTGCGGGCCGATCCCGATGATCCCGCGTTACGTGCTGGGACCGATGATCACGGACCTCAATTTCGAATACTTTCCCGGCGATCCGGAAACCCGGACGCAGGCATTCCGGGATTACGGCGCGCAACACCTCGAGGACGAAGTCACGCGCTTTCGCCGCAACCACATCCCGCTGGACGTGCTGGTGCTGGATTTCGCGTGGCACAACTACGGTTGGCAAGGCGGCTACGACTGGAGCCCGTTGATCCCGCATCCGGATCGGTTCCTGCAATGGCTGCACGCGCGCGGCATCAAGGTGGCCCTGAACGATCACCCCGGCTACGCGAACACCCGTGAAAGCATCCTGTCCCACAGCGACAGCCACGCGCCGGAAGTGCTGAAGGCGCTCGGGCAGCCGCTGCCGCCCAAGCCTTCGTTCGATCTGGATTTGTCCGGCGGCTGGGTGTTTGCCACCGATCCGCGCGACCAGGGCATTCGCGACCATTGGTTCGCGGCCGATTACGACGACGCGGGGTGGAAACCCATCCGCACGGATGCGCCGCCAGCGGAACAGGGATACAAGGACTACGCCGGCGTCGTGTGGTACCGCAAACGCGTGCGCCTGCCTCCACGTTTGCCCCCGCATCTCTACCTGTACCTGAGTCAGCAAAGCAAGGATTACCAGCTTTACATCGATGGCCGCGAGATCGCGCACAGCCACGTGCGCTGGCCGCGGCGCCTGACCTTCGCCGACCTTTCAGCGTACGTGAAGGCCGGACAAACGATCGAGATCGCGCTGCGCATGCAGCCGAACGAGTACGGCAGCGGTTTCCTGCGCGGACTGGTCGCGCTTCGTGACGTCAAGCCGCCCGGGCGCATCTATTTCGACCTGTCCGACAAGCAGCAGGCGGAAGTTTCCATGCGCGACCTGCACGAACCGCTGCTGCGGCAGGGCGTGGACTTCTGGTGGGTGGACGGCGGCAGCGGCGCCGCGGAGATGCCCGGACTGAATCCGCAACTCTGGACCAACCGCGTTTTCTACGACGACTCGCAGAAGGCAACCGGACAACGCAGCTTCATCCTCTCCCGCTACGGCGGCTGGGGCAGCGAACGCTATCCGGCCTACTTCACTGGCGACACGTATTCGGAACGGCCGGTGCTCGCCTACGAGATCGCCTACAGCGTGCGCGGCGGCAACGTGCTGATCCCGTACACCAGCCACGACATCGGCGGTTTCCACGGCGGGAAGATCGATTTCGACCTGTACGCGCGCTGGCTCGAGTTCGGCGCGTTCAGTCCGCTGCTGCGCCTGCACAGCGCGCACGAGAACCCCCGCGAAGGCAATCTGCGCATGCCGTGGATCTACGGCGAGCGCGGCATGGCGCTGGTGCGGAAATACTTCACGCTGCACACGCAACTCACTCCCTACACCTACACGTATGCCTGGATCGCGCACGCGCAATCCCTGCCGATCCTGCGCCCGTTGTATCTGGAGAATCCGGACTCCGAAGCGTCCTACGAACATCCATACGAATACTTTTTCGGCGATGCCATGCTGGTCGCGCCGGTGTTCAGCGCCGACGGCAATCGCAAGGTGTACCTGCCGACCGGAAAGTGGATCGGCTTCTTCGACGGCAAGCATTACGAAGGCGGCAAGTCGTTCACCGCCCACTACGCCGCGGACCAGACCCCGGTGTTCGTGCGCGACGGCGCGATCGTTCCCGAGCAACCCGCGGACTTCGCATGGTCGGACGCGAAACCGCTGGATCGCCTGATCGTCAACGTGTACGGAACGGCGAACGGCGCCTTCACCTTGTATGAGGACGATGGTATTTCGCTGGACTACGAAGAGCATCACGCGCTGACGCCGATGCGCTACACCAGCGCGGGCGATGGCGTCCATGCAATCGTGATCGGACCGACCCGCGGCGCCTTCAAGGGCCAGGTGCAGCGGCGCGCCTGTGACGTGCAAATCCACGGGATCGAGCGGCCGGTTTCGGTATCGCTGGATGGCGCGAACGTCGCGTACTGGAACTGGGACGCCGCGAGCGCCACCGCGACCGTCCAGGTTCCCGCGCATTCGATCCGCGATCCGATCACCATCGAGTGGCGCGCCGCGAAAGCGGAATGACCATCAGGCGGCCGGTCCGGGCACCGCATCGAACGCCACGGTGAGCCGCGTCCGTTCGCCCGAGAACGGCACCGTGCCGTGCCAGAAGTAGGATGGAAACAGCACCAGCATCCCCGCTTCCGGACGAACCTCGTGTTCCGCGTGCAGTGCCGGCGTGGTGAGGATGCCGGGCTCGGCGAACGTCAGCACGCCTTCGCGCGACCGCGCATCCGCCACGACTTCGGGCAGGTCGATGTAGCAAGCCGAGGAAATCCAGCCGCGCGGATGCACGTGGTTGTGGTGGAATCCCTGCGCACGCAGCCGCACCGACCAACTGCCGTTGAACCGGTACGTGCCGTGGTTGCGGCGCCGCAGCGGGTCGACGCCCTCGCCCATGCGCGCGATGTAGTCGCGGATCGGCGCATCGAAGGCTTCGAACAGCGCGCGGATCACGGGATCGTCGCTGTGCACCAGATCCTCGGTCGTCTCGGTGCCGTGGCGCAGCGACTGGAACAGCAGCGGATGCAGGTGCCGCGCATGCAGTTTTTCCAGGCTGCGTTTCAGGTCTGCGAGGAAATCGTCCAGGCTCCGCCACGGCGACGGCGCTTCGAGCCAATAGGGGATCACGAGGCGCTGGTAATCGCACAGCTGCGCGTAGCGTTCATCGCCCAGCAATCGCCACGCGGTCGTCTGCAGCGCGATCAGGTATTGATCGTCGGGCTCGGCCCCCAGCAGCGTTTCGCACGCCGGCAGCGCGGCGCGCGCGTCGCCCACCCCCAATTGCGCGGCCACCAGCAGCTTGCGCACGGGCACGTCGGAGGGCAGCACACGCAATGCGCGCTCGGCCAGGCGCAGTGCAACCGACGGATCGAATTCCAGCGCGGCAAGACCCGCGCGCACCAGCAGCGCCGGCGGTGGGTGCGCGCGTTCGATGCGCGGGGCAAGGCAGGCGTAGGCCGCGCGCGGATCGCCCGCGCCCTGCAGCACGGCGGCCTTGGCCGCCCACAAGGCGTCGTTGCCGGAAAACGTTCGCAGTGCGCGATCGAGTTCTGCGGTGGCCTGCGCGCTGTCGCCGGTGCGCATCCAGACCAGTCGCGCCAGGTCGTTGTGCGCTTCAGCGTGCTGCGGTTCCAGTTGCAGGCAGTCGCGCAACGCTGCTTCGGCGCGCTCGAAGGCGTCCATTGCGATCAGGCTGCGCGCGCGGGTGTAATGCAGCGCCACGCTTCGATGCCCACGTGCGAGCGCGCGCCCGGCAACCTGTTCGGCCTCGTCGTGCCGGTTCGACGCCTGCAAGGCCATCGCCAACCCGTGCGCCGCCGCGATGTCGTCGGGCGCACTCGCCAGTCTGTTCCGGTAGAACGCGACCGCTTCGTCCGTGCGCCCGAGGGCCACCAGCGCATGGACGTGTTGCGCGGCCAGTTCCGGTACGGCATTGCCCGCGTTGCAGAATGGCGCCAACACCGCCAATGCCTGCGCCGGGCGTTTCTGGTCGTTGCACCAGCGCGCCAGCACCAGCGCCGCGCGGGGATCCGCCGGACTTCCGGTCGCGGCGCGCAGCAGGAAAGGTTCCGCCTCGCCGGCCCGGCCGCTGTTGAGCAGCAACTCGCCCAGCATCGTCAACACCGGCGGCCACGGCGGATCAAGCGCCGCCGCCTCACGCAATGTTTGCTCGGCACCCGCTGCGTCGCCCAACGCCAATCTGGCGCCGCCGAGCAATCGGCGCGCTTCCGCGTAATCCGGATGGTCCTTGACGATGGCTTCCAACTGCTGGCAGGCAGCGCGGAAATCCCCGGCCTGGAGCAGGCCGTTCACGCTTTGCATCGCGGCGAGCAGCGTGGCGGAAATCATTTGCCGGCGCGTTCCGTTGTTTTACCGGCCGAGGTGCTTGTCGAAGAATCCGACCATCACCGCATAAGCCTCTTTCGATTCCGGCATCTCAGGATCGGAGAAGAACGAGTGCCACATGCCATCCCAGACGTGCAGTTCCGCATCGACGCCGGCCTTGGACAACAGGCGCTGGCTCTGGATTTCGGAACTCATGGTGAAATCGCGGGTGCCAGTGATCAAGAGCGTCGGCGGGAATTTCGCCAGCAGACTTGGCGAGTTCGCCGGAAACACCAACGGATCGTTGGCCTTCGCGCCCTTGAAGTACGGCAGGTCGGCCAGCTTCAATGGCGAGGTCGACGGCGGACCGCCATCGAGCACGGGCGCGACCCAAGCCGAATCGCCGCTCAACTCGGCCACCGCCCCGCAGTACATTCCGATCGCGCCGGGCACAGGCAAGTGTTCGTGGATGAACCACGCCACGGCTTCGCCGGTCAGCACACCGCCGGCCGAGCAACCGTAGATGCCGATGTTCTTCGCCGGATAACGCTTGAGCAATGCGCGGTACACCTTGGCAACGTCTTCGCTTGCCGCGGGAAAGACGTGCTCCGGACCCTGGCGGTAATCCACGGTGATCACTTCGATCCTGCCGACGCTGGCAACCGGAATCGATTCGACCAGCCCGCCGGCGCCCGCGCCCCACAGGAATGCGCCGCCGTGGAGGTTGATCAACACGCGGTGCGCCTGCTGCGGCGCGATGCCCTGCTTCGGCGTGACCACCTGGGTCGCAACACCTCCGATCGCGCGCTTCTCGATCCTGACCGGATACAGCCGCTCCATCAATTCCGCGCGCGCAGTGTTGATCTTGTCGTAGTACGCGCGGCTCGCGGCGACCGGACCGTCCAGCGGCGGCGCATCGCGACCCTGCTCGAGCATCCGCCGGAACAGCTTGCGCGCCTCGGGCGAGGCATAACTGGAAAAGGGAACGGTGAACGCGGGGGCGTGCACGTTGTCCTGGGCGTCCACGCTCGTCTGCGACCACGCGACGGCCGGCAAAACCAGCAACCACGCAGCCGCCAACGTGCCGATCTCTTGCAAGGATTTGCGGTATGTCGTCTTCATCGTGTTCCTCCCACGTCTTGCCGCGAACGTTCAAAGCGGCGTGCGCTGCAGCCGTGGTTTGCCGCCGGCATCGCGATCGACGGTGATGTCGTAATGCCTGCCGCGGAACATGATGTCCTTGAGCGTGAGCGATTTCCATCCCGGCGGCAGCACGGGCGGGTAGGCCGCGACGAGTCCACCCTGCTCGATGCGCAGGCCCGTCAATCCATAAACCAGGCTTTGCACGTAGCCCGCCGAGCCGGTGAGGAAATAGCCGGTGTTGTTGCGCGGGGTTTCCGTGCGCACGTTGAACGGCGCTTTCAGCATCTCCGACGTCACGTTGAGTTCCAGCCAATGCGTGGTCGCCGCGCCGTTGCCGAGCGCGGCCGCCGCGATCGCGAGCGGCGCCAGCCCCATCGTGACGGGCGTTTCGCCGGACTTTTCCAGCGGGGCGACATTGATGCGGTAATCGTTTTGCCGCACTGTCTTGTCCATCGGCAGATCGAGCGAGGGAAACGCCAGGAACGACAAGTCGCTGTCGGCGGGATCGTGCGCTACCGAGGGATCGAAATCGAGGTGGTGCCGGCCCGCCTCGGAAAAGGGAATGTAGAGCTTGCCGGCGATTTTCGACCAACGTGGATCGGGCTTGGCGCCCACCAGCGCAGCGGTCTTCGTGGCGATGTCGAGCGCCTTGCGCGCCGAGGCGTTGGTGAACGTGTCGTCGTCGACGTGCGCGTAGGGTTCCTCGACCGACACCACGTCGCGGATGTCGTAGCGATCCTTCGCCGCGTCATACGCCGCGCGGCTGACCCAGAACTCGGCGACATCGCGGATCACCGGCCAGCCGTCCTTGCGGAGCCACTCCAGATCGTGTGTCGCCAGCCAGTATTGCCACTGCGCGATCGCGACGTCGGCGTTGACGTGGATTTCGCCGACACTCAACCGGTGCGCGGCATACAGGACTTGTTCGCTGCCGTTCTCCGGGTCGGCTTCCCACGGATACTTGGCGCCGGCAAAGCCCGCTTCGTGCGCACGCTGCTGCGCAGCCGGCAACGTGCGGTCGCGGAACATCACGATGGAACGCGCACGCTGCGGATGCAACAACACCAGCGCCGGAAAGATCCAGGAATCGCTGTCCCAGAACACGTGCCCGACGTAGCCGGTAGTCAATCCGCAGGCGCCCACGCCCCACGCCACATCCGGCGGCGCATTGGCGAGCAGGTAATACAGATCGGAATGAACGGCGAGTTGCGCCTGCGGATCGCCGTCGATGCGGATGTCGGATCGCCACAACTTCGCCCACGCCGCGCGTTGTGCAGCGAGCAGCGCGTCGAAGCCGCGTTCGCGCGCCGATTCGGCCAGCGCAAGATCGGCCCTGGCATCGCTGCCCCAACCTTCGCGCGACACCGCGACGTACTTGGTGAAGGCGTAAGTTCTGCCCTTGCTTACCTTGATGCGCAAGTCGAGTGACAAGCGGTTGTCGGTTCGATCCAGCTTCGTTTCTGTCGGCCGGACGTCGTGCGGCAACTCCACCGCGACGGCTGCGCCCATGCGCGGGCCGTTCGTCGCCTGTCCGTCCAGCCACAGCGTCAGGTTCGAGGTGTCGCCATCGGTGCTCACTATCCGCGTGTCGCCGTGATACCAGATGGCCGCGCGATCGGGAGTGGCTGGCGGTTCCGGATCCAGGGCAAGACCGTGCGCTTCGAGCGCCTGCCTGAACCGGTCGCCCGTGAGTCCGGTATCGCCCGGCAACTTCGCGAGCGGCAGGCGCGGCTGGTACGGCGCCCACAGCACCAGCGGGAACGACAATTCGACTTCGCCGTCGAATTCGGGCGTGATCGTGAAACGGATCGCCGCGAGATGTGGCGATGCTTCGCTGACAAGGCTGATCACTTCGACTTGCGTCGCCTTGTCGTGATCGACGTACCGGTAGCGAGTCGTCAGCGTGGCGTCATGCAGGTTCAGGACTTGCGTGTAATCCTGGAACACCGAAGGTTCCAGCGGCGCCAGGTTCAGCCAGGCGCCCGTCGAACCCGCGCGATAGTCGATTCCCGTCCAGCCGGGTATCGCCGCGGGCCGCGCGATGTCGTCCTTGCCATAGTCCATGAACGCGACGAGGTACGACAGATTGCTTTCGGTGCCGCGTGGCGAGGTGAAGGTCGAGAGGTAACCGTTGGCGAGTTGGCCCGGGAAGTAGCTGGCGAAGTCCTTTGACGTCGCGGTGAGCAGGAAGCTCGGGTCGGTGACGGCGCACGCAACCTGCGCGAACAAAGCTAGCGCGAGCAGCATGGGAACTGCAAAGACACTGGATCCCCGCCTGCGCGGGGATGACGAGCAAGTTTTTCGCGCGCCACGCCGTGGTTCGGATTTCAGCAATGCGAGCCCCACACCACGTCACCTCGCCTTGCGCGTCAACGTGGCTTTGCCATCCGCCCCGCGGCCGATCGTGATGTCGTAGTGCCTGCCGCGGAAGGTGATGTCCTTCAGCGTCACCGATTTCCAGTCCGGCGGCAGGATCGGTGCGTATTCCGCATCGAGGCCCTTGTCGTTGATGCGCAGGCCGCTCAAGCCATAAATGAAGCTCTGCACGAAGCCCGCCGAGGTCGCGAGGATGTAGCCGTTGTTGTTGTCCACGGTTTCGCTGCGGACGTTGAACGGCGGTTTCAAGTAACCGACCAGATTGCGATGGATCCAGTCGCCCACGGTCTCGGCCTCGCCCAGCTCGGCGGCGCCCACGGTCAGCATCACCATCATCATTTCGTTGGGGTTGTCGCCGTGGGTCTTGAGCGCCTGCAACTGGAAGTCGAAATCGTTGCGCCGCACCTCGGGCGACATCGGCAGGTCGAGATTCGGATACATCAGCCACGCCAGCGACGAACCCATCCAGGTGATCTTGTCGTGCGGCACCGAGGGATCGAAATCGTAGTGGCGCTGTTCCTTTTGGTCGAACGGAATGTACATCTTCGAGGCGATCTCGGCCCACTTCGGATCAGGCGTCGCGCCTACCAGGGCAGCGGCCTTGGTCGCGATTTCCAATGCCTTGCGCGCCGCGGCATTGGTGAAGGTGTCGTTCGGCACGTCGTCGTAGGCTTCATCCGGCGAGGTGACGTGCAGGATTTCGTAGCGATCCCTGGCCTTGTCGTACGTGACGCGGCTCTTCCAGAACGTCGCGACGCCCTCGATCACGGGCCAGCCGTACTGCTTCAGCCAATCGCGATCGCCGGTCGCGAGGTAGTACTGCCACTGCGCGATCGCGATGTCGGCATTGACGTGGATTTCGCGGTAGACGCCGTAGGCGAAATGCGGCGTCACGTCGATGCCCTTCTGCGGATCGGATTCCCACGGATACATCAAACCTTTCGCGCCGTATTGGGCCGCACGTTCGCGCGCGCCCTGCATCGTGCGGTGCCGGAACATCACGATCGACCTGGCGCGTTCCGGATGCAACAACAGCAGCGCGGGAAACACCCACGAATCGGAATCCCAGAACACATGGCCGGCGTAGTTGGGCGTCAGCGCACAGGCGCCCATCGCCCACGCGGTGCCCACGGTGGTGTTGGACAGGATGTAGTAGAGGTCGGAATGCAACGCGCGCTGCACCGCCTCGTCGTGATCGACGACGATGTCGGCTTTCCACAGGGTATGCCAGGCGGCGACATGACGGGCGAGCAATTTGTCGAAGCCGGTAGCGCGCGCCTTCGTCGCGAGCGCAAGGTCGGCCTGCGCGTCACCACCCCAGTCCTGCCGCGATGCCGCGACATATTTGGTGAAGGTGTAGTTCACGCCCTTGCGCACCCCGACGACGAGGTTCAGCGACAGCACGTCGGGTGTCTTCACCAGCTTCACGCTTTCGATTTTCAACCCGCGCGGCAATTCGATGGCGGCCGCTTCCGCCATCTTCAAACCATCCACGGCCTGGCCGTCGAGCCACAACGTCAATTGCTTCGCGTCACCGCCATCGCCGACGACGCGCGTGGTGCCCGGATACCAGACGGGCGCGCGATCCGGCGTGGGGATCGGCTTGTCGTTGAGGTTCTGCCCACTGGCGATCACCGCGTCGATCATCTGATCGCCGGTCATGCTGGCGATCGGGAAGCGCGGTTGATGGCCCGACCACAACCGGAACGGAAACCGCAACTGCACCGTGCCGTCGAACCGCGGCGTGATCGAGATTTGCGTCGCGGCGAGATGCGGATCGGCCTGGCTGACGAACGTCACCACTTTCACGTCGGTCGGATTCTTGACATACGTGAAGCGGTAGCGCGTGGTGAGCGTGCCGTCGTGCATGTTCAGTGTTTGCGAATAGCCGGAAAAGATCTCCGGGTCGAGACGCGTTGAATTCATCCAGCCCGTGCCGGGGTTGTAGTCGACCTCGCTCCAGCCCGGGATCGCGGCCGGCCGCGAGATGTCGCCTTGGGTGTAATCCATGAAGGCGACCATGTACGCACGATCCGGTTCGGTGCCGCGCACCGAGGTCATGGTCGAGAAGTAGCCGTTGGCGAGATAGGACGGGAAGTACGCGCCGAAATCCTTCGCCGTAGCCGTCAGCAGGAAACCCGGATCGGTGGCATTTCGTGCGAAGGCAGACGCGCACGGCACCAACACGAGCGCGAAAAGAAATGAATATGCGAGGCCGCGGCTTTTCATCGCGATGCTCCGGTGTTCGGCTGGGGTACACGGCACGCAGCCGGCAGGTTGGGGGAGCGGCTCTTGCGAACCCCGACGGACGAACCGACAAGGCCGGGTTTCGCCCGCGGGAAAGCGCGGGCTCAACCCAACCTGCGAACTGCCGCTGCTGCCGCGGCCCGGATCGTCATCAAGCGCGATCCGGGCCTTTCACGGCGATTTTCAGAACTGGTACTTCGCCTGGAAAAACACCTCGCGTCCGGTCAGCGGGCGCGCCATCAGCACGCCGCCGATACCGGCGTTGACGCCGGCAAAGCGCGCGTTGCCTTCGGTCAGGCCGATCGCATTGGTCAGGTTGGTGCCTTGCAGGCGGAACTGCCAGTTCGGACCATAGTCGGCCATGATGCCCGCGCCGAGCGTGTGGAAATTGCCCAGCGGCTGCAACCCGGTCTGGTCCTCGTAGCGCTGGCCGGCATACTCGTAGGTCAGGAAGCCGGTGACGCTGCCCCAACTGGTCGGCAGCGTGTAGCTGGGCATGAACAGGTAGCGCACCTTGGGCTGGCGCTGCAGCGGCTTGCCGTCGAAGCTGACGCACTGGGTGTTGCCGTTGATGTCGACGAACGTCGAGCAGGCGTTGTGGTGGGTGTAGTGCCCGTCCATGTAATCGGCGATCAATTTCAGGTGCAGGTTCTCGATCGGCGACCACGTGCCGTTGAAGTCGAGGCCGTGGGTGTTGGCGCCGTAGTTGGCGATGGCGCCGATCGGGACGCCGCTCGGGGTCGTCTGCTGGTACTGCAGGCCGGTGAACAGGCGGTGGTAGACGCTGACGTCCACGAACACCGTTTGCGACTGGAACTTGAAGCCGGCCTCCATGTTCTTGATCTTCTGCATGGGCGAGAAGTTGCCGTTGGCGCCGCGGATGCCGTTGTCGAAATCGTTGAAGTGACCGCCGGTATTGGCGCGAACGTACGCACTCATGTTGTCGTTGAACTGGTAGTTCGCGCCGGCGGTGAACGAGGAGTGGGTCTTGTCGTAGTGCTCCATGTCCCAGGTGCCGTTGCACACCGGCGTGCTGTTGTCATACAGCGTGTTCGGATTGCCGTCGAGGTCGACGGGCGAACGGTTGCAGGTCCGCTGGTGGACATCGATGTTCTCGACGCGCCCGCCGGCCTGCAGCAGCCACGGGCCGATGGTCCATGAATCCGACAGGTAGAACGCCTTGTTGGTACCGGTGCCCGCCTCGACGATGTTGTAGTTGCCGTTGAAGTTGTAGAACCCCTGCGGATTGGCCACCACGATGGTCTGCCCGTTCTGCTGGTAGGTCAGTCCGATCGGCTGGGTGTTGGGCTGGTTGAGCATCAGCATGTTGTTGCCCAGCGACCAGTTGTCGTGGTCGGTGTAGCGTGCCAGATAGACGCCAGCCGTGAGCGTGTTGCCGCTGAAGATTTCCTTGCTGATCCGCAAATCGTTGTTGAGACTCTTCAGGCGCTTCTGGATATACCACCAGCCTTGCCCGATCACGCTCTGGTCCAGCGGCACGGTCTGGCCATTGGGCAGCGTGGCCGAGACGTCGTAGCCGGGCGGCAGGCCCTGCCCATTCGGCCCGAGATTGTTGGTGTCGTTCGCGGTCGCGCCGTTGCAGTAACCCGCCGGCTGCGCAATCTGGCAACCGTACAGGAAATACCCCAGCGGCCTCGGGTTGGGGCCGGAGAACAACGCGTTGGTCGGCAGGTCGCCGCCGAAATACAGGAAGTGGTCCGAGATGGTCCACGAACCGAGCGAGGTGTCGAAACTGCCGCCGAAGTAGTTCAGGTTGCCGCCGCGGCCATTGGCGAGGTTCGCGTTCTCGAGATAACCCAGCGGATTCGGCAACTGCACGTTCTGGATCGCGCGGCTCCCGTACGTGCCGGTCGACGGGTCAAACCCCGGGTAGCCGGAAAAGCTGCTGCCCGAACCCTGGATCATCGGGATCGGCACCATGAACTGGTTCTTGTCGTTGAGCTTGCGCGCCCACAGCATGAACGAACCGTTGTCCCAATCGTGACTCAGCGTGGCGGTGAGTTGGCCGCCCTTGTCGGCCTTGAACTGCGGGTCGCGCACGCCATCGGACACGCGGTAGAACCCGCCGATGCTGGCATACCAGCCGTCGGCAAGCTTGAATCCGTAGAAGCCGTCGACGCGCCACAAGCCCTCGTCGCCGTAGGTGAGGCCGACGTCGCCGGACGGCGTTGCCGTGCCCTGGCGCAGGATGAAGTTGGCGGTGGCACCCATCTGGCCGGGGCCGAACACGGCACCCGGGCCGCCCTGCACGATTTCGACGCGCTGGATGGTGTCATCGAGCCTGAAAAGCGAGCTCGAATCCATGAATGACAAGGACGGCATGCCGTAGATCGGCGAACCATTGATCATGTTGGTGAAGAACGGCGCATCACCGCCGCCGGGGAAGCCCGCGATTTCGATGTTGGCGCCGGTCTGGCCGCCCGTCGATTCGGGCCAGATGCCCGGCGAAATCTTCAAAAGGTCGGCAACGCTGACCGGATTGGCTTGCTGGATTTCTTCCCGGTTGGCCGTGACGATGTTGTAGCTCGCGTCCAGCTTCTTGACCCCGGTCGCGCTGGCCGTCACCACCACGGTCTGCAGGGTCTGGGTCTTTTCCTGTTTCTGCCCCTGGTTCTGGGCAGTCGCGGTTTGCGCGGAAGTGCCGCCCGCGGTCTGGGTGTTCTGGGCGGTTGCCGCGTTCGCATCGGCGCCCGCTGCCCAAGCGGCCGGTGACAGCGCCGCGATGATGGCACTTGTCAGCGCCAGCCTGATCAACTTGTCGCTCTTCATGACAGTCCTCCAGCGAGATGAGAGATTCGTGACATCACACCCGGCAGGCTTTTCATGAAGCTTTTATTCAATCGGGAGCGAGCGGTTCGCGGCAACCGCTTGCGCGAATCGCCCGTGGCCCGCCGATACCCACTGTGCCTGCTCTGGAACCCAAACGCGTGCGTTCCTTCCGTTCACCAGGGAACGGACCGAAACGCACCATGCTTCGCAAACACTTCAAGATTCCGCCACGGCCATGTCGATTGCACAAGGCCGCCGTGCCGGATCGAACTACGCACGACACCGTCGTCGATGACGGTCGGATGCTCCCGCCCACCTCCATGACTTCAAGCCAGCCACCCTGGATGGCGCATGCCGTGCAGTTTGGCTTTGCCGAGACAGCGCTGTCAATCTGCGCTGCACCACCGCGGAGCGGCTCCCGAACACGCGGCCGGATGCTGCGCCAAACGTGAAAAAATCATGATCGCCCTAGTGCAGGGCTGCTTCCATCCTGCTGCGCTGCAGCAAAACTAACGGCAGAAATTCCTGCTGTTGCCAAACCCCGAAGCTGTGCCACACTGTGGCTTGGTCAAATCATGACAGCGCTGACATTGTGCGTCGCGCCGGACAGAGGGGTGCATGGTGGGGTCCGCAACACTCGACGACGTTGCAGGCAAGGCTGGCGTTTCCGCGAAGACGGTGTCGCGGGTGGTCAACGGCGAGCGTTCGGTGCGCCAGCAGACGCGCGAGCGCGTGCTGCGCGCGATCGAACAACTCGGCTACCGCCCCAACCCGCTCGCGCGCGGATTGAGCGGCGCGCATGCCTACACGGTCGGCCTGCTCTACGACAACCCCAACGCCTACTACATCATCGCGATGCAGCAGGGCGCGCTCGCGGCCTGCGACGACCTGCACTTTGGCCTGCAGATCCGTCCTTGCAATTCCCGTTCGCCCGCGCTGGCCGAGGAACTGCGCGATTTCGTGCACCGCTATCGCCTTTCCGGCCTGGTGCTGACGACGCCGGTATCGGAACGCACTGCGTCGCTGCGCAGGCTGGCCACGTACGACATTCCGTTCGTGCGGATCCTGTCGGCCCCGCGCAATCCCCTCGACGAATCCCCGTGTGTCTATGTCGACGACCGCGACGCCGCGTACGCCATCGTGACCCACCTGCTCCAGCTCGGCCACGTCAGGATCGGCTTCCTGCAGGGCGGCAAGCACCACCACGCCAGCGCCGAACGCCTGAGGGGCTACAAGGATGCGCTGCGCGACTACCGCGTGCCGTTGCGCAAGGAGTTGATGGTCGAAGGCGACTACGTGTTCGACGACGGCTTCCGCGGCGCGCGGCGCCTGTTCGACCTCGCCAAACCGCCCACCGCGATTTTCGGATGCAACGACGAGATCGCCGCCGGCGCGCTGGCCGCGGCGCAATCGGCCGGCCTGCACGTGCCGTACGATGTCTCGATCGCCGGATTCGAGGACAGTCCGTTTTCGCGCCACTCGTGGCCGCCGCTCACCACCGCGCGCCAGCGCGCCGACGTCATCGTCGAACGCGCCACGCGGATGCTGATCGCGCGCATCAACGGCGACGAGGTCGAGAATGCGGGCTTCACCCCCGAACTGGTGGTGCGCGGATCGACCGCTCCGCCGCGCCCGAAACCGCGCCAGCGCAAACGGCGGTAATCGACGACCAACCTGCACCAGCAAGAGGAACCTGCCATGAAAGTTCGCTCGCGTTGCATCGCTTTCGTCTTCACGGCACTCGCCGCTTCCGCCGCGTTCGCGGCCACGTCCGATCCGGCCCGGACCCGCAGCTACATCGACCATGCCTGGAGCACCCTCACGCGCTCGGTCGACGAATGTCGCGCGTTGATCGATCCCAAGGTGCCGTCACACTCGGTGGTGTATCTGCCGGCGCAGGTGTCGCCGCCGGCATCGTTGACGCAAAGCGCCAAGCGTTGCGGGGTGCACATCGAGAACCTGCCCGCGCCCATCAAGCAGCTCGGCGATTTCGATCCCACCACGCTGGCCACGCAAGGCCTGCTTTACGTGCCTTATCCTTACGTCGTGCCCGGCGGCATGTTCAACGAGATGTACGGCTGGGACAGCTACTTCATCGTGCTGGGACTGGTCGCCGACCACCGCAATGCGCTTGCGCTCGACATGGTCAACAACGCACTGTACGAAGTCGAGCATTACGGCGGCGTGCTCAACGCCAACCGCACCTACTATCTCAGCCGCTCGCAGCCGCCCTTCCTGTCGGCGATGATGACCGCGGTGATGGACGACCCTGCCAGCTTCAAGGACGCGGCCGCGAAACGCGCCTGGCTGGAACGCGCCTACCCGCTGGCCGTGCGGAATTACGAGATCTGGACGCGCAAGCCACACCTCGCGGGCGACACCGGGCTGTCACGTTATTTCGACTTCGGCCACGGGCCGGTCATCGAGGCGCAGAACAGCGACTACTACGTCGGCGTGATCCGCTGGCTGCTCGCGCATCCATCCGAGAATCCCGGCTATCTGATCAAGGCCCCGCAGCATCCCGATGCGGCGCAAGCCGAAAAATTGAAGACCACGAGTTGTGACGTCACCACCTCGAAGGTTTGCGCGGGCGACTGGCTGGACGGTTACCGCCTCACCGCCGACTACTACCTCGGCGACCGCGCGATGCGCGAATCCGGTTTCGACACCGACTTCCACTTCGGACCGTGGGGCGGTTCCACCCACCACTACGCGGGCGTGGGCCTGAACAGCCTGCTGTATCGCTACGAACGCGACCTGCAGGACTTCGCGAAAACCCTCGGCAAGACCGCCGACGCCGAACGCTGGGCACGCGCCGCGGACGCGCGCCGCGCGGCGATCGACAAGTACCTGTGGCACGCCGACCAGGGGCGCTACATGGATTGGGACTTCGTGGCCGGCAAGCCTTCGACCGATCCGTACCTGACGATGTTCTATCCGCTGTGGGCGGGCGTGGCATCGAAGCAGCAGGCCGACGCACTGGTCAAACAGCTTGCGTTGTTCGAACACAAGGGCGGCCTCGCGATGAGCACCCGCGACACCGGCGCGCAGTGGGATGCGCCGTTCGGCTGGGCGCCGACCAACTGGATCGCCGCCAAGGGCCTCGATGACTACGGTTTCAAGCGCGACGCTACGCGGATCTCCTGCGAGTTCACCGGCACGATCGACCGCAGCTTCGCCAAGGACGGCACCATCCGCGAAAAGTACAACATGGTGCTCGGCAACGCCGACGTGAAGATCACCGCGGGTTACAAGGCCAACGTGATCGGCTTCGGCTGGACCAACGGCGTGTACCTCAAGATGCGCCATCTGATCGAAGCCGACGGCGGATGCAACGCGGCGGCGCCCGCGCGAGCCGCCGCCGCGCACTGAAGTATGCGCAAGCCAACGACGACCACGCTTTCCGCAACGCCAACCCCGAGGGGTACGCTCCGATGAACACGATCGCCATGACCGCCACCGGACACGCGCGCCGCCACGCCGCGTTCGTCGCCACCCTCGCCGCCCTGGCCGGGCTGATGTTCGGCCTCGACGTGGGGGTGATCTCGGGCGCGCAACAATTCATCCAGAAGGAATTCGCCGTCAGCGACGCGGTGCTGGAACGCATCGTCAGCAGCATGATGGTGGGCGCCGCGGTCGGCGCGGCCCTGGCCGCATGGCTGTCGGTGCACTTCGGGCGCAAACGCTCGCTGGTGTTCAGCGGCAGCCTGTTCGTGATCGGCTCGCTGATCTGCGCCGCCGCGTGGTCGCCCGGCGCGCTGATCGGCGCGCGCTTCGTGCTGGGCCTCGCGATCGGCATCGCCGCGTTCACCGCGCCGCTGTACCTCGCCGAGATCGCACCGCCCGACCGCCGCGGCGCGATGATTTCCACGTATCAGTTGATGATCACCATCGGCATCTTCGTGGCCTTCCTGTCCGACACCGGCTTCAGCTACATCGAAGGCTGGCGCTGGATGCTCGGGATCATCGCGCTGCCCGGCGCGCTGTTCCTGATCGGGGTGATGGGGCTGCCGGAAAGCCCGCGCTGGCTGGTGCTGAAGCAACGCCACGAAGACGCCGACGCGGTACTGCAGAAGCTGCGCGGCGATCCCGACGCGGTGCGCAGCGAAGTCGCCGAGATCAGGGAGCAACTGCGCACGCCGCAGCAAGGCTGGCACCTGTTCCTGCAGAACCGCAATTTCCGCCGGTCGGTGGCGCTCGGCGTCGCGCTGCAGGTGGTGCAGCAACTGACCGGCATCAACGTGGTGATGTACTACGCGCCGCGCATCTTCGCGGACATGGGTTACGCCACCAGCGCGCAGATGTGGTTCACCGCGATCGTCGGCCTGACCAACGTGCTGGCCACCTTCATCGCGATCGGATTCGTGGACCGGATCGGACGCAAGCCGATCCTGTACGCGGGCTTCGTGGTGATGGCGATCGGGCTGGGCGTGGTCGGCTGGCTGATGCACATGGGCATGGCCACCCAGGGCGAGCGCCTGTTCGCGGTGACGATGCTGCTGCTGTTCGTGGTCGGCTTCGCGTTCTCGGCCGGCCCGCTGGTGTGGACGCTGTGTTCGGAGATCCAGCCGCTCAAGGGCCGCGATTTCGGGATCGGCGTGTCCACCGTCACCAACTGGGTGAGCAACGCCATCGTCGGCGCCACCTTTCTCACCCTGCTCAACAGCTTCGGGCACGCGCACACGTTCTGGCTGTATGCCGCGTTCAACGCGCTGTTCGTGCTGTTCACCTGGGCGCTGATCCCCGAGACCAAGGGCGTCACGCTGGAACAGATCGAACGCAAGCTGATGGACGGCGAACGGCTGCGCGACATCGGCGCGTGAGACGCGGCGCGGATGGCTTGCCGGAGGCAAGCCATCGCCCGACAAGATCGTCACGGCGTAGGTTGGCGCGGTCCGCTCAAAGATCGCTGCGCGCGAGTCGCTGCAACTGCTCCACGGTCCCGGGCGTGAGCGGACCGAGCACGCCGCGGCGCCGTTCCGGAATGTGCGCGAACGCATCCTGACCGCCGAACACGTAGTAATCCAGCAAGTTTCGCCACGCCGCCCGCTCGGCGGGCGGCAGCGCGCGGAACGCGAGCAGGCAGTGGAACAGCGCGGCGCGCGCGTGGCCGGAGTGGTAGCCCGGAACCGACAGCGTGCTCCACCAGTAGTTCACCAGCGCGTTGAGCTGTTCCAGCGATTCCACGTGGTGCCACCACAGCGGCGGAATGTAGATGGCATCGCCCTCGCCGAGGTCGGCGGCTTGCGCCGCCTGCAGCGCGAGCTTGAGGCGCGGATAGCGCGGATCGTCGGGACGGTCCAGCCGGGCCATGCTGATCGCCGCGCCGGTCGGCGCGAAATCCAGCGGACCGACGTACAGATTGGGCAGTTGTTCCGGCGGAAACAGCGTGAAGCGGCGCGTGCCGCACACCACGCAAGCGATGTTCTGCTGCGAATCGAAATGGGTGGGCGTGACGGTGCGGTTGCCCATCCACAGGCGCGGCTCGATCGCGGGATCGAGGAACGGCAGGCGATGGTCGGCGAGCAGGCCGGGCAGGCAATCGCGCAGCGGCACGCTCTGGATCGCCAGTCCCGGCGCATCCGCGCGCCGGCTGTAACCCGCCAGCCGCTGCAGCCCCAGGGTGATCGGCACCTTGAAATGCCGGTAATTGAATTCCCCCATGTCGCTGCTGTAGCCGATGATGCCGTCGGCGTCGGGCGCGATCATCAGGGTGTTGACATCGGCGCCGTTGTCCAGTTCGGCCAGCCGTCTGGCAAAAGCGGTGTCCGATTGCAGCGCCAGTTGCACGATGGGCCAGTCGCGCACGAGACCGCGGATCACCATCGGCTTGCCGCGCGCGATGGCCGCGGCGAGATCGAACCCGCGCGGGTCGCCACGGTATTCCTCGATCGGCGCGGACTTCACGATCGCCGCGGTCGTTGCGCTCACCGGCTCATCTCCGCATCCGCGGCGCCTACGGCGGCGAAGAACGCGCGCAGCTTCGCGGCATCCTTGATGCCGGGCGAAGACTCGACGCCGCTGGCGAGATCGACCGCCCACGGCCGCACCGCGCGGATCGCGTCGGCCACATTGCCGGGATTCAACCCGCCCGCGAGAATGACGGGCCGGGCCAGGTCTTTCGGAATGCGCGACCAGTCGAAGGTCTTGCCCTGCCCGCCCTGCTGTCCCGGCGGATGGCCGTCGAGCACGAAGCCCGCGGCGTGCACATGTTCGGCCGCGATCGCGCGCACGTCGAGGTCACCTGCCATCCCGAGCGCCTTGAGATAGCGCACGCCGAACGCTGCGCAGAACGCGGCGTCTTCGAGGCCGTGGAATTGCACCAGATCGGGCCGCACGCCGTCGATGACCGCGCGCACGCGTCCGGCCGGCAGGCCGTGAGTCAACACCACCGCATCGACGAACGCCGGCAGCGTATCGCGGATCGCGCGCGCCCGTTCGATCGACACGCAGCGCGGGCTGCTGGGTGTCATCACCAGGCCGATCGCGTCCGCGCCCAGCTCGCAGGCGAGCAGCGCATCCTCGACGCGGGTGACGCCGCAGATTTTGATTCGAGTACGACCCATGAGGAGAGTTCTGGAAAGGCTTTTCCGCGAAGAACGCAAAGGACGCAAAACGAGCAACGTCTGATTTTGATTTCTTCGCGTTTTTCGCGTCCTTTGCGGACAACTGCTCTTTTACAAGGTAACTTCGGGTGGGAGCGCCCATTCTGACGGATAGCGCGGCCCGAGAAAGGTCAGGCCTTGCGGCATGGCGGTGGCGCCCGCGAGATTGCGGTCGCGCGCGGCCAGCAGTTCGGCAATCCATCCGACCGGACGTTCGCCGCGCCCGACTTCCAGCAATGAACCCGCAATGTTGCGCACCATGTGGTGCAGGAACGCGTTGGCTTCGATCTCCAGGATCACTTGCGCGCCCTCGCGCCGCACGCCGATCGCGGTCACGCAACGGCGCGCGTGCGCGGCCTGGCACGATACCGCGCGGAACGAGGAGAAATCCCGTTCGCCCGCCAGCACCTGCGCCGCTGCGTGCATCGCGTCCGCATCCAGCGGCGCGCGTTCCCAGGCGACGAAACGCGCATCCAGCGCGGGACGGACCGCGCGATTGAGGATGACATAGCGATAGCGCCGCGCGCGCGCAGAGAAGCGCGCGTGGAAATCGTCCGGGACTTGGCGCGCCCACAGCACCGCGATTGCGCGCGGCAGGCGCGTGGTGGCGCCCAGCACCCAGCTGCGCGGCTCGCGTTCGGCGGCCGTGTCGAAATGCACCACCTGGCAGCGCGCGTGCACGCCGGCGTCGGTGCGCCCCGCGCAGGTCACCGCGACCGGATGATCGGCGACGAACGCCAGCGCCGCTTCGACTGCGGCCTGCACGCTGGGTCCATGCGCCAGCCGTTGCCAGCCGAGGAAATCGGTGCCGTCGTATTCGATGCCCAGCGCGACGCGCATCGCGCGCCGTCAACCGCTGACGTCGGCCAGCAGCCGCTTGGCTTCGTCCTTCTGCGTCTGCGAACCCTCTTCCAGCACTTCTTCCAGCATCGCGCGCGCGCCGACCGGGTCGCCCATGTCGAGGTAGGCGCGCGCGAGGTCGAGCTTGGTGTCGACCGGATCGTCGGCGAACTCGGATTCGGGGAGAGACTCCTCCGCCGCTTCGGATGAGGCTTCCGGGCTGGCGAACGGTCCGTCCACGACATGGCTTTCGTCGTGGGCCGGTTCGGGCCCGACTTCTGCGTGCAACGCCTCGCCCGCTTCGGGTTCGCCCACGCGCGGCGGCGCGGCGACCACGCTCATCGGATAGTCGTGCGTCGCGGGCGGCACCTCGAACAGCGGAAGGTGCGGCGCCAACTCCTCGCCCATCTCCGTCACCTCGTGCCATTCGGCGCCGTGCAGGTCGTCGACGTGGGCGCGCATCGCTTTCGCAGCCGCGATGAACGCAGGCTCGTCGCCACGCGCGTGGATCAGGCGGCACAGCGCAAGGTGCGCGGCGAGGTTTCCCGGATGCGCCGCGATCTCGGCGCGCAGCGCAGCTTCTTCATCGGGCGGCTCGGGCTGCGGCGGCGTGACGTCGGCGGGATCCGGCAAGGGACCCTTCGTCGTCGGCACCGCCGTACCGCCGCGCCGCCGGCGCAACAAGCCCAGCACGATCAACGCCAGCACGATCAGGCCGGCCATGATCCAGGTCAGGGGGCGTGCGAACCACGGCTCGCCGCCCACACGCGGTTCCGCCGCCGGCTTGTTCGCGGCGCTCTTCGCGCCGGCCTGCGCGGAAGCCGCGGGCGCGACGGCAGGTTTCGACGCGGCCGCGCCCGCCGAGGCTCCGGCGATCGGCGCCGCACCAGCGGCGCGGGATTTGCCGGACTGCACCTCCGCCAGCTTGCGCTGCAACTCGGCGACGGTCGCATCCTTGAGGCTGAGCAGCTTGTCGGACTTGCTCGTCAGATCCTTCAGGCTGCGCACGCGCGATTCGAGATCGGCATTGGCCTGTTCGAGGCTGACCAGGGCGCTGCGATCGTTCTGGAGCTGCTGTTGCAGGCCGCTCACCGTTTCCTTGCCGGTACCGCCGGCAACCCCCGTGCGGTTGCGGGCGCCGCCGCCCGCGCCCGTCGGCGGCGTCAGGGCCAGATGATCGGATTGCGGAGCGGTGGTTTCGGGCTTGGGCGCGGCGTTGGCCGCGGCCGCCGCCGCGGTGCCCGCCAGCACCGTCGCGGATTGCGGACGCGCCGCCCGCCACGCCTCGTACTGGCGATGGACTTCGGCGTTGGCCTCGGCCACGCTGGTCCGGTCGATCTCGTCGCGGGTCGGAATGCGCAGGATCGCGCCGCTCTTGAGGTCGTTGATGTTGTCCTTGAAGAACGCGTCGGGATTGACCGTCTTCAACGCCAGCATCATCTGGTTGATGCTGGCGCGGCTTCCCTCGACTTCGCGCTGGGCGATCACGTAAAGCGTGTCGCCTTTCTCGACCTTGACCGTTCCGCCCGCTGCCCGCGCCGCCGGCTGCGGCAGCGGTTTCGGCTGCGGGGACGGCGCAGTCTTTTGTGGCGCAGAGGCGGCGGCCACGGGTTGTTCGGGCTTGGACTCGGCGACGGGTTTCGGCGCGGACGTCGACGCGGGCTGCGGGAACGCCGAGGCGGGCGGCAATTCCGCCGGCGCCTGCACACTGGCGGGCGGCGTGCTGGCAACCGGCGCGGCCTGCACTTCGGGCGCCGGCGCCGCGATCACCGGATTCAGCAGCACCACGAATTCGCGCACCTGCCTGCCCTGACGCGTGTTCACTTGCAACAGGAAATCCAGGTACGGATCGGTGATCGGCTGGGTGCTGGTGACCAGCAGCAGCTTCTGGCCGTTGTTGTCGGTGACGACGCTGAAGCGCAGCGTCTGGTCGGTTGGTGTGATCTGGAGTCCCGCGCGCGCGTAATCCGCAGCCGGCGCCAACCCGACTGTCAGTCCCTCGAGTTCGGTGAGGTTCTCCGGATGCAGGGGAATCGCGGCGACCAGCGGCTGGTTGAGCGCCGACTTGACCTGGATCTGGCCCAACTGGAGCGCCCACGCCGGCGCGGTCGACGCGACCAGCAGCGCGGCACAGAGGATGCGGAGTTTGAGCTTCATGCGGACGGTTCCTGCTGGCGACCGGGTGCGCGGGAATCACCTTCGTCCGGCGGTGCCCCAGCGCAGCGCAAGGGTATTGCAGAAACCCTCAATCACCAAGCCCGTGGGGCGCGGCGGCCGCGCGGGAGGTCCATACGTCAATGGCTCACCGGCGCGGAGGCGGCGGCGGAGGCCGGCACCCCGGCGGCCCGCAGCTTCTGTTGCAGCGCGGCGATTTCGGCGTCGCGCTGCTGCAGTTGTTTCTGCTGCGCGGCGCTCTGCTGTTCCAGTTGCGTGACCTGCGATTGCAAGGCTTCATGGTGCGCGCGGGCGGACGCGAGCTTCGCGTCGACGTCCTTTTGCTGCGCCTTCAGTTCCGCGGCGCTGTTCGCGTGGTGCGAAGCCGCTGGCGGCGCCGCCATGCTGGACAGCGGCGCAGCGAGCACCAGCATGCCCAAGATCGCGTTCCGCATCGGGGTGTGCAAGATCATGGGTTTGCCTCCGCGCGGTGGACTGTCATCACAGATATTCGCGTACCAGTATCTCCGCGATCTGCACCGCATTCAATGCCGCGCCCTTGCGGATGTTGTCGGACACCACCCACAGGTCCAGCCCGTTCGGGTGCGAGATGTCCTCGCGGATGCGGCCGACGAACACCGGATCCTTGCCGGCCGCGTGTCCGACCGGGGTCGGGTAGCCGCCGGGCTTGCGCTCGTCCACCACCACCACGCCTTCGGCCTGCTCCAGCAGCGCGCGCGCGCCGGCTGCGTCGAGTTTGTCGCGAGTCTCGATGTGCACCGCCTCCGAATGGCCGTAGAACACCGGCACCCGCACGCAGGTCGGATTCACCTGGATCGCATCGTCCTCGAGGATCTTGCGGGTTTCCCACACCATCTTCATTTCTTCCTTGGTGTAGCCGTTGTCGAGAAACACGTCGATGTGTGGGATCACGTTGAAGGCGATCTGGGCGGTGAACTTCGCGGGTTCGACTTCGCGGAAGTTCAGCAGGTCGGCGGTCTGGTGGCCGAGTTCCTCCATGCCCGAGCGGCCGGCGCCGGACACCGATTGATAGGTGGCCACGTTGATGCGTTCAATGCCGGCGGCGCGATGAATCGGCGCAAGCGCAACCAGCATCTGCATGGTCGAGCAGTTGGGATTGGCGATGATGTTGCGCGTGGTGTATTCCGCGATCGCGTGTGGATTGACCTCGCTGACCACCAGCGGCACATCGTCCACGTAACGGAACTCCGAGGTGTTGTCGATCACCACCGCACCGGCCGCCGCGGCGCGCGGCGCGTGTTCGCGGCTGACCGAGCCGCCGGCCGAGAAGAACGCGATGTCGATGCCGGCGAAGTCGTGCTTCGCAAGCTCGCGCACGGTGACTTCCCTGCCGCGGAACCTCACCGTGCTGCCCGCCGAGCGTTCGCTGGCCAGCGGCACCAGTTCGCCGACGGGAAAGTCGCGTTCCTCGAGGATCGCCAGCAGGGTTTCGCCGACCGCCCCGGTGGCGCCGACCATTGCGACGTTGTAACGCTCTCGCTTGCTCATGAATACTCCAATGGGAGGAAAGTCGCTCGCTTCGCGAGCTGTAAAGAGTAAAGTCGGGCACTGCGCGCCCTGTAAAGGGTAAAGAGTCAGCGCGGGGTCCGCGGCTTTCACTCACTCTTTACAGCGCCGCCGGCGCGACTTTACAGCGAGCGCAGCGAGCGACTTTCCCATCCAGGCAGCGCCCGACTTTACCCTTCACCTTCTCGCGATATTGTTCCGGGGATACGAGGTGCCACTTCCCCCACATCGCCGCACTGCGCGCGGTGCCGCAAGGCCTGGTCCATCAACACCAGCGCCACCATCGCCTCGGCGATGGGCGTGGCCCGGATGCCGACGCAGGGATCGTGGCGGCCCGTGGTGCGCACTTCCACTTCCTCGCCGTCGAGGTTCACGCTGCGTCCCGACGTCGGCAGGCTGGACGTCGGCTTCAGCGCGATCGAGGCAAGGACATCCTGGCCGCTGGAAATGCCGCCCAGAATACCGCCCGCATGGTTGGACGTAAAGCCGTCCAGACGCATTTCGTCCCGGTGCACAGTTCCTTTTTGCGCAACACTGGCGAAACCGGCGCCGATCTCCACGCCCTTGACCGCGTTGATCGACATCAGCGCCTCCGCCAGTTCGGCGTCGAGCTTGCCGTACACCGGCTCGCCCCAGCCCGGCGGCACGCCGGTCGCGACCACGTTGACGCGCGCGCCGCAGGAGTCCCCGGCCTTGCGCAGCGCATCGATGCGTCGTTCCAGCTCGGGCACCTGCGCCGCGACCGGCCAGAAGAACGGATTGGATTCGACCACGCCGAAATCGATGGCCGCGTCCGCCGGAAGCGCAGGCACGATGTCGTCCATCTGCGCCATCCAGCCGTGCAGCTCCACGCCGTGCTTTTCCTTCAGCCACTTCTTCGCGATCACCGCCGCGGCGACCCGCATGGTGGTTTCACGCGCGGAGGCGCGTCCGCCGCCGCGCGGATCGCGGATGCCGTACTTTTGCCAATAGGTGTAGTCGGCATGGCCGGGGCGGAAGGTTTGCGCGATCCCGGCGTAATCCTTCGAGCGTGCGTCGGTGTTGCGGATCAGCAGCGCGATCGGTGTGCCGGTAGTCCTGCCCTCGTACACGCCCGACAGGATTTCCACCTCGTCGGCCTCGTGCCGTTGCGAGGTGTAGCGCGACTTGCCGGTGGCGCGACGCGCCAGGTCGTGCACGAAATCCTCCGGCGCGATCGCGATGCCGGGCGGGCAGCCGTCGATCACGCAGCCGATCGCCGGTCCGTGCGATTCGCCGAAGGTCGTGACCGCAAACAGTTTTCCGAAGGTGTTGGAGGACATGGCTTTGTGCGGGACTCGGGACTCGGGACTCGGGACTCGGGACTCGGGACTCGGAAGAGCATCGGAGGCCGGCGGGTTCCGTGCAAGTGCACGCATCAATCATCCGGTGGCGGCAGCCACTCGTCCGCCCGCAATTCGAACATCACATCATGAACGCAATCGACACTTGGAAACAATCTGAATGACTGAAACTCTGCCGTCCGTCGCATTCCAAGCCCTTCCAGCAAGCGCATGCACATGAAGTTGCGCGGTGCGACCCGCGCAATCACGCGCTGCTTGCGCAGGCCGCCGAACACGAAATCGAGCATGATCTCAACGGCTTCGCGCGCATAGCCGCGACGCTGGTGCGCGGGGGCGAGCGAGATGCCGAGTTCCATCGTGGCGTCGCCCACGCCATGCAGGCCCAGATCGCCGATCAATTCCCCCGACTCACGCAGGCGGATCGCGCGCTGCCACCACGTTCCCGGCGTGTCGGGCGCGAGGCCGTGCTGCGTTTCGATGAAGCGCCTGGCCTCCTCGACCGAGGCCGGCTTCCAGCCCTGGAAACGCGCAACGGCCGGGTCGCCGCGATACGCGAACAATGCGTCCGCGTCCTCGTCGCGCAAGGCGTCCAGGCGCAGGCGCGCAGTGACGATTTCCACCTCAGCCGGCCCGCCGGTCCGCCGCGGCGCGAATCGCCGACGCATGCTCCACGAGGTCGTGGCGTTCCAGCGCGAACACGCCCATCGACCCGACCTTGAACTCGATCCAGGTGAACGGCACCTCGGGCAGCAGCGCGTTCAAGGCACGCTCGGATTCGCCGACTTCGACGATCAAGAGTCCGTCGTCGGACAGGTGCCCGGGTGCGTCGCGCAGGATGCGCAGCGCGATGTCGAGGCCATCCGCGCCGGCGGTCAACCCCAGCTTCGGCTCGTGCGCGTACTCGTCCGGCAGCGCCGCGTATTCGGCGTCGGTGACGTAGGGCGGGTTGGACACGATCAGGTCGTAGCACTCATCGCGCAAACCCTCGAACAGATCGGAGCGGATCGCGCGCACGCGATCGCCAAGCTGGTGCAGCGCGATGTTCTCGCGCGCCAGCGCCAGCGCGTCGTCACTGAGGTCGGCGATGTCCACGCGCCAGTGCGGGTTGTGCGCGGCCATCGCGATGCCGATGCAGCCGGAACCGGTGCACAGGTCCAGCGCGCGTTCGACCTCGCGCCCATCCAGCCACGGCGAGAAATCATCCTCGATCAATTCCGCGATCGGCGAACGCGGTACCAGCGCGCGTGGGTCCGACTTGAAAGGCATGCCCGCGAACCACGCCTCGCCGACCAGGTAGGCAACGGGTTCGCGGGTCTCGATGCGGCGTTCGATCAGCGCCAGGATCTTCGCCTTCTCATCGGCGGTGACGCGTGCATTCCCGTAAGCCGGCGGCAGGTCGGGCGGCAAGTGCAGGCTGGACAACACCAGATGCGTCGCCTCGTCGATCGCGTTGTCGTGGCTGTGCCCGAACGTCAGGCCGGCTGCGTTGAAGCGGCTGGCCGCGTAGCGGATCAGGTCCACGATGGTCTGCAATTCGCCGGTCATTCGGAAGGGGAAAGACGTCCGCCGCGCGGGCTGTAAAGGATCAAGAGTGAAGAGTAAAGAGTAAAGAGTAAAGAGGGGCGTCGAAAGGCCGACGGCCGGGCGACCGCGATCGCTGGCTTTCCTCTTTACCCTTTACCCTTTACAGGCGGCGCAGCCGCCGACTTCACTCTTTGCAGCCGCCGACCTAGCTGATGACCGCCATGTCTCCCGCCATCCTCGCCCAGTACCTGCTGCCGCACAAAACCCTGAGCCGCATCGTGCGCGCGGCCACGCGCTGGACCTGGCGGCCGTGGAAGGATTTCCTGATCGGCCGCGTGGTGCGCGTCTATCGCGTGGACATGGACGAAGCCACGCAACCTGACCCATTCGCGTATCCGAGCTTCAACGCGTTTTTTACCCGCGCGTTGCGCGAAGGCGCGCGCAGCGCGGACGGCGATGCCGGAACCATCGTCAGCCCGGTGGATGGCCGCGTCAGCCAACTCGGACGCATCGAGGACGGCCGCATCCTGCAGGCCAAGGGCTGCACCTATTCGGTGGCCGAACTGCTGGCCGACTCGGAAGCCGCCGTGACCTACCGCACCGGCATCTTCGCGACGCTCTACCTCTCGCCGCGCGACTACCACCGCGTGCACATGCCGCTGGACGGCGAGCTGGTGGAAACCGTGCACGTGCCGGGACGCCTGTTCAGCGTCGCGCCCAAACCCGTTGCCGAAATCCCGAACCTGTTCGCGCGCAACGAGCGGCTGGTCTGCCACTTCGAGGGCGAACGCGGCCCGTTCGTGGTGGCGATGGTGGGCGCGATGCTGGTTTCGGGCATCACCACGGTGTGGAATGGCCCGGAAGTGCCGCCCTACGCGCGCGCCATCGTGCGGCGCGACTGGCGCGGCCGCGGCATCCGGCTGGACCGCGCGGCCGAAATGGCGCGTTTCGAGATGGGCTCCACGGTGATCGTGCTGCTGCCGGCGGGCCGACTCGACCCCGGCCTCGGCGCCGGAACCCCGGTCCGGCTGGGCCAGCGGTTGGCGGAATGGTGACGGCAGACTGCCCATGGGCGCACGGACAGCCTGCGACAGACCGCACACCCCGGATTTGTAGCCCGCCCGTGATCAGGGCACAATCGGCGGACACGGGGACAGGGCGTAGACGCGTGAGGACCTTGATGTTGACCTCGCAACATCCGAATTCGGGGGATAACTACCTCCGGCGCCTCGTCACGCGCGTCACTGCCATGGGCCGCAGTGCGCGCCTGCGCCGCCAGCTCGCCGACGTCGAGCAGCGCAGCTTGGAATTGCCGCGCTCCTACCGCGAGCAACTGGCCGAACTGATCGGGCGCGAATGCGACAGCATCGCGCAAAGTCCCGATCCATCGCAGTACGGCGTGCAGGTCGAGGACGGCGTCGCCATCAGCGGACTCGACATCGGCTTCGACCGCGCCCGCTCCGACAACGTGCAGGTGCGCATGCGCGGATTGGCGCTGTGGATCGCGCTGGTGTATCACGAAACCCACGACGCGCATTCCGCCGACGGCGCGGAACTGCATCGCCAGGTGCTGCGCATCATGCGCGAGCTGAAGGTGTTTTCGTCGCGGCTGGAAAATGGCGGGAACGAGGCTTGACGGAACGACCCGCGCGCGGTGCCCGCAGCGCCCGCGCACCCTCCATGGACGCACGCGACAGATGATCGAAATCGGACACGCCAGCCATACCGGGCTGCGCCGCGAATGCAACGAGGATTCCTATTGGGCGGATACCGAACTCGGCCTGTTCCTGGTCGTGGACGGCATCGGCGGACCCGGACGCGGTGACGCGGCGGCCGCGATCGTGCGCGATGCGCTGGTCGGCGCCGCGCGCCGCGGCGGCGATCTGGAATCCGCCATCCGCGACGCCGGCACGGCCATCGCCACGTTCGCGTCCGCGACCGCCCAACATTCGCCGACCGGCGCGACGCTGGCGGCGCTGCGCATCGATGGCGGGCAGTTCGAGGCTGCGCGGATCGGCGACGCGCGCATCTACCTCTGGCAACACGGCGAACTCACGCCGCTGTGCACCGGCGAGCCGCTGCCATCGTCCGAACGCGAGACGACGGCCGGCGCGGAAGCCAATCCGAAACGCAACCGGATCACCCAGGCGCTCGGCATCACGCCCGTTGGCGAACTCGATGCCGCACTCGTCCAGGCAACACTGGAACGCGGCATGCAATTCCTGCTGTGCAGCGACGGCCTGACCGAGGAACTGGGCGAACGCGAACTCGCCGCGATGCTGGCGCGCAGCGACCTGGCCGCGCAGGAGTGCGTCGATCAACTGCTGCTGGCCGCGCTGGACGCGGGCGGGCGCGACAACGTCAGCGTCGTGCTGGTGCGGGTGTCGTAGCCGCCGGACTCGTCGCGGAATTCAAGCGCCGGCCGATTCGCCCGCGATCCGCCGCCACAGGCTTTCGCCGCCGCAGGCCTTGTCCAGGTTCGCCAGACGCTTTTCGTGTGCGGCGTTTTCCGCCACGTCCGCACGCTGCACGCGCGGGCGCGCCGTGACCTCCAGGCTCGCCGCGCGCACCGTCGCCGTCGCACCGGCCGGCGCGTCACCGCCCAGCGCCAGCGCGCCCTGCCCGGCCGTCATCGCCACCCACACGTCGGCCAGCAGGTGGGCGTCGAGCAGGGCGCCGTGCACCTCGCGGTGGCTGTTGTCGATGCCGAGGCGCTTGCACAGTGCATCCAGCGTGTTCTTCTGGCCGGGATACTTGCGGCGCGCCAGCGCCAGGGTGTCCACCACCACCGCGTGGTCGGCCACGCGGCCGTGGATGGCTCCGGCGCGCTTCAACTCCTCGTCCAGGAACGCCGTATCGAACGCGGCGTTGTGGATCAGCAACTCGGCGCCTTCGATGAACGCGAGGAAATCATCGACGATGTCGGCGAACTTCGGTTTGCCGCGCAGGAAGTCGTCGGTGATCCCGTGCACCGCGACCGCGCCGGCATCGATGGCGCGTTCGGGATCGAGGTAACGCTGGAAGCTGCGCCCGCTGGGGCGGCGGTCGACCAGTTCGACGCAGCCGATTTCGATCACGCGATGGCCGCTCGCGACTTCGAGCCCGGTGGTTTCCGTGTCCAGAACGATGTGGCGGGTCACGACGATTCCTTGAAACGTTCGGCTGCGGCGCGCGCGGCCTGGTCCACGCGCTCGTTTTCCGGGTGCCCGGTGTGGCCGCGCACCCACGCCCAGCGTATCCGATGGGGTTCGGCCGCGGCCGCCAGCCGTTGCCAGAGATCCCGGTTCTTGACCGGCTCCTTCGCAGCCGTGCGCCAGCCGTTGGCGCGCCATTTCGCGAGCCACTGCTCGATGCCCTGCCGCACGTATTGCGAATCGGTCGTCAGCACCACGTCGCAGGCGCGCTTCAGCGATTCCAGCGCCGCGATCGCCGCCATCAGTTCCATGCGGTTGTTGGTGGTGGCCGGGTCGCCGTCCGCGAGCAATTTTTCGGTGCCGCGCCAGCGCAGCAAGGCGGCCCAGCCTCCCGGCCCCGGATTGCCGAGGCAGGCGCCGTCGGTGAAGATTTCGACCACGTCGCCGCCGCTCATGCGCACTGCCGGTGCGCGCCGGGAACCAGCGTGCCGCCCTGCTCGACCGCGCGCCGGCCCACCGCCGCCTTGCGCAAGGGAATCGCGGCCAGCGCACGCCGGCGCGCCTCGACCACCCATGCGCCGCCCATGCCGCGCACCAGCCAGTGCGGCATGCCGGCGGCGCCGCGCGCGCGCGGCCACGGCGCTCCGCAACGCACCGCCGGCAAGACATCGAGGCCGGCGCGGCGCAGCGCACGTTCCCAGCGTCCGGGCGCTTCGCCCGCATGCCACAGCGAGCGCGGATGCAGGTCCGCGACCAGCAGCACGCCGTGCGGCGCCAGCACGCGCGCGAGTTCCGCGGCGAGGGTTTCCGGATCCGCCACCGCGGCGAACCGGACCAGCACCACGCAGAAGGATTCGTCGCCGAACGGCAGGGCGTCCTCGTCCGCCCGCAGCGGACCTTCCCAGCCCGATCCGCTGCCGTGGGGCGAAAGACGCGTCCAGCACGCCACTCCGGGCGCCGCCGGCAACGGCAGGTTGGTGCCGTCCAGCAGCAACGCGTGCGTACCCGCCATCCGCGTCAGCCGCGCCGTGCACGCCGCCGAGGCATCCGCGCCGATCGCCGCCAATGCGGCGTCGTGCATTTCGAATTGGCGGGTCGGCATCGTGGCTTGCAAGCGGAGTCAGGGATGGTAGGGCGCGTAAATGTCCGACATTGTGACGGATTTCATGAGCGGACGATAAGTAACTGCGCTCGCTTAACTTCATGCTAACGAACGTCGGGGAGACGACTGATAAGGTCGCCCTCTTTTGGCCACATTTGCGCCATGCTTTCCCTGCGTGCCCTGCCCGCCCTGCGCGACAACTACATCTGGATGCTGGCCGACGCCGCATCCGGCAGCGCGCTGGTGGTCGATCCCGGCGAAGCGCGGCCGGTGTTGCGTGCGCTGGAACAGGGCGGCCTCGCACTGACCGCGATCCTGCTGACCCACCACCACGCGGACCACATCGGCGGCGCCGCCGAACTTGCGGCGCATTATCCCGGCGCCACGATCCACGCCCCGCACGACGAACGCATCGCCTTGCAGGCCACGCGCGTCGGCGACGGCGACGCCATCGAAATCGCTGCGCCGGCCGCGCACTTCGAAGTGCTGGACGTGCACGGACACACCCGCAGCCACATCGCCTACTACGGCGAAGGCCTGCTGTTCTGCGGCGACACCCTGTTCAGCCTGGGCTGCGGCCGGATGTTCGAAGGCACGCCCGAGCAGATGCTGGCCTCGCTGGACCGGCTCGCCGCGTTGCCGGGCGATACCCGGGTTTGCTGCGGACATGAATACACCCTCGCCAACGCGGCCTTCGCGCTGACGGTCGAACCCGAGAACGACGCCCTCAAGTCGCGTACCGACGCCGCCCGCAGGCTGCGCGCGCGCGGCGAACCCACCCTGCCGGCACGTCTGGCCGACGAACGCGCCGCCAATCCCTTCCTGCGGGTGGACGCGATCGCCGACGCACGCATGCCATGGCCTAGCGGTGCCACGCCGACACGCAAGCGTGTAGACCGCTTCGCCGCGCTCAGACTGGCCAAGGATCACTTCCCGACATGAGTGCGCGCCGCGCCGGGAGTCGCTTCGTCCTGACGCTCTCCGCGTGCGCGTTGCTCGCCGCCTGTGCCACCCCGCCGCCCCGGCCATCGCCGCAACCCGCGACGGTGATCGCACGCCCGACCCCGCCGCCACCGACGCTGGCGCCGCTCGCACCGGTCGCGGTCCAAGGCGATCTCTGGGCCAACCTCACCGCCAGCTTTGCGATGGACGATTGTTCCGACTCGCCGCTGGTGCGTGCGCGCGAGGCGATGTTCACCCGCTCGCCGGCGCGGTTCGAGCAACTGCTGCGGCAATCGCTTCCTTTGATGATGTACGTGAACAAGGAACTGCAGGCTGCCGGAATTCCTGGTGAATTTGCGATGCTGCCGATGCTGGAAAGCTCGTACGACCCGCGCGAGCCCAGCCGTCGAGGCGATCCTGCCGGCATGTGGCAGTTGATGCCGCGCACCGCGCGCCTGCACGGCATCGTGATCGATCGCCACTACGACGGCCGCCTCGATCCCGTCGCCTCGACCCGCGTCGCGATCAAGATGCTGACCGCCTTCGGCGAACAGTTCGGCGACTGGCGGCTGGCCGACATGGCCTACAACGCTGGACCTTATGCCGTGCTGGGCGCGCTGCGCGGGGATCCCGACCTCGGCGATTCCGAGATCCCCGACATCCCGCTCAATCAGACCGCCCGCAACCATCTCGCCAAGCTGATGGCGCTCGCCTGCATCCTGCGCGAACCGGAACGCTTTCGCGTCGAACTGCCGAAGCCCTCCGCGGACGACGAGCTGGCGGCCGTGACCGTGCCCGCCGGCACCCGCTTCGATGCGCTGGCCGGGATGGCGGAAATCTCCGGGTCCGCGCTGCGCGCGCTGAACCCGGGCTACCTCGGCGCAAGCGTTCCCTCCGACAGCCCGCGCACCCTGCTGCTCCCGGTTGAAGCGGCACGCTCGCTGACGGCGGCACTGGCGATCGACACATCGGAAACGGTTGCCCAGGTGAACGCGCGGGAACACACCGCCAGTCCCGCCGGCAGCCTCCCGTTGCCGGCCGAACCCGCGCCGCCACTGGCCGGCCCCGATGACGGTCCGGCTCAAGCGACCGCGGCGCACGCCAGGCGTCATCGCGTGCGCAAGGGCGAAACCCTGTGGTCGATCGCGCAGCGCTACCACGTGAACGTGGACGATCTGAAACGCTGGAACGATCTGCACGGCAGCACGGTGCGCGCGGGCGACCTGCTGCACATCCAGGGCTGAATCCGCGCCCGTCGCGTACAATGTCCGCTTTCACTCCCCGATACGGAGCCAGCGGACATGGGTTTCCTCCAAGGCAAGCGCGCACTCGTCACCGGCATCCTCAGCAACCGCTCGATCGCATGGGGCATCGCGCAGGCCATGCACCGCGAAGGCGCCGAACTCGCCTTCACCTATGTCGATGACAAGCTCCGCAGCCGGGTGGACGAAGCCGCGACCCAGCTCGGTTCCGACATCGTGCTGCCGTGCGACGTCAGCCGCGACAGCGACATCGAAAACCTCTTCGCCAGCCTCGCTAGGCGCTGGGACGGGCTGGACATCCTGATCCACTCGATCGGCTTCGCGCCGCGCGAAGCGTTGCAGGGTGAATTCCTGGACAACCTGACCCGCGAGAACTTCAGGATCGCGCACGACATCTCCAGCTACAGCCTGGCCGCGCTGGCCAGGGCCGCGCGCCCGCTGATGCGGGGCCGCAAGGGTGCGATCCTCACCCTCACCTATCTCGGCGCCGAGCGCGCGCTGGCGTCGTACAACGTGATGGGGCTGGCCAAGGCCAGCCTCGAATCGAACGTGCGTTACCTCGCCTACAACCTCGGCCCGGAAGGCACCCGCGTCAACGCGATCTCGGCCGGCCCGATCAAGACCCTCGCCGCTTCGGGCGTGGCCGGCCTGCGCAAGATGCTCGACCATGTCGCAGCGGTTTCGCCGCTGCGCCGCAACGTCACGATCGAGGAAGTCGGCAACGTCGCCGCGTTCCTGTGCTCGGACCTCGCCTCCGGCGTGACCGGCGAGGTGACCTACGTTGATGCCGGCTACAACACGCTGGGCATGGCCGGACTGGAAGGCTGAAACGGGAAGTCGCTCGCTGCGCGAGCTGTAAAGTCGCGCCTGCGGCGCTGCAAACAGTAAAGAAAAGCTGCGAAGCCGCTCTTGCCCTTTACCCTTTGCAGGGCGCGCAGCGTCCGACTTCACTCTTTACGCTTTCAACTCGCGCAGCGGGCGACTTCTCGCTCCTGATCACATCCGCTCCGGCGCCGTTTCGATCTTCGCGCCCCTGTGCAACGCATCCAGCAGGCCGTCGAGATCGGCGGCGCCGAACGCGCGCGCCATCTGCTCGCGCAGGAAGCCCTGCGCCTGCTCGGGAATCCTGGATGCATCGCCCGGCTTGACGCCGCTCAGCACCACCAGCGCGTAGTGGCCCTTGGCCAGCGGCACCAGCGCGCGCGTGTCGCCGC
This sequence comes from Rhodanobacteraceae bacterium, assembly GCA_030123585.1. Lineage (NCBI taxonomy): Bacteria > Pseudomonadati > Pseudomonadota > Gammaproteobacteria > Lysobacterales > Rhodanobacteraceae > Rhodanobacteraceae bacterium. Next base: position 1,116,450 of record CP126120.1, read on the forward strand.
CCTTCGCCGGGTGAGCCAGCTTGAACACCGCCTCCAGCAAGGCCGGATCGAGCGAGGGGTCGTTGCGCGACACGTCGGTCTTCTGCTGTACCTGCTGGCCCGCCGCGGATGCCAGCGCGTCCAGTTTCTCGCCGCCCTGCAGCTTCGCGAGCGCCGCTTCGGCGGCCTTCTTCGCATCGACGTCCACACGTTGCTGGATGATCGCCTGCCTGATCTGGCTGCTCACTTCCGCCAGCGGCTTGGGCGCGGCCGGCACATGCTTGTTGATGTGGATCACCACCATGTGCTCGTTGCCGAGATCGATCGGGTCGGAGGTGTTGCCCTGCTGCAGCACGATGTCGGAGAACGCGGCCTTCACCACCTTGGGGTCGGCGGCGAGCCCGCTGCTGGCGCCTTGGCGGCCGAACAGCGGCGTGGTCTGGATGGTCAGGCCGAGCTTCTGCGCCGCCGGTTTCAGCGAGGTCGGATCGTTGTAGATCATGTCGGTGAGCTTGTTGCCGATGTCGCGATAGGCGTCCTGCCGCGCGTCCTTGGTGGCCTCCTGCACCAGCTGGTCGCGCACCTGCGCGAAGGTTTCGGTGCGGCCCTCGCGCACGTCGCGCAGGTCGATGATGTGGTAACCGTCCGACGTCAGGACCGGATCGGAAACCTCGCCCTTCTTCAGCTTGTCCAGTGCGGCCTGGAACTCGGGGCCGGCATCGCCTTTCGACAACCAGCCGAGGTCACCGCCCTGCCGCTTCGAACCCAGGTCGTCCGAATACTGCTCGGCGAGCTTGGCGAAATCGGCGCCGGGCGCCTTGGCCTCCGCGTCGATCTTCTGCGCCTTGGCCAGCGCGGCCTGTTTCTCGGCCTCGGACGGCTTGGCCGGCAGCTTGATGAGGATGTGCGACACCAGCCACTGGGGCGGGCTGACGAAGCGCGATTTCTCCTTGTCATAGCGCGCCTGCAGGGCCTTGTCGCTCAGGTCCGGCTCGGCCTTCATGGTCGCCGCGTCGAGGTCGATGTAGTTCACCGAAACCTGCTCGGGCGTCATGAAATCCTTCTGGTGCTGCTTGTAGTAGTCCGCGACCTCGGCGTCGCTCACCTCGCTCTGCGCCGCAGTCGGCGCCGGCGGCGGCAGGTCGACGTAACTGAAATCGCGCGTCTGCAACTGCAGGCGCAGGAAGGCGTCCGCTTCGGCCTTGGTGCCGAATGCGGTGGCGACGATGGCTTGCGGCAACTGCTGGGTGGCGAGGTCGGAACGGATCTCGTCCTCGAATTGCTGCGGCGTTTTGCCCTGCTGCTGGAGCCACGCGGTGTAAACCGTGGGATCGAACTTGCCATTGACCTGGAAGACGGGATACGAGGCAATCTGCTCGCGCAACAGCAAGTCCGGCACCTTGATGCCGAGCTTGTCGCCGAGGTCCAGCAACAGTTGCCGGTTGATCACCTGCTTCAGCACCGCCTGCTTCACCTCGGGCTTCTCGAAGTCGGCCGGATCCATGGTGTTGCCCGGCGTGTTCAACTGCTGCTGGCGATAGTTGTTGAGCGCGGTGGTGAAATCCTGCTGCGAGATTTCGTGGCCGTTGACCTTGGCGACCCAGGTCGCGTTGCTCTGGCTGAAGTAACCCTCGATGCCGAAGAACAGGAACGCGACCACCACCAGCACGCCGAAAATCGCGATCACGATCCAGCTCTTGAACAGGTTGCGAATGGCTTGCAGCATGGGTTCCGCCGTGAGGATGGCCAAATCAGCCGGGTATTGTAAGGGAAGCGGCGCCCGCCGGGCCGCACAGGAAGGCGATTCGCACGAATCTCGCATCGGCCGATTGCGACAAGCGGATGCGGCCGGCCGGACCCGACCGCGAATGGTTGGTGGGCGCTGAGGGGATCGAACCCCCGACCCTCTCCGTGTAAAGGAGACGCTCTACCGCTGAGCTAAGCGCCCCGCTCCAGTCAATACCGCATCGCGCGCAGCGCGATTATCACTCCCCCTCTCCCGCTTGCGGGAGAGGGCAAGGGGTGAGGGCAAACCGCCCATACCGCGTCCCGCGCAGCGCGATACATTTTCCAGTCGCAGATTCCATGCCCCGAAACGCTGCGGCCGACGCAATCGCGTCGGCCGCCGGGAAATCCGCGTGCGACCGGCGAGTGCCGGCCGCGTCACGAAGCTCAGTTCAGCGCATCCTTCAGCGCCTTGCCGGCCTTGAACGCCGGAACCTTCGAAGCCTTGATCTTGATGGTGGCGCCGGTGCGCGGGTTGCGGCCGGTGCGGGCGGCGCGCTTGCGCACCACGAAGGTGCCGAAGCCCACCAGCGACACGTCGTCGCCCTTCTTCAATGCGCGCTTGATCTGGTCGGTGACGGCGTCGAGTGCACGGCCGGCGTCGGCCTTGGACAGATCGGCGTGATCGGAAATCGCGTTGATCAACTCAGCTTTGTTCATGGAGACTCCCTCTTGGGTTTCGAGCAGCCCGTGGAATGTTCGGTGGATCGACGCTTTTCCGAAATCGCGGAATCACGCCTGTCCGGTCGTGTTGCATTACCCGTATCGATGCGCGGCGTTGAAACGTTGCGTCGCACGGCCCGGCCTTTATATCAGTGCTGCACAAGGCCTGCAATAAAGACGGGGCTTGGATTTCAGCGTGTCGCGCCTTGGAATGCAAGCGTTCATCCCGCGATCATGGAACGAGCGCGAACGCAAGTGCCGGACGGGCACGCGCCATGCATCGCGCGTGCCCGTCCGTTTGCCGCATCAATGCGTGCGCGCCGATGACGCATCCTCGACCGGTTCGTGCTTGACCTCGGCCGTCATTTCACCGGCGCCCGCGACAGCCGCTGCCTGTTCCGGCAAGGGCTTCAGCGGATTTTCCAATGCCAAGTCGAGCACCTGGTCGATCCAGCGCACCGGGTGGATGGTCAACGCCTCGGTGATGTTCTTCGGAATCTCGGCGAGGTCCTTCTGGTTTTCCTCGGGAATGATCACGGTGGTGATGCCGCCGCGATGCGCGGCCAGCAACTTTTCCTTGAGGCCGCCGATCGGCAGCACCCGCCCGCGCAGCGTGATCTCGCCGGTCATCGCGATTTCCGAACGCACCGGGTTCTTGGTCAGCGCCGACACCAGCGCTGTGCACATCGCGATGCCCGCACTGGGACCATCCTTGGGCGTCGCGCCTTCCGGCACGTGCACGTGGATGTCGTACTTGTCGTGGAAATCGGATTCGATGCCCAGCCGCTGCGCGCGTGCGCGCACCACCGATTGCGCCGCGTGGATGGATTCCTTCATCACGTCGCCGAGCTGGCCGGTCAGGATCAGCTTGCCCTTGCCCGGCACCACCGTGGCCTCGATGCTGAGCAGGTCGCCGCCGACCGACGTCCAGGCAAGGCCGGTGACGAGCCCGACTTCGTTCTGCTGCTCCTTGCGGCCGAAATCGTGGCGGCGCACGCCGAGGTACTTGTCGAGATTCTTCGAATCGACCTTCATTGCTTTCGCCGCGCGCTTCTTCGCCGCGGACTTGCCCTTGGCCGGCGCGGCTTCGGCAGCCTCCTTTTTCGCGGGTTGACCGGCCTCGGCCAGAGTCAGTTCCTTGACCACCTTGCGGCAGATCTTGGCGAGCTCGCGCTCCAGGTTGCGCACGCCGGATTCGCGCGTGTAGTAGCGGATGATGTCGCGCAACGCGCCTTCCGATACCGACAGTTCGTGTTCCTTGAGGCCCGCCGCCTTGATCTGTTTCGGCAGCAGGTACTTCGTCGCGATCGCGACCTTCTCGTCCTCGGTGTAGCCGGGGATGCGGATCACCTCCATGCGGTCCAGCAGCGGCGCCGGGATGTTCATGGAGTTCGCGGTCGCGATCCACATCACCTCGGACAGATCGAAATCGACTTCGAGGTAATGGTCGTTGAAGGCGTGGTTCTGCTCGGGATCCAAGACTTCCAGCAGCGCCGCCGAAGGATCGCCGCGGAAGTCCATCGCCATCTTGTCGATCTCGTCCAGCATGAACATCGGGTTCTTGGTCCCGACCTTGGACATGTTCTGGATGATGCGGCCCGGCAAGGATCCGATGTAGGTGCGGCGGTGGCCGCGGATTTCGGCTTCGTCGCGCACGCCGCCCAGGCTCTGGCGCACGAACTTGCGGTTGGTCGCGCGCGCGATCGAACGGCCCAGGGATGTCTTGCCGACACCCGGAGGCCCGACCAGGCACAGGATCGGACCCTTGATCTTGTTCACGCGCTGCTGCACGGCGAGGTATTCGAGGATGCGCTCCTTGACCTTCTCCAGCCCGTAGTGGTCCTCTTCCAGCACCTGCTCGGCCATGCGCAGATCCTTGCGCACCTTGCTGCGTTTCTTCCACGGCACGCCGGTCAGCCAGTCGAGGTAATTGCGCACCACCGTGGCCTCGGCCGACATCGGCGGCATCTGTTTCAGCTTGTTGAACTCGGCCTTGGCCTTGGCGAGCACCGGTTTGGGCATGCCGGCCGTGTCGATCTTCTTCGCCAGCGCGTCGACCTCGCTGCCGCCCTCCTCGATGTCGCCCAGTTCCTTCTGGATCGCCTTCATCTGTTCGTTGAGGTAGTACTCGCGCTGACTCTTCTCCATCTGGGTCTTGATACGCCCGCGGATGCGCTTCTCGACCTGCTGCAAATCGAGTTCGCTTTCGACCAGCCCGATCAGCATTTCGGTGCGCGCGCCGACCTCGAGCGTGTCCAGCACCTTCTGCTTGTCGGACAGGCGCACGGAAAGATGCGCGGCGATGGAATCCGCGAGGCGCGAGAGATCATCAATCCCGGACAGGCCGGTCAGGACTTCCGGCGGCAGCTTGCGGCTCTGGCGCACCAGTTGCTCGAACAGGCTCACCAGCATGCGCGCCGCGGTTTCGAGTTCCACGGCCGGCCGGTCGAACACCGGCTGCAGCGACACCGCGTGCGCGCGCAGCATGCCGTCGGCTTCGAAGCAACGTTGCAGGCGCGCGCGCGACTGGCCCTCGACCAGCACCTTCACGGTGCCGTCCGGCAACTTCACCAGTTGCAGCAGGCTGCCGATGGTGCCCACGGTGTGCAGGTCGGCTTCGCCGGGATCGTCCGTCTCGGGCTGCTGCTGCGCCACCAGCAGGATGCGGCGGTCGCCCTCCATCGCGGCTTCCAGCGCCTTCATCGACTTCTCGCGGCCGACGAACAGCGGGATCACCATGTGCGGGTACACCACCACGTCGCGCAGCGGCAGCACGGGCAGGTCGAGGGTCGCGGTGACGGTTTCGTGGGTTTCGGTTGGCATGTCGGATTTCGGAAACGGATGGCGTGCCCGCGATGCGGACGATGGGATGAGAATGGTGGCGGCACGCGCCGGGATCAAGCGTTGACGGTGATCCGGTTCGCAGATGCCGTGGCGTCCAACACGTCGTCGCGAACGCGATCCTCGCCGGCCTTCAAGAAGCCGACGCACACCTGCGGCCACGGGTCAGTTCCGCGATGATGTCGCGCATTTCGAAGGGACATCGCCCACGCAGAACCGCGAGCGGATCTGCAGCGCGCACAGCGAAAGCGCACGCCCTTTGTCAGGCCGCGTCGCCCTCGCCCGCCACGCGCTGCTGCTGCAGGTTGCCGCGGTAGATCAGGTAGGGCTCGGCCTGGCCGTTGATCACGGCCTCGTCCACCACGACCTTGCTGACGTGCTCGAGCGAGGGCAGCTCGTACATGGTGTCGAGCAGCACGCTCTCGAGGATGGTGCGCAGGCCGCGCGCACCGGTCTTGCGCTTGATCGCGCGCTTGGCGATCGCGGTGAGCGCATCCGGGCGGAACTCGATCTCGACATTTTCCATGTCGAACATCTTCTTGAACTGCTTGGTGATCGCGTTCTTCGGTTCGGTGAGAATCCTGACCAGCGCCGGCTCGTCCAATTCGTCCAGCGTGGCCACCACCGGCAGACGGCCGACGAATTCCGGGATCAGGCCGTACTTGACCAGGTCTTCCGGCTCGACGTTGGCGAGCAGCGTGCCGACGTTCTGCTTGCGCTGCTTGCTGCGGATCTCGGCCGAGAAACCGATGCCGGTGGTCTCCGAACGCTGCTGGATCACCTTGTCGAGGCCCGAGAACGCGCCGCCGCAGATGAACAGGATGTTGCGGGTGTCGACCTGCAGGAATTCCTGCTGAGGATGCTTGCGTCCGCCCTGCGGCGGCACCGAGGCGATCGTGCCTTCGATGAGTTTCAGCAATGCCTGCTGCACGCCTTCGCCGGAAACGTCGCGGGTGATCGACGGGTTTTCGCTCTTGCGCGAAATCTTGTCGATCTCGTCGATGTAGACGATGCCGGTCTGCGCCTTCTCGACGTCGTAGTCGCACTTCTGCAAGAGCTTCTGGATGATGTTCTCGACGTCCTCGCCGACGTAGCCCGCCTCGGTAAGCGTGGTGGCGTCGGCGATGGTGAACGGCACGTTGAGGAGGCGCGCCAGCGTTTCGGCCAGCAGCGTCTTGCCGCAGCCGGTCGGGCCGATCAGGAGGATGTTGGACTTCGCGAGCTCGATGTCGTCCTTCTTGGCCCGCGACTCCATCCGCTTGTAGTGGTTGTACACCGCGACGGCCAGCGCCTTCTTGGCGCGGGTCTGCCCGATCACGTACTGGTCGAGCGTGTCCATGATCTCGCGCGGCTTGGGCAACTGGGTGCGGCCGGAGGCGGCCTTCTCTTCCAGTTCCTCGCGGATGATGTCGTTGCACAGCTCGACGCATTCATCGCAGATGAACACGGACGGGCCCGCGATCAGCTTGCGGACTTCGTGCTGGCTCTTGCCGCAGAACGAGCAATACAGGATCTTGCCGCCTTCGCTGCCGCGGCCCGGCCGGTCCTCGCTCATCTCGTGCTCCGTGGATCAGTCGTGCGATGCATCATGGGTAAAGCCCCGGTTCCGGCTGCAGCATAACACAGCCGGATCGCAGGTCCGGCGTGTTGTCGCGTGCGGAATCGGAGTCAAAAAGACAGGAAAATCGCGAAGTTGCGATCAATGCCTCAGGCCGACTTCACGGATTCGTCGGGGCGGCGCTCGAACACCTGGTCGATCAGGCCATAGTCCTTCGCCTCGGCGGCGCTCATGAAGCGGTCGCGCTCGGTGTCGTGGCTGATGGTGTCGATCGGCTTGCCGGTATGGCGGGCCAGGATTTCGTTGAGCCGTTCGCGCATGGTCAGGATTTCGCGCGCGTGGATCTCGATGTCGGTGGCCTGCCCGGAAATGCCGCCGGCCCACGGCTGGTGGATCATGATGCGCGAGTGCGGCAGCGAAAAACGCTTGTCCTTGGCGCCGGCGGTGAGCAGCAGCGCGCCCATGCTCGCGGCCTGCCCGATGCACATGGTGCTCACGTCGGGCTTCAGGTATTGCATGGTGTCGTAGATCGCAAGGCCCGCGGTGACCGATCCGCCCGGCGAATTGATGTAGAGGTTGATGTCCTTCTCGGGATTTTCCGATTCCAGGAACAGCATCTGCGCGATCAGCACGTTGGCGACCTGGTCGTTGACCTCGCCCACCAGGAAGATCACCCGCTCCTTCAACAGGCGCGAATAGATGTCGTACGAGCGCTCGCCGCGGGAGGTCTGCTCGACCACCATCGGGATCAGGTTCAGGGCGTTGATGTCCGGATTGGCTTGGCGCTGCATGGTGCTCTCCAGATGGCGGCGGTTCGGCCGCCTGGCTTCAGGTCGCGGTGTTCTGCGGGTGCATCACTTCGTCGAAACTCAGGTTCACCTCCGTGGTATCCGCATGGTCGGCCACCCATTCGGAAACCTGGTCCTCGAGCACGGCGGTGCGCACGTTGTCCATCATCTGGGGGTTGTTGCGATAGAGTTCAACGACTTGATCGGGTTCCTCGTAGGTCGAGGCGATCTTGGCGATCCGCTCGGTGACCTTGTGGTTGTCCACCCGCAGGTTGTTGCTCTGCGCGATCTGGCGCAGCAGCAGGCCCGCAATCACGCGCTGGTGCGCGATCGGCTGCGCCGCCTCCAGCGCCGCCGCCGGCAGCGGCTGTTCGCGCGGCAGGTTCGGCATCGCGGTGCGGACCAGCGATTCGGCTTCCGCGTTTTCCAGCACCTTCGGCACGTCCACGTCCGCATAGGTCGCCGCGAGCTTGCTGCCCACCTCGTTGCGCAGCCGCGCGCGCAGGGCGTTGTCCAGTTCGCGTTCGAGGTTGGCGCGGACTTCCTTGCGGAAGGTTTCGGGCGTGCCGTCGGCGATGCCGAAGGCGCGGATGAATTCCGCGTCCACTTCCGGAGTCCTGGGCTCCTGCACCTCGCCGATGCGCAGGTCCACCCTGGCCTGCCGCGCGGCAAGCTGCAGGATCGGGAAGGTCGGCGGGAATTCCACATCGAACGCCAGTTCCTCGCCCGCCTTGTGGCCCTTCAGGGCACCGTCGAACGCCGCCAGCGCGGTATTGCCGCCCAGCACCGTGGCGGCGCGTTCGCGGCCTTCGGCCGGATGCCGGAAACCGTCCGCCTGCGCGGCGTAATCGACGATCACCATGTCGCCGTCGGCCGCGGCGCGCTCGACCTTCTCGAACACCCGGCGCTGCACGCGCAGGGTCTCGATCATCTTGTCGACGTCGGCTTCGCCGACTTCCGATTTGGGCCGGTCGATCTTCAGGATCGCCACGTCCACCGTCGGCAATTCGGGCATCACCTCGAAGGTCGCGGTGTAGGCGATCTCGCCATCCTTCGGCTTGCCGTCGGTGTCGATGCCCGGGTTGGCGACCGGCTGCAGGTTCTGCTGCTGCACCGCTTCACGGAAGGTGCTGCCGATCAGGTCGGACAGGACCTCGCCGCGCACCTGCTCGCCGAAGCGCTGCTCGATCACCTTGACCGGCACCTTGCCGGGACGGAACCCCTTCAGGCGCACGTTGCGGCCCAACTCGGAAATGCGCTGGCGCACCTTCGATTCGAACTGTTCGGCGGGAAACCTGACCGTCAGCCTGCGTTCGAGCTTGCCGACATTTTCCAGTGACACTTGCATTGCGGCTCCAGATGTTCGGTACGAGTCTTGCGTAATCTTGAAAGGATAAGCTGGGAGCGATCTCGGAGCTGCCGTCCATAATCGAAAAGCTCATGATCGCCATCCGTGGTCAAAGATCTCCGTGGTCGAAGAACTCAAAAGCTCCCATCCCTGGACACAGCTCCGTGGTGCGAAAGGCGGGACTCGAACCCGCACGGGTTGCCCCACTGGAACCTAAATCCAGCGCGTCTGCCAGTTCCGCCACTCTCGCAAGCCTGCCGGATGCCGAAGCGCATTGCAGGAATTGGTGGGCCGTGTAGGACTCGAACCTACGACCAAGAGATTAAGAGTCTCCTGCTCTACCAACTGAGCTAACGGCCCCGCTTCAATCAAAAACGTTGTCCCCCGCGAGGGGGACGATCACTCCCCCTCTCCCGTCCACGGGAGAGGGCAAGGGGCGAGGGCCGCATCCTTGAACTTGGCCCGCACACAAGCGCTCCATTGTACAAAAATTGGGGTGGATGATGGGACTCGAACCCACGACAACCGGAATCACAATCCGGGACTCTAACCAGCTGAGCTACATCCACCACTGAAACTCGTTCGACAAACCATCCGTGGTGCATCTTCCGTTCGCCATCCATGGCTCACCGGTTCAGCTCGCGCGCGATGCCACCGGCATCGCGCAAGCGCTCGTTGAACCACCAGTTGAACTACATCCACCATTGCAGCTTCGCCGCGTTCATCGCAGCGAGCCGGCAATTTTCCTTGCCCCGGCCAAAACTTGCAAGCTCCGCATGGCGCGAGGCAATTGATTCGCCGCCGCTGCCGCGCTAGCTTGCGTGCATGCCCAAGTCTTCCGCAAAATCCGCCGGCGCCGCGCCGGACGCAACCTCCGTCGCCCGGTTCGAGCAATCCCTGGGCGAACTCGAAGCGCTGGTGACGAGCATGGAAGGCGGCGAACTGAACCTCGACGAATCGCTGCGCGCCTTCGAACGCGGCATCGCGTTGTACCGTAGTTGCCAGGCGACGCTGGAACAGGCGGAAGCGCGGGTCAAGCTGCTGCTCGATCCCGAGCGTCCGGAAACAGTGCAACCCTTTGCGTCCGACGAAGAACCGTAGCGCTGAACGAGCGCGCCCGGAGGACGGGCGCGCCCGATCATGGATCCCGTGTCATCGCACGTCCCTGTGCTGCACGGGATGAGCGCATCCTGCGCTCACTTGATCAGGCGCAGCGCGAACGGATATCGATACGCCACGCCTTCGTTGGACTTGATCGCAGCGAGGATGATGAACACCAGCGCCGCGATACCGATGATGACCATCAGCGGCACTGCCAGCAAGAAACCGAAGCCCAGCGTGGCAAAGCCCAGGATCGCGAGAATCACGAAGATGATCGTGACGGTGATGTTGAAGTTCAGCGCTTCCTTCGCCTGATCGTTCACGAACGGCATGGTGTCCTTCTTCACCAGCCAGATGATCAAGGGGCCGAGGAACCAGCCCCAGCCACCGACCCAGCCGGTGACGATGCCGCCCAGCAGTGCGGACAAGTGCGCGAACATCGCCCACTGGCGCTCTTCGGCACTCGGCGCTCCCGCGGGAGGGGGCGGTGGTTGTGTATAGGATGATGACGGTTGAGGTGACGCGGATTCCGGTGGAACACTCATGGCTGTTCTCCCTCAAAACAGTGGTGGACGGGACGGACCGCGCAATGACTCTCGCCCTGTCCGAGGCGCCTGTCAAGCGCCGTCAACCGGCGTCGAAAATCACGCTGCGACGCGTGCCGGAGCTACCAGATTGCCCAGCGGCTCCGCCGCCGCACTGCCGGGGAAAACTCGCGATTCCAGCAGCGATTCGGCGACGCCCAAATGCGCCGCCAGCACGCCCTTGAACACCGAGCGGAAATCGGTGGTCGCGTGCACGTCGCGATCCTGGTACAGCTCGCCGGAACCGATCCCGGGCCAGTCGCCCGCGACGCGTCCACCGCGCAGCGCGCCGCCCGCGAGGAACATCGAACCGCCGGTGCCGTGATCGGTGCCGCCGGTGCCGTTGATGTGCGCGGTGCGGCCGAATTCGGTGGCGACGACCACGACGGTGCGATGCCACATCGCACCGATCGACTGGTGGAACGTTTTCAGTCCGGCGTCCAGTTCGGCGATCTTGCGCGTGACGATCGCGGCCTCGTTGGCGTGCGTGTCCCAGCCATCGTCCTCGACGAACGCGACACGCGGCCCGTCGGTCTTGCCCATGAAGCCGCCCGCCGCGGCCATCATCACCGGCAGGCCACCTTGCATTTTCTTGCCGGGCCTGCCGTTCGCCATCATTGCCGCGCCAGACTCGGGAACCGGCGAATCGTTCTGCTGCGCGACCGCGCGTGCGAACGGCGCGGCCAGCCGCGTGTCCGCCGCGTACAAGGGCTGCAGGCGTTGCAGCAGGATCGGATTCACCTCGGTCGGCAGCGGCGGCGACCAGGTTTCCACTTTCGCGGACCCGCGCATCGTCAACGGCATCACCGCCGCGCACGCCAGGCCATCGACGCCCGGCATGCAGGCGATGCAGCGGTTCAACCAGCCGGTCTGTGCGCCATCGGGTTTTTCGGTGCCGTTCTCCACGCAGTTCTGCGCCTGGAAATGCGAGCGCCCCCAGTACGGCGGCGCCGCCGCGACCACCGGCATGAACTGGCCCTGCGCGTACAACTGCGCCGCGTAGTCGAACGACGGGTGCAGCGCGAACACGTTGTCCAGCTTGTGCGCGGGCTTGGCCGTCGAAGGCGACAACGCCAGCGCGCCGCGGATCGCCGCGTAACCCGGATCGCCGTACGGCGGCACCGATTCCAGGCCATCCAGCCCGCCGCGCAGCAGCACGAACAGGAAGCGCGTGTCGGCGCCTGTCGCGGCAAAGGTCAGCTTCGGCCAGATCAAAAGGCTGGCCGCGCCCAGCGCGGAACCCGCGAGAAATTGGCGGCGGGTGATCATGATCAAACTCTCCACTGGAACGCCGGACAGGCAAACAGCGTGGCGTGCGCCTGTCGCGCCGATTCGGCGCGCTTGATCGCCTGCGCGGTGTCCTCGTCCAGCAACGGACCCAGGATGTCCTGCGCGAACGCCAGAGGTTGTGCGTTCGTTGGGGCGACGCGCGCGGAAAATGCCTCCGCAGCCTGCACGCGCTTCCACAAGCCATCCGCGTCGATCCAGTTGGCCGAGTTGTCGGTGAAACCGGCAGGCGAGCGCGGATCGAACATCGGTTCGCCCAGGTTCGTCAGCAGCGCCAGCACCGGCTGCGGTTTGCCGTCGAGTTCGATTTGTCCCGCGCGCAATGCAGCGATCACGAAATCCTGCGGAGTACGGAACTTGCGCGCCCCGGCATCCCACGCCTCCGGACTCGCGACCAACGTGCGATACACCGCGGCGAGATCGGTGTCGTGATCGAGGTACGTTTTCGCCATCCGGTCCACCAGTGATTGCGGTGGATCGTCCGAGACGAAATGCTGCGCGAGCTGCAGTGACAGGTGCTTCGCGGTCGCAGGCTGGCGCGCGAGGAAATCCAGGATCGCCTTGCCTTGCTCGAATCCGCCCGCCGCGAAGGTCCGCCCCATCACGCGGCGCGCACCGGGTTCGTGCGCGTTGGCGCGAAACACGAACGCCGATTGCGGTTGTCCACCGTTGGCGAAGTCGCGCGGATACGGAACGCTCCAGCCGGTCAGCGCGCGCGAGAACTCGGTGACGTCGGCCTGGGTGTAACCGCCATTCACGCCGACCGTGTGCAACTCCATCGCTTCGCGGCCGAGGTTTTCGTTCAAGCCGCCGGCCTTGCCTTCAGCCATGTCGCCCTTGCGCGCGAGCTGCATCGCGATGCGCCGGCCCAGCCGCGAGTTCGGGCCAACCGAACGCACGTTGTCGAGATACAGCAGCATCGCCGGATGCGTTTCCACCGCCAGCAGCATGTCGGCGAAGCGGCCGGTGACGTGCGGACGAATCGCCTCGCGTTCCATCGGCGCCGCGAACAATCGCGCCGGCCGCTTGTCCACCGACACCGCGAAATGGTTGGACCAGAAATGCACCAGCCGTTCCACGAACGGCGTGTCGGTGGTCGTGGCGATTTGGTAACGCGCCGCCGCTTCCGCCAGCAGTTCCTTGCGTGCTTCTTCGCGGAAAGGCTTCAATGCCTGTTTCAGCGCCGCGGCATTGGCCAGACCATCCTGCGACGCCGATTGCACGTCACCCGACAGGAAAGCGCGCCGACCGCGGCCGTCCTGCTTGAACTCGCGCCGCGTCAACTGCAACTGCGCTTCTTCGCGCAGATAGTCGAGACTGGCCGGCAGGCCCGCGAGCATGTTGCCGCCATCGGGTCCGCGCGCGATTTGCGCATCCAGCCAGCCGCGTGGATCACGGATGCTCGCCAGTTCGCCGGGTTTCGCGCCCAGCCCGAAGCGATTGACCACTGCGGTGACGTCGTTGCCGGATGCATTCATGGAGCCGCCTCGCGCCGTGCCGATAGACGCGATAACGTTGCGCGCGCGAGTCCGGTTGACCGGCAAACCCGCCGCGTTCAGCTTTGCGGCGTCTCAGTCGCCCGCGACGGTCATCTTCCCGACCAGGATCGAGCCGGTGAGGATGGATGAACGCGGATCGACATCCGTGCCGATCGCACGCACGTCCATCAGCATGTCGCGCAGGTTGCCGGCGATGGTGATTTCCTGCACCGGGAATGCGACGGCGCCGTTCTCGATCCAGAAGCCCGCCGCGCCGCGCGAGTAATCGCCGGTGACGATCGACACGCCCTGCCCGATCAATTCCGTGACCAGCAGCCCCGTGCCCATCCGTTTCAGCAAGCCTTCGAAATCGTCCACGCCGCCGTCCACCGAACCGGCCGCCGCCACAAGGTTGTGCACGCCGCCCGCATTGCCGGTGGTTTGCAGACCCAGTTTGCGCGCGGAATAGCTGCCCAGCACGTAGCGTTGCAGCACGCCGCGCTCGACCAGCGCGGATTCGCGCGTCGCCACGCCTTCGGCGTCGAACGCGCCGGACGCGTGCCCACGCGGCAGGAAGGGTTTTTCGAGCACATCGACGAACGCCGGCAGCACCGGCTTGCCTGCGTGGTCGAGCAGGAAGCTCGCGCGCCGGTACAACGAGCCGCCGCTGACCGCCGATATCAGATGCCCGAGCAGCGAACGCGCGACTTCCGGCGCGTACAGCACCGGGCACTCGCGGGTCGAGAGCTTGCGTGCGCCCAGCCTCGCCGCCGCGCGCTGCGCCGCCTTCGCGCCGATCGAGGCGAACGCGGGAAAATCGTCCGCATCACGCACGTACTCGTACCAGCCGTCGCGCTGCATCGCATCGCCCTGCCCCGCGATCAACGAGCACGAAACCGAATGATGGGTGCCGCGTTCACGGCCGATGAAACCATGCGAATTCGCGTACACGCCGAGCGCGTCGCCACACTGCACGCTGGCGCCTTCCGAATTGGTGATGGCGTCGTGGTCGCGGCCCGCGGCTTCGACCTCGCGACCGATTTCGATCGCACGATCGACGTCCAGCCGCCACGGATGCCACAGGTCGAGATCGGGAAACGCCGTCTGCATCAGCGCCGCGTCGGCCAGTCCCGCGCAAGGGTCGGGCTCGGTGTAGCGCGCGATCGCGCAGGCCTGCGCGATGGTCGCGTCGATCGAAGCGGGCTTCAGGTCGGCGGTCGAAGCGCTGCCCTTGCGCTGGTCGAAATACACGGTGAGGCCGAACCCGCGGTCGCGGTTGCGCTCGACCGTTTCCACTTCGCCCAATCGGACGTTGACCGAAAGTCCGGTGCTGACGCTGGCCGACACTTCAGCCTGCGACGCGCCCGCGTTGCGCGCACGGCGAATGACGTCCCCGGCAAGCTCCGCCAGACGATCGAGTTCGGCAACGCTGGTATCCGCTGCCACGGCTTCAGTACTCACGCACGATCCTTTGACCTTTGTTTCGCAACCGTCGACTATAGCGCGCATGCCGCGCCCGACCGAACCGATCCCGTCCGACGACGACCGTCCCAGCCGCAGCGCACGCCGCCGCGAAGCACTGGACGTACTCGCATTCGCGAAGCAGCTTTCGGAACTGGCGCCCGCCCGCCTTGCGAAGCTGGAGTTGCCCGACGACATCCGCGACGAAATCGTCGAAGTGCAACGCACGCCTTCGCACGTCGCCCACAAGCGCCAGCTCGCACACCTGGCCAAGCTGATGCGTGCGCACGACGACGGGGATTTTGCCTTTGCGCGCGCCGCGCTCGCCAACGACCACGCCGCAGGCGCGCGCGAAGCCGCGGCGCTGCACCGCATCGAATCGCTGCGCGAAAACCTGCTGGGCGAAAACGGCGACGCCGCCTTGACTGCATTCATCGACGAACATCCCGACAGCGACCACCAGTGCCTGCGCGCTTTGATCCGGCAGGCGCGCCGCGAGCGCGAAGCCGGCAAACCGCCGCGTGCGCAACGCGAGCTTTTCCGACTGCTCCGCACCAGCGGCTCCCCTCCCCCGCCTGCGGGGGAGGATTAGGGTGGTGGTGATTTCGCGGCTGCTTTCTCCCTTCCTTTCCTCGCGCGAAAGGACCAGGCTTCCTTACCCCCGACCCGGCTAGAATCGCCCCGCGCCCGCCGCCCACGGCGGCGCGTCATTCCACCATGGGGTGCCCCGTGAATCCGGACGGGCTTGTCGAACGCCTGAAGCAGCGCAAGGTCGTGCAATGGGCCCTCGCCTACGTGGCGTTCTGGTTTGCGCTGCTGCAGGGCCTCGACATCGTGGCCTCGCGCTTCGACTGGCCCGATGCCATCGAACGCTATTTCATCCTCGCCCTCGCGATCGGTTTCTGCGTGACGCTGGTGCTGGCGTGGTACCACGGCGAGCGCGGCACGCAACGAGTGAGCAGCACGGAACTCCTGATCATCGCCTTGTTGCTGGCGATCGGCGGCGGTCTGGTCTGGCGCTTCGGCCCGACGGCGGCCTATCGCGCGCACGCGCTGGCTGCGCCAACCCGGTCGCCGCCCGGCGCAATCCCTGCGCCGGAAGTCGCCGCGCCTGCCAGGGTCGCAGCCTTCAACCCGCCCGCCGCTTCCATCGTGGTATTGCCATTCAGGAACTTGTCCGGCGATCCCGAACAGGCGTATTTCAGCAACGGCATCACCGAGGAACTCACCGATGCCCTGGGCCAGAACACCGGCCTCACCGTGATTGCATGGGACACGGCTTCCAGATATTCAACCGGCAAACAACCACCCGCCGAAATCGGCAAGGCGCTGAACGTGGCGCACATCGTGGATGGCAGCATCCAGCGCGACGGCGACCAGGTGCGGGTATCGGTGGAACTGGTCAGCACGGTCACCGGCCGGCAATTGTGGTCGGCGCATTACGACGACAGTTTCAGGAACATCTTCGCGGTGCAGGACAAGATCACCGCCGCGGTCGCGGACGCACTCAAGGTGAAGTTCGCGGCGATGCAAGGCGCACCGACGCAGAATCCGGAAGCGCACCAACTCTATCTCAAGGGCCTTGCGGCCATGGACCGCTTCACGGCGGCGGATACGCAAGCGGCACAGGATTATTTCCAGCAGGCCGTGCAACTCGATCCCGGCTATGCCGATGCCTGGGCCGAGCTGGCAAAAACTTACGTACAGTTGACGGAAGTCTCGACGTTGCCCTTGCAAGAAGCCCTGCCGAAAATCCGCGCGGCGGCGCGGAAGGCGCTGGCACTCGACCCACATAACGTCAACGCATTGGTGGCACTGGGCAATGCGGATGAGAACGACAACCGCATCGCCAAGGCCAAGGCGGAACTGGAGCAGGCACTGGCGCTCGACCCCAGCAATGCGGCCGCTCATGACGTTTACGGCAACGTGCTGCCGGTCGGGCAAGCGCTGGCCCAGTCGCAGGAAGCCGCGCGACTCGATCCCGACAGTGCAGAGGTGCAGGTCAGTCTCGCCTCGTATTATCAGGATCTGTCCAACTGGCCACAGGTGGTCGCGGCATCGCTGGCGCTGAACAGGCTCTCGCCGCACGGCATCGGTGCTGCGTTCTATCTCGCCTTTGCGTACGCCGAGATGCAGCGCGGAGAGGACGCGGTCAAAGCGTTCGATCTCGCACAACCAAGTACAGCCCTGGACAGGCAGTTGATCGAGGCGGGCCGGCTCACGTATCAGACGCTGCTCGAACCCACGCTGCGTCCCAAGACGCTCGCCGCGCTGGCCAATCTGAGCCACGCCAAGCTCAATCCGTTTTCGCAATCCAGCCTGATGCAGCTCTATCTGGCGCTGGGCGAGAAGGAAACCGCGATGTCAATGTTGCCAGGCCTCTGCGCCGCCGCTCCGATCGCCTGCAATGATCTTGCCATCAATCCCGAGTTCATCACGCCGCTGCACGGCGACCCGCGCTTCGAGAAGCTGGCGAAGCAGTACACCACCATCACGCGCGATCCCGCGCCGGCATCCGCCGTGTCCGCTTCCTCTCGCTGAGCCGTTGCGCGCGCAACGCGAGTTATTCCGGTTGTTGCACGAAACCAACGACAATCTTGACGCGGATTGACGCGGATGCACACGGATAGTGCCTTCATGCAGATGAAAAGCCACTTGCCACGGATCGACAAGCACCATCACGAATAGTGCAATCCAGACGACGCATACGCACCACCGATCCGCCGTGATCCGCTTTTATCCGCGTCAAAAAGCTCCTGCTTCAAGCTCAAGAAGCCGTACCACCAACCGTCATCGCGGTGATCTTGGTGGTCGGCATGCCCACGCCCACCGGCACGCTCTGGCCTTCCTTGCCGCACACGCCGACGCCTTCGTCGAGCTTCAGGTCGTTGCCGAGCATCGCCACGCGCGTCAGCACGTCCGGACCGGAACCGATCAGCGTCGCACCCTTGACCGGGCGCGTGACCTTGCCGTGCTCGATCAGGTAAGCCTCGTTGGCGCTGAACACGAACTTGCCGTTGGTGATGTCCACCTGGCCGCCGCCGAAGTTGACGGCGTACAGGCCGCGCTCGACCGAGGCGATGATTTCCTGCGGATCGCGTTCGCCCGCCAGCATGTACGTATTCGTCATGCGCGGCATCGGCAGGTGCGCGAACGACTCGCGCCGGCCGTTGCCGGTCGGCGCCATGCCCATCAGGCGCGCGTTGTGCTTGTCCTGCATGTAGCCGACCAGCCGGCCGTTTTCGATCAACGTGGAGCAGTGTGTTGGCGTGCCCTCGTCGTCGATCGACAGCGAACCGCGCCGGCCCGGCAGCGTGCCGTCATCGACGACCGTGACTCCCGCGGCCGCAACCTGCTCGCCCATCCGGTTGGCAAAGGCTGACGTGCCCTTGCGGTTGAAGTCGCCTTCCAGTCCGTGCCCGATCGCCTCGTGCAGCAGCACGCCCGGCCAGCCCGGGCCCAGCACCACGTCCATGCTGCCGGCCGGCGCATCCACGGCTTCCAGGTTCACCAGCGCCTGGCGCACCGCTTCGCGCGCCCACGCGTGCGCGCGGCCGGAGCCGATCAACTCGCGATACGCGCAACGTCCGCCACCGCCCGAAAATCCGGACTCGCGGCGCTTGCCCTGTTCGGCGATCACCTGCACGTTGACGCGGGTCAGCGGGCGCGCGTCCGCGGCCAGCGTGCCGTCGGCTGCGGCAACCAGCACCAAATCGTGCGTCGCGTTGATGCTGACGATCACCTGCTTGATGCGCGGATCGAGGCTGCGCGCCAGCGCGTCGAGTTCGCGCAACAGCGCGATCTTGGCCGCGTTGTCCAATCCGTCGATCGGATCCTCGGTGGGATACAGCGCACGCGCATCACGCAACGCCAGCGGCTTGCCGGCGCCGTTGCCGGACTCGGCGATCGCGCGCGCGGCGCCGGCTGCTTCCAGCAACTGCGGCAGCACGATGTCGTCGGAATAGGCGAAGCCGGTCTTCTCGCCGGACACCGCGCGCACGCCGACGCCCTGCTCGATGCTGTGGCTGCCGTCGCGCACGATGCCATCCTCCAGTACCCACGATTCGCTGCGCGAATGCTGGAAGTACAAATCCGCCGCGTCGATCGACGGCGCCATCACCCGCGCGAACACGCGCTCGAGATCGGAAGTGGACAATCCGCCGGGCGCGAGCAGGCTGCGTTCGACGAGGGTCAGCGGGGAATCCATCGAGTGTCTTCGTGCGGGAAACGGTCAACGTAAGGGCGCACCGCGCGCTTCGCAAGCGCGCGACGGATGAACGCCGACGGGTTCAGCGACTGTGCATCACGCCACGCGGCATCGGATGGATTTCGTAGCGCATCCCGATGCCCGCCTTGATCGCGGGGTCGGCGTCCGTCAATGCGCGCGCCGCAGCCGTATCCGCCACCTCGACGATGCCGATGCCGAAGGCGCCCGCGGGATCGGCCACGAGGCCGAGCGCGAACACGCGCACACCGAGGTCGATCTGTTCCTGCCAGTACAGCCCGTGCTGCCCCATCACGGCGGTTTCGGCGGGCGCGATGTCCTGCACGAAGGTCGAGCGCGGTGGCACGAGTTTGCAGAAGAACGCTGGCATGGTCGGCTCCGCAAAGTTTGCGCGCTGCGCATCGTATCAGCCGGAACTTGCAGGCGCCGGAGCCTGCACGCTCGCCGCCGGCGCGGGCATCGACGTCGAGGCCGGGCTCGGCGCCGTCGCGGCGGGCGCGACGCTGGACGCAGCCGCCGGCGCCGGTGCGCTGGCGACCGTCACGATCTTCGGTTTGTCCCAACTCCCGGTGACGCGATAGATGCTGCCCGCGGCCTTGTTGAGGCCCTTGCCGATCAGGCCCTGCACCACCAGCCCCGCTGCCGCACCGACCGGGCCGCCGATCACCGCGCCGACCACCGGCAGGGTGCCGCCGACGTGCGGCGTGACGTCCACGGTGAGGTCATAGTCACGCGCGCGGAACCCGGTGCGGCCGTACATCGCGATCTTCGCCGCCGGCGCGGTGATCTGCATGTCGTGGGTGTACGCGTCGCCGTCCTTCAGGCTGAAACTGGCCGACGCATTGTCGAAACCGAAACCCGACTTGAACACGTCGCCGAAATGGAGCATCAAGCGGCTCGGCAATTCGCGCAGCGACAGCAGGCCCAGCAATCGGCCGAGGCCCGGCTTCACCGCGAGGATGCTGCCCTCGCCCACCTTGATCGAAAGCGCGCCGCTCATCCATGCCAGCGAAAACGACGACGGCGCACCCGGCCAGGTCCCGTCGATGTGCACGCTCGCGTCCTGGCCGCCGGCCATCATGCCGCTGAACCCGAACGCCGCCAGCGTCTTGCCGAAGTCGTGCGAGCGGATGTCGGTCACGAAGTGCGACTGGCTCGCCGCGCGCGTGCCGTTCCAGTCCCCGTGCGACTGGATGGTGAAATCCGCGCCCCGCGAATCGAACCGCAGGATGTGCATGCCGGCCGGCGTCGGCGTGCTTTCGAACGCGGTTGCGCCAAGATGCGCGTTGCCGAGCCGCAAGTCGCCGATCGTGACGTGCAGCGGCGGCACCGCCGCGGGCGCCACCGGCGAAGTCGCCGACGGCGGCGCCGGGGCCGCGGGCTGCTTCGGCGGCGGCGGTTCCGGCCAGTACAGGTGTTCGAAATGCGCGGTGATGCCGCGCGTCATCAGGCCCGAGGTCGGCAACTGCAAAGTGCCCTTCAGCGCGGCGCCGTCGAAGCTCACCGTGTCGTCCTGCGCGCCCGCCTCGTAATCGAATTGCAGCGGACCGAGCGCGGTTCCGAACACCTCGGCCTCGTCGGCGTCCACCTGGGCCCTGGTGAGTTGCGGGAACGCCGAGCCCGATCCCGCTCCCATCGCCTGCTCGATCCAGCCGCTGACGTCCAGGCGCGCCGCGTGGCCGCCCACGACCAACCCGCTCGCCGGTACGCTTTCCGGAAGCGTGCTGCCGAAATTCACCGCCAACGCGGTGGGCAGCTTGTGCGCAGGATCGGCCAATCGTCCGCGCACCTGCAGGACCTCGCCCAGCGACACCGTCAGCGGCGCGCCGTCGGGCGGCAGCTGCAAACCGAGGTTCAGCGGCAACGTCGTGGCGGCGGGCTTGTCCAGCGGCGCCGGGAAATCCAGCGCGATCCCTGCGAGGCTGGATTGCACATTGAGGATCGGCGTCGCCGGCGCGTTGCCGGCGCCCGGCACGACCCTGACGCCGATGTGGAACGGCGCGACGCCGCTCGCGTGCGCGACCAGCGAGGCGAGATCGGGGTAACCCTGCACCAGCGTCTGCGCCGACACGCTGGCGTCCAGCGAGGCTTCGACGATGTCCTTCGAGTCGGCGACGTTGCCGCCGCCCACCGCCATCGACAACTTCGCCGGCGCGCCGCGGAACATCGCCGTGAGGTTCTGCGCGCGGAAGCCCGTGCCGTTGATCGAAAGCGGTCCGCTGAGGTTCTTCAGCGCCAGCTTCCACTTGTCCGCGGTCACGTCGGCGTTCGCCAAGTCGACCTTGCCATCGAGGCTGAACTTCGCCGCATCGTCGAGCGGTATCGACAGCTTGATGCCGAACTTGCCGGTGCCGCCGAGGGTGAGGCCCTGCAACGCGTCGAGCGCGCCCGCGCCGACCGGGCTGTGGCGCACGAAGTCCAGCAGCTCCGCGCCGGTGCCGCCGCCTTGTATGTCGAGGTTCAATACGCCATGGCCGAGATCGGGGATGGTCGCCACCGCGTGGGTCGCGGTGACGCCCTGCACTTTCGCGTGCGTCGCCACGATCCCCATGTGGTTGTCGACGAAATCCAGCGCCGCATCGACTTCGGTCGCGCGCGGCCATTCGTCGGCGAAATCGAATTCGGCGTTCTTCACCGCGCCGGTGGCCTCGAAGCGTCCCTGGTGATCGAGGAACGGCCAATCGTCGAGATTGCCGCGGATCAGCACGCGCCCCGCGGTGACGTCGCCCCCGACGAACGCATGGTCCAGCCACGCGATCAGCGATGCAGGCATGCTGCGATAGGGCCAGAACAGCTTCGCGTCGACGGCCTTGCCGTGTTCCAGCGCGCCCGAAGCGGACAGGAACGGGCGATGCCCGTGGCCCAGCCAGATCAGGTGCGCGCGTGCATTGCCCGCCAGTTCGCCGGTGTCGAAATGCAGCCCGTCGGCGCCGATGTTCCACAAACCGTCTTCGCGCCACGCGACAAAGGTGCCACCGAACCGGGTGAACGTGAACGGCTTGCGGAACACGTCGGTGAGCGCCAGCACCGCCGCCTGCTGCGGCAGTTCCAGCGACACCGCTTCGGGATCGGCGCGCAGGATGCCGTGCGACAGCGCGATGCCGGGAACCGCTCCCGCCGCCGACGCATGCAGACCGGAAAACCGCAGCGTGGCGTCGTACTTGCCGACGCCGTTCCACACCAGCGCCGCCGAATCGATGCGCAGGTGCGGCTGCGCGTGCACCACCCAATCGACCAGCGGCTTGGGCGCCTGCGGCGCCATCGCCAGCAACGACAGCCACGGCGTGACGTCGATCGCCCGCGCCGCGGCCGAGACCCGCCACGCGCCGGCGTGTCCACGCAACTGCACGACCGCGCCGCCGGCTGCATCGATGTTCGCGCGCGGCTCGCCGGGACCGCGCCACGCAATGTCCCATCCGTTCGCGACGCGTCGCGCCCGGAACACGCCTGCGAACGACGCCAGGTCCACGCCGCGCCCTTCCGGGCCGGACGCGACCAGATCGCGCACCGCGTAACGCACCGCCGCGGAATCCAGCTTGCCGTCGCGCCAACTGCCCCAGACATCGAAATCGCCGCGGCCGCTGGCCACCGCGTAACGGTGCAGGTCGAGTCCGCGCACGGCTTCGGCGAGATCGATGTCGCGCGTCGAGACGTGCAATGCGTAGTCGCGCCCGCCCGCACCCATGCTGCCGTTGATCGTCGCCGCCTGGCGCGTGCCGAGCTGCTGCACGCTGCCGCCGAAGCGCAGCGAGTCGCCGATGTTCACCACCCGCAGGCGCGGCGCCAGCAATCGCCACGAACGCTGCGTCACCGCGTCGGCGATGTCCACGTGCAGGTTGCGGAGATCGAGGTCGACCGGCAGCGACTGCAGCGAGGCGTGCGACTCGCCGCCCGCCGCGCTGAACCCCGTCACCTGCCAACCCGCCGCCGAATGTTCGACCCGCAATTCCAGGTCGTTCAGGCGCAACGTGATCCAGCGGTGCGCCGGACGCAGCCACGCGCCGAAATCGAACTTCAGCGCGGCATGCGGCAAGGTGATCGACTGGCCGCCCGGACGGCCGGGGCCGAGGGTGAGATCACGCACCGTCAACAGCGGACCGGACGGCTGCCACTCGCTGCTGATGGCCGCGAACTTCACCGGACGGTGCAGACGCGCGGACAACTGCCGCGCGACGAAGTCGGGGTAGCGCGTCGCCAGCGGCAACAGCATTTGCACCACGCCCATCGCGACCGCCGCCGCGATCAGCAGCACCGCGACCAGCGCGGTCAGCGCGAAACGCGCGCGGCGCAGGTGGTGGCGCCAGGGGGTCATGGCGCGGACCTGTGCGGTAGACGCGACCGCGGCGCCGCGATTTCTTTGATCTGTAACGATGGCAGCAAGACATCCATGTCTTCATTCCGCTCGCCAGCAAAAATAAAAATGGATTGACTCGCGCCATCCATGGCGCTCGCGCTGCGCGCCGCCTGCGGCGTTCGCGTTTGCAATCCTGCAAACGCGGTCGGGTTCTGCCCGCGCACAGCGCGGACAGCCCCGGAATGACGAGCATTGGGGTCGTGGCGTCGCACAAAATGCGTCTCCCATCCCGCGCTGCGCGCCATCACGGAGTTCTCGGCCATGGATGGCGGTTGTCCCCGCAAGCGGGAGAAGGAAAAGCAGGCGTCACAGCAGCACGACATCGAACTGCTCCTGCCCGTACTGCTCCTCGGGCTGGAACCGGATCGACTTGCCGATGAAGGCTTCCAGTTCCGCGACCGCCGCGGATTCCTCTTCCAGCATGCGCGCGACCACTTTCGGCGACGCCAGCACCAGCAGTTTCTCGGCCTGGAACTGGCGCACCGCGCGGGTGATCTCGCGGAAGATTTCGTAGCCGACCGTTTCGGCGGTCTTCAAAATGCCACGCCCGGCGCAGGCGGGGCACGGCTCGCACAGTTGCCGCGCCAGGCTTTCGGTGGTGCGCTTGCGGGTCATCTCGACCAGTCCGAGCGGGCTCATCTCGTACACGCTGGTCTTGGCGTGGTCGCGCGCCAGCGCCTTCTCGAGCGTGCGCAGCACCTGGCGCTTGTGCTCGTCGTCGTGCATGTCGATGAAGTCGATGATGATGATGCCGCCGAGGTTGCGCAGGCGCAGTTGGCGCGCTGCGGCCTGCGCGGCTTCGAGGTTGGTGCGGAACGCGGTCTCCTCCAGGTTGCGCGCGCCGAGATACGCGCCGGTGTTGACGTCGATGGTGGTCATCGCCTCGGTCTGGTCGATCACGAGGTAGCCGCCGGACTTCAGCGGCACTTCCTTGCGCAGCGCCTTCTGGATTTCGTCCTCGACGCCATAGAGGTCGAAGATCGGGCGCTCGCCGGGGTAGTGCTCGATGCGTTCGGTGAGGTCGGGCATGAACCGCCGCGCGAACTCGAGCGTGCGTTCGTAGGTTTCGCGCGAATCCACGCGCACTTTCTCGATGTCGTCGTGCATCAGGTCGCGCAGCACGCGCAGCGGCAGCGGCGGTTCCTCGTACACGCGTTCGCCGGGTTGCGCACGCGCGATCGCCTCGGCCACCGTCTGCCACACGCGGGTCACGTAGGCGACATCCTCGGCCAGTTCATCGCGTTCCAGTCCTTCGGCGTTGGTGCGCGCGATCAGGCCGGAACCGTTGCCGGCGAGCCCGGCCAGAATGCCGCGCAGGCGTTCGCGCTCGGCTTCGTCCTCGATGCGCACCGACACGCCCAGGGTCGAACTGTCCGGCAGCAACACCAGGTAGCGCGAGGGAATGGACAGCGACGTGGACAGCCGCGCGCCCTTGCTGCCGATCGGATCCTTGATGACCTGCACGATCACGCGCTGGCCTTCGTGCACCAGTTCCGTGATCGGCGGAATGCTGGCCGGCGCCGGCGCGGCGCCGTCGATCGGATCGGCGCTGAGCGCCGGATGCGCCATGTCGGCCGCGTGCAGGAACGCGCTGCGTTCGAGGCCGATGTCCACAAACGCCGCCTGCATGCCCGGCATCACCCGCTTGACGCGGCCGCAATAGATGTTGCCGACGAAGCCGCGGTGCCCGCTGCGTTCGATGTGCACCTCCTGCAACATGCCGTTTTCGACCACGCCGACCCGGGCTTCGCGGGGCGTGACGTTGATCAGGATTTCCTCGGTCATGCGCCGGCTGGCCATCGGGTGGGTGGAGATGTCCGTTATAGCCCGCCACGGCTACACCTGTCGATGCAGCAAAGCGGCAGGTTCAGCGCCCGTCACGCTTCGATGCCGGCCCCGCGCAGCAAGCCGGCGGTCTCGAACAGCGGCAAGCCCATCACGCCCGAATAGCTGCCCGACAGGTGCGCGATGAACGCCGCCGCGCGGCCCTGGATCGCGTAGCCGCCGGCCTTGCCGAACGGCTCGCCGGTGGCGACGTAACGCGCGATCGCGGCGTCGCCGATGTCCGCAACAGCCACCTCGGACACGCTCGCTGCCATCGCGAGCGCGCCCTGCCGCGCGCAGCAGACCACCGACACCACGGCGTGCGTGCGGCCCGCCAGCGCGCGCAGCATCGCCGCCGCGTCGTCGCCATCGCGGGGCTTGCCGAACACCCGGCCATCCAGCACCACTTCGGTATCGGCGCCCAGCACGACCGCCGCCGGATCGCGCCCGCGTATCGCCTCGATTCCTGCCGATGCCTTCTCGCGCGCCACCCGCTCCACATACGCGCGCGGCGACTCGCTTGGCGCACGCACCTCCGGCACATCCACATCCACGATTTCGAAGGCGACGCCAAGTTGCGCGAGCAATTCGCGGCGGCGCGGCGACTGCGAGGCGAGCCAGAGCGTCATGCGCGGTGATACGGATGCCCGTTGAGGATCGTCACCGCGCGATACAACTGCTCGGCCACCACCAGCCGCACCAGCATGTGCGGGAGGGTGAGCGGCCCGAGCGACCAGCGCTGGTCGGCGCGCCGTAATACTTCTTGCGCGTGGCCGTCGGGGCCGCCGATCAGGAACGCGAGGTCGCGGCCCGCCATGCGCCAATTCGACAACTGTTTCGCGAGTTGCTCGCTCGACCACACGATGCCCTGGCCATCCAGCGCGACGACGTGCGCGTCGCGCGGCAACGCGGCGAGCAGCGCCGTGCCTTCGTGCTCCATCGCGCGGGCATCGTCGCGACCCTTGCCGCGCGCGCCGGGCTTGATCTCGACCAGTTCCAGCGGCAACTCGCGCGACAGGCGTTTCGCGTATTCCGCGAAACCTTCCGCCACCCAGCCCGGCATGCGTTCGCCGACCGCGATCAGCTTGGCACGCACGGCGCGCGGCTCAGCGATCGTTGGCGGCGGCAGCCTCGGGTGCCTGGTCGCCCACCGTCCACAGACGTTCCAGCCCGTAGAACTCGCGGATGCGCGGCAGCATCACGTGCACGATGATGTCGCCCAGGTCAACCAGCACCCATTCGGCTTCGGCCTCGCCTTCCACGCCCAACGGCAGCATGCCCGCGCGCTTGGCGAACCTGACAACTTCGTCGGCGATGGATTTGACGTGGCGGGTGGAGGTGCCGGACGCGATGATCAGCAGGTCGGCAATGGAAGTGCGGCCGTGGACGTCGATTTCGCGGATGTCCTGCGCCTTCAATTCATCGAGGGCGGCGAGTACGCGTCGGCGCAGGGTCGCAAGGGTGGGCGGGCGGTTGACGGGAGTCGCAGCGGAGCGTTGCCTGGCTTGGCTGGTCAAGTTCTGGAAGGCCTCGGCCTTTGGTTGGCGCGCGGATCGCGCGCTTTCAGTATGCACCCGCCGCCGACGAGCGCAAGTGCGCCACGGCCCGGCTCATTCAGATTTGCCGGATGCCCGGTACGGCGCCAGCAGCGCGGGATCGTCCAGCAGCGCATCCGGCACCAGCCAGCGCGGCTCGGCGCCGTTCGCCAGCAGCGCGCGGATGCGCGTCGAGGAGATGCCCAGCGAGGTGACCACCATGTTCAGCACGCGGCCCGCCGGCTGCACGCGCAGACGCTCGGCGGTGTCCACGAGGCGCGGCGCGACTTCCGCGGCCAGCGCCTCCGGCATCGCCGGAACCTGTGCGGGCCGCGTCAGCACGCAGATGTGCGCGAGCGCGAACAGTTCGCGCCAGCGATGCCACGACGACAGGCCCGCGAACGCGTCGGCGCCGATCAGCAGGACCAGCGGGCGTTGCGCGCCGATCTCCCCGCGCAGCGATTCCAGCGTGTCGATCGTGTAGGACGGTCCGTCGCGATCGAGTTCGCGCAGGTCCATGCGCAAACGCGCCTGCCCTGCCAGCGCCGCGCGCAGCATGGCCGCGCGCCGTTCGGCGCTCGCGACGGGCTGCGGACGGTGCGGCGGCGCCTTGGCCGGCACCAGGTACACATCGGCGTCCAGCGCTTCCGAGGCTTCCCACGCCGCGCGCAGATGCCCGATGTGGATCGGATCGAACGTGCCGCCGAAGATCGCGAGTGGGCGGGTTGTATTCACGATCAGGAACGGTCCGCCAAGGACGCAAAAGACGTGAAGAAATCCTCTCGAAAAACTTTGCGCACTTCGCGTCCTTCGCGGATCATTGCCTTGGCCTTTTCTCAGGCAGCCAGCAGTGTGGCAGCGGTGCGCGGCTGCGCGATCGCGACCACGAGGCGTTCCATCTCGCGCCAGGGATCGCCGATCTCACGGCCCTTGGCCATGCGGTCGATCCGCGCGCATTCGGCGAGGCAGCGCCGCCAGTGCGCGTTGCCGCGTCCCCCGCGATGCAACGCATCCGCGAACAACTTCTGGCGCGCCGGCCACATGCCGTATTCGTTGCGCACCGCGCTGGCGAAGTCGGAGGCGGACGACAAACGCAGCGCCAGGTCGAGCTGGTTCAGCAGCCAGCCCAGCATCGGGATCACGTCCTCGCCTTCCGCGCGCAATCCGCCGAGGATCCTCAACGCGCGCGGCGCATCGCCGCCGAACGCGGCATCGGTGAGCTTGAACACGTCGTACACCGCGTTGTCCGCGCCCAGCGACTCCAATTCTTCCGCGCCGACCGGTCCGCCTGCACGCAATGCGGCGAGTTTGTCGATCTCCTGCGCGATCGCGAGCAGATTGCCCTCCGCGCGCGCAGCCAACAGTGCGACCGCATCGTCGTCGGGCACGAAACCCTTGCTGCGCATCCGCGCGCGGATCCAGTCGGGCAATTGATCGACGCGCGGCGCGCGCAGCCAGACGTACGCGCCGGCGCGTTCCACCGATTTCACCCACGCGCCTTCGTGCTTCCTGCTCCATTCGGCCGCGCTGATCATCAGCACGGTGTCGGCCGCGGGCGCCTTGCACCATTCGCTGATCGCCGCCGCGCCGTCGCGATCGGGCTTGCCGGTCGGCAGGCGCAATTCGATCAAACGCCGCGACGCGAACAGCGACAGGCTGGCGCCGCTGCGCGCCAGTCGGTCCCAATCGAAATGCGCCTCGACATCCAGCACTTCGCGTTCGCCGAATCCGAGGGCGCGCGCGCGGGCGCGCAATGCATCACCCGCTTCCTGCAACTGCAGCGGTTCCTCGCCGGCCAGCAGATAGACCGGCGCCAGCTCGCCCTTCGCGAGCGTGCGCAGGAAGGCTTCGATCTCGCCCGCCACGCTCAGCCCGGACTGGCGGCGCCGGCGGGCGCCATGCCCGCGCTCGCCGCACTCGTCGGCGCGACGACGGTGCCGTTGCGCGCCTGCGCTTCCAGGCGTCGCATCACCGCGTCGGTCATCTCGCGCACCAGGCTGCGCTGGATCGCCTCGGTCTCGCTGGCGATCGCGGTCAACTGGGTCTGGTCCACCGCAAACTCGTGCGACAGGTTGATCGTCTGCACGGGTATCACGACCTTGCTGTCCGCATCGGTCAGCGTGAACTGCACCTGGAAACCGACCACGTATTCGCCGACGCGCTGGAAGCCGCCGGTGGTCAGCAGGCGCGACGAAAACGTCGCCACCGGCACCGCCAACGTCGCGACGCCCGGCGCCGACGCATCCAGTACTTCAACCTTGCTCGCGCGCAGCGCGGCCGCGAGCGAGCGCGGGAATTCGCCGCCGCCATTGACCTGCAGGTAGACGCGCTGCGCCATCGGCGCCGGCAAGGCCGCGCTGCGGCGCAAGTGGAAGCCGCAGCCGGCGAGCGAAACGAATCCCACGACGCACAGCGTCGTTTGCAGCCATCGCTGGGTCATGAAAGCTCCATTGTGCGTGGGCGCGAAATCCGCGTGAGCATAACAATGAAACCGTCATCCCGGCGAAAGCCGGGATCCATTTTCAACTCGAAAGCGAGAGGCAAGTCAAAATGGATTCCGGGTTCCGCATCCGGTGAAGCTGGATGCGGCCCCGGAATGACGACCGGGCTGATGTACCCATTCCGGATGCGCGAAAGCATAACAGCCGCCGCGGCCAACACCGGTTCAACCCGCCACGATGTTGACGATCTTCCCCGGCACCACGATCACCTTGCGCATCGTCTTGCCTTCCATCACGGCGACGACGTTGGGCAGCCCCAGCGCCTGCGCTTCCAGTTGCTCGCGCGGCGCGTCGAGCGCGGCTTCCAGCGTGCCGCGCAATTTGCCGTTCACCTGCACGGCCAGCGTCACGCTGTCGCGCACCAGCGCGGCCGGGTCGGCCTTCGGCCACGGCACGTCCTCGATCAGGGTTTCGGCATGACCGAGCACCTGCCACAGCGCGTGGCTCGCATGCGGCGTGAACGGGTTGAGCAGCAGCACCATCGCTTCCAGCGCCTCGTGGCGCAATGCGCGACCGGCGTCGCTCATGTCGTCGAACTTCGACACCCCATTCAGCAATTCCATCAAGGCGGCGATCGCGGTGTTTAAATTGCGGCGGCGGCCGATGTCGTCGCCAACCTTGGCGATGGTTTCATGGACTTGGCGGCGGAACGTTTTTTGCGCGGCGGTAAGGCTTGCCAGGTTGATCCCCCCATCCGCCCTTCGGGCACCTTCCCCCGTGAATGGGGGAAGGGATATGGAAGGATGATCGGGCTGCGACGCGTGTGTCACCACTTCGCGCCAGAACCGGCGCAGGAAGCGCGCCATGCCTTCGACGCCGGCCTCGTTCCATTCCAGCGACTGGTCGGGCGGCGACGCGAACATCGAGAACAGCCGCACGGTGTCGGCGCCGAACTTGTCGATCATCACCTGCGGGTCGACGCCATTGTTCTTCGACTTCGACATCTTTTCCGACGCGCCGATCGAAACGGGCTGGCCGTCGGCCTTCAGGACCGCGCCGATTACGCGCCCGCGTTCGTCGCGCTGGACGTCGACGTCGGCCGGATTGATCCACGTCTTGTCGCCGTTCGCGTCCTCGCGATAGAACGTTTCCGCCACCACCATGCCTTGGCACAACAGGTTGGTCGCAGGCTCGTCCGACTTCACCATGCCGGCGTCACGCAGCAGCTTGTGGTAGAAGCGGAAATACAAAAGATGCAGGATCGCGTGTTCGATGCCGCCGATGTACTGGTCGACCGGCAGCCAGTAATTCGCGCGCGCGTCGATCTGGGTCGGCGCGCCTGGCGAGCAATAGCGCGCGTAGTACCACGACGATTCCATGAAGGTATCGAAGGTGTCGGTTTCGCGCTCGGCCGCGCCGCCGCATCCGGGACAGCGCGTCATGCGCCATTCCGGGTCGGTTTTCAACGGCGACTGCACGCCCGAGAACGCCACGTCCTCCGGCAGCTTCACCGGCAACTGGTCTTCCGACACCGGCACCGCGCCGCACTTCGGGCAATGCACGATCGGGATCGGGCAGCCCCAGTAGCGTTGCCGCGACACGCCCCAGTCGCGCAGGCGCCAATTCACCTGGCGGCGGCCGCGGCCTTCGCGCTCGAAGCGCGCGGCGAGCGCATCGAACGCCTGCCGGTAATCCATGCCGTCGTAGTCGCCGGAGTTCACCAGCGTGCCGTATTCGACGAACGGCCCTTCGGTGATGATGCGGTTTTCGAAGTCCGCCAGCAGGTCTTCGACCGGCCGCGGTTCGGCCACGTCGATCGGCTTCGACTGGCCCAGCGCCGCGCTCATCGCATCGGTGTTGTCGGCGGCGTCGCGGCCGAGTTCGCGGATCGCGTCGCGCACCGGATCGCTGACGATCACCATCCGGATCAGCAGGTCGTACTTGGTGGCGAACTCCCAGTCGCGCTGGTCGTGCCCCGGCACCGCCATCAGCGCGCCGGTGCCGTAACCCATCAACACGAAGTTGGCGATCCAGATCGGGATGCGTTCGCCCGTGACCGGATGCAGCGCGAACAGGCCGGTGTCGACGCCCTTCTTTTCCTTGGTCTCGAGCTCCGCCTCGGACACGCCGCCCTGCCGGCATTCGTCGATGAACTTCTGCAGCGCCGGGTTGTTGCGCGCGGCCTCGACGGCCAACGGGTGCTCGGCCGCGACCGCGAGATACGTCACGCCCATCAAGGTGTCGGGACGCGTGGTGAACACTTCCAGCGAGCCGCCGCCTTCCACGTCGAACCGGATCTCCAGGCCTTCCGAGCGTCCCAGCCAGTTGCGCTGCATGATCTTGACCGCGTCCGGCCAGCCCGGAAGCCTGTCCAGACCTTGAAGTAATTCATCGGCGTACGCGGTGATCTTCAGGAACCACTGCGGTATCTCACGCTTCTCGACCACCGCGCCGGAACGCCAACCCCGGCCATCGACGACCTGTTCGTTGGCCAGCACGGTCTGGTCCACCGGGTCCCAGTTCACCACGCTGTTCTTGCGGTACACCATGCCCTGCTTGAACAGCCGCACGAACATCCGCTGCTCGTGCACGTAGTACGACGGATCGCAGGTGGCGAACTCGCGCGACCAGTCGATCGCGAAACCCATCGCCTGCAACTGCCCGCGCATGTGCGCGATGTTCTCGCGCGTCCACTTGCCGGGCGGGATGCCGCGCTTGATCGCCGCGTTCTCGGCCGGCAGCCCGAACGCGTCCCACGCCATCGGCTGCAGCACGTTCCTGCCCTGCATGCGCTGGAAGCGGCTGATCACGTCGCCGATCGTGTAGTTGCGCACGTGGCCCATGTGCAGCGCGCCCGACGGATACGGCAGCATCGACAGGCAATAGTATTTTTCGCGCGAGGGATCTTCCGTCACCTCGAACGCGCGGGTATCGGCCCAGAACTTTTGCGCGGCCGCTTCCACGGCGCGGGGATCGTAGGTTTCCTGCATGGCGGCGGTGCTATCCGGCATCGTTGGTTCCAGACCGGCCAGCCTACCGCAGTGCAGCAAAAGCGCCAAGCGGTGGGGCGGTCGCCATCCACCGCTCACCATCCGCGCGCGCCGTTGTCGATTTCCGCCATCGCCGCTCGTCGCCACCATGAGTGCACAAGCAACACGAGAATTCCAGCGGTTCCGCATCACCGCCCACACGGAGGATGAAGACATGCCCAACCCTCATGCAGCAAGGAACATCGCGGTTTGCCTGTGGTTCGACGGCCAGGCCGAAGAGGCCGCCAACTTCTACGCCCGCACCTTCCCGGATTCGCACGTCGATGCGGTGCACCGCGCACCGGGCGACTATCCGTCCGGCAAGCAGGGCGACGTCATCACGGTCGAATTCACCGTGCTCGGCATGCCGTTCCTCGGCTTGAACGGCGGCCCGCAATTCAAGCTCGACGAAGCGGTTTCCTTGCAGGTCTATACGCGCGACCAAGCCGAGACCGACCGCCTGTGGAACGCGATCGTCGGCAACGGCGGCGCGGAAAGCGTGTGCGGCTGGTGCAAGGACAAGTTCGGCCTGTCATGGCAGATCACGCCGCGCGCCTTGATGGACGCGTTCACCGATCCCGACCCCGCCGCCGCCAAGCGCGCGTTCGAGGCGATGATGACGATGGGCAAGATCGACATCGCCGCGATCGAAGCTGCGCGGCGCGGGTGACAGGCGGTCACAACGCGTCTTGCGCGAAAGACGGGGCCCGATGACTTTTGTTGCTCGCGACTCGGCGTGACCCCTGGCGCTTGATATCGATCGCGCCATCTGTAATTATAACGTTAGTTATAACAACGGGACCGCGGCCATGAAACTCAAAGTCACCACCATCGGCAATTCCGCCGGCGTGATCCTGCCGCGCGAACTGCTGGCCCGTCTCCGGGTCGAGAAGGGCGACGAGCTGTACGCGCTGGAAACGCCGGATGGCATCAAGCTCACTACCTACGACCCGACGTTTGCGAAGCAAATGGAAGTCGCCGAAAAAGTGATGCGCAAGGATCGCGATCTGCTGCGCAAGCTGGCTGACAGTTGATGATGATCGTCTGGGTCGAAAAACCGCTTGCGCTGGCGATCCACGACCGGCAACTTGCCGAACATGGTGGAACGGGCGGCGTGCGCGACGAAAGGCTGCTGGAATCCGCGTTGGCGCGGCCGCAACAAACGTATGCCTACGGCGATCCTGCGCCCGATCTGGTCGATCTCGCCGCAAGTCTCGCCTGCGGCTTGGCACGCAATCGTCCCTTCGTGGACGGCAACAAGCGCACCGCGCACGTCTGCTACCGCGTCTTCCTTGCGCTCAACGACACGGAACTGGAGGCGAGCGACGAGGACAAGTACGTCACCATCCTCGCCCTCGCCGAAGGCAAGCTTGCGGAAAAGGATTTCGCCGCCTGGCTGCGGCACCACGTCAAGGTAAACCCGCGCCATCGCGTACAGGAACCGCGCCCGAGCAAATTCCGCGCGCCTGGTTAGAGCCGTCACACCCACGCCGATACGCACGCAGAAAGACACACGCAATCCTGCGCAACGCAGCATCGACTTCGCGGTTGCAGTGCCCCCTGATTTCGCGTGGTTCGGTGCTGCGACGATCCAAATCCGCGCTGAACATGGCCTGCGCCCGGCCACTTGCATCCCGCATCAAGAACAACGCGACGTCGCGATTGCGCTCTTGCCGTCCGGCGCGTCCCATGCAATTGCGCAGCGCAAACCCGGCCTCGCGTACCGCATGGAGGTTGCGCAACGGAACAACCTCTACCCCGTCGATGCGCCGGCGTCCTCCGAACCCGGGCCAACGAACATGTTTGTCCTCGGACGCGCGCACAGTCTTGGTCGCCCACTCTTCGAACCACCGCCAATCGGCCCCACGCGGCACCTTCGGATGTCCCGGCCGCAACAGCCATTCGCTGAGCACCGCATCCACGGGGCCGCGTGCGAACATCGTGCGTTCCGACGGCGGCAAAGCGTCATAGTGCCGCCACGCGGCGCGGAACGGCAGCAACAGCCTGCGCGTATCTGCCGCAAGGAATGGATTGAGCGATGCCAATCGACCCAGCGCCAGCGTCAGGGCGGGCGGCGGCAAGTCCGGCCCGATTGCCGCCACCAGGTTGGCCAACTCGATGATTTCGCGACGCGCATTGCAACCGAACTCGTGGCAACGCCGGATCGGCCACCACAGCGCGCGCCCATGCCGGCAAAGCGCCTTCCAGCCGCCCCTGGTCAGCCCGTAATGCCGCAACTCGCGCATCACGAAGTGCAGGTCGTGCTCCGGCGAGCAGCCAAGCACGTTGTACAAGGGCCACAACCGCGGAGATTCGCGAATCCGTTGTTTCGAAGCATGTGGATGCTGCCAGACGGACACATAGTCACGCGAACTTACGATGCCGTCGTGCCGCAGCGCGCGGGCGCGCGCCAGCAGACGCGGGTTCAAGTGCAGCTGCTCGATCAATTGGCGTCGCGCCGCTGGCAACCGTCCCGACCGTCGCGCCGCATGGTTGATCCACTGGGGTAATTCGTCCGCCAACCGTGCATCGCCGATTTCACGCAGATGCAGCGGCAATTCCTCGCGGACGCACCACCACCACGCCTGCGCGAAGTGGCGACCAGAGAAAGGCCGATCCAGCTTCAGGTGTCCATGCACCCAACCCCGCGAGTCCGGGCCACACCGGCCGCGCGCCATGATGGTGCGGCGACGTCGATTGATCCGCACTTCGACACCAAGCACGAACATGACGCGTCCGCGGTGGCGCGGATCGACCCGAACAGGGTCACGCAGATCCTCGCGCAGCCTGCACGCAATCCATTCCCTCAACGTTGCCAGTCCGTTGTCGCCATCAGACTCCACCTGCGGGCCCTGCCCGCGCTTGCAAAACATGGGTTCAAGTATTTGATTGCGCATGCCATTCCCCCCTCCGGCCCCGCCAGTAAACCGCCCCGCACTCGCCGCACGAGACGACTGCGGGCATTGAACTGTAATCACATCTGCGTTACATTGCAATCACATCGAGGAAAACCATGTGCCGCCCACCAAAACTGCCACGCTCAACCTGCGCATCGATCCCGCAGTGAAGGAAGCAGCGCAAACCGCGGCCACGCGCGATCACCGCAGCGTTGCCAACCTGATCGAACTGCTGATCCGCCAGCATTGCGAGGTCGTCGGCATAGAAATCCCCACCCAGGCCGAATTGTTCGGATCGAAGGAGTCCGGCGATGGATGAAAAAGTCTTCCGCGCACTGGTCGCGGCGGGCGCGGTGCGGCGCGTGCGCATCATCGCCGATGGCGCGCGTTTCCACGTCGAAGCCGACACCGCCAGCGGCACGCTGGTCGCCGCCACCGGCAAGGGCAAGCCGAAGACCTGGAGCTCGCTCGACGCCCCCGCGCGCTGGCTGCGCGGCTTCGGCATCGGCAGCGCGCAACTCGATGTCAGCCGCTGGCAACCGGGACAACGCGGGCTGGCGGTGTAGGCGTGGACGAACACGCACCCCGGCTCGACCTTGGAACCGCACGGCGAGCTGCGCAGCGTTTCGTCGGCGGATCATGCGAGCTGATCGCCTGCTGGCAGCGCCCGGACAACCTGTACATCGTTCAGTCCGATGACGCGGATGACGACTGCACCTTCTACTTCTACTTCACCGTCATCGAACGAGCGCGCATGCACGTCGGCGGAACCCGGCATGTCGCGGTGAACCGGCGCAGCGGCAAGGTCACTGACCTTGGCCGACTCGGCGAATGACCGGCCTGCCGCGAGCGGGTCTCCCCTCCGCGCTAACATCATCCTAAATGGTTCACGGCGAGATTAACTCACGATGCGAACATGCCGTTGGTTGCTGCTGGCCGCCTGTATGGGCCTAGGCGGCTGCGCGTCCATCGCCGCGCATTACATTGAAACACCGGGCCACCATGGCCCTACAGACGAATTCAAGCAGGTTCTCGCAAAGGGAACCGACTATACGCAGCACGATTTCACGACACGCGACGGCCTGCGCCTCGCGTACTGGTATTCGCCACCGCGCGACGTGCCCATCAAGGAAACCTTTTCCGAGCATCGCGTCGATGGCGCGCTGCGCGGGTTTTCCTTCAACTTCGAGTTTCCCGATGCGGACCCGCACACCACGCCACCGGCGACGCGCGGCAGCGTGGTGCTGCTGCACCCGTGGGGCCAGAATGCCGCGCAGATGGCGTTCTGGGGCACGCGTTTTTCCAGTGCCGGCTACGTGACGGTGCTGCCCGCCCTGCGCAGTCAGGGCGAATCAGGCGATGCGCCGGTGGGTTACGGCCCGCGCGAAGCCGACGACATGGTGCAGCTGATCCATGCCTTGCAGGCCGAACACGCATTGCCGGCGCCGCTGTACCTGTTCGGCTACTCCTATGGCGCCACGGTGGCGCTGTTCGCGGCGCCGCAACTGCCGGATCTGCGCGGCGTCGTGGCGATGGCGCCGTATGTCCACCCGGTCGACGTAATCCTGCGCGCGCCGGCGACCGGCTGGTTTGCGCCGAAATGGTGGGCGCGCTTCTTCCCGCCGCGCACGCTGCGCAAGGCCATCGAGCGTGCCGACCGCAAGCTCGGCATCGACCTTGCCGCCATCGATCCGGGCGACGCGCTGGCTTCGTCGCACGCCTGCATGCTGCTGCTGCGCGGCAGCGACGACATCCTGATCGCGGACGGTGCATTGCGGCGACTCGCGGCGCGCTCGCCACGCGCGGATAACGTCGAAATCCCGGGCGAAGGACACATCACGCTGTTTTTCCGTGGCCAGCAACTGTCGGCGTCGATCATCGCCTGGGTGCAATCGGTGGCTCCGAATCGCACTGAGCCCTGCCCCAACTTCGCTCCGCCCGCCGCGGAGTGACACGCGCAGCAACCTCGTCACGCATTCGCTAAGATGCGGCGCTTGGCACATCACGAGGGTTCGTCATGCAAACCAGCACGCGCCGCAGCTTCCGCAAACTTCCGCTGGCAATCGCGATCGCGGCCCTGGCGATGGGCGTGGCGCAGGCGGCCGATGCGCCGGCCGCAGCCGAAGCGCAGGCACCCGCGCTGACGGTGATCCATTGCGCGCATCTGATCGACACGGTGGCGGGGAAAATGCTGGGCGCGACCAGCATCGTCATCGACGGCCCGCGCATCAAGGAAGTGGTGGCGGGTTCGGTGAGCCGCGAGGGCGCGAAGGTGATCGACATGCCGGCGAACGACACCTGCCTGCCGGGGCTGATCGATTCGCACACGCATCTGACCTCGCAATTCAGCAAGACCAGCTACAGCGACCAGTTCCGCCTGAACCCGGCCGACTACGCGATCGAGAGCACGGTGTTCGCGCGGCGCACGCTGATGGCGGGCTTCACGACCGTGCGCAACCTGGGCGAAAGCGACAACTCGTCGATCGCGTTGCGCAACGCCATCAACAAGGGCGAGATTGCGGGGCCGCGCATCTTCAGCGCCGGCAAGTTCATCGGCACCACCGGCGGCCATGCCGATCCCACCGACGGTTACCGCTGGGATTTGCAGGGCAACCCGGGCCCGAAGGATGGCATCATCAACTCGCCGGAAGACGCGTGGAAGGCGGTGCGGCAGCATTACAAGGATGGCGCCGACCTCATCAAGATCATGCCCTCGGGCGGCGTGCTGGATGAATCGTCCAGTTCCGAGAATCCGCAGATGACGCTGGACGAGATCAAGGCGGTGGTCGCCGCCGCGCACGACTATGGTTTCACGGTGGCCGCGCACGCGCACGGCGCCGAGGCGATCCGCCGCGCGACGCTGGGCGGCGTCGATTCGATCGAGCACGGCACCTTCATGGACGATCAGGACATGAAGTTGATGAAGGAACACGGCACCTGGTACGTGCCGACCATCATCGCCGGCGAGTACGTGATGGAGAAGGCGAAGGAAGGCTGGTATCCGCCGCAGGTCGCGCGCAAGGCGCTGGAAGTCGGGCCGAAGATCCTGGCCACCGCGGGCAAGGCATACAAGGCGGGCGTGAAGATCGCGTTCGGCACCGACGCCGGCGTGTATCCGCACGGCGAGAACGCGCAGGAGTTTGTCTATATGGTGCAGGCGGGGATGCCGTCGATGTACGCGATCCAGGCCGCGACCACGCACGCGGCCGCGCTGCTGAAGCACTCGCAGGATTTCGGCAGCGTGAGCGCGGGCCAATACGCCGACGTTATTGCCGTGCCCGGCAATCCGCTGGACGACATCGCGCTGATGAAGCAGGTGGACTTCGTGATGAAGGAAGGCGTGGTGTACAAGCAGGACGGCAAACCCACCGCCGCCGCGCTGGAATCCAGCCTTGGAATGTAATGCGGCTGCAAACGAATAAACAAAAGGGCAGTTTCACCTATTGCCAGTGCAGCAGCACATGGTTGAACCCTGAACAATTTTCCGCGAAACGACGCTAACCTGGAATGGGGACGGGCTCTGCCCGTCCCCAAGATGGTGCTTATACGTGTGCTGCTTTCGCTTTTTTGCGAGAGATCAAGAAATACCACATCCAAAGACCCCACAAGACACCGATGGCAGCTGAAATCACAGCAGTGGTCGTGAGCTTTTGGAGAGTGAGTTCTACACCATTGATCTTGGCTATAAAGCAGTAGGCCGCAAACATCCATCCGCCAAACGCGCCGAGTCCGAAGACCCCGACATAGCGCGCAATACCAAGACCCTTTATTGCTTCCGAGGCTGTCATTTTCCCGTACCTCACTGCGTTACTGCTTGCTGGTTTCAGTAGACGGCTGCTTGCCACTTTCGATTTTGATATCGATCGCGCACCCGATCAGCGCGCCCGCCGCGCCCAGCGCAGCACCAGCGATCGCACCGCCTACTGCACCTAACGGTCCACCACTCACTGCCCCGCCGAGGGCACCACCCACCCCGCCGGAAATCGCTCCTCCTCCAATCGAACCCGGCGAACACGAACTCGGAAGTTCACCAGCACCGCTTACCACCATCACATCGTGACTTGTCAAAGCATACATCGCAAAACCCCTTTACGAATTCCCGGAGATTGAAAGCCGCCCCGGCTTCGGCTACCCCGCCACCTCCCCTTCACGTGGACGTGACGGAACGGGTTGCACCGCACCGTTGGAGACCTGCAGCACGTGCTGCGCGCTGGCGATGGTCTCTGGGCGGTGGGCGATCACGATGCGGGTGATCGCAAGTCGATTCACGGCGGCGTTGACCTGCCGCTCACGTTCAATGTCGAGATGACTGGTGGCTTCGTCCAGCACCAGCAGTGCGGGTTTGCGGTAAAGCGCGCGGGCCAGCAAGAGCCGCTGCTTCTGGCCACCGGACAGAGCCGAGCCCATGTCGCCCACCAGGCTCTGGTAGCCCATCGGCATCGCGGCAATGTCGTCGTGGATCGCAGCCAGATGCGCGGCAGCTTCGACGCGCAGCGGATTTACATCGTCATCGAAGCAGGCGATGTTGTCGGCGATGGATCCCGCGAACAGTTGATCGTCCTGCATCACCGCACCAACCTGGCTGCGGTAGCGCGCCAAACCCAGCCGGCGGATGTCCTCGCCGCCGTACCGGACTTCGCCTTCTTCGGGTTGCAGCAAACCAAGGATGATCTTGGCCAGCGTGGTCTTGCCGCAGCCGGACGGGCCGATGAGGGCCACCGACTCGCCTGCCGGAATCGTCAATGAGCAGTCCTTGACGATCCACGGCTCGCCTTCGGCATAACGGAAACTGACGTTGCGAAGCTCGATGCTCGCCTCCGGCATCGGCGCGCCCCACGCGGATTCCACGTGCCGCTCCGGTGCGGTCAGGGCAATGTCGGCCACGCGCTCGGCGTGCAGCCGCAGCATCCGGAACTCGATGCCGGTGTCGATCAGACTGGCAGCACGGCCCACGAACTGGTCGGCATAAGCCACGAAGGCAATCAGCATGCCGGCAGTGAATCGACCATCCAGCACGAGCAGTGCCGCCAGCCAGATCATCGCGATCTTGGCAACGCCAAAGATCAAGCGGTTGCCGCTGCTGAATGCGATGCCAAGGCGCTGCACCGCGATGTTGCGGTTGACGGTCTCAACCACGACATTGGCGAAACGCGCGGTGCGTGGCCGCTGCTGGTTGTGCAGCTTCAGGGTCTGGGCGCCGCGGATCGCTTCCAGCAGCTCGGTTTCCTGGCGCGCGGCATGGACGATCTGATCTTCCTGCGCGCGCCGCAGCGGCCGGTAGGTGAACCACCTCAGCAACCCGTACAGCGCGAACGCGGCCAGCACGATGCAGGTCAGCTTGACGCTGTACAGCATCAACACCACCAGCGTCAGAACCGCCATCAGCCCGTCCAGGAGCGCAGTGACGAAGCTGGTGGTGAAGGTTTGCTGGATACTGTTCATCGACCCGAAGCGCGAGACCACGTCGCCCGCGTGGCGCTTCTCGTACCAGTCCAGCGGCAGCCTCAGCAGGTGCGAGAACACGTTGGTGACCCACTGCACGTTCAACATCGCGCCCAGCCAGGTGATGGTCCACGCCCGCACCGCCGAGATCGCGGCGCCGAACACCGTCACCAGCAGGAAGCCGATCCCGAGCAGCATCAGCAGGCTCTTGTCGGCCGCGACCAGCACCTGGTCGAGGATCCACTGCAGATAGAAGGGTCCGACCAGCGCGAATACTTCGAGGGCAAGCGCCAACACGAAAATCTGGATCAGCGCACGCGGCAGGCCCTTGATCTTGCCGGTTAGTGCGCGCAGCGAGACCGATTCGCGCGCCTTCACCGGTTTGAAGTCGGCGCCGGGCGTGCATTCCAGCGCCACACCAGTGAAATGTTTCGAGAGTTCTGCTGTCGAGAGCTTGCGCACGCCACGCGCCGGATCGTGGATCACCGCGCCGCCCGCCGTGACCCGTTCCAGCACCACGAAGTGGTTCAGATCCCAGTGCAGAATGCAGGGAGCGTTGAGTTCCGAAAGTTCGTCCAGTTCCAGCCGCAACGGACGCGTTTCGAAGCCCAGTTGCCTGGAAAGTTCCATCACCCGCGCAAGGTTCGCGCCCTTCAACGAGGTCGAGTGCTTGCGGC
Organism: Rhodanobacteraceae bacterium; assembly: GCA_030123585.1. Taxonomy (NCBI): domain Bacteria; kingdom Pseudomonadati; phylum Pseudomonadota; class Gammaproteobacteria; order Lysobacterales; family Rhodanobacteraceae; species Rhodanobacteraceae bacterium. The sequence continues at coordinate 1,157,747 of CP126120.1, forward strand.
GCAAAGAAGGCAGGTCCACGTCGTGGCCGTGGTAGCGCGCGATCATCGCGAGGGCCGCGAGCCCACACTCCGCGGCTTCGGTCTGCAGGATCACCGGCAGCTTGCGACCCCAGCCCCACTGCAGGCCATCGAACAAACCGCCCTTCATGGCCGCCTCGGCGTTCATGGAGGCCTGCCTCCTTCGACTGCGACCTGCTGGCGCAACCCGAACAACGGCTCGAACACCCACTGCCACAGATTGCGCCGGTCGAGCAGGATGTCGGCATCCAGCGCCATGCCGGGCCTGAGTGCTTCGGTCTTGCCATAGGCATCGATGCCCTGGCGGTCCAATGCAACCAGTACCCGGTACAGCGGCACGTCGGCAGCTTGGCCGAGCAGCGAGGCGGTTTCCGCGGGATTCAGCGCGCTGCGCGAGACCCGCATGACCTCGCCGTGTTGCTGTCCGAACTTCTGGTAGGGATACGCCCGGTAGCGCAGCACCACCCGGTTGCCGGGCACCACAAAGCCGATCGCATGACTAGGCACCAGCAACTGGGCTTCCAACCTCGAATCGTTCGGCAGGATGGAAAGGATTGACTGGCCCGCGCTGACGTTCTGCCCGGCCTTCACCAGCAGGGTCGATACCACGCCGCTGCCCGGGGCACGCAGCACCGTGCTGCGCTCGGCCTCGTTGTGCGCCAACTGCGCGTCGATCTGGGCAAGCTGGCCGCGCAACTGGTTGGCCTTGGCCGTGGTATCCAGCGGCAACTGCGCCAGCTGCGATTGCAGGTTGCTGCGCTGCTGGCGGGTATCCAGCCGCTGGCGCTCAAGCGATTTGACCTGCGCCTGGTCGGCCGATGCGGCGGACTGGTACTGGTTGAACTGGGCGACGGAAACGATGCCCTTGTCCACCAGCGGCTTGATCTTCTGCACGAACTCGGAGGCCGTGGCGGCCTGTTTGCGCTGCAGCTCAAGCTGCCCGTCGATCTGCTGGACCTGTGCCGCGAGCATGCGGATCCGCGCGCGCAGATCCTTCGCCTGCGCCTCGGCCTGCTCCTCGAGATTGGCGAGCGTCGTGCGCAATTGTGTTTCCTGGGCGCGCAATTGCGTGCTGACCAAGGCATGGGTGTCACCCATGCTGGCGCTGACGAGGCCTGCGGACACCTCGATCAGCGGCTGGCCGGTCTTGATCTGCGTACCCTCGTCAACCAGCACTCGCGTGACCGTGCCGGTCGTCTTAGCGGAAAGGGTCAGCAGCCCCGCGCTCGGTTGGAGTTGCCCCGAAACCGTTGCGCGACGCGTGTAGTGGCCGAAGATCAGGAACAGCACGATCGCCGCGGCAAGCGCCGCCGCAAGCAGCGCCCACCACACGAACGCCAGCGGTGTCGCGAGATTGATCGCACCCAGCCACCGGCCGCGCCGCGCCTGCATGACTTCCTGGCGGAACAAACCGCTCACCAAAGCGCATCCCTTGCTGGCCCACTCACTACCGCCAGTCGCTCCCCAGTTGCCTCGTCACACACCGGCCACGCACAGCGCCCAGCGGCAACCGGGGCCGCGGCAGGCAAAACAGCGTGATGAGGAAAACCGTGCATCCGAGCAGGTCCGTCCACGAGATTCGACGCCACATTGCCCCGGATCGGCGTGCACGCGCATGCACAAATCTGCGCAATTCGTGTCCGAATGTGCGTGATCCGGGGGTTCCGGATTCAATCCGCGGTGAGCGCGCGCTTGCGCCAGTCCGAGGCGGACATCCCCACCAGCCGTTTGAATACGCGTGCGAAGTAGGACGAATCGTTGAAGCCCGTCGCATGGGCCAACTGCATGATGCTCAAGCGTGAAGTCACCAGCAGCTCGCGTGCCTGGCCGACCCGGAACTCGAGCAGAAACCGCTCGAAGGTGCGGCCGTGTTCGCGGCGAAAGACGCGACTGAACTCCGACACACTCAAATGGCACCGCGCGGCCATGGATCGACGGTCGATGGGCTCCGCATAGTGCCTGGTGATGTACGCCACGGCAGCCGCAGTCCGGGCGGTCGTCATCGCGAATCCGCCGAGATGCCCTCCGGGTGCGACCAGCTCCGGCGTCATGCTTGCACCGCTGCCACCTCGCCGCATGCGCCCGATCGCCGCAGTGGTCGCGAGCTGGATGCTGTGCTCGAGGATGGCCCTGTCGACCGGCTTGACGCGATAGTCCCACACGCCCCAGCGGAACGCCCGCACGGCCAGCGCTTCCGAGTGGTATTCCGTGAACATCAGCAGCGGAAGACCGGCCAATTCCCGCACGATTGCCGGTACCACCGCGAGGCGCGCTTCGTCGGGATAATCGAACTCGACGCAAACCACGTGAGGATGCGCGTTTCCAATGGCACTCGAAATGGCACCTGCAGATTCGAACCTGATGAGCGCATGCTTGCCGGATACCAGGTCGGCAAGCCCCGGTTCGTCGTGTCGACGACGCAGGTCGAACCACAGGATACGGATAGCAGCCATGCCAGCCTTCCTTAGTACGCGTCGCCATCGCTCCCGCGGCGCACTGCCACGGATTCACGGTACTCCGTCTCCGCCAAGGTGGTCAACGCCCATGACCGGTCTTCGCCGGACGTCGAACGGAGCCAAGGCACCGTGCGCCGAGCGGCATGCCACACATTGATTTCCACGGTCCTGGCCCGATCAAGGCGGGGTACGGCGGCACGTGCCGGTACCATATGCCGCCAAGACAGAAACGCCGCCACGTATTCACCCATGCATCAGGATTCCAGCCCCATGGCCATTGATCGTTCCCCCAAGCCCGCCGGCACAGTCGCGCCCGCCCCCTCTTTCGTGTTCGAAGCCGGCGAAGCCAATTTCGAAACCGACGTGCTGCAGGCCTCGCTGCAGACGCCGGTGCTGGTGGACTTCTGGGCCACATGGTGCGGGCCATGCAAGACGCTGGGCCCGATCCTGGAAAAACTCGCCGACGACTACGCGGGCGCGTTCCGTCTCGCCAAGATCGATTGCGACAAGGAGCAGCAGCTCGCCGGGATGTTCGGCGTGCGCAGCATCCCGACCGTGGTGCTGATCTCCGGCGGGCAGATCGTCGACGCGTTTTCCGGCGCGCTGCCGGAATCGCAGGTGAAGGATTTCCTGAAACGCCACAAGATCGAACCCGCCTCGCGCATCGAGGCGCCGGCGCAGGAAACCGTCGATGACAACGCGCCGGCCGAAACGCCGCAGGCCGCGGCTGCGCGCATCGAGCAGGCGCTCGCGACCAACCCCGACGACGCCGGACTGAAGCTCGACCTCGCGCTGGCGCGCGCGCGCGCGGGCGACACCCGCGGCGCGCAACAGACGCTCGATGCGCTGCCGGTGGACCTCGCCGAAGACGATCGCGCCAAGGCGCTGGCGGCATTGCTGGCGATGCAGGGATCGCTTGCGAACATTCCTCCGGCGGCCGAATTGCTGGCGCGCATCGAACGCGATCCGCGCGATTTCGCGGCGCTGGATGGGCTTGGCGTGCGCCAGTTGCTGGGCGGCGATGCGGAGGACGCGATGCGGCGCTGGTTGGACATTCTCGCCGCCGACCGCGCGTGGAACGACGGCCTTGCGCGCAAGCGCCTGCTGGACGCATTCCGCATCGTGCACGACGACGCGCTGGTCGCGAGCACGCGCCGCAAGATGTCCTCGCTGCTGTTCTGAACCCGCGCGTGTTCCGCTACGAACACCGCTCCGAACCGTTGCTGCCGTGGCGGCTGTTCCTGCTGCGCCGGGTCGGCAAGACGCTGGCCGCCGCGATGGCGGTCATCGTGATTTCACTGTTCCTGGGCATGCTCGGCTACCGCCTGACCGAAGGCATGGACTGGCTGGAGGCCTTCCTGAACGCCTCGATGATCCTGGGCGGCATGGGTCCGGTGGACACCCTTCACACCGCCGCCGGCAAGCTGTTCGCAGGTTGCTACGCGCTGTACAGCGGGCTGGTGCTGGTCGGCACGGCCGGCCTGCTGCTGGCACCGTTCATGCATCGGCTGCTGCATCGGTTCCATCTGGAAAACCGCCACACGGGCGGAGACTGATCGCACCGCGTCGTCCACATCGATACCGCAAACTGCCCCACGGGCCGGACCCCATGCGCCGGCGCGGGGCGCGTTTGTGCGCGATCGATCAATCGCAACGTGCGGGCGCAGCGTGGATGACGGCCGGGGGCGACGAGCCATGAACGACGGCGCCCCGCTTCCGGAAGTGCCGGGCTACCGATTGATCCGCCCGATCGGGAGCGGCGGCGCCGCGACCGTGTACGAGGCGATCCAGCGCTCGCTCGAACGCCAGGTCGCGGTGAAGGTGTTCAACCTGTCCGACGCGCAGACCGTCGCGCGCTTCGAACCGCTGCTGCGCGCCAACGCGCGCCTGTCGCACCCGCGCATCCTCGGCGTGCACCAGATCGGGCACACCGCCGAAGGCCGGCTGTTCCATTCGATGCCGTTCCTGACCAGCGCGGAACTGTCCGCGCACACCCTGCGCGCCAAGCCGCTGAGGATCGCCGCGGTGCTGCGCGAAGTGCTGGAAGCCGTCGGCCACGCGCATCGCTGCGGGGTCGTGCACGGCGGGATCAAACCCACGAACGTGCTGTTCGACGCCCACGGCCACGCGCGCGTCGCGGATTTCGGCATCGCGCGCGGCGCGGCGGGAATCGGCTGCCCGCATCCCCTTGCCGCGAACTACCAGAGCCCCGAGCAGGCGCGCGGCCACGCGCCCGGCCAGCGTTCGGATTTCTACAGTCTCGGCGTGCTGGCGTATCAACTGCTGACGGGTTCGCTGCCGTTCGAGGGCGAGGACGCCGTGGCCACCGCGGTCGCGCACATCGAGCAGCCCGTCCCGCGCCTGCCGCCGATGGTCAGCGCGTGGCAGGCATGGATCGACAAGGCGCTGGCGAAGTCGCCCGAGCAGCGGTTCCAGAGCGCGCAGGAGATGGCCGACGCGCTGTCGGCCATCGACGGGCGCGGCGCGGACGCGGCGCCGACGCGCGCCAGGCCGCGCCTCGGCATTCCCGCGTCGGCGCTCGGCGCCGCCGCTTCGATCGCGGCGGTCGTGGCGATCGCGGGCTGGGCGGCCTTCGGGCGCCATCCCACCACCCACGCGCAACCCGCGCCCGTTGCCGCAGTCGCGCCGAGCGTTGCGGCGACCACGCCGGTCGCGCCATCGGCCAGCGTCGCCGCAACGGACACGACGGTGCTGCTGGCGGAACGCGTCCAGACGCTGATTGCGCAGGCGGACGCGTCGCGCGCCGCCGGGCACCTGTTCCAGCCGTCCGGCGACAACGCCGTGGAGCAATACCTCACGGTGCTGACGCTGGAGCCCGGCAACCAGGCCGCCATCGCCGGCTTCGACGCGATGCTGGCGACGTTCAGGCACCGGCTGGACCGCGCATGGCACGACGGCAAGCTCGACGACACCGCGAAGCTGGTGAAACGCGGCGACCTGCTGGCGAAGCACGCCAGTCCGTCTGCCAGCCGCGGCTGGCGCGAGCAACGGAACGACCTCGCCCAACAACTCGGCGAGGCCGTCGTCGGCGCGGTCGCCGCACGCGACCGGGCGCGGCTCGCGGCGTTGAAGCCCCTCGCGGAATCGTTGCCCGCGACGTATCCGGCAGGATTCAACCTCGCGGCGGCCGAACGCAACCTCGTCGCACCCACCGCCGGATCGCTCCTCCGCGATCGCGACGGCCCGTTGCTGGTGTACGTGCCGGCCTCCGGCAACGCGCCTGCGTTCGCGATCGAGCGCGTGGAAGTGACGCGCGCCGACTACGCCGCGTTCGTGCACGCGACGCACCGCCCCGCGTCGCGCTGCCTCGAAGCCCACAACCCGTTCTCGCTCATGCACCACCTCACCTGGCAGGCGCCGGGCTTTGCGCAGGGCGACAATCACCCGGTGGTATGCGTGAGCTGGGACGACGCCGTCGCGTACGCCGCGTGGCTGTCGCAGGCGACGGGCGACACCTACCGGCTGCCGGGCAGCGGCGAATGGCTGCGCGCCGCGCAAGGCATGCCCAGGGGCGACACCCCGTGCCAGCTCGGCAACGTCGACGACGTCAGCCGCCGCAGCGCGATGGACAACGACCGCCTGCCCTGCAACGACGGCGCCGCGCAGACCGCGCCGGTCGGACGCTACGCGGCCAGCGGCATCGGCGCCTACGACCTGTACGGCAACGTCAGCGAATGGCTGGCCGGCGGCAGCGCGAACGCGCGCGGGTTCCGCGGGCTGTCCTGGCGCGACGGCAGCCGGCAGACGCCGCTCGGACGCCAGGGCACCGCCGATTCGGACGTCGGCTACACCAACGTGGGCTTCCGCGTGGTGCGCGTGATCGATGCCGCGCACCCCGCACCGCCGTTCGATTCCGGCCACTGACGCCCCCGGCGTCGACCCTCGCCCGTCGAAGCATGACTTGCGGCGCATGGACTTGCGGCGCCCCCCGCGCATACTCCCCCGTCCCGGCGCAATCCTGCGCCCGGATTCCATCCGCCCACCATCAGGGACCGCCCATGCAAGCCAACCGACTCGCTGCCGCCCTCGCTGCACTGCTGCTGTGCAGCGCGCCCGCCTTCGCCGCTCCACCCGACAGCCCGGCCTCGTCCGGCTCGGGCAGCACCGACCAATCCCCATCGCTGGTGCAGAAATTGTCGACGCCGTTGTCGTCCACCACCACCGGCACCGTCACCGTCGAGGGCAAGGCGATCAGCTACAAGGCCGTCGCCGGCACGCTGGTGATCGATGGCACCGGCGCCAAGGAATCCACGCCCGAAGTCGCGATGAGCTACTTCGCCTACTTCAAGCAGGGCGTCGATCCGTCCAAACGCCCGGTCACCTTCATCTACAACGGCGGCCCCGGTTCCTCGACCGTGTGGCTGCACATGGGCGCATGGGGACCGAAACGCGTGGTCACCAGCGACGACACGCACACGCCGGCCGCGCCATACCAACTGGTCAACAACGACTACAGCCTGCTGGATGCGAGCGACCTCGTGTTCATCGACATGCCGGGCACCGGCTTCGGCCGGCTGCTGCCGCAGGGCAAGGACGACGCCGCGCGCGCGGCGGACCGCAAGCAACTGGCCAAGCAGATCTGGGGCATCGACGGCGATGCGCAGGCGTTCTCGCGCTTCATCACCCAGTTCCTGTCCAAGTACAACCGCTGGAACTCGCCCAAGTACCTGTTCGGCGAAAGCTACGGCACCACCCGTTCGGCGGTGCTGTCGTACATCCTGCAGGCCGAGGACAACGTCGACTTGAACGGCGTGATCCTGCTCTCGCAGATCCTCAACTTCGGCACCAGCGTCGACGGCGCCGACATGGACCCCGGCAACGACCTGCCCTACGCGCTGGCGCTGCCAACTTACGCCGCCACCGCGTGGTACCACCGCAAGCTGCCGAAGTACGACGGCGACAAGCTCGGACAGTTGCTGCAGGATTCCATCGCTTTCGCCAAGGGCGAATACCGCGACGCGCTGTTCGCTGGCTCGACGCTCAGCCCGGCGAAGCAACGTGAAGTCGCCATGAAGCTGCATGACTTCACCGGCCTGCCGGTCGATTACCTGCTCAAGGCCGACCTGCGCGTCACCGGCGGCATGTTCGAGCACGAACTGCAGAACGGCGCCGACACCACCACCGGGCGCCTCGACACCCGCTTCTCGGGCCCCAGCATGGACCCGCTCGGCAAGGAGTCCGACTACGACCCGCAGTCGGCGGCGATCAGCTCGGCCTACGTCTCGGCCTTCAACGACTATGTGCGCAACGACCTCAAGTTCGGCGAGAGCATGAAGTACCGTCCGTCGGTGTACGGCGCCGGCGATTTCGACTGGGACTTCAAGCACAAGGCGCCCGGCATGCACTTCGCGTGGCCCACGGTCAACGTGATGCGCGACCTCGCCGCCGCGATGAAGTACAACCCGAACATGAAGGTGATGATGGCCGGCGGTTTCTACGATCTCGCCACGCCCTTCTACGCGGCGACCTACGAACTGGAGCACCTGCAGATCCCGGAGAGCCTGCGCAAGAACATCACCTACGCGTTCTATCCGTCCGGCCACATGGTGTACGCGCACATTCCGTCGCTGCAGAAACTGCACGACGACGTCGCGAAGTTCATCGACGCCACCGACAACCAGGGCAACAACAAATAGCTTTCCTCGCGAAGCTTGGCAGCCTGCAACCGGCGCGATGAAAATCGCGCCGGTTTTTTTGCCGATTCAGGAGCGCTATTCCCATTGGCTCGAACTAGAGAGAAAACTGGACTTGACTACCTCCGTCCCGTTCTTCCGGAGTTGTCAGATCGATTACGTTTGCCGCACCCGGCGCGCAACCTGTCACTCACGCGTGACCGTTGACAACACCATCTGCACACCGGGAAGGTCGCGGCGCACGTCACCCGCGATCGTTCCATAGATACCCGACGGCAGTGCCGTCGTCGTCCGCCCCACGATCACCCCGTAGCATCCGTTCGTCGCCTTCGTCGTGAGTGTGATCGAGATCGGCCCAGCCATCTGCAAAGCCTGCGGCAGCTTCAGGACGACAGATCTTGGCGACCATGAAATCGACTCGGGTTCGAATGCCGCGCTGATCGTCTCTCCGGACGGCAGGTCCACCCGCGCGTTCAGGTCCCCATTCATCGCCGCGTCCTGTTCTTCAGGACCCAGGTTCATCGTGCGCTGGAACACCGGAACCCGCAACTCCCGAATGCCCGAATGGGCCGGCAGCGTCCAGCGTTGCTGCAGTCCGGTCGTTGAACTGATGCGGCAATCCAACTGATGGGGCAACTCCGGTGATGTGTCCAGCGCGGCGCCACCCGCCGGCACCGCTCGAACCGCGCGCGCCAGCGGCACTCGCACCGACGCCTCACAGACCAGCGGCTCGATGTGATGATCTCGATCGAACCGCAGCGGCCACCAATAGGTATTCGCAATGGCCTGGTTGTTGTCCCCATGCACCAGCACACGTCCCGAATCCGTTGGACTCGACCTGTACTGCATGATCCCTTCAAGTACGAGCGGGCCCGACGGTGTCGGGAGAACGTTGGCGCCTTTGTCTTGCCCCATGCAACCGTCGCCGGACAGTTGCGTCGGCTGCAGCGGATTCGTGATCGCACCCGCGCCATTCGTCCACGGACCAAGCGGCGCCCGCGCCATCAGATAAGAAATCGTCGTCGACGGACAATTGGGACAGGTGTGGCCGCCCACCAGATACCAATATCCCTCGTGCTCGAAAAAACCGATGCCCTCGAAGCTGGCGTGCGACATGACGCGCACCGCCTCCCCGGTTGTTCCGGTCAGGTCCGGATTGAGCTTCTGCACCCACACGTCCCAGTCGGGCACGCCGTTCACCATGTCCGCCATCACGTCGCTCGCGACATAGGCCGACCCATCGGGTTCCACCATGATGTCCAGGTCGTGACTGAGATATCGTCCGCTCGGCTTGATCACGTTCCCCCAAGGACCGCCCGGTGAGGTGGACTGCGCAATGTAATAGCCGTGCGGTCCCACAAACCACATCAGGTATCGGTGCCGCGTCGCGCTCCACACCACTTGCGGCTTTTGATTGCCGACCTGCTTACCGTCGACCATGGGGATATAGTCGCGGTCGGCAACGTGCCAGTGCACGAGATCAGGCGACGACAGCGACACGATCCCGCACTCGGGTTTATCGTTGCGAGTCGCATCCTCGGGCCGGTTATGACCGAATGCCATCGTTCCGCAGCCCCACTCGCGTCCGTACATCCAATATTGGCCTTCGAAGTACGCAAGATGCGCCTCATGCGCATCGATCGCGCTGCCGTCAACGTCGATCGCCGTATTCACAGGACCATACTTGAGAGGAAAACGCGGACTCGCTGGTAAACCGTCGTCCCCATGAAGCAGATCCGGCACAAAGTTGTTCAGAACTGCCACCGCCCGCACCGCGGCTCCTGAGGAAGGTCGCGCTTCAATCGCCGCCGCGCTCGCCGCGATAACGACAACACAAATGAGCAGCACCAAACCGGCCAAGGCCACTGCGGGCTTGCGTAGAGTCGGACTTTGGAAGGACGGCATCGGAATCGCCCCCGTTTTTGCTGATTCAGTCGGACCGCGACGCCCAGACAAACAAGGGGGCGGAGGCAATTGGTTCATGAAGAAAACGGATCGGCTCCACCTTTCTGCACGGATTCAAACGAAAACCTGCATCCCGGGTGTCGTCCTAACCATCACGCCACATTCGCCTTGCCCAAGTCGACGCTTCCCGCTTCCAACCGGTGCATGAAACGCCTGATGCTCAGCCCATGGTAGCGCCGGACGCGCCAGCTTCGTCGCAATGGCACCTGGTGCGTCGCGTGCCCGTGCGATGGGCACCCCGACATTGCATCCGCCACGGAATCCGCTCCGCCATGACTTTCGGCGTATGTCCTCGCCCGCACATGCGCGCATACTCGGGCGGCTCCGGCGTGTCGACGCGCCGGACCCTACCGTCCAGACCCTCCGGAAAACGCCCATGAAAGCCCACCGCCTCGCCGTCGCCCTCGCCTCGCTGCTGCTGTGCAGCGCACCCGCCTTCGCCGCGCCGCCTTCCAGCGCCGCCAGCTCCGCGCCCGCCAGCGCGAACAAGAGCGACCAGTCCGAATCGCTGATCCAGAAGCTGTCGAAACCGCTGGAGTCCACCACCACCGGCACGGTGACGGTGGAAGGCAAGGCGATCAGCTACAAGGCCGTCGCCGGCACGCTGGTGCTGGATGGCACCGGGGTCAACGAGGGCACGCCGCAGGTGGCGATGAGCTACGTCGCGTATTTCAAGCAGGGCGCCGATCCGTCCAAGCGTCCCGTGACCTTCATCTACAACGGCGGCCCGGGTTCATCGACCGTGTGGCTGCACATGGGCGCGTGGGGTCCCAAGCGCATCGTCACCAACGACGACACGCACACGCCCGCCGCGCCGTACCAACTGGTCAACAACGACTACAGCCTGCTGGATGCGAGCGACCTCGTCTTCATCGATATGCCCGGCACCGGCTTCGGCCGCCTGCTCAGCCAGGGCAAGGACGAAGCCGAGCGCGCCAAGAGCCACAAGGAACTGGCCAAGGAATACTGGGGCATCGACGGCGACGCGCAGGCCTTCGCGCGTTTCATCACCCAGTTCCTGTCGAAGTACGACCGCTGGAACTCGCCCAAGTACCTGTTCGGCGAAAGCTACGGCACCACCCGTTCGGCGGTGCTCGCGAACGTGCTGCAGCGCCAGTACAACGTCGACCTCAACGGCGTGATGCTGCTGTCGCAGATCCTCAACTTCTCGCTCAGCATCGACGGCGCGGACATGAACCCCGGCGTCGACATGTCCTACGTGCTGGCGCTGCCGACCTTCGCCGCCACCGCGTGGTACCACCACAAGCTGCCGAAATACCGCGGCGGCCTTGCACCGCTGCTCGAAGAAGCCACCCACTGGGCCACCACCGACTACGAACAGGCGCTGGCCGCGGGCTCGACCCTGAGCGCCGCGAAGAAACAGCAGGTCGCGCAGAAGCTGAGCGACTTCACCGGCCTGCCGGTGGCGTATCTGCTGAAGGCCGACCTGCGCGTCACCGGCGGCATGTTCGAACAGCAATTGCTGAGCGGTGCCGACGACGACACAGGCCGCCTCGACACGCGCTTCTCGGGCCCATCCATGGACCCGCTCGCCAAGACCACGGAATACGACCCACAGTCCGCAGCGATCAGTTCAGCCTATGTGTCGGCGTTCAACAACTACGTGCGCAACGACCTGAAGTTCGGCGAAGGCATGACCTTCCGGCCGTCCGTGTACGGCGCCGACGACTTCCAGTGGGACTGGAAGCACAAGGCGCCGGGCCAGCGCTTCTCGCGCGGCGGCACGCCCAACGTGATGCTCGATCTCGCGGTGGCGATGAAATACAACCCCAACCTCAAGGTGAAACTGTTCGGCGGTTTCTACGACCTCGCTACGCCGTTCTACACCGCGGTATACGAGATGGAACACCTGCCGATTCCGGAATCGCTGCAGAAGAACATCTCCTACGCGTTCTTCCCTTCGGGCCACATGGTGTACGCCCACCTGCCGTCGCTGCACCAGTTGCACGACGACGCCGCGGCCTTCATCGACGCAACGGACAACCAGAGCGGCAAGTAGCCGGTTTCGCAAACGCGACGTGCCCCAACCGGCGCGATGCGAATCGCGCCGGTTTTGTCATTCCTTTTCGAAGCGCGCGATTTCGTCCAGGGCAGCCTGCGCGCGGCGGATGCTGCCACCCGCGGCGCTGTCGTCCAGCCTGCGGCCGAATTCGGCGCGCCGCGGATGATGCGCCCAACGGTGGAACCACCAGGTCGCCAGCAAGCCGGCTGCACCGATGGCGAGCTGGATCCAGATCACCGATGGCGCAGTGTGCATGATCGCGCCACGACTCAGCACCACCAGCAGCGGCGCGGTGAGGAACCACCAGGGCAAACCAACCGCCAGCGCCCCCGCCACCGCATAGGTGCGGCGCAGGCACAGGAGCTGTCGCTGGATCGTCAGCACCGGCGCGCCGAAATCGATGCGCGCGACGCCGGACTGCACCAGTGCGCCGACCACGATCAGGCCGATGCAGTAAAGATGCACCACTATGCCGGACAGCAGCACCGCCGGATCGCGCCAATGCGCGGTCCAGATCGGAGCCAGCACCAACAGACCTGCTGCACCGACCAGCATCTGCAGTGCCTGCCCCCAGATGAGCGGGCGCAAACCGCGCCGCAGCTTGTCCAGTTTGCGGTCTCGGAACAATTGCACGTCGAGCGCATACTGCCGATCGAGGCGCGAATCCAATGCCTGCCATGCGAGTTTCATTTCATCGAGTTCCATTTTTCACTCCTGCGGTTTCCGAGGCGGCCATCTGCCCGCGCAATTTCTGCTTGATGCGACCGATCTTGGTCGCAACATTGGTTTCGCTGATGCCCAGCACCTCGGCGATTTCCGCGTAGCTGCGGTCTTCGAGATACAGCAGCACCAGCGCACGGTTCAACGGATCGAGCAGGGCGATGAAGGCATGCAGTCCGGCGATGCGTTGGTCGTGCTGCATGGCTTCGGCGTGCGATACGTCGGCTGCGGCAACTGCTTCCAGGTGCACGTCATCGAGCGGTTCGAGTTGCTCCGCACCGGAACGCTTGACGCTGCGGACGTGTGAAATGGCGACATTCAGCGCAACGCGATACATCCACGTCGAGAATTTCGCGCGGCGCGCGTCGAACCCCGGAAACGACCGCCACAACTGCGCGGCGATTTCCTGCGCAAGGTCGTCGCGATCGTGCGGGTTGTGCGCATACACGCCAGCGACCTTGAACACGATCCGCTGGTGCTCGCGCAACAAGCCTTCGAAGCGTCGCTGGCGTTCCCGGTCGACCATCAGCATCATCCCGTCCGTTTCCCCATGATTCGCCACGGCGCGGAAAAAATCACGCCCTGCCGGCACGCGCGCCTCCACTACAATGCCCCGCTCAGGGAGCCCACGCCGTGACCATGCCCGTCCTCCACATCAAGCGTTACCTGATCACGGGCCTCCTCGCGTTCATTCCGGTGTGGATCACCTGGGTGGTGTTCAAGTTCGTGTTCACCCTGCTCGCGGGCGTGGGCGCGCCGCTGGTCACCGGCCTCATCGGACTGATCGGGCTCGGCGCGCCGGATGCGGCCAAGGCGCTGAACCGCGACTGGGTGGTCTCGATCCTCGCGTTCGTCCTGACCCTGCTCGCGCTGTACCTGCTCGGCTGGCTGTCCACGCGCATGATCGGGCGGCGCATCCTCGGCCGCGTCGACCGGCTGTTCGAACGCCTGCCGCTGGTCCACACCATCTACGGCGGCGTCAAGAAACTGATGACGCTGATGCGCAACAAGCCGGGCGGCACGCAGCGCGTGGTGCTGATCGACTTCCCGTCGCCGCAGTTGAAGTCGATCGGCTTCGTCACCCGCACCTTCATCGACGCGGCGGGCCGCGAGATCGCCGCGGTGTACGTGCCGACCACGCCGAACCCGACCGGCGGCTACCTCGAACTGGTGCCGACCGAACGGCTGGTCATGACCGACTGGAGCATGGACCAGGCGATGGCTTTCATCGTCTCGGGCGGCGCGGTCGGCCCCGAGCAGTTGCCCGACACCGACCCGCCCGCGCCGGCGCGGATCGTGCAACCCGGCGTCGCAGCACGGTGACGCCCGCGCCGGCCAGCGGCGATCCCGGCAGCCTGCGCTGCTTTCTTGCACTGCTTCCCGACGCCGCCAGCCGCGACGCCTTGCGGCGCTGCCGCGAAGCGGCCGCGGCTTCGCCCGCCGGCGCGCGCGGCACGCGCTGGATCGATGCCGCAGCACTGCACCTGACGCTGCGTTTCCTCGGCGCGACCACCGGCGCCCAGGTCGAATACCTCAAGCACATGCTGCCGACATTGGCGCACGGCCTGCCGGCGATCACCGCACGCCGTTGCGCGATCTGGCCCAACCGTGCGCGGCCGCGCCTGGTGGTGCTGGAACTCGACACGCCCGATGCCCTGGCCGCGCTCGCCGCGGAATGCGAAGCGCTGGCACGCAAGGCCGGCTTCGATCCGGAATCGCGCGCGTTCAAGGCGCACCTGACGCTGGCGCGCCTGCGTCCCGGCTGCCTGCCGGAGATTCCGTCCGCGCCCGCTGCAGCGCTCGTGTTCGAATCGCTGGCGCTGATGGCGAGCGACCTGCGGCCGGCCGGAGCAAGCTACCGCAGCCTCGCGAGCGTGGCGTTGCCCGCAAGCACCTGATGCGGTGCGCACCGCATTCCGCTACACTGTGCATCGTTTGACGCGCCGCACCCCGAACTTCCCTTGCGGATCGACGCGATCGTAGCCACCCGGCGCCGATCCGATCCCCTGCCACTCGCACGTCGCGCATACCCGGCGCCGCATCCGCGGCCGCCGTCAATGGTTGCATCTGCTCGCAGCGCGGTTTTGGGAACGCTCCGGGTCAATGGAGATTTCTCATGACTTTCGAATCGCTCGGGCTCAAGCCCGCGTTGCTGCGCGCGCTCGCCGAACAAGGCTACGCCAGCCCCACCCCGATCCAGGCCGCCGCCATCCCGCAGGTGCTGGAAGGCCACGACCTCATGGCCGGCGCACAAACCGGCACCGGCAAGACCGCCGCCTTCGCGCTGCCGCTGCTGCAGATGCTGGACGCCGAGCAACACCAGCCTGCGCGCAACCCGCGCGCGCTGGTGCTGACGCCGACGCGCGAGCTTGCCGCGCAGGTCCACGACAACATCCGCGCCTACGGCAAGCATCTGCGCCTGCGCAGCGGCGCGATCTTCGGCGGCGTCGGCATGGGCGGCCAGGTGCAGTTCCTGCGCCGCGGGCCCGACCTCGTCGTCGCCACGCCCGGCCGCCTGATCGATCACCTGCAGCGCCGCAACGTCGATCTCTCCGGGATCCGCTGGTTGGTGCTGGACGAGGCCGACCGCATGCTCGACATGGGCTTCCTGCCGGCGCTGAAGCAGATCCTCGCCGCACTGCCCCGCGATCGCCAGACACTGCTGTTCTCGGCGACTTTCGCGCCGGAAATCAAGCAGCTTGCGGCCAACTTCATGCGCTCGCCGCGCGAAGTGCAGATGGCAGCACCCAACGCGGTCGCGGCCGGCGTCAGCCATCGCGTGCATCCGGTCGATGCGGCCAGAAAGCGCGACCTGCTGCTGCACGTGCTCGCCGCCGACAGCCGCCGCCAGACGCTGGTGTTCGCACGCACCAAGCACGGCTCGGACAAGTTGTGCCGGCACCTCGAACAGCACGGTTTCCGCGTCGCCGCGATCCACGGCAACAAGAGCCAGAACCAGCGCACCCGCGCGTTGGCCGACTTCAAGCGCGGCAGCACCACCGTGCTGGTCGCGACCGACATCGCCGCGCGTGGGCTGGACATCGACCAGTTGCCCGCGGTGGTGAACTACGACCTGCCGATGGTCGCGCAAGACTACGTGCATCGGATTGGCCGCACCGGCCGCGCCGGCGCCGAAGGCTTGGCGCTGTCGCTGGTCAGCCGCGAGGAAGAAGGTTTGCTGCGCGATATTTACAAGCTGCTGAAACAACCCATTGCGATCGAACCCGTCGAAGGATTCGAGGCAACGTGGACGCCGCGTCTCGAACGCGCGGACGCGCCCGCCGTCCGCCCCGGCCAACGGCGCGGCAAGCCCGGCATCCGCAAGCCCACCAATCGTCGTGATGGCGGCAAACCCGCCCAAGGGCAGCACAAGCCATCACACGGTTACGCGCACCCCGCACACGCCCGGGCGGCATCCGATGCCGCGCGCGCGACCACGCGTCCACGCAAGCACCGGAATCGCAACCGCGCGACGCCGCGCTGATTCAGGGTTTCAACGCAAAGTCATCCGCATCCATCCACGCCGGAAACTTCTCGCGGAATGCCGCGAGCCTGGCGTGGTCGAGCGCGACGGTGACGACCTGCTCCTGCGCGCCGAGATCGGCCATCGCCTGGCCCAGGAAATCCAGCACCGCGCTGTCACCCGAATAAGGCAACTGGTTGCCATCGACGCCGACGCGATTGACGCCGATGCAATAACTCAGGTTCTCGATCGCGCGCGCACGCAGCAGCGTGCGCCAGGCGTAGGCGCGTGCGGCCGGCCAGTTGGCGACGTACAGCACGAGGTCGTAGTCGAAGCCGCGCTGCGCGTCGTGGCGATTGCGCGAGAACACCGGGAAGCGCAGGTCGTAGCAGACCAGCGGACAGATCCTCCAGCCCTTCCACTCGACGATCAGCTTGTCGCGGCCGGATGCGTAACGCTTGTGCTCGTCGGCGTAGCGGAACAGATGGCGCTTGTCGTAGTGCCGCACTTCGCCATCCGGCGTCGCAAACAGCAGGCGATTGAACACACCCTGCCCTTCACGCAACTGCACGCTGCCGGTGACGGCGGCGTCGAGTTTCTTCGCCTGCTCGCGCATCCACGCAACCGTCGGCCCGTCCATGCCCTCGGCGTTGTGGATCGCCTCGTTGGAGAAACCGCTGGTGAAGGTTTCCGGCAACACCACCAGATCGGTCTGCCCGGCCAGTGGCGTGATCATTCCGCCGTAGTAGTCGCGGTTGCCGGCCGGGTCGTGCCAGCGCGTCGCGCCCTGGACCAATGAAACCCTCAAATCTTGCATAACCGTTCCGCGGCTGCCACGAGGGTTTCATCGCTCTTGGCGAAGCAGAAGCGCACCAGCTTCGCGTCGGGCGCGGTTTCGTAGAACGCCGACACCGGGATCGCCGCGACGCCGGCTTCGCGCACCATCCACTCGCAGAAATTCAAATCGTCGATGTCGCGGATGGCGGAATAGTCGGCCAACTGGAAATAGCCGCCGGGCACTTCCGCCAACTTGAACCGCGATCCAGCCAGCAACTCGCGGAAGCGGTCGCGCTTGGCCTGGTAGAAACCGGCGAGGTCGCGCGCGTGCTGCGGATCGTTTTCCATTACTTCCGCGAACGCGCACTGCGCAGGATGGAAGGTGCAGAAGGTCAGGTACTGGTGGACCTTGCGGAACTCGGCCGTCAGCAGCTTCGGCGCGACGCAGTAGCCGACCTTCCAGCCGGTGCAATGCCAGGTCTTGCCGAACGAGGAAATCACGAAGCTGCGCTCGGCCAGCTCCGGCCGCCGCGACACGCTGAGGTGGATGCGCCCGTCGTAGATGATGTGTTCGTACACCTCGTCGGAAATCACCAGCAGGCCGTGTTGCGTGGCGATCTCCGCCAAGGCGTCGAGATCGGATTCCGCGAACACCGCGCCGGACGGATTGTGCGGGCTGTTGACCATGATCATGCGCGTCTTCGGCGTGATCTCGTCGCGCACGCGCTGCCAGTCCACCGAGAAATCCGGCAGCCTCAGCGGCACATGCACCGTCTTGCCGCCGGCCAGCGCGATCGCGGGTTCGTAGCAGTCGTAGCAGGGATCGAGCACGATCACCTCGTCGCCCGCGTGCACCGCGCAGGCGATCGCGGCGAAGATCGCCTCGGTCGCGCCGGAGGTGACGGTGATTTCGGTGTCGGGGCTGATGCGGCGCCCGTACAAGCGCTCGACCTGCAGCGCAATCTGTTCGCGCAGCTTCGGGATGCCGCTCATCGGCGCGTACTGATTCTTGCCGTCGGTCATCGCGCGGGTCAGCGCGTCGCGCAGGTTGGCGGGCGTCTCGAAGTCCGGGAAACCCTGGCCCAGGTTCACCGCCTTGTGTTCCAGCGCGAGCTGGCTCATCACCGTGAAGATGGTGGTGCCGACCTTGGGCAGCTTGGTTTCGATCTGCATCGATTCATCCCTTCTGGACGGCCGAATGGATTGGCTTGAACCGGGCGATGGTAGCACGCAGTCAGCGCCCGCCCTGAACATCGCCATCGGTTTCATGTTCGAACGCCTCGACCAGGAAATCCACCAGCGCGCGCACCGCCGGCAGCATGCCGCGGCGGCTGGGATAGACGATGTGCAGGATGCCCTGCGGCAAGCCCCATTCGGGCAACACCACGCGCAAGCGGCCGCTGCGCAGTTCCTCGACGCAGGACTGTTCGGGGACCCAGGCGATGCCGATGCCTTGCAGCGCCGCGTCGATCAGGATCCTGAATTCGCCGCTGATCAGGCGCGGCCGCACCGGCACCGATGTCCTTGCGCAGGCACGATCGTAGAGATCCCAAGTCTGGTCGCCTTCGTGCTCGAACAAGCTCACCACCGGCAACGCGGACAACTCCTGCGGCGTGCGCGGTTCGCCGTATTGTTCAAGAAAAGCAGGGCTTGCGACCAGCACCACGCGCTGGGGACCAAAACGTCGCGCCACCAGTTCCGCGTCGGTGTCCAGCTTGTCACGCACACGCACGGCCACGTCGAAGCCTTCCCCGATCACGTCCACGCGGCGGTTGCTGGACAACACCCGCAACTGCACCTGCGGATGCGCCTCGAGGAAACGCGGCAGGACTGGCGCCAGCAGGCTTTGCGCCAGCGACACCGGACAACTCAGGCGCACGAGACCGCACGCCTCGCCACCCAGCGACGCGGCATCCTCGGCCGCCGCGCGCGCTTCCGCCAGCATCGCCTGGCAATGGCGGTAGAAACGCTCGCCGGCTTCGGTGACCACGAACTTGCGCGTGGTTCGCTGCAACAGGCGAACGCCAAGACCGTCTTCCAGTTGCGACACGCGCTTGCTCAGGCGCGACTTGGGCACGTTGAGCGCGCGGCTGGCGGCGGAGAAGCCGCCGTGCTCGACCACCGCGGCGAAGAAATAGAAATCGTTGAGGTCGGGCAACTGGTCGGCGGCAACGGACACGGCGTTCTCCGTGATGAACGATCCGTTCGGATTTTGCCATCTTATCGCCGGGCGGCTCACGGCTTAATTTGTCCGGCATGCCGCAAACACGCGGTGCTGATGGAGCCTTCCGCATGAAACTGTTGCATGTCGATTCCAGCGTCCTCGGCGAAAACTCGGCCTCGCGCGACCTGAGCGCGGCCATCGTCGCGCGCCTGCGCGCCGAACATCCCGGGATCGAGGTGACCTATCGCGACCTCGCCGCGCAGACCCTGCCGCACTTCACGCCGGTGCTGGCCGACAGCCATCCGTGCGTTCAGCGCAACGCCGAAATCCTCGATGAATTCCTCGCCGCCGACACCGTCGTGATCGGCGCGCCGATGTACAACTTCACCATCCCGTCGCAACTCAAGGCGTGGATCGACCGGATCCTGATTGCCGGCAAGACCTTCCGCTACACCGGGAACGGTCCGCAAGGGCTCGCCGGCGGCAAGCGCGTGATCATCGCGTCGTCGCGCGGCGGCATCTACAGCGAAGGCCCGGCGCAGGCGATCGATTTCCAGGAAACCTACCTGCGCCATGTATTCGGATTCGTCGGCATCACCGACCCCGAATTCGTGCGCGCGGAAGGCCTGAACCTCAGCGCCGCGCAACGCGAAGCCGCGCTGGCGCGTGCACACGATCACATCGAGGGCGAGCTGGGCATCGCGGCGTAACATCGAAAAGCCCCTCTCCCACCGGAAGAGGCGTAGGGGTGAGGGTCCGGAATTTCAGACAGTCAAACCCTTGCCAAGCTGTTGCCGAACGCGAAGTGCCGGACCCTCATCCGGCGCTGCGCGCCACCTTCTCCCGGAGGGAGAAGGAAAAAAGCTCGCTACTCAGCGTGATTCGATCCAATCACGCAACGACCCGTACTGGAACCGATTTCGCCGCGGGAGTCTTGCTGAACACCGCGTGGTGCGACAACGGAATCAGCGGATTGCATTCCGGGTAGTAGCCGCCCACGCAGCCGCGCGGAATGTCGAACGCGACCACGCGCAGGCCCGAAACTTCGCGGTCCACGCCATCGCCGGCGTCGGACACCAGCTTCACCGTCTGACCGTCGTGCAGGCCGAGCCGCGTGATGTCGTCCTTGTTCATCAACACCACCTCGCGGGTGCCGTCGATGCCGCGGAAGCGGTCGTCGTAGCCGTACACCGTGGTGTTGAACTGGTCGTTCGAGCGCATCGTCATCAGGCGGAAGCGATCCGGCGCATCCTCGAAACCCGTGGCAATGAGCGCCGGCGGCAGGATGAAATTCGCCTTGCCGGTGTCGGTCTTCCATACGCGGTCGCGCGCGGAGTTGGGGCGATGGAACCCGCCAGGTTGCCACATGCGCTGGTTGAAGTCGCGGAACTGTTCCGGATAGGTCTGCTCGATCGCGTCGCGGATCGTCGCGTAATCGTTGACCCACGCATCCCAAGGCACCTTCGGATTGGGCGCAAGCGTGCGCTTCGCCAGTTCGACGACGATGCGCGTTTCGGATTTCAATTCCGGACTCGCGGGCTCGGCCTTGCCGACCGACGCATGGATGCAACTGGTGGAATCTTCCGTGCTCAGCACCTGCGCCTTGCCGTTTTCCACGACGCGCTCGATGCGGCCGAGGCACGGCAACAGATAGGCGACTTCGCCATTGACCAGATGCGAGCGGTTCAACTTGGTCGCGATCTGGACCGTAAGGCGCAGCTTGCTCCACGCGGCATTCACGCGTTCCTGCTCGGGAATCGCGCGCAGGAAATTGCCGCCCAGTCCGATGAACCCGTGCACCGTTCCGTCGAGCACGCCTTCGCAACACTCGACCGTGTTGAGGCCCTTCCCGCGCGGCGGTTCGAATCCGTATTGTTCGGCCAGGCGATCCAGCGGCACCAGCGCGGGATCGTCGGCAATGCCGACCGTGCGCTGGCCCTG
Source organism: Rhodanobacteraceae bacterium (assembly GCA_030123585.1). Taxonomy (NCBI): domain Bacteria; kingdom Pseudomonadati; phylum Pseudomonadota; class Gammaproteobacteria; order Lysobacterales; family Rhodanobacteraceae; species Rhodanobacteraceae bacterium. Next base: position 1,178,928 of record CP126120.1, read on the forward strand.
CACGTTGGAATGTCCGCGCACGGGACACAACCCGGCGCCGGGTTTGCCGACGTTGCCACGCAGCAGCATGAAGTTGGCGAACATGTGGATGTTGTATTCGCCCAGCACGTGCTGCGTGAGGCCCATACCGTACACGCCGATCACGGCGTTGGCTTTCGCATAGGTCGCCGCCGCGCGTTCCAACTCGTTGCGCGTCAGGCCCGAAGCCGCCTCGATGTCAGCCCACGATTGCGCGCGCAGCCATGCCGCGAATGCGTCGAAACCGTGCGTGTGCTGCGCGATGAATCCGGCATCCAGCACACGCGGCTTGCCATCGCGTTGCGCTTCGTCATCCAGCGCCAGCAGCGTCTTGCACAAGCCCGTGATCGCGGCGATGTCCCCGCCGGCTCGCACCTGCAGGTACTGCGTCGCCAGCGGCGTTTCCTGTTTCGACAGCAACTCCACCGGACTCTGCGGATTGGTGAAACGTTCCAGCCCCCGTTCGCGCAGCGGGTTGAACACCACGATCGGCACGCCGCGCTTCGCCGCCTTCTGCAGGTCGTGCAGCATGCGCGGGCTGTTGACGCCGGCGTTCTGGCCGAAGAAGAAGATGCAATCGGTCTTCGCGAAATCATCCAGCACCACCGTGCCGACTGCCGCACCCACGCTCTTGCGCAGCGCGACGCCGGTCGCCTCATGGCACATGTTGGACGAATCCGGCAGGTTGTTGTTGCCGTACAGCCGCGCGAACAGTGCGTACAGGTAACTCGTTTCCAGCGAGGCGCGGCCGGAGGCATAGAACACTACCGACCTCGGATCGAGTTGTTTCAGCTCCGCCGCGATCGCATCGAACGCCTCTCCCCATTCGCACGGCACGTATTTGTCCGTCACGCGGTCGTAACGCATCGGGTGCGTGAGACGGCCCTGCTGTTCGAGGTCGTGGTCCGACCACGTACGCAGTTCGGTACAGGTGTGTTGCGCGAAGAATTCCGGCGTGGTGCGCAGCGACGTCAGCTCCCACGCACTGGCCTTGGCGCCGTTCTCGCAGAACTCGAACTTGGCCGGCTTTTCGGGCTGCGGCCACGCGCACGACACGCAGGTGAAACCGCGCGGCTTGTTCTGCCGCCAGAGTTCCCTGACCGTCGACGGGATCGGTACCTGCTCGCGCTTCAGGATCGCCGTCACCGACTTCACCGAACCCCAGCCACCGGCGGGGCCTGCGTAAGGTTCGATCTTCGGTTTGCGCTCGTCGCTCATTGCACACCTCGCGCATCGGACATGCAGGAAGTGTAGAACGATCAGCGGGGTGTGGCGGAGGGAGTGGGATTTGCTCGCATCATCCCTGATGCTCGCCCTTCGCTGCGCTCAGGGCCAACATTCGGTTGTCCGAATTCGCTCCCGGCGAATTCGTGAACCCACGAAACTGGCGGAGAGGGAGGGATTCGAACCCTCGGTAGGCTTGCGCCTACGGCAGATTTCAAGTCTGCTGCCTTAAACCACTCGGCCACCTCTCCGACTTTTCTTCGCTTTTACGTCGACGAACGTAGCGGCAAGCTTCTTCGGTGCCACCAAGCGCCACGACCGGAGCAGCAGGTCGCGCAACATGGCTTCGTCTACGCCATCGAGCAAAACATGCGTCCAGCCATGTTTTCCCCATTGTGGCACGGACGAGAAAACATCCGGCGCCGACATGACCAAGGCTGCTTGATCCGCAGGCGCCAGCTTGACAAGGGCGCGTTCGGTTTCGTCTCCGTGATTCGACAACTGCGCGAATATCTTGCTAGCTACGCGAAACGAAGGGCTGCCGAAGTGATCGCGTCCCTCCACTTCGGGCAGAGACATTGCAAGATTGCGCGCGGCATCAATCGAAACCATCACGGGATTGCTCAGGCAATTCGTTCTGCACCACCCATGTACGGCCGCAGCACTTCCGGCACGGTGATCGAGCCATCGGCGTTCTGGAAGTTTTCCATCACCGCGATCAGGCAGCGGCCGACCGCAAGTCCTGAACCATTGAGCGTATGCACCAGTTCCGGCTTGCCGGTGGCGGGATTGCGCCAGCGCGCCTGCATCCGGCGTGCCTGGAAATCGGTGCAGTTCGAGCACGACGAAATCTCGCGGTACGTGTTCTGTGACGGCAACCAGACCTCAAGGTCATAGGTCCTGGCCGCGGCGAAGCCCATGTCGCCGGTGCACAGCGCCACCTTGCGGTACGGCAATTCGAGTTTCTGCAGTACCGTCTCGGCGTGGCTGGTGAGTTCTTCCAGCGCTTCGAACGATTTCGACGGTTCGACGACCTGCACCAGTTCCACCTTCTCGAACTGGTGCTGGCGGATCATGCCCTTCACGTCCTTGCCGTAGCTGCCGGCTTCGGCACGGAAGCACGGCGTATGCGCGGTGAGGCGCATCGGCAACGCGTCGACTTCGACGATGGAATCGCGCACGAGATTGGTGAGCGAGACTTCCGCGGTGGGGATCAAATAACGCTTCGTTTCGCCCACCGTCGTCGAGAACAGGTCTTCCTCGAACTTCGGCAACTGCCCCGTGCCCTGCATGGTGTCGGCGTTCACCAGCAGCGGCACGTTGCACTCGGTGTAGCCGTGCTCGCAGGTATGCAGGTCCAGCATGAATTGCGCGAGCGCGCGATGCAGGTGGGCCAGTTTCCCGCGCAGCACGGTGAAGCGTGCGCCGGAAAGCTTTGCGCCGGCTTCACCGTCCAGCCAGCCATGCGGCGCGCCGAGCTCCACGTGATCCTTGACCGTGAAATTGAACGCGCGCGGCGTGCCCCAGCGCGAGACTTCCACGTTGTCGTGTTCGTCCTTGCCGAACGGCGTGGATTCATGCGGCAGGTTCGGGATTCCGAGCGCGATCGCCGACAGCTTCGCCTGCACCCCGGCCAGCGCGGCCTCGTTGGTTTTCAGCTTGTCGCCGATGCCGGCAACCTCGGCCATGATCGGCGCGACGTCCTCGCCCTTGGCCTTGGCCTGCCCGATCGCCTTGGAGCGCGCGTTGCGCTGCGCCTGCAATTCCTGGGTCTCGGTCGCGAGGCGCTTGCGGTCGGCTTCCAGCGATTCGATCTGCTCGACGGGCAGGTCGAAGCCGCGCGTTTTCAGGCGCGCAGCAGTGTCCGCGAGGTGATTGCGCAGCAGGGCCGGATCCAGCATGGACGGTTCTTCACGAAGGCACGAAGCCGTGCATTATCGCGGCGCGTTCCTGCGCGGGCAAACCGGCAGACGATCTACCTGAATGCGCGACAACGATGCCCTGCCTCCGTCAACCTGGCTCACGCTGCGGCGTTTTTTCCTCACCGGGCGCACTCTGCGCCGGCTCAACAGGAGAACCCGCCATGCGTTTGTCAATCCGCACCACCAGCTTGCTGCTGCTTGGTCTGACCGCGCTGTCCGTGGCTGCGCCAAGCTTTGCCGGCGATACCCGCTTCGAACACCGCCACCCGCGCCGGGACCAGGTGCTGGATCGCGTACAGCATCAGGACCATCGCATCGCCGAGCAGGTGCGCGAAGGCGAACTCACCCATGCGCAGGCGCGCGCATTGCGCACGGAAGATCGTTCGATCGCCGAACAGCAACGCGCCGACGCAAGGGCCAACGGCGCCGACAGCAAGAACCACTTCAGGTACATCACCAAACAGCAACAGAAGCAGCTGAACCAGGAGCTCAACGCGAACAGCAAGGAAATCGGCCATTGAAATGCTTTGCGGCGGCGGGGCAGTGACGTCCCGCCGCCGGGATCGTGGGGCGCGAGCAGCCGCGCAGCGGCGAATCCCGCCTTGCAAGAAATGCCTGCTGCCGTCATTCCGGACGCGCTCAGCGCGATCCGGAATCCATCTTGCTTTCGAACCAAATCAAAATGGATCAACTCGCGCCATCCTTGGCGCTCGCCCTCCGGGCCGTCGCAGCCTGCCCCGGACTTGATCCGGGGACGTTCGCGTTTGCAATCCTGCAAACGCAGTCGGGTTCCGGCTGCGCCGGCCCCGGAATGACGACTAAGCGGGATCTCCGCGCCGAGCCTTTGCCCTCGCCTCTCGCAATGCCGCCAACTTCTCGCGAATCTTCGCCTCGATCCCGTTGACGGTCGGCGCGTAGAACTCGGTGCCGGCCAGCGCATCGGGCAGGCATTGCTGGTCCAGCGCGACGCCGCCTTCGACGTCGTGGTCGTATTGGTAGCCCTTGCCGTAGCCGAGGCCCTTCATCAATTTCGTCGGCGCGTTGCGCAAGTGCATGGGCACTTCCAGCGTGCCGGTTTCGCGCACGTTCGCGCGCGCGGCGTCGTAGGCGACGTAAGCCGCATTGCTCTTGGGCGCGATCGCGAGATACAGCGCGACCTCGGCCAGCGCCAACTCGCCTTCGGGCGACCCAAGGCGCTCGTAGGTGTCCCACGCGTGCAATGCCAGTTGCCATGCGCGCGGATCGGCGAGGCCAATGTCCTCGACCGCCATCCTGAGCATCCGGCGCGCGAGATACAGCGGTTCGCAGCCACCGTCCAGCATCCGCACCAGCCAGTACAACGCGGCATCGGGATCGGACGAACGCACCGACTTGTGCAGCGCCGAGATCTGGTCGTAGAACTGCTCGCCGCCCTTGTCGAAGCGGCGGGTCCGGTCGGCCAAGACCTGCTGCAGGGTGGACTCGTCGATGCGGTTCTCGTGCGCGAGTTCCGCCGCGATTTCAAGGAAAGTCAGCGCGCGCCGCACGTCGCCATCGGCCGCGCGCGCCATCAACGCCAGCGCATCGTCATCCACCTGCAGGCGTAGCGCGCCGAGGCCGCGTTCCCCGTCGGCCAGCGCACGTTTCAGCGCAATGACGATGGCATCTGCGCCCACTGCATCCATCACGTGCACGCGGCAACGCGACAGCAGCGCCGAGTTCAACTCGAACGACGGGTTCTCGGTAGTCGCGCCCACGAACACGATCACCCCGCGCTCGATGTGCGGCAGGAACGCGTCCTGCTGGGCCTTGTTGAAGCGGTGCACCTCGTCCACGAACAACACGCTGCGCCGGCCCTGCGCGTACAGGCCTTCGGCCTCCGCCAGTGCCTTGCGCACCTCGGCCAATCCGGAGAGTACCGCCGAGATCGCCTGGAAATGCGCGTCGGCGTATTGCGCGACCAGCAGCGCCAGCGTGGTCTTGCCGCAACCGGGCGGTCCCCACAGCACCATCGAATGCACGCTGCCGGCCTCGAGCGCGCGCCGCAGCGCCGTGCCGGACCCGAGCAGGCGATCCTGCCCGACGATTTCATCCAGCGTGCGCGGGCGCATCCGCTCGGCGAGCGGTTTCAGCGCTTCGGGCGCGCCGAACAGCGTTGGCGAGGGATCACTTTTTGGACGGGGCATGCCGCCGATGATACGGCTTCGCACCCGGCTTCGCCGCACGCGCGCCGTCCGGCCGCTCGCCAGGCTTCCACGGCCGGCCGAGCTTTTGCTCGATGTGGCCGCGGATCAGGGCCCGCACCACTTGCGAGGGCGTCAGGTCTTCGCCCCGGCACAACTCCTCGAAGACCGCCTTCTTGTCCGGGTCGATGAGGATGGTCAGGCGGGCGGTGCGGACTTCGCGGCTCATGCTGATCCGTTTTACACGAAATGTGCGCAGCATGATAATCTGGTGCGACTCTGTCAAGCGCGCCGGACGAACGCGCGGGCAGGCCCAACCGGGAATCGCGATGCCGTTGCCCAACCCGCTGCAGGCCATCTTCACGCTGATCGTGTGCTGGCTTGCGCTGGGCGGCGCGGGCTTGTTGTTCCCGCGCAACCTCGCGTGGGTGGGCCGCGTGCTGTTTCCACTGGGCGCGGCCGTCGCCGCCGCGATCGCGGTCTGCGCCTGGTTCGCGCTGGCGTTGCCGCCGGCGACCGCCACGTTGCCTGTCGGCCTGCCGGGCCTGCCGGTGCATCTGCGCCTGGATGCCCTGTCCGCGTTCTTCCTCGTGCTGATCGGTACGGCGTCCGCCGGCGTGTCGCTGTATTCCGCCGGCTATTTCCGCGCCGGCGAAGGCGCCGCGCCGGGACTGATGTGCCTGCAATACCACGTGTTCCTGGCGGCCATGGCGATGCTGGTGCTCACCGACGACGCCTTCTCCTTCATGGTCGCGTGGGAAACCATGTCGCTGGCTTCGTATTTCCTCGTCACGACGCAACACCGCGTGCCGGAGATCCGCAGCGCGGGATTCCTCTACCTGTTGATCGCCAGCATCGGCGCGCTTGCGCTGGTGCTGTGCTTCGGCGTGCTGCAGGGCGGCACCTGGCAGTTCACGTTCGATGCGATGCGCGGCGCGACGCTGTCGCCCGTCTGGGCCAGCGTCGCTTTCGCGCTCGCGCTGTTTGGTTTCGGCGCGAAGGCCGGCCTGCTGCCCCTGCACGTGTGGCTGCCCGAGGCGCATCCGGCAGCGCCCTCGCCGGTGTCGGCGCTGATGAGCGGCGTGATGCTCAAGACCGCGGTCTATGGCTGCCTCCGGATCACGCTCGACATCCTCCACGTGCCGCAGTGGGGCTGGGGCGTGGCGGTGCTCGCGCTTGGCGCGCTCACCGGCCTGTTCGGCGCGATCTTCGCCGCGGTGCAGACCGACATGAAACGCCTGCTCGCGTATTCGTCGATCGAAAACATCGGCCTGATCTTCACCGGGCTCGGCCTGACCCTGCTGTTCCGTGCGCTCGGCGCGAACACGCTCGCCGCACTGGCGCTGGCCGGCACGCTGTACCACTGCATCAACCACGCGCAGTTCAAGAGCCTGCTGTTTCTCGCCACCGGCTCGGTGCTGCACGCGACCGGGCACCGCAACCTCGGCCGCCTCGGCGGTCTGATCCACCGCATGCCGTGGGTCGCGGCGTTCGCCCTGCTCGGCACGCTGGCGATGGCCGGATTACCGCCGCTCAACGGTTTCGTCTCGGAATGGCTGCTGCTGCAGGCGTACCTGTTCACGCCGACGCTGCCGCCCGGGATGATCAACATGCTGGTGCCGCTGGGCGCGGCCGCGTTCGCGCTCACCGTGGCGCTCGCCGCGTACGTGCTGGTCAAGTTCTACGGCGTGATCTTCCTCGGCCGCCCGCGCGAGGCCACGCTCGACCACGCGCATGACGCGGGCTGGCTCGAACGCTGCGGCCTCGCGTGGCTCGGCATCGCCTGCATCGCGCTCGGCCTGTTTCCTGCCCCGATGCTGCACGCACTCGATCGCGTCAATGGCCTGCTGCTCGGCAGCGGACTCGGCGCGGACGCGGCGACCTGGTGGGCCGTGGTTCCCTCGTCGGCGCAGCGCGCGGCGTACAGCCCGCTCGCGTTCTTCGGCGGCATCGCGCTGGCCGTGCTCGCCGTGTTCGTGCTGGTGCGCCTGATCTACCACGGCCGCGTGCGGCGCGGCGATCCGTGGAATTGCGGCGGGCTTCCGCAGACCGCGCGCATGCAGGACACGGCCGAGGGTTTCGGCCAGCCGATCCGGCGCATCTTCGGACCGGTGTTCCGCATCCGCCGGCAGACGCCCTCGCCGTTCGATGCGGCGCCGCGCTATGCGCTGGAGCTCTCGGACCGGTTCTGGGACTGGATCTACGACCCGGTGGCGCGCGCGGTCAAGGCGGTCGCGGCGCGCATCGGCGTATTGCAGCGCGGCAGCATCGCGCTGTACCTGCTTTACAGCTTCGTCACCCTGCTCGTGCTGCTGGCGTTCGTGCTGTGAGAGCGCAAGACCTCCTGCTCGGCATTTTCCAGGCGCTGCTGTCGATCGCCGCCGCGCCGCTGTTGCTCGGCTGGGTGAATCAATGCCGCGCGTGGCTGCAGAACCGCCGCGGCGCCGGCGTGCTGCAACCGTATCGCGTGCTGCGCAAGCTCATGCACAAGGATGCCGTGATCGCGCATAACGCCTCGCCCCTGTTCCGCGCCTCGCCCTACGTGCAGTTCGGCGCGATGTGTCTGGCTGCGGCGATCATTCCGGTCGTCAGTGTCACTGCGCCGCTCGCCGCGGCCGCCGACGTCATCGCGCTGGTCGGCCTGTTCGCCTTGGCGCGCGTGGCCATCGCGCTGGCCGGCATGGACATCGGCACCGCGTTCGGCAGCCTCGGTGCGCGCCGCGAGATGATGGTCGGTTTCCTTTCCGAACCGGCGCTGCTGATGGTGTTCTTCACCGCTTCGCTGATCTGCGGCAGCACGCTGCTGCCGGTCATCGCCGGCACCCTGGCCGGCCGCGCGCCGATCCTGTACCCGAGCCTCGCCTTCGCCGGCGTCGCCTTCACGATGGTGCTGCTGGCCGAAAACGCGCGCATCCCGATCGACAATCCCGCCACGCACCTGGAACTGACGATGATCCACGAGGCGATGGCGCTGGAATACTCGGCGCGCCACATGGCCCTGGTCGAATGGACCTCCGCGCTGAAACTGATGAACTTCATGGCGATCGGGCTGGCGCTGTTCGTGCCGTGGGGACTCACCGCCGCGACCGCCGGACCGGGCGGACTCGTCGTCGGCATCGCCGCCACCGCACTCAAGCTCGCCGTCGCCGGCGCCGGACTGGCGCTGATCGAAACCGCCAGCGCCAAGTTGCGCATCTTCCGCGCACCGGAATTCCTCGCCACGGCCTTCCTGTTCGCCGTGCTGGGACTGCTGGTCCACCAACTATTGGGAAGCTGACATGCCCGCGCCTGCCCTGACCACGCAACTGCTCAACCTCGGCGCCGCGCTGCTGCTGCTGTCGTCGTTCGCGATGCTCTCGCAGCGGCGCATCCTGTCGCTGGTCAACCTGTTCGCGCTGCAGGGCGTGCTGCTGACCGTCTCCACGGCGATCGTGGCATACAGCTCGGGCGCGACGCACCTGTATGCGTCGGCGGCGCTGTCGCTGCTGCTCAAGGTGATCGCGCTGCCGTGGATCCTGCACCGGCTGATCGCGCGCCTGGACGTGCGCTGGGATACCGAAACGCAGCTCAACATCCCGACCACCATGCTGATCGGCATCGTCGTGGTGGTGTTCGCGTTCGCGCTGGCGCAGCCGATCGCGCAGTTGTCGCAGGCAGTCACGCGCAGCACGCTCGGCATCGCGCTCGCCGTGGTGCTGCTGTCGTTCCTGATGATGATCACGCGGCGCAAGGCGGTGGCGCAGGTGATCGGCTTCCTCGCGATGGAAAACGGGCTGTTCTTCGCCGCGATCAGCGCCACCTACGGCATGCCGATGGTGGTCGAACTCGGCGTGGGGCTCGACGTGCTGGTCGGCATGCTGATCCTCGGCGTGTTCTTCTTCCAGATCCGCGAGCAGTTCGACAGCCTCGACCTGCACAACCTGGAACGGCTCAGGGAAGACTGAAATGATCCTGCTCGTGCTGCTGGCCATTCCGCTGATCGGCTGCGTCGCGCTCGCCGCGTTCGGCGCGCGCCGCTTCGCGCCCGAGCTCAACGCCGGTTTCAGCGCACTCACGTTCGCCGCCGCCTGCGTGCTGACCGCGCGCGTGATCGCCGGCGGATCCATGCTGGTCGCGCACGAACAGTTCTTCGTCGATCCGTTCAACGTTTTCCTGATCGCGCTGACCGCCTTCGTCGGCATGACCACGGCGCTGTTCTCGCGGCCGTACATGCGCGTGGAGGAACATCACGGGCGGGTGAACCGGCGCCGTTTGCGCCTGTACCACAGCATGTATCAACTCTTCTGCTTCACGATGCTGACCGCGCTGGCGGCGAACAACCTCGGCATCCTCTGGGTGGCAATGGAAGCGGCCACGCTGTCGACCGTGCTGCTGGTCTCGCTGTACCGCACGGCCGCCAGCATCGAGGCGGCGTGGAAGTATTTCATCCTGTGCGGCGTCGGGATCGCGCAGGCGCTGTTCGGCACGATCCTCTTGTATTTCGCCGCCGAGAAGGTGCTCGGCGGCGCGGGCAGCACGGCGCTGCTGTGGACGCACCTGGACGCGGTCAAGGGCCAGCTCGAACCGCGCGTGCTCGGCCTCGCCTTCGTCTTCCTGCTGGTCGGCTACGGCACCAAGGTAGGCCTCGCGCCCCTGCACAACTGGCTGCCCGACGCGCACGCCGAAGGTCCGACGCCGATCTCGGCGGTGCTTTCGGGCCTGTTGCTCAATGTCGCGCTGTACGCGATCGTGCGCTGCAAGGTGCTCGTCGATGGCGCGACGCACACCCCGCTCGCCGGGCGTTTGATGATGGGCTTCGGCCTGCTCTCGGTCGTGCTCGCCGCGTTCTTCCTGTGGCGCCAGCGCGACATCAAGCGCCTGTTCGGCTATTCCTCGATCGAGCACATGGGAATCATCACCTTCGCCTTCGGCATGGGCGGACCGATCGCGAACTTCGCCGCGCTGCTGCACATGACCGTGCACTCGCTGACCAAGTCCGCGATCTTCTTCGCCGTGGGTCATGCCGCGCAGACCGCCGGCACGCAGGTCATGGACGACATCCGCGGCTTGCTGGTGGCCAGTCCGACGATCGGCTGGGGCCTGATGATCGGCACTGTGGCGATCCTGGGCCTGCCGCCGTTCGGCGTGTTCACCAGCGAATTCCTGGTGCTGATCACCGCGATGCGCGACCACCCCTGGGCCACGCCCATCCTGCTGCTCGCGCTGGCCGTCGCGTTCGGCGCGATCTTCTCGCGCGTGCAGGCGATGGTGTTCGGCGACACCACCATGAAACCGCTGCCGCATTCGCCGGCGCTGTTGCCGGTCTTCGCGCACCTGCTGCTGGTGCTGATGCTCGGCATCTACATTCCGCCGGCGCTGGCCGAGTGGTACAAGCTCGCGGCAAGATTGATCGGTTGACCGCCATGCGCGAGCACTTTTCCGACTTGAATTTCGAAACCCTGCCGGGCGCGCTGCCGGCGCTGCGCGTCGCCGTGACCGCGGCGCGTCTGGTGGAACTGTGCCGTCATGTGCGCGCGGCGGGCGGAAGGCTCGTCACCCTGTGGGGCGAGGATTTGCGCCGCGAAGACTCGGGCTTTCGCCTGTGCGTGGTGCTGGAAGACGCCGACGACCTGATCGCCGCCGAACTGCCGCTGGATGCCGCGAATCCGACCTATCCCGATCTGTCCGAAATTTTTCCGAGTGCATCGCGCATGCAGCGCGCGACCTTCGACCTGCTCGGCCTGCGCACGCTCGGCGGCGACCAGCGCCCGTGGCTGCGCCACGGCGCCTGGCCGGCGGAGGTGTTTCCGCTGCGGCACGACGCGCCGGCGCTGCCGCCATCCGTCGCGCACGATTATCCGTTCGTGCGCGTGGAAGGCGAAGGCGTGCACGAAGTCCCGGTCGGCCCGGTGCACGCCGGCACCATCGAGCCGGGGCATTTTCGTTTCTCGGTCGTCGGCGAAAAAGTGCTGCGGCTCGAAGAACGTTTCGGCTACACGCACAAGGGCATCGAGAAGCGCGCCGAAGGACTCGACATTGCCGCCGGCGCACGGCTCGTCGCGCGTGTGTGCGGCGACAGCGCCGCCGCGTACGCGTGGGCCTGTGCGATGGCGATCGAAGCCGTCACGCACACGACTCCGCCGCCGCGCGCGCTGGTCCTGCGCGGCGTGCTGCTCGAACGCGAGCGCCTGGCGAATCACCTGGGCGACCTCGGCGGCATCGCCAACGACGCCGGTTTCGCATTCGGGCAACTGCAGTTCTCGCGCCTGAAGGAAGACCTGCTGCGCGCCAACGAAAAGGTCTGGGGCCGGCGCTACCCGATGGACGCCATCGTGCCCGGCGGCGTATGCGGCGACATCGATGCCGAGGCGGCCCGCATCCTGATCGCGAACATGGACGCCATCGCGGCCGAAATCCGCGCGCTGCGCGAGATCTACGACAACCACGCCGGGTTGCAGGATCGCTTCATGAGCGCGGGCACGGTGACGCCGGAACTGTCCGCGCGACTCGGCATGGTCGGCCTCGCCGCGCGCGGCAGCGGCGGCACGCACGACTGGCGCAACGCGCATGCGCTGGCGCCGTACGCGCCGATGGCGCACGCTGCGGTCTCGCATCAGTCAGGCGACGTCGCCGCGCGCGTGGCCGTGCGCTTCGACGAGGCGCTGGTCTCGATCGACCTGTGCCGGCAGTGGCTGGCGCAACTTCCCGCCGGCGCCATCTGCGTGCCTTTGGGCGCTCCGCACGCGGGCACGCTGGGTCTCGGCGGTGTCGAAGGCTGGCGCGGACCGGTGCTGGTGGCCGTGCGTCTGGATACCGGCGGACGCATCGCGCGCTGCCATCCGCACGATCCGTCGTGGCACAACTGGCCGGTACTGGAACACGCGATCATGGACAACATCGTTCCCGACTTTCCGCTGATCAACAAGTCGTTCAATCTCGCTTACAGCGGCTGCGATCTTTGAGGAACCAACGCAATGTGGCGCCTTCTGCAGCAGATAAAAAAAGTCGGACTCGTCAGCGAGCCCAAGCCCGCACCGGACGCGACGATGCTGCAACGGCAACTGCAGGAGCAGGTGCGCCGCGTGTTCGGCCGCGCGCTCGCGATCCGGCAGGTGGACGCGGGTTCATGCAACGGCTGCGAACTTGAAATCCACGCCTTGCACAATCCCTACTACAACCTCGAAGGCGCGGGCATCCACTTCGTGGCCAGTCCGCGCCACGCCGATGCGCTGCTCGTCACCGGCCCGGTATCGCGGCACATGGCCGAGGCGCTGCGCCGCACCTACGATGCCACGCCCGAACCCAAACTGGTGATCGCGGCCGGCGACTGCGCCGCCTGCGGCGGCGTGTTCGGCGAAAATACCTGTGCCACCATCGGCGCGGTCGCCAACGTCGTTCCGGTCGATGTCGTCGTGCGGGGCTGCCCACCGACGCCGACCGCGCTGCTGCAAGGCATCCTGGCTGCCATCAGCAAGCGGGCTAGTGCTTGAGTCGTGACGCCGGCGCGGCAGTCGCGGCATCACCCACCACGTCCGTGCCCTTGGGTGGCACGAAGGTGAACGTATCCGCCGGCAATGACGGGTTGCGCTGCCAGCCGGAGAACGCGATCTCGGTGCGGTTGCCCAGCGTGTCCTTGAACACCATCCGGCGCGGGCCGGTCGCATCGAAACCTATTTCGGCGTATTCGAACTGCGGACCCTTGGCGCGCGATACCAGCCGCAGCCATTCGAGCCCGTCGCGCGTGCCCGCATCGGTGGTCTTGAATTCGCTGTCGAGTTGCGACAGATCGGTCAGCACCGTCAGCGGACTGTGCGCCTCGGTCGCGCCCTGATCGCGCACCGTGACCTGCTGCAGGTCGGGTTCGTACACCCACACCTTCTTGCCATCCGCCACGATCAATTGCTGGTAGGGGTCGGTCACTTCCCAGCGGAACAGCCGCGGCGCCTGCAACGCGAGCAGGCCATGGCTGGCGCCGGTGATGTTGCCGTGCGAGTCGTACACGGTCTGGGTGAAATCGCCGCGCAGCGAATGCAGGCCGCTGGCGAACGCATCCAGGCGCGCGCGCGCGCCGGTGGCCGCGAACGTGGCGCACGCGAACAGGGACAGCGCTGCCAGCAGAATCAGTTTTCGCATGATCGTTCCTTGGCGAATGGAGGCACGCGTGCATTGTCTACGCGGACAGTGAACCGATGGTAATCGAGCGGGTGCATGGGAACCCCTTTTTACTCGTCATTCCGGGGCCACCGCAGCTCCACCGCGGTGGAACCCGGAATCGGTCTGCGGCAGCCACGAAACCGATTCCGGGTTCGACCTGTGATGAAGCCACAGGCCGCCCCGGAATGACGACTTGAATCCAACGCCTCAATCTGCCGGAGGTGGAGGCGCCAGCACTTCCCTATTGCCGTTGTGCTGCGGCGGCGTCACCACGCCCTGCTGTTCCATCATCTCGATCAGGCGCGCGGCGCGGTTGTAGCCGATCCGCAAGTGTCGCTGCACGCCGGAAATCGATGCACGCCGCGATGAGGTGACGATGTGCACCGCCTTGTCGTACAACTCGTCCATGCCGCCCTCGCCTTCGCCGGCGTCCTCGGGCAGGCCGGACTCGTTGATGACCTTGCCGTCGCCCAGCGTCTGCACTTCCTCCAGCACGCCTTCGATGTAATTCGGCGCGCCCTGCGTGCGCAGCCACTCGACCACCTTGTGCACGTCGTCATCGCCCACGAACGCGCCGTGCACGCGCTCGGGCGTCGCCGTGCCGGGCGGCAGGTACAGCATGTCGCCGTTGCCCAGCAGGGTTTCCGCACCGGACTGGTCGAGGATGGTGCGCGAATCGATCTTGGATGAAACCTGGAATGCGATGCGGGTCGGAATGTTGGCCTTGATCAAGCCGGTGATCACATCCACCGACGGGCGCTGCGTCGCGAGGACCAGGTGCACGCCGGCGGCGCGCGCCTTCTGCGCCAGCCGCGCGATCAGTTCCTCGACCTTCTTGCCGACGATCATCATCATGTCGGCGAACTCGTCGATGATCACGACGATGAACGGCAGCGGCTGCAGCGGCTGCGCCTTGTCTTCCGGCGCGTCGGGGTTGGCCTTGAACAACGGATCGGGCAGCGGCTGGCCCGCGGCCTCGGCGTCGCGCACCTTCTTGTTGAAGCCTGCGAGATTGCGCACGCCCACGGCGGCCATCAGCTTGTAGCGGCGTTCCATTTCCGCGACGCACCAGCGCAGCGCGTTGGCGGCTTCCTTCATGTCGGTGACGACCGGCGCCAGCAGGTGCGGAATCCGGTCGTACACCGACAGCTCCAGCATCTTGGGGTCGATCATGATCATGCGGACGTCGGCGGGCTTGGCCTTGAACAGCAGCGACAGCACCATCGCGTTCAACGCCACCGACTTGCCCGAACCCGTGGTGCCCGCGACCAGCAGGTGCGGCATCTTCTGCAGATCGACCACCACCGGCCGCCCGCCGATGTCCTTGCCCAGCGCCAGCGACAACGGCGAACGCGCGTCGCCGTATTCGCGCGAACCGAAAATCTCCGACAGGTACACGATCTCGCGATGCGCGTTCGGGATCTCCAGTCCGATCACGTTCTTGCCGGGAATCACGTCCACCACGCGCACGCTGACCAGCGACAGCCCGCGCGCGATGTCCTTGTCGAGCGAGGAAATCTGGCTGCCGCGCACGCCCGGCGCGGGCTCCAGTTCGAAGCGCGTGATCACCGGGCCCGGATGCGCGCTGACCACATGCGCGTCGATGCGGAAGTCCTTGAGCTTCATCTCGACCTGGCGCGACAACACTTCCAGGGTTTCCTCGGAATAACCCTTGCCGGATTGCGGTTGCGCCTCTTCCAGCAACGACAGCGGCGGCAATTCGCCTTCGGCGGCGGCGCCGGTGAACAACGGAATCTGCGTCTCGCGCTTGGCGCGTTCGCTTTTCACGATCGGCGCGGGCGTCGATTCAATACGCACCGGCTCGCGCTTGGCGCGGCGTTCGCTGTCTTCCTTGCGCGCGGTTTCGCGCTCGATGCGCGCAGCACGTGCGGCGAGGGTTTCCGGCGCGCGTTTCAGTTTGCCGCGCACCCAGCCCGCGCCCACCAGGACCTGTTGCCCGGTCCAGTCCATCACCCGGAACCACGACAGGCCGGTGATCCACGTGATTGCGATCAGGAACACCGCCAGCAGCAGCAGCAACGCGCCGAGTTCACCGAACCCGCGGTGCAACAGCCCGCCCGCACCGCAGCCCAGCAAGCCGCCGGCAGCGGCGACTGCGCGGCATTGCAGGTCGGACGCATGCAGCCACGCCAGTCCGCATCCGCCGACGAAGAACGCGACGAATCCGATCAGGCGCAGGCTGGGTTCCCACTTGCTTTCGCCTTCCACGCGCCGGTACCAGCCGCGCAACACGCCGACCGCCAGCACGATCAGCAGCAACGGAAACGCGTAGGCGATCACGCCGAACAGGTGGAACAGCAGGTCGGCGATGTAGGCGCCAACCGCGCCACCGAAGTTGTGCACCGGCTGGCCCGGAATGCCGGCATGCCACCAGCCGGGATCGTCCTCGCTGTAACCGACCAGGCACGCGAACAGGTACACCGCGAGCGGAAACAGCAGCAACGCCACGGCCTCGCGCAACAGCCGCCGCGTGCGTTCGCTCATGCCTTCGGATTTGGTTTCAGCCTGAGCTCTGGCACGCGCCACGCGTGGCAACCTCGCACACATCCAACAAGACGGCCGAAACTATAACGCGGTTCGCGCGGCGCCTGCTTTTTTCTCTTGCCCGCTGACAGCGCGCTCAGAGCTTCATGCCCTTGAGCGCCGGATGCACCAGATCGCCGCCATCGACGTTGAGTCCGCTGGCGAGGACCGCATCCTTGCGCCAGCGCTTCAGCGCGAGGCGTTCCACGTACGGCAGGATCGCGGCAGAAATCGCCTGCGAGGATGTCTGCGGCACCGCGCCCGGCATGTTGGTGACGCAGAAATGCGTGACGCCGTCGACGACGTAGGTCGGATCCTTCCAGGTGGTCGGCTTGGACGTCTCGAAGCAGCCGCCCTGGTCGATGGAAATGTCGACCATCACGCTGCCCTTCTCCATCGTCTTCACCATCTTGCGGGTGACGACGTGCGGCGCCTTGGCGCTCGGCACCAACACCGCGCCGACCACGAGGTCGGCGGTCGCGACTTCCTCGGCCACCGCCGATTCATACGCGTACAACGCGGTGACGTTGTCGCCCCACTGCCGTGCCTGCGCCAGGCGATCGGGACGCTTGTCGAACACCACCACGTTGGTACCGCCACGGGCCGCCAGCTTCGCGGCGTTGCCGCCGGCCACGCCCGCGCCCAGCACCACGACCTTGCCGCGCTCGGTGGCGGCGAGGCCGCCCAGCAACTTGCCCTTGCCGCCCTGCGGCTGGTGCAGCAGCGTCGAGCCAACTTGCGTCGCCAGCTTGCCCGCAACCACCGACATCGGCGTCAGCAGCGGCAGCGAACCATCGACTTCCTGCACGCTCTCGAACGCGACGCCGGTCAAGCCGATCTTCAACAGCGCCTTGGTGAGTTTGGGATCGGGCGCGAGATGCAGATAGCAGAACAGGAGATGGCGCTTTTCGAGCAGCTTCAGGTCGCCCTCGATCGGCTCCTTCACCTTGACGATCATTTCCGCCTTGCCGTACAGCGCGGCGGCGTCCTTGACGACCTTCACGCCGACCGTGGTATAGCGTTCGTTCGAAAAACCGCTCTTCTCGCCCGCGCCGGATTGCAGGTACACCTCGTGGCCGTGGCGGATCAGGTCGGCGCAGGCGGCGGGAACGAGGGCGACGCGGCCCTCGAGGGTCTTGGTTTCGGAAGGAACGCCAATACGCATGGAAATCATCCTCGTGCGAAAATCACAACCGTCGCGCGCTTGAAAACCCGCGGCGAACTCCCCATGCTGCACGACTCGTCTCGGCACGAAGCCCGAGACGCGGCGCGCGACGCACCGTAGTCACGGACGCAACCGCCGTAGGGAATCGCCGCATCGAATCACGCGCGCGGCGGACGAGAGGAAGTTCCTGCGGACCTTGGAAACAACTTGGGAATTATACATGAGCACCCCGAAGCACAGCCGCCTTCTGATCCTCGGTTCCGGTCCCGCGGGCTACACCGCGGCCGTCTACGCGGCCCGCGCGAACCTGCAGCCGATGCTGATCACGGGCCTGACGCAAGGCGGCCAGTTGACCACCACCACCGACGTGGACAACTGGCCTGGCGACGCGCAAGGCGTGCAGGGGCCGGAACTGATGCAGCGCATGGCGGCGCACGCCGAGCGCTTCAACACCAGCGTCGTGTTCGACCACATCCATACCGTGGACCTGAAGCAGCGTCCGTTCAAGTTGAAGGGCGACAGCGGCGAATACAGTTGCGACGCGCTGATCATCGCGACCGGCGCCGACGCCAAGTACCTGGGCATCGAGTC
Organism: Rhodanobacteraceae bacterium; assembly: GCA_030123585.1. NCBI lineage: Bacteria > Pseudomonadati > Pseudomonadota > Gammaproteobacteria > Lysobacterales > Rhodanobacteraceae > Rhodanobacteraceae bacterium. Next base: position 1,196,687 of record CP126120.1, read on the forward strand.
CGAAACCGCGTTCAAGGGCAAGGGCGTGTCGGCCTGCGCGACCTGCGACGGATTCTTCTTCCGCAACCAGGACGTCGCGGTGATCGGCGGCGGCAATACCGCGGTCGAGGAAGCGCTGTACCTCGCCAACATCTGCCGCAAGGTCACGCTGGTGCATCGGCGCGACAAGTTGCGCGCCGAAAAAATCCTGCAGGACAAGCTGTTCGAGAAGGCCGCCGCGGGCAAGGTCGAGCTGGTGTGGAACCACACCGTTGATGAAGTGCTGGGCGACGACACCGGCGTCACCGGCCTGCGCCTCGTGAGCACCGCCGACGGCAGCAAGCGCGACATCGCGGTCACCGGCATGTTCGTCGCGATCGGCCACACGCCCAACACCGGCGTGTTCGAAGGCCAGCTCGACATGCGCAACGGCTACATCCAGATCAGGAGCGGGCTGGACGGCAACGTCACCGCAACGTCCGTGCGCGGCGTGTTCGCCGCGGGCGACGTCGCCGACCACGTGTACCGGCAAGCCGTGACCTCGGCTGGCTTCGGCTGCATGGCCGCGCTGGATGCCGAGAAGTTCCTGGATTCGATCGGGCTGACCGGCTGAGCCGGGCGCGGCATCAACTTTCCAGCGCGTACAGTTCCCATTCGCCGGGCACGCCGTCGAGCTGGTGCCCGCCGATGCTGCGCAAATCGACGCCCGATCCCGCGACCAGGTCGCTGACGGCGGCGGTGGCCAGCACCTCGCCCGGCTGCGCGGCCTGCAGCACGCCGGCCCCGACATCCACGGCCGCTCCCGCCAGCGTCTCGCCGCTGCGTTCGCATTCGCCGATGTGGACGCCGACCCGGACTTCCAGCCGCAACTGATCGCGCAGCGCCTGCCTGATCGACACGGCGAAACGCAACGCGCGCACCGGCCCCTCGAAACTGGCAAGGCAGCCGTTGCCATCGACCTCCACCGCGCGCCCCTGGAAACGCGACAACTCCGCGCACACGGCCATTTGCAACTGGCTCTTGACCTCGCGCCAGCGCGCGTCGCCCAGGTTCGCCGCCATCTGGCGCGGGTTCGCCACGCGCAGGTGCAGCACCGTGGTCAGCGCCCGCTCGCCGGCATCCGGCGCGGGCGCGCCGGCAAGGAACGATTCGACCAGCGCGAGCGGTTTTTCATCGCCCGGCAGCAGCACGTCGATGTCGCCGCCCGGCAGGATTTCCAGGCGTGAACCCGCGATGTGCTCGGCGAGGTAGTACGCGTGCGCCAGCGGGATCACCGCGAACTCGCGCCGGTGCAAGATCAGGGTGGGCGCGCGGATCGACGACAACACCGCGCGCGCGTCGAAGTTGATGATGTAGCGGAACTCGGCGGCCGCGCGCCGCGGCGAGTAGGCCACGCGCTGCATGCGCGTCACCCATTCGACGTAGGCCGGATCGTTGGCCAGCGTCGGCCGGGTCGCCAGCACCATGTTCGCGGTGCCCCAGGTTTCTTCCCACTGGCGCGACAGGCGTTCCCCGCGCTCGTGGTTCTCGCCATAGGGATAGCCGGGCGCCACCCGGAAACACGCGCTGGTATTGCAGAGCAGCAGCGCCCGCACGCGTTCGGGATGGCTGCTGGCGAACAGCAACGCAGCGGCCGCGGCGTCGCGCTCGGCCAGCAACGCGGCGTCGCCGATGCCGAGGTGGTCGAGCACCGCCAGCACGTCGTCCAGCCAGTCTTCCCAGGTCGGCGGCAGGTTCGCGGGCAGCGGATCGGAAATGCCGCAGCCGCGCCGGTCGAACACCGTCAACCTGCAGAAGCGCGCGAGCCGATCCAGCAACGCCGCGTTGGCGGGATAGTCCCACAGGTTCTCGATGCAGCGGCTCATCGGATTGATGAGCAAGAGATCGCGCGGACCCTCGCCGAGGGTCCGGTACGCGATGTCGCCACGCGGGGTGCTGACGTACTGGACGGGTGGTGCGTGCGCGTTCATGTCGAGCGAGACTTTAGCCGAACCGGTGCCGAAGTGGACGCGCGTCATCATCGCGCACGGCGGTCATTGACAAATGCATCAACCATCGTTATCGAGATCGGTGATGTGCAGTGGGCCTTTTGTTCCTCCCGCGACGGCAGGATTCAGCCAATACGTGGGGACCGGCATGCGATTGCGCTCGACAAACCCTTCCCGTACCCATGCGTCGGCAACCGCATCAGGTGCGGCAAGGCGCATTTCGACTGCGGAAAACCCGAGCTGCTTTGCGGCTTGGCACAAGACACGGATGGCACCCTGCTCGATCCGCCCGGCACCACCGGCAGACCAGAAGTCATGGACGACGAGGATGTCCGGGTCGAAGTAGTTGCGGTCGCAAGCGAACCAAGCCTGCAAGGGACCGTCCACGCCTTCACTTACCAGCAGGTGGCGGCGCCGGTGTGAAGGCAACCGGTCGAAACGCCAGCGTAACATCCGTTCGTCTCTCGCAGAGTTCCAGCCGGACCCGCGTGGTGATGCCTCCCACAATTCCGCCATGCCTGGATCGACGCTGTCTACCCACCGACCGGACAAGCGATCGGTGCCGCCCCGCGAACCGATCCTGATCTCCCCCAATAGGTCGATCGTGCCGCCTGCCAGGCTTGCCAGCGGGCGTGGCAGTAGCCGCGCCAGGTACTTCGCATGCCGCAGCACCTTGACACGGCGAACGATGAAGTTGACGTCCGGTACCCCGTACAGCTTCACCATTGCAGCGGCTCGCGGCGTACCCGGTATTGCGTACACCACATCGAAGTGCCCGCGACAAGCATCCTCCGTTGCCTTGAGCAAAAGCCGTGCAGGCATGACTTTGCGGTGTTCCCTGACGACGCAGAAGTGTGACAACACGCCCGCACGGATCTCGTGGCCATTCCAGAATACGCGGCGCGGACTCACGCCCAGCGTGCCGACGATCTCTCCGGTCGGCACGTGACGCAGGAATTTCAGCATGGGCTTGTCTACCGGACACTCAAGGTAATGGCGCCGGTACATCTCCATCTGCCGCCCCGGCCAGCCAATCGTGGTACCCCACACGCGCGATGCGACGTCTCCGTCGCGCTCAAGATCGGCGTCGATGACTACGTAGCCAGGCACCAGCTTGACGCGATCTCCGGGGAATACCGGATGCCCATTCACGACCCGGACCTCCCAGCTTCTTCGCCCCAACGTTGTACCCCGTGACTTTACTGGACGCACCGAATACCGGAAGCAATAAATGTGCCGTGCTCAGTCATCCACGCGCAGACAAAGCGGCGCGACACCCCCGCCGTACAATGCGCGCATGCTTTTGCTGCACACGCACGAATCGATCGACGAGGTTGCCGCAAGCGC